>NZ_JBITLL010000003.1:0-1220611 GCF_044465245.1 Nonomuraea terrae | reverse complement strand
GGGGGGGCCGCGGCGGGCCGGGGGGGGGGGGGGGGGGGGGGGCGGGGGGGCCCCGGGGGGGGGCGGGGGGGGGGTGGGGGGGGCGGGGGGGGGGGGGGGCGGGGGGGGGGCGCCCCCACGGCTCGGGCGGGTGCCCCGAAAGCAGAAGTGCCCTGGGCATAGCGACCTGGGCATCGACCTGGGCATGGCGAAAACCGGCGTCACCGAATCTCGGTCATGGACGAGGGAAGCGCTCCCAAGAGCAGCGGGCTCAAGGGTCCCCTGGGCAAGCGGTCTCGGCGTTTCCCTGGTCGGCGTTCCCTGACCTTGGCCGTTTCGGGGTTGCTCCGAGCGGGGCTCAGAGCAACCAGGGCCGGCCGGGGACAGGGGCTCGGGCGAGGGGCCTTGTGGTGGCGTACGGTGAGCTCCTGGGCGGCCGGGTGACCGGGGAGACAGACCGGCTCAGGACAGCCGCGTCAGAAGGAGTCGACCGCGCGCCGGGCCTCGGCGTCGAGGACGCCCCAGCTGATCAGCTCCTCCGTCAGCTCGCCAGGTGACTTGTCATAGATCACCGCCAGGGAGCGCAGGTCCTCCTGGCGGATCGACAGCACCTTGCCGTTGTAGTCACCACGCTGGCTCTGGATGGTGGCGGCGTAGCGGGCAAGGGCGCCGGCCTTCTCCTTCGGCAGCGTCGCCAGGCGCTCCAGGTCGATCACAAGCTTGGGCGTCGGCCCGAGCGGGCTGGGGGCGGCTCCGCCCGGCAGCAGCTCGGAAACGGGCACCCCGTAGAAGTCGGCAAGTTCCGCAAGCTTCTGCACGGTCACGGCACGGTCGCCGCGCTCGTAGGAGCCCACGACCACGGCCTTCCACCTGCCACGCGACTTCTCTTCGACTCCATGCAGGGACAGGCCCTGCTGGGTGCGGATGGCGCGGAGTCTTGCACCCAGCGACTTTGCGTACTCAGACGGCATCGTGTGGCCCCCCGGCTCTCGTATGTATCGCTCTCAGTAGATTGTGCTCCCTTGCGGCGAATGCCCGCGCCACCGGGGGGTCTGGTGCCGGGTTCGGCACCATCGGTAGCCATGGCCCTGGGTTTACCCCAGAACGCCGCGGGGAGTGGTTACGGACAGTGACGGTAAAGGCGCGGGCGCTCAAGGTCAAGCTGATTGGAAAAAAGATGCCGAATCCGGTCCGGTAGGGAACGCCGCAAACGCCCCTCATGTCCCAGAACTAACAGCGCTCCGGCGGGGCTTGACGCGGGAATTCGTCCATGTCAGGGCTGTCGTGTCAAGATCATGACCGGACAGGTGGCCGCCTTGACGATCTTGATCGAGGTGTCTCCGAGGAATACCCGCCTGAGTGGCCCCGTGTCGCTGGAAGCGCATATGATCATCTCGCCGCGCAGCCAGGTGGTCGTGCCGAGCGCCTGGGCCACATTGCGCCCTTCGAGCACCTCCACGTCCACCGAGGAGCGTCCGCGCGCCGCGGCGCGCAGGTCCGCCGCGGCCTGGTCCCGCAGGCGGCCGAGCATGTCCTTCTCGATCTTCCTGCGCCGGCCGGGGCTGACCACCAGCGTGACCAGCCGCAGCGGTACGTCGAGCACCGCGGCCGTGTGGGCCGCGTCCTTGATCGCCGCGTCGCAGCCGGGGCCCCGGCGGTAGGCGAGGGTGAGGCGCTCGAACGCGGGCGGCGGGTCGTCGCCGAAGCCGCGCGGCGCCAGCAGGACCGGAACGGAGGAGGCATGCAGCAGCTGGTCGGCGGTGCTGCCCAGCGCGATGCGCCCCTTGCCGCCGCCCGGGGCCGAGCCGATCACCACCACGTCGGCGCCGCTCCTTCGCGCCAGCTCCAGGAGCCCCCTGCCGCTGCCACGGTAGGGGTGGGTGACGTACTCGGCGTCGTCGCCGGCCAGCTCGCGGGCCTGGTCCAGCATCGCGGCGGCCTGCTCGCGCAGGTACGCCCGCCAGGCGCTCTCCTCGGCCTTGGACGGCCCGGGAGCCGACCAGGCGGGCGGCTGCACGGTCGCCACCGTCAGGCGGGCGTGCACGCGTTCCCTGAGCAGCAGGGCCAGGCACAGGCCGTCGCGGCCCCGCGGCCCGGCGACGTATCCGGCCAGCACGTTGTCGAGCTTCATTCAGCGCACCTCGGCATTCAGCCGCGAATGGCCATAGCCGTACAGGAAGTAGCAGGCCAGGCCGACGAGCATCCACAGCGCGAACGCCAGCCAGGTCACCCCGGCCAGCCCCGCCATCACCACGACGCACATGACCGCGCCGAGCACCGGCGTGGCAGGGAAGAACGGCGTGCGAAAGCTGCGCGGCAGCTCGGGGCTGCGGTAACGAAGCACGAGCACGCCGACGTTGACGATGGCGAAGGCGAACAGGGTGCCGATGCTGGTCGCCTCGGCGAGCTGCCCGAGCGGCACCAGCCCGGCCAGCACGGAGATGAACGCCGCCACGATGAGCGTGTTGGCGACCGGCACCTGGCGGCGGGGGCTGACCCGCTGGAAGACCCGGGGGATGAGCCCGTCGCGGGACATCGCGAACAGGATGCGCGTCTGGCCGTAGATGACGGTGAGCACGACGCTGGCGATCGCGACGACCGCGCCGAACGACACGATCAGCCCCGGCCAGGTGGCACCCATGGCCAGGTCGGCGATGTGCGACAGGCTCGCCTCGGTGCCCTCCGGGTCGAAGTCCGTCCACGGCATCGCCCCGACGGCGGCCAGCGCCACCAGGACGTACACGGCGGTCACGATGGCCAGCGACAGGATGATCGCCAGCGGCAGGTCGCGCTTGGGGTTCTTGGCCTCCTCGCCGGCCGTCGAGGCGGCGTCGAAGCCGATGTAGGAGAAGAAGACCTGCGAGGCCGCCGCCGTGATGCCGGCCACCCCCATGGGCGCGAACGGCGCGAGGTTGCCCGACCGGAACGCCGTGAACGCCACCACGCAGAAGAACAGCAGCACCGCCACCTTGATCAGCACGAAGAACGCGTTCGCCGTGGCGCTCTCGGAGGCCCCGCGCAGCAGCAACCAGGTGGCCAGCAGCACGATGGCGATCGCGGTGACGTTGACCACGCCGCCGTCCTGGCCGGGGGAGCGGGTGATCGCGTCGGGCAGCGCGACGCCGGCCAGCGAGCTCAGGAACGCGTTGAGGTACTCGCCCCAGCCCACGGCCACGGCCGCCACCGAGACGGCGTACTCCAGCATCAGGCACCAGCCGCAGACCCAGGCGACCAGCTCGCCCAGCGTCGCGTACGCGTAGGAGTAGGACGAGCCGGACACCGGGATCGTCCCGGCCAGCTCGGCGTACGACAGTGCCGACAGCAGCGCGGTGAACGCCGCCAGCACGAAGGCCAGCACCACCGCGGGACCGGCCTTGGGCACCGCCTGCCCGAGGATGACGAAGATGCCCGTGCCCAGCGTGGCGCCGACGCTGAACAGCGTCAGCTGCCACAGGGACATCGTGCGGCGCAGATCGCCGCCCTCGCCGTGACCGCCCTCGGCCACGATGCGCTCGGTCGGCTTGGTCCGCAGCAGCCGCTCGGCCAGCGTCAATCCGCACCCCCTACAGCGTGCTCGTCAGGGGCCACCTGCCGTTGGGCGTGATGATCGTCCCGGCGGTGCCGGCGAGGATGCCCTCGGCCTCGTCCAGCTTCCCGATGGCGGCCATGTCGCCGGTGGTCTCCACGAACCGGCAGGCCGCCTCCACCTTCGGCCCCATCGAGCCGTCGGGGAAGTCGAGCGCGCGCAGCTCGTGGGGCGTGGTGTGGCCGATCTCCGTCTGCTGCGGCGTGCCGAAACCGCGCATCACCCGCGGCACGTCGGTCAGGCTCAGGAACGCGTCGCACTCCAGGGACTCGGCCAGCATCGCCGCGGTGAGGTCCTTGTCCACGACGGCCTCCACGCCGGACAGCCGCCCGGCCTCGTCGCGGACGACCGGGATGCCGCCGCCGCCCGCGCACACCACGGTCACGCCCTGGCCGAGCATCCGGCGGATCAGCCGGGTCTCCACGATGCGCTGGGGGGTGGGGGAGGGCATCACGCGCCGCCAGTGGCCGCCGTCGGGCCGGACGGTCCAGCCACGTTCGGCGGCCAGCTTCTCGGCCTCCTCCTGCTCGTAGACCGGACCGACGAACTTGGTGGGGTTCGCGAAGGCGGGATCGACCGCCGTCACGAGCGTCTGCGTGACCATGGCGAGGACCTGCCGGCCGGGCAGCGCGTTCTGCAGCGCCTGCTGCATCCAGTAGCCGATCATGCCCTGCGTCTGCGCACCCAGCACGTCGAACGGGTACGGCCTGCTCAGCGCCGGGTCGGCGGCGCTCTCCAGGGCCAGCATGCCCACCTGGGGGCCGTTGCCGTGGGTGATGACCAGCTCGTGCTCGACGGCGAGCCTGGCCAGCGACTTGACGGCCGTGCGGACGTTGGCGGCCTGCACGTCGGCGTCGGGCCGCTCGCCGCGCCGCAGGACCGCGTTGCCGCCCAGTGCCACGATGACCCGCATTCAGTCTCCCAGCGTGGCGACCATGATCGCCTTGATCGTGTGGAGCCGGTTCTCGGCCTGGTCGAAGACGATCGAGCGCCGGGACTCGAAGACGCCCTCGGTCACCTCCAGCGCGTCGAGCCCCGTCCGGTCGTAGACCTCACGCCCGACCCGCGTCCGCGGGTTGTGCAGGGCGGGCAGGCAGTGCATGAACCGCACGCCCGGGTTGCCGGTGGACTCCACCACGAGCTCGTTGACCTGGTACGGCAGCAGCAGCTTGATGCGCTCGTCCCACACCTCGGCCGGCTCGCCCATCGACACCCACACGTCGGTGTAGAGGAAGTCGGCCCCCTTGACGCCGCCGGTGACGTCGTCGGTCAGGGTGATGCGGGCCCCGGTCTCCGCGGCGATCTCCTGGGCGGGTTTGACCACCAGGTCGGGGTCGGGCCACAGCGCCCTCGGGCCGACCATCCGCACGTCCATGCCGAACATCGCCCCCGCGACCAGCAGCGACTGGCCCACGTTGTTGCGCGTGTCGCCCAGGTAGGCGAGCGACAGCTCGCGCAGCGGCCGGCCGGCGTGCTCGCGCATGGTGAGCATGTCGGCCAGCGTCTGCGTGGGGTGCCACTCGTCGGTCAGGCCGTTCCAGACCGGTACGCCGGCCAGCGCCGCCAGCTCCTCGACGCGCGCCTGCGCGCCGCCGCGGTACTCGATGCCGTCGAACATCCGGCCCAGCACCCGCGCGGTGTCGCCGACCGACTCCTTGTGCCCGAGCTCCGACCCGGCCGCGTCGAGGGACGTCACGTACGCGCCCTCCTCGCGGGCGGCCACCTCGAAGGCGCAGCGGGTGCCGGTGGAGGCCTTCTCGAAGACCAGCGCGATGTGCCGGCCCCGCAGCCGCTGCCGCTCGTCGCCGGCCCGTCGGCCGGCCTTCAGCTCGGCCGACAGCCGCAGCAGGTGGCCGAGCTCGGCGGGCGTGAAGTCGAGCTCCTTGAGAAAGCAGCGGTTACGCAGGTCGACAGCCATGCGGATCAGGTCCCCCTAGACGCCGTCACGTTCGAGCGGGCAGCTCATGCACCGCGGCCCCCCGCGCCCCCGGCCGAGCTCGCTGCCCCTGATCGTGATCACTTCGATGCCGTTGTCGCGCAGGTAGTTGTTGGTCGTGGTGTTGCGCTCGTAGGCGATGACCAGACCGGGCGCCAGCGCCAGCCCGTTGCAGCCGTCGTCCCACTGCTCGCGTTCGGCGGCGTAGACGTCCTGGGTGGGGGTCAGGACGGTGATGTCCGGCAGGTCCAGGGCGTGCGCGATGGCCTTGTGCATGTCCTGCGGCGGGTGGTCGGTGACCTTGAGCTCCTTGGGGGTGTCGCCGGGCTCGATCGTGTACGACGGCAGCATGCCGAGACCCGCGTACTTGGTGAACACGCCCACGTCGAGCATCGTCATCACGGTGTCGAGGTGCATGAACGCCCGCGCCTTCGGCATGTCGAGCGCCACGATGCGTTGCGCCGAGCCGGCCCGGAACAACCGCTGGGCGAGCATCTCGACCGCCTGCGGCTGGGTGCGCTCGCTCATCCCGACGAGCACCGCGCCCCGGCCGAGGACCAGCACGTCGCCGCCCTCCAGCGTGGCGGGCGCCATCGACCGGCCGGGCAGCCAGCAGTGGTAGCCGCCCTCGCCGGGCCGGTTGAAGCCGCCGGCGAACAACGGGTGGTACATGTAGACGGCCTCCATGTTGACCGTCTCCCGCATGCGGGCCTTCTTGCGCATCGCGTTGATCGACACGCCGTCGTAGACCCAGCAGGACGTGTCGCGGGTGAACAGGTGGTTGGGCAGCGGAGGCAGGATGAAGTCGTCGTCGGCCAGCGCGTGGAAGGTGACCGCCTTGGGCTCGCAGCCCATCTCGACGATCTCCCGCTTGGTGATGCCGCCGGTCAGGTAGAGCTGCAGTGTCGCCGCGTCCATCCCGTCGAGGGTGTTGCGGATGTCGTCGATGGCCACCGGGCCGAGCCAGCGCTCGTCCACGACCGAGTCGAGGATGTGCTTGCGCGCCTCGGGGATCTCGACGGTCTCCCTGAGCAGGTCGGCCAGCAGGTGCACGCGCACGCCGTGGTCGGTGAGCACCTTCGCGAACTCCGCGTGCTCCTCGATCGCGCGCTGCACCCACAGCACGTCGTCGAACAGGAAGGCGTCCTTGGTGGTCGGGGTCAGCCGCTTGAGCGCCAGGTCGGGGGTGTGCAGCAGGACCTGCCGCAGCCGCCCCACCTCGGAATCGACATGAAATGCCATCTCTGCTGTATCCCCCCCGGGGGCGCGGCCTCACGCCCGCAGGGCCCGCCCCTCGTACGCGCCCCGGGGAACCGCCGCCCAGGACGTCCTGTGATCTGCCCCGCCTGCGGCGGGCTGACACCGTGCGGGCGCACAGGGGGGAGGGAAAATTACCGGTTCGCGGCCTTGGGCTGGAATCGGCGCCACGGAGGGGGCCCGCGTTGTGGCTGGTAGCCCCTGGTAATGTGTGTCGCGACCAATCCTTTAAGACCCGTCCCGTGAGGCGGGAAAGGTGGTGAGTTTTCGTCATGTCCGATTCCCGGGCCGTTCTCGAGGCCCCGGACATTCACCGGGCGTTGACCCGCATCGCGCACGAGATCCTCGAGCGCACCAAGGGCGCGGGCGACGTCGTCCTCCTCGGCATCCCGACCCGCGGCGCCACGCTGGCCCGCCGGCTCGGTGACCGCATCGAGCGCTTCGAAGGCGTCAAGGCCCCTGTCGGCTCCATCGACATCACGATGTACCGCGACGACCTGCGGCGTGGGCCGGCCCGGCCGCTCGGCCGCACCGAGCTGCCGCCCGACGGCATCGACGGCAGGGTCGTGGTGCTCGTCGACGACGTCCTCTACTCCGGCCGCACCGTCCGCGCCGCGCTGGACGCGCTCAACGACCTCGGGCGTCCCGCCGCCGTCCAGCTCGCCACGCTGGTCGACCGCGGCCACCGCGAGCTGCCCATCCGCGCCGACTACGTCGGCAAGAACCTCCCGACGGCCAAGAGCGAGAAGGTCAAGGTCTACCTGGAGGAGACCGACGGCCGCGACGCCGTCCTGCTCATGAAGGAGGGCGCGAGGTGAACCGGCACCTGATCTCCGCGGGCGACCTGGCCAAGGACGACGCGCTGCTCATTCTCGACACCGCCGAGGAGCTGGCGCGAGTCTCGGAACGCTCCATCAAGAAGCTGCCCACGCTGCGCGGGCGCACGGTGGTCAACCTGTTCTTCGAAGACTCCACCCGTACGCGCATCTCGTTCGAGGCGGCGGCCAAGCGGCTGTCCGCCGACGTGATCAACTTCTCGGCCAAGGGGTCGAGCGTGTCCAAGGGCGAGTCGCTCAAGGACACCGCGCTCACCCTGGAGGCCATGGGCGCCGACGCGGTCGTCATCCGCCACTCGGCCTCCGGCGCGCCCTACCGCCTGGCCACGTGGGTGCACGGCAGCGTGGTCAACGCCGGCGACGGCACCCACGAGCACCCCACGCAGGCGCTGCTCGACGCCTTCTCCATGCGCCGCCGGCTGGGCGGCCTGGAGGGGCGCAAGGTCACGATCGTCGGCGACGTGCTGCACAGCCGGGTCGCCCGCTCCAACGTGCTGCTGCTGCACACGCTCGGCGCCGAGGTCACGCTGGTGGCCCCGCCCACGCTGCTGCCCGTCTCGGTCGGCAGCTGGCCGTGCGAGGTGTCGTACGACCTCGACGCGGTGTTGCCCAAGTCCGACGTGGTGATGATGCTGCGGGTGCAGAAGGAGCGGATGAACGCCGCGTACTTCCCGAGCGAGCGCGAATACTCGCGCCGCTACGGTCTCGACCGCGACCGGTTCGCGAAGATGCCCGACGACGCGATCGTCATGCACCCGGGGCCGATGAACCGGGGCATGGAGATCGCCGCCGAGGTGGCCGACTCGGCGCGCTCCACGATCGTCGAGCAGGTCGCCAACGGGGTGACCATCCGCATGGCCGTCCTGTACCTGCTGCTCGGGGGAGAGATCGCATGATCATTCGAAATGTCAGGATCCTGGGCGGCGAGCCGGTGGACGTCCGGCTCGCGGACGGGATGATCGCCGAGATCCGGCAGGGGCTCGACGGGCCGGAGAGCGTCGACGGCGCGGGAGCGATCGCGCTGCCCGGGCTCGTCGACCTGCACACCCACCTGCGCGAGCCGGGCCGCGAGGACGCCGAGACCGTGCAGACCGGCACCCAGTCCGCCGCCCGGGGCGGCTACACCGCCGTGCACGCCATGGCCAACACCTCGCCCGTCGCCGACACCGCCGGCGTGGTCGAGCAGGTGTGGCGGCTCGGCCGCGAGTTCGGCCACTGCGACGTCCACCCGGTCGGCGCCGTCACCGTCGGACTGGAGGGCAGGCAGCTCGCCGAGCTCGGCGCCATGGCCGACTCCGCGGCCCGCGTGCGCGTCTTCTCCGACGACGGCAAGTGCGTCGACGACGCGGTGCTGATGCGCCGCGCCCTGGAGTACGTCAAGGCGTTCGACGGCGTCGTCGCCCAGCACGCCCAGGAGCCGAGGCTCACCTCCGGCGCCCAGATGAACGAAGGCGTCGTCTCCGGCAGGCTCGGCCTCACCGGCTGGCCGGCCGTGGCCGAGGAGGCGGTCATCGCCCGCGACTGCCTGCTGGCCGCCCACGTCGGCTCCCGGCTGCACGTCTGCCACGTCTCCACGGCGGGCTCCGTCGAGATCCTGCGCTGGGCCAAGTCCAAGGGCTGGAACGTCACCGCCGAGGTCACCCCCCACCACCTGCTGCTCACCGACGACCTGGTCGAGGAGTCGCCGGTGGGCGCGTACAACCCGATCTACAAGGTCAACCCGCCGCTGCGCACCCGCGCCGACGTCGAGGCGCTGCGCGCCGCGCTGGCCGACGGCACGATCGACGTCGTGGCCACCGACCACGCCCCCCACCCGGTCGAGGACAAGGAGACCGAGTGGTCGGCCGCGGCCATGGGCATGGTCGGCCTGGAGACCGCGCTCAGCGTCGTCCAGGAGGCCATGGTCGAGACCGGCCTGCTCGACTGGGCCGGCGTGGCCGAGCGCATGTCCGTCGTGCCGGCCCGCATCGGCCGCCTGGCCGGGCACGGGCAGCCGCTCCAGGCGGGCTCCCCGGCCAACATCACGCTCTACGACCCGTCCGTACGCACCAAGGTGGATCCGTCCGCCTTCGCGTCGAAGAGCAGGAACACCCCCTACGAGGGCATGACGCTGCCCGGCCGGGTGGTGGCCACGTTCCTGCGCGGCAGGCCGACCGTTCTCGAAGGGAAGCTGGTTTGAACACAGCGCTGCTGGTCCTGGAAGACGGCCGCGTCTTCCACGGGACCCCGTACGGCGCCGAGGGCGAGACGTTCGGCGAGATGGTCTTCAACACCGGCATGACCGGCTACCAGGAGACCCTCACGGACCCGTCCTACCACCGTCAGATCGTCGCCATGACGGCGCCCCACATCGGCAACACCGGCGTCAACGACGAAGACCCCGAGTCCCGGCGCGTCTGGGTGGCCGGTTACGTCGTGCGCGAGCCGTCCCGGATCGTCTCCAACTGGCGGGCCACCCGCTCGCTGGACGACTACCTCAAGGAGCAGGGCGTCGTCGGGATCGCCATCCCCGGCACCCGCGCGCTGACCCGCCACCTGCGCGAGCGCGGCGCCATGCGCGCCGGCATCTTCACCGCGCCGTCCGAGCCGGTCGAGGAGCTGGTCGAGCGCGTACGCCGCGCACCGGGCATGGAAGGAGCCGATCTGGCCGCCGAGGTGGCCACGACCGAGCCCTATGTCGTGCCGGCCATCGGCGGCAGGCGCTACGCCGTGGCGGCGGTCGATCTCGGCATCAAGGGGATGACGCCGCAGCGCATGGCCGAGCGCGGCTGCGAGGTGCACGTGCTGCCGGCGACCGCGACGTACGACGACATCATGGCGGTCGGGCCCGACGGCGTCTTCTTCTCCAACGGGCCGGGCGACCCGGCCACGGCCGACGTCTCGGCGCTGCGGGAGGTGCTCGGGGCCGGGGTGCCGTTCTTCGGCATCTGCTTCGGCAACCAGCTGTTCGGCCGGGCGCTGGGGCTGTCGACGTACAAGCTGCGTTACGGCCACCGCGGCGTCAACCAGCCGGTCCAGGACGTCCGCACCGGCAAGGTCGAGATCTCCGCCCACAACCACGGGTTCGCCGTGGAAGCGCCGCTCGACGGGCCGTTCGAGACGCCCTTCGGGCCGGCCGAGGTCAGCCACGTCAACCTCAACGACCGCTGTGTCGAGGGCCTGCGCCTGCTGGAGCGGCCCGCCTTCAGCGTCCAGTACCACCCGGAGGCCGCCGCCGGGCCGCACGACGCCGCCTACCTGTTCGACGAGTTCTGTGAGGTCATGAGCCGTGCCCAAGCGTGAGGACATCAGGTCCGTCCTGGTCATCGGCTCGGGGCCGATCGTGATCGGACAGGCCTGCGAGTTCGACTACTCCGGCACCCAGGCGTGCCGCGTGCTGCGCGCCGAGGGGTTCCGCGTCATCCTCGTCAACAGCAACCCGGCGACGATCATGACCGACCCGGAGTTCGCCGACGCCACGTACGTCGAGCCGATCACCCCCGAGTACGTCGAGAAGATCATCGCCAAGGAGCGCCCCGACGCGCTCCTGCCGACGCTGGGCGGCCAGACCGCGCTCAACACCGCGGTCGCCCTGCACGAGTCGGGCGTCCTGGCCAAGTACGAGGTGGAGCTGATCGGCGCCGACTTCGACGCCATCCAGGCGGGGGAGAACCGCGAGCGGTTCAAGGAGATCGTCGCCAAGGTCGCCCGCGAGCACGGTCTCAACGCCGAGTCGGCCAAGTCGGTCATATGCCACACCATGGACGAATGCCTGGCCGCCGCCGAGGAGCTGGGCTACCCGCTGGTGGTGCGGCCGTCGTTCACCATGGGCGGGGTCGGCTCCGGGTTCGCCCACACCGCCGACGAGCTGCGGCGCATCGCCGGCGCCGGGCTCGACGCGTCCCCGACCACCGAGGTGCTCCTGGAGGAGTCGATCCTCGGCTGGAAGGAGTACGAGCTCGAGGTCATGCGCGACAAGGCCGACAACGTCGTCATCGTCTGCTCCATCGAGAACATCGACCCGATGGGCGTCCACACCGGCGACAGCGTCACCGTCGCGCCCGCGCTGACCCTGACCGACCGCGAATACCAGAACATGCGCGACGTCGCCATCGCGGTCATCCGCGAGGTCGGCGTCGACACCGGCGGCTGCAACATCCAGTTCGCGGTCGACCCGCGCACCGGCCGCATGATCGTCATCGAGATGAACCCGCGCGTGTCGCGCTCGTCGGCGCTGGCCTCCAAGGCCACCGGCTTCCCCATCGCGAAGATCGCCGCCAAGCTGGCCATCGGCTACACGCTCGACGAGATCCCCAACGACATCACCAAGGAGACGCCGGCCTCCTTCGAGCCGACGCTCGACTACATCGTGGTGAAGGTGCCGCGCTTCGCGTTCGAGAAGTTCCGCGGCGCCGACCAGACGCTCACCACCCACATGAAGTCGGTCGGCGAGGCCATGGCCATCGGCCGCTCCTTCCCCGAGGCGCTGCAGAAGGCGCTGCGCTCGCTGGAGAAGAAGAACTCCTCCTTCAGCTGGGCGGGCCCGCTCGTGCCGAAGGACGAGCTGCTGGAGCGCTGCCGCGTCCCGCACGACGGGCGGCTGCGCACGATGCAGCAGGCCATCAGGGCGGGCGCCACCCCCGAGGAGCTGTACACCGCCACCAGCGTCGACCCGTGGTTCATCGACCAGCTCTTCGGCATCCACGAGACGGCCGAGGCCGTCGCCGAAGCGCCCGAGCTGACCGCCGAGGTGCTCGAGCAGGCCAAGCACCTCGGGTTCAGCGACGCGCAGATCGGCGAGATCCGCGGCATCGACGAGGCCAGGGTGCGCGACCTGCGCCACGCCCTCGGGCTGCGGCCGGTCTACAACACCGTCGACACCTGCGCCGCCGAGTTCGCCGCCAAGACGCCGTACCTCTACTCCACCTACGACGAGGAGACCGAGGTCCCCGCGGGCGAGCGGGAGAAGGTCATCATCCTCGGCTCCGGGCCCAACCGCATCGGGCAGGGCATCGAGTTCGACTACGCGTGCGTGCACGCCTCGTTCGAGCTGTCGCGGGCCGGGTTCGAGACCGTCATGGTCAACTGCAACCCCGAGACCGTCTCGACCGACTACGACACCTCCGACCGGCTCTACTTCGAGCCGCTCACGCTGGAGGACGTCCTGGAGGTCGTCCACGCCGAGCAGCAGACCGGCACGGTCGCGGGCGTGATCGTGCAGCTCGGCGGGCAGACGCCGCTGGGCCTGGCGCAGGCGCTGAAGGACGCCGGGGTGCCCGTGGTCGGCACCTCGCCCGAGTCGATCCACCTCGCCGAGGAGCGCGGCGCGTTCGGGCGGGTGCTCGCCGAGGCGGGGCTGCCCGCGCCCAAGCACGGCACCGCGCTGACCGTGGCCGAGGCCGTGGAGATCGCCGACGAGATCGCCTACCCCGTGCTGGTGCGCCCCTCCTACGTGCTCGGCGGCGCCGGCATGGCCATCGTCTACGACGAGGACACCCTCACCCGGTACATGTCCGCCCAGGAGGGCGGCCACCCGGTGCTGATCGACAAGTTCCTCGACGAGGCCATCGAGATCGACGTCGACGCCCTCTACGACGGCGAGGAGCTCTACCTCGGCGGCGTCATGGAGCACATCGAGGAGGCCGGCATCCACTCCGGCGACTCGGCCTGCGCCCTGCCGCCGATCACGCTCGGCAGCCACGACATCAAGCGCATCCGCGCCGCCACCGAGGCGATCGCCGCGGGGGTGGGCGTGCGCGGCCTGCTCAACGTCCAGTACGCCATGTCCGCCGGCGTCCTGTACGTGCTGGAGGCCAACCCGCGCGCCAGCCGTACGGTGCCGTTCGTGTCGAAGGCCACGGCGACGCCGCTGGCCAAGGCGGCGGCCCGGGTGATGCTCGGGGCGTCGATCGCCTCGCTGCGCGAGGAGGGCATGCTGCCCGCCACCGGCGACGGCGGCACGCTGCCGATGGAGGCGTCCATCGCCGTCAAGGAGGCCGTGCTGCCCTTCAACCGCTTCCGCGGCGTCGATATCGTGCTCGGGCCCGAGATGCGCTCCACGGGCGAGGTCATGGGCATCGACGAGTTCTTCGGCATCGCGTACGCCAAGTCGCAGGCGGGCGCCTACGGCGAGCTCCCGACGAAGGGACGCGCGTTCGTATCCGTCGCCAACAGGGACAAGCGTGCGATGATCTTCCCTGTGAGGGCGCTGGCCGACCTGGGCTTCGAGATCCTGGCCACCGAGGGCACCGCGGAGGTGCTGCGCCGCAACGGCGTCCATGCCAAGATCGTGCGAAAGCACAGCGAGGGACCGGGGCCCGGAGGTGAGCCAACGAGCGTGCAGTGCATCCTCGACGGCGAGGTCGACCTGATCGTCAACACGCCCTTCGGCGAGTCGGGGACGCGGCTCGACGGCTACGACATCCGCACGGCCGCCGTACTGCGCGGCATCCCGTGCATCACCACGGTCGCGGGACTCGCCGCGGCGGCGGCGGGCATCCAGGCGATCGTACGCGGCGACGTCGGCGTACGGTCGCTGCAGGAGCACGCACGGGCACTCCGGGGCTGACCCGGGCACGGGAGGTGAAGACGACTGGCCGGTACACCGGTGCAGGTGACGGGCACGGTGCTGACGACGCGCCGGGTCGACGCCTACCATGCGCTGACGGTGGTGGCGCCCGGCATCGCCGAGCGTTACCGCCCCGGTCACTTCGTCTCGGTGGCGGTCGGCGGGCCCCACACGTCGATGGTGACGCGCCGCGCGCTGTCCATCCACGACGTGAAGTCCGACTACGGCGGCACGGTCGAGCTCGTCTTCACCATGCGCGGGCCCGGCACGGCCTGGCTGGCCGAGCGGCGCGCCCGTGACACGCTCGACCTGGTCGGGCCGCTCGGGCGGCCGTTCCCGCTGCCCCGCGACCCCGCCCACTGCGTGCTGGTCGGCTCCGAGTACGGCTCCGCCGTGCTCTTCCCGCTGGCCGACGCGCTGCTGGCGCGGGGCTGCCGGGTCGACTTCGTGCTCGGCGGCGCCGGGGCGGAGCGGGTGTTCGGGGCGATGCGGGCACGCCGGATGGCCACGACGACCACGCTGACCACCGAGGACGGGTCGCTCGGCCTGCGCGGCAAGGTCACCGACGCGCTGCCGTCGGTGATCGCCGACACGCGGGCCGACGCGGTCTACGCGTGCGCGCCGATGGAGACGCTGCGGGCGGTGACGGCGGTGGCGATGGAGTTCGACATCCCGGTGCAGGCGGCGGTGGAGGAGTCGATGGCCTGCGGGATCGGCGTCTGCATGACCTGCGTGCTGCCGGTCATCGGCGACGACGGGGCCACCAGGATGGTCCGGGCGTGCGCCGAGGGGCCGGTGTTCCGCGGGGAGCGGGTGCGTTTCGAGGACGTGGGGACGATCCCGTTCGACGCGCTCGGCGCCCCCGGAGGCGGTGCGCGACATGTCGGTTGATATGAGGACATTTCTAGCGCACGTGGAGCTGGCGAACCCGGTCACCACGGCCGCCGGCTGCGCCTCCTCCGGCCGGGAGCTCGCGCAGTTCTTCGACCTGCACCGGCTCGGCGCGCTGACCACCCGCTCGATCACCATGGCGCCGCGCGCCGGCCGGCCCACGCCCCGCATGGCCGAGACGCCCTCCGGCATGCTCAACGCCGTCGGGCTGCAGGGGCCGGGCATCGACGCGTTCCTGGAGCGCGAGCTGCCCTGGCTGGCCCAGCGCGGCATCAAGACCATCGTCTCGATCGGCGGCGGCACCGTCGCCGAATACTCCGAGCTGGCCCGCAGGCTCGCCGACGCGCCCGGGGTGACCGCGCTGGAGGTCAACCTTTCCTGCCCGAACATGGAGGATCGCGGGCGCGTGTTCGCGCGCGAGGGCAGCGCCGCCGCCGAGGTGATCGCCTCCGTACGCTCGATCATGCGCTACGACGTGCCGGTCGTCGCCAAGCTCGCGCCCGACGTGGCCGACATCGTCGCCGTCGCGCGGGCCTGCGTGGACGCCGGGGCCGACGCGCTGTCCATGATCAACAATCCGCTGGGCATGGCCATCGACACCGAGGCGCTGCGGCCCTCGCTCGCCGCCGTCACCGGCGGCCTGTCGGGGCCGGCCATCCTGCCGCTGGCCGTACGGTGTGTCTGGCAGGTCCACGCCGCCCTCCCCGGGGTGCCGCTCATCGGCATCGGCGGCGTGATGACCGGCCGCGACGCCTTCCAGCTCGTCCTCGCGGGCGCCTGCGTGGTCGGCGTCGGCACGGCGCTGTTCCACGACCCGTACGCCTGCCTGCGCATCGAACGCGAGCTGGAGGACCTGCTGAGGGCCCGCGGCTTCCAGCGCCTGGCCGACGCCGTCGGCCTGGCGCATCGCCCGCCGGGGAGCGCGCCCCGGCACCTGTTGGTAGACACCGAGGAGAGCACGCCTTGACTCCCGAATCCCAGGAGCGCACCTGTTGACCCCCGCACCCATCGCCGTCGCTCTCGACGCCCCCGACCTGGAGACCGCCGCCCGGTGGGCCGCCCTGGTCACACCGCACGTCAGCACGGTCAAGGTGGGGCTGGAGCTCTACCTGCGCTACGGCCCCGACGTGATCGCCTCCGTGCGGGGGGCCAGCGGCGTCGCCGTCTTCCTGGACCTGAAGCTGCACGACATCCCCAACACCGTCGCCGGGGCCTCCCGGGCGGTGGCGCGGCTGCGGCCGTCCATCCTCACCGTGCACGCCGCCGGTGGGCCCGCCATGATCAGGGCCGCCGTGGAGGCCGCGCCGCACACCCGGATCGCCGCCGTGACCATCCTGACCTCCCTGTCGGAGTCCGACCTCGGCCGTATCGGCATCGCGGGGCCGGCCGACGACGCCGTACGCCGCCTGGCCGCCCTGTCGGTCGAGGCGGGCGCCACGGCGCTGGTGTGCTCGCCCAACGAGGTGTCGGCGGTGCGCGCCGAGGTGGGCGACGGGATCACGCTCATCACGCCCGGCGTGCGTCCCAAGGGGAGCGACGCGCAGGACCAGATGCGGGTGGCCACCCCGGAGCAGGCCCTGGCCGACGGAGCCGACCTGCTCGTCATCGGCCGTCCCATCACCGCCGCCCCCGATCCAGGCGCCGCCGCGGCGGCCATCGCCGCCTCCCTGCGCCGCGCCTCCTGACCGCCGCCGCTGTCATCTTCGCCTGTCCAAGCAGGCGGACACGTCGAGCGGGCCGAGGAGGGCCGGGAGCGCTACGGCGGGCCCGGCATCGCGGTCGATCCTTCGGCATCGCGCGCGAGGATTGGAGGGCCGCCGCAGGGCCGCCGCCGCGAACCGGGACCGCTTCGGCGCGCCCGCCGCGGTGTCCGGTTGCGTCGGCCGCGACACGGGCCCGGCTCGACGGTCCGGCGTCGGCAGGTGCCCGCGGTCCGTCACGCCGATGCTGCCGGCGGAGGGCGTGGCCGACGCCCCACGGATCGCACCCGGTATGACACGGCCGTCGAGGGCATCCGATCGTTTGGCCGAGGCTTTGCGCCGGTGACGGCGCTCCGCGACGACGCGGGGTAGAGGGTTCAGGTGCGGATCGAGGACTACGCCCTCATCGGGGACACGCGGTCGGCGGCCCTCGTCGGTCGCGACGGATCGATCGACTGGCTCTGCCTTCCCCGCTTCGACTCGCCCGCGTGTTTCGCCAAACTCCTCGGCGACGCGTCCAACGGGTTCTGGCGGCTGGCCCCCGCCGGGCACGAGACGGCCACGCGGCGCGCGTACGTCGACGACACGCTGATCCTCGAGACCGTGTGGGAGACCGCCACCGGGACCGTCAAGGTCATCGACTTCATGCCTCCCCGGCACGCCAACCCCGACCTGGTGCGGATCGTGGAGGGCCTGTCCGGGACGGTGGACATGTCCGTGGAGATCAGTATCCGGTTCGACTACGGCAGGATCGTGCCGTGGAGCCGTCTCATCGACGGCCACCTCCACGCCGTCGGCGGGCCCGACTCGATCTGGATCCACGCACCCGTCCCCCTGCGGGGCGACGGTCACCGGCATTCCGGCACCTTCACGATCGCCGCGGGGGAACGCCGGGCGTTCGTGTTCGCGTGGCAGCCCTCCCACCTGCCGAAGCCCGACCCCATGGATCCCGGTGATCAGCTCAGCAAGACCAGGATGTTCTGGGAGGAATGGGTCTCCCACTGCCAGGCCACGGGCCCCTGGCGCGGCGCCGTGGTGCGTTCCCTCATCACACTCAAGGCGCTCACCTACAGCCCGACCGGCGGCATCGTGGCGGCGCCCACCACGTCGCTGCCCGAGCACATCGGCGGCGTACGCAACTGGGACTACCGGTACTGCTGGCTGCGCGACGCCGCCATGACCCTCGACGCCCTGTCCAGGGCCGGATACGTCGGCGAGGCCGGCGCCTGGCTGGACTGGCTGCTCCGCGCCGTGGCGGGCCGCCCTGAGGACCTCCAGGTCATGTACGGAGTGGCGGGCGAGAGGCGGCTCCCGGAGCAGACGCTGGACTGGCTTTCCGGTTACGAGGGCTCCCGCCCGGTGCGGATCGGCAACGACGCCGTCAGCCAGCTCCAGCTCGACGTCTACGGCCAGGCGCTCGGCTGCATCTACCGGGCCCGCAAGCACGGGATGCCGCAGCCCGACAGCTACGCCTGGTCCACCGTCTGCAAGCTGATGGACTTCATCGAGAGCAGCTGGGACCAGCCCGACGAGGGTCTGTGGGAGATCCGCGGCCGGCGGCGGCATTTCGTCCATTCCAAGGTCATGGTGTGGGCGGCGGCCGACCATGTGGTGCGGGCCGTCGAGGAGTTCGGCCGCACCGGGCCCGTCGAGCGCTGGCGCGCCTTGCGGGAACGGATCCACGCCGAGGTCTGCGACAAGGGCTTCGACGCCGAGCGCGGCACGTTCACCCAGTCGTACGGCTCGCGCGAGCTCGACGCGGCGCTGCTCCTCATCCCGATCGCCGGCTTCCTGCCGCCGGAGGACCCGCGGGTCGTCGGCACGGTCGACGCCATCCAGCGCGAGCTGACGACGGACGGTCTCCTGCTGCGCTATCCGACCTCCGAGCACAACGACATCGACGGGCTCCCCGGCACCGAGGGCGCCTTCCTCGCGGGCAGCTTCTGGCTGGCCGAGGCGCTCGCCCTCCTCGGACGCAAGGACGAGGCCACGGAGCTGTTCGAACGGCTGCTGGGCCTCACCAACGACGTGGGCCTGCTCGCCGAGGAGTACGACCCCGTGCGGGAACGCCAGCTGGGCAATTTCCCGCAGGCGTTCACACACGTCCACCTGATCCACACGGCCCAGGCGCTCAGCTAGCCCGAGCCGTCACGAAGCGTGACGCGGGAAGCCGGGACGGCGGTCTTCTCCGGGCATCGCGACGGCGCCGTGGAGGCGGCGCCGCGGAGACCGGAAAGGGCCCACGCACAAGATCATAAGGTATCCGTGAGGCGTGTCGCACGCGATCTTCGATCGGGTTTCGGCCCAGGTCTGGACGGGGTTTCGGACATGAGGGGTCGTCCGTGGCGCGATCATCGCCGCACTTCACGGCGCCGGTGCGAGCCGGCGTGCGAAGGGGGAAGTGAGGGCGATTTGATCAGCAGAAGGTGATTTTACGATCACGCACAGTGATGAAGTGGATTTTGTCGCGAGAGAAACCGCTCTTGACGTTGCTTAGGGGGCGATGACCAGCTAGTTTCCCTTCCCGTCCGAGTACATCGACAGAAATTCGAGGTGACCCGGCGTGGCTCTTCCTCCCCTGACCCCCGAGCAGCGCGCCGCAGCCCTGGAGAAGGCTGCAAAGGCCCGTAAAGAGCGTGCCGAGGTCAAGAACCGGCTCAAGCATGGCGCGGTTTCTCTGGCTGAGGTGCTCAAGGATGGGCAGGCCGACGACGTCATCGGCAAGATGAAGGTGTCGGCCTTGTTGGAATCGCTCCCTGGCGTCGGCAAGGTCCGCGCCAAGCAGCTCATGGAGCGGCTCGCCATCGCCGAGTCCCGCCGCGTGCGGGGCCTCGGCGCGAACCAGCGGGCCGCCCTCGAGCGCGAGTTCGGTGGCAACGAGAGCTAGTCTCTGTTCCACACGAAAGCGCAGGTTCAACGGGGGGTAGGAAGTGACCGAGAGGTCCTGGTCCGGCGACGTCAGTGCCCATGAGGCGCTCGGATCAGGAGCGGAGGACGACTTCCTGCCCTTGAGCGAGCGGCGGCTGACGGTCCTGTCAGGGCCGTCAGGCGTCGGCAAGTCCACGGTCGTCGCCGAGCTCCGGCGGGCACACCCCGAGGTGTGGCTGTCGGTCTCGGTGACCACCAGGAGACCCCGGCCCGGCGAGGTCAACGGGGTCCACTACTTCTTCGTCGACGGCGAGGAGTTCGACCGGCTGGTCGAGGCGGGCCAGCTGCTGGAGTGGGCGGAGTTCGCGGGCAACCGCTACGGCACCCCGCGCGAGGCGGTGCTGAAGAAGCTCGCCGACGGCGTCCCGACGCTGCTCGAGATCGACCTCGAGGGCGCCAGGCAGGTACGCAGGAGCATGCCGGAGGCGCTGCTGGTGTTCCTGGCCCCGCCGAGCTGGGAGGAGCTGGAGAAGCGGCTGCGCGGGCGCGGCACCGAGCCTGAGGACGTCATCGCGCGCCGGTTGGAGGCCGGGCGGATCGAGATGGCCGCCGAGGGCGAATTCGACCTCACCTTGGTCAACACAAGCGTCCAAGACGTGTGTCGCCGGCTGATAGCCTTGATGACTGACCCTCAGGGGGTCACGACAACCACCAACCGAGAGGTCTGACAATCGTGGCAGGCACCACCCCGGCCGCGGAGGGCATCACCAACCCGCCGATCGACGCGCTGCTCGACATCGTCGACAGCAAATACTCACTGGTGATCATGGGTGCCAAGCGCGCCCGCCAGATCAACGCCTACTACTCCCAGCTCGGCGAGGGCCTGCTGGAATACGTCGGGCCGCTGGTCGAGACGCACGCTCAGGAGAAGCCGCTGTCCATCGCACTGCGCGAGGTCTCCGAGGGGCTGCTCAACGCCGAGCCCATCGAAGGCGCGGTCTGACCCCTTCGATGAAGGTCGTCCTGGGCGTCAGCGGCGGCATCGCCGCGTACAAGGCGTGTGAGCTGCTGCGGCTGCTCACCGAATCCGGGCACGAGGTGCGGGTCGTCCCGACCCGCGAGGCCCTCAAGTTCGTGGGCGCGCCCACCTGGGCCGCCCTGTCGGGCAACCCCGTCTCGGCCGAGGTGTGGGACGACGTTCACGAGGTCCCCCATGTGCGGATCGGCAAGGGGGCCGACCTCGTCGTCGTGGCGCCCGCGACCGCCGACGTGCTGGCCAGGGCGGCCCACGGGCTGGCCGGCGACCTGCTGACCAACACGCTGCTGACAGCCACGTGCCCGGTGGTGTTCGCGCCCGCGATGCACACCGAGATGTGGCAGCACCCCGCGACCCGGGCCAACGTCGCGACGCTGCGCGAGCGCGGCGCCGTCGTCATCGACCCCGCCGTGGGGCGCCTCACCGGCGCCGACACCGGCCCCGGGCGGCTGCCCGACCCGGCCGAGATCTTCCAGGTCTGCCTGCGCGTGCTGCGCGGCCGGCCGCTCGACCTCGCCGGGCGCAGGATCGTGGTCTCCGCCGGCGGCACGCGCGAGGCGATCGACCCCGTGCGCTTCATCGGCAATCGTTCCTCCGGCCTGCAGGGCTACGCCCTCGCCCGCACGGCCGTCGCGCGGGGCGCCGAGGTGACCCTGGTGGCGGCCAACGTGACGCTGCCCGACCCCGCCGGCGCCAAGATCGTGCGGGTGGAGTCGACCGCGGACTTGCGCGAGGCGGTGCTCGAGGCCTCTGCGGGCGCCGACGCGGTGGTCATGGCCGCCGCGGTGGCCGACTTCCGGCCCGCGACACGCCAGGGCTCCAAGATCAAGAAAACGGACGGCGAGCCCGAGCCCATCCGGCTGGCGAAGAACCCCGACATCCTCGCCGAGCTGGGCGAGCGGCGCCGCGCGGCAGGGGCCGCGCGGGCCGGCGCGGAGGGCCCCGGCGTGATCGTCGGTTTCGCGGCCGAGACCGACGACGTGCTCGCCAACGGGCAGGCCAAGCTCGCCCGCAAGGGCTGCGACCTGCTCGTGGTCAACCAGGTGGGGGAGGGGCTGGTGTTCGGCACCCCCGACAACGCGGCCACCGTGCTGGTGGCGGGCGGAGAGCCGGTCGAGGTGCCGTTCGGGCCCAAGGAAGACCTCGCCGACGCCGTGTGGGACCTCGTGGCCGCTCGCCTTTCCTGACACGTCCGATATCGATAAACGGACACGCCGCTCTTTCAGTGTGCAATCCGTTTATAGGCAGTTACCTGATCACCTGTTGCGACACCCCCGTACGCCTGCGGATACTTGGGGCAAAGGGGGATGGAATGCCGGTGGGTTCTGCTGTCAGGGATCGTTGTAGGACGTTGCTCGGCGACCAAGGGGAGATCCACTACGTCTTCCCGGCCTTCTCCGCGGGGCCGGCGGGCTCGGGGAACTTCCTCGTCGTCGTCACCGCCTCGGCCATATCCGTGCTCGCCACCCGGACGCTGCGCACCGATCGGCCGGTGTCGGTGGTCGCGGAGTTCCCGCGGCACACCAGGCTCGGCCCGATCCGGCCAGGGCCGGTGATCGAGCTCGGCTCGCGGGTGTTCGAGTTCGACGAGGAGTACGCCTCGGTGGTCTCGGCCGCCGACGCGGAGATCTTCGCGCCGGAGAGTCTCCCGCCGGATCCGCTGCCCGAACTGTGATAGGAGACAGTAGGTGGACGGTTTCGCGACTCGGTGCCCGGTAGGGCTAGACTTCGGCCAGGCCCGAGCACGCCCATCCGCCCCGGGCCTAACATTCGTCAGCAGCCGCTGCATGAGGAGCCACTGAGTTGTCACGTCGCCTGTTCACCTCCGAGTCGGTCACAGAGGGCCACCCGGACAAGATCGCCGACCAGATCAGTGACGCGATTCTCGACGCCATGCTCAAGGACGACCCCAAGAGCCGGGTCGCGGTCGAGACGCTGATCACCACCGGCCAGGTCCACGTCGCAGGCGAGGTCACGACCGAGACCTACGTCGACATCCCCGGCGTCATCCGGGAGAAGATCCTGGAGATCGGCTACGACGCCTCCCACAAGGGCTTCGACGGCGCCTCGTGCGGCGTGTCGGTGTCCATCGGAGCGCAGTCGCCCGACATCGCCCAGGGCGTCGACAACGCCTACGAGCACCGCGTCGACGGCGACGACGACGAGCTCGACCGCCAGGGCGCCGGCGACCAGGGCCTCATGTTCGGCTACGCCTGCCGTGAGACCCCCGAGCTGATGCCGCTGCCGATCACGCTGGCCCACCGGCTCGCCCAGCGGCTGTCCGAGGTGCGCAAGACCGGCACGGTGCCCTACCTCCGTCCCGACGGCAAGACCCAGGTGACGATCGAATACGACGGCGACACGCCGATCCGGCTCGACACCGTGGTCGTCTCCACGCAGCACGCGGCCGAGATCGACCTCAAGGAAATGCTGACGCCCGACATCAAGGAGCACGTGGTCGACCCCGTGCTCGCCGACCTCGACCTGCAGACCGAGGGCTACCGCCTGCTGGTCAACCCGACCGGCCGCTTCGAGATCGGCGGCCCGATGGGCGACGCCGGCCTCACCGGCCGCAAGATCATCATCGACACCTACGGCGGCATGGCCCGCCACGGCGGCGGCGCCTTCTCGGGCAAGGACGCCTCCAAGGTCGACCGCTCGGCCGCCTACGCCATGCGCTGGGTCGCCAAGAACGTCGTGGCCGCCGGGCTCGCCGACCGGTGCGAGGTGCAGGTGGCCTACGCGATCGGCAAGGCCGAGCCGGTGGGTCTGTTCGTGGAGTGCTTCGGCACCGAGAAGGTGCCCGTGGAGAAGATCCAGGAGGCCGTGCTCCAGGTGTTCGACCTGCGCCCGGCCGCCATCATCCGCGACCTCGACCTGCTGCGCCCGATCTACTCCGAGACCGCCGCCTACGGCCACTTCGGCCGCGAGGGCTTCTCCTGGGAGTCCACCGACCGCGCCGAGACCCTGCGCAACGCCGCCGGCCTCTGATCGTCCGGCTTCCCCCGCGGGAGCCTCGCCCGACCGGTGCCGCTTCGCCACGACGCGGCACCGGTCTGCGTGCTTCCCGCAGGTGGTCGCCGTGCGCGTGGACGTCGCGGGTGGCGGGGTCTGGTAGACGTTAGGCGTGACCCACTCCTCCGACGACGCCCTCCTGCCGCTCGAAGCCGTGCGGCCCCCGGTGTCGGCGAAGGACACCAGAGGGGCCCCCGTCGCCGCGCCTGAGCGGCCCGTGGCCAGGGTCGTGGTCGACAGCCCGCTCCCGCACCTCGACCGGCCCTTCGACTACCTGGTGCCCGCCACCCTGCACGAGAGCGCCGAGCCCGGGGTGCGGGTGCGGCTGCGGTTCGCGGGCAAGCTCGTCGACGGGTTCCTGCTCGAACGTGTCGGCGCGAGCGACCACGAGGGCAAACTGACCCCGCTGGAACGTGTGGTCTCCCCGGAGCGGGTGCTCACCCCGGAGATCGCCGGACTGGCCAGGGCGGTCGCCGACCGGTACGCGGGCACGCTCACCGACGTGCTGCGCCTGGCGATCCCGCCGCGTCACGCCAAGGCCGAAGCCGAACCGGCCCCTGAGCCGTCCGAGGCCGCTGCGGCGGCCGCGAAAGAGGCTTCCCCGGAGCCGGGCCCCTCCGTGGCGAGCGCGTGGGACGCCTACCCCGCCGGGCGGTCGTTCCTGAAGGCGTTGCGCGACGGGCGCGCGCCCCGCGCCGTGTGGTCGGCGCTGCCCGGGGCCAGGGGGTGGGTGACCGAGCTGGCCGAGGCGGTGCTGGCCACCCTCGACGGCGGCAGGGGAGCGGTCGTCGTGGTGCCCGACGGCAAGGACGTCGCGCTGGCGGACGCCGCGTTCGCCCGGATGCTCGGCCCCGGCAGGCACGTCGCGCTCACCGCCGACCTCGGCCCGGCCGAGCGCTACCGGCGGTGGCTGAAGGTGCTGAGAGGCCACGTACGCGCCGTCGTCGGCACCCGTACCGCCATGTTCGCCCCCGTCGCGGATCTCGGCCTGGTGGCCATCTGGGACGACGGCGACGACCTGCACGCCGAACGGCTGGCCCCCTACCCGCACGCGCGCGAGGTGCTCGGGCTGCGCGCCCACCGGGCCGGGGCGGCCATGCTGATCGGCGGCTACGCGCGTACCGCCGAGGCCACCCAGCTCGTCGCGACCGGCTGGGCCCGGCCCATCGTGGCCGCCCGTACGACGATCAGGAGTCTCGCGCCCCGCGTACGCCCCGCGGGAGAGGACGCCGAGCTGGCCAAGGACCAGGCCGCACGGCAGGCCCGGCTGCCCAGCATCGCCTGGCGGGCGCTGCGCCACGGCCTGGAGCGCGGCCCGGTGCTGGTGCAGGTGCCCAGGCGCGGCTACCTGCCCGCCCTGGCCTGCCGCCACTGCCGTACGCCCGCCCGCTGCGTCCTGCCTCCGACCAGGCGGGTCGCGCCTCCGGACGCCGGCTCGGCGATGGCGGGGGCGATCCAGCTGGGCGGCGCGGGGGAGCGGGCGCCGGACGACCGGGACCAGGCCGGCACGCGTGGGAGGGCGGCCGGATGGCCGCAGGCGCCTGCCGGGATGACGGCGGAGATCCACGCGGTTCCGCCCTCGGGCGAGGGGGAGCCGCGCTGCCACGGGCCACTCGCCCTGAGAGCCGGTCACACGGCCCCCTACTGCCGCTGGTGCGGCCGGGTGGACGCGGCGTGGCGCTGCCCGTCCTGCGGCAGCCCCCGGCTGCGCGCCGTGGTCACCGGCGCCCGCCGTACCGCCGAGGAGCTGGGGCGGGCCTTCCCGTCCGTGCCGGTGCGCACCTCCGGACGCGACGGCGTCCTCGCGTCGGTTCCGGACGCCCGCGCGCTCGTCGTCGCCACGCCGGGCGCCGAGCCCGTGGCCGAGGGCGGTTACGCGGCGGCCGTGCTGCTCGACGGGTGGGCCCTGCTCGGACGGGCGGACCTGCGGGCGGGCGAGGAGGCGGTGCGCCGGTGGATGAACGCCGCCGCCCTGCTGCGCCCCGCCGCCGAGCTGGTGGTGCTCGGCGACGCCGGGCTGCCCGCCGTACAGGCTCTGATCAGGTGGGATCCGGTCGGTCACGCCGAGCGCGAGCTCGGCGACCGCGCCGAGCTCGGGTTCCCGCCCGCCGTGCGGATGGCCACGCTCACCGGCGCGCCCGCCGCGGTCCGGCAGATGCTCGACGAGGTACGCCTCCCGCCCGAGGCCCAGGTGCTCGGCCCCGTCCCGGTGGACGACTCCGGGCAGGAGCGCGCCATGATCCGGATACGCCGGTCGGGCGGCGCGGCCCTGGCCGCCGCGCTCAAAGGGGCCAGCGGGGTGCGTGCGGCGCGTAAGACGCCTGATGTCGTGAGGGTGAGTGTCGACCCCCTCGACCTGATTTAGACCCTTTCCCCGATTCGCTCATCCGTTGGCCAGCCGTTAGCGTGCCTCTGTGTCGATCGAATGGGTGAACCAAGCCATCGACGACCTGCGCGCTTGGGGGAGCACGCGGGGCGTCGAGGTTGACGCGGACGAGGTCCGCCTGCTCTGCGACTACGCCAGCGACTATCTGAACGTCAACGAACTGGGTGACTTCGCCCCGGAGACCTTTGACGAGCTGCTGCTGTCCATCTACCCGCGCAAGGTCATCGCGCCGCCCGAGAGCGCGTCCGAGACCGTCGCCGCGGCCCGCACACTCGTCGGCTACCTGAGCGAGGCCGGCAAGGTGAGCGCCCAGACCGCCGCGCGCATGCACGAGCGGCTCGACGACATCGCGCCGCGCATGGTCGAGGCCCTCGCCGACCCGGCGAACTTCGGCATGGCCAAGAGCCTGTTCAGCTCGATCGGTCCCGAGTCGCTCGAGCAGTCGGTCGCCATCCCCGCCGGCGAGCTGCCCGACCTGGGCGAGGCGCCCTGCGACTGCCCGGGCTGCACGCCGCTGCCCGCCGTGCGGCTGGCCGAGACCGAGGAGCTGCGCGCCGGGCTCGCGACCGTGCCGATGCTGGCCGAGGAGCCGCTGCCGGCCGGCGGCGACCCGCTGAACGCCTGGTCCGAGCGCGTGGCCCGGATGCTCGACCACGACACCGGCGGCGCGGTCACCGGCTCGCCCGAGCTCGACGAGGGCCTCTACGACCTGTTCGACATGCTCTACCGCCTCCAGGTGCGGGTGCCCGTCACCGTGATCGGCGACTACCTCGACGAGATCTCCGGCGACACCCCCGCCGACCTGCCCGCCGTGCTCGACCGGCTGGTCTGGTGCGGCATGGTCGACACCGACGGCGACACCGCCGAGCTCACCCCGCACGCCCTCTGGGCGCTGCGTGCACATTACCTGGCCCTCGGCATGGACGCCCCGCTGGCCCCCGACCTGGCCGAGGCCGACGCGCACGAGCTCATCGAAGGGTTGCTCGAAGGCGTGCCCGCCGAGCTGGCCGAGGCCGACATCGCCCGCTGGCTGGCCGGTCGCGATCCCGGCGAGGCCGCCGCCGAGCTGCTCGCCGCCGCCTCGGGCGCGCCCGCCGTGGCCCGCGGCATCGCCATCACCATCGTCGACCGTCTCGGCTCCGGGGCGGAGGCCCAGGTGCGCGCCTACCTCGACGACCAGGAGCTGCGGCCGCACGCCATCCACTGGCTGGCCGCGAGGGGGCTGCCCGCGCCCTCGCTCACCCAGGAGGAGCTGCTGTGGGTCAGCGTCGACATGCTCGCCCTGGCCATGCCCGCGGCCGAGGAGGACCCGGACAACTTCGCCGAGAACATGGCGGCCTCCGGCCCGCCCGCCCACGTGATCGAGGAGATGTGGCGGGTCGACCATCCCGACGTGGTCGAGGTTCTGGAGCTCCTCGGGCGCTCCATCACGGACGGCACGGTCGCCAAGGCCGCGCGCAAGGCGGCGTTCAAAGCCCGGTCCCGAGCCATCCGTTGAGTACGCTCACGTGACCGCTGTGCAGTAAGTTTCGTGGGTGGCAAACAACGTCTTCGAACTCGCCGAGCTGCGCAAGCTGATCGATGAGCAGGCCGTCGTGCCTCCGCGGCCCCTTGAGGAGACTCGCGCGGAGCGGGAGGCGCTGACGTTCCCGCCGGTCCCGCTGGCGTCCGACGCCGAGCTGGCCCGGGCGGTGCCCGAGGTGCCGCTGGTGGCCGACGCGATCCGGCTCACCGGCTGGACGGGCACCCGCGCGGTCGTCCCCGAGGGGCACCTGACGGACGCCGACGCCGCGGCCGCCGCCGCGGAGCTCGGCGTGCCGGCCTCCCGGCTGCGCCTGATCTGGATCGTCGCGGTCAACACCGGCCTGCTGCAGATCATCGGCGGGCGCGCGTCGCGGGGGCCGCTGTCGATGCGGCTCACCGTCGAAGCCACGCTGGAGTTCTGGGACGGCGTCGTGATGGACGTCCTCGACCGCGCCGACGACGGCCTGACCGGCTCGGCCGTGGTCGACGGCCACCTGGCCGAGATGCTCGCCACGATCTACTCCGTACGCTCCGGCGTCGCCACCGCCAACCTCGCGCGCGGCATCCTGCAGTCCCACGAGGTGGCGTGCGCGCCCGGCCCGGCCGAGATGCGCAAGCTGGCCGCCGCGCTGCCGGGCGAACTGCTGGAGGCGCTGTCGCTGCTGACGTACTGCGGGCTGGTCGAGCAGACGGCGGCGGGGCGCACCGCGCTCACCCCGCTCGGGGTGTGGGCCGTCCGCCGCGACCTGCTGCGCGAGGGCCACGACGCGCCGACCACCGCCGAGGTCGAGGTGTTCGCCGACCTGTCGGCGGCCGAGCTGGTGGCGGCCCTGGTCAACGGCAGTGCCACGCAGAGCGCCGTCGCCGGGTGGCTGGAGCGCCGCTCGCCCGAGTCCGCCGCCCGCGAGCTGGTCGAGATCGCCGCGTCCGGCACCGCCGGCCAGCGCGGCGCGGTCGGCGCCATCCTGGAGGAGCTGGGGCCGGAGGCCGAGGCGCCCGTCCGGCAGGCGCTGGACCACCCGCTCATGCGCCGCTACGCCGCCTCCTGGCTGCACATCCGCGACCTCGACGCGCCGACGCTCGGCCCCGACGACCACACCTGGATCGCGGTCGACTCCCTCGCGGCCCTCATGCACATGTCGGGGCCCGCCGCCGGCCGCATCGACACGCCCGAGCCGGGCGAGGACCTGATCCGGCTGGTCGGCCAGATGCCCGCGGTCGGCCACCCCGACACGATCGCCGTGCTCGACATGCTCGCCGCCGCCCACGACGACCAGGCCGTGGTGAAGGCGGCCCGCAAGGCCGCGCTGAAGGCCCGTACGCTGGCGCACGCGCGTTCGCGGGGCGCGGGCCGGTAGAGGGTCCATACCTGCACTAAACTGGGCGGCTGATCCACGCTCGACGAAACGGAGTGAACCCCTTGGCGATCCAGTCGATCCGGCTGTTCGGAGATCCGGTGCTGCGTACCCCGGCGGCCCCGGTCGTCGACTTCGACAAGGAGCTCCGCAAGCTGGTCAAAGACCTCACCGACACGATGATGGACGCCCCGGGCGCCGGCCTCGCGGCCCCGCAGATCGGCGTCGGGCTGCGCGTGTTCACCTACTACGTCGACGAGCAGCTCGGCCACCTGATCAACCCCGACCTCGACCTGTCGCCGGAGATCGACGAGGAGGGCGAGGAGGGCTGCCTGTCCTTCCCCGGCCTGTCGTTCCCGACGCCGCGCGCCATCCGCGCCGTGGCCAAGGGCTTCAACGTGTACGGCGAGCCGGTCGTGCTGGAGGGCACCGACCTGATGGCGCGCTGCTTCCAGCACGAGACCGACCACCTCGACGGCGTCCTGTTCATCGACCGCATGGACCCGAAGCAGCGCAAGCTCGCCATGAAGGCCGTGCGCGAGGCGGAGTGGAGCGGCCTGTCCGCCCCCGTGGTCAAGGCCTCGCCCCACCCGACCGGCGGAAGGGCGCTCTGAGAGCATGCGTCTGGTCTTCGCGGGCACACCCGAGACGGCGCTGCCGTCCCTGCGCACCCTGATCGACTCGCCCCACCACGACGTCGTGGCCGTGGTCACCCGTCCTGACGCCCAGTCGGGGCGTGGCCGCAAGGTCCACCCGTCGCCGGTGGCCGCGCTCGCCGAGGAGGCGGGCATCGAGGTGCTCCGCCCGCCCAAGGCCGGCGACCCCGCGTTCCTCGACCGGCTGCGGGCGCTGGAGCCCGACTGCTGCCCGGTGGTCGCCTACGGCGCGCTGCTGCCGCAGTCGGCGCTCGACGTGCCCCGGCACGGCTGGATCAACCTGCACTTCTCGATCCTGCCCGCCTGGCGCGGGGCCGCTCCGGTGCAGCACGCGATCCTGCACGGCGACGCGATCACGGGCGCGACCACGTTCCAGCTCGTCAAGGAGCTGGACGCCGGGCCGGTCTACGGCGTCGTGACCGAGGAGATCCGCGCCGGCGACACGAGCGGCACGCTGCTGGAGCGGCTGTCGGTCTCGGGGGCCGGGCTGCTCGCCGCCACCCTCGACGGCGTCGAGGACGGCACCCTGGAGGCCAGGCCGCAGCCCGCCGACGGCGTGACCATCGCACCCAAGATCAACGTGGACGACGCCCGGATCGACTGGGCCAAGCCCGCCATGCACGTCGACCGGCTCATCCGGGCCTGCAGCCCCAACCCCGGCGCCTGGACGGAGTTCCGCGGCCAGCGGGTGAAGGTGGGGCCGGTCCGGCTGATCACCGGCGAGCGGCTCGCGCCCGGCCAGATCGTCGCGACCAAGACGACGGTGCTGGTCGGCACGGCCACCGACGCGGTGGAGCTGGGCGAGGTGCAGCCGCAGGGCAAGCGGCTGATGGGAGCGGGCGAGTGGGCCCGCGGAGTTCGCCCAGAGGGCAAAGAGGTCTTCGCGTGACAGATCGTGCCTTCTGGGGCGCGGAGGGTAATATCGAGGCCAGTCACGTACACGATGCCCGGCGGCCTGCCGTCCAGGCCGTAGGCGAAGGTTTGAGCGCATGACGACCAGAGGGCACCAGGGATCCGGAAGCGGCGACGACCGCCCGCGACGTTCCCCGGGGGCCGGTTCCGCACAGTCCCCAGGGGGTGGCGGTCCGCGGCGGTCCCAGGGAGCCGGCGGCGGCTCCGGACGCTCTCAAGGTGCCGGCGGCGGAGCGCGGCGGTCCCCAGGGGGCGGTGGCGGTGACGGGCGGGGGCCGCGGAGGCCGGCGCGCGACCCCTCGCGCAACGCGGCGTTCGACGTCCTGCGCGCCGTGGGAGAGCGTGACGCCTACGCCAACCTGCTGCTGCCGCGGCTGCTGCGTGACCGTGGCATCAAGGGACGCGACGCCGCGCTGGCCACCGAGCTCGCCTACGGCACGCTGCGCGGCCTCGGCACGTACGACGCCGTCATCGACATGTGCAGCGACCGGGAGCCCGACCCCGACGTGCTCGACGCGCTGCGGCTCGGCGCCCACCAGCTGCTGCGCATGCGCGTGCCGCCGCACGCCGCCGTCGGCACCACCGTCGATCTCGTACGCCTGCGCATCGGCCCCGGTGCGGCGAAGTTCGTCAACGCGGTGCTGCGCAAGATCGGCTCCAGGACGCTCGACGAGTGGTTGCCGATCATCGCGCCCGACCCGGCCGACGACCCGGTCGGCCACCTCGCCGTCGCCCACGGTCACCCCCGGTGGATCGTCTCGGCGTTCCGCGACGCGCTGGGGTCGCCCGAGGAGCTGGCCGAGCTCCTGGAGGCCGACAACGCCCGGCCCCTGGTGACGCTGGTGGCGCGTCCTGGGCGCAGCTCCGTGGAGGAGCTGGAGGCGGCCGGCACCATGCCGGGTCGCTACTCCCCGTACGCCGCCTACCTGCGTGAAGGTGACCCCGGCCAGATCAAGGCCGTGGCCGAGACCCGCGCCGCCGTACAGGACGAGGCCAGCCAGCTCGTCGCGCTCGCCCTGACCCGGGTGCCGGTCGCCCGCGACGGAGGCGGCGAGCTGTGGCTCGACATGTGCGCGGGCCCCGGCGGCAAGGCAGGTCTCCTCGACGCCATCGCCACCCACGGCGACCTCGCCGGCATGCGGCCCCCGGGCGGTGCCGGCGCGTCAGACGAAGCTCCGGCAGCCCGCCAGGCCGGGCCCGCCGGGGTTGCCGGTGCGGCTTCAGCGGGCGCCGGCGGTGGGGTCTCCGACGTGGGCGCCGGGCCTGAGGCGTTCTCCGGTGGGGCGCGGGTGCTGGCGTCCGACGCGCAGCATCACCGGGCGCGGCTGGTGTGGGAGACCACCCGGGACGCGGCCGTGATCACCGCTGACGGCACCGAGCCCGCGTGGCGGCCCGGGGTGTTCGACCGGGTCATGCTGGACGCGCCCTGCACCGGGCTGGGCGCGCTGCGGCGGCGGCCCGAGGCCCGCTGGCGGCGTGACCCTGCCGGCATCGCCGACCTGGGCAAGCTGCAGCGCAGCCTGCTCGCCGCGGCCCTCGACGCCGTACGGCCCGGCGGTGTCGTGGCGTACGTCACCTGCTCGCCGCACCTGGCGGAGACCCGGGTGGTCATCGGTGACGTGCTGGCGCGCAGGAACGACGTCGAGCAGCTCGACGCCCGCGCCTACCTGCCCGAGGTCGACGCACTCGGCGACGGGCCGCACGCCCAGTTCTGGCCCCACCGCCACGGCACCGACGCCATGTTCCTGGCCCTGCTGCGCAAACTCCCCTGACCGGACGGCCGGGGCCGGTGGGCCACAGCCCGGCCGAGGCTCCTGGGCCGGCCGGGCCCTCGGCGAGACCCTGGTGGACGAGCAAGCCGGGGACGGCTGACGTCGACGTTCCGGTCGGGCTCCCCGCTCCGGTCGTCCGGCGAGGCTCGGCCGCCACGGCGCCGGCACGGCGCCGGCACGGTGGCCGCGACCGGGCACCTGCATGGCGCCGCCGGCGGCATGTCGCGCGTGGAGGAGCAGGAGCCGCGGTGCGGTCGGGCTTCCCGTTGAGGTCCGGCGGCGTACGGGGCTCAGCGTTGGGGGGCTTGCCGGGCCGGTGCCCTGGCTTCGGGGTGCGGCGCCGGTGTCCACGGAAGGTGGCGTCCGCCGGGCCGCCGGCGGTGGTGCGGCGTGCGTGGGTGACTGGTCGGCGTGTCGTTTCACGGTGATCGGGAACAGCGGGCGGGATGGTGTGGTCAGATCGACGGCGTGGCATTTGTGGATGAATTGCGTGAGGCGGAGCTCGGGGCGATCGTCTGGCTTCAGCAGTGGCCTGACGCGGTGCGGCCCGTGCTGGAGCTGGTGTCGGTGTTCGGGGCGGACGCGTTCTTCCTGCTCTGTCTGCCGGTGCTCTACTGGTGTGTCAATCCGGCGTTCGCGCTGCGGCTCGGGCTGACCGTGCTGCTGGCGGCCGCGGTGAACGCGATCGCCAAGCTCGCCTTCCACCAGCCGCGGCCGTACTGGATCGACGCCAGGGTGCGGGCGATCTCCGTCGAGGACTCCTTCGGGATGCCGTCGGGGCACGCGCAGACGGGCACGGCCGCGCTCGGACGGGTCGCGGGCGAGGTGGGGCGGCCCTGGGCATGGGTGACGGCTGGAACGGTGCTCGCGCTGGTGTGCTTGAGCCGGGTGTACCTGGGGGTGCACTTCATCTCCGACGTGGTGGTCGGTGTGGCGCTCGGGGCGGCCGTCCTGGTGGTCGTCGGGAAGGCGGAGCGGCCCGCGGTGACCTGGTGGCGGGGGCAGGCCCTGTGGGCGCAGCTGGGCGTCTCCGTGCTCCTGTCGGGCGCGCTGATCGGCGCGGCCTTGCTGGCCAACGCCCCGTACGCGGGGTGGACGCGTCCGCGGGCGTGGGGGCCCGCGGGGATGGTCGATCCCGGGAGCCTGGAGACCGTCGTCGTCATGTCGGGCGTGCTGCTCGGCACGCTGGCCGGCGCGTCGATCATGTACCGGCTGGGGTGGTTCGACGCGGGCGGGCCGCCCGCCGTGCGCACCGCCCGCTGGGCGCTGGGCATGACGGTGGCGCTGCTCATCTGGTACGCCGAACGCGAAGTGCTCCCCGAGACCCTCGCCGCCACCTACCTGAGTTACGCCCTGCTGACGCTGTGGGTGCAGGTGGGCGCGCCGTTGTTGTTCATCAAGCTGGGCCTCATGTCGCCGGCTCCGCGGCGGCGGCCCGTCCCCCACGAAGTCGCGAGGTAGCCTGCTCCGCCGGGGCCGGAGGATGTCAATAGACTGAGCCATCATGGCCGTACAGATCTCGCCCAGCATCCTCGCCGCCGACTTCGCCAGGCTGGCCGACGAGGCCGCCGCCGTGCCCAACGCCGACTGGCTGCACGTCGACGTCATGGACTACCACTTCGTGCCCAACCTGACGCTCGGGCTGCCCGTGGTGGAGGCGCTGCGCAAGGCGACCGCGACGCCCCTCGACTGCCATCTCATGATCGCCGACCCCGACCGTTGGGCGCCGCAGTACGCGGAGGCGGGGGCCGGCAGCGTGACCATCCACGCCGAGGCGGCCAGGGCCCCCATCCGCACGCTGCGCGAGATCCGCTCGCTCGGCGCCAGGGCGGGCCTCGCGCTCAACCCGGCCACCCCCGTCGATCCGTACGCCGACCTGCTCGGTGAGATCGACATGCTGCTGCTCATGACCGTCGAGCCCGGCTTCGGCGGGCAGAAGTTCCTCGACGTCGTGCTGCCGAAGGTGCGCCGGGCCCGCGAGCTCGTCGAGCGCCATGGCGGCCGGATCTGGCTGCAGGTCGACGGCGGGGTCGACGCCGGCACCATCGAGCGCTGCGCGCAGGCCGGAGCCGACGTGTTCGTGGCGGGCAGCGCCGTCTACGGCGCCTCCGACCCGCAGGCCGCCGTCGATTCCCTGCGCGCCGCGGCCAATCGTGCGCTTGCTACATGAACCCCTGCCCGTCCGGGTAGTTTCTGACGTATGGGCGACCATGGGATCTTCGGTCCCCGCTCGGTGACCTGGCGGGTGATGGGTGAGCCGATCCTGCTGGTGGGCGGCATCCGCGCGCTGCTCATGCAGGGGCTGCACCCGCGGGCGATGCGCGGCGTCCTGCAGAACTCCGCGCTTCTCGACCCCAACGAGGCCTGGTCGCGGTTCGTGCGGACCACGGAGTTCGTCCGGGTCCGTACGTACGGCAGCACCGAGGAGGTCGAGCGCGCCGGCCGCCGGGTTCGCAAGATCCACGCCACGCTCACCGCCCACGACCCCGACACCGGCGCCACGTACCGTCTGGACGAACCCGACGCGCTGCGCTGGGTGCACGTGGGCGAGGTCGACTCCTACCTGTCGGTCGCCCGGCGCGCCGGGGTGCGGCTGACCGACGACGAGGCCGACGCGTTCGTCGCCGAGTGGCGGCGGGCCGCCGAGGTGGTGGGGCTGAAGGCGGACGACGTGCCGGGGTCGGTGGCCGAGCTGCACGACTACATCGAGGCGCAGCGGCCGGGGCTGCGGTTCGTCCCCGAGGCGTCCCACCCGCTGCGGCTGTCGCTCAACGCGCCGCTGCCGCTGCTGCTGACGCCGCTCAAGCCGGCGCTGCCCGCGCTGACGTTCCTGTCGTTCGAGACACTGCCGCGCTGGGCGAGACGTCTGTACGGCCTGCCCGCCACGCCCTTCGGCGACCTGTGGGCCACCGCCACGCTGCGCGCCCTGCACACGGGGCTCGGCCTGGTCCCCGGGCAGGTCCGCTACAGCCCCGCGGCGCGCCGCGCGCAGCGCATCATGGCCGCCTGAGTCCAGTCACGCCGGCACGACGGGAGAGGCCCGTCATCGCGTGACGGGCCTCTCGGTGAAGGGCTCCCCGGACCCGCCGGGAAGCGGGTCCGGGTCAGGTCAGGTCAGGACGCGCCCGACGGCAGACCGCTGGGCGCGGCCCACTTCTGGTTCGGGGCGCCGGTGCAGCTCCAGAGCTGCACCTTGGTGAAGTCGGCGGTGGAGTTGCCGGTCAGGTCGAGGCACTTGTCGGCGTGCGGGTTGACGATGTCGAAGGCGGGGGTGAAGTACCACTTCTGCGCGTCGCTGCCGTTGCAGGCGTAGAGCTGGACCTTGGCGCCGTCGCCGGTGGCGGAGTTCGCGACGTCGAGGCACTTGCCGGCGGTGCGGATGGAGCCGTCCGAGCTCACGGTCCACCGCTGGGTGGCGTCGCCCACGCAGGAGTAGAGGTCGACCGCGGTACCGTCGGCGGTGTTGCCGCCGGCTGCCCCGATGCACTTGCCGGTGGCCCGGTTGGTGATCGTGCCGGTCGATCCGGCCGGGTAGCTCTTCAGCGTGGACTCGGTGCTGCCCGAGTCGGCGGCCTTGCCGGTGTTGTTGACCACGTGGGAGATGGTTCCCTTGCCGCCGAGCGAGACGGTGATCAGGCTGTGGAACGTCACGTCCGGCTTGTCCGGCACCTCGAAGGAGTGCGCCTCCACGACACCGGGGTTCACGTTGAAGAACGCGTAGCTGCCCAGGCCCCAGGCCTCGTGGGCGGTGACCGAGTCGGCCACCTTGTAGGCCGCGTAGCCCTTGGTGGTCCCGTTCATCCAGGCCGACTGGTTCGGCGGGTCGTAGGGGAGCTCGTTCTGGAAGAAGTACGTCCGGCCGCCGTCGCCGTTCCAGATCACCTGGTACTTCTGGTAGTGCTCGACGAACAGGCCGTACATCGTGACGTCGTCGCCGTTGACGACCAGGCCGGTGTCCGCGGTGTTGGTCGTCCAGCCCACGGTGCCGGGGTGCTCGTTGTCGGCATGGTCCGCCCGCCACAACCACATGTGGTCGCCGATCACGTCCGAGCTGTTGATCACGAGGGACTGGGTGGCCTTGCCCGCGATCGGGCCGCCGACGCGGAAGTACACGTCGTGCAGAGACGTCGGGTTGTCCGCGTGGCTCGCGCCGGCGCCTGCCGGGCCGACCTGCATCAGCAGCGGCGACTTCGTCGTGCCGGCCTCGATGAGCAGGCCGGCGATCTTGACGCCGTCGACGTCGGCGACCGACATGGCCATGACGCCGTTGTCCGCCTGGAGGGTGGCGAGGCCGAGGCCGAGCACCACGGTGTCGGGACGGGTCACCTTGATCGTGTCGGTGAGGTGGTAGACGCCGGGCGTGAACAGCAGGTTCTTGCCCGCCTCCAGCGCCGCGTTGACGTCGGCCGCCGTGTCGCCCGGCTTGGCGATGAAGAACTCGCCGATCGGGATCGAGGCGCCCGCCGTCGTGCCGGAGGTCCAGCTGGCGCCCTGGGCGTCGTGCCGCAGCGCGGGCACGAAGACCTGATAGTCGCCGGCCTGGTCGACGTACAGGAACGGCTTCTCGCGGGTCACCGGCGTCTTGCCGACGGTGGTGTACGACGGCGTGGGGAAGGCGGTGGCGGGCGCGCCGCTGACACCGGCGAAGACGTGGTTCCAGTTGTCGCCGGACCAGCCGCCGATCTGGGAGCCGCGGGTCAGCCACTGCTGCTGCGAACCGGAGTCGACCCTGCCGTCGATCTTCGAGTCGGCGATGAGACCGCCGCTCGACCAGCCGCCGTCGTCGAGGGCGAGGTTGCCCCGCAGGTGCATCCGGCGGTACGGCGCGGCCTGCGAGACCGCCCAGCGGTCACTGGCGTTGGGCGGGGTGACCGAGAGGTTCTCGGCGCCCCGCCAGAAGTTCTGCGTGGCGTTGCCGTCGAACCAGTCGGCCTCGGCGTGCACGGTGCCGTTGATCGTGACGTCGTCGGGCGACAGGCCGAGGCCGAGGACCTGGGTGTAGAAGCCCACATTCACGTTCACGTTGTACGAGCCCGGCTTGAACAGCAGGGCGTGACGCTGGCTGCCGAACTGGTTGCGCTCCTGCTTGCCGAAGACGCTGTTGACCGCGCTCTGGATGGTGGCGGCCGGCGTCGACGGGTCGAAGACGAGGACGTTCGGGCCCAAGTCGGGGGTTCCCGGTGCCGGAGCCGGTGCGGCGGGGGCGCCCATGCTGAACGACTGCGCCGCCGATCCGTTGCAGGTGTACTGCTGGAGGCGGACGGAGTCCGCGGTCGAGGCGGCGGGGACGTCGAGGCACTTGCTGCTGAAGCGGTTGACGAAGTGGAACGACCCGTTCCCCTCGTCGACCGGCTTCCACTGCTGGTTGGCGCCGTTGGAGTAGGACCACAGCTGGATCTGGCCGCCGTCGGAGGGCGAGACGTCCTTGTCGTCCCAGACCTGCGCGGGGTTCAGGGCCGACCCGACGCGGTAGTAGCCGCTGTCGGTGGGCTGGAACCGCCAGAGCTGCGCGTCGGTGTCGTTGCAGCGGTACTGCTGGACGGCGGTGCCGTCCGCGGTCGCGGCCGCGAAGGCGTCCACGCACTTGCCGCTGTTCTTGTTGACCACGGTGGTCGATCCGCTGGGCGGCGCGGCCGCCGCCGTGACGGGGGTGACCGTCCGGGCAGTGGCCGCCGAGGCCGGTGCGGCCGCCAGGGAGCCCATGGCCGCCAGGGCCGCTGCGGCCATGATGAGGCCGTACGACCGCATCCGCCGTCGCGAGGGTTGGATGCCCCTCGCGTACTCGGTACTCACAGAATCTCTCCTCGTCGCCACGCGCCGGGACGGCGTTCATGGCGGGGGTGTCGCTCGTCAGGACGATCTCGCATGATGGCAGGGCCGCGGCCGGCGTTCTGCGCAGTAATACGCGCTCGGCCCCGGAGACTCAGCGGCGGCGGAGCGCTCTCGCCTGCGCGTACGCGGCGGTGGAGGGGCCGTCGCGGGCTCGTGGGGCGGCATGGCACACTGGTATCCGAAAGAGCTAGCGTGCTCCGGGGTCGGTGAAAGTCCGAACCGGCGGTGACAGTCCGCGACCCGGCCGATGCCATCGGCCGGTTGACCCGGTGAAATTCCGGGACCGACGGTTAAAGTCCGGATGGGAGGAAGCGCGCGCGGTGTCCGGCGTCCCAGCCGGGCGCCTGACGTGGTGCATTCGCGCATCACGATGATCCCCCGGGGCCCGCCGTGGCTTGGAGCTACTGGCGAGTAGGAGACCCGGGTGGAGATTCCGGCGCACGACGCCGCCCCCATGGCACGCGCCGTCGAGCTGGCCCGTCTCGGCCATGGCAGCACCAGCCCCAACCCCGTCGTGGGCTGCGTCGTGCTCGACGCCGAGGGGCGGGTCGCGGGCGAGGGCTTCCACGCGTACGCGGGTGGTCCGCACGCCGAGGTCGTGGCCCTGGCGCAGGCGGGGGAGCGAGCCCGCGGCGGCACGGCGTACGTCACGCTGGAGCCCTGCGACCACACCGGCCGCACGGGGCCGTGCAGCCGGGCGCTGCTGGAGGCGGGCGTGGCCCGCGTGGTGGTCGCCGTGCCCGACCCCAACCCCAAGGCGGCGGGCGGCGCGGCTCGGCTGCGGGCCCACGGGGTCGCGGTGACCTCCGGGGTGCTCACCGAGCAGGCCGAGCGGGTCAACGAGGAGTGGCTCGCCTACGCCCGGCTCGGCCGGGCCCACGTGACGTGGAAGTTCGCCGCCACGCTCGACGGCAGGTCGGCCGCCGACGACGGCACCAGCCAGTGGATCACCTCACCCGAGGCGCGGGCCGACGTGCACCGCATGCGTGCCGCCGCCGACGCGATCATGGCGGGCGTCGGCACGGTGCTGGCCGACGATCCCCGCCTGACGGCCCGTCCTGAGACGGCCCGTCCTGAGACGGCGGGCTCTGGGGCGGCACGCTCTGGAGCGACCCGCTCGGGGAGCGCCGTGCGCGTCCCGCTGCGCGTCGTGGTCGACACCGACGCCAGGACGCCGCAGGCGGCCCGCGTCCTCGACGACGCCGCGCCGACGCTGGTCGCGGTGGCCGAGGACGCCGGCACCGACCTCAAGGCCGACCTGCTGCGCCTGCCGCGCCACGACGGCGGCCTCGACCTGCACGCCCTGCTGCGCGAGCTGGCCGCGCGCGACGTGGTCAGCGTGTTCCTGGAGGGCGGCCCGACGCTGGCCGGCGCGTTCGTCGCGCGGGGCCTGGTCGACCGTGTGGTGGCCTACCTCGCCCCCGCGCTGCTCGGCTCCGGCCCGGCCGCGCTCGGAGCGGCCGGGGCGGGCACGATCGCCGACCTTCACCGCCTGACTTTTGACGAAATCTCACCCATGGGCCCGGATGTACGGCTGATCGCCCGGCCCGCCCCTCACCCCGGCAAGGAGCAGTGATGTTCACCGGAATCATCGAGGAAAAAGGCGACGTGGTGGCCATCGAGCAAGCGGGCGGCGGAGCCCGGCTCTCGGTGCGCGGCCCGCTCGTCACCTCCGACGCCGCGCACGGCGACTCGATCGCCGTCAGCGGAGTGTGCCTCACGGTCGTGACGGTCGAGGACGACGTGTTCACCGTCGACGTGATGAAGGAGTCACTCGACCGCAGCTCCCTGGGTGCGCTGGCGGAGGGCTCGGCGGTGAACCTGGAGCGCGCCGTACGCGCCGACCAGCGCCTGGGTGGTCACATCGTGCAGGGCCACGTCGACGGCACCGCCGTGCTGCTCTCCCGCGAGCCCGGCGACAACTGGGACAATCTGCGCTTCTCGCTGCCGGAGGCGCTCGCCCGCTACGTCGCGGAGAAGGGCTCGATCGCCATCGACGGAATCAGTTTGACGGTCACGACGGTTGACGACGAAAGCTTCGGCGTGAGCCTCATCCCCACCACGCTGAAGCTGACCACCCTCGGCGACCGCCGGGTGGGCGACGTGGTGAACCTCGAGGTCGACGTGATCGCGAAATACGTGGAGAGGCTGGTGGCCACGCAGTGAGCTGGGCCGAGGCCGGATTCGAGATATTCGGCACGCACGTGCTCTGGACCGACCTGGTCGGCAACATCGCCGCCCTGGCCACGGTCCTGCTGGCCATGCGCGCGTCGATGTGGACATGGCCGGTGCAGTTCGCCGGCTCGGTGCTGCTGTTCATCGCCTCCGTCAACGCCCAGATCACCGGCAACGCGCTCAAGCAGGCGTTGTTCGCCGGCCTGGCCGTCTACGGCTGGTGGGCCTGGCGGCGCGGCACACAGAACGGCGCGAAGCTGGCCATCCGCCCCGCGCGGTGGTGGGAGCGCTCGATGCTGATCGGCGCCCTGCTGGCGGGCACCGTCCTGGTCGGGCTGCTGTTCTACGTGACCGGGCTGTCGTGGGGCGCCCACGAGCCGCTGCCCAAGGGCGCGTTCCTGGTGGCGGCCGACGCCTACATCTTCGTCGGCAGCGCGCTGGCCACGTGGGCGCAGGGCAGGGCGCTGGTGGACTTCTGGATCGTGTGGGTGGCCGTCGACATCGTCGGGGTGCCGCTCGCGTTCAGCTCGGGCCTGGTGGTCTCCGGGGCCGTGTACGGGATCTTCTTCGTTCTGGTGGTGATCGGGTTCATGAAGTGGCTGCGTGAATACCGGACGGCGGCCCTGGCCGTGGCGGTGGCGCGATGACGGACATCACGCTCGACCCGATCGAGCGGGCCATCGAGGACATCCGCGCCGGCAAGCCCGTCGTGGTCGTCGACGACGAGCACCGCGAGAACGAGGGCGACCTCATCTTCGCCGCGGCCAAGGCCACGCCGGAGCTGTGCTCGTTCACCATCCGTCACACCAGCGGCATGATCTGCGTGGCCATGGAGGGCAAGGAGCTCGACCGGCTGGGGCTGCCGCTCATGGTCGTGCACAACAAGGAGCGCCTGCGCACGGCGTACACGATCACCGTGGACGCCCGCGACGGCGTCACCACCGGCATCTCCGCGGCCGACCGGGCCAGGACCATCCGCACGCTCGCCGACTCCGCCACCGAGCCCAACGAGCTGGTACGCCCCGGCCACGTCTTCCCGCTGCGCTACCGCGAGGGCGGGGTGCTGGCCCGGCGCGGCCACACCGAGGCGGCCGTCGACCTGGCCAGGCTCGCCGGGCTGTCGCCCGCCGGGGCGCTGGCCGAGGTGGTCAACGACGACGGCACCATGGCCCGGCTGCCCGAGCTGCGCCGCTTCGCCGACGAGCACGACCTGGCGCTGGTCTCCATCGAGCAGCTCGTCGACTACCGCCGGCGGGCCGAGAGCATGGTCACCCGGGTCGCCGAGACGCGGCTGCCCAACGCGTACGGGATGTGGCGGGCCTACGGGTACGCCAGCGCGCTCGACGGCGGCGAGCACGTCGCGCTCGCCTTCGGCGATCTGGGCGACGGCGAGAACATCCTGGTCCGGGCGCATTCGGAGTGCCTGACCGGCGACGTGCTCGGCTCGCTGCGCTGTGACTGCGGCGTGCAGCTCGACAGCGCCATGTCGGCCATCGCGCAGGAGGGCAGGGGCGTGGTGGTCTACCTGCGCGGCCACGAGGGCCGGGGGATCGGCCTGCTGGCCAAGCTCAAGGCCTACAGCCTGCAGGACAACGGCAGCGACACCGTCGACGCCAACGTCGAGCTGGGGCTGCCGGTCGACGCGCGGGAGTTCTCCAACGCCGGGCAGATCCTGGCCGACCTCGGCGTCAAGTCGGTGCGGCTGCTCACCAACAACCCGGCCAAGCTCAAGGGCATGGACGGCTACGGCATCAAGGTCCTCGGGCGCGAGCCGATGCCCGTGGCCATGAACCCCTACAACGAGCGCTATCTCAAGGCCAAGCGGGACCGGCTTGGCCACGACATCTCGGAGGCTTCATGAGCGGGGAAGGACGTCCGGGCATCTCGGTGCCCGACGCGTCGGGACTGACGGTGGGGATCGTGGCGGCCAGTTGGCACGCCAAGATCACTGACCAGCTGGTGTCGCGGGCGGTGCAGGCGTGCGACGACAGCGGCGCCGTGGCGACGGTGCTGCGGGTGCCGGGCTCGCTGGAGATCCCGGTGGTGGCCCAGGCGCTGGCCCGCCGCTGCGACGCGGTGGTGGCGCTGGGCGCGGTCATCCGTGGCGATACCGCCCACTTCGACTACGTCTGCGACTCGGTGACCTCGGGGCTGACCCGGATCTCGCTGGATGAGGAGACGCCGGTCGGCAACGGCGTGCTCACGTGCGACACGATCGACCAGGCCCTCGACCGGTCCGGCATCCCGGGCAGCAAAGAGGACAAGGGGTACGAATCCACCGTTGCCGCGTTGGAGACCGCCCTCCTCCTTCGGGACCTCCGCTGAGCTGCGGTAGGTTTCCCTCGTGCCCGAGCTCGTCAAGCCGCCGCCCCTGCCCGTGACCTGGCGCCCCCGCCGGGGAAGGATCGTCGCCTACGGCTTCGCCGTGCTGATCGTCGTGGGGGCGGTGGTGATGGCCGTCCACATCGCCGAGCCGTTCCAGCTGGCCGACCGGCTGGCGATCGTGGCGTTCGGCGGCGCGGTGGCGTACGTGCTGCATCTGCTCGGCCGGGTGCGGGTGGAGGCCGACGAGGAGGGCCTGACCATCGTCAACGCCGTCCGCACCCACCGGTACTCCTGGGCGGAGGCCCTGGAGGTGACGCTCCTGGTGGGCGACCCCTGGCCGCGCATCGACTTCTCCGACGGGCGCACCATCGGCGCGATGGGCATCCAGGGGTCGGAGAAGGCCCGCGCCCGCCAGGCCACCGCCGAGCTGGAGGCCCTGATCCGCGAGCGGGGCGAAGCGCGCGAGAAGTGACGATCCCGTGATGCCCGCGGCCCGCCGCCGACGTAGCCTGAAGGGGTGCTGGGGCGGACAATCAGGGCAACGGACATCGAGTCGCCGGCGAAGCTCATCGAGCTGCTCGACCGGCAAGCCTACCTGGCCGACGAGGGGCTGGCCACGGCCGCCTTCCTCGCCCTGCGGATGGGGCGGCCGCTCTTCCTCGAAGGGGAGGCGGGGGTCGGCAAGACCGAGCTGGCCAAGACGCTCGCCGCGCTGCTGGAGGCACCGCTCATCCGGCTGCAGTGCTACGAGGGGCTCGACGCCGCCCAGGCCCTGTACGACTGGGACTTCGCCCGCCAGCTGCTCCACCTCAAGGCCGCCGAGGCCGCCGGCATCACCGACGTGGGCCGACTGGAGGGCGAGATCTACGACCGCCGCTTCCTCATCGCCCGGCCGCTGCTGAAGGCGATCGAGACGCAGCCCAGCGTGCTGCTGGTGGACGAGATCGACCGCGCCGACGACGAGTTCGAGGCGTTCCTGCTCGAGGTGCTCTCCGACTTCACGATCTCCGTCCCCGAGCTCGGCACGATCCGCGCCGAGACGCCACCGGTCGTGGTCGTCACCTCCAACCGCACCCGCGAGGTGCACGACGCGCTCAAGCGGCGCTGCCTCTACCACTGGCTGGAGCACCCGGCGTTCGACCGGGAGGTCGCCATCCTGCTGCGGCGCCTGCCCGCCTGCACCGAGACGCTGGCCACGCAGGTGGCGCGGGCGGCCGAGCGGCTGCGGCAGGCCGGCCTGGTCAAGCCGCCGGGCGTGGCCGAGACGCTCGACTGGACGGAGGCGCTGCTGACGCTCGGCGCCAGGGAGCTCGACCCCGGCCTGGCGGCGGCCACGCTCGGGGCGGCGCTGAAATACCGCGAGGACGTCGCCACCGTCATGGGCAACGGGCTGCTCGGCGGGCTGCAGGGCCATGGATGAGCTGGCCGCGACCATGACGGGCTTCGCCAGGACGTTGCGCGCCGCGGGTGTCGGGGCCGATCACGAACGCACCCAGAACCTGCTCAAGGCCCTCGACCACCTCGACGTGACCGACCCCGGCGAGGTCTACTGGGCCGGGCGGCTGACGCTCTGCGCCACGCCCGACGACCTGCCCCGCTACGACCGCTGCTTCGCCGCCTACTTCGGCGGGCTGCGGGCCGTTTCCACCCGTACGGCCTCCGTGAGCGTCACCCGGCACCTGGCCACCCGCGACGCCGACGGCGAGACGGGCGACGACGACGGCACGGCGGCGCCCGCGACCGCGAGCCGGATCGAGGTGCTGCGCCACCGCGACGTGGCCCGGCTGTCGGAGGCCGAGCGCGAGGAGGTGCACCGGATGCTGGCCCTGCTGCGCGCCGGGCGGGCCCGGCGGCGCTCGCGGCGGTTCGAGAGCTCCCACCGGGGCGTGCTCGACCGGCGCCGCACCATCCGGGAGGCGCTCAGGAAGGGCGACGTGGCCAGGCTGCGCCACCGCCGGCACACCACGCGTCCGCGCAAGGTCGTGCTCTTCGTGGACGTCAGCGGTTCGATGGCGCCGTACGCCGAGACGCTGCTGCGCTTCGCGCACGCGCTGGTCAGGAGCGAGCCCCGGGCCACCCGCGTCTACTCGGTCGGCACCCGGCTCACCCCGATCACCGCCGAACTGCGCCACCGCGACCCCGGCACCGCGCTCAACGCGGTGTCCAGGACCGTCCCCGACTGGAGCGGCGGCACCCGGCTCGGCGAGGAGCTGCGCGCGTTCCTCACCCGATCCAGCGCCAGGGGAGAGATCGCGGTGATCGCCTCCGACGGCTGGGAACGCGGCGACCCCGAGCTGCTGGGAACGCAGATGGCTCGGCTGTCCCGTCAGGCATACCGCGTAATCTGGGTCAATCCTCACAAGGGGTACGCGGACTACCAGCCGCTCACGGGCGGGATGCGGGCCGCTCTGCCGTACCTCGACGACCTGGTGGCCGGGCACAGCCTGGCCGCCTACGAGCAACTCAGCGAAAGGCTCGCCCATGCGTGACGTGCTGCCGGAGATCATGGAGTGGTGGCGGTCCGGCTCCCGTTTCGGACTGGCGACGGTGGTGGGCACGTGGAGCAGCGCGCCCCGGCCGCCGGGCGCGTCCATGGCCGTGCGCGGCGACGAGGTGGTCGGCAGCGTCTCAGGCGGCTGTATCGAGGGCGCGGTGTTCGAGCTGGCCACCGACCTCGGCGAGCCGGTCCTGCAGCGCTACGGCGTCAGCGACGACGACGCCTTCTCCGTGGGGCTGACCTGCGGCGGCATCATCGACATCTTCGTGGAGCCGGTCTCGCGGGAGGCGTTCCCCGAGCTGGGCGAGATCGCCGCGTCGGTGCAGGCGCACGAGCCCGTCGCCGTGGCCACCGTCGTGTCGGGGCCGGGCCGGGTCGGCGCCCGCCGGATCGTCTGGCCCGACCGCTCCTCCGGCACCCTCGGCCTCGGCCGCCTCGACGACGCCGTGGACGACGACGCCCGCGGCATGCTCGCCCAGGGCCTGACCGGCCTGCGCCGCTACGGGCCGCAGGGAGAGCGGCGGCTGGACGACCTGGCGGTGTTCGTGCACTCCTTCGCGCCGCCGCCGCGGATGCTGGTGTTCGGGGCGATCGACTTCGCCGCGGCGGTGGCCCGGGTGGGCAAGTTCCTCGGCTACCACGTCACGGTGTGCGACGCGCGGCCGGTGTTCGCCACCGCCAAGCGGTTCCCCGACGCCGACGAGGTCGTGGTCAAGTGGCCGCATGACTACCTCGCCTCCGTCGACGTGGACGAGCGCACGGTGATCTGCGTGCTCACCCACGACCCGAAGTTCGACGTGCCGCTGCTGGAGGTGGCGCTGCGCACCGGCGCCGGCTATGTGGGCGCCATGGGCTCGCGCCGAACGCACGAGGACCGCCTGGAACGGCTGCGCGAGGCCGGGCTGACCGGCGACGAGCTGGCCCGGCTGCGCTCGCCCATCGGCCTCGACCTAGGCGCGCGCACCCCCGAGGAGACCGCCGTGTCCATCGCCGCCGAGCTGATCCAGCTGCGCTGGGGCGGCTCCGGACGCCCGCTGTCCGCCACGGAGGGCCGCATCCACCACGAGTCGGCGTGAGCGAGGTCGCGGGGCTGCTGCTGGCCGCCGGCCGGGGCTCGCGGCTGGGCCGGCCCAAGGCGCTGGTCGAGTACGCGGGCGAGCGGCTGGTGGACCGGGGCGTGCGCCTGCTGGCCGAGGGCGGCTGCCACCCCGTCGTGGTCGTGCTCGGCGCGGCCGTGGCGCAGGTGTGCGGCGCGGTGACCGTGCACAACCCGGAGTGGGCCTCCGGCATGGGCTCGTCGCTGCGCGCCGGCCTCGCCGCGCTGCCCCCGCAGGCCGGGGCGGTGGTGGTCGCGCTGGTCGACCAGCCGCTGATCCGCCCGGAGGCGGTCCGTGCGCTGATCGCCTCCGGCGCCGGCCTCGCGGTCGCCACGTACGGTGGCCGGCGCCGCAACCCCGTGCTGATCGGCCGCGAGCACTTCGCGGGGGTGGCCGAGCTGGCCGTGGGGGACGTCGGGGCGCGGCCGTACCTGAAGGCCCATCCCGGGCTGGTCACCGAGGTGCCGTGCGACGCCTACGGCGACCCGGCCGACATCGACACCCCCGCCGACCTGGACCTGCTAGAGGCGGAGTGACGCGATCGCCGCCCGGTGGTCGCTGCCCGTGGCCGGCGCCACGCCCGCCTTGGTCGCGGTCATGCCGCGGAACAGGATGTGGTCGGGCCGCGTGATCGGGAACGCGGCCGGCCACGTGAAGCCGAACCCGTCGCCCGCCACCCGCTGCGCGTCGACCAGCGGCGGCGTCAGCCCGCGCATGCCGCGGTCGGTGGTGGCGGTGTTGAGGTCGCCGAGCAGCAGGATGCGCTTGCTGCGGTCGGCGTCGATGAGCTTGCGCGCCCGGGCCAGCGAGGCGTCGCGCGTGGTGGTCTGCCCGGGCCTGGCCGAGGCCAGGTGCATGACGTAGACGGTCACCTTGCCCTTGGGGGTGCTGACGACCGCGCGCAGCGCCCGGGGCCAGCCCAGGCCGACGTCGAGGGGCCTGGCGTCGCTGATCGGGTAGCGGCTCCACAACCCGACCGTGCTGACCGGATAGCGATATCTGAACATCTTGTTGAGCTGCTTGGCCGCCGGGCCGCCGGCCGTCAGCTCCTGCGCGGCCAGCAGGTCGAGGTCTTGGGCGATCTGGCGGACGGCCTCGCCCGAGGCGTTGTTGCGCACGCCCACGTTGACCGTGCCGACGGCCAGGTCGCTGCGGCCGCCCGGCGGCGTGGCCAGCAGCGTGGAGCCGAACATCGCGGCCCACACCAGGCCCGGCACCAGAGCCGCGACGGCGGCCACTGTGGAGCGTGCCAGCGCGGCGAGAAGAAGCAGCAGCGGAACGGCCAGCCCGACCCAGGGCAGCATGCTCTCCAGGACCGGGGTGAACCCGCCGAAGGCGGGGATCAGCGCATGCCCCGCCAGGGCCGCGGCCACCACGGCGGACACGATGACGACGACCCGACTCAGCACGCGATCTACGCTAGCGGCTGCCGTCCCGGCACGTGGACGCGATAACCTGTCCGCGTCGAAACGGAACAACATTCGGTTCACAGGGAGCCCGGCATGCGGATCGGTATGGCACTCAACTACTCGGGCGGTTTCAAGGAGACGGTCGCCGAACTGGCCGACTACGAGAAGGCCGGGCTGGACATCGTGTTCGTGGCCGAGGCGTACTCGTTCGACGCGGTCAGCCAGATGGGCTACATCGCGGCCAGGACCGAGCGGCTGGAGATCGCCTCGGGCATCCTGCCCATCTACTCCCGCACGCCGACGCTGCTGGCCATGACGGCCGCGGGGCTCGACTTCGTCTCCGACGGGCGCTTCACGCTCGGCATCGGCGCCTCGGGGCCGCAGGTGATCGAGGGGTTCCACGGGGTGCCGTACACCGCGCCGCTGGGGCGGACGCGGGAGGTCATCGAGATCTGCCGCAAGGTGTGGCGGCGCGAGCGCGTCGAGCACGCCGGCAAGCACTACACCCTGCCGCTCCCGCCCGACCAGGGCACCGGGCTGGGCAAGCCGCTCAAGCTCATCAACCACCCCGTACGCCCCCGCGTCCCGATCGTGGTCGCCGCCATCGGCCCCAAGAACGTCGAGCTGACCGCCGAGCTGGCCGAGGGCTGGGAGCCGATCTTCTACCTGCCCGAGAAGGCCGCCGACGTCTGGGGCCCCTCGCTGGCCGCGGGCAAGGACCGGCGCGACCCCGAGCTGGGCGAGCTCGACGTGATCGCGCAGGCGTCCCTCGCGATCGGCGACGACGTGGCGGGGCTGCGGGAGTTCGGGCGGCCGATGGCGGCCCTGTACATCGGCGGCATGGGCGCCAAGGGCAAGAACTTCTACAACGACCTGGCCCGCCGCTACGGCTACGAGAGGGAGGCCGAGCAGATCCAGGACCTCTACCTGGAGGGTAAGAAGGACGAGGCGGCCGCCCTGGTGCCGGCCGAGCTGCTGGAGCGCACCTCGCTGATCGGCAGCGAGGGCTTCGTCCGCGACCGCGTCCAGGCGCTGAAGGAGTCCGGGGTGAGCACGCTGAACGTGGCACCGTTCGGCAGGACGCACGAGGACCGGGTGCGGCTGATCGAGAAGATCAAGGACATCGCATCCTGATCGGCACGTCCTGAGCGTCTTGCCCCCGCCTGTGCTCCGGTGTCCGGGCCGGCGGGGTGTCACCGCAGGTCCCGGACGGCGCCCGGTGTGCCGCGATCGTGCAGGTCGGCTGCAGGGTGGTGGCCGCCCGCTGCCGTAGCATCGATCATGAATCCGGTCAGGAGCTCCAGACGTGGACCCGGCAGATCGTGCGCGGGCGCCCGAGCGGCGGTGTATATGGCTTCAGCACGGAAGAAGGTCGTCCTAGCCCAGCCTCGAGGTTTCTGCGCGGGCGTCGAGCGCGCCATCGCGATGGTGGAGCGGGCCCTGGATCTCTACGGGCCCCCCGTCTACGTGCGCAAGGAGATCGTGCACAACCGCCACGTCGTCGACCGGCTGGAGGCCAGGGGCGCCCGGTTCGTCGACTCCGAGGCGGAGGTCCCCGAAGGCGCGATCTGCATCTTCTCCGCCCACGGCGTCTCCCCGCAGGTGCGGGCCCAGGCCGAGAGCCGCCGGCTGGACGTCGTCGACGCGACCTGTCCTCTGGTGTCCAAGGTGCATCAGCAGGCCCGCCGCTTCGCGCGTGACGACCGCGTCCTGCTGCTGATCGGCCACGCCGACCACGAAGAGGTGGAGGGCATCCGCGGCGAGGCGCCGGAGCGAACGATCGTCGTCGAGTCCGCCGAGGACGTCGACCGGCTGGACCTGGATCCCGCCACCGCCGTCGGCTACGTGACCCAGACGACGCTCGCGGTGGACGAGACGAGCGGCATCGTCAGCCGTGTACGCGAACGGTTCCCCAACCTGGCCGAGCCCAGCAGCGAGACCATCTGCTACGCCAGTCAGAACCGGCAGAACGGGATCAAATCCCTGGCCGCGCGCTGTGAGCTGGTGCTCGTGGTCGGCTCGGAGAACTCCAGCAATTCCCAGCGCATGGTCGACGTGGCACGTGACAACGGCGTGCGGTCGTTCCTCGTGCCCGACGTGTCGCGGTTGGACGAGCGGTGGCTCGACGGGGTGACCTCGGTGGGTGTCAGCTCCGGCGCGAGCGTTCCCGAGGTCCTGGTGGACCAGGTGCTGGAACGGCTGTCCGCATGGGGCTTCCACGACATCGAGGTGGAGACCGGCGCGACCGAGGACGTCGTGTTCTTCATGCCGATGCGGCTGGCCGAGGGCGGTGGGGCGGCGCCATGACCTCCGGCACCCGCCCGCCCGGGTCGACTTTCCGCAACCGAGTTTCCGCCGGCCGAACGAAGGGAGCGCGTACATGGGACTGCTGGAGTCCATCCGGGGACCGCAGGACCTCCGTGTCCTGTCAGGGGAAGAACTGCTGACGCTCTCCGCGGAGATCAGGCGGTTCCTGGTCGAGCAGGTGTCGAGGACGGGTGGCCATCTGGGACCCAACCTGGGGACCGTCGAGCTCACCCTGGCCCTGCATCGCGTGTTCGACTCCCCCCGCGACCGCATCGTGTGGGACACCGGCCACCAGGCCTACGTGCACAAGATCGTGACGGGCCGGCACGACTTCTCCGGCCTGCGGCAGCGGGGCGGGTTGTCCGGCTACCCGTGCGGTGCCGAGTCGGAGCACGACATCGTCGAGAACTCCCACGCCTCCACCGCTCTGTCCTACGCGGACGGCCTGGCCAAGGGATACCGGCTGCGCGGAGTCACCGACCGCAAGGTCGTGGCGGTCATCGGCGACGGTGCGCTGACCGGCGGCATGGCCTGGGAGGCGCTCAACAACATCGCCGCCGCCAAGGATCTGCCTCTCGTCATCGTGGTCAACGACAACGGCCGGTCGTACGCGCCGACGATCGGCGGGCTGGCCGATCACCTGGCGACGCTGCGCACCACCCGCGGGTACGAGCGCTTCCTGGACTGGAGCAAGCGCCTGCTGCAGCCCGCACCGGCGGTGTACGACACGCTGCACGCCATCAAGACGGGCGTGAAGGACCTGGTCGCCCCGCAGGGCATGTTCGAGGATCTGGGGCTGAAGTACCTCGGGCCGATCGACGGGCACGACATCGAGGCGGTGGAGACCGCGCTGCGGCAGGCCGCGGCATTCGACGGGCCGGTGCTCGTGCACTGCCTGACCCGCAAGGGCAACGGTTACCCGCACGCGGAGAACGACAAGGCGGATTGCTTCCACGCCGTGCGCGTGATGGACCCGGCCACCGGCAGGCCGACCACCGCGGCAGGCCGGTCCTGGACGTCGGTGTTCGGCGCCGAGCTGGTCACGCTCGCCGAGCGGCGGCCGGAGATCGTCGGCATCACCGCGGCGATGCTGGGGCCGACCGGGCTGGACGCCTTCGCCGAGCGGTTCCCGGAGCGCGTCTTCGACGTCGGCATCGCCGAGCAGCACGCGGTGACCTCCGCCGCCGGTCTCGCCATGGCGGGGCTGCGGCCCGTGGTGGCGGTGTACGCGACCTTCCTCAACCGCGCCTTCGACCAGGTGCTGATGGACGTGGCCCTGCACGGGTGCCCGGTGGTGTTCGTGCTGGACCGGGCCGGCGTGACGGGAGACGACGGCCCGTCGCACAACGGGATGTGGGACGTGGCGATGCTGCAGGCCGTCCCCGGTCTGCGCATCGCCGCCCCCCGCGACGCGCGCACCCTGCGTGAGGAACTGCGCGAGGCGCTGCGCGTCACCGGCGGGCCCGCCGTCGTGCGCTTCCCCAAGGGTGCGGTCGGGCCGGACATCCCGGCCGTGGACGAGGCGGACGGGATGGCGGTGCTGCGCCGCGACGCCGGCCGGGACGTGCTCGTCCTGTCGGTGGGCGCGATGGCGGGACTGGCGCTGGGCGTCGCCGCGCGCATCGGTGAGGAGGGCTTCGGCGTCACGGTGGTGGACCCGAGATGGGTCAAGCCGGTCAACGCGGCCATCCCCGATATGGCCCGCCGGTACCGGCTGGTCGTCACCGTCGAGGACGGCCTGCGGACCGGCGGGTTCGGGTCCGCCGTCGCCCAGGAGCTGCGCGACGCGGGCGTCGGCACACCGGTGGCGGACTTCGGCATCCCCAGGCGCTTCCTGCAGCACGGCAAACGCGCCGAGGTGCTCGCCGAGTGCGGCCTGACCGTGGAGGACGTCTCCGCCGCCGTGCTGCGCCGGCTCGCCGGGAAGAATCGCCGTCTCGCCGCGCCCACACACGTCAGCCCATGGCTGGCCAAACTCATCGCCGACCCGCGCCTGGCGGGCAGGGCCCGCCAGGTCCTCGCCTCGAACGGCTACCCAGGCCACAGGGGCGTCGGCGACCAGACGCACTGAAGGAGGCAGCGCTCTGATGAGAGTTGATCTCGGGATGCCCGCCCCGCCATCCGTGGTGCTCGGCGAGCGACAGCCCACCCGGCAGCTCCGGGTGGGTTCGGTGGGCGTGGGCAGCGAATCGCCTGTGTCCGTGCAGTCCATGACGACGACGGTCACCGCCGACGTCAACGCGACCCTGCAGCAGATCGCCGAGCTCACCGCGGCCGGGTGCGACATCGTCCGGGTCGCCTGCCCGTCGCAGGACGACGCCGACGCGCTGCCGATCATCGCGACCAAGTCCCCGATCCCCGTCATCGCCGACATCCACTTCCAGCCGAGGTACGTCTTCGCCGCCATCGAGGCCGGCTGCGCGGCCGTCCGGGTCAATCCGGGCAACATCAAGAAGTTCGACGACAAGGTCGCCGAGATCGCGCGGGCGGCCAAGGACCACGGCACCCCCATCCGCATCGGCGTGAACGCGGGATCGCTGGATCCCCGGCTGCTGGCCAAGCACGGCAAGGCCACGCCGCAGGCCCTGGTGGAGTCGGCGCTGTGGGAGGCGTCGCTCTTCGCCGAACACGACTTCCACGACATCAAGATCTCGGTGAAGCACCACGACCCTGTCGTGATGGTGGAGGCCTACCGCCGGTTGTCGGCCGCCTGCGACTACCCGCTGCACCTGGGCGTCACCGAGGCCGGCCCGCCGCTGCAGGGCACCGTCAAGTCGGCGGTCGCGTTCGGCACGCTGCTCGCCGAGGGGATCGGCGACACCATCCGCGTCTCCCTGTCGGCCCCGCCGGTCGAGGAGGTCAAGGTCGGCGTCCAGATCCTGCAGTCGCTCAACCTGCGCCCGCGCAAGCTCGAGATCGTGTCCTGCCCCTCCTGCGGCCGGGCGCAGGTGGACGTGTACAAGCTCGCCGAGGAGGTCACCGCGGCCCTGGACGAGATGGAGATACCGCTCCGGGTAGCCGTGATGGGCTGCGTCGTCAACGGCCCGGGAGAAGCCAGGGAAGCCGACATCGGGGTGGCGGCCGGCAACGGCAAGGGCCAGATCTTCGTCAAGGGGAAGGTCGTCAAGACGGTACCGGAGTCGCGCATCGCCGAGGCACTGATCGACGAGGCCATGAGAATCGCCGGCGAAGCCGGACAAGACAGCGACGAATGGACATCGTGATGACCGTGCAACTCCCGCTCGAACAGGTGCACCCGCTGGCCGTCCCGCCGGCGCTGCGCGATCTGCAATCCCGCGGCGTCATTCATCCCGTGCGGACCCGGGTGGGGCACCCGGCATGGCTGGTCACCGGGTACGAGGAGATCCGGGCCCTGATCGCCGACCCGCGGCTGGGCCGCGCCCACCGGGAACCCGACAAGGCCTCGCGCCTCGGCGACTGGATGTTGTTCAGCGGCCCCATGGGGGACTTCGACACCGAGCACGACGACGAGGCGCGGGTGCGCGCGCAGCTCCAGCCGCACTTCGCGCCGGGCCGCATGCGAGCACTCCGGCCGCGCGTCGAGGCCCTCACCACGGACCTGCTCGACGAGCTGGAGCGGCACGGCTCCCCAGCCGACCTGCAGGAGGCCCTGGCCGGGCCGCTGCCCGTGCTGGTGATCTGCGAGCTGCTCGGCGTGCCGTACGAGGACCGCGACGAGTTCTCCAAGTTGTCGCGCGCCGCCGGCGACATCCTGGACCCGGCCCGCTCCGAGCAGGGGCTCATGGAGCTGTACGAGTACGGCAAGCGGCTGGTAGAGCGCAAACGGGACGAAGCGGCCGACGATGTCATCTCCCGCATGCTCCAGTCCGGAGACCTGTCGGACGATGAGATCGCCATGCACACCATGATGCTGCTGTTCGCCGGGCATGAGACCACGGTGTCGCAGATCGGCCTGGGCGCCGCGTGCCTCCTTGCCGATCCCGGCCAGTGGCGGGCACTGCACGACGACCCCTCGCTCGTCCCGTCCGCGGTGGAGGAGATCCTGCGCGCGCCCAGCCTGGGCGGTCCCGGGATCCCGCGCTACGCCCGCGAGGACCTGACCGTGGGCGAGGTCACCGTACGCGCCGGGGATCTGGTCATCCTCGACATCGGGGCGGGCAACCACGACGGCGCGGTCTTCGCCGACCCCGACCGCTTCGACGCCTCACGCAAGGACAGCCCGCACCTCACCTTCGGTTTCGGCGCGCGCTACTGCATCGGCGCGCAGCTCGCCCGGATCGAGCTTCAGGCCGTCTTCGCCGACCTCACCCGGCGCTTCCCGGACATGCGGCTGGCCGTGCCGGTGGAGAAGCTGCAGCGCAGCCCGCACTCCTCGACCGGCGTCCTGCTCAGCCTCCCCGTCGAGTGGTGACGGCTCACTTCTCCGGCGACCGGTTCGCGCAGCCCCCAACCGAAAGCACATGACATGGAACAATGCCCCATCGCCCTGCCCTTCGACCGCCCGGGCCCGTTCGACCCGCCGCGAGCCCTGGCCGGCCTGCGCGAGCAGGCGCCCATGACGCCGCTGAGCTTCGTCGACGGGCACGTCGGATGGCTGGCCACCGGCTACGAGGCCGCCCGCACGGTGCTGGCCGACCCGCGCTTCAGCGCGCGGCGCGAACTGATGCACGTCCCCCTCGACCTGGGCTTCGCGCACGAGATCGCCGGCGGCCCGCCGGAGGCCGGCGAGTTCCTGCGGATGGACCCGCCCGAGCACACGCGCTACCGGCGGCTGCTCATCGCCCAGTTCACCGCCCGCCGGCTGAAGCAGCTGGAGCCGCGCATCGCCGAGGTCACCCAGACCTGCCTGGACCGGATGGAGGCGGCCGGGTCTCCCGTCGACCTGGTGCGGGAGTTCGCCCTGCCGGTGCCGTCCCGGGTGATCTGCGAGCTGTTCGGCGTCCCTTACGCGCGCCTGGAGGAGTTCCAGAACCACCTGGGCACGATGGTGGACACCGACGCCCCCGGTGAGGAGGCCATGGAGGCCTACACGGCGTTCCTCGAATTCCTGGCCGGGCTCATCGCCGACAAGCGAAAGGCACCCGGGGAGGACTTCTTCAGCGGCCTGGTCGACAGCGGCGAGCTGTCGGACGAGGAGCTGACCAACATCGGCTTCATCCTGTTCGGCGCCGGCTTCGAGACGACCGCGAACATGCTCGGGCTCGGCACGTTCGCGCTGCTGAGCCACCCTGACCAACTGGCGCTGCTGCGGGGCGACCCCTCCCTGATCGACGGCGCCGTCGAGGAACTGCTGCGGCACCTGACCATCATCCACTTCGGCCCGCTGCGGGCGGCGCTGGAGGATGTGGAGGTCGAGGGCGCCCTGGTGCGGAAGGGACAGGTGGTGGTGGTCTCGCTGCCTGCGGCCAACCGCGATCCGAAGCGGTTCACCGACCCCGAGCGCCTCGACATCACCGGATCCGCGCAGGGCCACCTGACGTTCGGGTACGGGCCCCACCAGTGCCTGGGCCAGCAGCTGGCCCGCATCGAGATGCGCATCGCCTTCCCCGCTCTGCTGGCGCGTTTCCCCACGCTGCGGCTGGCCTGCGCGCCCGAGGACGTTCCCACGAAGGACATGATGATCGTGCATGGTGTCAAGAAGCTCCCGGTAGCGTGGTGATCATGAGAATCGTCGCTGACAAGGACGTGTGCGTCGGGGCCGGGATGTGCGCGCTGACCGCGCACGACCTGTTCGAGCAGAGCGAGGAGGACGGCACCGTGGTGCTCGTCGTGGAGCGCCCGGCCGACGACCGGCTCCACCTGGTGCGGCGGGTGGTGGACTCCTGCCCGTCCGGCGCCATCACGCTGGCCGACGATTGACCCTCCGGCGGTCGTCGGAAAAACAGCAACGCGAGGTGTCCTCCACGCGGCACGTGAAATCTTGACGATTTCCTGCGGCCGTTTTCGGGGGGCGCCTCGCTTCTTTTCGGCAAATTCCCGCGGAATGTGTGTCGCCCGGCGTGCTGGTTTTCCCCTTCATATTGCCGCTCGCTTCGACGGCCGGGCGACAAGGCGGAGGTGGAGGCCATTACGGGGCACAACCGCGATGCAGTTTCCATCCAGGTTCGATCAACGGCCGCTCGCATACGCTACTTAAAAATCTTCCGGCCTAAGGAAGACGAGGTTATGCGTGAGCATGGCTAAGAGCGGTATAGAAGGTGATCTGCAAGCCCGCAACGTCTTGTCGTCGATAAACGGAGTGGCGCCGCTCATCATGGAGGTGAGCGCGGGCCTGACCGGCCGGTGGACGGGAGGGCACAGCTCCCTCGACTCGATGTGCTCCCACGCGCTGGTGCCGTCCGGCAAGATGTTCCGCCCCATCCTCGTTCTGGAGTCGGCTCTGGCGGTGGGAGGTGACGCCCGTGTCGTCCTGCCCGCGGCCATGGGCGCCGAGTCCGGCCATGTCGCGAGTCTCGTGCACGACGACATCATCGACGACGACGAGATCCGCCGGGGCAAACCATCCGTCCAGCACCAGTTCGGGGTGGACAACGCCATCGTCGCCGGCGACGCCCTGATCTTCGACCTGTTCCTCAGTCTGGCCGAGTGCCGCAAGACCGGTGCGGCCGACAGCCGGATCGTGGCCGCGTTCGACGTCGTGGCCCGGCGTGGCATCGAGTTGTGCCGCGGCCAGATCATGGAAGCCGAGATCTGCGAGCGCATGGACTTCGACCGTGAGGCGTACCTCACGATGGCCGGCCTCAAGACGGCCTCGCTCTTCAAGGGCGCCTGCGAATGCGGCGCCCTGCTCGGCGGAGGCGACGACGCCATGGTCGAGGCGCTCAGCAGCTACGCGGAGAACCTCGGCATCGCCTTCCAGATCCACGACGACCTGCTCTCCTACACCCGCGAGACCGGCGTCATGGGCAAACCCGACACCAGCGACGTGCGCAACGGGAGGCTGACGCTGCCCGTCATCCTCGCCTACGAGCTCGGCGACTCCATGGATCGGCTGGCCATCACGGACGGGCTGTCCGGCGAAGGCGATCCGACCGCCAACCGGCAGGCGCTCATCACGATCCTGGAGCGGACCGGGGCGCTCGCCGGCACCGAGCGGCTGGCGGCGCACTACAGCCGGCAGGCGGTCGATGCGCTGGCCGGGCTCCCGGTGACACTGAGTCGCGAGCGCCTGGCCCGTTTCGCCGAGGAGGCGATCGACCGTGACCGCTGACCCGGCCGACCGGACGCGTGACACACCGGACGACGACGCGCGCGGGCACGTGGTGATCACGGGCGGCTGCGGCTTCATCGGCAGCCACCTGACCGCCCACCTGGCCCGGCGCGGCTTCCGGGTGACCGTGTTCGACCGTGCCGGGTGCCCGGCCAACCGGCGGCTCGACCCGCGGGCGGCCCACGTCCAGCTGGACATCACCGACTTCGAGCAGTGCCGCGACGCCGTCGGCGCGGCCCGGCCGAGCGTGGTGTTCCACCTGGCCGCCTCCTCCACCGTCGATTCGGGTTACCTCGACCCGCACGGCTCGCTCATGGCCAACGTCACGGGCACCATCAACCTGCTCGAAGCGGTCCGGGTCGCCTGCCCCGACCTGGACAGGTTCGTTTTCACCTCGACCGACAAGGTCTACGGGGAGCTGCTCGAGGACGCCTACACGGAGATGTCCGTCCTCGGCGCCCGCGGCGTCTACGACGTCGGCAAGCTGTCGGCGGACGGCCTGGTGCGGATGTACGGCGACGAGCTCGGCCTGCCGGTGTCCGTGCTGCGCCTGTGCAACGTGTTCGGCCCCGGCGACGACGACGCCGGCCCCCGTATCGTGCCGCGCTCGCTGAGCCGGCTCTTCGACCCGGCCGAGCCCAAACCGCCGCTCGTCTACGAGGGCTCACTGCGGCACCGGCGCGACTACGTCTACGTCGGCGACGTCTGCCGCGCGCTGGCGGCGATCGCGCTCAGCCCGCGGGCCCGCGGCGAGGTGTTCAACATGGCGCCGGCGGCGCACCGGACGACGGTCGACCTGGTGGAGGAGCTGATCCGCCGCTCCAGCGAGGAGTGCCGGCCGCACGACCCGGAACGGGCCGAACTGATCCGGGCCAATGGCTACGAGGTGGTCGCCGGCTCCGGGGCCAGCCAGCTCCGGCATCAGCACTGCGACGCCACCAAGCTCAGCACGCTGCTGGGCTTCCGCAACGAGGTCGACCTGGCCGAGGGACTGCGGCGCACGATCGCCGCGGTGATGCGGGAGCGGCGGATCGCCCGCCCGCTGGAGCCGACCGCCGCCACGCCCTCCGGTTGACGGCCGGACGGCGGCAGCCGACCTGACGGTGACTTCGGGTGATAGGGGAGAGGGGAGACGATGGACGTCGAGCACCTGCACACGCGGGCCAAGAAAGCAGCCGAAAGCGCGATCACACACCTCTACGACCGGCAGCGTGAGGACGGGTCCTGGGTGGACCGGCTCTCCTCGTCCACCATCGCGACCGCGCTCGGCGCGCTGTCGCTGTACCGAGCCGACCGGCATGCCTACGCCGACCGCATCGCGGCCGCGGTGCGCTGGCTGCGCACGCACCAGCGCGAGGACGGCGGGTGGAGCATGGCCGACGCCGAGGCGCCCAGCAGCCCCGGCATGACCGCGTTCGGGCTGGCGGCGTTGCATGAGATCGACCGGGAGGAATCGCGGGGGGCGATAGCCCGCGCCCACACCTTCATCGACGAGAACGACGGGATGAACGTCATCCCGGGCCTGCGCGGTGAGGCGCCCAAGACCTGGCCGGCGGCGCTGCCCACGATCTGGGGTCTGGTGGGCCTGCGCGACTTCCAGCAGCAACCCGACCAGCCCGTCGAGATCATGCTGCTGCCGGCCAACCTGCGCAACAAGGTCTCCATCGCGCTGCCCGCGATCCTCGGGCTCGGCATCATGCAGGCCCGCACCATGAACCGGTCTCTGCCGCGCAAGCTGCTCGGCCGCATCGCCGAGCCGATGGCGCTGAACTGGCTGCGCGACGTGGCCGGCACCAACGGCGGCATCGAGGAATGCCCGATGATCGCCGGGTTCGTCTACCTGGGCCTGAAGAAGGCCGGGGTCGGCGTGGACGTCCAGCTCAGCTCCCTCGCCTACCTGCTGGAGACGCAGCGCGAGGACGGCTCCTGGGCCATCGACCGGGACCTCGAGATCTCCGTCACCGCCTACTCGATCATGGCTCTCGCCGAGTTCGAGGACGTCGCCGCCCAGCCGCTGCTGAGGGGCACGCGCGAGTGGCTGCTGCGCAGCCAGTGGAACAAGCCGTTCCCGTCGCTGGGCATGCCCGCCGGCGGCTGGAGCTGGGCCTTGCCCTCGGGCTGGCCGGAGTCGGAGGACACCGCGGTGGTGCTGGGCGTGCTGGCCGACCTCGGCGTGCCACGCAACCACCCCGCGGTCCGGCTCGGCATCGGCTGGCTGCGCAAGCAGCAGAACACCGACGGCTCCTGGTCGGAGTGGGTCCGCAACACCCACATCATGAACGACCGCCCGTGCGCCGGGGTGACCTCGCACGTCGTCATGGCACTCCAACGGTACGGCGAGCCCGACACGCCCGGCTCGCCGGTCGGGCGGGCGCTGGCCTACCTGCGCGCGCACCAGAAGGACGACGGCTCCATCGAGTCCATCTGGTTCCGCGACAACACGCACGGCACCAGCCGCCTGCTGGAGACGTTCGTCGACACCGGCCAGGGCGCCGACCCCGTGGCGCGCGCGGCCCGGCAGTGGCTGCTGGACAACCAGGCCGACGACGGCGGCTGGCCGCGCCACCACGAGCTCCCCCCGGAGGGGCGCACCGCCGAGGAGACCGGCTGGGCGATCTTCGCGCTGCTCAAGGCGGGCGAGGACCCGCGCAGCCCCGCCATCCTGCGCGGCATCGACTGGCTGCTCCGGCATCAGGACGACGAGGGGACGTGGCGGCCGAGCGTCGTCGGCCTCTACTTCGACGACCTGTGCTACACCGACGACCTGATCGCCCACACGTTCACGCTCAGAGCCATCGGCAGGTGGCTCAAGCTCATGGCGGGCCCCGGAGGCGAGCCGCAGTGATGTTCGCGCGGGACAGACGGCAGGCCCGCCAGGCACGGCCGGCGGCGCGCGGCCGGGCCGGTGGCCTGCCCCCGGGGCCGCGGCTGCCCACCGTCGTGCAGACGGTGTTGTGGGCGGCGGCCCCGACGAGGTTCGGCAGGTCCTGCGCCGAGCGCTACGGCCCGCTGTTCACCGCACGGATCCTCGGGTTCGGCAACGTCGTGTACATCTGCACGCCCGAGGGCATCCGCCGGATCCTGCGCGACGACGCGGACAACTTCGACGCGGCCGCCGCCAACGAGTCGATCAAGTTCGTGGTCGGCAGGCACTCGCTGCTGATGTCCGACGGTCACGAGCACACCGCCCGCCGCCGCGTCCTCATCCGTCCGCTCCACGGCGGCAACGTCGCCGAGTACGTCGGGCTCATGGAGCAGATCGTGGAGGAAGAGATCCGCGAGTGGGCGCCGGGCTCCACCGTGCGCCTCCTCGACTGCTTCCAGCGCGTCACGCTGGAGGTCATGATGCGGGCGGTCTTCGGCATCACCGACTCCTCCCGGCTGGAGCGGCTACGTGTCCTCGTGCCGCGCCTGCTGGACATCAACCCGCTGATCATCCTGCTGCCGGCGATCCGCCGGCCGTTCGGCGGGGTCGGGCCGTGGGCACGCTTCCAGCGGCTGCTGGCCGAGGTCGACGAGATCATCTACGCGGAGATCCGCGACCGCCGGGCCAGCCACGGCCCTGGCGGCAAGGACGTCGTGTCGCTGCTGCTCGCGCACGACGGCGACGGGGACGGCGTGACGGACGCCGAGCTGCGCGACCACCTGGTCACCCTGCTCACCGTCGGCCAGGAGACGACCGCCACCCAGCTCGCCTGGTTCTTCGAGCGGGTCACCCGCACGCCCGGCGCGCTGGAGCGGGTCGTCGCCGCGGTGCGGGCGGGCGACTGGACGGTCGTCGACGCGGCGATCCACGAGGCGATCCGCGCCCGGCCGACCACGATGGACATCGGGCGCGTCGCGATCGGCGAATGGCGCGAGGCCGGCTACGTCTTCCCCGCCGGGACGATGTTCGCCGTCTCCCTCGGGCTGCTTCATCTCTCGCCGGAGCTGTACGAGCGGCCCGACGCCTACTCCATCGACAGGTTCCACCCGGTGGAGCCGTCCAGCGCGCACTTCATGCCCTTCGGCGGCGGCAGCCACCGTTGCCTCGGCGCGTCCCTGGCCATGGTGGAGATGCGCACCGTCATCAGCGGCATCCTGCGCCATGTGCAGGTGGAACCGCGGCGGCGCGCCGCGGAGCGGGTGCGGCCCAAGGGGCCGATGCTCGTGCCGCGGCGGGGCGCGGAGGTGACGATCGTGGAGAACCGCCTGCCCCGGCAGGGCTCGCCGGCCCTGCGGGGTCCGGGCGATGAACGATGACAGGCCGATACGGGAGTAGAGCCACGATGGAACCCCACGTCTTTCCGTTTCCCCGGGCCGAGCGTCTGGAGCTGGACCCGGAGTACGCCAGGCTCCAGGCGGAGGAGCCGGTCAGCCAGGTCGTGTTCCCGTACGGCGAGCCGGCCTGGCTGGTCACCCGCTACGAGGACGTCCGGACCGTCTTGTCGGACGGCCGCTTCTCCCGCGCGCTGTCGCTGGAGCGCGACGTCCCCCGAGTCACGGTCGAGAACTTCAGCGGCGGGATCGTCGCCATGGACCCGCCGGAGCACACGCGCGTGCGCTCGGTGTGCCAGTACGCGTTCACCGCCCGGCGGGTGGCGCGGCTGCGCGAGCGGGCCACGGTCATCGCCACCGAGCTGGCCAAGGAGGCGATCGCCGGCGGTGAGCCGTTCGACGGGGTCGAGGACTTCGCCGTCCCGTTCACCCTGAGGATGATCTGCGAGCTGCTCGGCGTGCCCTACGGCGACCGCGGCCGGTTCCGGCAGTGGGCCGAGGCGGGCCTCGCCACCACCTCCATCTCGGAGGAGGAGCGGCTGAGCGCGGCCGGGAACCTGTGGGAGTACATCTCCGGCCTGCTGGCCGAGCGGCGTGCGGACCCCCAGGGCGACCTCATCTCCGCCATGGTCGCCTCCCAGTCCGAGACCGGCGCGGTGACGGACGACGAGCTGGTGATGGTCGTCATGACCGTGCTGGCCGCCGGTTACGAGACCACCTCCACCGAGCTGCCCAACTTCCTGTACGTGCTGCTGGAGACTCCATCCCGCTACCGCGAGCTGGTCTCCCGCCCGTCGGTCATCCCCTCGGCGGTCGAGGAGCTCATGCGGTACGTGCCGATGGAGGCCAACGGCGCCTCGCCGCGCTTCACCCTGGAGGAGGTCACCCTGAGCGGGACCCGTATCCCGGCCGGCGCCCCGGTCGTGGCGGCCACAGTCATCGCCAACCGCGACCCGGCGGTCTTCGCCGACCCGCACCGCCTGGACCTGACCCGCGCCCCCAACCCGCACCTGGGGTTCGGCCTGGGCGCCCACTACTGCCTCGGCGCCCCCCTGGCCCGCCTGGAGCTGCAGGTCGCGCTGGAGGTGCTGACGGCCGCCCTGCCGGCGCTGCGGCTGACGGACGAGCCAGGATCCGTCGAGTGGAAGGCCGGGATGATGGTCCGCGGGCCTTCGAAGCTGATGCTTACGGTGCAGTGACTGACGGTGGATTAAGGAGACAACGATGGCATCGGAAGAGCCAGCAGAGGTCAAGATGTCCCGGGAGCCGCCGCCGGTCGAGCGGTTCCGGCCCGTCGACATCGATCACATGGACTGGAGCGCCCTGCGCGCCGAATGTCCCGTCTCCCGCGTGCGGACCGCGGGCGGCGAGCCGGCCTGGCTGGTGACTCGGTACAGGGACATCCGGGCCGTGCTGGGCAGTCAGACGTTCAGCGTCCAGCCGATCGACATGGAGAGCGGCAGCGGCACCTACGAGGCCAACGAGTCGATCTTCCAGGACCCGCCCGAGCACACCCGGCTGCGCGGCCTGGTCGCCGGCCCCTTCGCGGTCGGCCGGGTCGAGCAGTATCGGGACGCCATCCAGAAGACGGCGTACGCGCTCATCGAGTCGATGAAGACCGCGGACGGGCCGATCGACCTCATGGAGCGCTTCGCCAAGCCGCTGACCATCAACGTCATCGGCGAGGTGGTCGGCGTGCCGGCCCCCGACCGCGACATGTTCCGTCGCGGGTCCGACAAGCTCCTCGTGCCCATGCACGAGAACGGCGGCGCGGAGGCGAGAGAGGGCTGGCACACGCTCAACGACTACGTGATGGCGCTGATCGCCCGCAGGCGCCGGGAGAACCACGACCCGCGTGCCGACCTCATCGGCCACCTGATCAGCTCCCAGACGGTCGACGAGAAGCTGACCGACGTCGAGGTCACCACCATGGTGCTCGGGCTGCCCGTCGCCGGCTACGTCAGCACCGCCAACGCGATCGCGGTCGCCGTCCGGCACCTGGTCGAGGACGGCTGGATGGACCGGCTGCGGGCCGCGCCCGACGTGCGGGAGCAATCCAAGCTGTTCGTCGAGGAAGTGCTGCGGATCCAGTCCGGCGACAACGGCGAGTCCATGCCGCGCTTCGCCGCCGGCAGCTTCGAGGTCGGCGGCACCACCATCAACAAGGGCGACATCGTGGTGGCGCCGCTGATCGCCGCCAACCGGGACGAGTCGATGTTCGACCGGCCCGGCACGTTCGATCCGCACCGGGAGGGGCTGTCCCGGCACATCGCCTTCGGCTTCGGGATCCATCGATGCCTGGGCGCCAACCTCGCCCGGCTCGAACTGCAGATCGCGGTGGACGCCCTGGTGGAGTCAGGCATCTGCTTCGAGCTGCTGGAGCGCTGGGACGAGGTCCCGTGGCGGCAGAACATGCTGGGCGACCGCTTCCCCGAGCGTCTGATGGTGGGCGTGAGCGTCGTCCCGGCCGGGGGAGAGGTGTGATGGGACGTCACATCCTGTTCGCCACGATCCCGGCGTGGGGCCACACCTACCCCGTCCTGTACGGCGCGGCCGAGCTGCGCCGGCGCGGTCACCGGGTGAGTTGCCTGGCCTCGCCGCGCTTCGCCGCAGAGGTGGCCAAGGTCGCCGACCCCGTCCCGTACGACTCGCCGATGGACTCCGACGTCGGCCGGGCCGAGCTGGCCGACATGAGCAAGGTGCTGCGGCTCATGCTCCAGGAGACCAGGGCCTCGTTCGCGGCCCTGGAGCGAGTCGTCCGCGCCGACCCGCCCGACCTGCTGGTCTCCGACGTGCTCAACATGGCGGGCTGGCTCGTCAGCCGTCGTTTCGACCTCCCGCTGGTCCGCACATGGCCGATCTTCGCCTCCAACGAGCACTTCTCGCTGCACCAGGACTACCAGTCCCGTACCGACGACGAGGAGTCGATGCGCGGCTTCTTCGCGGAGGCGGCGGACTTCCTCGACGAGGTCGGTCTCGGCTCGATCTCGCCGATGGAATTCTTCGAAAGCCAGGCCGAGCGCAACATCGCGCTGTTCCCGCGCTCGTTGCAGCCGCGCGGCGAGACGTTCGACTCCCGCTACACGTTCGTGGCGCCGTGCATCCGGCCGCCCGAGGAGTCGCCGGATGTGCCGTGGCTGCGCGCGGCCAGGCCGCTGGCCGCGGTCTCGCTCGGCACGGTGTTCAACGAGCAGAACAAGACCGGCTTCTTCCGGGCCTGCGTCGAGGGCCTCGAGCAGCTCGGCTGGCATGCCGCCGTGGCGCTCGGTGACAAGGTGCGGCCCGAGGATGTCGGGCCGGTCTCCGGCCGGGTGTTGATGCGCGCCAGGTTGCCGATGATCGACACGCTCCAGCACGCGGCGGTGTCCATCTCCCATGGCGGTCTGACCAGCACGGTGGAGGCGCTCGCGCAGGGCGTGCCGGTGCTGATCGCGCCGCAGATCGGCGAGCAGCACGCCGTCGCCGACAGCGTGGAGCGGCTCGGCCTGGGCGTACGGCTGCGCGAGCCGTTCACCGGTGCGGAACTGGCGAAGATCGTCAAGAGCGTGGTGGACGACGCCGACATGGCACGCCGGCTGGCGGAGTTCCGGCGCACGCTGCTCAGCGACCGACGCGGCGGCGAGTTCGCCGACACGGTCGAGCGCGAGCTGGCCGGGCAAGCGGAAAGCTGAGACGAGGGGACAGGTAACGCACATCATGCAGGACGAACTCCCGGCGACGCCCCTGCCCGCCTATCCGTTCCCCCGGACCTCGGCGATCGAGCCGCCGCCGGCCCTCGCGGAGTTACGCGCGGCCGGGCCGCTGCACCGGGTCCAGCTGGCCGACGGCCGACAGGCTTGGCTGGTCACCCGCTACGACGAGGTCAGGACGCTGCTCGGGCACCCGGCCTTCGGCACCCAGTACCCGGGTACGGTGCCGATGACCGAGAGCGAGGACAACCTCGCGGCCGGATTCATGTTCCTGAAGGACCCACCGGAGCACACCCGGCTGCGTCGCAGCGTCACCCGGGCGTTCACCGCCCGCCGGGTGGCCGAGCTGCGGCGGCGCGCGATGCCGGTGGCCGCCGACCTCGTCGACCAGATGCTGGCCAGGGGACCGGAGGCCGACGTCATGGAGGCGCTGGCCTACCCCCTGCCGATCACGATGATTTCCGAGCTGCTCGGCATCGCCGCCGAGGACCGGGGACGGTTCCGCCGCTGGTCGGACCTGATCCTGCGCTCCGTCGAGGGCGGCTCGGACGAGGAGATGGGCGCGGCCTTCCTCGACCTGCAGCAGTTCGTCGTCAAGCTCGTGGACGGCAAGCCGGACGGCACCGACCTCGTCAGCGACCTCGCCCGGCACTCGGGCGAGCCGGACGGGCTCACCCGGCTGGAGATCGCGGCGATGGCCATGGGCCTGCTCATGGCCGGGTACGTCACCACGGCCTCGGCGATTTCGCACGCGCTGCTCAGGCTGCTGGGCAGCCCGCAGGTGATGGCTCAGGTGCGGGCCGGCCAGATCGAGACGACCCGGCTTGTCGAGGAGCTGCTGCGCCTGCAGGACGAGGAGGTCGGCATCAACCGCATCGCCCAGCAGGACGTGGAGATCTGCGGCGTGCGCATCGCCCGGGGCGACACCGTGATCATCTCGCGGGCCGGCGCCAACCGCGACCCGGGGGCCTTCCCGGACCCCGCCGCGATCTCCCCGGGCGCCGAGCGCGGGCCGCACCTGGCGTTCGGGCACGGCATCCATCACTGCCTCGGCGCCGCGCTGGCACGCATGGAGCTGGAGGTGGCGCTGGGCACCCTCATCACGAAGATCCCCGGCATCCGGCTGGCCGTGCCGCCCGCCGAACTTGAGTGGAGCTGCGACGGGATGGACGTCAGCATCAAGCGGCTCCCCGTCACCTGGTGAACATCCGAACCGAGAGGCCGTTGTGAACAGCATGAGTACCCAGCCGGGCGCGGTCCCGCGACTCAAGCGCCCCTACGACCCGGAGGAGCTGGACGACGCGGTCAAGAACCGCGGCGCCGCGATCCTCGTCGAGGCGTACTCGCGCGAGGAGTGCGAGACGTTCCTCACCCAGGTGTCCGCATTCCTGCGCACCCATCCGGAGGAGGCCGACTACGCGGCCGGTTCCGTCCTCGCGAGTTTCCAGGGCGAGACGACCTCCTCGCTGCACGCACTCATCGGAAGGGTGCCGTGCGCGGCCTCCATGGTGCTGCACGAGGACCTGCTGGGGTGCGCGCGCCGGCTGCTGCGTCCCAAGTCGAGCACCGTGCTGATGACCGTGGCCGAGTACATGGCCCGCCGGCCTGGCGCGCCCCGGCAGGAGCTGCACCGCGACACCTTCTCCTGGCGGCACGTCCCCGTCGGCGAGCACCCGATCGCACTCACGGTGATGGCCGCCATGAGCCCCTTCACCGCCGAGAACGGCGGGACCTGGGCGGTTCTCGACAGCCATGGCGGTCCGGCCACCGATCCGGCGCCGGACTGGAGCAGCGCGGTGCAGGCCGAGATGGGACAGGGCGACGCGCTGATGTTCCGCGCGGACCTCTTCCACGCCGGTGGCGCGAACCACAGCGACACGGACGTGCGACACATCTTCTCGACCGGATACCAGGTCGGCTGGCTGCGTACGGTCGACAACGGCACGCTGAGCGTTCCGCCGGACATGGCGGCCGAGCTGCCGGAGGAGCTGCGGGAACTGCTCGGCTACGTACCGGAGGACGTGCTCGGCCTCTACAAGGGCGGAGACCCCGGCAACGCGCTGGCCGCCCGCTGAAAACCATGGAGACAACGGAGGCACTGTCATGACAGAAACGACCGCGGGCACGGCCGTCATCCCACGCCTGAAGCCGCCCTACGACCCGGCGGAGCTGGACGACGCGGTCAAGAACCGCGGCGCGGTCATCCTCTGCGATGCCTACACCGAGCAGGAGTGCGACACCCTGCTCGGGCAGATCGCCGAGCACAAGCGCAGCCACCCGGAGGAGTGGGAGTACACGGCCCGCTCGATGCTCGGCACCTACCAGGGTCCCGACACGGCCACGGCGCTGCACCTGCTCGTCGGCGCCATCCCGTGCGCCGCCGGGATGGTCGTCCATCCGGACATCCTGGGCTGCGCCCGCAGGCTGCTCAAGCCGCTGTCGGACACCGTCCTGCTGACGCTGACGGAGTACATCGAGCGCCGGCCCGGAGCGCCCGCCCAGGGGCTGCACCGCGACACGGTCGCCTGGCCGCACATGCCGGTGGGCGAGCACCCGATCATGTTGACGGCCATCGCCGCGATGACGGAGTTCACCGCCGCCAACGGGGCCACCTGGGTGGTGCTCGACAGCCACGGCGGCCTGGCGAGCGACGCGGCGCCCGGCTGGGAGGGCGCGGTGCAGGCCGAGATGAACCGGGGCGACGTGCTGCTGTTCCGCGCCGACCTGTTCCACGCCGGCGGCGCGAACACCACCGACTCCGACGTGCGGCACTTCTTCTCGATGGCCTACCAGGTCGCCTGGTTGCGCCAGATCGAGAACAGCACGCTCAGCGTTCCGCCGCGCGTGGCGGCGGAATTGGCGGAAGACGTCCAGGAACTGCTCGGCTATTCCCACGAGCTGGTGCTCGGCCTGTACAAGGGGGGCGACCCGAAGAACGCGCTGCGCGTCAGCTGACCTGCGGGGTCGGCTCGTACCGGCTCCGCATCAGCCGCCGCGCGACGACGGTGGCAAGCAGCGATGGCGCCGCCACGGCGACGGCGAAGGCCACCTGCCCGGCGGCCGCCATCAAGAAGGAACCCAGGAATATCCGGTCGAGAACCACGATCTCATGGGCGCGCAGCCCGACCTGGCGCGGAAAGGGCCGGGGCGCCTCCAGGATCCGCTTGAGCGATATTCCGCCGAGAATCACGGCCGGAAGAAGAGCGAGGTAATAGACGGGGAGATCGACGCCGCTCGCGGCCGGCGAGATCAGCGGCCAGCCCAGCCCGATGGACACCCAGCCGAGAGAGAACATCGTCAGCGCGCGGACGGTCGCGTCGTCGCCGCGCTTGACGGGGTAGCTGAAGTAGCCGCCGGCGCGGTCACCGTCGCGGTCGCACAGCGCCCCCAGCAGGTTGGAGCCCGAGTCGTGCACCCAGAACATCAGGGCCAGCGGCAGCAGCACGGGCTCCGGCAGCGGCTGCACCATCATCGACCCGAACAGCAGCGTCAGCGCGGTCGGCAGGCCGCGGCTGACGTTCCCCCACAGGCCGCGCCCCTTCAGCACCTTCGCGTACGCGATGCCGAAGACGGTGGCGGGGATCACCAGGAGAAAGGTGAACGGATTGGCCAGCGCCGCGAGGACCGCCCCGGTCCCGATCAGCGCCATCATGAGGTATTTGGCGGTGGCCGCGGGAATGCGCCCGGACGGTACCGGGCGGTGTGGCTTGACTTTCGCGTCGAGTTCGCGGTCGAAATAGTCGCCGCCGTACAACGAGGCTATCCAGGCGAGGGTGGGGACGAGCCAGGCGAGTAACAGGCTGCCCGGCCCCGCTCCCGGATCGGTAAGAATGGCGCCGCTCATTCCCACTAATCCCACGTAGAAAACTGTGTCGGGTCGGCACGCCTCCAGATGGGCGAAGAATCGCACGCGAATACTGAAAGAACCAGACATAGCTGAGTACTATACCGATATGCCGCTGGGAACGGGAGTTTCTCGGATGAATAAAAAAACGCGGACCGCGCATATCGTCGGGGCCGGTATCGCCGGCCTCGCCACTGCGATAGGTCTGGCCAATCGGGGATGGTCCGTGCGCGTATTCGAGCGGAGCCCCGTCCTGCGGACGACCGGCGGCGGCATCGGACTGACCCCCAACGGCCTGCACGCCCTCAACGCCCTCGGCGTGGGGGAGAGCGTGCGGCGGTGTTCGGTGGTCCAGGAGGAAGGCGGCGTGCGGGCGCCCAGCGGCAGGTTCATCGCCCGCAGCCGGCTGGAGTTCGTCGAGCGGCGCTACGGCGAGTCGATCCGCTCCCTGCTGCGCACCGACCTGGCACAGGCGCTGGAGGCGGCGCTGCCGGAGGGGACCGTGCGCTACGGGGCTCGCGTGGAGGACATCAGGCCCGGCGACGCGGCCACCCCGGCCGAGCTGATCGTCGCCGGCGAGTCCCTGACCTCCGACCTGGTCGTCGGCGCCGACGGCATCCGGTCCGCCGTGCGGCGCTGCCTGTACCCGGACCACCCCCCGGTCCGCTCCTGCGGCGCCGTCAGCTGGCGCGCCGTCGTCCCCGCCTCGGGGATGGCGCCCGTCGCCGCTGAGACGTGGGGCGCGGGACTGCGCCTGTCGATCCTGCCGTTACCCGGCGACCGGGTGCACTTCTCCGCCTTGGCCTGCTCCTCGCTCTGGCGCTCGGTCCGCGACTCCCCGGACGGGCCGGCTCGGCTGTTCGGAGACTGGCACGACCCCATCCCGCTCATGCTGCGCCGGGCGACCCACGAGACCACCTACTTCGACCAGATCGAGGAGCTGCCGCGCCCGCTGGACGGCTTCGCCCGCGGCCGGGTCGTCCTGGTCGGCGACGCCGCACACCCGATGGCGCCCAACGTGGGCGTGGCCAACCTGGCGCTGGAGGACGCCGTGGAGCTCGCCCACACCGTCGGCGACGCCGGCGACTGGGACGCGCTGCGCGCCGGCCTCGCCCGCTACGACCGCGTCCGGCGTCCCCGCACCATCCGGATGAGCCGGATGTCACGCCGGATGGGCCGGTTCGCCGAGATGAGAGCTCCGCTCGCGGTGGCCGCCCGCAACGGCGGCGTCTGGCTCGGCGGTTTCCTGCCCGAGGTGGTCTCCCGGCGCTTCATGGACTCCATGGCCGGCTGGACCCCTCCGGCGGCCAGGACCGCGCGGTGACGGCGCCGGCGCGTCTGGAGGTGCCCTCGGTGGACGCGTGGCTCGCCGAGCGCCGCCGGGAGAACACGCTGCGCGTGCGCCGGGTCCCCCTGGACGCGTTGCGTGAGTGGCGCACCGACCCGGAGACCGGCGACCTGCGGCACCGCAGCGGCCGGTTCTTCACCGTGGAGGGCATCCGCGTCCGCGACTCGTCACTGGAGTTCGACGCCTGGGACCAGCCCCTGGTCGTCCAGCCGGAGTACGGCGTGCTCGGGCTGCTGCTGAAGGAGGTCGACGGTCGGCTGCACGGCCTGTTCCAGGCCAAGGTCGAGCCGGGCAACGCCGGCGGCACCCAGCTCGCCCCCACCGTGCAGGCCACCCGGAGCAACTACACCCGCGTCCACGGCGGCCTGCCGGTGCCCTACCTCGACAGGTTCCTCGGAACGACCCGCCGCCGGCGCGGGCGAATCCTGTTCGACTCCCTCCAGTCGGAGCAGGCGTCCTGGTTCCTCGCCAAGCGCAATCGCAACATGGCCGTCCTGCTCGCCCCCGGCGACGACGTGCCCGTGCTCCCCGGCCACCACTGGGTGCCGCTGGACGACCTCGGCCCGCTGCTCCGGCGCGACGACCTGGTCGGCATGGACGCCCGCAGCGTGCTGTCCGGCCTGGTCGCCGCACGGCTGCCCAGCGGTCCGGAACGCCCCCACCACGACGACCGCGAGCTGCTGAGCTGGTTCACCGAGGCCAAGGCCGGGGACGCCACCGTCCGGCGGCGCATCCCGCTGCGCGAGGTCCGCGACTGGGTGCGCACCCCCGAGTCGATCCACCACTGCGAGCACCGGCACTTCGCGGTCATCGGCGTCGACGTGGAGGCCACCGGCCGTGAGGTCGAGCGCTGGTCCCAGCCCATGCTGGCGCCGACCGGCGCCGGGGTCGTCGCCCTGCTGTCGCGCCGCGTCGACGGCACCCGGCACTACCTCGTCCAGGCCCGGTCCGAGGCGGGCTGCCTCGACGCCGTCGAGATGGCCCCCACCGTCCAGTGCCAGCCCGGCAGCTACGCGGGCCTGCCCGCGAACCGCCGGCCGGCGTTCCTGGGCGAGGTGCTGTCGGCCCCGCCCGAGCGGATCCTCCTGGACACCGTCCAGTCGGAGGAGGGCGGGCGCTTCTACCACGCTCGCAACCGCTACCTGATCGTGGACGTCGGCGAGGACTTCCCGCTCGACGTCCCCGACCGCTTCGCGTGGGTGACCGCGCGGCAGCTGACGACCTTGGTGTGCTACGCCAACCACCTCAACGTCCAGGTGCGCACCTTGCTCACGCTCCTGGGCTTCGCCGCGGCCGACGAGACAGCACGGGAGGCTGAACAGTGACCACCTACGTGTGGGGCTACCTGGAGGAGTACCACGAGGAGCGCGAGGACATCCTCGACGCCGTGCAGACCGTGTTCGGCTCCGGCCGGCTCGTGCTGGGCCCCAGCGTGGAGGGGTTCGAGCGGGAGTACGCCGCCTACCACGGCCTGCCGCACTGCGTCGGCGTGGACAACGGCACCAACGCGGTCAAGCTCGGCCTGGAGGCGCTCGGCGTGGGCCGTGGCGACGAGGTGATCACCGTGTCCAACACGGCCGCGCCCACCGTCGTGGCCATCGACGAGGCGGGTGCCACCCCGGTCTTCGTCGACGTCGATCCCGTCACGTATCTCATGGACACCGCCCAGGTCGAGGCCGCCGTCACCCCGCGCACGCGGGCCGTCGTGCCGGTGCACCTGTACGGGCAGTGCGTCGACATGGCGCCGCTGCGGCGCCTGGCCGAGGCACACGGGCTGGCGCTGCTGGAGGACTGCGCCCAGGCCCACGGTGCGCGCCACCACGGCCGGCTGGCCGGCACCATGGGCGACGCGGCGGCCTTCTCCTTCTACCCGACGAAGGTCCTCGGCGCCTACGGCGACGGCGGCGCCGTCGTCACGGCCCGCGACGACGTCGACCGGAATCTGCGCCGCCTGCGCTACTACGGCATGGAGGAGACCTACTACGTGGTGGCGACCCCAGGGCACAACTGTCGGCTGGACGCCGTGCAGGCCGAGATCCTGCGCCGCAAGCTGCGCCGTCTCGACGGCTACATCGCCGCGCGGCGCGAGGTAGCCCGTCGCTACGCCGAAGGGCTGGGCGACCTGACGGGGGAGAGCGGCCTGGTGCTGCCGGCCATCGCTTCGGGCAACGACCACGTCTACTACGTCTACGTGGTCCGCCACCCACGGCGGGACGCCATCATCGAGGCGCTCAAGGGCTACGACATCTCGCTCAACATCAGCTATCCGTGGCCGGTCCACACGATGACGGGCTTCGCCCACCTCGGTTACGCCACCGGGTCGCTGCCCGTCACCGAGTCGCTGGCCAAGGAGATCTTCTCCCTGCCCATGTACGCCTCCCTCACCCCGGATCTGCAGGACAAGGTGATCAGCGCGCTGCGCCAGGTGCTGGAACGGCTCTGACCGGTGCGGGGCACGACCGGACATCGAATGAAAGAGGAGAAACGTGTACGGCACGGACTATGCGGAGATTTCTGACCTGATGTACCGGGGCCGCGGCCGGGACTACCGGGCGGAGGCCGAGGAGGTCGCCCGCCGCGCCCGCTCGCTGCTGCCGGACGCCCGGTCGCTGCTGGACGTCGGCTGCGGCACCGGCGCCCACCTGGAGGAGTTCGCGGACCTGTTCGAGGACGTGGCCGGGCTGGAGCTGTCGCAGGACATGCTGGCCGTGGCCCGGGTGAAGGACCTGCCGTGCGTCTGGTACCACGGCGACATGCGCGCCTTCGACCTCGGTCGTCGCTTCGACGTGGTGACCTGCATGACGGGGGCGATCGGGCATGTGGAATCCGCCGCGGAGCTGACGCGGACCCTGCAATGCTTCGCCCGTCACCTGTCGCCGGGCGGGGTGGTCGCGGTGGACCCGTGGTGGTTCCCCGAGACCTTCAGCGACGGCTACGTCGCGGGTGACGTGGTGACCGTCGGCGAGCGGACCGTCGCCCGGGTGTCTCACGGCAGGCGCGAGGGCGACTGCTCGCGTACGGAGGTGCACCACGTGATCGCCACCCCGGGCGACGGCGTGCGGCACTTCTCGGAGGTCCACCTGGGCCGGCTGTTCAGCCGGGCGGAGTACGAGGCGGCGTTCGCCGGGGCCGGTCTCGCCGTCGAGTACATCGAGGGCCTGCACTCCGGTCGCGGCCTCTTCGTCGCCTGCCGTGGCTGAGCCACGGTCGTCGCAGCAAGCCACGGATGTCGAGGAAGGGCGAGTATGAAGGCACGTGCGTTGAACGTGGACGGCGCGTTCGAGTTCACCCCCCAGGTCTTCCCGGACGAGCGGGGGCTGTTCCTGTCGCCGTTCCAGGAGGCGGCGTTCGCCGAGGCGGTGGGCCGGCCGCTGTTCCGCGTCGCGCAGAGCAACCACAGCAGGTCACGCCGGGGCGTGGTCCGCGGCGTGCACTTCACCGTGACGCCCCCGGGCTCGGCCAAGTACGTGTACTGCCCGCGTGGCAGGGCGCTGGACATCGTCGTCGACATCAGGGTGGGCTCGCCGACGTTCGGCCGCTGGGACTCGGTGACGCTCGACCAGGACGACTTCCGTGCCACGTACCTGCCCGTAGGTGTGGGCCACGCCTTCGTCGCGCTGGAGGACGACACGGTCATGTCGTACCTCGTCTCCAGCGCGTACGTGCCGGAACACGAGCTGGCCCTGACGCCGCTGGACCCGGCGCTGGGGTTGCCGATCCCCGCCGAGCCCGCGCCGATCATGTCCGAGCGCGACACCGCCGCCCCCACGCTGGCCGAGGCGCGTGTCCGCGGCATGCTGCCCGAGTACGCCACCTGCCTGGCGATCGAGGGCCGGTCGTGACGGCGGACGACCGGCCGCTGGTGGTGGTCCTCGGCGCGTCCGGGTTCATCGGCTCGGCCGTCACCAGGGAGCTGGCCAAGCGGCCGGTCCGGCTGCGGGCCGTGGCACGGCGGCCGCCGCGCCCGCCCTCCGCCCCGGTCGCCGACGTCGAGTCACGCTCGGCCGACCTGACCGTCAAGGACCGGCTCGCCGAGGCCGTACGGGACGCGGACGCGGTCGTCCACCTGGTCGCGGCACTGTCGGGCGGCAAGAGCTGGCGCGGCGCCGACGACGACCCCGAGTCCGAGCGCGTCAACGTCGGCCTCGTCCGCGACCTCGTCGACGTGCTCGCGGACGGCAGCAGGGCCGGCAGCAGGGCCGGCGGCACGGCCGGACCGCCGGCCGTGCTGTTCGCCGGGACGACGGCGCAGGCCGGCACGACGGAACGGATACGGATCGACGGCACGGAGCCGGACCTGCCGGAGACGGCCTACGACCGGCAGAAGCTGCGCGCCGAGGAGGTCGTCAAGAAGGCCACGGCCGAGGGCGCGGTGCGCGGGATCTCCCTGCGGCTGCCCACCGTGTTCGGCCATGGCGCGGACTCGACGGCGGCCGACAGGGGAGTGGTGTCCGCGATGGCGCGCCGCGCGCTCGAGGGCCGGCCGCTGACGATGTGGAACGACGGCTCGGTCCTGCGTGACCTGCTCTACGTCGACGACGTGGTCCGCGCCTTCGCCGCCGCGCTGGACAACGCCGAGCCGCTGGCCGGCAGGCACTGGCTGCTGGGCACCGGCGCGGCCCGGCGGCTCGGCGACGTGTTCGCGCTGATCGCCGAGGTGGTGTCCGCGCACACCGGTCTGCCGCCGGTGCCGGTGACGGTCGTCGAGCCGCCCGCGGGCGCTGCGCGCAGCACCGACTTCCACAGCGTGGAGGTCGACTCCTCGGCGTTTCGCCGGGTCACCGGCTGGCGCCCGGAGGTGCCGTTGCGCGAGGCCCTGACCCGCACCGTCGCCGCCCTCGCGTCGTCGTCCGTCCCCACCCGATGACAGAGCCGGCCGGGCGGGGCACGCGGGTGTCCCGCCCGGTGCGCATGTCGCCGGGCGGGACACCCCCTGTCCAGGGCCGTGCCGTGAGCGGGGTCAGACCGGCGTCCCGGCGGGCGGGGTGGCGGCGACCGGACTCTCCAGCTCGGTCGCCTTCGGCAGGCGCGGGATCCAGTACAGGCCGATGCCCGCGGCCACCACAGAGAAGCTCAGCAGCAGCGAGAACAGCACCGTCGGGTTGTTGGTGGCCAGGGTCGGCGTCACCACCGCGAACAGCGCCGCGAGCACCCGCGCGAACCCCAGCGTGATGCCCTGAGCGGTGCTGCGCAGCAGGGTGGGCACCAGCTCCTGGGTCCACACCTTGTACATCAGGTCCCCGGAGAACGACGCGCCCACCGCCGACAGGATCAGCGTTCCCGCGATGGCCACCGCCGTGGGCCCGAGAAGCAGCGGCAGCGCGAAGCCGATCACTGAGACGACCGTGCCGAAGACGAACCAGCCCCGGCGCGCCGGCCGGTCCACGACGCGCAGGAAGATCAGCATGCCGGCGAGGGAGATCGGCAGGGCGACGAAGCCGAAGATCGCCAGCGACTCGACGCTCTGGTGCGACAGGTTGACCCAGATGAAGGTGCTGAACTGGCCGAAGGTGTTCGCGTCGAGATTCCAGATCGCGTAGTACAGGCCCGTCGCCAGCACGGTGATGACCACCGGCGGCGCGAAGAGCTGCCGCAGGGCGGCGAACTGGATCTCCTCCGAGCGGCCGGCGTCGATCAGGTCCGCGGTGCGGCGCTGCGCGGCCGACCACTCGGCCGACTCGCGCAGGCCCAGCCGGAACACCAGCACGATGACCGCGGTGACCAGCAGCTGCCCGTACAGGATTCGGGCGCCCATCGCGCCCATGTGGGAGACCACGATGGTGAGGATGCCGGGCACGATCGTGCCGATCAGCCAGAGCAGGCCGGACAGCCCGATCATCCGGCCCTTCTTGCCCTTCGGCGCCTCCTCCGCGATCAAGGCCAGCGACACCGGCACATCCGCGCCGATGGCGAAGCCGACCAGCACCACGCCGGCGTACAGCATGGCCGGCGCGGCGGCGCCGGTGAGGACCGCCATGCCGACCACGTAGAGCGACATCGTCAGGATGAACACCCGGCGCCGGCCGAACCGGTCGCCGAGCCGGCCGCCGACGACCGCGCCGGCGGCGAAGCAGAACGTGAGCAGGCCGGAGATCATGCCGATGGTCGCGTCGTCGAGCTGCAGAGCCGACTGGTACAGGACGAGGACCGTGCCGGTGCTGATGGTGGCGCCGGCGTCGAGGTAGGCGCCCATCCCCGCCAGGAAGGCGGTCCGCCACGGGCGGGCGGACGACGTGGCGGGCGAGGACGCTGGAGAGGGTGGGACGGTCGATGACATGAGGCTCCTCAGGGGGACGCGACGGTTCGTCGAGAGCGCCGCGGGCGGGCCGGCCCGCCCGCGGTCACGTCAGCGGCGGCGCCGCTCGACCAGCCGCTCCAGCTCGTGGACGGCTTCCGCGGGTGTCGGCACCGTCTGCTGGTCCTTCTGCAGCTGCTCGGCGGCGGTCTTGAACGACGGGTCCTCCAGCACGCGGCGCAGGGCGCCGGCGATCGACTCGGGCGTCACCTCTTCCGGCGGGATGCAGATGCCGGCGCCGCGCTCCTCGATGCGCCGCGCCAGCATCGACTCGCCCCACAGGTTCTCCGGGGCCATGACCTGGGGCACGCCGTGGATCAGGGCGGTGCCCATCGTGCCGTAGCCGACGTGGTTGACGATGGCGTCGCAGCTCGGCAGCAGGGCGTTCAGCGGCACGAAGTCGAAGACGCGGACGTTGTCCGGCACGGTCACGCCCTGCAGCTGGTCTGCGTTGAGCGTGGCGATCACCTCGGCGTCCAGCTCTCCCATGGCCCGCAGCAGCTGCTGGATCTTGTCGGTGTCGTGGACGCCGGCGACGCGCGAGCTGGCCCCGAGCGACAGGCACACGCGCTTGCGGGTCGGCGGTTCGAGCAGCCAGTCCGGGTACGTGGACGACCCGTTGTAGGAGGTGAACCGGACGGGTACGGTCGGCAGGTCCAGCGGGATGCTGAGGAACGGCGGGTACGGGTCGAGCGTCACCTGGCCCGTCAGCAGCTCCTCGTCGAAGTCCACCCCGAAGGGCGCGCCCCGCGCGGCCAGCCAGTCGGCCACCGGGTCGTCCTGCGGCCCGTCGGGATCCTGCGCGCGCAGCTCGTGGAACCGCGCGCGCATCCGCATGGCATGGTCGACGCCGACGAGCACGCGGGCGTGCGCCGCGCCGACGGCCTTGGCGGTGATGGGGCCGGGGAAGGTCAGGAAGTCCCAGATCACCAGGTCCGGCTTCCAGTGCTCGGCGAACGCGACGAGATCGGTGAGCATCGCCTCGTTGGCCAGGTAGTCGGGGATGATGCAGCAGTGGAGGCCGAGCGCGCCCTTGACGTAGTCGAGCGTCAGCAGCTCCGGCCGGGTCTCGGCGATGTCGTAGCCCATGCCGTACGGCGTGCCGTCGTCCGGCAGCTCATCGAGCGAGCTGACGAGTCGCGTCATGTCCATCTCGTCGCCGACCGTCACGGCGGTCAGACCGGCCTTGACAATGTCGTCGTGGATGTCCGGGCGGGCGGCCACGACCACTTCGTGGCCGGCCGTGCGCAGGGCCCAGGCGAGCGGGACCAGCACATAGAAATGCGAAGTCACCGGATAGCATGTGATTAGTACGCGCACCACTTACTCCAAACCTTGCCGTTGCTTCGCCGCCGAAAACCGGCGAAGGTGGGATGCGGCCCGATTCCGGGCTTTCACCTGCGCGAACAGGCTATCGATCAAAGATGTGGCGACCCACCCCTAATCACCCCCTAACACCCCCCTAAATCACCCGTCCGGCCATGTCCGAGATGCCGGTGAGCGGTTACCTTGATGAGGCTGGAGATGTATATCTGCAGCGATTTTCTGTTATTCGATGTCATTCGCGTCGAGATGCTTTTACGCGTGAATGAGCAATGGGAGGAAATGACGATGACCGCTGAGCCGACCTCCGCCGACGTGGGCGCCTACTACGACCGGGTCTCCGACATGTTCGCCGCGGCGATGGGCGGCAATGTGCATGTGGGCTATTGGCACGACGAGAGCGACGACAGCTCCATCGAAGTCGCCACCGACCGCCTGACCGACATGGTGGGCGAGCGACTGGCGCTCTCCCAGGGGCAGCACGTCCTGGACGTCGGATGCGGCAACGGCAAGCCGGCCCACCGGATCGCGACCAGGAACGGCGTCCACGTCACCGGGATCACGATCAGCGAGCACCAGCTCCGGCAGGCGCTGGAGCGCGTGAAGGACGCTCCGGACCTGCTTCGCTTCGAGCTCGCCGACGCGCTGCGGCTGCCGTTCGGCGACGGCTCCTTCGACGGCGTCTTCGCCATCGAATCGCTGGGCCACATCGCCGACAAGATCACCGCGCTCGGCGAGATGGGGCGGATCGTGCGGCCGGGCGGGCGCCTGGTCTTCGCCGACCTCACCGGCGTGCTCGGCGAGGACGGCCAGGCCGGTAAGGAGACCGAGGCGTCCGCTCAGATGTTGATGGTGGCCGGGCTGCCGACGGCCGACCAATACCGCGAGCTCATCCAGGCGGCGGGCTTCGACGTGCTGGAGGTCGTCGACATCGGGGAGAACACCCGCAAGACGTATGACCACGTCGCGGACGTCCTGAAGGCCACGGCCGCCGACTTCAAGGCCGAGGGGCAGGACGTCCCCGACGACGCGGAGCTGGAGGAGCTCTCCGACTCCGACGAGATGACCTACGTCCTCATCACGGCCGTCCGCCGCGCGGAGTGACTCCCTCGTTGCGGTACAGCGCCTGCCAGTAGAAGCTCCACGGTGGGGCCCAGGCGTTCGCGACGTCCCGCCAGCCGGCCCCCGGCCGGTACGCGGCGACGAACGCGGGCGCCGCGGCCCGCACCGCCTCGCTGTCGTGCACGTCCAGCACCTGCTGCATCAACCCGGTCTCCATGGCGTGCCGGACGGCCTCGGCGCCCTCCGCGTGCCCGTCCAGGCTCGAGTCCAGGTACTTGCCGACCGGGTTCTTGACGTAGAACCAGGCGCTTCCGCGGTCGATGAGGGACAGGTAGCCGCGCACGGTCTCCGGGTTCATCTCGGCGAAGGAGTCGATGTTGAGGCACAGGTCGATCCGCAGTGGCCCGGCCACGGCGTCCACGTCGCCGATCTCGACGAAGGTGATCTTGTCGTACCGTTCGCGGTCCAGGACGGTGCGCAGGTACTCCCGGCTGAGCCGCAGCGTGCTCCTCAGATCCACGATGTGGTACGAGGCGATGTCGTAATTCGACAGCAGCAGGTGACAAGTCCGGCCGTACCCGGCGCCGATCTCCATCACCCTGCCGCCCCGCAGGTCCACCCGGTCCTCCAGGAAGCCCGCCTCCAGCGTGGCCTGCAGGTAGTCCATGCAGACGTGCCGGCCCTCGTGACGCACCTGGATGGGATCGCCGTAGTCGCGGTTGCGGGTGGCCCCCAGCCTCTCCCAGTCCCGCGGAGTCAGCGTCGTGCACAGGTTGTAGACGAGCGTCTTGAGAAACCGGACGCCGTTCGTCTCCGGGTTCCACAGGGAGATCTTGTGGTTGGGCCGGCCGCTCTTGAAGGTGGCCAGGTCGATCTCCGCCTCCTCGAGCCACTCCCTGCTGATGCGATCCCACTGGCGGCTGGGCTGGTAGCCGGTGCTCATGTCGTCTCCTCACTACGTGGGGCGGGGCCTGAGGCCGGGCCTCGAACGGGCCTCGGGAGGGCCTCGGGCGGGCTAGGGCCGGGCATCAGACGGGGTCGGTCAGGCTCACCGGCACCTTCGCCGGCAGGTCGGTCCGCCGGTTGATGCGGAGCTTGCCGTAGATGCGGGTCAGGTGCTGCTCGACCGTGCTCTCGGTGATGTGCAGGTTGCGGCCGATCTCCCGATTCGTCAGACCACGGGTGGCGAGCACCGCCACTTTCCGCTCGGCCGGGCTGAGCGCCTCCAGGGACGCCGGCCGTTCGGGCGGCCGCCGCGTCAGCCGGTCCCGCAGCGGGACCGCGCCGCACTCGCCGGCCAGGCTGATCGCGTGCCGCGCCAGCATGCCCGCCCGCTCGCCCTGCCCGGCCGCCTCTCCGGCGCGCGCCAGCTCGCCGTAGGTCAGCGCCAGCTCGTACCGGTCGCCGCACGCCTGGAACAGCTCGGCCGCCTCGCGCAGTAAGCCCAGCCGCTCCCGGATCGGGGCGGCCGCGGCGAGCACGCGCAGGCAGGCGCCCCGGACGCGCGGCTGATCGCCGCCGGGCAGCTCCAGCTGCTCGCGGGCAAGCTCGCACGCCGCGTCCAGGCCGCCCGTCCGCGCGTGGACCTGAGCCAGCTCGACACGCCAGGGCACCACCTCGGGGTGGTCGAGTCCCCAGGCGATGGCCAGCCGCCCCGCGGCCGCGAAGTCGTCGAGCGCGGCGTGCGGCCGGTCGGCCGCGGCGTGGTGCCGGCCGCGCGCGTGCAGCACCTCCAGCCAGTACGCGGTGCTCCGGACGGCGTCGGGCAGCACACGGCGCAGCACCGAGGCGGCCTCGGCCGCCTCTCCCATCCCGGTGGCGGCCAGGACGAGCTTGGCCAGCGGCGAGCCGACGGCCACCCCCCAGCCGTCGCCGGGCAGCGCCGCCAGCGCCGCGCGGGCGTGCCGGGCGGCGGCCGGGAGGTCACCGCGGGCCAGCGCGATGCCCGCCTCGGCGTCCAGCAGGACGGCACGCCAGGTGGGCCCCGCCTCGGGGAGCAGCGCCTCGCACCAGTGGCCGGCGCGGTCGAGCCGCCCTGCCTGGACGAGCGTCTGGATGGCCGTGATCACCGCCTCGGGCGTGGTGCTGCCGAGCCGGTAGGTCTGCAACGTGTGCTCAGCGCCGTCCACCCCGCCGTCGCCTCCCACCCCAGCCCCGCCCAGCAGGTCCGCGCCGGTCGCCAGGCCCGCCCCGGGCCCGGCGACCGCTCCCGTGCCGCCTCCTGGGCCGCCGCGGCCCGTGCCGGGGCGGGGGACGATGGCGCCGGGCGGGATCTCCGGAAGACAGACGGTGACGGCGCTGAGCACGTTCGGGTGCCGGCGACGCAGCCACGCCACCGTCTGCCGGAGGTCGGCCGCTCCGGCCGGTACCGTGCGGCCGGCCGCTCGCTCAAGGACGGCCGCGGCGTCGGCGTGCCGCCCCACCCACGCCAGCGCCCGGACCGTCATCAGCGCGTCCACCGGGTCGAGGTGCCCGGCGGCGTCCGCCGCGACCAGGGCGTCCAGCTGCTCGCTCATCCCGGTCGGGTTCATCAGCCACTGCACGCGGGCCAGCGACGCCGTCAGCGACGCCTCCTTGCGGTCGCTGAGCCGCCCGCGCAGCGCCAGCCGCAGGCACCTGACCGCCTGCTCGGCATCGCCGCCGGCGCACTCCTGCTGAGCCGCCCGCTCCAGCACGTGCACGTACCGGGCCGGGGGCGGTGAGCCGGCCTGGACCAGGTGCGCGGCGATCTCCACGAGCGGCGCGTGCTCGGACTCCAGCACCTCGGCAGCGCGCAGACGCAGCGCGGCCGACAGGTCCGCGGGCAGGTCGCGCAGCACGGCGGAGCGAGCCCGCGGGTGCCGGAACTGCGGCCCCTGCACCAGCCCGCCGGCCTCCAGCCGCTCCAGCGCCGCCGCGACCGTGCCGCCCGGCTCGCCGGTCAGCCGGGCGATCGTCTCCGCGCTCGCCCTCGGCCCCAGCACCGCCGCGGCGCGGGCGGTCCGCACTGCTCCGGCGTCGTGCCGGTGCAGACACATCAGCACCGTTTCCTCGAACGAGCCGCCGATGACCGGCCCGCGGCCGCGCCTCCCGCGCCCCGCGCGGTGGTCGTCGATCAGGGCACGGACGATGAGCGGGTTGCCGCCGCTGAGCCGGTGGAACTCCGTCGTCAGGTGGGCCGGGCAGGAGGGCGATCCGAGGTTCGCCTCGATCAGCCGCTTCACCCCCTCCGGGGACAGGGGCTCCAGCCTGATCAGCCTGAAGTACGGCTGGCGGGTCAGCTCCGCCCTCAGACGCGCCTGACGGCGGTCGGCCGAGTCGCGCTGGTTGAGCAGCAACAACACCCGCGCCATTCCGATCCGGCGCTGCAGCGCGAGCAGGGTGCGCACCGACGTCTCGTCGGCGAAGTGCACGTCGTCCACGGCGATCACCAGGGGACCGGACCTGGCGAGCTTCAGCAGCGCCGCGCAGGCGCGCTGGACGAGCAGGTCCTCCGTCGGGTCGGCCGGTGCGCGCCCGCCCGCCCCGCCGGTGCGGTCGGCCAGGCCGGTGACGTCCTCGGCCACCTGTGCCACGGCGGGCGGCAGGTCCGCGCTGGAGAACAACTGGCCGACGACGCCCATCCGGACCGACCGGTCCTGGGCCGAGGCGGTGGCGTTGAGCAGCAAGGCCCCGGAGCCTCTCGCGTACTGCGCGAACCGATAGGCGAACTCGGTCTTCCCGGTGGCGACGCCGCCGCTGATCAGGACGACCTTGCCCCGTTCGCGGGCGCTTTCCAGGTAGTAGTGCCGGAGCCGTTCGAACAGCTTGCTTCGCTCAAACATGGGCCGTTTCTTCCGAGAGGCCTTGATCCAGTCAGCCCGTCAGTTCCTGCGCCACCTCCATCACGTAGCGGCCATAGGCGCTGCCGGCCATTGCGGCGCCGAGCCGGTAACAGGACTCGCTGTCGATGTATCCCTTGCGCAGGGCGACCTCCTCGATGCACGCGATCCGCACCCCTTGGCGCTCCTCCAGCGCCCGCACGTACAGCCCGGCCTGCATCAGCGACTCCGGCGTGCCGGTGTCCAGCCAGGCGAACCCGCGCCCCAGATCCACCAGGCGGGCCCGGCCCCGTTCCAGGTAGCCCCGGTTGACGTCGGTGATCTCCAACTCGCCCCGGGGCGAGGGGCGCAGGTTCTTGGCGATGTCGACCACGTCGTTGTCGTAGAAGTACAGGCCCGTCACGGCGCGGTTGGAGCGCGGCCGGTGCGGCTTCTCCTCCAGTGACACCAGGCGGCCCTGCTCGTCCACCTCCGCGACGCCGTGGCGGTGCGGGTCCTTGACGCGGTAGCCGAACAGCACACACCCCTGGACGTCGCGAGCGTGTTCCTCCAGCACGAACTGGAAGGCCGTGCCGTGGAAGATGTTGTCCCCGAGCACCAGGGCGACAGGATCTTCCCCGATGTGACCGGCGCCGATGATCAGAGCTTCGGCGATGCCGTTCGGCGCGTCCTGAGCGGCGTATCCGATCCGGATGCCGAGCTGGGAGCCGTCGCCCAGCAGCCGCTGGAACAGCGGCAGGTCCGACCGCCGGGAGATGAGCAGGATGTCGCGCACGCCCGCCAGCATCAACACCGACAGCGGATAGTAGATCATCGGTTTGTCGCCGACGGGCAGGAGCTGTTTGGAGACCGGTATGGTCATCGGGCTCAGGCGCGTTCCGGAGCCGCCCGCCAAAACGATGCCCTTCATTTATGGCATTCCCCTCACCAGGTTTCCGCCAGGAGGTCCGCTGCGGCCCCGCGGCCTCCTCACCCGAGGCACTCGCTCATGGCCGTGAACGTCTCCATCCGTTCTCGCTCTGCCGCGTAGTAGCGCAGCAGACCGTGCATCCGGTAGCGGTCGTGCGCCACCCGCCGCAGCATGCTCGCCATGCACAGCTGCTCCAGCAGCGGCTTGACCCGGTGGACGGCGGTGCCGAGCATCGCCGCCGCCGTCACGTAAGTGATCTCCGGCTCCGCGTGCCGGCCCAGGTAGCGGAACAGCCGGCGGGCGGCCGGCCGGAGCTTGCGGTAGGAGCTGTCGATCGCGTCCCGGATCGACAGCTCGTCGCCGTCCACCCGCAGCGCGGAGAGCCGGTCGCCATCCCGCAGCTCGGCCACGAAGCTTTCCAGCCGCCGGCCCGGCCGGACGATGAGGTTGGTCGCGGCGATCCGCAGCGCCAGCGGCAGGTGCCCGCAGAGCTCAGCCAGCACCGCCGCCGCCTCCGGTTCCGCGGCGACCCGCTTGCGGCCCAGCATGCCGGCCAGCAGTGCGGCCGATTCCTCCGGAGCCAGGACGTCGAGGTTGACCAGCGGTGCGCCGTCGCTCGCGGTCAGGCTCACCAGCTGCGTCCGGCTGGTGATCAGCACCAGACAGTCGGGATTGCCCGGCAGCAGCGGCCGGATCTGGGCCGTGGAGGCCGCGTCGTCCAGCACGATCAGCATCCGGCGATCGGCCAGCAGGGTGCGGAAGAGCGCGGTGGCCTCGGCCTGGGCGGCCGGTATCCGGTCGCGGGGCACGCCGAGCGCCGACAGCAGCCGCCCCAGCGCTTCGACGGGGCACAGCGGCGTGTGGGAGTTGCCGTTCAGCTCGAGGTAGAGCTGGCCGTCGGGGAACATCCCGCGGATCTCGTGCGCCCAGTGGACGCCGAGCGCCGACTTGCCGACGCCGGCCATCCCGGTGACCGCGATCACCTTCGCGCCGGTGCCCGTGGCCGTCGGGGAGACCAGGTTGCGCAACCGGTCGAGGGCCCGGCAGCGCCCGGTGAAACCGGCGACGTCGGGAGGCAGCTGGGCTGGGGCGACCATGCGCATCACCAGCGTCGACCGGTGCCTGGATTCGGTCTCGGGCACGGGCTCGGACGGAGCCTCCTGGCGAAGCACCTGCAGGTGGGCCGCCTTCAGCTCCTCGCTCGGGTCGACTCCGAGTTCGTGGCTGAGACGGGTGCGGATGTCGGAGAAGACCTGCAGCGCGGCCGCGCGCTGCCCGGAGCCGGCGAGTGCCAGCATGAGACGCGCGTGCATGCCCTCGTGCAGCGGCTCGCTGCAGGCCAGCGCGCGCAGATGCTCGACCGCCTGTTCCGGCCGGCCCGTCTGGATGGCCAGGTCGGCGTGGGCGAGCACGACCGCGAGCCGCTGGTGCGACAGCCGGATGGCGGCCGGGTGCTGGCGCAGCCCCGGAACCGTGTCGGCCAGCACCGGCCCGCGCCAGCTGCTCAGCCCCTGGTGGAAGAGGTCAAGAGCGCTCTCCTCGTTGTCGTCGTGCATCTCCCTGGCCCGGATCACCAGGTCGTTGAAGACGAACAGGTCCAGCTGCTCCGGCTCCACCGTGAGTTTGTAGCCCTGCCGCGTGGCGGTGATGTGCTGCTCTCGCGAGCTGGTCTGCCGGCTGCCCTCCAGCGTCTGGCGCAGCCGGGAGGCGTAGGAGTGGACAAGGCTGACGCAGGTCACGGGCGGATCGTCGCCCCACAGGACATCGATGATCTCGTCCCGGCTGACCACCTCGTTCGGTTGCAACGCGAGCAGGCCGAGCATGCAGCGCTGCTTGAGCGAGCCGATGTCGACCGTGCGCCGGCCCAGCCGAACCGTCAGGGAGCCGAGGATGCCCAGGCACAGGGCGCTGGAGTCGGCGTCCTTCTGACCGCGTGCCGCCGGCAGGCTCAACTGGTCGGGATCGACGCCCACGGCCTCCGCGAGGCTCCGCACGGACTCCTGCCGAGGCTGCTGCACCTCACCCCGCTCGATGTAGCGGACCGCGCGCACGCTGACCCCTGCTCGTTCCGCCAGTTCCCGCTGCGTGAGGCCCAACCGGGTCCGCCGTTCGTGCAGCAGCCGGCCGAACGAAGCGACATGCGGTTCCATGGTTTTCGATCCCCCTGTGTCGTCACCCACGAGCCCATCGTCATATGTGGCGCAAAGCTTCCGTGCGGAGTAGACAAGAGTCATAGATCACCGTAATACAAGCGCTCGATCGGATGGCTGGGTCCGGGAACGAAATGATCCGGAGCTGGCGAGAGGACTCGCCGGGAGAGTGTCAAACTTCCCGGTCATGGAGCTGCCGCTCCAGCCTGCCCATGTAGTAGACGATCTCCTCGTGGTTCGTCGAAGGCAGGAAGTGGTTGGCCCCGACCTTGTAGTAGATCGACGTCGTCAGGCCTTCGAGGGCGTCGTCGTAGGGCTCGTCGCGCCGCAGCGCCTGCACCAGCGCCGGCACGTCGCAGCTGAGCGCGATGTCGCCCGACACGTAGTAGCTCTCGCCGCCGATCTCCGTCTGCGGCAGCCCTTCGTTGGCGTAGCGGGTGGACATCTCGCGCCCCGGCCGCGTGTACGCCGGCAGCGTCAGCAGGTCGTAGTCGAAGACCGTGGTCAGCAGGTCGCGGTGCTCCTCCGGCAGCAGCGGCAGGACGGCTTGCGTCCACCACCGGCGCAGCAGTTGCTTGGCCTCGTCGGTGCCGTACACGTAGGTGAGGACGGGAGCGAGGACGTCGGAGTCGGTGAAGGAGTTGACCATGCCGGTGCGGAACGGCTCCACACTCTGGTCCTGGTCGGTCTCAAACCAGTCCATCAGCGAGCGGATCAGCTGCGACTGCGTGATGCCACCGAGCGTCCGCAGGGGCATCCACAGGTATCTGAACACCGGGTTCTCGGCGATGAGCCGTGAGACGAAGATGAACCGGTGCATGTACCTGTTGTCGGCCGGCGACATGGTGTCGTGCGACAGCACGTACTCGAAATCGTCGGTGTTGCCCCGTACGGTGACCAGCCCGAAGCGCTTCTTCTCCTCCGCGTACGTGGTGTTCGGCAGGATCAGCATGGGATAGACGGCCACCCGCGACACGTGGTTGGCCAGCCGGTCGTAGCCCTTCATGAACGACTCGACCGTCTCGCCCGGGGCGCCCCAGATGAGCTCGGCGTAGCAGTCGAGGCCCTCCTGGCCCAGCCACTCGGCCAGGTTCTCCCAGTCGTTGACCTTCATGTTGCGCCGGTTCATCAGGTCGAGCGTGTTGTCGTCCAGCGTCTGCAGCGCCAGGGTGAAGGAGCTGTGCAGGCCGGCGTTCTTCATCTCCTTGACGATCTGGTAGAAGACCTTGGACTTGTTCTTCGCCCACGAGGTCTCGATGCTCTTCGGGAAGCCGTATTGGCGGCGGAGCTCGATGACGTCCTCGACGAACTCGAGGTCGATCGGCATCATGCCGAAGTTCGCGTCGCACAGCACCAGGGTGTGCACCTTGTGCTGGGCGAACAGTTCGATCTCCTGGCGCAGCCGCTCCCGGGAGAAGGCCCGTACGCGCTGGCCGACGGCCCCGCCCCAGTAGCAGAAGGAGCACTTGTACGGGCACCCTCGGTTGGTCTCCAGCAGGGCGACGTCGTAGGGGAAGACCCCGTCCTGGTTCTTCATCGGGATGACGCCGGTCAGGAAGGGCGAGGGGATGACGTCGAGGTCCTCGATGCGCGGGCGGTCCTCTGTGGTGACCAGGGTCCCCGACTCGTCGCGGAAGGAGATGCCCTGGATGTGGTTCAGGTCATGAGGTGAGCGGCCGTCGAGGCGGGCGTGTAACAGCTCCCGGAAGGTGAACTCGCCCTCACCGTTGACCACGATGTCCACGTCGGGGAACATGCGGAACACCCGGGTGGCCTGGTTGGAGACGTGATTGCCGCCGAAGACGACCCACCCGTCGGGATTGAGCTGCTTGAACGTCTCGGCCAGCGCCGCGAACGGCTGGTAGTTCCAGCCGACGACGGAGAAGCCCATGATGTCGGGCGTATCTTCCTCGAAGAGCTGGTTGGCCATGCCGAACAGCGTGCTGCCGCCGTCGAAGTTACGGATCTGGATGTCCATGTGCTCGGCTATGCGCTCGTCCTGGAGCGCCGTCGCCATCAGGTAACCCGAGGCCAACGGCATGGACTCCAGCGACATGGCCCAGACTCCCTGCTGCACCAGCCGGACCTTGAGAGGCTGTTGCGCCATGGGCGATTCTCTCCCTTGCACTCAGGCGTTGATTGAGTGGGTGCGGCGCCTCGCCATCGACCCGTCCGCAACCTTTCGGCTCACCCCCTGAGCCGATTCGTGTCCGCAGCGCGCGACTGGATACTTGATCGATGTTAGGTGAGGCTTTGCCTGCGGCTCTGCAGCGAAGCTGCAGCGAGGTGCGAATTGCGATATGTCCGGATATGTCCAGACCGACCTGGGATAACGCGGATCATTCCGGCGGAGCGCGACGCGGAGCGGCAAATTTGACAGCAGCGGCGACCGGCAGTCTTGGTGAAATGCGGGAGTGCCGCCGGGATATTTCGGCCGAAGCGCCGGCGGCCATAGGAGATGACAGGCTATTTGGTCTTGTCGCCCTTGCGGACCGCGGGGTCGGGCGCTTTCGTGCTGGCCAAAGGTGCCGGCCGACCCCGTGATGGCGTTCGGTGACCGTGCCGTCGCCGGACGGGATGGTCGGGCGTCCCACGGCATCGCCCGCGGGACGCCCGATGGCCTCACAGCCTGGCGCGATCGTTTGTTGGCGGCGTGCCGCGCTCTCCGGCGGCCGTGGGCGAGCGGCCGGACGCCGGTCGCGGACCGTGACCGAGCACCGCGGGAACCCGCTCTGTCAGGGACGAATGGACACTGTCGTCCCGCTCTTGCGCCTGCAGGAGATCCATGGCAGATTCCCACAAGAGTCCGATTCGCCCAGCGCATCGACACGTGACGACCACGCATAAGCATTTTGTCCGTCGCGACAGGCAGGATGGCATGGACGCGAAGAACTTTGATTTCGAAATAGGAAAGAAAATTATCGAGAAATACCGGTCGGACGAGGAACGTCCGAAGGTATTCGAATTGGTCGGCCATGACTGGGACCTGCTCGACGAGGTGTGGCCGCCTTTCTACGGGCCCGGCGGTGAGCTGTACGCCCACACCATCCCGTTCGCCGGGATGTCGTCGTTCCTGGAGATGGGCTGCGGCACGGGCGTCATGTCGGTGCTCGCCGCCAAAGCCGGTTGCCAGTCGGTGGTCGGCCTCGACCTCAACCCGGCCGCGGTACGCAACACCGAGCTGAACGCCGTCCGCCACGGCGTGGCGGACCGGGTGACCGCCCGGGTGAGCGACATGTACTCGGCGGTCGAGCCGGGCGAGCGGTTCGACGGCATCTACTGGAACCCGCCGTTCCTGGACGCGCCGAAGGAGTCCATGGACTCCTCCATCTGGCACGAGACCATGTTCGACCCCGAGTTCTCGAAGCTGCGGCACTTCCTGGAGAAGGGCGTCGAGCTGCTGACCCCGGGCGGCCGGATCTACCTGTGGTTCGGCGAGGCGCTGGGCAACCCCACCTTGGTGCGGGACCTCGCCGACGAGGCCGGCCTGGATCTGCGCATCCTGGAGACGCTGGCGACCTCGGCGATCCCCGATCCGCTGGTCGAACTGTTCGTCGACGAGGAGATCGAAGAGGACTCCGCCTGGCACCTCCACATGCTGGAGCTGTGTCCCCGCTGAGGCCGGGCCCGCGTGCCAGGGGCACCCGCCCCATCGTCTCCGCCTGAGCCGCCCCGTACCGCCGGTCACGCGGCGGCGTCAGCGCGCCCGCGCGGCGCCCGTCCCGACCGTGACCCCCGTTCCAAGGAGTGCCGATGGAGGAGTACGAAGACGCCCGACGCCTGATGGACCTGCTGTTCGGGTTCATCTCGGCGCAGGTGGTGCGGACCATGGCCGCGCTCGATCTGGCCGACCACCTCGCCTCCCGGCCTGTCACGCCGGGTGAGCTGGCCAAACTCGCCGACTGCCACGAGCCGAACCTGCGCCGCCTGCTGCGCGCGGCCGTCCACCTGGAGCTGGTTACGGCGACCGGGGACGGCCGCTACGAGCTGGCCTCCGCCGGGCGGCTGCTGTGCTCGGGCTCGCCGATGAAGGCCATGGTCAACCACATGGTCGGCGAGCCCAACTGGAGCGCGTTCGGCCGGCTGGACCACACCGTGCGCACCGGCGGCAGCGCGGTGGAACACGTCTTCGGCCGTTCGAGCTACGAGTGGCTGGCCGAGCACCCTGAGGCGCAGTCCGCCTTCTACGCCTGGATGCGGGAGGCGGCCGCGGCCGACGCCCCTCCACTGGTGGCCTGCCTCGACCTCGACGGCGCGCGCGACGTGGTGGACATCGGCGGCGGAAACGGCTCGCTGATGGCCGCCTTGCTGCGGGCCCACCCGGAGCTGACCGGCGCCGTCTTCGACCTGGAGGCCGGCTTGCGGGGCACCTCCGCCGTGCTGGAGGAGGCCGGCGTGTCGGACCGCTGCTCCCTGGTGCCAGGTGACTTCCTCGTGGACGCGCCCCCGGCGGGACGCGACGCGTACATCATCAAGAACACGCTCAGCGACTGGGACGACGAGAGCGCGGTGCGCCTTCTGCGGCACTGCCGGCAGGCGATGCGCTCCGACAGCGGGCTCTTCGTGATCGACATGATCATGGCCGAGGACGACTCGTCGGCCGACCCCATCGCCCTGATGAGCGACATGTCCACGCTCATCGACAAGGGCATGATCCGCACCGGGCCGGAGTTCCGCGAGCTCTTCGCCCGGGCGGGGCTGCGCCTGGTCACGACCCGCGAGGTACTCGGTGGAGCGGTCAGCGTCATGCGGGTGGTCACGGCCTGACGTCGCGCCCGCGCGCCATCCCGTATTGCCTGCGTCCCCCGGCGCTCACGACCAAGGAGCATGCGATGACAGCGTCCGACGTGACCCCCGTCCCGTCCTTCGCGGACGCCAGTCCCGACGGCGTCGGTCCACCGGGTGCCGTCCGGCCGGCCCGGAGATCACGAGCCGGATCACGAGGCGGATCACGGGCCAGGTCCACGGCGTGGAACGGCTCCCTGTGACACGGCGGGACGACGCGGGACGCCACGGCGGTACGGCGCGGAGCGGGCGGGCCGAGACGACGGGCGCCTCCATGTTCGTGCTGGAGGCCACGGCCGAGATGCCCCGGCCCGCCGAGAAGGTGTGGTTCGTGGTCGCCGACTACGCGCTGGACCGGCGCTGGCGTTCCGGCGTGATCAGCGCGAAGAGCGACCCGCCCGGTCCGGTGGCGCCCGGCACCACGATCGACGAGGTCATGCGCATCGCCGGCAGGCCCTACCGCAGCAGCGGAATCGTCACCGAGGTGGGCCCCGGCCTGCGCTTCTCCTGGCGCAACACCAAGGGGAGCGACTCCGACGGCGAGCGCAGGGTGGAGCCGCTCGACGGAGAGCGCTGCACGGTGACGATGGTGGTCCGGGTCCGGCTGCGCGGAGCCGAGCGCCTGCTCGCCCCGTTCGTCGCCCCGATGTTGCGGCGCACGCTCCGCCAGGACGTCCGGCGCCTGCGCGCCCTGATCATGGAGTCGTAGCCGGGCCGCACGCCCGTCGCTCCAGGACCGCGAAGAGGCGGCGGAGGGGCGGCGGCTGTGTGTCGTCGTCCGGCACCGGATTTCCACGGAAGCCCGTCAGGGGGCCTATGGTTAGGTGACTTTGCCTTCCTAATGCTATTGGCGGGGATATGTCCGACGCGACGCCGTCCTTGGTCGCAGACCGGTACCGGCTAGACGAGCGCATCGGCAGCGGGCCGATGGGCGAGGTCTGGCGGGGGTACGACACGCGCGCCGACTGGGTCGTGGCCGTCAAGGTGCTGCGCGCCAAGGCGGCCGGTGCCGCCACCCGGGAGATGCTCAGGCAGCACGCCCAGGCCGTGGCCAGAGTGATCCATCCGAACGTCGCCATGGTGCTGGACGTCGGCGACCACGACGGGGCGCCGTTCCTGGTGATGGAGTTCCTGACCGGGCTCAGCCTCGGCGAGGAGCTGGCGGCGCGCGGGCCGTTGAAGATCGTCGAGGTGTGCGACCTGATCGGGCAGGCGGCGGCCGGGCTCGACGCCGCCCACCGGGCCGGGGTCGTGCACGGACGGGTCGACCCCGGCAGTTTCCGGCTGGCCGCGAGCGGCGTGCTCAAGGTCGTCGGCTTCGGCATGGGCGAGCGTGAGACCGCGCGGGACAGCAGCCGCTACGCGGCCCCCGAACGCGCCGCCGGACAGGCCGCCCAGGTGCCCGGCGACTTCTACGCGCTCGGCTGCGTCTGCTATGAGCTGCTCTGCGGACGCCCGCCCTTCGAGGGCGCGCCCCAGGGGCCGCCGGCGCCGCCGAGCACGATCAGACCCGAGGTGTCCGCCGCACTGGACCGGCTGGTGCTGGCCATGTTGTCGGAGGACCCGGCCAGGCGACCGGCGAGTGGCGAGGTGATCCGGCGGACGCTCGCGGCCATCGCCCGCCCGCGCCCCGCCGCCCCCATGACCGGTACCCCCATGACCGGTGCCCCCACGACCGGTGCGCACGTGACGGGCGCCCCCATGACCGGTGCGCACGTGACGGGTGCCTCCTTGCGCGACCCCGGGCTCACCGCGAACCCCGGCGCCACCCAGGTGCTCCAGAGCGGCGCTCCCGCGTGGCCGCCCCGCTCCGGTGACACGGCGGTCTTCCAGGCCGCCGACCTCGGTCCCGAGCCGGGGCCCGCGACGAACCGCAGGCTGGTCGTGCAGCTCGGCGCGGCCGTCCTCGCCATCGCCGTGGTCACGGTGGGCATGGTGACGTGGGCGGGCGCGCGGCAGGAGCAGCCGCCCGCGCAGCCCACCACGGCAGCCGTCCCCACCGACCGGACGACCGCCGCCCCGCCCCCGTCGCCCGCTCCCGAACCGTCGCAGGCCGTCGTGGCGACCCTCGGGCCCGAGGAGGAGCCGACCGTGCTGCGCGAGACCGCCGGCCCGAAGGCGACCGTGGGACAGGCGATGCCCCCGGGCGGGTGGGGCGAGTGGATGAAGGCGTTCGACGACTCGCTGACGGCCCAGCAGCGCATGGGCGGCATCGACCCGCGCGTGGCCGGCAAGGCCCGCGAGAAGCTCTGGAGAGCGGCCAGGAGGTCCGGTGACGACCGGGTCCGCCAGATCACCGAGGTCTACCGCGACCTGGCGAAGGCTCTGGAGAAGGGCGAGATGGATCCGTTCGGGCCGGCGGTGGAGTTCATGAACGACTGGAGCCTGCCCGGCCGTTAGCCCCCGCCTGGCGGCTGAGCCGTTCCTGGGCCCTTCGAGGACCGGTAGACTAAAGGATCGAGTTCCGATCACCGTCGAGCCTGGGGTCTACCTTCCGGGCCGGGGCGGGGTTCGCGACGAGGGCCATCCCTCGTGACACGTGCAGGCGGGCCGGAACTTTCACGAAGACGACCAAGGAGCTGCTCGTCCTGAAGAGCGGCCGCACCCGGGAGAAGAACGAGTGGCGACGACCAACGACCTCAAGAACGGCATGGTGCTGAAGCTCGAGGGCGGTGACCTCTGGAGCGTTGTCGAGTTCCAGCACGTCAAGCCGGGCAAGGGCGGTGCGTTCGTACGCACCAAGCTCAAGAACGTCCTCTCCGGAAAGGTCGTCGACAAGACCTTCAACGCCGGCGTCAAGGTCGAGGTGGCCAACGTCGACAAGCGGGAGATGCAGTACTCCTACAAGGACGGCGACGACTTCGTGTTCATGGACACCGAGACCTACGACATGGTCAACGTGCCCGCCGCGACCGTCGGCACCGCCGCCAACTACATGCTGGAGAACACCCTGGCCACGGTCGCGTTCAACGAGGGCGCCGCGCTCTACGTCGACCTGCCCGCGGCCGCCGAGCTGACCATCTCCAACACCGAGCCGGGTTTGCAGGGCGACCGCTCCACCGGCGGCACCAAGCCCGCCACGCTGGAGACCGGCGCCGAGATCAAGGTCCCGCTGTTCATCACCACGGGTGAGAAGGTCAAGGTCGACACCCGCACCGGCGAATACCTCGGCCGGGCCTGAGGTGTCGGCACGCGGCAAAGCACGCAGGCGGGCGCTCGACATCCTCTTCGAGTCGGAGCTGCGCAGCGAGGATCCGCTGAAGATCCTCGCCGAGCGCGTGGCCCGGCAGGAGCCGCCGGTCAACGAGTACACCTCGACGATCGTCGAGGGCGTGGCCCGGCACCGCGCGCGCATCGACGAGCTGATCACCACCTACGCCGAGGGGTGGACGCTCGACCGGATGCCCGCGGTCGACCGCAACCTCCTGCGCGGGGGCACGTACGAGCTGCTGTGGATGCCGGGCGTGCCCGAGGGCGTGGTCATCAGCGAGTGGGTGCACCTGGCGGGCGAGCTGTCGACCGACGAGTCGCCGCAGTTCGTCAACGGCCTGCTCGCGCGCTTCAAGCAACTCAAGCCAAGCCTCACCCTTTAGACACCCCTTTTGGGCGGACCGCGACCGCCCGTTCGGGGTACGTTCCAACCACGCCGGCCCGCACGGCGGACCGGCGTCCGTACGGCGAAGGGCGCGTCACCAGCCGCGACGCGCCCTTTTCCATGCTCGTTCTCCCGCCCGTAACGTGGTGGCCATGGTGACAGAAGAGGACGTACGCCGCCTCGCGCTGGCGCTGCCCGAGACCGCCGAGAAACCCATGTACGGCACCCCCGCCTTCTACGTGCGGGGCAGGTGGTTCGCCCGGGTCAGGGAAGAGGGCGACCTGCTGGTGCTCCCGGTGGCCTCGCAGGAGGACAAGGACGGCCTCATCGCCGCCGAACCGGCCAAGTTCCGCACCATGCCCCACTACGACGGCCACGCGATCGTGCTCGTCCGATTCGGGGCGGTGGACGCCGAGGAGATGGGCGAGCTGCTCGCCGACGCCTGGCGGCTGCGCGCCCCGAAACGACTCGCGGCCGAATCCGACGTCTGACCCACCGGGCGCCCGTTCCGGTGGCTGATCCGGCGCGTTCCGGAGAGGCGTGCGTCCCGTTTGGGCGGGTGAGCCCGGCACGTCCCGGAGCGGGTCTCGCCGGAGAGGAGCGGGCGCTCCCGCTCACCGCGTAGGCTGGGCCCGTCCGCGAAGAGAGCCGTTCGCGAAGTGCGCGTTCGCGAGGGCGCCGGTCGCGAGGGAGAGGGAGGCGAGCCGACGTTGCGTGCAGAAGGCGTGACGAGGACCCCGGCGGTGCGCACCGCCGTCGTGTGGGACGCGTTGCGGTCCGTGCTGGCCGAGCGCGCGGCGGCCGTCGGCCGCGAGACGCTCGACATCGTCGACGCCGGCGGCGGCACCGGCGGGTTCGCCGTACCGCTGGCCGCGCTCGGGCACGCCGTCACCGTCGTCGACCCGAGCCCCGACTCGCTGGCCGCGCTCGAACGCCGCGCCAAGGAGAAGGGCGTGGGCGTGCGTGCGCTGCAGGGCGACGCCGCCGACCTCGGCGAGCTGCTGCCCCGAGACGCCGCCGACCTGGTGCTCTGCCACAGCGTGCTGGAATACGTCGACGACCCGATCAGCGCGCTGACCGCCGTCGCGGGCCTGCTGCGCAGGGGCGGGGCCGTCAGCGTGCTGGCCGCCAACCCCGTCGCCAGCGCCATCCACCGAGCGATCGCCGGGCAGTTCGACGACGCCAGGGCCGTGCTCGCCGACCCGTGCGGCAGCTGGGGCGACCGCGACCCCACGCCGCGGCGCTACACCGCCGACACCCTCGTCGAGCTGCTGTCCTCGACCGGCTTCACCGTCGGCTCGGTCCACGGGGTGCGCGTCTTCGCCGACCTGGTGCCCAGCAGGATCGTCGACGGCGACCCGCGGGCCGCCGAGGCGCTGGCCGCTCTCGAGCAGGCCGCCGCCACCCACCCCGTGCTGCGCGACATCGCGATGCAGCTGCACGTCCTGGCCCACAGGAGCTGAGGTTCGATGACCACCCCCCTCGGTATAGAACGCGCGTTCGGATAGAATCGGCGGCGTGTCTCGCAAGCAGATCACCGGCATCGGCCCCGCTCCGCGGACCGGGGTCGATGACAGCGGCTGTCCGATCCTCCACGTCGACATGGACGCCTTCTACGCCAGCGTCGAGCTGCTCGACCGTCCCGAGCTGCGCGGCCGGCCGGTGATCGTGGGCTCGCCCGCCGGGCGCGGCGTCGTGCTCAGCGCCACCTACGAGGCCCGCGCCCACGGGGTCCACTCCGCGATGCCGATGAGCAGGGCGCGCCGGCTCTGCCCGCAGGCCACCGTCATCCCGCCCGGCCACGCCAAGTACGCCGAGGTCTCCCGCGGCGTGATGGAGATCTTCCACGCGATCACCCCGCTGGTCGAGCCGATCGCCTCCGACGAGGCGTTCCTCGACGTCGGGGGCGCCCGGCGCAGGCTCGGCCCGCCCACCGCCATCGCCGCCCTGGTCAGGGAGCAGGTCCTCGACCGCTACGGCATCACCTGCTCGGTCGGCGTGGCCGACAGCAAGTTCGTCGCCAAGCTCGCCTCCAAGCAGTGCAAGCCCGACGGGCTGCTGGTGGTTCCGGCCGGCGAGGTGGTCGACTTCCTCCACCCGCTGCCGGTGTCGGCGCTGTGGGGCGTCGGCGAGCGCACCGAGCAGGCGCTCGTCCGCCTCGGCATCCGCACGGTCGGCGACCTGGCCCGGGTGCCGCCGGGCACGCTCCGGCGCGAGCTGGGGCAGGCCGTCGGCGGCCACCTGGCGGCGCTGGCATGGGGGCGCGACGAGCGCCCGGTGAGCGCGCACGTGCCCGACAAGAGCATCGGCAACGAGGAGACGTTCGCGACCGACGTGGACGATCCCGAGATGATCCGTCGAGAGCTGCTGCGGCTGTCGGAGCGGGTGGCCGCCCGCATGCGTAAGGCCGGTCATGTGGGAAGGACAGTAAGTGTGAAGCTTCGCCGAGCCGATTTCACGACGATCAACCGCTCGCGCACGCTGCGCGAGCCCACCGACGTGGCTCAGGTGATCTACGCCACCGCGTGTGAGCTGTTCCACGCGGCCGGTCTCGAGCGGGTGCGGTTGCGCCTGGTGGGGGTCAGGATGGAAAACCTGCGGCCGGCCGGCGAAGCCGCTCACCAGCTCGGTCTCGGCGAGAAGGAGACCGGCTGGCGCGAGGCGGAGCAGGCCATGGACAAGGCGATCCGGAGATTCGGACCCGATGCGGTGCTCCCGGCGTCCCTGGTACGTGGCAAGCTTGATGAAATAGAGACATGACGTCCATGTCCGGATCTGTGGGGGCGTGCGTGTCGCGATTTTGGGGTAAGGGGGGCGAGATGGTCCACAATAGAGCCATGACGTCACCTCCGGTTTGGTCTGCGTTGGACGTTTGCTTTCGCCTACGTCTACAGCCTCGTATTCTGGGGATGACCGACCGCGAGGTTCGGACACCCCGTGTCGTCCGTTGCCGTCTTCCCCGTCCTGGGGCTGTCCTTGGGAGGCGCCGTGCCGCTCTCTGAGCACGAGCAGCGCTTGCTCGACCAGATCGAGCAGGCCCTCTACGCCGAGGACCCGAAGTGGGCCAACACCGTAAGGATCAGTGACCCACGCAGCCATTACAAGCGTCGCCTGGTCAAGGCCTCCATCGGCTTTGCCATCGGCGTCGTCGTCATGATGGTCGGCGTGGTGTTGAGTGGCAGTGCGCTGATCCCGCTCGGCGTCGGCGGTTTCGTGGTCATGCTCGCCGCGTGTCTGTGGGGCCTGTCCAGCTGGAAACGCATGAACGGGTTCGGTGACTCCGCCGCGCCCCAGGGCGGCGCCGTTCCTCCGGGCAAGCAGGCCCGCGGGGGAAACCGGGGCACGTTCATGGAGCGCATGGAAGAGCGCTGGCGCCGTCGTCACGACGAGCGCTGACCGAACCGGCAGACGAGAATGCGGCCGCCCCCAGGGGGACGGCCGCACGTTCGTTCCGGTCAGGAGCCCTTCTGCGCTGCCGTCCTGCGCAGCCTGATGGTCTCCAGCAGGTCGAACCCGTCGAGCAGCCGCTCCCCGACGCCTCTCAGCCGCCGCAGCGTCGAGGGCGGCAGCAGCACCGCCCGCATCCGCCGCCCGCGTGACACCGTGGCCGCCAGGGCCTGCCGCACCGTGCGCAGGTCCTTTCTCATGGGCCCGATCACGCCCGGGTCCCTGGCGAACAACACCCGCTCCACCGCCGAGGCGATGGCCGTGATCGCCGCGGTGGCGTCGGCGTCGAACCCGTACTGCTCGGCCAGCCGGCGTGCCAGCGCCCGCGGGGTCTCGCTGGGCACCCGCGCCATGCCGTAGTCGTACAGCACGTCGTCCAGCTCCGCCCACGCGGCCGCCACCGACGGATGCCGGCCCGGCGGGCCCGACATCATCGCGGCCGTCAGGTCGTCGGAGGGCTCCGACACCTTCCACCCCAGAGCGCGTACGCGCCGGCTCCTGGTGACCAGCCGCATCCCGGCCGGGATCAGCAGCACCAGCAGCAGCACGCCCGCCCCGATGCCGATCTGGCCGATCAGCGGCATCGACTCGTCCACCGGCACCGCACCGGCCGTGTCCTGGGCCTCACGGTCGAGCTGGCGCTCGTTCTGCCGGGCCTGCTGTTCCGAAGGCTCGTCCGACGAGGAGCTCGTCGCCCCGGGCGTCGGAGTCGTCGTCTCCTCCTCCGTCGCCTCGGGCCTGGGCTCCGAGTACGCCGGCACCCGCGCGCTGCCCTGCCCGGCCGACCCCGACGGGGTCGGCTCGAACGGCAGCCAGCCCACACCCTCGAAGTACAGCTCCGGCCAGGAGTGGGAGTCGTTCGTGCCGACCGACCACCGGTCGCCGATCTTCACCCCGCCGGTGTAGCCGATGGCCACCCGCGACGGGATGCCCAGCACCCTGGCCAGCACCGCCATCGAGGCGGCGAACTGCTCGCAGTAGCCCGCCCGGTCACGCAGCAGGAAGTCGCGCAGCGCCGAGTTGCTGTGGCCCTGCGTGCGCAGGTTGTAGGTGAAGCCGCCGTCCGTGGTGAAGAACCGCTGCAGCATCACCGCGGCCTCGTAGTCGGTCCTGGCATCCGCGGTCTCCTGCAGGGCCAGCCCCCGGATGTCGGGGGGCAGGTTCGGCGGCAGGCGCAGGTAACGCGGGTCCGTCGTCGGCCGCCTGCCGTCGAGGGAGTCGAGCAGGTCCGGGTTCACCTCCGGCTCGCTGGTCTGCACCTCGTACTCCAGGCCGGCGGCCTCCTCACGGGTGGAGAAGACCATCAGCGTGTCGATGTCGGCCCGCCAGTCGCCGTCCACCTGGATCTGCCGCGCCGGATACGGCAGCGGCAGGAACGACAGCCGCTCGATCTGGTCGCTGATCCTGACGTCCGTGACCACGTCCTTGGTCGCGGTCGTGGGGCTGAGGCCCGTGGGGGCGGGCAGCGGGCCGTTGTCCGTGCGGTTCTGCGGCGCTCCCTTCGGCTGCGTCATCCCGAACTGCTGGCCGTCGAACGTGTCCAGCGCGTAGATCCGCAGGTAACGCGGGGTGTCGTCGTTGTTGGTGTAACTGAGGACCTCGCGCGGCTCCGGCAGCTCCAGCTGGCCCTTCAGGTTGGCGATCGGGTTGGGGATGCTGATCGAGTTGCCCCGTCCCGACCCCGAGCCGCCCACGCCGAACGTGAAGAACGACACCGGCTCCATCGCCGGCAGCAGGGCCGGCAGCAGCACCGCCAGCGCGATCGCGGCGAATCCGATGCGCTTGCCCGACAGCCGCAGCGCGCTCGTGTCCGCGGTTGCGGGCCGGCCGGCGACCGGCCGGCCGGGGGCCAGGCGGGTGCGGCGTACCAGCACCGCCCTGCCCCAGCGGCCGACGCGCTCGTGGCCGTCGGCGATCAGCAGGCCGACGAAGCCGAGCGCGGCCAGGATGAACGCGGGCCAGCTGATCGGGTCGGCCAGGATCGTCGCCGGGACCATGGCCAGGGCCAGCAGCGGCAGCCCGGCCAGCGCCGCCCGCCGCATGCGTACGGCGAGCAGGTCCACGGCGATCGCGATGAGCGCCACGCCGCCCGCGGTGAGCAGCGTGATGCCCTCGGTGTCCGGAACGGGGGCGGCGAAGCGCTGGATGTCGGTCCACCCGATGTCCAGCAGCCGCGCCAGCTCCACGACCGACGCCTTCGTCGGCACCAGCAGCGCCCACGCCTTGTCGGAGGAGAAGGACAACGTCAGGTAGAGCCACGTCGCGGCCAGGCCCACCAGCGGCGACGCCCACGCGGGCAGCGTCAGGCGGTTGCTCAGCAGGCCCGCCGCCACCACGGCGAGGACGGCGCCGAGCGACGTCCAGAACCAGCTGCCGCCCTGGAAGAGCGGGGAGAGCAGGAACGCCGCGGTGAACGCGGCCGCTCCCGAGGCGATCGTCAGTCTCATGCCGCGCCTCCCGTGGGGTTGAGCACGTACCTGCCGGGGTTGGCGGCGTCCTGCCAGACGGAGGCGAGCGAGACGCCCGCCGGCAGCCGCACGATGCGCCAGCCGTAGCCGGCCAGGATCGTCTGCGCGGCCTCGAAGTTCTCCTGCGCGCTGCGGTCGCTGCCCTCCCAGGTGCTCACGTCGAGCATCACGGCCACGCCGGTGATGCCGCTGTGCCTCAGCCTGGCCAGCTCCTGTGCCTGCTCGGCGTCGATCGCGCCGAGCACGGCCACGATCAGCCCCTCGCCGCCACCCTGGCGCAGGGCTGCGACGCCCATCTCCAGGGAGCGGGCCGGGCTGTGCCGGACGACGGCGAGCGTGTCGAGCAGCGAGTGGCCCACGCCGCTGTCACCTAGGTGCTCGGGGCCCTGGTCGGTCACCAGCCGCAGGCCCAGGCCCTCGCGGGCCAGCTGCACGCCGATCGACGCCGCGGCCGAGACCGCCGTCTCGAACGACGAGCGCGGGCCCTCGCCGCGGTGGGCGTGCCGGCGGGTGTCCAGCAGGAGCGCGCCGCGGCTCTGCCACTGCTGCTCCTCGCGGCGCACCATGAGCTCGCCGCGGCGGGCGGTCGAACGCCAGTGGACCCGCCGCAGGTCGTCACCCTGCCGGTATTCGCGCGGCGCGACGTCGTCGTCGCCGGCCGCCGCCGCGTTGCGCGTACGGCTGTCGCCCCCGCCCGCCCACTCGCCCGACAGCCGTACGTGGGGCAGCGCCGCCACCTGCGGCGTCACCACCAGCGTGTCGCTGATCGTGAACGAACGGGTCAGCTCGACCAGCCCGAACGGGTCGGCGATCCGGATGGACAGCGGCCCGATCGGATACCGGCCGCGCAGGTCGGAGCGGACCCGGTAGTCGATCTCCCGCACGCCTCTCGGCTCGACCCGGTCCAGCACGAACCTGGGACGCACGCCCAGCGCGTACGGGACCGTGTCCTCGATCAGCAGCAGCCCGGTGGGCAGCCGGGTGACGTTCTCCAGCCGCAGGGTCACGGTGGCCTCGCCGCCCACCTCGGCCCTGGGCGGGTCGAGGCGCCTGGCGCAGCTCAGCCGGTAGCGGGTCCTGGCCACCACCATCGCGGCCAGCAGCGGCAGCGCCGTCACCAGGATGCCGATCCTGAACAGGTCGTTCTCGCCCAGGATCACGGCCATGACGAGCGCGGCGATCCCGGACGCCAGGAACGACCTGCCCCGCGAGGTCAGCGCCCGCAGTCCGGCTCTCACGACGCTCGCGTCTCCGGCACCGGCACGCGCCTAATCAGATCGGTCACCACCTGCTCGGGCAGCCTGCGCTGCCCCTGCGCCTCGACGCTGGGCAGCAGCCGGTGCGCCAGCACGGGAATGGCCAGGTCCTGCAGGTCGTCGGGGATGACGTAGTCGCGGCCGGACAGCGCGGCGTGCGCCCTCGCGGCCCGTACGAGCTGCAGCGTGGACCTCGGGGAGGCGCCCAGCCGCAGGTCGGGGGAGTGGCGGGTGGCCACCGCCAGGTCGATGGCGTACTTCTTGACCGCCTGGGAGACGTAGACGCCGCGTACGGCCTCGATGAGGGCGCGCACCTCCGACGTCGTGGCCACCGGCTGCAGCTTGTCGAGGGGGGAGGTGCCCCCGTGCACGTCGAGCATCTCCAGTTCGGCAGTGGGCTCGGGGTAGCCCATCGCCACACGGGCGGTGAAACGGTCGCGCTGCGCCTCCGGCAGGGGGTACGTGCCCTCCATCTCAATGGGGTTCTGAGTGGCGATCACCATGAAAGGGGCGTCCAGCTGGTAGGTGACGCCGTCGACCGTCACCTGGTGCTCTTCCATGCACTCCAGCAGCGCGGACTGGGTCTTGGGCGAGGCGCGGTTGATCTCGTCGCCCACGACGATGTTGGCGAAGATCGGCCCCGGCTTGAACTCGAACTCCCTCGTCTGCTGGTTGTACGCGCTCACCCCGGTGATGTCGCTGGGCAGCAGGTCGGGGGTGAACTGCACCCGGCGTACGGGACAGTCGATGGAGCGCGCCAGTGCCTTGGCCAACATGGTCTTGCCGACGCCCGGGACGTCCTCGATCAGGAGGTGTCCCTCGGAGAGCAGGACGGTCAGCGTGAGGCGGACAGCGTCGCTCTTGCCCTCGATAACCGACTCGATGGCCTCGCGGATGCGATGTGCGGTGGAGACCAGCTCGTCGAGCTGGGGAGGGACGTCATGGGTTACTGCCACCAGGCCTCCATGAGAAGTGCGACGGCTGTCCCGTGAGGTGCCATTGCGGGAGCCATGCCATTCCTTTTCCATTGTCTGTACGACCCTACGACGCTGGGGGTTCTAGAGCGACATTTGTGGATAGTCCCGGCAACCCCTGTTTAGTTCCTGCTCATGTCGCATACAGTCGCGATTCTCATGACGCCTGGGGGAGTGGGCCGCTCCACTTTCCTCCACCCCGTGGCCCCCGAACCCCGCGACCCCTTATTCCGTCGGCCTTTTGAACCCGCCGACACGCCCAGCGGCGTGCGCGGGCCGCTCACCCCCTCCACTCCGCTCCATCGCCCTGACCTGCGGTAACGCATCGGAAACTGATGATGAAGACGGTTCGAATCAGTTGACGGTGGGGAGAAGTGGAGTATGGTGGTGCGCAGTGGAGGGCCCGGTGCACCAGCGCTGAGCGCTTCACGAGGCACGGGAGGTGGGGCCGGTGTTCCTCGGCACCCATCAACCGCGTCTGGACGACAAGGGACGGCTGTTCCTGCCGGCTAAGTACCGTGAGGAGCTGGCGGAGGGTCTTGTGATCACCAAAGGCCAGGAGCGATGCCTCTACGTCTTTCCCGTGGAGGAGTTCCAGCGCATTACCGAGGCTCTCAGCACCGCCCCGGTCACCGCCAAGGCGGTGCGTGACTACAGCCGCGTCTTCTTCGCCAGCGCGTCCGACGAGACACCAGACAAACAGGGCCGCATCACGATCCCGCAGGGCCTGCGCCAGTACGCCGGCCTGGAGCGTGAGTGCGTCGTCATCGGGGCCAACACCCGGCTGGAGATCTGGGACGCCAAGGCCTGGGACACCTACCTCAACGAGCAGGAACAGGCGTTCGCCGATCTGTCGGAGGAGGTGCTGCCAGGGATCTTGTAAGTGGAACCACGGTCGATCCGTCGGTGAAGTCGTTCGGCGAGGTCTCCACCCGCAACCACTGTCCGCCAGCTGATGCACCTTCCCCGGTGTCAGATGGCGGGCGTCCACGAAGAGGGTGCGGATGGGGACCTGGCCGGGCGGCGCCGGGTGGGGACCCAGGAATGACCGGCGAACGATCGCATGACGCGTCATCCGCGAGCAAGGACGCGAGAAGGGGGGTTGGAGATGGACGACAACGTCGGCGGGGGCGGTCACGTTCCGGTGATGCTCGACCGCGTACTGGAGTTGCTCGGTCCCGCGCTGGAGGTGCCAGAGCCGGTCGTCGTCGACGCCAACCTCGGCCTCGGCGGCCACTCGCAGGCCCTGCTGGCCGCGCATCCGGCGCTGCGCCTGATCGGGATCGACCGTGACCCTTTCGCCATCGAACACTCCACCCGCAGGCTGAGCCCGTACGCGGAGCGGATCACGCTGGTGCACGCCTCCTCCGGTGACCTGACCGAGGTGCTCGCCCGTGCGGGGCACACCACGGTCGACGGCGTGCTCTTCGACCTCGGGGTCTCCTCCCCGCAACTCGACGAGGCCGAGCGCGGGTTCGCCTACTCCTACGACGCGCCGCTCGACATGCGCATGGACACCTCGCAGGAGCTGACCGCCGAACGGGTGGTCAACACCTACTCGGCGGCCGAATTGACCCGCATTCTGCGCGACTACGGCGAGGAACGCTTTGCGGGCAGGGTCGCGGGCCTTATCGTCAAGGAGCGCGCGAAAGAACCCATCGCGTCGACCAAGCGGCTGGCGGACATCGTCCGCGATGCGATCCCCGCCGCGACCCGGCGCACCGGGGGCAACCCCGCGAAACGGACTTTCCAAGCGCTGCGCATCGAAGTGAACGCGGAGCTGTCCGCCCTGGAGGCGGCGCTGCCCGCGGCGCTCGACGCGCTGGTGCTCGGTGGGCGAGTCGTCGTGCTCTCCTACCACTCACTCGAGGACCGGCTCGCCAAGCAGGCCCTCACGGCGCGAACCAGGGACACCAGCCCGCCCGGGCTGCCCGTCCCGCTGCCGGCGCACCAGCCGAGGTTCCGCCTGCTGACGAGGGGAGCGGAGCTCCCAAGCGACGAAGAGCTCGCCCGCAATCCGCGGGCGGCCTCGGCCCGGCTACGGGCGGCAGAGAGGATCCGTGTTGACGACTGAGCAGGAGACCGGCCGGAGTGCGAACGTCCGCCGTGCCGTGCCCAAGGCGGGTACGCGCCGGTCGGCGACGCCGCCGCAGTCCACGCCGCGTCCCCGTCCCGACGTGCGTGCCGAGGCCGAGGCCAAGCGGTCGGCCGCCGAACGCGCGCGCGCCGAGGCCGCGGGCAGGCGGCCGGCGGACGAACGCGTACGCGCCGAGGCCGGCGGGGCGCCGGCCGACGAGCGCGGGCGGTCCGAAGCCAGGAGACCGGTCTCCGCACGCGCCGGCGCCGCAGCGCGGCCTTCCGCGGCCGAACGGGCCCGGGGCGGCGTGAAGGCGCCTGCCACTGGGCGCGGTGCCGGGGTGCAGGCCCCGCCCACCGGGCGCGGCACCGGGGTGAAGGCCCCGCCCACCGGGCGCGGCACCGGGGTGAAGGCCCCGCCCACCGGACGTGGCACCGGTGTGAAGACGCCGGCCGCCGAGGGGGCCGCGACCAAGCGGCCGGCGGCCTCGCGCGCCGCCGCCCCGTCGCGCCGCCCGGCGCCGCGGCGCGGTCCCGCGCGCCGGCAGCGGGCGCCGTTCGTGCTGCTCGTCGTCGGGTTGCTGTGCGGTGGCCTGGTGAGCCTGCTGCTGCTCAACACGATGCTCGCGCAGGACACCATCACCGACGCCACCCTGCGCAACGAGATCGCGGTGGCACGTCAGGAGAACGAGAAGATCGAGCTCGAATACCAGCGCAAGACGCAGCCCGACGTCATCGCCGAGCTGGCCGAGAAGCAGGGCCAGCACCCTGACTGGGACGACGTCAACAGCTGGAGCAGCGCGGGCGACCAGGTCAGCCGGGTGGACGCGGAACGGTGAGGGAATCAGGCGGCAGGGGACAGGGTCCCGGCCGCGGCGCTGGCGGCGCCGGCTCTCAGGGAGGGCCCGGCGCCGCTCGTCGTACGCCGGGCGGACCGGGACGGTCGGGGCGGCAGGGCGGCTCCGCGCGTTCTGAGGGGTCGGGCTCGCCGGCGTCGCCGGAGAAGCCGCCGCGCCGGCCGTCCGAGCGGCCCGATCCGTTCGAGCTGCCGTTCGGGCACGACGACGACCGCGACCGGCCGCCTCGGGACCCGTCGGAGGAACCGCGCGGCCGCAACGGCTCACGGGGGCGGTCACCTCAGGACCCGTCCGAGGAGCCGCGCGGCCGCGACGGCTCTGCACGGGGCCGCCCGCCTCAGGATCCCGACGACGAGGGCCGTTCCGGCTCCTCGCGCGGGCGCTCCCACGACGAGTCACGCTCGCGTCCCGACGGCGACCCTTCGCGGGCACGCAGGCGTCCCCGTGACGACGACCGGCCGCGGGGCCGCTCGTCGCAGGCCCGCGACGAGCCCGTCCGCGGCCGGTCCGCCCCGGGCCGCGACGACGCCGAGCCACCACGCCGGCGCGGACCCGCTCGCGACGACGACGAGCCGCCGCGTAGGCGCGGTCCCCGCGACGACGACGCCACACCCCGTGGCCGCGGCGAGCCCTCGCGCGGGCGGGGTCCGCTCGGACCGGGCGACCGCCTCCGGGGGCGGCCCGCCCAGGGGCATGACGACCGTGCCAGGGGCCGCGACGACGGGCCGCTGCGCCGTACCCAGGCGGGCGCTCCCAGGGCGCAGGCCGGAAGCCGCCAGGACGCCCGCGAGCACACTCCCGGGCGGCGCGGCGCCGACATGCCGCCACCCCGCCGCCCCGGCAGGCCGCCGACCCCGCCGCGCCCGCCGAGGCCGCCGCTCATGCTGCGCCTGGGCAGCCCGCGCCGGCGCATCAACATCGGCCTCATCGGCATGACCTTCATCCTGTCGATCTTCGCCGGGCGGCTGATCCAGATGCAGGGCCTCGACTCCAAGGTGTACGAGGCCGCCGCCGTCGGCCAACGCCAGCACATCGAGATCATCCCGGCCAAGCGTGGCTCGATCACCGACGTCAACGGTCACGAGCTCGCCGTCACCGTCGAGGCCCGCGAGGTGTCGATCGACCCCACGAAGGTGCCCGCGCAGATCCGCCAGAAGGTGGCCCAGATCCTGGCCCAGCAGCTCGGCAGCACCGAGCAGGAGATGGCCGTGAAGCTGGCCAGGACCCACACCCGCTACCAGCTCCTGGCCCGCGACGTCGACCCTGTCGTGGCGACCAGGCTGCTGCAGGCCCGCATCCCGTCGCTGGCGACGAAGAGGACCTACCGCCGGCTCTACCCGGCCGGCGACCTGGCGGGCAGCCTCATCGGCTTCGTCGGCGACGAGGGCACCGGACTCGGCGGCATGGAGCAGGCGAAGAACTCCCTGCTGGCCGGCCGCGACGGCAAGCAGCTCGTCGAGACCGGCCGCGACGGCCAGCGCATCCCGATGACCAGCAGCCAGCACACCTCACCGGTCGAGGGCAAGGACGTGCGCCTGACGATCGACCGCGACATCCAGTGGGCCGCCCAGAAGTCCATCGACCAGCAGGTGCGCGCGTCGAACGCCGACAGCGGCACCGTGATCGTCATGGACGTGCAGACGGCCCAGATCGTCGCCATGGCCAACGCCCCGGAGCTCGACCTGGGCAACTGGCGCAGGGCCGACCCGAAGAGCTACGTCAACAAGGCCGCCGCCGACGTCTTCGAGCCCGGCAGCACCAACAAGGTGATCACCGCCGCCGCCGCGCTGGAGGCCGGCGCGGTCACGCCCGACACGGTGTACCGCGTGCCCGACCGCATCCGCTGCGCCGACCAGGTGCTGCACGACGCCCACACGCACAAGGTGGAGTCGATGACCTTCCGCCAGGCGGTGGCCGAGTCGAGCAACGTCGCCACGGTCATGGCGGCGCGCGAGATCGGCAGCGCGCGGCTGTACCAGATGCTGCAGGCGTTCGGCTTCGGCACCAGGCCGGGCGGCGGCGTCCCGAACGCCGAGGCCGGGCTGCTGCCCGACTACCGCAAGTGGTCGGGCAGCCAGAACTGCACGGTCGCGTACGGGCAGGGCGTCTCGGTGACGGCACTGCAGATGGCCAGCGTCTACCAGACGATCGCGAACGGCGGCGTCAAGGTCGAGCCGCAGATCGTGGCCGGCACGACCGACGCCTCGGGCAGGTTCGTCCCCGCTCCCGCAGGTAAGCAGACCAAGGTGGTGAGCGAGACGACGGCCAAGGAGATCACGACGATGCTGGAGAGCGCGGTCGGCGCCGAGGGCACGGGGCAGCTGGCCGCCATCCCGGGTTACCGGGTGGCGGGCAAGACAGGAACGGCCAACCGCTACGACGCCGAACTCGGCCGCTACGACGGCTACACTGCCTCCTTCGCCGGGTTCGCGCCCGCCGACAAGCCCCGGCTCGTGGTGCTGTCGGTGGTGCAGAACCCCAAGAAGGGCCACTTCGGCGGAGAGCTGGCGGCCCCCGTCTTCAAGGATGTGATGACGTTCGCCATCAAGAGCAAGAAGATTCCTCCCACAGGGTCCGTCGCGCCGCCGGTGCGGGCGCGCGCGGACCAGTGAGCAGGGAAGGTACGCTCTCGCCGTGCGTCCCCCGTCGTCCATGCGCCCCACGTCCAGCCCGCCTCGCCCGCTGACCGGGCTCGCGACCATGCTCGACGCCGATTCCGGCTCGTCGCGCTCACCTCATGCCGCCCTGACCGGCGTGACCATCCACTCCGGCAACGTCAGGCGCGGCGACCTCTACGTCGCCCTGCCAGGAAACCGCGCCCACGGCGCCGACTACGCCGCCGACGCCATGGCGCGCGGCGCCGTCGCCGTGCTCACCGATCCGGCCGGCCGCGAGGCGGCGGTGGCCACGGGGCTGCCGGTGCTCGTCGTGCCCGATCCGCGCGGCCTGCTCGGGCAGATCTCCTCCTGGGTGTACGGCCAGCCGGCCCACGACATCCAGATCCTCGGCGTGACCGGCACCAGCGGCAAGTCCACCACCACGTTCATGCTGGAGGCGGGCCTGCGGGCGGCCGGTCACCGTACGGGCCTGGTGGGCGGGGTCGAGATCCGCGCGGCCGACCTGCGCTTCCAGTCCACGCTCACCACGCCGGAGGCGTCGGAGCTGCACGGCCTGTTCGCCCTGATGCGCGAGGAGGGTGTCACCGCCGCCGCCATGGAGGTCTCCAGCCACGCGCTCGCGCTCGGCAGGGTCGACGGCATCTTCTACGACGTGGCCCTGTTCACCAACCTGTCGCAGGACCACCTCGACTTCCACAAGGACTTCGACGACTACTTCGCGACCAAGGCGAAGCTGTTCCAGCCCGAGCTGAGCCGGGCCGGAGTGACCAACGTCGACGACCGTTACGGGCGCGAGCTGCTCGGCCTGGCGAAGGTGCCGATGACCACGTTCTCGGCGCAGGGCGACCCGGAGGCCCACTGGCGGGCGATGGACGCCCGGCTCGGCGCCGACGGGAGCGCGTTCCGGGTGGTGGGGCCCGGTGGGGTCGAGGCCGACGCGCAGATCGCGCTGCCCGGCCCGTTCAACGTCGCCAACGCGCTCGGCGCCATTGTGACGCTCGTGGAGGCGGGGGTGCCGCTGCAGACGGCCGTCCACGGCGTCGGCACGCTGACCGGCGTGCCCGGGCGTATGGAGCGTGTCACCGGCGCCGATGAGGATTTCCAGGCCATCGTCGACTACTCGCACAAGCCGGGCGCCGTCGAATCGGTGCTGTGCTCCCTGCGCTCCGTGACGGCCGGCAGGCTGATCATCGTGCTCGGCTGTGGCGGCGACCGCGATTCGGGTAAACGTCCCATTATGGGAGAAATCTCCGCACGACTGGCGGATGTGGCCATCTTCACGAGCGACAATCCGCGCTCGGAGGATCCGCTGGCCATCCTCACGACGATGACGGAGGGAGCGCTCCGCGTTCCGCAGCACGACCGCGCTCATGTGATCATTGAGCCCGACCGCGCGGCCGCCATCGGCCTCGCGATCGCCCGGGCCGGGCGCGGCGACGTCGTCGTGGTGGCCGGCAAGGGCCACGAACAGGGCCAGTACGTGTCTGGCGAGGTGATCCCCTTCGACGACCGCGACGTGGTCGCCGAAGCGATCGACGCACGCAAGGAAAGCAGGAAGCACTCATGATCCCGATGCCTCTGGCCAGGATCGCCGAGATAACCTCGGGCGCCCTGTCGGGCATGGCCGATCCCCGCGCTGTGGTGCGCGGGCCCGTCGTGATCGACTCACGGGCCGTCGAACCGGGATCCCTCTTCGTCGCCATCAAGGGCGCGCGGGTCGACGGTCACGACTACGCCGCGCAGGCCGTCCGCGCCGGCGCCGTCGCCGTGCTGGCCACCCGGCCGGTCGAGGCGCCGTCGGTGATCGTGCCCGACGCCGCCGCCGCGCTCGCCGAGCTGGCCGCCGCCCAGGTCAGGGCGCTGCCCGAGGTCACCGTGATCGGCGTGACCGGCTCGGCCGGCAAGACCAGCACCAAAGACCTGCTGGCCCGGCTCACCGGCCGGATCGGCGCCACCGTCGCGCCCGTCGGCAGCTTCAACAACGAGCTCGGCCACCCGCTGACCGTGCTGCGGGCCGACCTCGGCACCCGCTTCATGGTGCTGGAGCTGGCCGCCCGCAACATCGGCCACATCAAGGACCTGACCCGCATCGCTCCGCCGCAGATCGGCGTGGTGCTCAACGTCGGCACCGCCCACCTCGGCGTGTTCGGCGGCAAGGAGGCCATCGCCAAGGCCAAGGGCGAGCTGGTGGAGGCGCTGCCGCGCACGGGCGTGGCGGTGCTCAACGCCGACGACCCGCTGGTGCGGGCCATGGCCTCCCGCACTGACGCGCGGGTGACCTTCTTCGGGCGCGGCGAGTCCGCCGCGATCCGGGCCGAGGACGTCGTGGTCGACGCCCGCGGTCGCGCCTCGTTCACGCTGCGCACGCCGTCCGGCACCGCCCCGGTGTCGCTGCAGCTGTACGGCGGCCACGCGGTCGAGAACGCGCTGGCCGCCGCCGCGGCCGGCTACGAGCTGGGCCTGCCGGTGGCGACCATCGCCGAGGAGCTGTCGGCGGCCACGCCGCGCAGCCGGTGGCGGATGGAGGTCACCGACCGGCCCGACGGGGTGACCGTCGTCAACGACGCCTACAACGCCAACCCCGACTCGATGCGGGCCGCGTTCGAGATGTTCGAGGTGCTCGGCAAGGGGCGGCGGCGGTTCGCGGTCATCGCGGCGCTGCGGGAGCTCGGCGACGACGGGCCGGCGCTCAACGCCGAGCTCGGGCGGATGGCCGGCTCGGCGGGGCTGGCGGGCCTCGTCGTGGCCGGGCCCGACGCCGAGCCCGTCCTGGAGGGCGCGCACGCCGCCGCCCGCGAATCGGCCCCCGCGCCTCACCCAGCGGCTCCTCCGCTTCCCGGCCCGGCTCCTCAGGCCGGGCCGGCCGGGGCGGCACCGCCCGTCCCGCCGCCCACGGGTGCGGCTGTGCACGCTGGTCCCGCCGGGGCGGTTTCTCCTGGCCGGCCTCCCGCGGGCGCGACCGGTCAGCCGGGTCACGCCGGAGCGGTCCGGCCCGCCCCGCAGCCCACGGCTCCCGGCGTTCCTCATCCTCCTGCTCCGGTGCCCGGCCCTGTTCCCGGCGGTCCTGTTCCCGGCGGCCCTGTTCCCGGCGGCGCCGGTGGTCCCGTTCCGGGTGGGGCTTCGCACGGTGGGCCGGTGCCCGGTGGGGCGCCGTACGGCGGTCCTGTGCCCGGTGGGGCGCCGTACGGCGGTCCTGCGCCGGTGCCGCCCGCGGCTCACGTACCGGGCACTCACAGGCCTGGCCCGCACCCGCAGGGGCCGCACGCTCCCGTGGTCGGGGGGCCGCCCGGGGCGGGCGGCGGGGGAGCGCATCTCGGGCAGGGGACGCGGATCGTGCACGTGCCCGACGCCGAGGCGGCCGCGGCCGAGCTGGCCGGCTGGCTGCGCCCCGGTGACGCGGTGCTGATCAAGGGACCGAGGGCCATGGGCCTGGAGCGGACGGCCGAGCTGCTGCTCGGGGGTGCCGCCCAGTGACCAACATCATCATCGCCGGCGCGGTGGGCCTGATCCTGTCCATGCTGGGCACCCCGCTGGCGATCCGGCTGTTCTCGCGGCGTGGCTACGGCCAGGAGATCCGCGAGGAACTCGCGGCCTCGACCTCCGGCCACCAGGGCAAGCGCGGCACCCCCACGATGGGCGGCACGGTCATCGTGCTGGCCGCCCTGCTCGCCTACGGGGGCTCGCACCTGGCCACGCTGGAGCCGCCGACCGTGTCGGGCCTGCTCGTGCTGTTCCTCATGACAGGGCTCGGCGCGGTCGGATTCCTCGACGACTTCATCAAGATCTACAAGCAGCGCAGCCTGGGCCTGCGCAGCGGCGCGAAGGCCCTCGGCCAGCTCGTCGTCGGCGCGGTCTTCGCGTTCATGGTGGTCCGCGAGCCCAACGTGTACGGGATCACCCCCGCCGAGACCCGCCTGTCGTTCCTGCGCGACATCGGCCCGTCGATCGGCATCGTCGGGTTCACCATCTGGGTGCTGATCATGATCGTCGGGTTCTCCAACGCGGTGAACCTCACCGACGGCCTCGACGGGCTGGCCAGCGGCGCGACCGGCACCGTGCTGGCCGCGTACATCCTGATCGGCAACTGGCAGCTGCGCAACAACTGCATCGACCAGCTGGGCCCCAACTGCTACTGGGTACGAGATCCGCTCGACCTCGCCGTGGTCGCCGCCTCGGTGCTGGGGGCACTGATCGGGTTCCTGTGGTGGAACGCCCCGCCCGCGCGCATCTTCATGGGCGACACCGGCTCGCTGGCCCTCGGCGGCGTGCTGGCCGGTCTGGCCATCGCCACCCGCACCCAGCTCCTGCTGATCATCCTGGCCGGCCTGTGTGTGATCATCACGCTGTCGGTCATCATCCAGGTCGGATCCTTCAAGCTGACCGGGAAACGGGTGTTCAGAATGGCGCCGCTGCAGCACCACTTCGAGCTCAAGGGCTGGGCGGAGACCACGATCGTGGTCCGCTTCTGGCTGATCGCGATGCTCTGCTCGGCGCTCGGGCTCGGTCTGTTCTACGTCGAATGGATGCCTGGGGCATGAGTCTCACCTGTGTCGCCGGGCTCGGCGTGTCCGGCACCGCCGTGGCCAGGTTGCTGGCCGAGCGCGGCGAGCGCGTCGTGGTCGTGGAGTCCACGGAGGGCGAGCGCCAGCTCGCCGCCGCGGCCGAGCTGGCGCGGGTGGGCGCCGAGACCCGCTTCGGCGAGCCGGTGCTGCCCGACGGGGCGACACGGGTCGTCACCACCGGCTGGGCGCCGCACCACCCGCTGATCGCCGCGGCGCTGCGGGCCGGGGTCGAGGTCGTGGGGGAGGTGGAGCTGGCCTGGCGGCTGCGTCCCGAGCAGGCCGCCCCGTGGCTGGCGCTGACCGGCACCAACGGCAAGACCACCGCCGTGCGCATGCTCACCTCGATCCTGCTGGCCGCCGGGCGCAAGGCGGTCGCCGTGGGCAACGTGGGCGTGCCGGTGGTGCAGGCCGTCGCGGAGCCGTACGACGCGCTGGCCGTCGAGTTGTCCAGCTTCCAGCTCCACTGGTCCAGTACGCTCGCCCCGCACGCCGCGGCCGTGCTCAACGTCGCGCCCGACCACCTCGACTGGCACGGCTCCATGGCGGAGTACGCCGCCGCCAAGGGCCGCATCTTCGAGCGCGCCGGCACCGTGATCTACAACGCCGACGACCCCGAGGCGACCCGGCTGGCGGCGCCGTACCCGCGTGCCGTCGGCTTCACGCTGCGGGTGCCGAGGAGCGGCCAGATCGGCGTGGTGGAGGACCTGCTGGTCGACCGGGCGTTCGTGGCCGACCCCGTCGAGGCGGCCGAGGAGCTCGCCACGCTCGACGACGTACGCCCGTTCGCGCCGCACAACGTGGCCAACGCGCTGGCCGCCGCCGCGCTGGCCCGCTCGCTCGGGGTGCCGTCGGAGGCCGTGCGGCAGGGGCTGCGCGACTTCGTGCCCGACCCGCACCGGCTGGCCCACGTGGAACGGATCGGCGAGGTCGACTACATCGACGACTCCAAGGCCACCAACCCGCACGCCGCCGCCGCGGCGCTGGCGTCGTACCCGTCGGTGGTGTGGGTGGCGGGCGGCCTGCTCAAGGGCGCCGACGTGGACGACCTCGTCCGCGAGGCCGCCCCGAGGTTGCGCGGCGCGGTGCTGCTGGGCGCCGACCGCGCGCGGATCGCCGAAGCCATCGCGCGACACGCGCCGAATGTCCCCGTCGTAGACATTCCGGATCGGGACACTGGTGCGATGGAACGAGTCGTCACCGAAGCCGCCCGGCTGGCCTCACCAGGGGACACCGTGCTGCTCTCCCCGGCGGGGGCCTCCCTCGACATGTTCGCCAACTATCCGGCGCGGGGGGAGGCCTTCGCGCGTGCCGTACGCGAGCTGAGGGCACGGCGTGAGCACGAGCGCTGAGGAACGCGCGCGCCCCGCCGCGCCGCTGCAGGAGGGGCCGGGCACGTGGGCCCGCGAACAGCTCGCGGTGGTCAAGGACCTGCTGGGCAAGCCGCTGACCACCTACTACCTGATCATCATGTGCAGCGCGCTGCTGCTCGCGCTCGGGCTGATGATGGTGCTGTCGGCCTCCAGCATCGAGGCGCTGCAGAAGACCGGCAGCCCGTTCTCGTGGTTCATCAAGCAGTCGTTGTCGGCCGCGCTCGGCGTGCCGGTGATGTACGTCTGCTCGCGCCTGCCGGTCAAGTTCTTCCGCTGGGCCGGCTATCCGCTGATGGCGCTGTCGATCATCGCGCTGATCATGGTGCTGTTCATCGGCTCGTCCGAGCTGGGCGCGCAGCGGTGGATCTACATCGGTGACTTCACCATCCAGCCGTCCGAGCCGGCCAAGCTCGGGCTCCTGCTGTGGGGAGCCGACCTGCTGGCCAGGCGCGCCCGGCACGGCCGGATCGAGTGGCGGCAGATGCTGATCCCGCTCATGCCCGGCACCGCGCTCCTGTCCGTCATGGTCATGCTCGGCCGCGACCTCGGCACCACGCTCGTGCTCTTCATGATCTTCCTGGCGCTGCTGTGGGTGGTGGGCGCGCCGATCAAGCTGTTCGGCGGCATCCTGGCGCTGGCGGTGCTGGCCGCGGTCATCATGATCAAGGTGGAGCCGTACCGGATGGCGCGCATCGGCGCCTTCCTCGACCCATGGGCCGACGCTCAGGGCGCCGGATACCAGGCCGTGCAGGGGCAGATCGCCATGGGCTCGGGCGGCTGGTTCGGGCTCGGGCTGGGCAGCAGCCGGCAGAAGTGGAGCTGGCTGCCCCACGGCGAGAGCGACTTCATCTTCGCCATCCTCGGCGAGGAGCTCGGGCTGATGGGCACGCTCATGGTGGTGGCGCTGTTCGGCCTGCTCGGCTACGCCGGCCTGCGCGTCGCCGTGCGCGTCAACGACCCCTTCATCCGCCTGGCGGCGGCCGCCATGGTCGCCTGGATCGTCGGCCAGGCCACCGTCAACATGGGCGCCGTGCTCAGCGTCCTGCCGATCACCGGCATCCCCCTGCCGCTGGTCTCGTACGGTGGATCCGCACTGCTCCCCACGCTGGCCGCGCTCGGCATGCTGTTGTCGTTCGCCAAGCGGGAACCGGGTGCGCGGGAGGCGCTGGCGGCTCGTGGCCCCGGGCCGGTCTCCCGGGCCCTAAGCTGGCTGGGCCTGGGGGGTATGACCAGAGGCCGGATGAGACGTTAGGGAGTGACCGAGATGAGGGTGGTCCTCGCCGGTGGGGGGACAGCCGGGCACATCGAGCCCGCGCTGGCCCTTGCTGACGCGCTGCGTCACCTTGACCCGAGCATCGGCATCACGTGCGTCGGCACCGATCGCGGCCTGGAGACACGGCTGGTGCCCGCCAGGGGATACGAGCTGGAGCTGGTGCCGGCCGTGCCGTTGCCGCGGGCGATCACCCCCAGCCTGCTGACCGTGCCCGGCAGACTGGCCGGGGCGATCAACGCCGTGTCGGCGATCCTCGACCGGGTCAAGGCCGACATCCTGGTGGGTTTCGGCGGCTACGTCGCGACCCCCGCGTACCTGGCGGCCCGGCGGCGCGGCCTGCCGATCGTCGTCCACGAGGCCAACCCGCGCCCGGGGCTGGCCAACCGGCTGGGCGCGCGGCTGACCGAGCACGTGTTCACCGGCTACCCCGACGCCGCGCTGCCCAAGGCCCACTACATCGGCACGCCGCTGCGCCGCGAGATCGTCACGCTGGACCGGCTGTCCACGGGCGACAAGGCGCGCTCGTGGTTCGGGCTGGAGAACGACCGGCCGACGCTGCTGGTCTTCGGCGGCTCCCAGGGCGCCCGGTCGATCAACCAGGCCGCGCTGGCCGCCGCGCCGGCGCTGCGCGCGGCCGGCATGCAGGTGCTCCACGTGCTCGGCCCGAAGAACACGGTCGAGCAGGAGCCTCCCCCCGGCGACCCGCAGTACGTCCTGCTGCCCTACGTCGACCGCATGGACCTCGCCTACGCCGCCGCCGACCTGGCGCTGTGCCGCAGCGGGGCGCTGACCTGCGCGGAGCTGACCGCGGTCGGGCTGCCGGCCGCGTACGCGCCGCTGCCGCACGGCAACGGCGAGCAGCGGATCAACGCCGAGCGCATCGTGCAGGGAGGCGGCGGCCTGATGGTCGACGACGCCGACCTGTCACCTGATTGGATCATCCAGAACGTCCTGCCCATCCTCCGCGACCCCGAGCGGGTCGCCGTCATGTCGGAGGCGGCCGCCCGGCTGGGGCGCAAGGACGCCGATATCACGCTTGCCCGGAAAGTGTTGGAGATAGCCCGATGAGTCTCGTCAAGCTGGTCGATCCCGTCGCCGAAGCAGATCTGGGACGGGTGCACTTCATCGGCATAGGCGGCGCCGGCATGTCGGGCATCGCCCGCATCCTTCTCAAGCGCGGCATACGCGTGTCGGGCAGCGACGCGCGCAGCTCCGAGCTGATCACCGAGCTGCGCGAGCTGGGCGCCACCGTCCACATCGGGCACGCGGCCTCCCACATCAGGGACGTCGACACGGTGATCGTCTCCACCGCCATCCGCGACTCCAACCCCGAGCTCGGCGAGGCGCTCAAGCAGGGGCTGCGGATCATCCCGCGGGCCGCCGCGCTGGCCTCCGTCATGGCCGGGCGCACCGCGGTGGCCATCGCCGGCACGCACGGCAAGACCACCACCACCTCGATGCTCACCGTGGCGCTGCAGAAGTGCGGCGCCGACCCGTCCTACTGCGTGGGCGGCCAGCTCGTCACCACCGGGCTCGGCGCCGACGACGGGCAGGGCCGGGTGTTCGTGGCCGAGGCCGACGAGAGCGACGGCTCGTTCCTCATGCTCGCCCCCGACATCGCCGTGGTCACCAACGTCGAGGCCGACCACCTCGACAACTACGGCGACTCGCGGGCGGTGCACGACAGCTTCGCCAGGTTCGCCGACCGGGTCGGCTCGCTGCTCGTCGTGTGCGCCGACGACCCGGGCGCGGCCGAGCTGGCGCGGCGCGCCGCCGAGCGCGGGCAGCGCGTCAAGACGTACGGCACGCAGGGCGAGCACTACCGCGTCCGCGACGTCCGCCCCGACGGGTTCGGCACGGTGTTCGGCATCGAGGGCAAGGGTGAGGTGCGCCTGGCCGTTCCCGGGGCGCACAACGCGCTCAACGCCGCCGCGGCCATCGCCGTGGCCGACGAGCTGGGGCTGCCGTTCGAGGAGATCAGAGACGGCCTGGGCGCCTTCACGGGGGCCAAGCGCCGCTTCGAGGCCAAGGGTGAGGCCGGCGGCATCGCCGTCTTCGACAGCTACGCCCACCACCCGACCGAGCTGACCGCCGACCTACGGGCCGCCCGCGACGTGGTGGCCTCCTACTCCGGCACCGGCCGGGTCATCGCCGTCTTCCAGCCGCACCTCTACTCGCGCACGCGCTTCTTCGCCGAGGAGTTCGGCCAGGCGCTCGGGCTCGCCGACGAGGCCATCGTGCTCGACGTCTACGGCGCCCGCGAGGACCCCGAGCCCGGCGTCTCCGGTGCCATGGTGGCCGGGCGGGTGCCGCTGCCGCCCGAGCAGGTGGCGTACGCGCCCGACCGGTCCGCGGTGCCGGCGCTGGTGGCCGCGCGGGCGCGGCCGGGCGACATCGTGCTCACGATGGGCGCGGGCGACGTCACCGAGCTGGGCCCGCAGATCGTCGCCCGCCTCTCCTGACAGGCCCCGCTTCGGGCGTGGCGGGCGCGCTCACGCCGCACGTCGGCGTAGGTTCTGTGCCGATCATGCAGTGACGACCATGCGGGGAGGGCGATGAAGGCGCGCAAGGCGTTCCTGGTGCTGCTGACCGCGGGGGTGGTCGGCACGGCCGCGTGGCTGGTGTTCCTCTCACCGGTGCTGGGGGTGCGCTCGATCGAGATCGTGGGAAATCTCACAGTACCGGAGGAACGCATCGAACAGCAGGCCGGTGTACCGGATCTGCATCCCCTGGCCACCGTCAACCTCGCCGAGGTCCAGGGCCGCGTTCTCGGCATCAGGCAGCTCGCCGGCGCCAAGGTGGACCGGATCTGGCCCGGCACGCTGCGCATCGAGGTGGTCGAGCGGGAGCCGGTGGCGATGATCCAGGCGGGCGACAAGTACGCGATCGTCGACAAGCACGGCGTGGTGATCGAGATCGAGACCGCCCTGCCGCCGCTGCTGCCGGTGCTCAAGGTCGACCGCCCGGCCGAGGGCGACCCCGCCATGATGGCGGCGCTGCAGGTCATCGACGCGGTCCCCGACGAGGTGGCGGCCAAGGTCAGGCAGGTACGCGCCGGCACGGCCGAGGGCGTCACCCTGGAGCTGTCCGACGGCCGCACCGTGATCTGGGGCGGCACCGACCGCCCGCAGGAGAAGGGCCGCATCCTGACCTCCCTGCTCAGACGCGAGAAGGCCGCCCAGTACGACGTCAGCTCTCCCGACGTGGTGACGCTGAAGTGATCGTGATCGTCAGGGTCTGGCAACCCGGGGGCAACGGCATCGCCGAGCCTGTGCGAGACGCGGCGCGCGGCGTGAGAGCCTGTAAGCCGGACTTTCGGCAGTGGAGGGCCGCGACCTGGCGTGCGCGCGGAGCGAATCGGACAGCCCGCGACACGCCGGACGTGCTTGCGGCGCGGTTAGTTGACCCGCCCGGAGCGTAACTCCTACTGTCCGTATCAATCCTCAGGTTGACATAAATCTAAATCTCAACCTGAGGTTGAGAGATACCCGAACTGAGAAAAAGCGGAGACAATCCGCACCGAAATGGCAAGTCAACGAGCGGAAAGGCCCCTCGTCGTGGCAGCACCGCAGAACTACCTCGCGGTCATCAAGGTCGTCGGCATCGGCGGCGGCGGAGTGAACGCCGTCAACCGGATGATCGAAGAGGGACTCAAGGGCGTCGAGTTCATCGCGATAAACACCGACGCCCAGGCGCTGCTGATGAGTGACGCCGATGTGAAACTCGACGTGGGCCGTGAGCTCACGCGCGGTCTGGGCGCGGGCGCCAACCCCGACGTGGGCCGCAAGGCCGCCGAAGACCACCGCGAGGAGATCGAGGAGGTCCTCAAGGGGGCCGACATGGTCTTCGTCACGGCCGGCGAGGGCGGCGGCACCGGCACGGGCGGCGCGCCCGTCGTGGCCAACATCGCCCGGTCACTCGGCGCGCTGACCATCGGCGTCGTGACGCGGCCCTTCAGCTTCGAGGGCCGGCGCCGCGCCATGCAGGCCGAGGCGGGCATCGAGACGCTGCGCGACGAGGTCGACACGCTGATCGTGATTCCCAACGACCGGCTGCTGTCGATCTCCGACCGGCAGGTGAGCGTGCTCGACGCCTTCAAGGCGGCCGACCAGGTGCTGCTGTCGGGTGTCCAGGGCATCACCGATCTGATCACCACGCCCGGTCTGATCAACCTCGACTTCGCCGACGTCAAGTCGGTCATGTCGGGAGCGGGCTCGGCGCTCATGGGCATCGGCCACGCCCGCGGCGACGACCGCTCGGTGGCGGCGGCCGAGATGGCGGTCTCCAGCCCGCTGCTGGAGGCCAGCATCGACGGCGCCCACGGCGTGCTGCTGTCGATCGCGGGCGGCTCCGACCTCGGCCTGTTCGAGATCAACGAGGCGGCCCAGCTCGTGTCGATGGCCGCGGCGCCCGACGCCAACATCATCTTCGGTACGGTCATCGACGACGCCCTCGGCGACGAGGTGCGGGTGACCGTGATCGCGGCGGGCTTCGACGACGTGCCGGGCCCGACGGAGAAGCAGGTGCCCCGCCCGGCCGCCCGCCCCGCCGCCCAGCCGCCCGCGCCTCCCGTGCGGCCCAGCCTGTCGTCGCCGAGCGTCAAGTCCGAGCCGCCCGTGCTGCGCCCTGAGCCGCGCGCTGAGGTGCGTCCGGAGCCCAGGGCGGACTTCAGGTCCGACGCGCGCCCGGAGACCCGTCCTGAGGCTCGTCCCGAGCCCCGTACGGAGCCGCGCCCCGACTTCCGCGTGGAGTCGCGGCCGGAGCCGCCGCGGGCCGAGCCCCGTGTCGAGCCCCGTGTCGAGTCCCGGCCCGAGCCCGTGCGACCGGTGGAGCCTGTGCAGGCCGTCGAGCAGGACTCCGACGAGCCCGCCGACGAGCCCTCCGGCCCCGTCTCGATCCCTCGGCCCGCTCCCGAGCCCGCCACCCCGCCCACGCCCATCACCTCCCGCATGTCGGAGCCCGCCAAACGTCCGCGAGTGGTCTTCGAGGAACAGGAAGAGGAACTCGACGTCCCCGACTTCCTCAAGTAGCCGCACACCTGACGCCGCTCCCCGCAGGGATCCGGGAGCGGCGCCGTCGTGTGCGAGGGGCGCGAGGACGCCGGGAGTGAGGGAGGGCACGTGAGAAGGGACGAGATCGCGGCCGGGCTCGCCGAGGTCGACGCGCGCATCGCACAGGCGTGTCACGCCGTGGGGCGCGACCGTGGCGAGGTCACGCTGATCGCCGTCACCAAGACGCGGCCCGCCGACGACATCCGCATCCTGGCCGAGCTGGGCGTGCGCGACGTCGGCGAGAACCGCGACCAGGAGGCCGCCGCCAAGGCGCACGAGCTGGCCGGTCTGCCGCTGACCTGGCACTTCGTCGGCCAGCTGCAGACCAACAAGGTCCGCTCCGTCGTCGGCTACGCCGACGTGATCCAATCCGTCGACCGGCTGCGGCTGGTGGAGGCGATCAGCAAGGAGGCGGTCCGGCAGGGCCGCAACGTGGGCTGCCTGCTGCAGGTGGCGCTGGACGACGACCCGGCCAGGGGCGGCTGCCGCCCCGCCGACCTGCTGCCGCTCGCCGACGAGGTGGCCCTCGCCGAGGGCGTGTGGCTGGGCGGGGTCATGGCCGTGGCGCCGCTGGGTGAAGAGCCGGCCAAGGCCTTCTCCCGTCTGCGCGACCTGGCGGTGCGCCTGCAGGAGCAGCACCCCCGGGCCACGATGGTGTCGGCGGGCATGAGCGGCGATCTGGCCGAGGCCATCGCGTACGGTGCGACACACGTGCGCGTCGGTACGGCGTTGCTCGGTCGTCGCAAGCCCTTCGTCAGGTAATGTCCCCTCAAGTGGGTCTCCAGGTCCACGATCAAGTAGAGGTCGATCAGCGGTGAGCTCCAGGGGGTACGCCCTACCGCCTCGGACACGGCGACGGACCCGAGCGGGTGCGACCATGAGCAGGAGGACGACGTAGCGATGGCCGGCGCGATGCGCAAGATGGCGGTCTACCTCGGTCTCGTGGAGGACGACCGCTACGAGAGGTATGAGACGTACCCGGACGAGTACGCCTACGACGACGACGTGCAGCGGCCCGGTGAGGAGCGGCCCGTCGCGGTCCAGGACCGCGACGACGAGCCCGATGCGGTGGTTCCCGCGCCCAGGCCCACGACCGCCGTCGTGGAGCGCCGTACGACGGATCTGGCGCGCATCACGACCCTGCATCCGCGCACGTACAACGAGGCGCGTACCATCGGTGAGCACTTCCGTGACGGCACCCCGGTCATCATGAACCTGACCGAGATGGTCGACAGCGACGCCAAGCGTCTGGTCGATTTCGCAGCAGGTCTGGTTTTCGGCCTGCACGGCAGCATTGAACGTGTTACGAACAAGGTGTTCCTGTTGTCCCCTGCCAATGTCGAGGTGACCGCTGAGGACAAGGCCCGAATCGCGGAGCGCGGGTTCTTCAACCAGAGTTAGAGTCTCTGTATGTCTATCGGACCCAACCAGGTCTCGCCGAGGCCGGGAGGGCACACCAGAAGTGGAGGCGCGGCCGGGCCGTGGGGATCGTCAGTCAGATCTTGGTCGTAGTCCTGTCTCTCTATTTGGTGCTGCTCATCGGCAGGATGATCTTCGAGACGGTGCAGGCTTTCGCCCGTCAGTGGCGTCCTACGGGCGTCGTCCTGGTGCTGGCGGAGGCCACTTACACCGCAACCGACCCACCACTCAAGTTCCTCCGCCGTTTCATTCCTCCGCTCCGGTTGGGTACGGTGGCCTTTGACCTAAGCTTCACTGTCCTGTTCATCGTGGTCCTGATCTTGATTCAGATCGCCGGAATGCTGCGATGAGCGGGCCTGTGTCGTGCCGGTCGTGTTCCAACTCGTGTCCGCGCTGAAGTGATTCGGGTTACCGTCCTCCGGACAGACTCCAAGCGCGCCAAGGAGACCAAAAAATGCCGCTGACGCCCGCTGATGTGCGGAACAAGCAGTTCAGTACCACCCGGCTGCGGCCGGGCTACGACGAGGAAGAGGTCGACGCCTTCCTCGACGAGGTCGAAGCTGAGCTTGACCGCCTGATCCAAGAGAACGAGGAGCTCCGCGCCAAGCTGGCCGAGTGCCTGCGTGGGAAGGTGCCGGGCGGCATGAACATGCCCATGGCCTCCGCCCCGGTCCAGGAGCAGCAGCCCAAGCCCGAGATGATGGCCCCGCCGCAGCCGGAGCCCATGCGGGCCCCTGAGCCGCCGGTGCAGCAGCAGCCGGTCCCCGTGGCCATGAACATGCCTCCCGCCGAGGACAACATGGACACCGCGGCCCGCGTGCTCGCGCTCGCCCAGCAGACCGCCGACCAGGCGATCGCCGACGCCCGCCGGGAGGCGGACGAGACGGTGACCCGCGCCCGGCGCGAGGCCGACGAGATCCTCACCAAGGCCCGCCGCCAGGCCGAGCAGGTCATCGGCGACGCCCGCGCCCGCGCCGAGACGCTGGAGCGCGACGCGCAGGAGCGCCACCGCCAGGCGATGGGCTCGCTCGTGCAGACCCGCGACGAGCTCGAGCGCAAGGTCGAGGAGCTGCGCAGCTTCGAGCGCGAATACCGCAGCAGGCTCAAGCTCTACCTGGAGAACCAGCTCGCCGAGCTCAACGTCTCCGCCGAGGGCAGCGGTGGGTTCCCGGTCATGCCGGGTGGCCCGCAGGGTCAGCAGGCTCCCGCCATGTCGCACGCCGTGCCGCAGGGCGGACAGCAGCCGCTTCCCGGTGGCCCCAACCCGTTCGGCGGCGAGGCTCCGCAGGGCGCTTTCCCCGGTGCTGACGGTCCCCACAACGACCGCCGGTAAAGTAGCGGGTCACTAGGACCTGTCACTCGAAAGAGCCCCCTGTGATCCTTATCAGTGCTGGTTTGGTGCTCGCGGCAGTCGTACTGCTGATCGCGGGCTTCGTACTGGCGAAGCCGTTCCTGATCATGTGGTCCATCGTGGTCAGCGTGCTGTCCGCGCTGTTCCTGGTGATCGGGGCGTTCCTGCGGCGGAACGAGCTTTTTCCCGGTGGTGGGCAGGCCGCTGCGCCGGCCACCCCCCCGAAGGGGCTCATGCCGCCGGCTCCGCCGTACCCCCAGACCGGCCCCATGGCTCATCAGCCGCGACCCCAACCGCATCCCCCGGCTCCGCAGCGGACGGCGGCCCCCCACGCCCCCGCCGCGCGCCCCCCGGTGGCGAGCGGTGTCGCGGGCGACGCGATCGTGCTGGTCATCCCGGGACGCAAGCGTTACCACGTCGCCGGGTGCAGGCAGCTGATCGGCAGGGAGAGCGAGGAGCTCACCTACGAGGAGGCACGCGAAGAGGGCTTCACGCCCTGCACGACGTGCCTTCCCGACGCCGCGCTCGGCGGACGGCAGTTGCCGCCTGCCGCCGATCCCGAGCTCGTCGTCACCACCGAGAGCCGGGCCGAGACCTCCGCGCAGACCCGCGACCAGCGGTCGCCGGTCGCCCCGCCGAAGCCTGACACGAAGGCTTCCACCCCCAGCCCGGAGCCTGCCGCCGCGCACGAGGAAGGCGCCACCGGTTGGTTCGGCCGCTCCCCGGCCGACGCCGCGGGCCAGGCCCCGGCAACCTCCGCCGCCGCATCGGATGACGAGCAGGCGGAGTCCGAGACTTCTTACTTCCGGCCGCCGCACGCCTCGCGTGCCGAGCCGCCGTCCGCCAAGCCGTCCGGGTCCGGTGAGCCGGCCTCCGGGGGATCCAAGACCGCCGCGGGGTCGCCGGGTGAGCCTGGCCGTCCGGGCGGCAAGCCTGGTGGGGGCAAGCCCGAGACGGCTGACAGTGCCGCCGCTCGGCCCGGCCGCCCTGGGGCCACGTCCGAAGACGCCGGCCGTCCTGAGGCCGCTTCCGGGGAGGCCGGCCGTTCCCGTGCCGCCGCTGAGCCCGGCAAGTCCGGTGATCAGCCCGATCGTCCGGGTGGCAAGCCTGGTCAGACGGATCGCTCCGGTGGCAAGGGCGCTCAGTCCGGTGCCTCCGGTGAGGGGGCCGGTCGTCCGGCGTCCGCTGAGCGAGAGCGTGGACAGGGCGGGGCCGGTGTCGAGCAGGCTGGTCGTCCCTCCGGCAAGCCGGGGCAGGGGGCGTCCGGTGCGGCCGATGACGACGACCTCGGCCCCGTCACGGCGCCGCAGCCGCGCGTGTCTCCTTCCGCGATGCCCGGGCGCCCAGGGGGTACTGGGGCGTCCGTACGTCCCTCCTCCGGTCCGGACAAGCCGTCTCAGCGGCCCACCGGGCCCGGCAAGCCGGCTCAGCGTCCTTCGGGTTCCGGCAAGCCGTCCGAGCGGCCTGCCGGGTCCGAGCCGTCCTCGGACGGCGAGACCGTGATCATCCACGAGCGGCCCGCGTCCTCGGCCGAATCCCAGGCCAAGCCCAAGGGGCCGCTGCCCCCGGGCCCGCCCGCAGGGTCGTCCGGCGCCGGGAAGGCCGCGACCGGACGTCCGTCCGTGCCTGCCTCCGGGCGGGGTGCGGGCGGCTCCACGCGTGAGGACTCTCCGGCGGAAGCGTCCAAGAGCGGCGCTCCCAAGCCGGTTGCCCCCGAGCCGGGCGCCCCCAAGGCGAGTGGTTCCCAGCCGGGCGTTCCCGAAGCGGGTTCTTCCACGGCGGGGTCTGCGAAGGAGGGCGCCGCCAAGGGCGGTGGGCCCGGTGGTGACGGCGGAGGTTCGTCCGCCGCGGCCCGCGGCGGCTCCGCGCCGAAGGGCGGCTCCTCCACCGCGGCCTCCGGGGGTGGAACGCCGGCTCCCGCCGCCTCCCGGCCCGAGGGAACCGGCGCGTCCCGACCCCAAGGTGCCGGCACGTCCCGGCCTCAGGGGCCCGGCGCGACAGCGGGCGAAGGCTCCGGCAAGAGCGGTACGAAGCCTGGTTCGAAGGCCGACGCGAAGAACGGCGGCGACTCCGAGGACGACAGCAGTGGCGGGGGCAAGGGTGAGCGTCCCGGCACCGTGAAGGTGATCGTCGGCACTCGCCGCTACCACAGCACCGACTGCCCGCTGATCCGTGGCGCTGGTGACGCCGAGGTCCAGACGATGGCCCTCTCCTCGGCCCAGGCGGCCGGCTTCACGAGCTGCTCGGTATGCCAGCACGCCCGCGAAACGGTCGGCTGACTCAGCTTCGGCACGGCAGTCGGCCCGGAAGCCTTGGGCCTGTACGGGATTCGGATCTTATGGAGGCTTCGGACCCACCGGATGGCACCTCGCAAGTGGAGCCCGGCGAGGTGGCCTTCCGAGGTCTTGACGAGGCGAAAGGCCCAGCCCCTCTATTCCTCGGAGGGAGCTGGATCATGGCTGATGGGGCGGCCGCCATGAGAGCCGCGGTTGACCACCAGGTCTTGATGCGGAGTCGGCGCGGACGGGCACGGATGCCGCGGGAGCGGGAGGCCTTTGTCGGCGGTCACCGAGGCCGACGGTCAAGCGGGCGTGGACGCGGGGCGAGACGGCTGTGGGTCGTCTGCCGCTCGGCCACGGTGGGACGAAGGACAGCGGCGCAGGACCGGTCGGCGGGCGACCTTGTCGGCCGGGGCGCCCCGAGAGTAACCCAGGTCGGCCGCCATCAGCCGTGTTCTGCGCCTTCCTCGTGACCGTCGGCGTTCGCCCGGGTGGACGTCCCCTTTCCGCCGGAGTCGCCGTTCTGGGGGTTTGCGCCCTTGGCACAGTGGCTTTTGCTGTCCGCGTGTCTCAGCCGGCGCCTTCATCACCTCGCCGTCCAGGACCATCCCTGGTGGCCACGTACAGGCTCCGGGACTGACTCGTCTAGCTGGTGGCGCCCCAGATGAGGGAGAGGCCGGTGGCGGCGCGTTCGGTGCGGATCTCCATCATGGTGCCGAGGATGGTGGCGTGGTCGGACACCACCGGCGTGGCGTCGAGCGCGTAGGTGATCCGGGTGCTGACGAGCACCGGGCTGCCTTGAGGCTCGTGGAGGTGCCGGGCGGCGGCGGAATCGAGCAAACCGGGCCGGACCACCTCGGACGCCCTGGCGACCGCCACTCCGGCGTCGGCGAGCGCCGTGTAGAGGGAGACAGCGGTGAAGTCGCGGTCGCGGATCTCGTCGGCTACCGGCCGGCGTACCCAGGACACCTGGTGAACGGCGGGACGCCCGGCGAACTCGCGGACCCGTTCCAGACGCAGGGCCGTGTCGCCGGGACGCAGCCGCAACTCCGCGGCGATCGCGGCGGGGGCCCGGCGCACCGCCCGCCCGGCCACCACGGTACGCACGTCATGACCCTGTTGACGCAGATCGTCGACCAGGCTGCGGAGCGAGCCGAGGTGGTAGGCCAGGTGAGGCGGGGCGACGAACGTGCCCCTGCCGGGCTGCTGCACGATCAGCCCATCGCCGCTGAGCTCCCGCAACGCCTGGCGCAGCGTCATGAGGGTCACCCCGTAGGAGGCGCTCAACTCCCGCTGCGGAGGCAGCGCCTCACCGGGGGCGTAGTGGCCCGACCGAATCTTCGCGGCGAGGTCGGCGGCGATGGCGCGGTATCTCGCCTCGTGCCCGGCGTCGGGGGTCATCGTGGTCGGTCACACTCCTGGTCGAGGGCTTGCCGCAGGGTCGCGAGGAAGGCCCGCAGGTCGTCCGGTCCCGCCCCGTCGAGCACCCGCCGCACGACCGCGGCGCCGACCACCACGCCGTCGGCGTGCCGGCCGGCCTCCCGCGCCTGGTCCGGCGTGGAAATGCCAAATCCTAGCAAGACCGGCCGGTCGGTGCCGCGTCTGATCCGCTGCGTGAGCTCCGCCGCCGAAGCGGCCAGGGTGGCCCGCTCACCGGTGGTGCCCATCAGCGACACCGCGTAGACGAATCCGCGGCTGCGGTGCGAGATCTCCTCCAACCGCGGCTGCGGCGTGGCCGGCGACGCCAGCAGGACCAGCTCGATCCCGGCGGCGGCGGCCACATCCGTCAGCTCGCCGGCCTCGTGCACCGGCAGGTCGGGCACGATCAGACCGGTGACGCCGGCGTGGCGCAGCGCCGCGCAGAACGCCTCGGGCCCGTCGTGCAGCACCAGGTTGTAGTAGGTGCTGGCGACCAGTGGCACGCCCAGGTCCGGCAGCCCGGCCAGGTCGGCGAGGATCCGGCGCGTGCTCGCCCCCCGGGCCAGCGCCGTGTCGTTGGCCTCCTGGATGGTGACGCCGTCCAGCGTGGGGTCGGAGAACGGCAGGCCGACCTCGATCGCGTCCGCCCCGGCGGCGACGAACGCCCGCAGGTGATCCGTCCAGCCGGGCGTGATCCCCCCGGTGACGAACGGCATGAGCAGCGCGCGACCGGTGTCCCGGCGGGCACGCAGGTGGCGTTCGACCGCGCCCGCGGTCAGGGTGGGGTTCGTCACACCAGCTCCTTCAGGGTGGAGATGTCCTTGTCGCCCCGGCCGGACAACGTCATCAGGACCGTCGATCCGGCGGGCAGTTCACCGCCGGCCACCGCGCGGATGATCCAGGCGAGGGCGTGCGCCGATTCGAGCGCCGGGACGATGCCCTCGGTGCGCGCCAGCCGTACGGCCGCGCGGACCGCCTCGTCGTCGGTCACCGTGACGTAGCGGGCCCGGCCCAGGTCGCGCAGGTGGGCGTGCTCCGGACCGACACCCGGGTAGTCGAGCCCGGCGGCGATGGAGTGCGCCTCGGTGATCTGCCCGTCGTCGTCCTGCAGGAACAACGAGCGGCAGCCGTGCAGGACGCCGAGCCGGCCGCGGGCCGCCCCGGCGCCGCCCTCCGCCTCGACGCCGACGAAGCGCGCCGAGGTGTCCGCGAATCCGGCGAACGTGCCGGCCGCGTTGGAGCCGCCGCCGACACACGCGACCACATGGTCCGGCACGCCGGTCCGCAGCTCGGCGGCGCACTGCCCGCGGGCCTCGTCGCCGATGACCCGCTGGAACTCCCTGACCATCCACGGGTACGGATCCGGCCCGACGACGGAGCCGAGGCAGTAGTGGGAGTCGCCGGTCGCGCCCACCCAGTGACGCATGGCCTCGCTGGTGGCGTCCTTGAGCGTACGGCTGCCTGTGGTCACCGGCACCACCTCGGCGCCCAGCATGCGCATCCGGAAGACGTTCAACGCCTGCCGCTCGATGTCGCGCTCACCCATGAACACCGTGGCCTCCAGCCCGAGCAGGGCGGCGGCGGTCGCGGTGGCCACCCCGTGCTGGCCCGCCCCCGTCTCGGCGATCAGCCTGCGCCGTCCCATCCGGGTGGCCAGCAGGGCCTGGCCCAGCACATTGTTGATCTTGTGTGATCCGGTGTGGGTGAGGTCCTCGCGCTTGAGGTACAGCTGCACGCCCAGCTCTCCCGACAGCCGCCAGGCCGGTGTGAGCGGGGTCGGCCGCCCGACGTGCACGGCGAGCAGCCGCGCCAGGGCGCCGCGGAAGCCCGGATCCGCCCAGGCCTCCCGGAACGCCTCGTCCACCTCGCGGCACGCCTCCACCAGGGACTCCGGCGCGTACCTTCCGCCGTACTCGCCGAACCGGCCCCGCGGCTGGGGCTCGCCCATCGTCCCGGCCACCGGGACGGGCTCACCCCACGGCAACACGTCTCGCATCCTACGTTCACCTCGTTCTATAACACTTCTGAGAGTTCTATAACAGTCAGTGTGGCATGGACGGCGTGGACACGCCATCCCCGGCTGGAGCGGCCTGGCGGGAGTCGCTGGTCCTGGTGCGGTTGCCGCACGACGCTGCCGGGTCGGCCACGGGGGCAGCGCGGGGCGTCCACGGGCGGGTGCCGGGCGGCGTGCGCCCGGACGAGCCGCTGGTCGCCCACGTGATGCTGCCGGCCGCCGCCCGTGCACGACGCCTGGGGCGGTGGAGCGGTCGGCTGGTGCGCGAACGGGGCGCGGGCCAGGGAGGCTACGAGGCGATACGCGGACGCCGAGCTGTGACCTACGGGAGCGCGCCCTCGCGAGGGTGTGCGGTCGCGATGTCACGGCGCCGGAGTGGTGTGCGGGGTCGCCGCCGAGCTGGAGCATCGGCCGCGGCAGGTGAGGGCGATGCCGGCACGGCCGGGCCCCGGGCCGCCTGGTCAGCAGGCGGCCCGGGGCCCGGGGTCGCGATCAGACGCGGCGGAGCTGGAAGGTCAGGGAGAGATCCTCGTCCTGGTGGGCGGGGAGGCTCTCGATCGTGCCCTCGGTGAGGGTGGCGGCGAGGACTTCCTCGGCCACCACGTTGCCCTCGGTGCGCAACGCCTCCGCGAGTTCGGGCGACGTCGTGGTCCACCACAGGTCGATGCGGTCGCTGATCGACAGGCCGGTCGACTTGCGGGCGTCCTGGACCAGGCGGATGACCTCGCGGAGCAGGCCGGCGCGGCGCAGCTCGTCGGACAGCTCCAGGTCGAGGGCGACCGTCTCGCCCGTGCCCGTGCCGATGGCGCCCGTCTCCACCGCCCAGCCCGAACGCGGCTGCTCGTTGACGATCACCTCGTCGGGGCCGAGCGTGATCTCGCCCAGCTCGTCGGACTCCACCATGACCGTGCTGCCCGAGCGCAGGGTCCTGGCCAGGCGGGTGGGGTCGGCGGCGGCCACCGCGGCGGCCACCAGCTTGGTCTGCGAGCCGAAGCGCTTGCCGAGCGCCCGGAAGTTCGGCTTCACGGTGTACGACACGAGGTCGGCGCTGAAGCCGGACATGTCCTCGAGCGACTGGACGTTCAGCTCGTCGGCCACCAGGCCGCGCAGCTCGTCGGGGAGCGACGGCCAGTCGTGCGCCCCCACGAGGGCGCGGCGCAGCGGCTGGCGGGTCTTCACGCCCGACGAGGCGCGGGCCGAGCGGCCCAGCTCCACCAGGCGGCGGACGAGCGCCATCTGGTCCGACAGGGCCGGGTCGAGCAGGTCCTCGCGCACCTGCGGCCAGGAGGCCAGGTGCACGGAGGAGGGCGCGTCGGCCGGGCGCAGGACGTCCCACAGGTAGTCGGTGAGGAACGGCGTGATGGGCGACAGCAGCCGCAGCGTCGTCTCCAGGCACTCGTACAGGGTCGCGAAGGCGTCCTGGGAGCCCTGCCAGAAGCGGCGGCGCGAGCGGCGGACGTACCAGTTGGACAGGTCGTCGAGGAAGTCGGCCAGGCGGCGGCCGGCGCGCTGGGTGTCGTATTCGTCCAGCGACGCCGTGACCTCGGACACCGTACGGTGCAGCTCGGCCAGCACCCAGCGGTCGAGCAGCGGGCGCTCGGCGACCGGGGTGGCCTGCGCCATCATGGACGGCGACCAGGACTCGGCGCCCGCGTAGAGGGTGAAGAACGACGAGGTGTTCCAGAGCGTCAGCAGGACCTTGCGGACGATCTCCTCGAGGGTGTTGTGCCCCACCCGGCGCGAGGCCCACGGCGAGCCCGAGCAGGCCATGAACCAGCGCAGCGCGTCGGCTCCGTGGCGGTCCATCAGCGGGATCGGCTCCAGGATGTTGCCGAGGTGCTTGCTCATCTTGCGGCCGTCCTCGGCCAGGATGAGGCCGAGACAGAGCACGTTCTCGTAGGAGGACTGGCCGAAGACGAGCGTGCCGACGGCCATCAACGAGTAGAACCAGCCGCGCGTCTGATCGGTGGCCTCGCAGATGAACTGCGCCGGGTAGACGCCCTCGGGCTTGCCGCGCTCGCCCCACTGCGCGAACGGCATGGAACCGGAGTCGTACCAGGCGTCGATGACGTCGGGCACGCGCCGCGCCTCGCCACCGCAGGACGGGCAGGCGAACGTGACGTCGTCGACGTACGGGCGGTGCGGGTCGAGGGCGGAGACGTCTTGACCGGCGAGGGCGCCGAGCTCCTCCAGCGAGCCCACGCACGTGATGTGGGACTCGTCCTCGGCGCACACCCACAGCGGCAGCGGCGTGCCCCAGTAGCGCGAGCGCGACAGCGACCAGTCGACGTTGTTGCGCAGCCACTCGCCGAAGCGGCCCCACTTGATCGTGTCGGGGTACCAGTTGGTGCCGGCGTTCTCGGCCAGCATCTGGTCCTTGACCGCGGTGGTGCGGATGTACCACGACGGGAGCGCGTAGTAGAGCAGCGGGGTGTGGCAGCGCCAGCAGTGGGGGTAGCTGTGCTCGAAGTGGCCGCCGCGGAACAGCAGGCCGCGCGCCCGCAGGTCTTCGGTGAGCTCCTCGTCGGCGTCCTTGAAGAACCGGCCGCCGACCATGGGGACGTCGTCGAGGAAGCGGCCGTCGGGGCCGATCGGGTTGACGACGGGCATGTCGTAGCGCCGGATGACGGCCAGGTCGTCGGCGCCGAAGGCGGGAGCCTGGTGGACCAGGCCGGTGCCGTCCTCGACGGTGACGTAGTCGCCCAGCACGACGTAGTGGGCGCCCGGGATGTCGACGAGGTCGAACGGGCGGGTGTAGGTCGTGCGCTCCAGCTCGCGGCCGGTGTGGCGGGCCACCTCGGTGGCGCCCTCGCCGAGCACCGACAGCAGCGGCTCGGCCACGACCAGCACCTCGCCGTCCGCGGTGCGGGCGGCGACGTAGGTGACGTCGGGGTGCACGGCGACGGCCGTGTTGGAGACCAGCGTCCACGGCGTGGTCGTCCAGATCAGCAGCGAGGCGCCGAGCTCGGCCAGCGGCCCTGACGTCACGGGCATGCGGACGTAGACCGACGGGCTGGAGACGGTCTCGTAGCCGCCGGGCTGACCCAGCTCGTGGTCGGACAGGCCGGTGCCGCAGCGCGGGCAGTAGGGGGTGATCCGGAAGTCGCGGAACAGCAGCCCCTTGTCGAAGACGACCTTCAGCGACCACCACACCGACTCGATGTAGGACGGGTCCATGGTGCGGTAGGCCTGCGACAGGTCGATCCAGTAGCCCATCCGCTCGGTGAGCTGCTCGAACGCGTCGACGTGGCGCAGCACCGACTCGCGGCACTTGGCGTTGAACTCGGCGATGCCGTACGACTCGATGTCCTTCTTGCCGGACAGGCCGAGTTCCTTCTCGACGCCGACCTCGACGGGCAGGCCGTGGCAGTCCCAGCCCGCCTTGCGGGGCACGCTGAAGCCGCGCATCGACTTGTAGCGGGGGAACAGGTCCTTGAACACGCGCGCCTCGACGTGGTGGACGCCGGGCAGGCCGTTGGCCGTGGGCGGGCCCTCGTAGAACACCCAGGCGGGGTTGCCGGAGTTCTGCTCCACGGAACGCTCGAAGATCTTCCCGTCCCGCCAGCGTTCGAGGACCTCGCGCTCGAGCGCGGGCAGGTCGACCTGCGCGGGAAGAGAGCGGAACGTTGGGGACGACATGTCGGGCGTGACCTCCACGCTTGATCGGCCGGCAGGGCTTTTCGCGTGAAGGGACGAAGCCTCGCGGCTCCGCGGTACCACCCTTCTTGACCTCGCGCGGGCGAGGCCCTCTTCATTGGGGCTGCTGCCGGTTCTACTGAGCTCGCGAAAGCCGTTCTTCCGGCGGCTCCGGGGTGATATCCCTCACAGTCGGGCCCCATCAACGCCTTGCAGGCTTAAACCATAACGCAGAGCGGGGCCCGAGGCTTCCACGTTTTCCCCGTGGTTCTCCCAGGTGGGGCGTACGCCGCGCCAAGGGACGACCATCACCACCTCGGTACGGACGGCGTAAACGGCGCAAAGTTGTGGGAATGGACGTCTCTGGGGAGGAGTTGAATCCGCGAGGCGGGATAGTACGGGGGAGGTAAACCGTCCGGCGGGTCGTTTGCCGTTCCGTTATACGGATCCTAAGCTGCCCGCACCATTACGGCCTTGATCAGCATGGAGGCAGCCATGGCGGCAGTCACGCAGACCACCACTCCGTCGATGTGGTCCGACGAGGAGCTGGCCGAGGTACGCGGCAGGCTCCAGCAGGAGATCGACGAACTCGAGGCGGACATCCTCCGCCACGAGACCGAGATAGCCTCTGGAGACGTCACCCAGGGCGCCGGCGACGACCAGGCCGACGCCGGCGCGAAGACGTACGAGCGCGAACGCGAGATCGCCCTTACCCTGAATGCGCGCGATCTCGTCGCGCAGAACGAACGTGCGATCGCCAGGATCGACGCCGGGACCTATGGAGTGTGCGAATCGTGCCACAAGCCGATCGGGAAGGAACGCCTGCAGGCGTTCCCGAGGGCGACGCTGTGCGTGGCCTGCAAGCAGAGGGAGGAACGCCGATAGGATCAGTGCCGCCGGCAGCAACCCCCCGCCGGCGCCTGTTCGCGGTTCTCGTCGTGCTGGCGGCCGTGATCTACGTGGCCGACCTGGTGACCAAGACGGTCGCGCTGCGCACGCTGGAAGGACAGGCGCCCCACGTGGTCATCCCGGACGTCCTGCAGTTCCGGTTGATCTTCAACTCCGGTGCCGCGTTCAGCATCGGCACCGGAATGACCTTCGTCTTCACCCTCATCGCCGCGGGCGTCGTCGTCGCGATCGTGCGCACCGCCCGCAAGCTCGGCAGCAGGGGCTGGGCGTTCGCGCTCGGGCTGCTGCTCGGCGGGGCGCTCGGCAACCTCACCGACCGGCTGCTGCGCTACCCCTCGGGGCTCGGGCGGCCCACGCAGCTCCAGGGGCACGTCGTCGACTTCATCGAGGTGCTGCCCGGGCACTTCCCCGTCATCGACTACTTCCCGGTGTTCAACATCGCCGACTCCGCGATCGTCTGCGGCGGCATCCTGGCGGTCATCCTGGCCTGGCGCAACGTGCAGATCGACGGGTCCAAGGAGGTGGCGAAGGATGAGTGAGCAGCGCAGTCTGCCCGTGCCCGACGGCCTGGAGGGCGAGCGCCTCGACGCCGCGCTGTCGCGGCTGTTCGGCTTCTCCCGTACGCGCGCCGCCGAGCTGATCGTCGCCGGCGAGGTGCTGGTCGACGGCCGGCAGCCGGCCAAGTCGGAGCGGGTGCGCGCCGGCGCCTGGCTCGACGTCACGCTGCCGCCGCCGGTGGCCACGCCCATGCCGGTCGCCGAGCCGGTGCCCGGCATGGCCATCGTGTACGAGGACGACGACATCATCGTGGTCAACAAGCCCATCGGCGTCGCCGCCCACCCGACCGTCGGCTGGACCGGTCCCACCGTGATCGGCGGGCTGCTCGGAGCCGGCCACACCATCGCCACCAGCGGCGCGGCCGAGCGGCAGGGCATCGTGCACCGGCTCGACGCCAACACCACGGGCGCGATGGTGGTGGCCAAGAGCGAGCACGCCTACTCCCACCTCAAGCGCGCCTTCAAGGAACGCACGGTCGACAAGCGCTACCACGCGCTCGTCCAGGGGCATCCCGACCCCTTCCGGGGCACCGTCGACGCGCCCATCGACCGGCACCCGTCGGGCGACGGCCGGTTCGCGGTGGTGTCCGGGGGCAAGCCGTCGGTGACCCACTACGACACGGTCGAGGCGTTCCGGGCGGCGTCCCTGCTCGACATCAAGCTGGAGACCGGGCGCACGCACCAGATCAGGGTGCACATGTCGGCGCTGCGCCACCCCTGCGTCGGCGACCTGCTCTACGGCGCCGACCCCACGCTCGCGGCCCGGCTGGGCGTCACCCGGCAGTGGCTGCACGCGGTCGCGCTCGGGTTCGAGCACCCGGCGACGGGGGAGTGGATGTCGTTCAGCACCGACTATCCGCAGGACCTGCAGAAGGCCCTCGACCTGGTGCGCGACGAGTCCTGAGGCGGCTTGGGCCGTCCCGCCTGCCGGCCCACGGCAGCGCCGTTCGCGCCCCCGGCTCTGCTGTTCGCCGCGCCGGTCCCGCCGCTCGACCCCTCCACCCTGTCGGGTGACTCGCTGGGGGTCTCCGAGGGCTCTTCCTCCTCCTCCTTCTTGTCCTTCTTGCTCTTGGTGGGCTCCGGCTCCCGCGTCCGGCGGTTCTCCCCGTCGTCGTCGTTGCCGCGCCTGTCCGTGCCGCGCTCCCGGGGCTGGGTCGGGGAGGGCTGCGGCGCGTACCGGGTGGGCTCAGCGGACGGCGGGGGCGTGTACGTCCGGATGGTGGCCTGCGGGGACGTCGTCGCCGGGGCGTCGCTGCTCGGGGCGGGTGACGGGGCGGAAGGGGAGGGCGACGACGTGCTCGGCGTGGTCACCACCGCGGGGACCGGGTCGGGCGAGACGTCGGCCGGGCGGTGCGTCAGCCACGCCGCTCCTCCCGTGACGATCGCCACGACGAGCGTGCCCGCCGCGATGGCGGCCATCGGGATCCGGCGGGGCCTGCCAGCCGCGGCACCCGCGGCCGATCCTGCCAGGGCGCCCGCCGCGACCGGGCCGGTCGCCTCCGGGACGCCGCCCGCCACGATCGTGGCCAGCCGCCGCTCGGCCTCCTCCAGCGCCATCCGCTCGTCCGGGTCCTTGCGCAGCAGGCCGTCCAGCACAGGGGCCAGCACGCCCGCGCCGACCGTCGGCTCCGGTTCGGCGTGCATGACCGCGCCCAGCGTGGCCAGGGCGTTGTCGCGCTGGAACGGCGAACGGCCCTCGACGGCCATGTACAGCGTCACGCCCAGCGACCACAGGTCGGAGGCAGGCCTGGCCTGGCCGCCCTCCGCGCGCTCGGGCGCCATGAACGCCGGGGTGCCGATCAGGATGCCCGTCCTGGTGACGGGCGCGTCGTCCTCCGTCGTCGCGATGCCGAAGTCGGTGAGCACGGCCCTGCCGTCCGGCGTTAACAGCACGTTGTCCGGTTTGACGTCCCGGTGCAGCACCCCCGCCGCGTGCGCGGCGCGCAGCGCCTCCAGGATCTGCAGCCCGATGCCCGCGGCCTCGCGCGGCGGCATCGGCCCGTCGTCGCGGATCAGGTCGCCCAGCGTGCGCGAGTGCACGAGCTGCATGACGATCCACGGGTGACCGTCCTCCTCCAGGACGTCGTACACGGTGGCCACGCCGGGGTGCGACACCCGGCCGGCCGCCCGCGCCTCACGGAAGGTCCGTACGGAGAACACCTCGCGCTCGGGGCCGCTCAGATCGGGAGGGGGCAGGACCTCCTTCACCGCCACGTCGCGGCCCAGCACCTCGTCGTGCGCGTGCCAGACCTTGCCCATGCCGCCCTTGCCGATCGTTCTGAGGAGGCGGTAGCGCCCACCGACCAACGCCGCTGAATCGGACATGCACCGGCGACTACCCGAGAAAAATCCGCACAAGCGCCGTCACGGCGGCCGCCGCGGCCAGCACGACGAGGAACGGCGCCCGCAGCAGCAGCGCCACGACCGCCGCCCCGAGGCCGGCCGTCCGGGCCGGGTCGACGCTCAGCCCGCCCTCCTCCGTGAACACCTGCACCGCGATCAGCGCCCCCAGCAACGCCACCGGCACCAGCTCGGCGAAGCGGCGCACCGACGGGTGGTCCAGCACCTGCCGCGGCGCCGCCAGCCCGGCCAGCTTCAGCGCGTAGCAGCCCGCGCAGACCGCCGCGATCGCCCACCACAAGGTCGTCATCGGACCATCACCACCAGCACCGCGACGGCCGACAGCAGCACGGGCACGCCCGGTGGGAAGAACGGGGTGGCGCACAACGCGATCACCGCCGCGGCCGCGGCCAGCCCGCGCAGCTCGGCGCTGCCCGTCAGCCTCGGCCACAGGATGGCCAGGAACGCCGCCGGGCCCACGACGTCCAGCCCCAGCATGGCGGGATCGCCCAGCGACGACGTGCCGAACGCGCCCGCCAGCGTGGTGAGGTTCCAGGTGACGTACAGGGCGGCGAACGTGGTCACGAACCCCGTGCGGGCCGCCTCAGGGGTGGGCTGGGCGAGCGCGACGGCCGTGGTCTCGTCGATGACGCCCTGGGCGGCGAGCAGGCGGCGCGGGCCGCGTACGCGAAGAAGGTCGGCCAGGCGCAGGCCGTACAGGGTGTTGCGGCCGCCGAGGAGCAGCGCGCCGAGGCTTGCGGCCACCAGGTCGCCGCCCGCGCCCACCGCGCCGGTCAGCGCGAACTGGGAGGCTCCCGTGAACGCCAGCAGGCTCAGCACGCACGCCTGCGGCACGGTCAGGCCCGCGGTGACGGCCGCGGCGCCGAAGGCGAGCCCGGACAGCCCCACGGCCAGGCCCACGCCGAGACCGTCCCGCACGGCGGCGGAACGGTGAGTTGTCTGGTCCATGGGGACAGAGGCTAGGTGCTCCTGGAACCGCCGGTCTTGTACGTTCCTGCGGCCCGCTGGTACGCCGCCGGGGGCACGCCCATGACCCGTTTGAAGTGCCGGTTCAGGTGGGCCTGGTCGGTGAAGCCCACTTCGGTGGCCACCCGCGCCGCCGGCATGCCGGTCAGCAGCAGGTGGCGGGCCCGGCGTACCCGCAGCGAGGTGAGGTAGGCGTGCGGCGGCAGGCCCGTCGCCTCCTTGAACGCCCGCAGCAGCGCGAAGGGCCGCGCGCCCACCGCGACCGCCAGCTCGTCCAGCGAGGGCGGGTCGACCAGGCTGTCGTGCAGCAGGTCGATGGCCTCGCGCACGGCCTTCCTGCCTCCCGCGGGCGGCGCCGACGGCGGCCGGGGAGCGGCGTGGCGGGTCAGCAGGCGGGCGAACAGCGTACGGCTCAGCGTCGAGGCGGCCAGCGCGTCGCCGCGCTCGGCCGCCCGGTGCGCGCGGGCCAGCAGCGCCGCCACGTGGTCGTCGCGCACCACCTGCGAGGGGAAGTGCGGCGTGCCGTACGGCCCGCCCAGCTCGGCGGCGACCCCGGCCAGCAGGTCGATGGACGGATAGAGCATGCGGTACGACCACCCGCCTGGCACGCCCGCCTGGCCGGTGTGCGCGGTGTCGGGGTTGACCAGCACCACCTCGCCCGCCCCCGCCCGGTGCAGGGTGCCGCTGTAGTGGAACTCCTCCACGCCCTCGACGATCAGGCCGATGGCGTAGCCGTCATGGGCGTGCCGGGAGAAGCGGTGGGTGACGTAGCGGGCCTTGAGCAGGTCGGTCTCCGGCACCGCCGGGTGCCGCCAGAAGCGCGCCTGCTCCTTCACGGCACCTCCTCACTGCGGTCTGAACGTCTTCGTGAACGTCTCGAAGTAGTGTCTGTCCTGCTTCCACCGGGACTGCGGGGTCTCCCAGTAGATCGCGTACGGGCGGCCGTCGGGGGTGTGGAAGCCGCGGTTGATCACGTGGATCAGCACCCCCTCACGCAGCCGGGTGAACTCCCAGTCTGCCGCCCGCACGCCGAGGTAGTCGGTGGGGGTGATGCCAAGCCGGGTGTACTGCCGGAACTCGCCTTTCGCCCGGATCTCGCGTTCGAGGCCGATCCAGTGGCGTACCGGGTCCTGCCAGGGGATGTCAGGGACGGTCCACTCCACGAGGAGCGTTCCCGGGGTGCCGGGGCCTTGGAGCGAGACGCTGTCCCTGGCGGGGTTCTTCTTCGCCCGCCAGCCCTTGGGGACGGCGAGGCGGAAGCGGCCGGCCGTGTTCGCGTACGGCCGCCAGCCCTCGGGCACCACGGCGCCGCTCGGCTCCTGGGTGGGGGCCGGTCCGGGGGTCGTGGGGCCGTTGCTCGCCGGGGTGGTGTCGGTGGGGCCGGCGCTCACCGTGTCCGTGGGGCCGGCGCTCACCGTGGTCGTGTCCGTGGGGTCGCCGCTCGCGGTGGACGTCGTACGGCGTTCGGACAGCAGCACGCCCGCCGTGCCGACCGCCGCCGCGACGGCCAGCACGGCCGGTAAGCCGATCCACAGCGCCTTCGCGCGCCGCCGCCCGGTCACCGTCACGGCCCCTGCGGAAGGCGTCTCCACGCCCGGCGGGCCGCCGCCCCGGAAGGCTACGGGCGGTTCATCGCCGGGGAACGTGTCCTGCGGGGTCCGGCCGTGACCGGGGAAGGTCCCGGGGACGGACCGGTCGTCGCGGGGCTCGGGGACAAGCCGATCGCCGGGAGACGGGCGGGGGGACGCCGCGGGGCCGGGGGAGGAGGCGATCTCGCGCAGGAGGCGTGCGGCCTGGTCGGCGGGCATGCGGCCGGCCGGGCTCCGGTGCAGCAGGCCCATGATGACCGGCGTGAGCGCGCCCGCGTGAACCGGCGGCCGCGGCTCGTCGCGCAGCACCGCCGCCACCGTCGCCGCCCACGAGTCGCCCTTGTACGGCGGCCGCCCCTCGACCGCCGTGTACAGCGTGGCGCCCAGGGACCACAGGTCGGACTCGGGCCGGGCCGGCTCGCCGTTCAGCCGCTCGGGCGGCATGTACGCCGGCGTGCCCACCAGCCCGCCCGTCGCCGTCAGCCCGGTTTCGGTCTCCATGGAGGCGATGCCGAAATCGGTCAGCACGACCCGCCCGTCGTCGGCCAGCAGGACGTTCTCCGGCTTGACGTCGCGGTGCAGCACCCCGGTCGCGTGCGCGGCCCGCAGCGCGTCGAGCACCCGGTCGCCGATCACCGCGACCTGGCCGGCCCGCAGCGGCCCGCTCTCGCGGACCACCTGCGCCAGCGAGCGGGACCGGACGAGCTGCATGACGATCCACGGACGGCCGTCCTCCTCGACGACGTCGTGGACCACCACCACCGAGGGGTGGTCGAGGCGGCCCGCCGCCCTGGCCTCCCTGATCGTCCTGCGGTTGAGCTCCGCCCGCCGGGCCTCGTCGACGCCGGTGTAGCGGACCTCCTTGATCGCCACCGTACGGTCGAGCACCTCGTCGTAGGCCCGCCAGACCACCCCCATGCCGCCCTCGCCGATCGGCTCGATCAGTCGATAGCGGCCGCTGACCCGCTTGTCCACGCGTGGAAGCCTACTTCGCGGGCACGAACGTGTCGCAGAAGCCCTCGAAGAAGGGGTAGTCGTCCTTCCAGTGGCTGTTGAGGGTGTGCCAGTAGATCGCGTACGCCCGTCCGTTCTCCGTGATGAAACCGCGGTTGCGCACCCGCGTCTTGCCGGTGTTCGTGACCCAGGTGAAGTCCCAGTCGGCGGCGGCCTTCTGGTAGTCGACCCGCTTGATGTCGAGCTTCTTGTAGCCGCCGAAGTTGTTCTTCAGGTACGGCTCCTGCCGCTGCCAGTCCTTGTACGGGTCCTTGCCCGGCTTGGCCGCCTCCTCGATCATCACGTACGCGTTCGACGCCGCCCCCGGGCCCTTGAACTTGACCTGCCGGCCGCTGCGCGTCCAGACGTCCCAGCCCTTGGGCAGGCCGATGGAGAAGCCCATCTTCTTGTCCTTGTACATCTTCCAGCCGGCCGGGAGCGGGTCCTTCGTCTCCTCAGGTGTCGGGCTCGGGCTGGGGCTGGCCGTCGCGCTGGGGCTCGACGACGGACTCGACGACGGGCTCGGTGACGTGCTGGGCGACGCGCTCGGAGAGGGGGACGAGGGCGACTGCGGCGAGGACGCGCTCGGCGAGCCCTGCGACAGCGTGGTGTCCGAGCTCCCGGCGCCGATCGGCCCCGAGTCGTCGCCGGGCGCCGAGTTCAGGCCGAGATAGCCGCCCACACCGGCGACCAGCACGACCGCCAGCGCCGCGGCGGCGATCATCCCGGCCCGCCGCGGCTCGCCGCGTGAGCTGCCCACCGTGGGCTCGGAGGGGGGAGGAGGCTCCACCGTCACCGAGGGGATGCGTGCGCCGGTCTCCGGCGGCGCGGCGGGCACGGCGAGGTCGGGGTCGGTCGGCGTCTCGTCCACCGCGGGGGCGTACGGGCGCCTGGCCTTCGCCGGGCGTTTCGGCTTGGTCGGCTGCGTGGGCACGCGCAGCTCCTGCACGGGCGCGAACTGCGCGGTCGGCGCCGGGCTCGTCTCCGCGAGGGCCTTGCGCAGCAGCCGCTGCGCCTCCTCGTACGTCAGCCGCTGCACCGGCTCCTTGATCAGCAGCCCGCTGATCACCTCGGTGAGCGGGCCCGCGTGCCGCATGGGGTCGGGCTCGTCGGTGAGCACGGCGTGCATGGTGGCCAGCGCCATGCCCCGCTCGTGCGGGGAGCGGCCCTCCACGGCCGTGTAGAGGGTCGCGCCCAGCGACCACAGGTCGGATTCGCGCCGCGCCGGCAGCCCCTTGAGCCGCTCGGGGGCGATGAACGCGGGCGTGCCCGCCAGGCCCGTCACGGTGAGCTGCGTCTCCGTCTCCAGCGTGGCGATGCCGAAGTCGGTGAGCACGACGCGGCCGTCGTCGGCCAGCAGCACGTTCTCGGGTTTGACGTCACGGTGCAGCACGCCGGCCTCGTGGGCGCGGTGCAGCGCGTCCAGCATGGCCAGGCCGATCTCGGCCACCCGCTTGGGCGGCAGCGGCCCGTCCTGCTTGATCACGGCGCCCAGCGACTGCGACTGGACGAGCTGCATGACGATCCAGGGCCGGTCGTCCTCCTCGATCACGTCGTGCACGACGATCACGTTGGGATGCTCGAACCTCGCCGCCGCCCTCGCCTCGCGCATCGTGCGCCGGTTCAGCAGCTGCACCTCCTCGCCCAGGGCGGCGGCGTACCTGACCTCCTTGACCGCGACCGTGCGGTCCAGGAGCTCGTCGTGGGCACGCCACACGATGCCCATTCCGCCCCTGCCGATGGGTTCCTGCAGCTGGTAGCGGCCGGCGATGCGGCGTCCCTCCTGCTTTCGATCCGACATCAACGGCCTCAAACCCTCCTCTAGGCCAAGAAATACTCCCATAGCGAGGGATCAACGGCGACTCGCCTGGAGGGCACTACGCCCTGGGCATGTACTGCCCAGCAGGTCGAGCGGTAGGTGTAGAGTTTCCGACATGACTTGTCGTCGCTACGCGTTTATCGAGCCGGCTCCGGGAGAGCCGGTCGTCCGCTAGCGACCACCTGGAGTCGGCACGAGGCAGAGACACCCGTCTCTGCCTTTTTTCGTTGGTGCCGCCGGCTCCGGAGGCCGGCCGAGTGGGGAGTGTCGGGATGTCATCGACTGGGGAACGGCACGCGGTCGCGCTGGGCGGGCTGCTGGTGGGCGACGGGCCCGCGGTGGTGATCGGCGGGCGGGTGAGCCTGCGCGGGGGCGGGCGGGCCGACGCGTACGCGGTGCTGCGGGAGCGGCGCGGGCCGGCGCTGCTCGCGGAGCCGGCGTCGGCGGCCGATCTGCCGGCGATCGCCGAGCTCGCGGACGCGGTGGTGGTGGGCGCGTCGTGGACGCGCGACATCCCGCTGGTGCGGGCGGCCGCCGCGCTGGGGCTGCCGGTCGTGGTGGAGCGGCGGGCCTCGGCGTCCCTGGAGGAGTGGCTGGGCCTGGCCGGCTACTGCGCCGCCGAGGGCGACGGGCGGGTGATCCTCTGCGAAGGGGGCCGGCCCGATCTGGCGCTCATGCGGGCGGCGCGGGCCGCCACGGGGCGTCCCGTGCTGGTGGACGTCTCCGCCGACCCGGGCCTGTCGGCCGCCGCCGTCGCCGCGGGCGCCGACGGGCTGATCGTCTCCGCACCGCCGGTCCCCTCCGGCGCGCCGCGGGGGACGTACGGCTCGGAGACGTCGCAGAACACCTACGGCGTTCACGCGGGGGCGTCGCGGGGGAACGGCCGCGGCCGTCCCGAGGTGCTGCGGGGAGACAGCGCCGGGCGTTCCCAGGCATTGCAGGGGAACGGCGCCGGCCGCTCCGAGGCGTCGCAGGGACACGGTGCGGGACACGCTGTGGGACACGGTGTGGCGCTCAAGGAGCGTGACGCGGGTGCCGCGGCCCGTGAGATCAGCGCCGCCCTGGCCGTGCGTCCCCACGCGCCCCTGCCATCCGCGGAGGCTTCGGGCTTCCCGGACGGTGAGGGCGCCCCGCGCGGCGCGGACGACGGCGTGCCGGGGCAGGCGGGTGCGGGCCTGCCGGCGGCTGCCGGCCTGCGGGCGGCAGAGGAGGCGGTGACCGTGGTCGGCGCGCTGCTCCGCGACGAGTCGCCCACCACGCTCCCCGAGTGCAGGCAGGCGATCGACCGGGTGGACGCCGCCCTCGCCACCCTGCTCGAACGCCGCGCGGCCCTGGCGGGCATCGTGCAGCGGATCAAGCCCGTGGGCGGTTTCGCGGGCCGCGACCTGGCCCGCGAACGCGCCGTCGTCGCCCGGATGGCCCGGCGCGCCCCGACCTTGGGCGAGACCCGCCTCGCGCCCATCATGAACGCCGTCATCGAGGCCGGCCTCCACCTCGCCGAGGAACGCGGCGCCGACCGGCCGCCCGCGTGACCCGGCGGTCAGGGGGTGGTCACGTGGTAGTTGTTCATGGGCCGGCCCGGGCCCTGGGCGATCTGGCGGGTGATCAGCTCGGCGAAGCGGCGGTACCCGTCGCCCGTCGGGTGATAGCTCCGGGCGTTGACCGTCATCTCCTCCATGTCCATGGTCAACCCGTTCAGGTACGGCTGCGGCCGCCCCACCTCGTGCCCGGTGAACGCCTCGTAGGCGTCGATGTACTCGGCGCTGCCCGGCCCGCCGAACGCGGCGATCGTCCGGTCGAACTCGGCCACCACCGCCTTCACGGCGTCGTTGAGCCGCCGCGTCACGGTGTTCAGCCACCGCTGGTCGGCCACGCTCAGGTTGTCGACGGTCTCCGTCGGCTGCGCGGGGAACGGCCGCGGGTAGCCGAGGACGATCACGCGGGCGTTCGGCGCGCGTACCCGCAGCTCCTTCAGGACGGTCATCATGTTCGCCTGCAGCTCGCCGATGCGGCGGCCGACGGCGGCCTCCTGGTCGACGCAGGCCGACGACCACGGCAGCTTCACGATGCAGCCGGTGAGCACCTCGGTGAAACCGGCGTCGTTGCCGCCGATGCTGAGCGTCACCAGGCCGGCCCCGGCGTCGACGCGGGTGATCTGGGGCGGATGGCCCCACTGGCCGGTCAGCAGCTGACGGCTGGTGGCGCCGCTGCAGGCGTAGAAGGCGGTGCCGCGGGCGAACCGGTACGTCCGCGCGACCAGCGGGGCGTACGATCCCGGCGACCGGTGGCAGCGGTCGGCCCCGTCGTTGACCGGCGGCTGGTCGCTGTCGTAGACGCCCTCGCCCGAGGAGTAGGAGTCGCCGAGCGCGACGTACCGGCCGCCCTGCGCCACCTGTACGGGCGTCAGCCGGGTCACCTGCGGCAACCGGCCGCGCGGCTCCTCGGTGGTGGGGCAGCCCGCGTCGAGCAGGGCGCAGGCGAGCTTCGGGAACACCCCGAGGGGCAGGCAGGCCAGCGCGAGCGCGACGCCGAGCGCGGCCGCCGCCGAGATCCGGACGATCTTCCGCCGAGCCTCGTCCAGCGTGACCTCCCCGACCTGTGGCTCCTTCCTTGCGCCCACGAGACTACCCAAGCCGGTGATCGGTGCGGGGCTGTCGCGGCGGCTACGATTCGGCGCGGAACTCCGCGGGCGGCCCGGCGGGAGGGCCGCCGGACGGCCCGGCGGGCGGCCCCGCGGGAGGCTCACCACCCGCGGCCGGCCGCCGGCGGCCGACCACCTTCCAGCCCACCGCGATCCCCACGACCAGGGCCGGGATGAGGAAGAACGCCACCCGCTGGTCCTCGTCGGCGAACGGCATCAGCAGCACCACCAGCGCCAGGAACGCGAGCGTCAGCCAGTTGGTGTAGGGCGAGCCGGGCATCGGGAACGCCGAGCGGTGACCCGCGCCGCGCAGCCGCGTCTGGCAGTAGACCAGCACCCCCCACGTCGTGATCACGCCCAGCGAGGCGCAGGCCGTGGCGATGTTGAAGGCCCGGGCGGGCAGGAAGTAGAACAGCGCCACCCCGCCGAGCAGCATGCTCGCGGTGAACAGGATGCCGCCGATCGGCACGTGCCGGGAGCTCAGCGTGCCGGTGAAGCCGGGGGCCTCCCGTTTCATCGCCATGGAGCGCAGGATGCGGCCGGTGGCGTACAGGCCGGAGTTGCACGACGACATCGCCGCGGTGATGACCACGAGGTTCATCGCGTCGGCCGCCCACGGCACCCCGAGGCCGGAGAAGAACGTCACGAACGGCGACTCGCCCGCCCGGTAGACCGTCCACGGCAGCACCATGCCGAGCAGCAGCACCGAGCCCACGTAGAAGATCGCGATGCGCCACACCACGCCGTTGATGGCCCGCGGCATGATCTCGCGCGGCCGCGCCGTCTCGCCGGCCGCGATGCCGACCAGCTCGATCGAGGCGTACGCGAACACCACCGACTGCAGACTCATCAGCACCAGCGGGAAGCCGGTCGGGAAGAAGCCGCCGTGGGCCACCAGGTTGGCCGGGCTCGCCTGCCCGACGGTGAACACCACCAGCACCACGGCCACGACCAGGAACACCGTGATGGCCAGCACCTTCAGCAGCGCGAACCAGAACTCCAGCTCGCCGAACAGCCGCACCGACAGCAGGTTGACCACCATGACGAACCCCAGCGCGATCAGCGCCGTGAGCCACTGGGGGAAGGCCGGCGCCCAGTAGTGGATGTAGGTCGCGATCGCGGTCAGCTCGGCGATGCCGGTGAACGCCCAGTTGACCCAGTACATCCAGCCGCTGGCGAAGGCGGCCCACGGGCCGATGAACTCGTTGGCGTACTCGACGAACGAGCCCGACACCGGCCGGTAGAGCACCAGCTCGCCGAGGGCCCGCATGACGAAGAAGGCGGCCACCCCGGCGGCGGCGTAGGACAGCACGAGAGCCGGCCCCGCGGCGGCCAACCGGCCGCCGGCGCCGAGAAACAGGCCCACGCCGATGGCCCCGCCGATGGCGATCATCTGGACCTGGCGGTTGCCGAGTGCGTGCGTGTATCCCTCGTCGGTCTGTGTGCGCACAGCGTGTCTCCTCGCATACGGACGGTGACCTGAGGATATCGGCGCCGCCGAGCGCGCTCGCGACCGCCGCACCGCCCGGTCGTCCGGCCCGCCGGGCTCCGAAGTGTCGGCAGGGAGCACTAAAGTTTTTGAGCACAACCACCGAGACCGGGAGGCGCCGCTCCATGTCGTCCAGCGACTCGTTCGTCCATCTGCACGTGCACACCGAATACTCGATGCTGGACGGGGCCGCGCGCCTCAAGCAGATGTTCAAACAGGTCGGCGACCTGGGGATGCCCGCGATCGCGATCACCGACCACGGCAACATGCACGGCGCCTACGACTTCTACCGGCAGGCGACCGGCGCCGGCATCAAGCCGATCATCGGCATCGAGGCCTACGTCGCGCCCGAGGCGCGCCACAACAAGAAGCCGGTGCTGTGGGGCGAGCCGCACCAGAAGCGCGACGACGTCTCGGCGGGCGGCTACTACACCCACATGACGATCTGGGCGCGCGACAAGACCGGCCTGCACAACCTGATGAAGCTCAGTTCGCGCGCCTACACCGAGGGCTTCGTGCGCAAGTGGGCGCGGATGGACGCCGAGATCCTCGCCGAGCACGCCGAGGGCCTCATGGCCACCACCGGCTGCCCGTCGGGCGAGGTGCAGACGAGGCTGCGGCTCGGCCAGTACGACGAGGCGCTGCGGGCCGCCGCGAAATACCAGGAGATCTTCGGCAAGGAGAACTTCTACCTGGAGATCATGGACCACGGCCTCGACATCGAGCGCCGCGTCCGCGACGGGCTGACCAGGATCAGCAAGGAGCTCGGCATCCCGCCGCTGGTCACCAACGACTCCCACTACACCTACGAGTCCGACGCCGCCTCGCACGACGCCCTGCTGTGCATCCAGACAGGCAAGCAGCTGTCCGACCCCGACCGCTTCCGCTTCGACGGCAGCGGCTACTACATCAAGAGCGCCGACGAGATGCGCGCCGTCGACTCCTCCGACCTGTGGGCCGAGGGCTGCCGCAACACTCTGCTGGTCGCCGAGAAGGTCGACCCGGCCGGGTTCTTCGCGTTCAAGAACCTCATGCCGACCTACCCCGTCCCCGACGGCATGACGGAGAGCGAGTTCTTCCGCAGGACCGTCTGGGAGGGCATGGCCAGGCGCTGGCCGGAGGGCTACGACGAGCAGCACAAGAAGCAGGCCGAGTACGAGATCGGCATCATCGAGCAGATGGGCTTCCCGAGCTACTTCCTCGTGGTCGCCGACTTCATCATGTGGGCCAAGCAGAACGGCATCCCGGTCGGCCCGGGCCGGGGCTCGGCGGCCGGTTCGCTGGTGGCGTACGCGATGGGCATCACCGACCTCGACCCCATCCCGCACGGCCTGATCTTCGAGCGGTTCCTCAACCCCGAGCGTGTGTCCATGCCCGACGTCGACATCGACTTCGACGAGCGCAGGCGCGGCGACGTGATCCGCTACGTGACGGAGAAGTGGGGCGCCGACAAGGTCGCCATGATCGCCACGTTCGGCACCATCAAGGCGAAGGCCGCCATCAAGGACGCCGGCCGCGTCCTGGGCTACCCGTACGCGCTGGGCGACCGGGTCTCCAAGGCGTTCCCGCCCGCCGTCATGGGCAAGGACATCCCGCTGTCGGGCATCTTCGACAAGGACCACCCGCGCTACAACGAGGCCGGCGAGCTTCGCAAGCTCTACGAGGAAGACGTCGACGTCAAGTCCACGATCGACCTGGGCAAGGGCCTGGAGGGCCTGATCCGGCAGACCGGCGTGCACGCCGCCGGCGTGATCATGTCCCGCGAGGTGCTGACCGACCACATCCCGATCATGCGCCGCGACTCCGACGGCGCGATCATCACGCAGTTCGACTACCCGACCTGCGAGACGCTCGGCCTGCTGAAGATGGACTTCCTGGGCCTGCGCAACCTCACCATCATGGACGACTGCCTCAAGATGATCGAGGCGACCACGGGCGAGAAGGTCGACCTGCTCTCGCTGCCGCTCGACGACCGCAGGAGCTACGAGCTGCTGTGCAAGGGCGACACCCTCGGCGTGTTCCAGCTCGACGGCGGCGGCATGCGCTCGCTGCTGCGGCTCATGCGTCCCGACAACTTCGAAGACATCTCCGCCGCCCTCGCGCTCTACCGCCCGGGCCCGATGGGCGCCAACTCCCACACCAACTACGCGCTGCGCAAGAACGGCCAGCAGGAGATCACGCCGATCCACCCCGAGCTGGAGAAGCCGCTCGAGGACATCCTCGACACGACGTACGGCCTGATCATCTACCAGGAGCAGGTCATGGCCATCGCCCAGCGCGTGGCCGGCTACTCCCTCGGCGCCGCCGACCTGCTGCGCCGCGCGATGGGCAAGAAGAAGAAGGCGGAGCTGGACAAGCAGTACGCCTCCTTCGAGCAGGGCATGAAGGACAACGGCTTCTCCGGCGCCGCCATCAAGGCGCTGTGGGACATCCTGCTGCCGTTCTCCGACTACGCCTTCAACAAGGCCCACACCGCCGCCTACGGCCTCATCGCCTACTGGACCGCCTACCTCAAGGCCAACCACCCGGCCGCCTACATGGCGGCGCTGCTCTCCTCGGTGAAGGACGACAAGGACAAGTCGGCCCTGTACCTCAACGAGTGCCGCCGCATGGGCATCAAGGTGTTCCCGCCCGACGTCAACGACTCCGACTTCGACTTCACGCCGCGCGGCACCGACATCCGTTTCGGCCTGTCGGCCGTCCGCAACGTCGGCGGCAACGTCGTCGACGGCATCATCGCCGCGCGCAAGGCGAAGGGCCGCTTCGCCGACTTCAAGGACTTCCTGCGCAAGGTGCCGGCCATCGTCTGCAACAAGCGGGTGATCGAGTCACTGATCAAGGCGGGTGCGTTCGACTCGCTCGGCCACGTGCGCAAGGGCCTGGTCATGGTGCACGAGCAGGCCGTCGACGCGATCATCGACATCAAGAAGAACGAGGCCATCGGCCAGGACTCGCTCTTCGGCGCGATCGACGGCGGCGAGGACCAGACGTTCGACGTGCAGATCCCCGTGGGGGAGTGGGACAAGAACACGCTGCTGCAGTTCGAACGCGAGATGCTCGGCCTGTACGTCTCCGACCACCCGCTGTTCGGCGTCGAGCACATCCTGGCCGCCGGGGCCGACTGCTCGATCGCCGCCGTCCAGGACGACAGCCGGCCCGACGGGCAGGTGGTGACACTGGGCGGCATCCTCAGCGGGGTGCAGCGCAAGGTCACCAAGAAGGGCGACACCTGGGTGCTGACCCAGCTGGAAGACCTCGAAGGCTCGATCGAGGTGATGATCTTCCCGTCGGCGTACCAGCTGTGCTCGACGATCCTGGCCGAAGACGCGATCGTGTTCGTCAAGGGCCGGATCGACAAGCGGGAAGACGTCGCCAAGATCATCGCCATGGAGGTGACGGCGCCCGACCTGACCCAGGAGTCCGGCGGGCCGCTGCTGGTGAGCCTGCCGCTCAACCGCTGCACGCCGCCGGTGGTGGGGCGGCTGAAGGAGGTCCTCGCCACCCATCCGGGCACCTCCGAGGTGCACCTCCAGGTCCACAACGGCCCGAAGACCACGGTGATGCGGGTGGGCGACCGGTACCGCGTGACCCCCTCGCCGGCCCTCATGGGCGACCTGAAAGAACTCCTCGGCCCCGCCTGCGTGGGCGCCTGACGCCCCGCAGGGCGACCTCGGAGAACTCGTCCGTCCGGCGCCCCCAAGACGCGGCTCCATCCCGGCCGTGACGGGCTCGGCCGGGGCAGCGCTGTGACGGGGTCGGCCGGGGTCGCGTCGTACAGGCGCGGGTGGGTGGTCCGGCGTGGTCAGTGGGGGAGGGCTGAGTCGGCGAGGCGGCCGGTGGGGCGGTAGACGGCGCACATCACGTCGCGGTCGCCGTCGGCCCAGGTCTCCGCGGTCGGCATGATCGGGTAGTACCTCAGGTCGTCGCGCTGCGGGCCCCACAGCTCGGCGTACCGCTCGCCGCAGCTCTGCCACGCGAACGCCTTCAGCGCCGCGGCGTCGTACGCGCCGTCGGGGGCGTGGGTGAAGCCGTACGACTGGTTGTCGGCGCCCTGCGCGCACGGGGTGTAGAGGACGATCCGGTCGGCGGCCTCCGGCGAGTACGCCGGGTCGCTGAAGCACTCGCCGCCCTCGATCATCAGCACCCCGGTGGTCTCGGCGGTGATGAACGTCTCCGTCTTGACCACGGGCCGTTCCGGCGGCACCACGAACAGCGTGCCGAGCGCCACGACGGCGGGCAGCAGCCCCCAGCGACGGGCGGTCACCACCATCCGTCCACCTCCGAGGCATCGGTTCCCGCGATCCGCGATGATCGTAGACGTGGCCGGGAGAACGCCGGGCCAACGTCCGGTGACCACCACATTGACGATCATGAATTAACCCGGCGGCCAGCCGGCGGACAGATGATCGTCAGCGGCGCCTGCGTCAATTCGCTGACGTCCGCGCGCGTCCCGCACGCGGACGGGTTCCACGCCTCATGGAGAGAGCCAGAAGTGAACGAGACCAGGAAGCCGTGGTCCCCGCGGTCGCGGCAGGCCAAGCTCGTGGCGGCCGGCACCGGCGCGCTGCTGATCGCCGGTTTAGCCTTGGGCCCCGCCGCCCTCGGTGTGGCGGCGCCGCCCGTCTACCCCGCCGCGGAGGTGCACAAGCCCTCCCCGATCCCCGACCGCATCATCCTCATCCCGACCACCACGCCCGCCACCAGCCAGCGCGTGTCGTGGCGCGCCGAGGCCACCGCGGACAACGCCCAGGCCCAGATCCTGGAGGCGCCGCGCGCCCTCGGCCAGGTCCAGCCGACGCCCGGCGCCGTGACCAGCGTCAAGGCCATGGCCAGCACGCCGGTGAACACCACGCTCGGGTACGCCTCGACGTACCACACGGTGGAGTTCGGCGAGCTGAAGCCGAACACCCGCTACACCTACCGCGTCGGCGACGGCACCAACTGGAGCGCCTGGACCGACTTCACCACGGCGGCCTCCGGCTTCGACCCGTTCTCCTTCATCTACTACGGCGACGCGCAGAACTACCTCGACTCCGCCGTGCCGCGCGTGTTCCGCCAGGCGTTCGCGGACCGGCCGCAGGCCAAGGCGATCGTCAACGCGGGCGACCTCATCGACTCCGCCAACAGCGAGGAGCAGTGGGGTCAGTGGTTCAAGGCCGGCGGCTTCATCGACGGTCAGATCAACAACATCTCGATCCCGGGCAACCATGAGTACAGCGGCGGGCTGTCCACGTTCTGGCGGCCGCAGTTCCCGTATCCGGACAACGGGCCCGGCAACCCCGAGCTGAAGCAGACCGTCTACACCCTCGACTACCAGGGTGTGCGCTTCATCGGCCTGGACAGCAACGTGCAGAGCAACGCCACGCTCATGGCCGCGCAGACGGCCTGGCTGGAGGGCCTGCTCAAGGACAACCCGAACAAGTGGACCGTGGTGACCTTCCACCACCCCGTGTACTCGACCACCGGCACCCGCAACAACCCGAACGTCCGCGCCCAGTGGGCGCCGCTGTTCGAGAAGTACGGCGTCGACCTGGTGCTGCAGGGGCACGACCACTCGTACGGGCGCGGCAACCAGGTGGCGGCGCGCAAGTCGGCGACCGTGCACAACGGCGTCGCCTACGTCGTGTCGGTCTCCGGCGGCAAGATGTACGCGCTCAACGGTGGCGAGAACTGGACGAACAACGGCGCCGAGGTCCGCAGCACCAGCCAGAACACCCAGCTCTACCAGCTCATCGACGTCGGCGAGGAGACGATCACGTTCGAGGCGCGCTACGCCAACGGCGAGCACCACGACGGGTTCGTCATCCGCAAGAACGACGAGGGCGAGCGCACCGTGAACGAGCTGCGCACCCCCGAGAACACGGTCGGCGAGCAGGTCGTCGTCGACAAGACCTCGGCGCGGCGCCTGGAAGAGGTCAAGGTCTCGGCGTACGGCTACGACCCGGGCGAGAAGGTGGCCATCTGGTGGCGCCCGCAGGAGGACGACGCCCGCCGCGGTGACCGTGACGGCCTGCTCGTCGGCTACGGCAAGGCCGACGAACTCGGCCGGTTCGAGCAGGACGTCCGCGTGCCCGTCCTGGCGAAGAAGAACGGCGTGTACGTGGTCTACCTGGACAGCCAGCACCAGAAGATCACCAGCCCCGCCATCACCGTCACCAGATGACCCCGGACGGGTGGGCCCCACCCCGGCCCACCCACCCCTCCCTCCCCCCGGCCTGCCCGCCTGCTTGGCCGCCCCACCAGACCTGACGGCCTGCGACGGCTCCGAGAACCGGGCCGCATCGCGTACCGACGGACGGGTGGGCCGACCGGGCCGTGCGGACCCGCCTGGTCCCTACAAGCCGGGTCCGCCTGACCCGCGTCGCCTCCACGCCGCGACCGGGGCTCGCCGGTGAGCCGTGCGCCCCGCGGAGACGGGGTCCGGCTCGCCCGGTGTGTGGCTGCCGCGGCGAGGCCCGCCTGACGGGGCTTGGCATGTCCGGACGTGCGCACCCTGTGGGGGTCGGCCGTGTGCGGGTGTGACGTCAGACCGCGGTGGGGTGTCGTGCCGGTGCGGCGTCCCACCCGGGTGGGACGCCGTGTGTGCGTGGATCTTCGATTGGTTGCCTACAGGAGTCGCTCGTGAAACTCGCCCTCATCGCACGTGCCTGCGTGCTCCTCGCCGTTGCCGTCGTCGTGCCGGCCGGTGTCGCGGGGGCGCCGGCGTCGGCGCATCCGTTCGGCCCGCCGTCCATGGCCACGATCGTGGCGGAAGGCTCACAGGTGAGCCTGTCGTGGAAGGCCGCCGAGGACGACTGGGTGGCGCTGGGCCGCTCGCTCGGCGCGTTCGGAGATCCGTCCAAGGGCATCGACACCGCACTGACGGGGGAGCAGCAGCTGGCCCGCTCCGCCGCCGTACGGGACTATCTGCTGTCCCGGGTGGAGGTGAGTCAGGACGGGCGGCCCTGTGAGGGCGAGCTGGAACCGCTGGAGCGGCTGCTCACCGACGGCGCACGGTTCGGATTCGCGTGCGCGGAGCCGGTCGTCGAGGTGGACGTCCGGATCGCGGCGCTGACCGACCTGAACCAGGCGTACCGCACCGTGCTCACCGCCGGGACGCCCGCCGACCCGGCGCAGACCATGCTCACGGCCGAGGCTGACACCCGGCACCTGAGGTTCGAGCCGTCGGCGGTGGGCGGGGTGTCGCTCGCGGTGCCCGCCGTGGTGCTGGTGGCCGCGCTCGCGGCGCTGGTCGCGTTCCTCGTCCGCGGGCGGCGGCGGCGCGTGGGCGTGGCCGCGTGAACGGCACCACGGGGCCGGAGAACTACCTGATCGCGCTGTTCGACGGGGCGGGGGCGTTCTGGCTGATGCTGGCCGTGGCGCTGGGCGTGGGGGCGCTGCACGCGGTCGCGCCGGGGCACGGCAAGAGCGTGACGGCGGCGTACCTGATCGGCACGCACGGCCGGTGCCGGGACGCGCTCCGCCTGGGCGTGGTCGTCGCGCTCATGCACACGGTGTCGGTGCTCGCGCTCGCGCTCGTGTGGGTGGGGTTGAGCAGCGCCGCCGTCGGGACCAAGGCCGTCACGGCGTGGCTGCAGGTGATCGCGGGCGCGGTGGTGATCGGGGTCGGTGTGCATCTGACGTACCGCCACCTCCGCTCACGAAGGACGGCGCCCGCGAACGCGCACGGGCACGGGCACGGGCACGGGCACGGGCACGGGCACGGGCACGGGCATGGTCACGGGCACGGTCACGGTCATGGGCATGGGGAGGAGCTCATGGATCCGTGGTCGCGCCGAGGGCTCACCGCCCTCGCCCTCTCCGGGGGTCTGGTCCCCTCGCCGTCGGCGTTCATCGTGCTGGTGAGCGGGCTGCTCACCGGGCGGGCGTTGGACGCGGTGGTGCTGGTGGGTGCCTTCGGGGTGGGCATGGCCGCCACACTGACCGCCGTCGGGGTGGTGACGGTCCGCGGGGCCGCACTCATGGGGCGGCTCGGCCGGCGGCAAGCGCCCGGCCTGCGCTCCCTGCGCGCCGCCGCGTCCTGGACGCCCGCGCTGGCAGGCGTCGCCGTGGCCACCGGCGGCGGCCTGTACGTGGCGACCGCCGTGACGGCCCTGCTGCCCTGAGGTCCGGAATCGGCCGGGACCGCTGCCGGAACGGACCGGTGTTGGTTCGGCCGGGCGGGAGGGTGACCGGCATCGGTCCGTGGAGGCGGCGGGTGATTGGGCGGGTGTGGGCGACGTCGGGGTAATTGGGTGGGGGTGATGGGAATTGGGGGAGGATCGCAGGGTGAGCGAACTGTGTTATTTGCCCGCTACCGAACTGGCTCGTCTCATCAGGACGCGCGAGGTGAGTGCCGTCGAGGTGCTCCAGGCGCACCTCGACCGCATCGAGCAGGTCAATCCCCGTGTGAACGCCGTCGTCACCCTGGTCGCCGAACAAGCCCTCGGCGCGGCCAAGGCGGCCGACGCCGCGGAGCCGGCCGGGCCGCTGCACGGCGTGCCCGTCGCGCACAAGGATCTCGTCGACACGGCCGGCATCCGCACGACGTACGGCTCCCCGCTCTTCGCCGACCACGTGCCCGGCAAGGACCACCTGGTCGTACGGCGGTTGCGCGCGGCCGGGGCGATCACCGTGGGCAAGACCAACACCCCGGAGTTCGGCACCGGCTCCCACACGGTCAACGAGGTGTTCGGCGCCACCAGAAACCCGTACGACCCGACCAAGTCGGCCGGCGGCAGCAGCGGGGGAGCGGCGGTCGCGCTGGCCACCGGCATGATCCCGCTGGCCGACGGCAGCGACATGGGCGGCTCCCTGCGCAACCCCGCCTCGTTCTGCAACGTCGTCGGCCTGCGCCCCACGCCCGGCCGCGTCCCGGGCATCTCGGAGACGGCCGCCTGGTACACCCTGTCGGTCCCTGGGCCGATGGCCAGGACGGTCGAGGACGTCACGTTGATGCTCGGCGCGATCGCCGGGTTCGACCGGCGCTCGCCGTACTCGATCAAGGAGATGTTCGCGCCCGAGCCCGAGGAGGGGGTGGCGGGGCTGCGGGTGGCGTGGAGCCCCGACCTGGGCGGGCTGCCCGTGGACCCGCGCACGGCGGCGGTCACCGCGACCGCGCCGGCCGTGTTCGAACGCCTCGGCGCCCACGTGGAGCAGACCGATCCCGACCTGACCGGCGCGGAGGAGGCGTTCCGCACCTACCGGGCCTGGTACTACCTGCTCGCCCACGGCGACAAGACCCGGCTGGGCCCCAACACCGCCTGGAACGTCGAGCAGGGCCGCCAGGTCACCGGCGCCGACCTGGTGGCCGCCGAGGTGGCGCGCAGCCGCCTCTACCAGCGCATGGCCGCGTTCTGGGACACCTACGACGTGCTGATCGCGCCGGTCAGCCAGGTGCCGCCGTTCCCGGTGGAGCAGCCGCACGTCAGCGAGATCAACGGCCGGCGGCTGCCCGACTACCTCGCCTGGATGCGCTCGGCGTACTGGATCAGCGTGCTGCACGCGCCGGCCGCGTCCGTCCCGGCCGGCTTCACGGAGGACGGCCTGCCGGTGGGCGTGCAGATCATCGGGCCGCCGTTCGAGGACGCCAGGGTGCTGCGGGTGGCGCGGGCGTTCGAGCAGGCCACGGGGCACGGCCTGCGCAGGCCCCCGCTCTAGACGACCGGACCCCCGTACGGCTGCCGCAGGGGCGACTCGCGGTAGCCGTGCATGCCTTCGAGCAGCGTGAAGAACCCCACGGCCAGCAGCGGCCAGGACACCAGCACCCCGGGGGCCGTCAGTTTCAGCGCCCCAGGGACGACCTTGATCCCGGGCACGGCCGCGGCCTGCACCACGACCGATCCGATGGTGAACGTCGACCCGGTCCACAACGTCAGGAAGGAGGCCGCCACCCCACCCGCGCAGAGCCCGAGCAGCACCGCGAGCATCCAGCGCCGCCCGATGAACCAGGCGACGCCGCCGCACAGCAGTCCCAGCCCGCCCGTGATCACCGCGAACCAGCCGTCGGCCGCGATCAGCGCCTGCGTGGTCGGGTCGGCCAGCGTGGGGCCCTGCTCGGTGACCTGGTAAGGGGCCCGCGGCGTGACGCCCGACCAGAGCAGGCCGGCGGCGACCCCGAGAGCGGCGAGAGTGAGGACAGTTACCGCAAATGCGCGTACTTCCCTCGTCACGCCACTCCCCTTCACATGTGCGTCCGAATCAGCTCGATGGTATCCCCCGGCTAGGCTCGCTTCGTGATTGCAGAAGAGGTCTGGAAGATCGAACCCTCCGGCCCCCTCCGGGGGGACGTCGAAGTACGCGGCTCCAAGAACGGCGTCTCCAAGCACATGGTCGCGGCGATGCTGGGCGACGGCGAGAGCAGCATTCACAACGCCCCGGAGGTGGGCGAGGTCGGCATCACGGCGGACATGCTGCGCGCCCTCGGCATCCATGTCGAGATCTCCCGCACGGAGATCAGGATCGAGAAGGGGCCGGCGATCGAGCCCCGGGTGCCCGACGCGTTCACCGGCCTGAACCGCATCCCCATCCTCATGCTGGGCCCGCTGCTGCACCTGGCGGGCGAGGCGTTCGTGCCGCTGGTCGGCGGCGACCCGATCGGGCGGCGGCCGGTGAACTTCCACGTCGAGGCCCTGCGCGCGATGGGCGCCGAGGTCGAGGTCGGCGAGAGCGGCATCTTCGCCAAGGCGGCCCGCCTGCGCGGCACCCGGATCGAGCTGCCCTACCCCAGCGTGGGCGCCACGGAGACGGTGCTGATGTCGGCGGTGCTGGCCGAGGGCAAGACGGTGCTGAAGAACGCCGCCACCGAGCCCGAGGTGGTGGAGCTGGCGCTGTTCCTGCAGCGGATGGGCGCGATGATCGAGCTGTCGCCCGACCGCAGGATCCTCATCGAGGGCGTCGAGCGCCTGCACGGCGCCTCCACCTGGCTGGCCGGCGACCGCATCGAGGCGTTCTCGTACCTGGCGGCCGGTCTGATCACCCAGGGCGAGGTCCGCGTGCACGGCTGCCCGCAGGACCGCCTGGTCACCGCGATCACCACGCTGGCCAGGATGGGCGCCAGGTTCGACATCAACGACGAGTACCTGTGCGCCACCGCGCCCCCGGAGGGCCTGCGCGCGGCGGCGGTGCAGACCGACACCCACCCCGGGTTCATGACCGACTGGCAGACGCCGCTGATGGTGCTGTTCACCCAGAGCCACGGCATGTCGGTGCTGCACGAGACGGTCTTCGAGAACCGCCTGGTGTACGTGCCCGCGCTGCAGCGGATGGGCTGCGAGATCGAGGTGTTCGACCAGTGCCTGGGCGGCCCGGCCTGCCGCTACCACGACACCAACGCCCGCCACTCGGCCGTCGTGCGGGGTGTCTCCAGGCTGAGGGGAGCCGACGTGACGCTGCCCGACATCAGGGCCGGCTTCTCGGCGGTGCTGGCGGCGGCGGTCGCCGACGGGCCGTCCACGCTGCGCGGCGTGCACCACATCGAGCGCGGCTACCACCGGCCGTTCGAGCAGTTCGCCTCGCTGGGGCTGAACATCAGGAGGGACTCGGGTGAGTAAGCAGCAGTAAACAACTGTAAAGACGCTGGAAGCGGGCGTTTGCCAATGATCGGGACGTCGCACATCAAGTGACGTGACCGTACTCAGATCCGTCGGGGGACTCGGGCTGGCGGGGGCGCTCGGCGGGGTGCTGGTGGCCGCACTGGCCGCGCCCGTGGTGAGCGGGGGCGGCATCGCCGCGCGTGATGTGACGAAGACCTTCATCGACCTGCCGCCCGCCCCGCGCGAGGAGCCGCTCGCGCAGGTGACCAGGCTGCTGGACAAGGACGGCCGGCCGTTCGCGCAGTTCTACGAGACCAACCGCAGGATCGTCCCGCTGCGCAAGGTCGCCCCGGTGATGCGCCGGGCCATCGTGGCCATCGAGGACGCCCGCTTCTACGAGCACGGCGGCCTCGACGTCCGCGGCACGCTGCGGGCGTTGCTCACCAACACCCAGGCGGGCAGCATCCGGCAGGGCGGATCGTCCCTGACCCAGCAGCTCGTCAAGAACATCCTGGTGGAGAACGCCCGTACCAACGCCGAGCGCGATCGTGCCCGCGCGCCCAACCTGGCCCGAAAGATCACCGAGCTGCGGCTGGCGCTGGCGCTGGAGAAGAAGTACCGCAAGGCGGAGATCCTCGAGCGCTACCTGAACATCGCCTACTTCGGCGCCGGGGCCCACGGCGTGGAGGCGGCGGCCCGGCGCTTCTTCTCCACCTCGGCCTCGAAGCTGACGCTGGAGCAGGCGGCCACGCTGGCGGGGGCGGTGCGGATGCCGTACTCGACGGACCCCTCGCTGGGGCGGGACCATCGGGCCCGGCTGCGGGAGCGGCGCGACCTCGTGCTCGACCGCATGGCCGGGCTGAACTGGATCACCAAGCAGGAGGCGGCGCGCGCCAAGGCGGCGCCGCTGGGCATCGACCTCCGCCCCGAGCCGGGCGGCTGCGAGCAGAGCGAGTACCCCTTCTACTGCCTGTACGTCCAGCGCGAGCTGCTGTCGAACCCGGCGTTCGGCAACACCGAGGCCGAGCGGCGCAACAGGCTGGCCAGGGGCGGCCTGACGATCAGGACGAGCCTCGACCCGATCGCGCAGCGCGCCGCCGAGCGGGCCATCAAGCGGCACGTCTCGCCCGAGGACACCGAGGTGGCCGCCGAGGCGATGGTGGAACCGCGGACCGGGCGGATCCGGGCGATGGCGGCCAGCAAGGGCTTCGGCCGCAACCCCGGCGACCGCAAGAACGGCCCCAAGACCACCTTCAACCTGGTCGCCGACGTGGCCCACGGAGGCGGCCAGGGTTTCCAGGCCGGATCGACGTTCAAGGTGTTCACCCTGGCCACGGCGCTGAAGCAGGGCTGGCGTTTCGGCGACGGCTTCATGACGCCGGGCTCGCTCGTGCCGTCGCAGGGCTACCGCGACTGCGACGGCAAGCCGGTCAACGACCCGAACAGCCGCATCCTGAACGCCAGCGGCGAGGGCGAGGGCGGCCCGCACAGCCTGGAGACCGGCACCTGGAAGTCGGTGAACATCTTCTACATGATGCTGGAGCGCAAGGTCGGGCTCTGCAACGTGGTGCGCACGGCCAAGGCCCTCGGCATCACGCGGGCGGACGGCAAGCCGCTGCGCGAGGTGCCGACGTTCACCCTCGGCATCAACGAGATGGACCCGGTGACGGTGGCGGCGGCGTTCGCGGCGTTCGCGGCGCGCGGGATGTACTGCCGGCCGCTGGCCATCGTGGAGATCGTCGGCAGGGAGGGGCGGCGCACACACGTGCCGCCCGCGTGCGAGCGGGCCATCGAGCAGCCGGTCGCCGACGCGGTCAACCACGTGCTGGAGGGCGTGTTCGACCAGGGCACCATGAAGGGGCAGGGTCTCGGCCGGCCCGCCGCCGGCAAGACGGGCACCAACAACGGCTACACCTCGGCCTGGTTCGCCGGGTACACGCCGGCGCTGGCCGCGGCGGTGAGCGTGGGCGACATCCGGGGGTCGTACCGGTTCCCGCTGCAGGGCGTGCAGATCGGCGACCGCTTCTACGGGTCGGTGCAGGGGGCGTCGCTGCCGGGGCCGATCTGGGTGGAGTCGATGCGGTCGGCGCTGCGGAACACCGAGTCGCGCGGCTTCCCCGGGCCGGACATGTCGCGCTTCGGCGGCGGACACACGCCGGGCCTGGAGGAGGCGCTCGCCCGGGAGGAGGCCCGCGACGGGGAACGCGAGGGCAGGCGGCGCGGCGACCACGGCTTCGGCAGGCGGCACCGCCGGCTCGTCGAGTGGCTGATGGGCGAGGGCCTGCTGCCGCCGTCGTACGGCCGGCCCCGCCGCGAGCGGCACCGGTCGCACGGGTTCTTCGACTGGTAGCTCAGCCCCGCCTGCCGATGGGGGCGGTGATCGCCCGGGTGAGCGTGATGAGGTTGTCGGGCGCGGTCTCGATCTGCAGGCCGCGCCTGCCAGCCGAGAAGTAGATCGTCGCGAAGTCGAGGGCGGAGGAGTCGACCACGGTCGGGAGTTGCTTGCGCTGGCCGAGTGGGCTGATGCCGCCGACGACGTAGCCGGTCACCCGCTCGACCTTCGCGGCCTCGGCCATCGCGGCCCGCTTGCTGCCGAGCGCGCTCGCCAGCGCCTTGAGGTCGAGCTTGCCCGCCACCGGCACGACCGCGACCGCGAGCCCGCTCTCGACCTCCGCCACGAGCGTCTTGAAGATCCGTTCGTACGGGACGCCGAGCGCGTCGGCGGCCTCCTCGCCGTAGGCCTGGGCGGAGGCGTCGTGATCGTAGGGGTGGAGCGTGAACGCGGCCTTGGCCTTGGTCAGCGCCATGGTGGCCGGAGTGCCGCCCTTGCCTTTCGATGTGCTCACGGCACCCGATTGTAGCGAATCTACAATGTAAAGGCGCGGCCGGGGGTGTACCCGAAGGCCCGCCCGAACACGTCGATGAACGCGCTCGCCGAGGCCCACCCGCACCGGTGCGCGACCGCCGTCACCGGCACGCCGTCGGCCAGCAGGACCAGGGCGCGGTGCAGGCGGAGCTGGGTGCGCCACTGGGGGAAGGTCATCCCCAGCTCGGCCCGGAACAGCCGCGCCAGCGTGCGGTCGGCGGCGCCCGCCTGGACGGCGAGCTGGGCCAGCGTACGGCGGTCGGCCGGGTCGCGGCGGAGCGCGTCGCAGACGGCGGCCAGCCGCGGGTCCCTGGGCGTGGGCAGGTGCAGCGGCTGCTCGGGCGCCCGCCTGACCTGGTCCAGCAGCACGGCCAGCATTCTGGCCCGCTCGCCGTCCTCCAGGGCGCCGGTGTAGGCGACGATCAGCTCGCGGAGGAGGGGGCTGACGGCGAGGACGGCCGGACGGCGGAGAGCGAGCGGGTTGCGGGTCAGGCCGACCAGGCGCAGGTCGGTGTCGCCGTGGGCGAGGTGCTCGTGGACGGTGCCGGCCGGGATCCAGATCGCCCGGTTGGCCGGCGCCACCCAGGTGCCGGCGTCCGTGGTGACGGAGACGACGCCGCGGCGGGCGTACACGATCTGGTGGGTGTCGTGGCGGTGGGCGTCGATGCCGGCGCCGGGCGCGAGGGGCCGCCGCCCGGTGGGCGCTTCCGGTAGATGGCGGATTTCCGGCATGAGTTGGCACTTTATCGGAAGCGGGCCAGCGCCGGCCCGGTCCATGATCGGGGCGTGAACAGGATCCCCATGCTTGCCGCCGGTCACGCCGCCGTGGACTTCTACCAGGGCGCGGTGCCCGCCCTCGTGCCGTTCCTGGTCGTGGAGCGGGGCTACGGGTACGTCGCCGTCTCCGGCGTCGTGCTGGCCGCGACGTTGCTGTCGTCGATCGTGCAGCCGATCTTCGGCGTGCTGACCGACCGGCGGCGGATGCCGTGGCTGATCCCGGTGAGCATGATCCTGTCCGGCGCGGGGGTGGCCGCCGGGGGAGTGACCGGCTCGTACGCGCTGACCTGCCTGGCCGTGGCCCTGTCGGGGCTGGGCGTGGCGGCCTACCATCCGGAGTCCGCCCGGCTGGCCCGGTTGGCGAGCGAGGGCAGCCATGTGCGGATGAGCTGGTTCTCCCTGGGCGGGACGCTCGGGTTCGCCTCGGCTCCCGTGCTCGTGACGCCGCTGCTCGCGGTCTGGGGGCTGGGCGCCTCGCCGTGGCTGGCGCTGCCGGCCGTGCTGGGTGCGCTGGTGACGCTGCCGGCCGTCAGGGCGCTGTCCGGGGGAGCGGCGGCGGCGCGGGGCGCCGCCGTGCCGGTCTCGGGGCGCGACGACTGGCCGTCGTTCGCCCGGCTGACCCTCGTGATCGTCTTCCGTTCCGTCGTGTACGTCGGCCTCAGCGCCTTCGTGGCTCTGCACCTCGGCGGCGGGGCGGCCGGCGCGGTGGCGCTGTTCACGCTGTTCGCGGGCGGGGCGGTGGGCACCGTGCTGGGCGGCAGACTGGCCGCGCGCTGGGGCCGGGTGCGCACGATGCGGCTGGCGTACGCGCTGGCCGTGCCCGCGGTGGCCGGGGTGGTGTTCGTGCCGGGCCCCGCGGCGTACGTGTTCGTGGCCGCGTCCTCGATCGCCCTGTACGCCCCCTTCTCCCTGCATGTGACGCTCGGCCAGGACTTCCTGCCGACTCGGCTGGGCACGGCGAGCGGTGTGACCCTGGGCCTCGCGGTGAGCGTGGGCGGCCTGGTCGGCCCGCTGGTGGGCGCGGTGGCGGAGGCCGCCTCGCTCAGGACGGCACTTGCCTGCCTGGTGGTGTTCCCCGTGCTGGCCTGGCTGCTGGCGCGCACGCTGAGGGAGCCCTCATGACCGGCGGGCCGGCAGGCGCAGGACGCTGGTGTTGTCGCGCCGGGTCGGGTCCAGACGGGAGGAGGTGACGTGGGCGACGATCGCCGGCCGCCGGTCGGCGTCGGAGCCCACCTCGACCCGGGCCGTGATCCGCACGGGGCTGCCCGGGCGTACGGCGCCGATCGTGCAGTCGGCCCGTCTGCCGGCGGTCGAGCAGCGGGCGCCGCTGACGTCGGCCAGTTTCGTGCCGGGCGGCACGGTCAGCGTGAGCGGCACCTGGGCGGCGGCCAGGAGGCCGCGCATGGTGACGGTGGCGGTCACGGTGGCGGAGCCGCCGGATCTGACCCGGCGGGACGGTCCCGACGTCCTGACCGACAGTGCGTCGTACACGCCGCGCGGGTCGGCCTGCTGCACGATCGCGCCGTAACCTTCCGGGTTGAGCGTGGTGGCGACGGAGTTGCCCTCGGACTCGCCGTCCTCCTTGCCCGCCGACAGCACGCCGACCAGGTCCCCGGTGCCGCGCACGATCCACGGGCCGCCGCTGTGGCCCTTGTGCAGGTGGCAGTTGTCCGTCACCATCCGGCCGGCCGGGGACGCGCCCGTGGTGTCAGCGGTGGTGGAGGCCGTGATGACCGGGGCGCGGGTGAGGCCGTCGGCGCGGCGGGTCCGGCCGACGCACATCAGCTGGTCGCGGCCGTCGTAGGGCTGTCTGCCGAGCAGTCCCGGATAGCCGGTGGTGGTGATGGTGTGCCGGCCGCCCCGGTTGAGCATGGGGGTGAAGGCGCCGACGGCGTCCTGCAGGGTGCGCTTGCGCTTGCCGACCTCGATGAGGGCGATGTCGTAGACGGAGTTCCAGTCGCCGCCGCTCAGCCCGGTGTAGCCGTCGGGTTTCCACGCCCGCCGCCCGCCCCACCGCCCGTACGGCTCGCGCCGCCGCACGCTCTCCGCCCGCCCGTCGTAGGCCGGCACGAACGCGAAGTTGCTGTGCCACCGGCCGATCACCGAGCCAGGGGGGACGCCGTAGACGCAGTGGGCGGCGGTGACGATGAGCAGCCGGGTGGCCGAGCGTACGACGGAGGCGCTGCACGAGTCGCCCTGCCCGAAGGCGTTGACGAAGAACAGCCGGCCGGTGATGCGGCTGTGCGCCGCCGCCGTGTACGGCCTGGTCACGCGGGCGTAGCCGTTGTCGTCGCCGCCGGGCGTGAGGCGCTTGGCCGTGGGCACGCTGTGCGGCCGGGCCGTGCGCGCGCTGCCGTGGAGCCTGCCGTGCGGTCTGCCGTGGGGCGCCGGTGCGCTGCGCGGCAGGTCGACGGGGCTGGCCTTGGCCTGCTTGCCGGGAGTCCAGTAACGCACCGCGCGCCCCGGCCGCATGAGCGGCGACGACTCGGCCCCCCATGAACGGTCGCGCCCGAGCGCGCGGACCGCGGGCTCCGGGTCCGCCGCCCCGGCCTTCACCGGCCGTGAGGCCGGCGGCCGGTCGGCCGTCGCGGGAGTGGTGAAGGCGAGGCCGGCCAGCGCGGCCAGGGTGGTCACCAGAGTTCTCCGCACAATGTCCCCCAAAACAGCTCGACAGCCCTATAATCACTTTAAGTCACCATATGAGCGCGAAGTGTAGTTAGGGTCTCGTGTCGCGTTCAGCCCGCGGCGGCGCCGCCCTCGTGGCGGCCGGGCGGCAGGATCTCCTCCGTGCTCGCCTCCGACGGCTCCCGGTCGGGCCGCAGCCCTCGCCAGGAGGGGTGACGCAGCCGCCCGTCACCGGTGACCTCGGCGTACTGCACCTCGCCCACGATCCGTGGCTCCACCCAGTGCGCGTCGCGGGCGTGCTCGCGCGGCACCGGCTCGTCGAACGCCGGCTCCCCGCGCTCCAGCGGCGCCAGGCGCTCGCCCAGGTCGCGCAGCATGGCCTGGGTGAAGCCGGTGCCGACGTGCCCGACGTACCGCAGCCGCCCGCGCGGGTCGTACGCGCCGAGCAGGAGCGAGCCGATCATGCCCGCCCGCCGCCCGCCGCCGGCCTTCCAGCCGCCGATCACGACCTCGACGGCGCTGACGTTCTTGACCTTGGTCCATTCGGCGCTGCGCCGGCCGGGCCGGTACGGGGAGCTCATCCGCTTGCACACCACCCCTTCCAGTCCGAGTTGCCGGGAGGAGTCGAACGCCCGCTCGGCCTGCCCGCTGAACCAGACGGGCACCTGCCACCGGTAGCCGGGCGTGAGCGTGCCCTCCAGCAGTTCCCGGCGCTCGGTGTACGGCCGGGAGACCGTGCTCCCGTCCTCCAGGTGCAGGATGTCGAACGCCATGAACGTCACCGGTACCGTCCTGGCCAGCTGCGCCACGGTCGCAGGGTGGCGCTGGTGCATCCGCGGCTGCAGCGCCTCGAAGCTGGGCCGCCCGGCATCGTCGAAGGCCACGACCTCGCCGTCGATGACGGTCGCGCGCCCGCCGGTGGCGCCGGCCATGAGCTGCAGCTCGGGGTAGGCGGCGGTGATGTCCCTGCCGTTGCGCGACAACAGCCGTACGGCGCCGTCCTCGACGTAGGCCAGGGCGCGCACGCCGTCCCATTTCATCTCCACGGCCCAGCCGGGTCCCTGCACGGAGCTCAGGGTGCCGAGCTGGGCGAGCATCGGCGAGTAGGCGGGCAGCCGCACCATGGTGCATGCCGTACCCCAGGGGGTGGATCGGCAGTGGCCGGCCCGGGTCTGCAGATGGTCAAAGCGACCCGTCTTCCACCAGTTCGGCCAGATCTACGCCGTGTTGGTGTAGTTCGGCGACGGTGGCGCAGTAGCCGCGCAGGTAGGTCCGGCCGTTCACGTGGTGGCAGACGCGCAGCACAGGGCGATCGTCCAGAATGATCACCTCTATCACGAGGCCGCCGGGCCCGTGCCACCGTCCCATGGCGGCAAGGTTAACCGCCAAACCTCGCAAAACGGTATAAATCGGACGCCCGCATGACACGCGGAAGCCACAAATCATGCGTATGGTTAGCTTTTGACTACTCAAAGTTTTTCTTGGTACAGGGCGTTAGTTCCCGGACAACACGGGCAGAGGTGGCGGCCCAGGCTTTCCCCGGCCGTGGCCGTACCCCCCGTGACGGCCACGGCGACGCCCCGGCAGGCCCGGTCCGGGGCGAGGGCGGTCGCGCGGGCGTGTGTCGGCGAGCGCCGCCCCCGCGGCCGCCTCCCCTCTCTGAGTGTCGTCCGCATAGTGGACAGAACGAGACGCAGGGCGTGGACTCCGTAGACTGTGAGGGTGATTTCCCGTATTGACATGCGCGGTTCCCTGCCTGCGGATCTGCGCGACGTGCTGCCCCGCGCCGAGCTCGACGTCGAGGCCGCCCTGGAGAAGGTGCGGCCCATCTGCGACGACGTACGCCATCGCGGGGCGGCGGCCGTACGGGAGCTGACCGCCAGGTTCGACGGCGTCGAGATCGCCTCCGCCCGCGTCCCCGCCGAGGCCCTGCGCCGGGCGCTGGCCGAGCTCGACCCGAAGGTGCGGGCCGCGCTGGAGGAGTCGATCAGGCGCGCCCGGCTGGTCCACCGCGACCAGCGCCGCACCGACGTCACCACGCAGGTCGTGCCCGGCGGCACGGTCACCGAGCGGTGGGTGCCGGTCGACCGCGTCGGCCTCTACGTCCCGGGCGGGCGCGCGGTCTACCCGTCCAGCGTCGTGATGAACGTCGTCCCGGCCCAGGAGGCCGGCGTCGGCTCGCTGGCCGTGACCAGCCCGGCCCAGAAGGAGTTCGGCGGCCTGCCGCACCCGACGATCCTGGCCGCGTGCGCGCTGCTCGGCGTCGACGAGGTCTACTCCGTCGGCGGCGCGCAGGCCGTCGCCATGTTCGCCTACGGCACCGAGGAGTGCCCCGCGGCCACCATGGTGACCGGCCCCGGCAACATCTGGGTGGCGGCGGCCAAGCGGCTGCTCAAGGGGCAGATCGGCATCGACTCCGAGGCCGGCCCGACCGAGATCGCCATCCTGGCCGACGAGACGGCCGACCCGGTGCACGTCGCCGCCGACCTGATCAGCCAGGCCGAGCACGACACGATCGCCGCCGCCGTGCTGGTGACCACCAGCCCCGAGCTGGCCGACGCGGTCGAGAAGGAGCTGCCCGGCCAGGTCTCGGCCACCCGCCACTCCGAGCGCATCACCGAGGCGCTGAGCGGCCGGCAGTCCGGCATCGTGCTGGTCAGCTCGATCGACGACGGCCTCAAGGTCGTCGACGCCTACGCCGCCGAGCACCTCGAGATCCACACCGCCGACGCGGCGGCCGTGGCGGCGCGGGTGCGCAACGCGGGCGCCATCTTCGTCGGTGCGTACGCGCCGGTCTCGCTCGGCGACTACCTCGCCGGCTCCAACCACGTGCTGCCCACGGGCGGGTGCGCCTGCCACTCCAGCGGCCTTTCCGTGCAGTCGTTCCTGCGCGGCATCCACGTGGTCGACTACTCGCGCGAGGCGCTCGCGCAGGCGGCCGCCCACGTGTCGGTCCTGGCCGACGCGGAAGACCTGCCCGCGCACGGCGCCGCGATCCGCGCCCGATTCGACTGGCGAGTGCCCACGGAGGGCTCGTGAACCTCGACGACCTGCCCATCCGCGACGACCTGCGGGGCAAGACCCCCTACGGCGCGCCCCAGATCGACGTCCCGGTACGCCTCAACACCAACGAAAACCCCTACCCGCCCTCGCCCGAGCTGGTCGCCGACCTGGCGGCCGAGGTCGGGGCGCGGGCGGGCGAGCTCAACCGCTACCCCGACCGCGACGCCGTCGCGTTGCGCGCCGAGCTGGCCGGCTACCTCGGCCACGGCCTGACCACCGAGCGGGTGTGGGCGGCCAACGGCTCCAACGAGGTGCTCCAGCAGATCCTGCAGGCGTTCGGCGGCCACGGCCGCAGCGCCCTGGGGTTCGAGCCGTCGTACTCGATGCACCCGATCATCACCTCCGGCACCAGCACCGAGTGGATCAACGCGAGCCGGGAGGAGGACTTCTCCCTCGACCCCGGCAAGGCGACCGCGGCGATCGAGGAGCACCGCCCCGACATCGTCTTCCTCACCTCGCCCAACAACCCGACGGGCACGGCGCTGCCGCTGGAGACGATCGAGGCGGTCGTGGCCGCGGCGCCCGGCATGGTCGTGGTCGACGAGGCCTACTTCGAGTTCGCCCGGGCCGGCACGCCGTCGGCGCTGACGCTGCTGCCCGCCCACCCGCGGCTCATCGTCACCCGTACGATGTCCAAGGCGTTCGCCATGGCCGGCACCCGGCTGGGCTACCTGGCCGCCCACCCGGCGGTGGTGCAGGCGCTGCTGCTCGTGCGGCTGCCGTACCACCTGTCGACGATCACGCAGACGGCGGCGCGGGTGGCGCTGCGCCACCGCGAGGAGCTGCTCGGCACGGTCGGCGAGCTGCGGCGCGAGCGCGACGCCACGGTCGCCTGGCTGCGGTCCAAGGGTCTGGAAGTGGCCGACTCCGACGCCAACTTCGTGCTGTTCGGGCGCTTCCCCGACCGGCGCGCGGTGTGGGAGTCGATGCTGGAGCGCGGCGTGCTCATCCGCGAGGTGGGCCCGCCCGAATGGCTGCGGGTGTCGATCGGCACCGGTGAGGAGATGGCGGCCTTCCGCGCCGCCCTGGAAGGAGTCCTGTGAGTCGCGTAGGCCGCGTCGAGCGCGTCACGAAGGAGACCTCGGTCCTGGTCGAGGTCGGTCTCGACGGCACCGGCCGGGTCGAGGTGTCCACCGGGGTCGGCTTCTACGACCACATGCTGGCCCAGCTCGGCAAGCACGGATTGTTCGACCTGACCGTCAAGACCGAGGGCGACCTGCACATCGACTCCCACCACACGATCGAGGACACCGCGATCGCCCTCGGTGCGGCGTTCCGCGAGGCGCTGGGCGACAAGTCGGGCATCAGGCGGTTCGGCAATGCGTCGTGCCCGCTCGACGAGTCGCTCGCCCAGGTCACCGTCGACCTGTCCGGCCGCCCCTACCTCGTGCACCACGAGCCCGAGGGCATGGCGCCGATGATCGGCCCCGACTACGACACGACGATGACCCGCCACATCCTCGAGTCGTTCGTCGCCCAGGCCGCGATCTGCCTGCACGTCCACGTCCCGTACGGCCGCAACGCCCACCACATCGTGGAGGCGCAGTTCAAGGCGCTGGCGCGGGCGCTGCGCGAGGCGTCCGAGCTCGACCCGCGCGCCACCGGCGTGCCGAGCACCAAGGGCGTCCTGTGACCGACAACCTCCTCGCCGGAGTGATGGTCTTCATCGGGCTGTTCCTCGCGGGGGGCGTGTTCTCCTTGATCAAACAGGGCATCAAGATCGGTGCCGCCGTCTGCGCGCTCGGCGCGGTGATGGCGGTCACGGCTGGGCTCCTGTGGTGGTGACGAAGAGAAGGGCGGTGAATGACCGATGAAACGCGTGGTGGTGCTCGACTACGGCTCGGGCAACCTGCGCTCGGCCGAGCGCGCCCTGGCCAGGACCGGCGCCGACGTGACCGTGACATCCGACTTCGAGGCGGCGCTCGAGTGCGACGGGCTCGTCGTGCCGGGCGTGGGCGCGTTCGAGGCGTGCATGAAGGGGCTCAAGGCCGTCCGCGGCGAGCAGATCATCGGCCGCCGCCTGTCCGGTGGCCGCCCGGTGCTCGGCATCTGCGTCGGCATGCAGATCCTCTTCGCCCGGGGCGTCGAGCACGGCGTGGAGACCGAGGGCTGCGGCGAGTGGCCCGGCACGGTCGAGCGGCTCGACGCGCCCGTGCTGCCCCACATGGGGTGGAACACCGTCAGGGCGCCCGCGGGCAGTGTGCTCTTCGCCGGCCTCGACGCGAGCACCCGCTTCTACTTCGTGCACTCCTACGGCGTGCGCGAGTGGGAGCTGCGCACCGGCGAAGGCTTCGCGGAGCCGCTGGTCACGTGGGCCGAGCACGGCGTGCCGTTCGTGGCCGCCGTGGAGAACGGCCCTCTGGCGGCCACCCAGTTCCACCCCGAGAAGTCCGGTGACGCCGGCGCCACGCTGTTGAAGAACTGGGTGTCGTCGTTGTGAGCGCTGGGCGCGTGGACACACGCGCCCGCCGGGCCGGCCTGAGGGAGGATCGGTGAGCAAGGAGCGTGCGCGCAGGCGCGCCGAGCGCGAGGCCGAGCGGGCGCGCGCGATGCGGGCGAACGAGGAGCGGCAGGCCCGTCTGGCGCGCCGCCGTTCCCTGCTCGCCCGCCTGACGCCGCGGCCCGTGCGCTACGTCCGCCAGCGCGGCCTGCTCGCCCGTCGCCAGCGCGCCCAGAACGCGGTCGTGGCGCTGGGCTTCGTGCTCGTGCAGGTGCTCGTCTGGCTGGTCTGGGGCTCCCTGCCGGTGAGCCTGGCCGTCCTGGTCTTCTCCCTGCTGCTCGCACCCGTTGTGGTGACTCTCGCTTTCGACCGGAGGACCTGATGTCACTCGTGTTGTTGCCCGCCGTCGACGTGGCCGACGGCCAGGCCGTACGCCTGGTGCAAGGGGAGGCCGGCACCGAGACCGGCTACGGCGAACCGCTGGCCGCGGCGCTCGCCTGGCAGCAGGCCGGGGCCGAGTGGATCCACCTGGTCGACCTCGACGCCGCCTTCGGCCGGGGGAGCAACCGGGAGCTGATCGCCGAGGTGATCGGGAAGCTCGACGTCCAGGTCGAGCTGTCCGGCGGCATCCGCGACGACGCGTCGCTGGCCGCCGCGCTGGCCACCGGCTGCCGCCGGGTCAACATCGGCACCGCGGCGCTGGTGAACCCCGAGTGGTGCCGCAAGATCATCGCCGAGCACGGCGACAGGATCGCGGTGGGGCTCGACGTGCGCGGCACCACGCTGGCCGCGCGCGGCTGGACGGAGGACGCCGGCGACCTGTGGGAGGTCCTCGACCGGCTGGAGTCCGACGGGTGCCCCCGCTACGTCGTCACCGACGTGACCAAGGACGGCATGATGCAGGGCCCCAACCTCGACCTGTACCGCCGCATCTGCGCCCGTACCGACAAGCCCGTGGTGGCCAGCGGAGGCGTCTCCAGCCTCGATGACCTGGTCGCACTCGCTTCGCTGGTGCCCGACGGAGTGGAGGGTGCCATCGTGGGCAGGGCGCTCTACGCTCACGCGTTCACATTGGAAGACGCGCTTGCCGCGGTACGCGCGTAGTCCCGGGCCGGGAGGGGCGAGATGAGCTTGAGTGGGGTCGGTATGGAGAGCACCGGCTACCGGGTGTTCTCCGGCGGCGTCTGGGAGGAGAAGTACGGTTACGCCCGCGCGGTCGTCGTGGGCGGCCGGGTGATCGTGTCCGGGTGCACGGCCACGGTCGACGGAGAGGTGCGCCACATCGGCGACGCCTACCGGCAGAGCCTGACCGCCATCGAGATCGCGCTGGAGGCGGTCATGATGGGCGGCCTGACGCGCGAGGACGTCGTCATGGTCCGCTACTACGTGGTGGAACACCGCGACTTCGACCCGGTCGGGCGCGCCATCCACGACATCTTCCACAAGGTACGCCCGGCCTGCACCGGAGTGCGGGTGGCCGGGCTGGTCGACCCGCGCATGCTGGTCGAGATCGAAATCGAGGCACTGCGAGCATGACCGTAGCGGTAAGAGTCATTCCCTGTCTCGACGTGGACGCCGGGCGGGTCGTCAAGGGCGTCAACTTCGAGAACCTGCGCGACGCGGGCGACCCCGTCGAGCTGGCCAGGCGCTACGACGAGGAGGGCGCCGACGAGCTGACCTTCCTCGACATCACGGCGTCCTCGGGCGAGCGCGAGACCATGCTCGACGTGGTGCGCAGGACGGCCGAGCAGGTGTTCATCCCGCTCACGGTCGGCGGCGGCGTCCGCTCGGTCGACGACGTCGACCGGCTGCTGCGCGCGGGCGCCGACAAGGTGTCGCTGAACACCGCGGCCATCGCGCGGCCGGAGCTGCTCACCGAGGCGTCCAAGCGGTTCGGCGCGCAGTGCGTCGTGCTGTCGGTGGACGCCCGGCGGGCGCCGGGCACCCCGAGCGGGTTCGAGGTGACCACCCACGGTGGCCGGCGCGGCACCGGGATCGACGCGGTGGAGTGGGCCGCCAGAGGCGAGGAGCTGGGCGTGGGCGAGATCCTGCTCAACTCCATGGACGGCGACGGCACGCTCGACGGCTACGACCTGGAGATGCTGCGCGCGGTCCGGGCGGTCGTCCGGGTGCCGGTGATCGCCAGCGGCGGCGCGGGCCGGCTGGAGCACTTCCCGCCGGCCGTGGCCGCGGGCGCCGACGCCGTCCTCGCGGCCAGCGTGTTCCACTTCGGCACGCTGAAGATCTCCGAGGTCAAGGAGACGCTGCGGATGGCGGGGCAGCCGGTTCGCTGAGTGACCAGGGAAGCCTCCGGCAGAGGCTTCTCTGTTCACGCTTGGGCCGAGAGCCTGTTGATGCGGAACTGCTCCTGCACGTACCCCGGGTAGGACGGGACGCGTGGCGCGCTCACGGTCTCCAGCTCGCGCAGGTCCTCCTCCGTCAGCCGGACGTCGAGGGCGCTCAGGTTGTCGTCCAGCTGGTCGGGACGCCTGGCGCCGAGGATGACGCTGGTGACGCCTTCCTGCGCGAGGACCCACGCCAGCGCGGCCGAGGCCGTGCTCGTCCGGTGGCGCTCGGCGACTTGGCGCAGGCAGTCGATGATGTCGTACGCCTGCTCCCGATCGACCGGCGGAGACTGGAAGCGGGCCCGGCGAGCGGACTCGTCGGTGTTGCCCGTACGGTCGAACTTCCCTGACAGCAGGCCGCCCGCCAGCGGGCTGTAGACCAGGTGACCCAGCTTCTGGTCGCGGGCCATGGGCAGGATCTCGGCCTCGACGTCACGGGTGGACAGCGAGTAGTACGACTGCATGGAGACGAGCCTGGGCAGGCCGCCCCGGTCGGCGGCGCCCAGCGCCTTCATGGCCTGCCAGCCGGTCAGGTTGGAGGCGCCCACGTAGCGGATCTTGCCCTGCCGAACGGCGTCGTCGAGGGCGCCGAGGGTCTCCTCGATCGGGGTGAGCGGGTCGAAATTGTGCATCTGGTACAGGTCGATGTAGTCGGTGCCGAGCCTGCGCAGACTGCCCTCGATCGACCGCATGACGTGCAGGCGGGACAGGCCGAGCGCGTTCGGGCCGTTGCCCACGCGCATGGCCAGCTTGGTCGCGATCAGGACGTCCTGGCGCCGGGAGCCCAGCAGGGCGCCGAGGATCTCCTCGCTCTCACCGTCCCCGTACGCGTCGGCGGCGTCGAAGAGATTGACCCCCGCGTCCAGCGAGCGGTCGACGAGGACGCGGGCCTGGTCGAGGCCGAGCCCGCCGATGGCGCTCCAGAGCGGGTGCGTGTTTCCGCCGAACGTCATGGTGCCCAGGGAAACCGCGGACACCCATACTCCGGTGCTTCCCAACTGTCGGTATTCCACCAGTACTCCTTGTTGCTGCTGCCGGCGGGCGCGACCAGGACGCCGCGCCTTCCCCGGTGCGCGGTGACGGCCACCGCGATTCACCTGGAATCGTACATGGTGTCCGTACAGTGTGTTCGGCCGGTTGGCCGGCGGGAGAACCCTAGGATTGGTCCATGCCTTCGATCACCAGGAGCCGCAGTGGCGGAGACCGTCGCGCCGCTCTGGACGCGCGGGTGCTCGCCGCGGTGGAGCGGCTGTTGTCCGAAGGCATGAAATACACCGAGATCAGCGTGGCCCGGATCCTTGAGGAGGCCGGCATCGCGCGCTCGACGTTCTACGTGCACTTCCGCGACAAGACGGACATCCTTGCCCGCCTCGCGGGGACCCTGCGGCAGGACCTGCTGGAGATCGCCGGCCGCTGGGAGCCCGGCGACGGCGTCGAAGGGCTCGCCGCGATGTTCGCCGAGTCCATCGCGTTCCATCGCCAGCACTCCGCGGTGCTGCTCGCGATCACCGAGGCGGCCGCGTACGACAGCGGGATCCGCGACTTCTACTCCTCCGACCTGGACGCCTTCGAGGCGAAGGTCAGGCAGGCGTTGATGTCGGAGCAGTCGGAGGGCCGGACGGTCGGCGGTGTCTCCGTGGAGGCGGCCTGCCGGGTGATCGTCTGGGGCGGAGAGTCGGCCATCGCCCATCACATCCAGATCGATGACGGCGGCGGCGACCTGACGTTCGCCCGCGAGCTCGCGGCCCTGTGGTGGTACGGCGCTTTCCGCCGCCCCGCGTCCTGACCGGCCGCGTTCAGAAGGCCCGCAGATGGTGGAAGAGCTCGAAGGGGACGTCGTTGGCGGCGAACGCGTCCGCCTCCGACCGCTTGACGGCCAGGTACGCCCTGCGCCGCAACGGCCCGAGCGCCTCCATGAGCACCTCGTCGGCCTCCAGCGCGTCCAGCGCCTCGTCCAGTGAGGCCGGCAGCCGCGGATAGCGGCCCGGCAGCGTGTCGGGGTCGACGTCCACCGGCTCGCCAGGGTCGAGCCCCCGCCGGATGCCGTCGAGGCCCGCGTGGATGACGGCGCCGAGCGACAGGTAGGGGTTGGCGGAGGAGTCGGACGTTTTGAGCTCCAGGTTCGGCTCGCCGCTCTCGCCCAGCGGGGAGCAGACGCGGATCGCGGCCTCGCGGTTGTCGGGGCCGTAGACGGCGTACGCGCCGGCCCAGGCGCGGGGGGAGAGGCGGCGGAAGCTGTTGACGCTGCCGCACGTCAGCGCGGTCAGCGCGGGCAGGTGGGCGATCAGGCCGCCGATGAAGCCGGCACGCGCCGCGCCGTCCTCGGCGAAGACGTTGTGCCGGTCACGCCAGAGCGACAGGTGCAGGTGGGCGCCGTTGCCGGCCTGGTCGGCCAGCGGTTTGGGGGCCAGCGAGGCCCACATCTGCATGCGCAGGGCCACACCGCGCACGGTCTCGCGGTAGATCACGTGATTGTCGGCGGCGCGCAGCGCGGGGGCGTGGCGCACCGACAGCTCCTGCTGGCCGGGCCCCAGCTCGGGGTGGTAGTGCTCGACCCGCAGGCCCTGGGTCTCCAGGGCGCGCACCAGCTTGATCGTGTAGTCGTGCACGGTGTCGAAGCCGGTGGCCGCGTAACACAGGGAGTCGTCGATCGGCACCAGCCGGTCGGGCCCGCCGGCCGGGTCGGGCAGCCGCCGGCCGAGGGTGAACTCCGGCTCGAACGCGGCGACCAGCGAGTAGCCCTCGCCGGCGAGCTCGTCGATCGCGTCCTTCAGGAACGTCCGCGGGCAGGCGCCCCACGGCGTGCCGTCCTGCTGCCGCAGGTCGGACAGCATCGCGGCCGCCCCAGGAGCGTAGGGCAGCGGGACGTACGTGGCGGGGTCGGGGACGATGCGCACCTCGCCCACCGGGCCCAGCTGCTCGACGTCCTGGAGCTGGTCGAGCAAGTTCATCGCCATCATGGCCACCGTGTGACCGATGCCCGTGCCGATCCGTTCGGCGAGCCGTGACCGGGACGCGGCCTTGCCGCGGATCACGCCGCCGTGGTCGGCGTACAGGAACCGGATCAGCTCGACGCCCTCGAGCTCGGCGCGCTCCAGGATGCGCCGTACGTCGGGATCGAGCTGATGGGACTTGGTGACGCTGGGGCGATCTCTCATCCTGTCTGCGTAACACGTTCCGGCACTGCGGGGAAGCACCGCACGCGGACAGGAACGTCGGTCAGTTCAGAACACTGGAGAAGAAGACGGCCAACCGATCCGCTCCCTGGAAGATTCCTGCGAACACGCCGTTGACCGCGTCGGCCGCTTCGGCCGGCCGGGTGAACAGATAGAAGATCACGAACGCGACGGCCACGTAGGTGAGCACCTTCTTGACCTGCATGGGGGGCCTCCTGCAGTCCATTCCCAGCCGTATATACCCGAATCTGGGCGATCCCTAGGCATCTTCTATGAAGATGTTCATGATCCTAACCGGGGGGCTTCTTTCGTAAGCCATGGTACGGGCTCGCGGTCACTGCGGAGCGCCTGTCCGGCCGGGATTTCCCGGCCGGCGCGGCCATGGCGCGAGGCGCACGAGGAGATAGATCGGCAGGGCGATCGGCGACAGCAGGATCGTCAGGACGAGCAACGGCGCCATGAGCAGGGGGTGGACGTTCCGCTCGCGGCTGTCGAGGTAGATCCACCGCCCCAGGAACAGGTCCCAGGCGATGATCTGCGCCCAGAGCGCGGCCAGTGCGCCCGGGTCGGAGGTGAGCGTTTCCAGACCTTCCAGTGACGGCCGCGACACCACCGGCCAGACCGCGCCGAGCCGCGGCACGAGCAGCGCCAGGGTGACGGCCACCGCCGGCAGCACGATCAGCGGCGAGCCGATGACACGGCGGGTGACCCGCCAGGTGGGCGCCAGGATCATCAGCGCCCAGAACGGCGCGGCGACGTAGAAACCGAGGTCGAACAGGAACGCGGTCACTGGGCGACCTCCCGCGTGCGGCGCAGTGCGGTGGCGGCCCCGCCGAGGGCGGCGACGACGAGCGCGCCCAGGGCGGCCAGCGTCAGGGCGTCGGGGCGGATCAGCGGCTGCCCGCGCAGCGCCTGCCAGAGCACGAGCAGGAACAGCCCGCCGTAGGCCAGGCCCGCGACCAGGACGAGACGGGCCCTGACCTCCTCGGCGCGCAGCACGGCCCACCGGGCCGACAGCGCGGCGAGCAGCATCGCGAACAGCGGCAGCAGCTGCAGGGCGTGCATCCCGACGAAGTGCGCGATGCGCAGGTCGCCGCCCTCGGTGCTCCATCCGACCAGCGGCAGGCCGGGGCCGCCGTCGGCGACGCCCACGGTGTGGGCTCCGGCGAAGTTCTCGGCCCAGGTCTGGCCGGGGACGCCGGTGACCATGAGGCCGCCGGAGGAGATGCCGAGCGTGGAGATGACCACCCCGAGCCGTACGGTCCAGGTGTTGACCAGGTCGGTCTGGCGTTCGGTGATCACCAGGATCGCGGCGACGAGGTTGGCGATCATGAGCAGGCCGATGGTCGCGCCCATGGCGATCCAGATCGCCCCGTCGAGCGGCGTCGACTCGTTGAAGTGACTGTGGCGGCCTCTGGCGGCCTGGAAGGCGATCAGCGCGACCTCGATGACGCCGGCCCCGACCAGGACCGTGCCCATCCACCAGCTCACCCGGCCGGCCCGGTGGCGCAGCGACAGCAGCCAGGCCCAGGTGAAGGAGTAGAGGGCGAAGGAGACCGCGAACTTCAGCGGCTTGACCCAGATCGGGAAGCCGTCGAGGGTGCGCGGGTCCAGGAGGACGAGCGCGAGGAAGACGACGCTCAGGGCGGTCATGGCCGCGGTGAAGAGCATGAGCGGGCGGTGCCAGCGCAGCATGGGGGGCCGCCTTTCCGACGATAGTGGATAGTGCTACTCACTACTATCTATAGCTAAGCTATCGACGTACGGCAAGAGAGGATGGGAAAACGTGCGGATGGCGGAGCTGAGCGAGACGACCGGAATCCCGGTGCCCACGATCAAGTACTACATGCGCGAGGGACTGGTGAGCCCGGGCCGCCCGACCGGCCGCAACCAGGCCGACTACGGCGAGCAGCACGTACGCCGGCTACGCCTCGTACGGGCCCTGGTCGAGTACGGCGGCCTGTCGATCGCCGTCATCCGCGACCTGATGGCGCAGATCGACAACCCGGACCTGGAGGACTTCAACCTGCTCGGAGCGGCGCAGAAGACGGTGACGCAGCAGCGGGAGGCTCGTCCGGGCCCGAGCAGGGACGAGGCCGAGCGGCGCCTGCGCGACCTGCTGGATCGGCGCGGCTGGCGGACCAGGACCGGCGACCCCGCCTACCGCACGGCCGTGGGCGTCCTGGCCACCCTCGACGAGGTGGGCTACCACGACATGATCGACGAGATGGACGCCTACGCCGACGCCGCCGAGAAGGCCGCCGAGGCCGACCTGCGTCTGCTCGGTCCCGACGTGAGCGACCGCGAGCGCGCGGTGGAGATCGTGGTCGTCGGCACCTCGGTGGGCGACACGCTGATCGCCGCGCTGCGCCGGCTGGCGCAGGCCTCCATCAGCGAGCGGATGTACACCCGCCCGCCGGCTTAGACGGCACGGGGCTCGGGCGGCGGGGACCTCTCAGACGCCGAGCGACGCCTCGCGCAGCCGGCCGATGTCGCCGGGGTCGCCGGTGAGGTCCACCCTGGCGTGCGACTGGCGGCCGAAGCAGAACATCAGCAGCTCGCCGGCCCTGCCCGTCACCTCGACCCGGGCGCCGCCACGGGGCCCGCCGAGCGTCACGCCACCGCCGAGCCGGTGCAGCACCACGCCGACGGGCGCCTTGCGCAGCATCAGGCGGGCGCCGGCCGCGACCCGCTTCCAGATGAGCAGGTCGAGGTCGGCGGGCAGCTGCCGGGGCTCCCACGACGGCTGGGCGCGGCGCACGTCCTCGTGATGGACGAACAGCTCCAGCGTGTTGACCGCCTCGTCGAGCGCCGGCAGCAGGCCGTACACTCCGCCGGGCCTGCGCGCGAGCCGGACCAGCTCGGGGTAGGGGTGGCCGGCTTTCATGCGCCGCTGCACGGAGGCGGTGTAGCCGGCCAGCGGTTTGAGCGCGATGCCGGGCATGGCGTCAGGTCTGCGCTCGCGTACGACGAGGTGGGCGACCAGGTCAGAGGTGGTCCATCCCGCGCACAGGGTGGGCGCGTCCGGGCCGAGCCGGTCGAGCAGGTCGCAGAGCGCGGTGCGTTCGCCACGAGCGTGAGTCACGTACTCAACCCTACCTGTGGGGAATAACAGGATGATCAGCCGTGATAGGGACATACGTAGAAATGTCAGATGAAAGGAAACGTACCGCGTGGCGACCAAGGTCACCTCGGCCGTGATGCGTCAAGGACTCCGCGTCCTTGGGGTGGCCATTCGCACGGAGAAAGCGGTATTCACGCTGGCCGTCCTGTCCAGCGCCGTCTACGGCGGCATGACCGTCGCCTCGGCGTGGGCGCTGGGCTGGGCGACGCAGAACGTGGTGCTGCCCTCGTTCGCCGAGGACCGGGTCGCCGACGGCGCCCTGTGGACCGGCACGCTGCTCATCATCGGCACGGCGCTGCTCAAGGCCATCGGCGTGGCGGGGCGGCGCATCCTCGCGGGTCTGCTGCAGTACCGCATGCAGGCCAGGTCACGGCGTGACGTGACCAAGCAGTATCTGCGGCTGCCGCTGTCGTGGCACCACCGCCACCCCACCGGTCAGCTGCTCTCGAACGCCAGCGCCGACGCCGAGGCCGCCTGGGCGCCGCTCGCCCCGCTGCCCATGGCCGTCGGCGTGGTCGTCATGCTGATCACCGCGGCCGTCGCCATGATCCTGACCGACACCGTGCTCGCCGTGGTCGGCTTCCTGATCTTCCCGGCCATCGCCGTGCTCAACCTCGTCTACCAGCGCAAGCTGAGCCCGCTCGCCACCCGCGCCCAGCAGCTGCGCGCCGAGGTCAGCGAGATCGCCCACGAGTCCTTCGACGGCGCCCTCGTCGTCAAGACGCTCGGCCGCGAGGACCTGGAGACCCAGCGGTTCCTGCGGCGCGCCCACGAGCTGCGCGACGCCAACATCGCCGTCGGCCGGGTGCGCGGGCTGTTCGACCCGATGCTGGAGGCGCTGCCCACGCTCGGCGTGCTCGCGGTGCTCGCCGTGGGCGCGCTGCGGTTGTCGACGTCCTCCATCGACGCCGGCGACCTGGTGCAGGTGGCGTACCTGTTCACGCTGCTGTCGTTCCCGATCCGGGCGCTCGGCTGGGTGCTGGCCGAGCTGCCGCGCAGCGTCGTCGGCTGGCAGCGGGTGCAGGCCGTGCTGGACGCCACCGGCTCCATGGAGTACGGCCCGCAGGACCTCGCCTCGCCCACCCCGGCGGCGCTGGAGGTCCGCGGCGTCTCCTATGCCTACGGCCAGGCGGAGGTGCTGCACGACGTCACCTTCGACGTGCCCGCCGGGCGTACCGTCGCCCTCGTCGGACCCACGGGCTCGGGCAAGTCGACCCTGGTGCAGCTGCTCGTCCGCCTCGTCGACCCCACGTCGGGGCAGGTGCTGCTCGACGGCCTCGACCTGCGCGAGGTCGCCTACGGCGGCATCGCCGACTCGGTCGCCCTGGTGCCGCAGCAGACGTTCCTGTTCGACGACACCGTACGCGGCAACGTCACCCTCGGCGGCGACGTCCCCGACGAGGACGTGTGGGCCGCGCTGCGCCTGGCCCAGGCCGACGGCTTCGTCGGCCGGCTGCCCGCCGGCCTCGACACGCGGGTCGGCGAGCGCGGCGCCTCCCTGTCCGGCGGCCAGCGCCAGCGCGTGGCCCTGGCCCGCGCGGTCGTCCGCCGCCCGCGCCTGCTCATCCTGGACGACGCCACCTCCAGCGTCGACCCCCAGGTCGAGGCCAAGATCCTGTACGGCCTGCGCGACGCCGCCGAGGCGTCCACCGTCGTGGTCGTCGCCTACCGGATGGCCACGATCGCGCTCGCCGACGAGGTCGTCTACCTCGACCACGGCCGCGTCGTGGACCGCGGGCGGCACGAGGAGCTCGTCAAGCGCTGCACCGGCTACCGGAACCTGGTCACCGCCTACGAGCGTGAGGAGGCCGAGCGCGCCGCCATCGAAGCAGAACCGGTCACCGGACCGGCCCGCCTGGAGGACGAGGAAGATCAGGAAGAGGTCAGCGCATGACGGCGCAGAGCATCCAGCGCAACGCCGAGCGTTCGGCGCTGGGCACCATCAGGCATGGCCTGTCGCTCACCCCCGAGTTCCGCAAGGGGCTGGCGGGCACGCTGATCCTGGCCGTCGTCGCGACCGTCGGCAAGATCATCGTGCCGATCGCGGTGCAGCAGACGATCGACACCGGGCTCAAGACCGGCCGGCCCGACCTGGAGTACATCACCACGGCCGTGCTGATCTGCGCCGCCGCCGTGGTGGTCACCGCCCTGGCCGGCTACCTCATGAACGTGCGCCTGTACAAGGCCACCGAATCGTCGTTGGCCACCCTGCGCGTACGCGGCTTCCGGCACGTCCACGACCTGTCGGTGCTCACGCAGAACAGTGAGCGCCGCGGCGCCCTGGTCTCCCGCGTCACCAACGACATCGACCAGATCAGCACCTTCATGCAGTGGGGCGGGCTGATGATCATCGTGTCGCTCGGCCAGCTGTTCGTGGCGACCGTGCTGATGTTCGTCTACTCCTGGCAGCTCACCCTGCTGGTCTGGGCCTGCTTCATCCCGCTGATGATCGCGCTGCCGCGCTTCCAGCGGCTGCTGTCGCGGGCGTACACGCTGGTGCGGGAGCGCACCGGCGACATGCTGGCCGCGGTCAGCGAGTCCGTCGTCGGCGCCGCCGTCATCAGGGCCTACGCCTCCGAGCGCCGTACGGGCGAGCGCATCGACAAGTCGGTGAACGCCAACCGCAGCGCCCAGATCAGGGCGCAGACCATCGTCGGCTTCGTCTTCCCGCTCACCGAGATCGTGGCCGCGCTCGCCATCGCCGGCATCGTGCTGCTCGGCGTACGGCTGGGCCTGTCGGGCGACATCTCGCAGGGGCAGCTGATCGCGTTCCTGTTCCTGGTGACGTTGTTCGTCTCGCCGCTGCAGACCGCCACCGAGGTGCTGAACGAGGCGCAGAACGCCGTCGCCGGCTGGCGCCGCATCCTCGGCGTCCTCGACACCCCGCCCGACGTGGCCGACCCGGGCGAGCGCGGCGTGGAGCTGCCCCGCGGCCCCATCTCGGTCGCGTTCGAGGACGTGCACTTCGCCTACCCCGGCGGCGAGCCGGTGCTGCGGGAGATCACGCTGGAGATCCCGCCGCGCACGCGGGTCGCCGTGGTGGGGGAGACGGGGTCGGGCAAGACCACGTTCGCCAAGCTCCTGACGCGGCTGATGGACCCGGTCGGCGGGCGCGTCACCGTGGACGGCCACGACCTGCGCGAGGTGCGCTTCTCCTGCCTGCGCGAGCGCATCGTCATGGTGCCGCAGGACGGCTTCCTGTTCGACGGCACGCTCGCCGACAACATCCGCTACGGCAAGCCGTCCGCCACCGACGCGGAGATCGAGCTGGCGATGACCGAGCTGGGCCTGGCCGACTGGGTGGAGGGGCTGCCCGCCGGGCTGGACACGGCGGTCGGGCAGCGCGGCGAGTCGTTGTCGGCGGGGGAGCGCCAGCTCGTCGCCCTGGCCCGCGCCTACCTCGCCGACCCCGACCTGCTGCTGCTGGACGAGGCCACCTCCGCGGTCGACCCGGCCACCGAGGTACGCCTCGCGCGCGCCCTGGAAGGCGTCACCCGGGGCCGCACCGCCGTCTCGATCGCGCACCGGCTGTCGACCGCGGAGAAAGCCGACGAGGTGCTGGTGTTCGACGCCGGCCGGCTCGTGCAGCGCGGCGCGCACGCGGACCTGGTCAAGGAGCCGGGCGTGTACGCCGACCTGCACTCCTCGTGGGTCTCTGCGGCCCACTCCTGACCGTCACCGGTCCGGGGCCGGGCCGTCGCACACCGTCGCGAACGTCACGGTCGTGCCGCCCGGCCCCGACACGATCGTGATGTGGTCGCACAACATGCTGGTCAGCCAGAGCCCCCGCCCGCGATGCTCGAACCCCGTGGGCGGGCGCATGTCGCCCACCCACCCGGCCGGCAGCCCCGGCCCCTCGTCGGTGACCTCGCACCACAGCCGCCCGCCGTACGCCCACAGCCGCAGCCGCCCGTGACCGCCGCCGTGCACGACCGCGTTGGTGGTGATCTCGTTGACCGCCAGCACGAAGTCCTCCAGCCGGCGGCCGGTCAGCCCCTCGCACCTGGCGTGCTCCGTCACCGCCCGGCGCAGGGAGGTGATGCGCCCCCGCGCGAAGCCGGCGCAGAGCACCTGCCTACACATCGTCCACCCGGCGCACCGCCAGGAACTCGTCGGCCCTGATCAGCCGCAGCACCCGGGCGACGGGGCCGCGGCAGACGACCACGGTGGCGCCGCGCGGCCTGGCCATCGCCGTGAGGGTCAGCAGCCGCGCGGAGCCGGCGTCGATGAAGTCGAGCTCGGAGGCGTCGATGACCACCTCGCCCGGCTCCTTCTCCAGCCGCTCCAGCAGCGAGGCGAACGCCGGCCGGTTGGTCAGGTCGATGTCGCCCCAGACCCGCAGTCCGCGCGGCGATCCGGTGTCGGCGAAGCGCAGCAGCGCCTGATCGGGCGCGATCGGATGCACCGACGCGGCCCGTTCGAGGTCGTCGCGGGGGAACAGGCGGCGGTCGTACTGGCACACCGCCGCCAGCCACCGCTCGCCGAACAGCCTGTTGGCCGCCGCCTCGAACGCCGCGTGCCCCGGCCCGTCGCCCACCCCCCACGAGGCGTCGACCAGCGCGTACACGCCCCGCCTGCCGCGCCTGCGGGCTCGGTCGCCGGCCTCGGCGAGTCCCGCGTACACCCGCGCGGGGTCGAAGGCGCCGTCGGTGAAGTGGGTCTCGGCGCTGGCCAGGATCTCGACCTGCCCCGCCGAGAAGGCCTCGGTGAATCCCGGCACGAGCGGCGCCAGCCAGTCGCGCGTCCGCTCCGGGCTGTCGGCGTGCGTGACGATCAGCACCAGGCTCCGGCGGCGCAGGCCGTTCACCGTGAAGGCTCGCGTGGCCGCCATGCGCTCCCGCTCGTCCTCGAACGGAAGGCAGACATGATCCCCTAAATCAGGATCAAGAACGGATTCAGCGACGTGCACCACAATGTCCCTCCCCTAGCACGCGTGGCCTCCGAAACTACTGCGCTCCGTACCATCACGTAGCGCATTCTCTGTAAAACCCACTGTGACGCGATACAGGCAGGTGTACCTTTTCGGCGGGGGTCGCCCACGGGAGGGGTCATGAGGAGCATGGGCGCGGATGCGCTGGAGATGACGCGACGCCGACACGGCGATCTCGTGGTGGTCAGCCTGGCGGGGGAAATCGATGTGGACAACGTCTCAGACGTGCGCAAATGCCTCGATGAGGCGGTCGAGACGCACGGCCCCCGGCTGGTGGTCGACCTGACGGGGCTGACCTTCATCGACACCACGGGGCTCGGCGTCCTGGTGCGGCTCCTCGCCACGCTGCGCGATCGCAACGGCTCGATGGCCCTGGTGGCGCCGGACGGCCAGGTGCTGCGCCGGCTGCGCCGGACGAACCTGGCGCCGCTGTTCCCGATCTACGACACCCTCTCCCAAGCCCTCGCCTGACCGGCGGCACGCCGTACGGCCGCGGCGGTGGCCGGGGCACGGGAACGGGCTGGTTGAATGGCGACATGTCCCTTGACCCCGAGATCGCCGCCCGGCTGAAGCGCAATCCCGACGGCCTGGTCCCCGCGATCGCCCAGCAGCACGACACGGGCGAGGTCCTCATGCTGGCCTGGATGAACGACGAGGCGCTGCACCGGACGCTCACCACCGGCCGGGCCACGTACTGGTCGCGCAGCCGCGGGGAGTTCTGGGTGAAGGGCGACACCTCCGGCCACGTCCAGCACGTCAAGTCCGTGGCGCTCGACTGCGACGGCGACACCATCCTGGTGCAGGTCGACCAGGTCGGCGCCGCGTGTCACACCGGCGACCGCACGTGCTTCGACGCCGGGCGCCTCGAGATGCTCGGCTAGGCGGGCCCATGGAGACGGCGAGACCACAGGACGGGCGGAGAGAGCTGTGGGGCTGGGTGGTGGCGACCACCCTCGGATGCCTGCTCGTGCTGGTCGCCGCGGGCCAGACCTGGGTGCGGGTCCTCTCCGGCGGTGACGGGAACGCACAGGCGCCCACCGGCGGCGCGCTCGGCCCCGCGCTGACGCCCGTGGCGCTGGCCGGGCTGGCGGGGGTGGTGGCCGTGCTCGCCACCAAGGGCGCCGGCCGCCGGATCGTCGGCGCGCTGCTGGCCCTGTGCGGCGCGGGCGCCGCGGCGGCCACTTGGAGGGCGCTCGAGGCCGCCGACATCACCGGCTGGCTCAGCGAGCAGAACGTCGTGCACGCCGCCACGGGCCTGCGGTGGGAGATCGCGCCGCTGTGGCCGGCCGTCGCCGGCGCCGGCGCGCTGCTGCTGTTCGCCGGGGGCGTGTTCGCGATCGTGCGCGGCACCAGGTGGGCGGGCATGTCGGCACGCTACGAGCGGCCCGCCGGCGAGGCCGCCTCCCGGCAGAACGCGCAGGTCAGCGACGACCGGGCGCTGTGGGACGCGCTCGACCGGGGCGACGACCCCACCGATTCGCGCTGACGCCCCGTGTGACGAATTCTCCACGGTTCTGATTCCCTGTCGGCTTGGCAAACCTTTTCTCAATAAGCTGCCGTTGCAACTCGCCACGAACAGTTGAGGAGCCAGCTCATGAGCTACGGGGACCAGGGCGGTAACGGCGGCTACGGCGCCCAGCCACCCGGCGGAGGATACGGCCAGGAGCCGCCCGCCGGCGGCGGGTACGGCCAGCAGCCGGGGAGCGGCGGCGGCTACGGCCAGCAACCGCCCGGCGGTGGCGGGTACGGCCAGCCGCCCGCGGGCGGCTACGGCGAGCAGCCCGGCAGCGGCGGCGGCTACGGCCAGCAGCCCGGCAGCGGCGGCGGCTACGGCCAGCAGCCGGGAAGCGGCGGCTACGGCCAGCAGCCCGGTCACGGCGGGGGATACGGCGAGCAGCCGCCCAGCTATCCGCAGGACCTCGGTTACGGCCAGATGCCTCCGAGCGGCGGCTACGGCGCCCAGCCCGGCTACGGCTACGACCAGTACGGCCAGCAGGGCCAGCAGGGCTACGCCGCCTACGGAGCGCCGCAGGCCAGGTCCACCAACGGCATGGCGGTGGCCTCGCTCGTGCTGGGCATCGTCGGGCTGATCTCCTGCGGCCTCACCAGCATCCCCGGCGTCATCCTCGGCCACATCGCGCTGAGCAGGATCAAGCGCACGGGCGAGGAGGGCCAGGGCATGGCCGTGGGCGGCCTGGTCACCTCGTACATCACCGTCGTGATCTGGCTGCTGACGTGGGTGATCTTCGGTGGGTTCATCCTGGCCATGCTCGGCCTGGCCTCCAGCGCGAGCGCGTACGACAGCTCGTACAGCTGACGCTCGATACTGGAACCATGACATCTGCGACGACCGGACGGCGCGGCGCGGCCCGGCTACGGCCGCTCCTCGCCCCGCTGGCGGTGGCGGCCGGGACGGGCGCGCTGTTCGCGTTCGTCGGCGTGATCGACCCGAACGAGCCGGGCCACTACCCGACCTGCCCGTTCCTGGCGCTCACGGGCCTGTACTGCCCGGGCTGCGGCACGCTGCGCACCATCCACGCGCTCGCCCATCTCGACCCGGTCGCCGCGCTCGGGCTCAACCCGCTGACCGTGGTGATGATCCCCTTCCTGGTGTTCTGGTGGGGCAGGTGGGCCGCGCACGCCTGGAAGGGCCGGCCCGTCCCGCTGCCCCACCCCGCGTGGCTGTGGGCGTTCATCGGGGTGGTCATGGTCTACTGGGTGGTCCGTAATCTCCCCTTCGGGGCGTTCCTCGCGCCTTAAGTACTGCTGGGCCGACGGCCGGCAGGGGGACCGGAGGTGGGGAGACCCCATGGAGGCCGATAGCATGCAGGGCATAGGCAGAGAGCGGACGCGACGCGAACTCTCCGCCGCCCCCAAATGTCGACCGGAGGGACCTCAAGCGCGTGAGTGAGCGGACGGAAGGGCCGAGTGTCCTCGACGACATCCTCGACGGGGTGCGCGCCGACCTTGCCGCACGTCAGCAGGCTGTCTCGATGGACGAGCTCAAGCAGCGAGCCGAGCGGGCACAACCGCCCAGGGACGCCATGGCCGCGCTCGGAGGCGACCGGGTCTCGGTGGTCGCCGAGGTCAAGCGCTCCAGCCCGTCGAAGGGCGCGCTCGCCGCGATCGCCGACCCGGCGGCGCTGGCGGCCGACTACGAAGCGGGCGGCGCCCACGTCATCAGCGTGCTGACCGAGCGGCGCAAGTTCGGCGGCAGCCTCGACGACCTCGCGGCGGTCCGTGCCAGGGTCGACATCCCGATCCTGCGTAAAGACTTCATCCTGACCTCCTACCAGCTCTGGGAGGCCCGCGCCTACGGTGCCGACCTGGTCCTGCTCATGGTCGTGTGCCTGGAGCAGGAGGCGCTCGTGTCACTGATCGAGCGGGCCGAGTCGATCGGGCTCACGCCGCTGGTCGAGGTGCACACCGAGGAGGAGCTCGACAGGGCGCTGGCGGCGGGCGCGCGGGTCATCGGAATCAACGCGCGCAACCTGAAGACACTCGAGGTCGATCGCGAGGTCTTCACGAAACTGGCGCCGAAGATCCCGGATAATGTCATCAAAATCGCCGAGTCGGGCGTGCGCGGCCCGCACGATCTGCTCGCCTACGCCCGCAACGGCGCCGACGCCGTCCTGGTGGGGGAGAGCCTGGTCACCGGCAAGGACCCGCGCAAGGCAGTGGAGGCGCTGGTGACCGCCGGTGCTCACCCGTCGACGCGCCCCGACCACTCAGCAGAGGGATAGCAGTGGCAAACGAAGGCTCCATCCTGACCGCCGCCGACCTGGTGGGCAACGGCCCGCACGGTGACGACCCCGACATGCACGGCAAGTTCGGCCTCTTCGGCGGCCGGTTCGTGCCCGAGGCGCTGATCCCCGCGCTCGACGAGGTCGCCGCGGTCTACGAGAAGGCCAAGAACGACGCGGAGTTCCTGCGCGAGTTCGACCACCTGCTGCGCACGTACGCCGGCCGGCCGACCACGCTGACCGACGTGCCGCGCTTCGCCGAGCAGGCCGGCGGCGCCCGCCTCGTGCTCAAGCGCGAAGACCTCACCCACACCGGCGCTCACAAGATCAACAACGTGCTGGGCCAGGCGCTGATCACCAAGCGGCTGGGCAAGAAGCGGGTGATCGCCGAGACCGGCGCGGGCCAGCACGGCGTGGCCACCGCCACCGCCGCGGCCCTGCTCGGCCTGGAGTGCGTCATCTACATGGGCGCGGTCGACTGCGAGCGCCAGGCGCTCAACGTGGCCAGGATGAAGCTGCTCGGCGCCACCGTGGTCCCGGTGACCAACGGCTCCCAGACCCTGAAGGACGCCATCAACGAGGCGTTCCGCGACTGGGTGACCAACGTCGACACCACCCACTACCTGTTCGGCACGGTCGCCGGGCCCCACCCGTTCCCCGAGATGGTCCGCGACTTCGCGCGCATCATCGGCGTCGAGGCCCGCCGCCAGATGCTGGAGCTGACCGGCAGGCTGCCCGACGCGGTGTGCGCGGCGGTCGGCGGCGGCAGCAACGCGATCGGCGCCTTCCACGCCTTCATCGGCGACGAGGGCGTGCAGCTGCACGGCTACGAGGCCGCCGGGCGCGGTCTCCACAGCGGCGAGCACGCGCTCACCCTCACCGCGGGGTCGGTCGGCGTGCTGCACGGTGCGCGCACCTACGTGCTGCAGGACGACGAGGGCCAGACCATCGAGTCCCACTCGATCTCGGCCGGGCTCGACTACCCGGGCGTCGGCCCCGAGCACGCCTGGCTGAAGGACTCCGGCCGGGCCACCTACCACGGCATCACCGACGACGAGGCGATGGCGGCGTTCTCGCTGCTGGCCCGCACCGAAGGCATCATCCCGGCCATCGAGTCCTCCCACGCGCTGGCGGGCGCGCTCAAGCTGGGCCGCGAGCTCGGCCCCGAGGCGACGATCCTGGTCAACCTGTCCGGGCGCGGCGACAAGGACATGGGCACGGCGATGAAATACTTCAACCTCTGACCCGCTGGGGAGCGCCGTCGCCGTAAGGAGCGAAGCTACCGCGGCGACGACTGGAGGCGACGGCTTTTGAGCGACCGAGCCCGCCGCACGGAGTGCGGCCAATAAGTGCGAAACGGACAGACATGACGACTCTTCAGACGGTTTTCGCCAAGGCGAAGGCGGACAACCGCGCCGCGCTCGTCGGCTACCTGCCGGCGGGCTTCCCGTCCAAGGACGGCGCCATCGCCGCCGCCGCGGCCCTGGTGGAGGCCGGCTGCGACGTCATCGAGATCGGCCTGCCCTACTCCGACCCGCTCCTGGACGGGCCGACGATCCAGGACGCCGTGCACCGCGCGCTGTCCAACGGCACCCGCATCGCCGACGTGATGCGCACGGTCGAGGGCGTCGCCGCCACCGGCGCCGCCACGCTGGTCATGACGTACTGGAACCCGATCGACCGGTACGGCGCCGAGCGGTTCGCGCGCGACCTGGCCAACGCGGGCGGGGTGGGCACCATCACGCCCGACCTGACGCCCGAGGAGTCCGAGCCCTGGCGCGCGGCCTCCGCGGCGGCCGGCATCGACACGGTGTTCCTGGTCGCGCCCAGCTCGACCGAGCAGCGCATCAAGGCGGTCGTCGACTGCTGCACCGGCTTCGTCTACGCCGCCTCGCTCATGGGCGTCACGGGCGCCAGGGAGACGGTCAACACCGCCGCCGAGGGCCTGGTCGCCCGCACCCGCGAGCACACCGACCTGCCGGTGTGCGTGGGCCTGGGGGTCGGCACGGGCGCGCAGGCGGCCGAGGTCGCCGCCTACGCCGACGGGGTGATCGTGGGCTCGGCGTTCATCCGCCGCCTGCTCGACGCGCCCGACGAGGCCGCGGGCCGCGAGTCCGCCGCCGCCCTGGCCCGCGACATGGCCAAGGGCGTACGCCGCTGACGCGACGCGACTGAGCGCGGTCCCGCTTGGGGGCCGCGCTTGACGTTGTGCGTCAGGTTGGATGACGAAATTTCCGGACAAACGATGGCGTGTTGTCTGGGGCGGGGTGATGATCGGGGCTGCCGAGCAAGGTCCATGAGGGCCCCGCTCCTCGCGTGGCGCGGGCGAAGAGCGCGGCCAGCTCGTCGGCGTACTCGTCGAGGTCGGCGTCGGGGTCCGCCTCCAGCGGGAACGGCAGCCCGTCCAGCGCCCGCTGGAGCGCCGTCGCCATCACCCGGCGGTTGAACGTCCCGAACTCGCCGCTCTCCTGACCCCGGGCGGGCAACCGTCCGAGATGGGGCAGCGCGGACGGGCTCGTGGCAGCCTCGCTCAGCGCCGCGCCGCCCTCCGGCCGCCAATTGACGGAGATCTCCGTGGCCGCGCGCATCTCGGCGCGACGGTCCCGCACGTACTCCACCAGTGAGCGGATGTACGCGTCCAGCGCGTCGGGCGGCCGTCGCCCTGGCGCTGACCCGCCGTCCCATGAACTCCGCCAGGTCGCCGTGGATCGTGGCGATGGTCGTGCCCACGATCTGCGCCCGCCGGGCGAAGCTCGTAACGGATGCGTCCTTCTTTGCTTGTATGAGCAACTTTTACCTTGAGCGGGTGAAAACGACAATCTCCCCGATGGCAAGGTGAAAGCTGGCTTAGCTGATGCTTATCTGCGGCGTGATCGGATGGATTCCCGGGTACTGTGCGCATCCCGGCGCAGAGGCAGAGGAGAGACAATTCGTGACCGCGTCATCGTTCCCATTGTCACCCAAAGCGACAATGACGATACTCTGGGTGACGACCGTCGCGCGGTTCGTCGTGGGCGGGGTGCTGATCGCGGCAGGCGGGCTCAAGATCGGCAACCCGGCCGACTCTGTCGTGGCGGTCAAGGCTTACCAGTTGCTGCCCGAGTCGGTCGCCGTCCCGGTGGGCTACGCCCTGCCGATCCTGGAGATCGTGGTCGGCCTGCTGCTGGTCGTCGGTCTGCTGACCAGGGTGGCCGGTGTCATCGCCGGGCTGCTCATGTTCGCGTTCGTCTTCGGCATCGCCTGGGCGTGGGCGAACGGCCTGCGGATCGACTGCGGCTGCTTCGGCGGTGGCGGCCAGCTCGGGGCCGGACAGGAGCCTACCTACCTGCTCGACATCGTGCGCGACTTCGGTCTGGTGCTGCTCGCCGCCTGGGCGGTGCGATTCCCGCCGGGCCGTTTCGCGCTCGACGGAGCCCTCGGCATCGAGGGCGGCAGGAGTGATGACGAGGAGGACGAACGATGACCACCAAGGGCGGACGGACGAACACCATGCCGAAGTCGGCGCGCGACAAGATCAAGGAACAGCAGGCCGCCGCCCGCGCCCGCGAACGGCGCAAGCGGCTGGCGACGTACGTGACCACCGGTGTGGTGGCGGTCGCCGCGGTGGGTGCCGGCTGGTGGTACGCCGCCATGAACTCCCGCTCGGAGGAGGCCGCCTCCCAGCTCGCGCCGGTCTCCATCCAGCCCGACGGCAGCGTCGTGATGGCCAAGGCCGGCGTCACCGCGCCCGTGGTCGACATCTACGAGGACTTCCAGTGCCCCGCCTGCAAGGAGCTGGAGCGGGTCAGCGGCGCGACGTTCAAGAACCTCGCTCTCGAGGGCAAGGTCAAGGTCGTCTACCACCCGATCACGATCTTCTCGCAGGAGCCGACCCGGTCCAACTCCATGCGCGCGGCCAACGCCGCCCGGTGCGTCGCCGACGGCAAGCAGTGGATGGCCTTCCACGACCTCCTCTTCCGCAACCAGCCTTCGGAGACCGAGCCCGGGTTCACGCCCGACCAGCTCAAGCAGTGGGGCAAGGAGGCCGGCGTGACCTCGCCCGGCTTCGACGCCTGCGTCACCCAGGAGAAGAACCGCGAGGCACAGGCCGCGTACAGCAAGAAGATCCTCGACGAGCAGAAGATCCAGCACACGCCGACAGTGAAACTGAACGGCACGGAAATAGACAATGGGGTGCTCTTCAGCCCGCGGCAGCTGCGCGATGAGATTACCGGGGCGGCCAAGTAGGCTCGCTTCCGCTACCCTCACGTGACATGCCCCTTGCCTCGATTCCCAGCCCTTCCCAGGGGGTCTGGTATCTCGGAATCATCCCGATCCGGGCTTATGCACTCTGCATCGTGCTCGGCGTCGTCGTCGCCGTCTGGCTGAGCGAGCGGCGCTGGCGCGCCCGCGGCGGCCGGCCGGGGACGATCATCGACATCGCGGTCCCCGCGGTCATCTTCGGCCTGATCGGCGGCCGGCTCTACCACGTCATCACCGACTGGCAGACCTACTTCGGCAGCCGCGCGATCAAGGAGCCGATCCAGGCGCTGTTCATCTGGGAAGGCGGTCTCGGCATCTGGGGCGCGATCGCGCTCGGCGCCGTCGGCGTGTGGCTGGCCGCGCGCAAGCGCGGCCTGTCCATGAGCGCGATCGCCGACACCGTCGCGCCCGGCATCGCCTTCGCGCAGGCCATCGGCCGCTGGGGCAACTGGTTCAACCAGGAGCTGTACGGCTCGCCCACGACGCTGCCGTGGGGCCTGGAGATCGATGTCGACCACGGGGGCGAGCCCGGCGTCCTCTACCACCCCACGTTCCTGTACGAGTCGCTGTGGAACCTCGCGCTCGGCTTCGCGCTGATCTTCGTGGGGCGCCGCCTCGCGCTGCGCCACGGGCGGCTGTTCGCCCTCTACGTCGCCGGCTACACGCTCGGCCGCTTCTGGATCGAGGGGCTGCGCATCGACCCCGTGGGCGGGGTCGACCACGCGGTCCACTTCCTCGGGCTGCGGCTCAACCAGTGGACGGCGATCGTGCTCTTCGTCGGCGCGCTCGTGTACTTCTGGGCGACCAGGAACAAGACGGGCGACGAGGTCGTGTTGGGGCCGTCCGACCTGTCTGACATGCCGGGCGCGGAGGTCGATCCGGAGCACGCGTCCGGCCAGGCCGACCCCGGCACGGGCGAGTCCTCGGCCGCCCCGCCCGGCGGTTCCGATGATCGTCCTTCCGGACCTGATCCGTCCGAGGGCGGCTCGCCGGAGGGCGGCGAGCCGCGGGCCGAGGGCTCCGGCGACGACGCAGCAGGGGCGGGTGACGCGCCCGACGCCACCGAACCCGCGACGAAGGAGAAGAGCTCCTGATGAGCGGCCGCGCGGAGGCCCACCACCACCACCGCGACGTCACAGGGGGCTGGTTGCGGCCCTCGGTGTTCGGCGCGATGGACGGCCTGGTGTCGAACTTCGCGCTCATCGCAGGCGTCGCGGGCGGCACCGGCAACACCAAGATCATCGCCCTCGGTGGCGTCGCCGGCCTGGCCGCCGGGGCGCTGTCCATGGCGGGCGGCGAATACGTCTCGGTCGCCAGCCAGCGCGAGCTGGCCCAGGCGGAGATCGCCGTCGAACGCCGCGAGCTGGCCCGCCACCCCGAAGACGAGCTGGCCGAGCTCGCCCAGACGTTCGTCGACAAGGGCGTGACGCCCGATCTGGCCGTCGAGGTGGCGCGGCAGATCTCACGCGACCCCGAGCACGCGCTGGAGGTCCACTCCCGGGCCGAGCTCGGTGTGGCTCCGGGCGACCTGCCGTCGCCCGTGGTGGCGGCGGTCTCGTCGTTCCTGTCGTTCGCGGTGGGGGCGCTGCTGCCCCTGCTGCCGTACGTGTTCGGGGCTGAGCACCTCGGGTGGTCGGCGGGGGTGTCGTGCGTGGCGCTGTTCGCGGCGGGCGCGCTGGTCTCGGCCGTGACGGCACGCAGCTGGTGGTACACCGGGCTGCGTCAGCTCCTGGTGGGGGCGGTGGCGGCCGGCGTCACGTTCGGCGTCGGCAACCTGATCGGGACGACGGGGCTGTGATGGCCCGCAGAAGAGGCACGCCGTCTCCCGGCGGCCGACCGAACGACGACCGCTCGACAGGCTCGGCCGACGACACGGGGCGCAACGCCCGCTCCGCGGGACCCGCGGACGGCGTGCGCCGTAGCGGCGGCCGTTCGGCGAGCGCCGCGGACGGCATGGGCCGCGGTAACGGCCACGTTCCGGGCAACGGCGCCTGGCCTCATCCGGGTGACTCGACCGCAGCCTGGCAGGCGGGCGCCGACGCCCCGCACCACATGCCGTCCGACGGCAGATGGGCGGGTGACGCCGCGCATCACCCGCCGTCCGACGGCCGGTGGGCGGGTGACGCCGGGCAGCACACGGCGTCCGACGGCTGGTGGGCGGGCGCTGACGCCGGTCAGGCGGGCCCCGCAGGCCACGGTCGGCCGGGTCCGGGAGCCGATGGCGGCCGGCCGGTCACCGGCCGCCACGACGCCCGAGCCACCGACGGCTGGGCGGCTGGCGACCTCCGTTCCACTCAGGGTGTCGAGGGTGGTTGGTTCGCAGGCGGCGAAGGCCGCTCCGCGAGCGGTGCCCAGGGTGGCTGGTCTGCGGCGGGTGACGTTCGGTCCGCTCAGGGTGTGGAGGGTGGCTGGTCTGCGGCGGGTGACGTTCGGTCCGCTCAGGGTGTGGAGGGTGGCTGGTCTGCGGCGGGTGACGTTCGGTCCGCTCAAGGCGCTGACGGCGGCTGGTTCGCGGGCGACGACGGTGGCGCGGGCAGAGGCGCTGGAGGTGGCTGGCCTGCGCCGCCCGGCGATGGTGGCCGGCCGCTGACGGGTGGCGGCTCCACAGGTGAGCCGGGTCGGCCGGAGATCGGGAACGAGCGCCCGGCACCCGGTGCCGGGCGGCGCGGCCGGTCAGCCGGTGGACGCGCCGCCCGACGGGCGGGGCGTACGCGCGACGGTCGATCCGCCGATCGCGCGGCCGGCGACTGGCAGGGGGCCGGACAGAGCGACGGCACGTCACCGGTCGCGGGGCCAGGCGAAGACTTCTTCGCCACGAACACCGGCCGCGACCCCCGCACGGCAAGCGGCGGTTGGGACGCGGCGCACCCCGAACACGGTGGCCGTGACGCGCGCAGTCCGCGGGATGGCGGCCGGTCAGGTACGGGTTCTGGAAGCGGTAGTTGGGAGGCGGCGCGGCCCGAGAGCGGCGGCCGGCAGGCGGCGCGCTCCGGAAGCGGTAGTTGGGAGGCGGCGCGGCCGGAGAGTGGTGCTTGGGAGGCGGCGCGGCCGGGAAGTGGTGCTTGGGAGGCGGCGCGGCCGGGAAGTGGTGCTTGGGAGGCGGCGCGGGCGGAGAGTGGTGGCTGGGAAGCCACGGGTCCGGGTGATGGCGGGCAACCTGGCGTGGCGGAACGCGGGCGCGGTGCTGCGGCGGCTCCGGGCGACGGGAGCCGGCAGGCGGCTCGCGCGGACAGCGGTTCCGGGTGGCAAGACGGCGCTGACGGCGCTGACGGTGGTCGTCGGCGGCGGAGCCGCTCGGACGGCGGGCGTCGGAGAAGTCGCGGCGACCGGGCGGCTGGGCACACCGACGGGTTCGAGGAGCTTCCTCGCGTCGACGATCCGGCCCAGGCCGACAGGCTCGCGAGGCCGTCTCGTTCCGCTGGGGCCGGATGGGCCGAGGAGACCTCCCACCTCAGCGGTGTCACCGGGGGCGAACGGATCGACCGGGCACCCCGTTCCGGTGATGTTGCCGGGAGCTCGCAGACCGAGGGCGTGTCCCGTGCTGGTGGCCGTCGTGCGGTCCGGCGGGGTGAGGAGGTCGCCCGTTCCGGTGGTCCTGAGGGCCAGCGGGGTGAGGGGATGTCCCGTGGCGGTGGTTCTGCTCGGGGTGAGCGGGATCAGGAGTCGCAGTGGGAGTGGGCTTCTGAGGACGCCGGTGGTGAGGAGAACGGTTCTGCTGGGTTCGAGGGATTTCCTCGGGTCGGCGGACGCGCCCGGGCGGAGGCCGCGTCGCGCGACCTGGCGGCGCAGGCCGCCGAAGCCGGCGGGCGGTCGGGCGGTGCGGCCCGGCAGCGGCGGCGGCCGCCGCGCTCGGACTGGCAGTTCCCGGTGCTCACCGGCATGGGGCTGCGGCCGGAACAACAGCGGCTGATCGTCGTCATCGCCACGGTCGTCGTCGTGCTCGCGGGTGCCGGAGGTCTGGTGGCGGCCATCCAGTCGCTCGGCGACCACTCGCCCGAACGACAGGCCGGCGTCGCCGTGATCGTCCCGGACGCGGCGCTGCCGCAGGTGTTCCACGGCTGGGGCTCGCCCAAGCTGTTCGCGCCTTTGGCCGAGCGTGCCGAGGACGCCAAGGCGCTCACCGAGAAGGAGGTGTTCGGGGAGAGCGAGTTGCCCGTCACCAAGAAGCTCAAGCTCAAGCTCGTCGCCAAACAGCTCGACGCCGACTGCGCCGCCGTGCTGTGGGGTGACAGTCTCCTCGAACAGGTGTCGGACGGCGGCTGCACCCAGGCCGCCCGAGGTCTGTATGCCAGCTCCGACGGCCGGTACGTGGGGCAGTACACGCTACTCAACCTCAAGGACGGCGAGTCGGCCGCGGGATTGGTCGACTCTTTGAAGACGCTTTACCGTGGCGGCTGGACGCACCCCCTTGAGTCCTCCAAGGCGGCCTTCCCCGCGGGCGGCTACTCCGAGGCCGGGGGTTACGCGCTGGGTCACTACGTCGGCCTGGTGTGGATCGGCAGGGTCGACGGCGCGGAGCCCGACACCGAGGACGACTTCGTCTCCCTCACCCTGGCCTTGCGCGGAGCGGAGAAGGCCGTCTACCGCCGGGTCGTCGCCGTCACGGGGCCGTCCTCCTGATGCCGTTCGAAGTGGTCGTAGGCGGGGGAGAGCGCGCCCCGGTGCGGTGCCGCGCCGGCGAGGCGGCCCACCGCGTCGCCCTGAGCGCTGCTCGTCCGCGGGGCGCCGTGTGGTGCGGTCACGGCGTTGTGCGGGGTGGTCGTGGTGTCGTCTGGCGTGGTGACGGCGCCGTTCGGCGGGATTGTGGTGCCGCGTGGTGCGGTCGCGGCGCCGTTCGGGGTGGTCATGGGCGTCGTCCGCACGGTGACGGTGCCGTGCGGGGTGGTCGTGGTGACGGCGGCGTCCGATGCGGCGGTGGGGCCTTCTGGGGTCGTCATGGTGAGGGTTCGTGCGGCCGGGGGTTGTTCGGCGTGGTCGTAGGTGTGGGAGCGGTGGTCTGATGCCATGCAACGTCGTCGGTTCGGGGGAGACTGGCTGATGTCCCGACGTGTCGTCATTCCTGTCGTGGTGGCCGCTGGTGTGGTGGCTGTCGCCGTGGCCGGGTGGTTGTGGCTGCGTGGGGAGGAGCCGCGGCCGGCCATGTTCCACGCTGAGCCGACCTCCGCCTTCTACGCGGCCATCGACACCCGGCAGGCCGACGCCGCGCCGCTGACCCTCGACGAGGTCTTCACTCCGGCCACCCGCACTCTGGGCGCACTGACTCTGGACGCCACGGCGCAGTTCGGCGACTGTGCCGAGGTCCTGTGGGGTGTCTCGGCCGAGGGATGCACGCAGGCACTCCAGGCCACGTACCGGGGCGGGGGGATGGCGGGGCAGTTCGTCATCTTCAACCTCGGTGACGGGCGGGCGGCGGACGCGCTGGTGGCGGGGCTGCGCAAGGACGGGTTCGTACGGCAGGGCATCGCGTTCGACGCCGTCGGCAGCAGCGCCCAGGTCCGCGCCATGGGCCACTTCGTGACGGTGAGCTGGGTGGGCGGGAAGGCGAGCGCGGACGACTTGGTGGGGGCCCTCGTCGCCCTCGACGGCCTCGGTCGCGTGGTCCAGAACCGCGTCGTCGCCGCCACCTGAACCGGCCGGCGCCGTAGCGCCGTCGGGGAGCGCCGATCCCTGACCCGCGACCGCTGAGGTGTCGGGCTGGTCCGCTGATCTTAGAGAGAGCGTCTGTGTACTCGGTCAGCGGGGTGAGGCGGTTGCCGAGCTGCCCGGTGGGCGGTGGTCCAGCTCAGGGCTTCGTGGGTTGGCGGGGAGGGTCTCGTGGTCGCGTGCGGGCGAACCTCGCATCGTCCGGAGGATCTGCCCGGCAACAGACACCTTCGCCGATGCCGTCGACGAAGGCGCGTCAGTGGTGGTGGCCGTACCGGCCGAGCGTCTCCACGGGGGTCGCGCCGGGGCGGGTCCACTGCGGCACGGGGCGGCTGGTCGGGCCCCAGCTGGCGTTCCCGTCCGCGTCCGAGCGCCAGGACCAGCACGGGCCGCTCCCCTCGGGCCAGCCCTGGGGCTTGTCCTCCCACGCCTCGCCGCGGCCGTAGGGCGTCATGTCGAGCAGGCTCAAGGAACCGTTGACCGGCTCGTTGCCGCGGCCCGTCGTCGAGTAGGTGAGGAACACGCGGTCGCCGTCGCGCAGGAAGCAGGTGATGTGACCCATGCTGCCGCCGACCGGCGGGTCAACGTCGCGCACCGAGTACCAGAGCTGGGTGTAGCCCATGAACTCGACGTAGGAGGCCACCTCGTCCCACCTGCCCGTGGTCAGGACGGCGAACGAGACGCCGCGGGCGTTCAGGTAGGCGGCGTCCTTCAGGTGCCAGGCCGTGGTGGTGCAGCCCTCGCACTGCCCCTGGTGCGGCGCGTCGTCGTACCACATGTGCTGGTGGACCACGAGCTCGTCGCGGCCCTGGAACAGGTGCGGGAACGGGACAGGGCCGTCGGCGCCGACGACGTCCGCCGTCCCGTCGAGCTCCACCATCGGCAGCCGGCGGCGGGCGCCGCGATGGCGTCGCCCTCGCGGGTGTGGGCCTTCTCGCGGGCCAGGAGCTCGTCACGGGCGGTCTGCCAGGTGACCAGGTCGACGATGGGCGGGCGGCCGGGCAGCGCGGGGTCACTCGGCGTGGTCGTCATGGTGTCCTCCGTGGTGTCTCGTGCCGAGCAGCGTCGTACGACGCGCTGGGACGGTCACCAGGACAGACCTGAGATCCGGCCGGAACTCATGGTGGCAGGCGCCTCGGGGGATCGCCGACCGCTGAGGCGTAGCCGCGAGATGGCGCGCCATTGGTCAGGCGGCCGGCCGCGTCGGCCAGTGGGGACGGCGGTGACTGTGTCGGTAGGGCGGACAGGCGGTGGAGGGCGGCCTCGCGGGCGGGGTGTCGGGTCACTCCGCTGTCCGACGATCAGGGTGCGGGCACCGTTCGCTGACAAGAGGACGTGGGTGGCCGGAAGCGACGCTGGGGGCGTGGTCGTCCTGGTGGGGTGGCGATCTGTGTGGCGTGGGCGGCCAAGACGGTCGCCGTCCACGGCGCCGCCGCTAGAGGGTGGTGGTGAGGGCGGTGACCGTGGTCGTTACGGCGGCTGGCAGGGCCGTCAGGTGGTGGAGGGGGGTTTCGAGCGGTGTCAGGTCGTCGGACCAGGGGGCTGCCTGGCGGATCAGGGTGCGGGCGTCGTTCTTCGTGAGGGCCGTGCCCTGGGAGCGGGCGACGGCGATCAGGGCTTCGCGCCAGGTGTTGGCCAGTTTGGCGTGGCCGTTGTCGAGGATGCGGCGCAGGACCGAGGCGGCCTCGTCGGTGGGGTGCGGGAGGCGTACGGCGTCGAGGATGCCGTCGCCGGGGCGCAGGTCGTACACGGTGGAGAGGGGTTGCGGGAGCGGTGGGAGCGCGCCGGAGAGCAGGACGCGGACCTGGGGGGCGCGGGTCGCGAGGAGCAGGCGGGGGAGTGCGGACTCCAGGCCCGGTGGCACGGCTACGGCGACGCGCTCCGGCGCGGCGGCGTATGGCTTGGCGAGCCATGTCGGGAGTTTGACCCGCGGTGGTGTGAGGTCCTTGGGCCAGTCGCCGACCAGTAGGTCCGGCTCGAAGCCTTCCAGGGCCGTCGCCGAGGCCGTGGACGCGCCGGCGGCGCTTTCGACGGACTGCGGGCCCTGGGTGTAGATGGCGGTGGACAGGCGGCTAAGGCGTGACTGGACGGCGGGGCGGGTCTTGGAAGTCGGGCGCAGGATGTACAGGTCGGCCGCCGACCCGATGGCTTCCGCCCCGAAATATCGGTTGAAGTCGGGATAAACGGCTTCGTAGACCAGGTTGAGCTGTGACAGCTCCTGCTGCACCTTCAGGGCCAGCATCGGCGTGCGCTCGCTGGCGCCGTACGCCAGCAGCACCCGCCCGTCGTCCTTCAGCCCCTCCAGGGCGCGCGCCACGAACAGGCCCGTACCCTCCGGCGTGTACGGCGGGTCGGTGACGGCGAGGTCGTGCTCGCGCGCGGACGGCGGCAGCCCCAGCCGCAGGTCGGCCCAGCGGGTGCGGACGCCCAGCCCCTGCTCGTCGATGTAGGCCAGGATGCGCTCGTCGACGTCGACCACCGTGACGTCGGCCTCGGGATGGACGAGCTTGACGGCCAGCGAGGTCAGGTCGTGGTCGCCCACGCACAGCAGCCGTGCGCCCGGCAGCCAGAACCGGGCGCCGAGCAGCAGCGCCCGCCGCAGCACGGTCTCGGGCGTGGCGGAGACGTGGTCGAGCACATGGCGGGCCCGCGGCGCCTTCGCGATCAGGTCGGTGAGCCGGTCGAGGGCGTGGCCGTAGTGGGGCACGAGGTGGGCCACCGGGTCTTCCGGCGGCGGCGCCACGGCCAGGAGGTCCTGGTAGTCGGGCGCGTCGACGAGCGGCATGCGGAACCGGTCGCCGTCGTGCTCCAGGGGGAGCTCGCGGACGAGCGACTCGACGGTGCGCCGGGACGTGGCGCTCTGCCGGACCACGTCGGCCAGCGTCCACCACTGGCCGTCGCTCAGCAGCGCCAGCGCGTGCCGCAACCGCCTGCTGTCGGCCCCGGCCTCCGCGAGCAGCCGCTCGACCCCCTCACGCTCCATGGTGGCACCCTATCGACCTCTCGTCCGGCCCGTCCGCCCAGGCGGAACCGGCTCGTCCGCCCGGGCGGAAATCGTCGCGCGGATCGGGAATTCCGCTCGCCTGGTCCGGGGTTTGGGATAGGGAGTTCGCATGCTGGGATGGTGGCCAATGTTCGCAATGCGGACGCTGTGGGCACCATTCCGGCAGGGTGCGGTAATCTCTACCCACGGTATGCAGCAGGGCCAACGTCGTCCCCGCCTGTACAGCAGTTCATGACAGACGATGACGACGGGAGGGATTCAATGCCTGCTGCCCACCTCGGTTTCCCCGAGCCTCAGGGCCTGTACCACCCCGCCAACGAGCACGACGCCTGTGGTGTCGCCATGGTGGCCGACGTCGCGGGGCGGCGTGACCACGGGATCGTGGTGAAGGCGCTGACGGCGCTGTGCAATCTCGACCACCGGGGGGCCAAGGGTAGCGAGCCGGACACCGGCGACGGCGCCGGCATCCTGACGCAGATCCCCGAGGCGTTCTACCGCGCGGTCGTGCCCTTCGAGCTGCCGGCCGCCGGTGCGTACGCCACCGGCATCGCCTTCCTGCCCGTGGACGACGAGGCCAGGGGCGCCGCGGTCCGCCTGATCGAGGAGATCGCGGCCGAGGAGGGCCTGACCGTGCTCGGCTGGCGCGACGTGCCGGTCGACCGTACGCTGCCGGGGCCGAGCGCCCGGGCCGTCATGCCGCATTTCGCCCAGCTCTTCGTGTCCGACCCCGCCGGGCGCACGGGGCTCGACCTCGACCGCCTCGCCTTCTGCCTGCGCAAGCGCGCCGAGCACGAGGCCCGGGTCTACTTCCCGTCGCTGTCGGCCAGGACGGTCGTCTACAAGGGCATGCTCACCCCCGAGCAGGTCGAGCCGTTCTTCCCCGACCTGAGCGACGAGCGCTACGAGAGCGCGATCGCGCTGGTGCACTCGCGTTTCTCCACCAACACGTTCCCGAGCTGGCCGCTGGCGCACCCGTACCGCTACATCGCACACAACGGTGAGATCAACACCGTCAAGGGCAACCGCAACTGGATGCGGGCCCGCGAGGCGATGTTGCAGTCCGCCCACATCCCGGGCGATATTTCGCGACTTTTCCCCATCTGCGACCCAGAGGGAAGCGACACCGCCAGCTTCGACGAGGCCCTCGAACTCCTCCACATGGGCGGCCGCAGCCTCCCGCACGCCGTGCTGATGATGATCCCCGAGGCGTGGGAGAACCACACCGAGATGGACGCCTCGCGGCGCGCGTTCTACGAGTTCCACTCCACGATGATGGAGGCCTGGGACGGCCCCGCCTCGATCACGTTCACCGACGGCACCCTCGCCGGCGCCGTCCTCGACCGCAACGGCCTGCGCCCCGGCCGCTTCTGGGTGACCGCCGACGGCCTCGTCGTGCTCGCCTCCGAGGCCGGCGTGCTCGACATCAAGCCCGAGGACGTCGTCCGCAAGGGCCGCCTGCAGCCCGGCCGGATGTTCCTCATCGACACCGCCCGCGGCAAGATCATCGAGGACGACGAGATCAAGGCGGAGCTGGCCGCCGAGCTGCCGTACGCCGACTGGCTGCACGCCGGCCTGGTGCGCTTCGAGGAGCTGCCCGCCCGCCAGCGCGAGATCCCCACGCACGAGGCGCTCGTCAAGCGGCAGCAGACCTTCGGCTACACCGAGGAAGAGCTGCGCATCATCCTGTCGCCGATGGCGAAGACCGGCGCCGAGCCGATCGGCTCCATGGGTACCGACACGCCCGTAGCCGTGCTGAGCGAAAAGCCGCGGCTGCTGTACGACTACTTCACCCAGCTGTTCGCGCAGGTCACCAACCCGCCGCTGGACGCCATCCGCGAGGAGCTGGTCACCTCCCTGGCCAGCACCCTCGGGCCCGAGGGCAACCTGCTGGAGCCGGGGCCGTCGTCGTGCCGGCAGCTGGTCATGCCGTACCCGGTGATCGACAACGAAGAGCTCGCCAAGATCATCCACATCAACGACGAGCACGACCTGCCGGGCTTCCACCCGTACGTCATCAGCGGCCTGTACGAGGTCGCGGGCGGCGGCGAGGCGCTGCTGCACCGGCTGGAGGAGATCCGGGCCGAGGCGTCGCAGGCGATCGCGAACGGCGCGCGCATCATCGTGCTGTCCGACCGCGGCTCGTCCGAGTCGATGGCGCCGATCCCGGCGCTGCTGCTCACCGGCGCGGTGCACCACCACCTGATCCAGGAGAAGACCCGCACCAAGATCGGTCTTGTCATCGAGACCGGCGAGGCCCGCGAGTGCCACCACATGGCCCTGCTCATCGGGTACGGCGCCGGCGCGATCAACCCGTACCTCGCCATCGAGACGATCGAGGACCTCGCCGACGCCGGCGCGCTGCCGATCGACAAGCGCAAGGCCGTGCGCAACCTGATCAAGGCGTACGGCAAGGGCGTCATCAAGGTCATGTCCAAGATGGGCGTGTCGACGGTGGCCTCCTACACCGGCGCGCAGATCTTCGAGGCGCTCGGCCTGAGCCAGGAGGTCGTCGACTCCTGCTTCACCGGCACCACCTCGCGCCTGGGCGGCGTCGGCTTCGACGTGCTGGCCGAGGAGGTCGCGCAGCGTCACCGCCACGCCTACCCGCGGGTGGAGAACCCGCACCGCAGGCTCCAGGTCGGCGGCGAGTACCAGTGGCGGCGCGAGGGCGAGCCGCACCTGTTCAACCCCGAGACGGTCTTCAAGCTGCAGCACGCCACCAGGACGCGGCGCTACGAGATCTTCAAGGAGTACACGAACCTCGTCGACTCCCAGGCGGAGCAGCTGATGACGCTGCGCGGCCTGTTCAAGCTGCGCAAGGGCACGTCGATCCCCATCGAGGAGGTCGAGCCCGTCGAGAGCATCGTCAAGCGGTTCTCGACCGGCGCGATGTCGTACGGCTCGATCTCGGTCGAGGCGCACGAGACGCTCGCCATCGCGATGAACCGCCTCGGCGGCAAGTCCAACACCGGCGAGGGCGGCGAGGACCCCGAGCGCCTGTACGACCCCGAGCGCCGCAGCGCCATCAAGCAGGTGGCCTCGGGCCGGTTCGGCGTCACCTCCGAATACCTCGTCAACGCGGCCGACGTGCAGATCAAGATGGCCCAGGGCGCCAAGCCCGGTGAGGGCGGCCAGCTGCCCGGCCACAAGGTCTACCCGTGGATCGCCAAGACCCGGCACTCCACGCCCGGCGTCGGCCTCATCTCGCCGCCGCCGCACCACGACATCTACTCGATCGAGGACCTCGCCCAGCTGATCCACGACCTGAAGAACTCCAACCCGGAGGCCAGGGTCCACGTGAAGCTGGTGGCCGAGGTCGGCGTCGGCACGGTCGCCGCGGGCGTGTCGAAGGCGCACGCCGACGTGGTGCTCATCTCCGGCCACGACGGCGGCACCGGCGCCTCGCCGCTCACGTCGCTCAAGCACGCGGGCGCGCCGTGGGAGCTCGGCCTGGCCGAGACCCAGCAGACGCTCCTGCTGAACGGCCTGCGCGACCGCATCGTCGTCCAGGTGGACGGCCAGCTCAAGACCGGCCGCGACGTCGTCATCGCGGCGCTGCTCGGCGCCGAGGAGTACGGCTTCGCCACCGCGCCGCTGGTCGTCTCCGGCTGCGTGATGATGCGGGTCTGCCACCTCGACACCTGCCCGGTGGGCGTGGCCACGCAGAACCCCGAGCTGCGCAAGCGCTTCTCCGGCAAGCCCGAGTTCGTGGTCAACTTCTTCGAGTTCGTCGCCCAGGAGATCCGCGAATACCTCGCCGAGCTGGGCTTCCGCTCGCTCGACGAGGCGATCGGCCACGTCGAGATGCTGGACATGTCGGCGGCCGAGAACCACTGGAAGGCCGGCGGCCTCGACCTGTCGCCGATCCTGCACCGGCCCGAGCTGCCCGAGGGCACCGCGCTGCGCCGGATCGTCGGCCAGGACCACGGGCTGGAGCACGCGCTCGACAACACGCTCATCCAGCTCGCCGAGGGCGCGCTCAAGGACGGCACCCCGGTCACGCTGGAGCTGCCCATCCGCAACGTCAACCGCACGGTCGGCACCATGCTCGGCTACCAGGTGACCAAGCGGTACGGCGGCCAGGGCCTGCCCGACAACACCATCGACACCTCGTTCACCGGGTCGGCGGGCAACTCGTTCGGCGCGTTCGTGCCGCGCGGCGTCACGCTGCGGCTGACCGGCGACGCCAACGACTACCTCGGCAAGGGCCTGTCGGGCGGCCGCATCACCGTGCGCCCGCACGAGTCGGCCCCGCTCGACGGGCAGATCATCGCCGGCAACGTCGCTCTGTACGGCGCCACGTCCGGAGAGGTGTTCATCCGCGGCGTCGTGGGCGAGCGGTTCTGCGTGCGCAACTCCGGCGCCACGGCGGTCGTCGAGGGCGTGGGCGACCACGGCTGCGAGTACATGACCGGCGGCAAGGTCGTGGTGCTGGGTTCGACCGGGCGCAACTTCGCGGCCGGCATGTCGGGCGGTGTCGCGTACCTGCTGGACCTGAGGACCGAGCGGGTCAACCGCGAGATGGTGGCCATCGAGGCGATCACCGAGCAGGACGCCGAGTTCCTCAAGGAGACGGTCGAGAAGCACTTCGCGGAGACCGGTTCGCCGGTGGCCAAGCAGCTGCTGGCCGACTGGGACGCGGCGCTGGCCAGGTTCGGCAAGGTCATGCCGACCGACTACAAGAGGGTGCTGGCGGCAGCTGAGGCCGCCCGCATCGAAGGCAGGGACATCGACGAGGCGGTCATGGCCGCCGCGGTGCAGTCATGACCCGCCGTGATGAGCCTGGCCATGATGGCCGGCTGTGCATGTCAACCACTGTTCAGGGCCAAGGGAGGCGTACCGATGGCTGACCCCAAGGGTTTTTTCACGCACGACCGGGAGCTGCCGGCGCGCCGCCCCGTGGACGTGCGCATCAGCGACTGGCGTGAGGTCTATCAGGACTTCTCGCAGGAGAAGCTGACCAAGCAGGCGGCCCGCTGCATGGACTGCGGCATCCCGTTCTGCCACAACGGCTGCCCGCTGGGCAACCTCATCCCCGAGTGGAACGACCTCGTCTACCGCACCGACTGGCGCGAGGCGATCGAGCGGCTGCACGCCACGAACAACTTCCCGGAGTTCACCGGCAGGCTCTGCCCGGCTCCGTGCGAGGCGGCGTGCGTGCTCGGCATCAACTCCGACCCGGTGGCGATCAAGCGGGTCGAGGTCGAGATCATCGATCGGGCGTTCTCCGAGGGCTGGGTGACCCCGCAGCCGGCGCCCGTCAGGACCGGCAGGAGGGTCGCGGTCGTCGGCTCGGGGCCCGCGGGCCTGGCCGCCGCCCAGCAGCTGACCAGGGCGGGGCACGACGTGGTGGTGTTCGAGCGCGCCGACCGCATCGGCGGCCTGCTGCGCTACGGCATCCCCGAGTTCAAGATGGAGAAGCGCCACATCGACCGGCGCCTGGCGCAGATGCGGGCCGAGGGCACCGAGTTCCGCACCGGCGTCAACGTCGGTGTCGACGTCACGGCCGCCCAGCTGCGCGAGCAGTTCGACGCCGTGGTGCTCGCGGGCGGCGCCACCCAGTGGCGCGACCTGCCGGTGCCCGGGCGCGAGCTCAAGGGCGTCCACCAGGCGATGGAATACCTGCCGCTGTCCAACAAGGTCCAGGAGGGCGACTTCGACCGGTCGCCGATCTCGGCCGAGGGCAAGCACGTGGTGGTCATCGGCGGCGGTGACACCGGCGCGGACTGCATCGGCACGGCGATCCGGCAGGGCGCCGCGTCGGTCACCCAGCTGGAGATCATGCCGACGCCGCCTCAGGCGCGGCCCGACAATCAGCCGTGGCCGACGTACCCGATGTTGTTCAAGGTGGAGAGCGCCCACGAGGAGCTGGCCGAGCAGGGCGGCGAGCGCCTGTACGCCGTCTCCACCACGGAGTTCGTCGGCGACGCCGACGGCAACGTGCGGGCGCTGCGGCTGGTCGGCGTCGAGGGGCCGCAGGCCGGGTTCAAGCCGATCCCCGGCACCGAGCGGGAGATCCCGGCCGAGCTGGTCACGCTCTCCATGGGCTTCGTCGGGCCGGAGAAGGGCTCGCTGCTGCAGGACCTGGCCGAGGCCGCCGGCGACGGCTTCTACGACGCCAGGGGCAACGTGGCGCGCGACAAGACGTACATGTCGAAGGTGGACGGCGTGTTCGTGGCCGGTGACATCGGCCGCGGGCAGTCACTCATCGTGTGGGCCATCGCCGAGGGGCGCGCCGCCGCCTCGGGTGTGGACCGGTTCCTGACCGGGGACACGGCACTGCCGTACCCGATCCTGCCGACCGCGCGCCCGCTGGTCTGATCCCGCGTACAGGCGGGCCGGGGATCCCGGCCCGCCTGAACGCCTGCTTCGCCCCCCATCGACCGAAATTTCGGTACTAGGTTGCATCAGTCGATGACTGTCGGGAACATGCAGATTCTGCGGCATATCGGATGGGGGAACTATGCGGCGGGTCGTCTCTGGCTTGTCTGCGCTGGCCGCCGTGGTCGCGCTGAGCTCCTGCTCGCCCGGGACGGCCCAACGACCGCAGAAACCCGCCACCGAGCAGGCCGGCACCCCCTCCGCCCAGCAGACCAGGAGCGCGGGCAAGGGTGACTACCTCGTCTTCTACGCCCCGGGCAAACGCAACGAGGCCGAGGCCGCCGTCGAGCGGGCCGGCGGCACCCAGCTGTCGGCGGACACCCGCCTCGGCTACCTCATGGCCAGGGCCGACGGCGACCGCTTCACCGTGGACGCCGGCGCGGACCCGTCCATAGTGGGCGTCTCCCCGGACCGGCGCATCGGCGTCGCCGCGGGCCGCACCGCGGGGAGGGCGGCCTTCCCCGACGCGAGCTCGTTCACCGAGGCCAGGGGCGAGCCGCTCGCCGGCCGCCAGTGGGACATGCGGATGATCGGCGCCGACCGCGCCAACGCCAAGGCCCCCGGCACCAAGAAGGTGCTGGTCGGTGTCATCGACACCGGCGTCGACGGCAAGCACCCCGACATCGCCCCCAACTTCAACCGCTCGCTGAGCCGGAACTTCGTCACCGACCGGCCCAAGGACGACAAGGGCGAGACGCTCGACGGCCCCTGCGAGGTCAGCGGCTGCAAGGACCCCGTGGACGCCGACGACGACGGCCACGGCACCCACGTGGCCAGCACGATCGCCTCTCCCATCAACGGCATCGGCATCGCGGGCGTCGCCCCCGGCGTGCAGATCGTCAACATCCGGGCCGGCCAGGACTCCGGGTTCTTCTTCCTCAAGCCCAGCCTCGACGCCCTCGCGTACGCCGCCGACATCGGCGTGGACGTCGTCAACATGAGCTACTTCGTCGACCCGTGGCTGTTCAACTGCCCGGACAACTCCTCCGACAACAGGAAGCAGCAGCTGGAGCAGCGCGCCATCATCACCGGCATCCAGCGCGCCGTCGACTACGCCCGGGCGCGCGGCGTCACGATCGTCTCCGCCCTCGGCAACGGGTCCATGGACCTCGGCCGGCCCACGGTCGACCGGCAGAGCCCCGGCTACCCGAAGGGCGACGAGAAGGTGCGCCGGGTCGACAACTCCTGCCTCAGCGTCCCCGCCGAGTCGCGCGGCGTCATCTCGGTCTCCTCCGTCGGCCCGTCCGGCCGCAAGGCGATCTACAGCGACTACGGCCTGGAGCAGACCGACGTGGCCGCACCCGGCGGCGACGTGCTGGACGGCCACGGCGGCGCCAACGCCGCCCGTGGCATCCTGGCCGCCGCGCCCGAGCGCGTGCTGCGCAAGGCGGCCCGCATCGACGCCGACGGCGAGCCCAAGGGCACCGACGTCGTCAAGAGCTGCAAGGGCAGCACCTGCGCCTACTACCAGTACCTCGAAGGCACCTCGATGGCCGCGCCGCATGCCACCGGCGTCGCCGCCATCCTCATCAGCCGCTTCGGCAAGCCCGGCAGGGGCGGCGTGGAGCTCGCCCCGGCCACGGTGGAGGACCTGCTCTACAAGACGGCGACCCGCAAGTCCTGCCCGTCGCCGCGCGAGTACGTCTACAAGGCCTACGGCCAGAGCGTCACGCACGCCTGCGAGGGCGACACGGCGGACAACGGTTTCTACGGCCACGGCATCGTGGACGCCTGGAAGGCCGCTACTGTCGAACCATGATGTATCGCCTCGTCGCGGACATCGCGATGGTGGTGCACTTCGCTTTCCTGGCGTACTTGGCCGTGGGCGGGTTCCTGGCATGGCGGTGGCGGCGTACGATCGGGTTACATCTCGCCGTAACGGCCTGGGGGGTGCTGTCGGTCTTCGGTGTCGACTGTCCCCTGACCCACGTCGAGGACTGGGGGCGGCGCAACGCCGGCCAGGCGGGGCTGCCGTCCAGCGGATTCATCGACCACTACATCGAGGGCGTGATCTACCCGGGGGAGCACACGAACTTGGCACGTCTGGGAGTCGCCGTTCTCGTTCTGTTCTCCTACGCCGGGTACGTTCTCCGGCGTCAGTGACTGCCAAGTGGTCTGTACCAATTAAGGTAGGACTCGTGACTCGTCGCGCGAAAATCGTCTGCACTCTAGGCCCCGCCACATCGTCCGAAGAACGCCTGCGCGAATTGATCGCCGCGGGCATGGACGTGGCACGGTTCAACCTCAGTCATGGCACCCATGACCTGCACAGAGAGGTCTTCGACCGGGTCAGGGAGGTGGCGGCCGACCTCGGCCGCGGCGTAGGCGTGCTCGCCGACCTGCAGGGCCCCAAGATCCGCGTCGGCACGTTCGGGGAGGGCCCCGTCAGGCTCGGCTTCGGCGACGTCTTCACCATCACCACCGAAGACGTGCCGGGCGACCGCGAGCAGGTCTCCACCACCTACAAGGGGCTGCCGAACGACGTCCGCCCCGGTGACACGATCCTCGTCGACGACGGCCGCCTCGTGCTCGAGGCCACCCGCGTCGAGGGGGAGCGGATCATCACCCGGGTCGTCATCGGCGGCATGATCTCCGACAACAAGGGCCTCAACCTGCCGGGCGTCAATGTCAGCGCCCCGGCCCTGACCGACAAGGACGAGGCCGACCTGCGCTGGGCGCTGCGCACCGGCTTCGACATGATCGCTCTGTCGTTCGTGCGCCGCCCGTCCGACGCCGACGTGGTGCGCAACATCATGGAGCAGGAGGCCGTCCGGCTGCCGCTGATCGCCAAGATCGAGAAGCCGCAGGCCGTCGACCGGCTCCCCGAGATCGTCGACGCCTTCGACGGCGTCATGGTGGCCCGCGGCGACCTCGGCGTCGAGCTGCCGCTCGAAGAGGTGCCGATCGTCCAGCGGCGCATCATCGAGCTGTGCCGCGAGAAGGCCCACCCGGTCATCGTCGCCACCCAGATGCTCGACTCGATGATGAACTCCCCGCGCCCCACCCGCGCCGAGACCTCCGACGTGGCCTACGCGGTCATGGACGGCGCCGACGCGGTGATGCTCTCGGGCGAGACCTCGGTCGGCAACTACCCGATCGAGGCCGTCTCCACGATGGACCGCATCGCGTGCGCCGCGGAGAAACACTCCCTGAGCGCCACCCACACGCTGGAGCGCATGCCGGAGACCACCGGCGGCGCCATCGCGCGTGCCGCGGCCGAGGTGGGGGCGATCGTCGGGGCGAAGGCGCTGGTGGCGTTCACGATGTCCGGTGAGACCGCGCGGCGGCTGGCCCGCTACCGCTCGCCGATCCCGCTGCTGGCCTTCACCTCCTCGCCCCACGTGCGCGGGCAGCTCTCGCTGACCTGGGGGGTGGAGACCTTCCAGGTGCCGTTCGTCCACCACACCGACGACATGGTGCGGCAGGTGGAGGCGTCGCTGCTGTCGCTGGGACGGCTGGAGAAGGGCGACAAGGTGGTCATCGTGGCCGGCTCGCCTCCCGGCACGCCCGGCTCGACCAACGCCCTGCGCGTCCACACGATCGGCTCCGCCGTCTCCCACGCGCATTAGATTTTCTCTTCACGCTCCGTCGTGGCCGGCCACCCGCCGCACTCCGGCTGAGGACCTTCCAGGGACACGGCCGCTGACCCTTCACCGGCGGGCCGCCGCGACGCGAGCGCCCTGTGGGCCATCTCCGTGGCCCACAGGTTGCCCGCAGGGTTGTCAGTTGGTGTGCAGGGCGGCGTTGAGCTCGATGCGCCGGCCCTTGCGCGGCACGGCCTCGACCGCGCCCGACTGCGAGTTGCGCCGCAGCAGGATGCCGTCGGAGCCCGACAGCTCGGCCGCCTTGACCACCGTGCCGTCGGGGAGGGCGACCTTGGTGCCGGCGGTCACGTACAGGCCCGCCTCCACCACGCAGTCGTCGCCCAGCGAGATGCCGAGGCCCGAGTTGGCGCCCAGCAGGCAGCGCTCGCCGATCGAGATGACCTGCTTGCCGCCGCCCGACAGCGTGCCCATGATGGAGGCGCCGCCGCCCACGTCGGAGCCGTCGCCGACGACCACGCCGGCCGAGACGCGGCCCTCGATCATCGAGGCGCCGAGCGTGCCGGCGTTGAAGTTGACGAAGCCCTCGTGCATCACCGTGGTGCCACTGGCCAGGTGGGCGCCCAGGCGCACCCGGTCGGCGTCGGCGACGCGCACGCCCGGTGGCAGCACGTAGTCGACCATCCGCGGGAACTTGTCCACGCTGTACACCGTCACCTGGCCCCTGGCCCGCAACCGCAGCCGGGTGCGCTCGAAGTCGGGCACCGGGCAGGGGCCGAAGTTGGTCCACACCACGTTGGCCAGCAGGCCGAACACGCCGTCGAGGTTGACGCCGTGCGGCCGCACCAGACGGGCCGAGATCAGGTGCAGGCGCAGGTAGACGTCGTGGGCGTCGACGGGCGCCTCGGAGAGCTTGGCGATGCCGGTGCGCACCGCCACCACCTCCACGCCCCGCGCCGCGTCGGGGCCGGTCAGCTCGGCCAGCTCGCCCGCCTCCTCGGCGGACAGGCGCTGCGTGCCCGTGACGGGTGCGTCGCCCAGCTCGGGAGCGGGGAACCAGGTGTCGAGTACGGTGCCGTCGGCGGCGATGGTCGCGAGGCCGACGCCGAAGGCGCCGGTCGAGGTGGGATCGATAGCAGTCACGGGCCCAAAAATACCGTTCCGCAGGTCAGCCGAGGGCGCCCAGGTCGGCCGACAGCCAGCGTTCGGGCAGCACCCGGAACGTCACGAGCACGTTGAGGTCGGACCCGTGGACGTAGCCCGACACGGCGTCGGGCGGCAGGTAGCGGCCGGAGATGCGGGTCAGCTCCTCCAGCGTCGTCGGCCCCGACTGCACGACAGGCCCCTCCACCGACACGTAGCGGTAGGTGGGGCTGGAGCGCTGCACCAGCATCGACAGGCGGCCCGCCTTCGCGATCAACCGGGCCTTGAGCGAGTCGCCGTCGGTCAGGAACCGGATCTCCCCTCCGAGGCTGTAGTCGTACCAGACCGGTACGGTCAGCGGCGCGCGGCCCTTGCCCGCCTCCACCGCCAGGCTCGCGATGTGCGCCTCCGCCAGGAACGCCTCCCGGGCCGCCACGCTCAACGGCATCCCGCCCACCCCCGTATGCATAGATCGTGCACCGGCTATTCCCTGTGGGAGGGATCCTGAAAAGTCGCCCACGCGATCATTCGCCCGAGTCGCTGTGCCCCTTCGCGACGGCCGCCGCCGTGCGGACGAACGCCGCCAGCGCCCGCGACCGGGACTCCTCGGGCCAGGCCAGCACGACGGTCGTGGGCGGGCCGTCGGCGACCGGCACGCACACCAGGTCGCGCCGCACCAGCTCGCGGACCGACGCGGGCGCCACCAGGACGAGCCGGCCGAGCGCCACGAGCTGCAGCAACGTCGCCGGATCGGTGATCTCGGAGTGGTCGCGCGGCCAGCGGGGGAGCGGTACGGCGTCGAGGTCGGCCAGGCGGACGAGCTCGCGCCCGGCCAGCGGGTGGCCCGCCGGCACGACCGCCACGCCGCCCTCGCTCAGCAGCGGCTCGCTGCCGAACCCCGTCAGGTCCTCGTAAGGGCTGTGCAGGAACGCCACGTCGGCCGTGCCCTCGCGGACCAGCCTGGCCCGCTCGGCCACCCCGCACAGCACCAGCTCCACCTCCACCGCGTCCGGATGCGCGGGGTAGGCCGCGAGGATGCCCGGCAGCAGCCCTCCGTCGCCACCCGGCTTGAGCGCCACCACCAGCCGGGGGTCGGCGCGCCCGGCCCGCCGGGTGCGCGCGGTCGCGGCGGTCACCGCGTCGAGCACCTTGGCCGCCTCCCTGGCCAGCACCTCGCCCGCCGGGGTGAGCGTGACGCCGCGGCTCGACCGCTCCAGCAGCCGCACGCCGAGCCGCCGCTCCAGCTTCTGGATCGCCCGGGACAGCGGCGGCTGCGCCATGCCCAGCCGGGCCGCCGCCCGGCCGATGTGCAGCTCCTCCGCGACGGCGGCGAAGTAGGCCAGCTCGCGCGTCTCCATACCCCCAGGGTATGGGCCGCGACCCAGCCGGTGTTGGCCCGCGAACCGGGCACGATGTTGTGCTTCCGGCATGACATCTACCGGCATGACCGCTCTGGTGACGGGCGCGAACAAGGGGATCGGCCACGAGGTGGCCGCGGGGCTCGCGGCCAGGGGCATGAGCGTGCTGCTCGGCTCCCGCGACCGCGCGCGCGGCGAGCGGGCCGCCGCCCGGCTGCGCGCGGAAGGCGGCGACGTACGGCCGGTCGTGCTCGACGTCACGGATCCCGCGACCATCCAGGCCGCCGCCGCGTCGCTCGACCGCCTCGACGTGCTCGTCAACAACGCGGGCGTCTCCGGGCCGCTCGGGGAGCCACCGGGCGGCACCCCGGCCGCGACGCTGCGGGAGGTCTTCGAGACGAACGTCGTCGGCGTCCTCATGGTCACCAACGCCGTGCTGCCCCTGCTCAGGCGCTCACCCGCGCCCCGCGTGGTGAACGTCTCCAGCGGCGTCGGCTCCCTGGCCCACCAGACCGACCCCGGCCACTACATGTCGGCGCTGCCGGCGTCGGCGACGTACCCGGTGTCGAAGACCGCGCTCAACCAGCTCACCGTGCAGTACGCCAGGGAACTGCGCAAGGACGGCATCCTGGTCAACGCCGCCGCCCCGGGCGCCTGCGCGACCGACTTCACCAAGGACCTGCCGTTCCCCATCACCCGTACCGCGGCGCAGGGCGCGGCGGTGGTGATCCGCCTGGCCACGCTCCCGGCGGACGGCCCCACGGGCGGCTTCTTCGACGACGACGGGCGAGTGCCGTGGTGACGGGCGGGGGACAGGCGAAAGCCGCCCGGCCGGACGGGCCGAGCGGCTTCGATGGTGCCCCGGGTGGGATTCGAACCCACACTGTGCGGGTTTTGAATCCGCTTTCTCTCCCAGTTGGAATACCGGGGCATGTCCGGAGATCTCCGGACGCATGGGCAGCGCGTGATCGAAGCTTAGCCCAACCTGGGGCCATATCGATCCGGCGTGGCTCCAATCTACCGGACGTCTGTACTCTTCTGCTCGTGAGTACGCAGCGGCGAGTAGTGATCGCGGAAGACGAGGCCCTGATCCGGCTTGACCTCAAGGAGATGCTCCAGGAGGACGGCTACATCGTCGTGGGCGAGGCCGGCGACGGAGAGCAGGCGATCCGGCTGGCCGCCGAGCTGAGACCCGATCTCGTCATCCTCGACGTCAAGATGCCCGTGCTCGACGGCATCTCGGCGGCCGAGCGCATCGTGGCGGACCGGATCGCCCCCTGCCTCATCCTGACCGCCTTCTCCCAGCGAGACCTGGTCGAACGGGCGCGTGACGCCGGGGCGATGGCCTACCTGGTCAAGCCGTTCACGAAGGCCGACCTGGTGCCGGCCATCGAGATGGCGGTCAGCAGGCACGAGGAGATGGTGGCGCTGGCGGCCGAGGTCTCCAGCCTGTCGGACCGGCTGGAGACCAGGAAACTGGTGGAGCGCGCGAAGGGCCGCCTGATGGCCCAGCACGGCTGGACGGAGCCTCAGGCGTTCCGGTGGATCCAGAAGGCGTCGATGGACCGGCGGCTGAGCATGCGCGAGGTCGCCCAGATCGTCATCGACGACGCGGCCGAACGATCGTGACCCGCGGCCGGTGGGGCTCGTCACACGCCCCGCCGGCCGCCGTCCGGCACGTCACCACCGCCCCGTCCCCGACAGCCGGACGGAGAGCGGTCACGTTGCCACGCCGACGTCCTTGACGACGTCGGCCATGCGCCTCCGCCTGTTACCGCCGCCGTGGCGGGCGTCGAAGACCCATGGTGGGCGTGATGGCCCGCTAATGGCGTTCGGGGCTTCCGTCCGGGATTTTCACATAGTGAGATCGATCCCGAAATTTCGGCGCAAGTCTACTTATTTTGGACAGTGGTCGTAACTCTCCCGAGATGTTTCATAACTATATGTGTCAAAGACATCACAAATCGGCATAAATGACTGTCCAGAACTCCCGCGAGCTTCCTCAGGCAGGCATGCTGAGCTCGGCAAACGCAGTGAAGGTGATCGTTCCTTCGCTGAGACATGGGGAGTCTCTTTCATGATTCGCATTGCTCCAGCAGGACGCGTGCTGGCCGTCGCGGCCGCGGCGAGCCTGGCTCTGACGGCCTGTGGCAGCGGCGACACGGCCGCGCAGCAGACGACCGGCTCCGCGGCGCCGTCCACGGCGGCCTCGTCCGCGCCAGCGGCGAAGGGCGACGGCACCCTCACCCTGGGTACGGTGCTGCCGCAGACCGGTTCGCTGGCGTTCCTCGGCCCGCCCGAGTTCGCGGGCGTGGACCTGGCCGTCAAGGAGATCAACGAGGCCGGTGGCGTGCTCGGCAAGCCCGTCGCGAAGTTCGACGCCGACTCGGGCGACACGACCACGAACATCGCCTCGCAGTCGGTGGACAAGCTGCTGGCGCAGAAGGCCGACGCCATCATCGGCGCCGCGTCGTCCTCGGTGTCCGAGTCCATCATCGACAAGATCACGGGTGCGGGGGTCGTGCAGTTCTCGCCGGCCAACACCTCCGACGCCTTCACCACGATCCAGGACAACGGGCTGTACTTCCGTACCGCGCCGCCGGACAAGCTCCAGGGCCGCGTGCTCGGCGACGTCGTCGTGGCCGACGGCAACGACACGGTCGCCATCATGGCGATGCAGGACTCCTACGGCTCCGGCCTGGCCGACCAGGTGAAGGCGACGGCCGAGGCGGCCGGCGCCACCGTCGTGGAGCGGGTCGACTACGACCCGAAGGCGGCCGACTTCTCCGCCGACGTCGCCAGGATCAAGGCCAAGAACCCGAAGGCGGTCGTGCTGATCGGCTTCGAGGAGACCGCCAAGGTCGTCGCGGAGCTGGTCAAGCAGGGCATGCCCGCCGACAAGGTGAAGTGGTACATGGTGGACGGCAACATGTCGAACACCAACTACGTGAAGATGCCCAAGGGCACGCTCAACGGCGTCAAGGGCACCACCCCCGGCGCCGAGGCCCCCGAGGAGTTCAGGAAGAGGCTCGCCGAGGTCGCCCCCGAGCTCGACGACTACACCTACTCCGCCGAGGCGTACGACGCGGCCAACCTGATCGCGCTGGCCGCCGAGGCCGCCAAGGACGACTCCGGCCGGTCCATCGCCGGCAAGCTGCCCGACGTCAGCAAGGGCGGCGAGAAGTGCAAGACCTTCAAGGAGTGCGTCGACCTGCTGAAGGCCGGCAAGGACATCGACTACGACGGCGTCAGCGGCCCGGTCGAGTTCGACGCCGCCGGTGACCCCGCCGTCGCCACGATCGGCGTCTACCAGTACGGCGAGGACAACACGTTCCCCGGCAAGGCGCTGGAGTACCGTACCGGCAACATCGAGGGCTGAGGCTCAGCCGCCGCCCAGGCCGCAGGCCCGCTGCGCGTAGCGGATCAGGCGGTCCTGCACCGGCTTGGGCGGCGTCACGATGACCACGCGCTCCTCGCCCCCGTCCAGGCTCGCCCGGGCGGGGAACATGAACGCCTTCTTGGCCTCGCCGAAGGCGTGCCCGTCGCAGCGGGCGGGGGTGAGCTCGACCGGCACCTCCATCCGCTGCCGATCGGCCGGCAGCACGCCCAGCGGTCTGCGTTCCAGGCCGACGTTGTAGTGCGTCGTGCCGCCCAGGTCGCCCAGCGCCACCTCGCCCGCGCCGCGCCGGGTGACCACGAGCGTCGTGCGCATGACCTCGCCCGCCTCCGTCCACCGCGGGCCGAACTCGATGGTCGCCACCCGCTCGACGAGGTACTGCGAGCACTCGTCGCGCAGCAGCCTGGTCAGCAGCGGGTCCGGGTGCGGCACCGCGAACACCACCTTGCGCGGCTGCCCGCCGCCGGTGGCGACGTGCGCCACGACGGTGGCGGGGCCCAGCTCGGGCAGCCGGTCCGGGGCGCAGTTGGCGGCGCCGTACGGGATGGGGATGTCCGTGCGGTTCGTCCGGCCGATAGTGGTCTCAACCCTTTTAGGGGGAAGCGTCCTAAATGACGGTGTGACGAGCTGGATGTCGGCGAAAAACACCGGTGTTTCGCCGATATTTCGGACAGCGACCTGAAGGTTGTGGACCGGCTCGTCCGAACGCCATTGGGCCAGCGAGACAGAAACACCCGCGGGTGCCTGCGAAGACGGCTCCGCCCCGCCGCAACCGGCAATGAGGGCCACCGCTGCCAGAAGGACGCACATCCGCTTCACCCACCGCAGATTAAGCCTCCTTCCCCCAGGTCCGTAAGTTGAGGACTGATTACGACTCCGCATCCAAGTGCCGACAGTTCCTCTCCGCATCTAGTTCGAGTACCCAGCAATTTTGTACGTTTCCGTCATTCGATCGGGAACGCTCGGCGGTGCTGACGGATCCCGGCCTGGAAATGAAGGAGACACTTCATGATCCGCATTGCTCCCGTGGGACGGGCGCTGGCTGTCGTGGCTGCCACGAGCCTTGCCCTGACAGCCTGCGGTGGTGGCGGCGACACCGCCACGCAGACTTCACAGAGTGCCGCGCCGGCCTCGTCGGCGCCCGCCGCCAAGGGTGACGGCACGCTGACCCTCGGAACGCTGCTGCCCCAGACCGGTTCGCTGGCGTTCCTCGGCCCGCCTGAGTTCGCGGGTGTGGACCTCGCGCTCAAGGAGATCAACGAGGCCGGAGGCGTGCTCGGCAAGCCGGTGGTGAAGCACGACACCGACTCGGGCGACACGACCACGAACATCGCCTCGCAGTCGGTGGACAAGCTGCTGGCGCAGAAGGCCGACGCCGTCATCGGCGCCGCCTCCTCGTCGGTGTCGGAGTCGGTGATCGACAAGATCACCGGCGCGGGCGTGGTGCACTTCTCGCCGGCCAACACCTCCGACAAGTTCACCACGATCGCCGACAAGGGCCTGTACTTCCGTACCGCGCCGCCGGACCAGCTCCAGGGCCGCGTCCTCGGCGACCTGGTCGTCGCCGACGGCAACGACACCGTCGCGATCTTCGCGATGCAGGACTCGTACGGCACCGGCCTGGCCGACCAGGTCCAGAAGACCATCACCGAGGGCGGCGGTCAGGTGGTCGATCGCGTCGACTACGACCCGAAGGCCGTCGACTTCTCCGCCGACGTCGCCCGGATCAAGTCCACCAACCCCAAGGGCATCATCCTGATCGGCTTCGAGGAGACCCTCAAGGTCGTGCAGGAACTGGTCAAGCAGGGCCTGCCCGCCGACAAGCACAAGTGGTACATGGTGGACGGCAACATGTCGAACACCAACTACAAGGAGCTGCCCAAGGGCACGCTGACGGGCGTCAAGGGCACCTACCCCGGCGCCGCGGCTCCGGAGGAGTTCCGGCAGGCGCTCATGGAGATCGACCCCGAGCTCGAGGACTTCACCTACGCTCCCGAGTCCTACGACGCGGCGAACCTGATCGCGCTGGCGGCCGAGGCCGCCAAGAGCGACGCGGGCGTCGACATCGCCGGCAAGCTGATGGACGTCAGCAAGGGCGGCGAGAAGTGCACCAACTTCAAGGAGTGCGTCGACCTGCTGAAGGCCGGCACGGACATCGACTACGACGGCATCAGCGGTCCGATCGAGTTCAACGACGCCGGTGACCCCGCCACCGCCACCATCGGCATCTACCAGTACGGCGACGACAACACCTACCCGGTGAAGGCACTGGAGTACCGCACCGGCAACATCGCCGGCTGACGACTCACCGCCGAACACCTCAAGGGCCCGGTCACCGCGACCGGGCCCTTTCCCCTGTCCGGTCCCCTGTCCGGTCCGCTGTCCGGAGTCACCGCGGGCAACCCGCCACGATCCGGTCGGCCGCCGCCCGGTACCGCTTGAGCAGCGCCACCTGCCGCTCGTGCGGCACGTCGCTCCTGGACAGTCCCCGGGTGGTCGTCTCGACGGCCTGTACGGCGTCCTGCAGCGCCCCGGGCAGCCGGCCGCCGAACTCCTGCGTGGTGCCGCGCACCTCGGCCACACGGCCGAGCACGGCGTCCTCGAAGTCCTGCCGCTCCTCCTCGCCCTTCGGCTCCAGCAGCTGGTCGGCGTACCCGATGATGGAGACCACGCGGGCGCAGGGGTTGTCGGTGGGATCGCCGCCGGTGCTGTACTTCCGCGCCGAGGAGGCGTCCTCCTGGCAGCCGGCGAGCAGGACGGGCAGGATCAGCGCCACGATCGCGAAACGGTTCACACCAGACAGTGAAAACGAAGAAGGGGCCTCCTGGGGAGGCCCCTTCCCGATCTCTCGTTACGCCTTGGCGAGCGTGCCGAGATACAGCTGGATCACCTTGGGGTCGTCGGCGAGCTGCTTGCCGGTGCCGGTGTAGGCGTTGCGGCCCTGGTCGAGCACGTAACCGCGGTGGCAGATCTGCAGGCAGCGCCGCGCGTTCTGCTCCACCATGATCACGGTCACGCCGGCCTTGTTGATCTGCTGGGCCTGGATGAAGACCAGGTCCTGCAGCTTCGGCGACAGACCGGCCGACGGCTCGTCGAGCAGCAGCACCGACGGCTCGGTCATCAGGGCCCTGGCCATCGCCACCATCTGCCGCTCACCGCCGGACAGCGAGCCGGCGCGCTGCTTGCGCCGCTCCTTGAGCGCGGGGAACAGCTCGGCCACGAACTCGAAGCGCTCCTTGAACTTCCCCGGCACCTGGAAGGCGCCCATCTCGAGGTTCTCCTCGATGGTGAGGCTGGGGAAGACGTTGTTGGTCTGCGGCACGTAGCCGACACCGCGGGAGACCAGCGAGTGGGCCTTCATGTTCGTGATGTTCTCACCCTTGAGCAGCACCGTGCCGCTGCGGATGGTGACCAGCCCGAACATGGCCTTCAGCAGCGTCGACTTGCCGGCGCCGTTGGGGCCGATGATGCCGATCAGCTCGCCCTCTTTGACGTAGAGGTCGGAGCCGTTGAGGATGTTGACGCCCGGCAGGTAGCCCGCGATCAGCTCGTCGCAGCGCAGCACCGCGTCCTTGGCGCCCTCCAGGTGGGCGCTGCGGTCGGTGACGGCCTGTTTCGACTGGACCGGCTCTTCTGCGCTGCTCACTTCTGCGTCTCCTCTTCGATCTCGGCCTCCAGCGCGGCCTCGGCGTCGTGCAGCTGCGCCTCCAGCTCGCTCTCCGACAGGGGCGCGTCGTGGTGGGCGCCGAGGTAGGCGTCGATCACGCGCTCGTCGGACATGATCGTCGAGGGCGGGCCCTCGGCGATGACCGTGCCCTGCGCCATGACGATCACCCAGTCGCTGATGTCGCGGACCATGTCCATGTCGTGCTCCACGAAGAGCACCGTCATGCCCTGCTCGCGCAGGTCCTTGACGTGGCCGAGCAGCGACTGGGTCAGCGCCGGGTTGACGCCGGCCATCGGCTCGTCGAGCATGACCAGCTCGGGCTGCACCATGAGCGCGCGGGCCATCTCCAGGAGCTTGCGCTGGCCGCCGGACAGCGACCCGGCGAAGTCGTCGCGCTTGGCGTCGAGCTTGAAGCGGGCCAGCAGCTCCTCGGCCCGCTCGGTGATCTCGGCCTCCTGGCGGCGCCAGGCGCCCGGGATGAGGGCCCGCCAGAAGTTCTCGCCCTTCTGGTGCTGGGCGCCCAGGCGCATGTTCTCCAGCACCGTGAGCCGCGACAGGGCCTTGGTGAGCTGGAACGTGCGCACCATGCCGCGCCTGGCCACCTTGTGCGCCGGGACGCCGTTCATCGGCTTGCCGTTGAACGTCCACGCGCCCGAGTCGGCGGTGTCGAAGCCGGTGAGCTGGTTGAAGAACGTCGTCTTGCCCGCGCCGTTGGGGCCGATCAGCGCGGTGATCGAGCCGCGCTGGACCTCCACGTGCTTGACGTCGACCGCGGTGAGACCGCCGAACCGGCGCACCACGTCGTCCACGACCAGGATCGGGTCGGGCTTGGGCACGCCGGGATCGCGCGCCATGTCCTTGAAGACGGCCTCGGCGGCGGCCCTGCGGTCGATGGCCGCGGTCGCGCCGGTGGTTTCAGCGTGCATCGATTGCGATCTCCCTCTTGTCGCCGAAGATGCCCTGTGGCCGGAAGACGAGCAACAGGATGAGGCCGAGACCGACGAAGACGTACCGCAGGGCGCCGGCCTGGCTGGTGTCGATGAAGGTGATGACGCCGGCCGCGACCGCCTCGCTCAGGGTGCCGTTGAGCAGGACGAGCAGCACCCAGAACAGCATCGCCCCGATGACCGGGCCGAACACGCGCGCGGCCCCGCCCAGGATGACCATCGTGTAGAGGAAGAACGTGGTCTCCGTGCCGAAGACGTCCGGCTGCACCGAGCCGTAGGCCAGGCCGTACACGAAGCCGCCGAGGCAGCCGATGACGCCGCCCAGGACGAGCGACTGCATCTTGTACGAGAAGACGTTCTTGCCGAGGCTGCGCACGGCGTCCTCGTCCTCGCGGATGGCCTTGAGCACGCGGCCCCACGGGCTCTTCATCAGCAGGAAGACGATGAAGCAGCACAGGGCGATGAGCAGCCAGCCGACGACCATGACCCACAGCTGCCAGTGCGGGAAGAAGATCGGGATCGGCCCGAGGTTGAAGCCGTAGTCACCTTCGGGGAAGGGGTTGAGCGCCTGGAAGCCGCCGCTGAAGCCGCGCTGCCCGTCGGAGCCGCCGAAGATGTCCTTGAAGGCCACCGAGCGGAACACCAGCCGGATGATCTCGGCCACGGCGATGGTGACGATGGCCAGGTAGTCGGCCCGCAGGTGCAGCGTGGGGATGCCCATGAGCAGCGCCAGGATCGCCGCGGCCACCAGGCCGATGACGATGCCCACCCAGAACGGCAGGCCCATGACGGTGACGGTGACGGCCAGGCCGTAACCGGCCACGGCCATGAACGCCGCCTGGCCGAAGTTGAGCAGGCCGGTGTAGCCGAAGTGGATGTTGATGCCGATCGCGGCGAGCGCGTACAGCACGGTCTCCACGCCGACGGCCGACTTGATGGTGGTGCTGAAGATCGTGATCCAGTCCATTGATGACCCTCCCCCGGTCAGCCGATTCGCTCACGGCGGCCCAGGATGCCCTGGGGCCGGACGAGGAGCACGATGATGAGCACAGCCAGGGCGCCGACGCTCTTGAGCTCCGGCGGCACCCACAGCGTGGACACCTGGATGAACAGGCCCACCACGAGGGAGCCCACCAGGGCGCCGAACGCGGTGCCGAGGCCGCCGAGGGTCACGCCGGCGAAGATGAGCAGCAGGATGTCCTGGCCCATCGTGTACTTGAGGTTCTGCGAGAGCCCCAGCATGATGCCGGCCAGCGCGGCGATGGCCGCGCCGACGGTCCAGATGATCCTGATCACGCCGTCGACGTTGATGCCGGACGACGACGCGAGCGCGGGGTTGTCGGCCACGGCGCGGGCCGCCTTGCCGGTGCGGGTGCGCAGCAGCGCGATGCCCACGACGACCAGCACCAGCAGCTCGATGCCCATGGCGACGAGGTTCTTGGGAGCGGCGGAGATCGGCCCGATCTCGATGCCCGGCTGCGCGGTGTACTGGGCGTACGACTCGGTCTGCGGGCTGAAGAGGATCAGGTACATGTACCGCAGGAAGAGCGCCACACCGATGGAGATGATCATCATGGCGACGGTGCCGGTGCCGCGCCTGCGCAGCTGGCCCCAGAAGAAGCGGTCCTGGCCGTAGCCGAGGATCCCGGCGAGGATCACCGCGCAGACGGCCGCGGGGATCAGATGGAGCCCGAACCCCACGTTGAACGCGTAGGCCAGGATCGCGCCGAGCGTGACGAGCTCGCCGTGGGCGAAGTTCGTCAGGCCGGTGGTGCCGTAGATCAGCGACAGGCCGAGAGCGGCCAGCGCGATGATCAGGCCGAGGTTGAGTCCCTCGAAGGTGAGCTGGGCGGCCTGGGTCCAGAACGAGCTGCTCCCGCCGGCCTCATCGCCCTGCTGCTGACCCGCGGCGCCCTTGGCCTGCAGGGCGAACAGGACCGAGGAGCAGTTGCCCTCGTAGACGGTCGGCGTGCGGACGTTGTTGCCACCCCGGACCTCGGTGTTCTGGGGAAGGCTGGCGGGATCCAGGGTGACCCGGTACCGCCCTGGGTCTTCGACTTGCACGTCCCAGGCGCCTTGTGCGTTGCTGGTGACCGTTTCGACGGGTTGTCCGCCCTCGGTCGACACGGCGATCCTGGCGCCGTTCACTGGCTGGCCTTGGAATGTGAGTGTTCCCCTCAGACCCTGACAGTCGGCGGGATCCGCATGAGCGGGGCCGACCAGCAGGAAGACGAGTCCACCCAAGAAGGCCGTGAACGCGATCACGGCTCTGCGCAATGGTGCTCCCTCAAGTAGGTCAAGGCGGGGTTGTGCCCCTCCATCTCGACGCGCGCGCATCGCAGGCACAACTGGGATGCAATGGCGGGAGCTTATTCGTGATACGCCCGTTTAAGTATCGTTCGTCACCAATTAGTGACATGTGTGTGTCACGGATGTGAGCAAATAACGGGCCTGGTCAGGGGCTAAATCACCGATGACGCCTGGCATTGCGCATAACGGATCGACAACGATCGCAGAGAATTGAGGACGAGCCCGCGGGTCTGCCGTTGGGGCCGTGCAAGGCTTCCCAGCCGTTGCACGTTTTCTACTGAGCCTCCCCGCGGGCTCCGGCCTGGCACCACCGTAGCGACCGGCGGGGGTGAGGCGCAAAGGGAGAGCGCAGGCGCGTAGGGGGTCAGCGGTCGCGCAACATGCAGGTGAGGCGGGAGGTGCAGACGAGGCGTCCCTGGTCGTCGGTGATCTCGATGGCGTACGTCGCCAGCGTCCGCCCGCCGTGCAGCCGCGTCGCCACGCCCGTCACGTGGCCGGAGGTCGCGGAGCGGTGATGGGTGGCGTTGATCTCGATGCCCACGGCGATGCGTTCGGGACCGGCGTGGATGGCCGCGCCCACCGAACCCAGCGTCTCGGCCAGTACCGCCGACGCTCCGCCGTGCAGCAGCCCGTACGGCTGGGTGTTGCCCTCGACCGGCATCCGGCCCACGACCCGCTCCGGGCCGGCCTCGAGGAACTCGATGCCCATGCGGTCGGCCAGGGTGTCGCGGTGCAGGTCGCCGAAGATCGAGAGATCCACGGGGTTGGTCTGCGTCAAGGGGACGCCTCCACTCTTCCGAGCTCGGGTTTTCTGTCGGAGAGGCAGACTAGGCTGCGGGTGTGCCGAAGAGTGAAGTGACCCCCAGCCGCCCGTGCCTGTTGCTGCTCGACGGGCATTCGCTGGCCTACCGTGCGTTCTACGCGCTGAAAGACGCCAACCTGATGACCACCGACGGTCAGCACACCGAGGCGGTCTACGGGTTCACCTCGATGTTGACCAACATCCTGCGTGACGAGCAGCCGACGCACGTGGCGGTGGCCTTCGACCGGTCGGAGCCGACGTTCCGCCACGAGGAGTACGCCGACTACAAGGCCAACAGGAGCGAGACCCCGGAAGACTTCCGCGGTCAGATGCAGCTCATCTACGAGCTGCTCGACACGCTGCGCGTCCCGCGCCTGTCCAAGGCCGGCTTCGAGGCCGACGACCTCATCGCCACCCTCGCCACCCGCGCGGCCGCCGACGGCATGAACGTCCTGATCGTCACCGGCGACCGCGACGCCCTGCAGCTGGTCAACGAGCATGTCACCGTCCTGATGACCCGGCGCGGCATCAGCGACATGACCCGGTTCACCCCCGAGGCGGTACAGGAGAAGTACGGCCTCACCCCGGAGCAGTATCCCGACTTCGCGGCGCTGCGCGGCGACCCCAGCGACAACCTGCTGAGCATCCCGAGCGTGGGGGAGAAGACCGCCGCCAAGTGGGTGCGCGAATACGGCTCCCTGACCGCCCTCGTCGACCGGGTCGACGAGGTCAAGGGCAAGGTCGGCGACAAGCTGCGCGAGCACGTCGCCCAGGTCCTGATGAACCGCCGGCTCACCGAGCTGCTGCGCGACGTCCCGATCGACGTCGAGCTCGGCGACCTGCGGCAGGGCACGTGGGAGCGCGAGGAGATCAACAAGCTGTTCGACACCCTGCAGATCCGCGGCGAGCTGCGCGAGCGGGTGTTCAAGGTGCTCGGCACCGCCGAGCAGGAGCCCGACCAGGGCTTCGAGGTCGAGACCGTGCTGCTCGGCCCCGACCGGGTCGCCGGCTGGCTGGCCGCGCTGCCCGAGGGCCGCGCCGGGCTCGCCTTCCGCGGCGTCTACGGCAGCGGCACCGGCCGCATCGACGGCATCGCCGTCGCCTCGCCCGACGGCACGGCCGCCCACATCGACCCCGTCAAGCTCACCGAGGCCGACGAGGCCGCGCTGCGGGCCTGGCTGGGCGACGACGCCAAGCCCAAGGCCGTCCACGACGCCAAGGGGCCCATCCTGGCGCTCTGGGCGCAGGGCATGGAGCTGCGCGGGCTGAGCTGCGACACCGCGCTGGCCGCCTACCTCGCGCTGCCGGGCCAGCGCACGTTCGCCCTCGAAGACCTGGCCAGGCGTTACCTCAACCGCGACCTGCGGGCAGAAGAGGCGCCCAGCGGGCAGGCCGCGCTGTTCGGCGACGACGAGGACGCCCCGGCCAAGGACCTCGCGCTGCGCGCCCACGCCGTGCGCGAGCTGGCCGACGCCCTCGAGACCTTCCTGGCCGGGCGCGGCGGCACCCAGTTGCTCGGTGACGTCGAGCTGCCGCTGCTGTCGGTGCTGGCCGAGATGGAGCGGGCCGGCATCGCCGTCGACAGCGAATACCTCGCCGGCCTGGAGGCCGAGTTCGGCGCCGCGGTCAAGCACGCCGTGGAGGAGGCCCACCGCTCGGTCGGCGAGCAGTTCAACCTGGGCTCGCCCAAGCAGCTGCAGGAGATCCTCTTCGTCCGGCTCAACCTGCCCAAGACGAAGAAGATCAAGACCGGCTACAGCACCGACGCCGACCAGCTCGCCTGGCTCGCCGCCCAGACCGAGCACGAGCTGCCCACGATCATGCTGCGCCACCGCGACCAGCAGAAGCTGCGCACCACGGTGGAGGGGCTGATCAAGGAGATCGCCGACGACGGGCGCATCCACACCACCTTCAACCAGATCATCGCGGCCACGGGCCGGCTGTCGTCGGAGAAGCCCAACCTGCAGAACATCCCGATCCGCACCGCCGAGGGCCGTCGCATCCGGCAGGGCTTCGTCGTCGGCGAGGGCTACGAGACGCTGCTGACCGCCGACTACAGCCAGATCGAGCTGCGGATCATGGCTCACCTGTCGGGCGACGAGTCGCTGATCGAGGCCTTCGAGTCGGGCCACGACTTCCACCAGGCCACCGCGGCGCGGGTCTTCGACCTGCCGCCCGAGCAGATCGACGGCGAGCTGCGGGCCCGGATCAAGGCGATGAACTACGGCCTGGCCTACGGCCTGTCCGACTTCGGCCTGTCCGGGCAGCTCAACATCCCGGTGGCCGAGGCTCGGGCGCTGAAGGAGGAGTACTTCCAGGAGTTCGGCGGCGTACGCGACTTCCTGCACGCCATCGTCTCCCAGGCCCGCACCGACGGCTACACCGAGACGATCATGGGCCGCCGCCGCTACCTGCCCGACCTCACCAGCGACAACCGCCAGCGCCGCGAGATGGCCGAGCGGATGGCGCTCAACGCCCCGATCCAGGGCTCGGCCGCCGACATCATCAAGGTCGCCATGCTCAACGTCCGGCGGGCGCTGGGCGAGGAGGGGCTGGCCTCGCGGATGCTGCTGCAGGTCCACGACGAGCTGGTGTTCGAGGTGGCGCCGGGCGAGCTGGAGCCGCTCAGGCAGCTCGTGTGCGACCAGATGAACGCCGCCTACCACCTGAGGGTGCCCCTGGAGGTCTCCGTGGGCGTCGGCCGTACGTGGGAGGACGCCGGCCACTGAGCGCAGCACACGCCTCCTGACGGGAGGCTGCCCAGAGGGCCGGGGGAGGGCCGCGCGCTATGGTTCTCGCCGGCGTGCCGCTCGGCGGGGCGCGTCCCTTTCGCCCAACGGGAAAATCTGGACCCCCTGGATTCGTCCGGGTGTCCGGAGCGACGGTGCGAGGGGGAGCGCCCGTCCACCGAGCCGGCAACCCCTGCTGGAGTGGACGGATGCCGCCGGCGGGCCGGAGCGATCGACGGGCCGGATGAGCCGCGGGGTAATATCATTCCCAAGTGAGGGCTCCAGGTCTTCCCGTACTGAACCCTCCCCGGATTGACCCCGTGGCGATCGTCTCATATGCTGATCGCTGCGCTGTGGGCTCGCGCGCGCCTCAGACGGAGCGGGCTCGCGCTCGGTCACGTCGATGTCGTAATTCCTCGGCTTGATGCGGAAGAGGGCCTGCCGCGCGTCCGCCACATCGACATCCTGTCCGCGTTCGGAGCAATTCCACACATGACGTCCAGCACTGAGGCCACCTCGAGCACCCCGCAGGTAGCGGTCAACGACATCGGGTCCGAGGAAGCCTTCCTCGCGGCGATCGACGAGACCATCAAGTACTTCAACGACGGCGACATCGTCGAGGGCACCGTCGTCAAGGTCGATCGAGACGAGGTTCTTCTCGATATCGGCTACAAGACCGAGGGTGTCATCCCCTCGCGTGAGCTTTCCATCAAGCACGATGTCGATCCCGCTGACGTCGTGGAGGTCGGGGAGCACGTCGAAGCCCTGGTTCTCCAGAAGGAGGACAAAGAGGGCCGCCTGATCCTGTCCAAGAAGCGGGCTCAGTACGAGCGCGCCTGGGGCACGATCGAGAAGATCAAGGACGAGGACGGCATCGTCACCGGCACCGTCATCGAGGTCGTCAAGGGTGGTCTCATCCTCGACATCGGCCTGCGTGGCTTCCTCCCGGCGTCCCTGGTGGAGATGCGTCGCGTCCGCGACCTGCAGCCGTACGTCGGCCGTGAGCTCGAGGCGAAGATCATCGAGCTCGACAAGAACCGCAACAACGTGGTTCTGTCGCGCCGCGCCTGGCTCGAGCAGACGCAGTCCGAGGTTCGCCAGACGTTCCTCAACACCCTCCAGAAGGGTCAGGTCCGCAAGGGCGTCGTCTCCTCGATCGTCAACTTCGGCGCCTTCGTCGACCTCGGTGGGGTCGACGGCCTGGTCCACGTGTCCGAGCTGTCCTGGAAGCACATCGACCACCCGTCCGAGGTGGTCGAGGTCGGCCAGGAGGTCACGGTCGAGGTCCTCGACGTCGACATGGAGCGCGAGCGCGTCTCCCTGTCGCTCAAGGCCACTCAGGAAGACCCGTGGCAGCAGTTCGCCCGCACCCACCAGATCGGCCAGGTCGTGCCGGGCCGCGTCACCAAGCTGGTGCCGTTCGGCGCGTTCGTCCGGGTCGAGGAGGGCATCGAGGGCCTGGTCCACATCTCCGAGCTGGCCGAGCGCCACGTGGAGATCCCGGAGCAGGTCGTCCAGGTCGGCGACGAGATCTTCGTCAAGATCATCGACATCGACCTCGACCGTCGTCGCATCAGCCTCTCGCTGAAGCAGGCCAACGAGGGCGTCGGCACCGAGGTCGAGTTCGACCCGACGCTGTACGGCATGGCGGCCACCTACGACGACCAGGGCAACTACATCTACCCCGAGGGCTTCGACCCCGAGACGGGTGAATGGCTCGAGGGCTTCGACAAGCAGCGTGAGGAGTGGGAGCGGCAGTACGCCGAGGCCCAGCAGCGCTTCGAGGCTCACCGCAAGCAGATCGAGGAGGCCCGCAAGGCCGAGGCGGAGGCCGGCGAGGCCGCTCCCTCGTCCTACACCGGCGAGACCCAGCCCCAGCAGGGTGGCGGCTCGTCGTCGGCTCCGGCCAGCGGCGCGCTCGCCTCTGACGAGGCGCTCGCGGCTCTGCGCGAGAAGCTCGCGGGCGGCCAGAGCTGAGGTCTTCCAGGACTGGCTGAGGTTCGCTGAAGGCCCCGCACGGGAAATCCGTGCGGGGCCTTTCGCATGCGCGGAACGAGCTCTTCCGCGTTGCCGCCTAGCCTCGCGGGCATGATCACACCTTTCCGCATCGACATCCCGCAGGCCGACCTCGACGAGCTGCGGGAACGCCTGCGGCGTACCCGATGGGCGGGGCAGCTGCCCGGCGGGTGGAGCAGGGGCGTTCCCGTGGGCTACCTGCGCGAGCTGGCCGCCTACTGGGCCGACGGGTTCGACTGGCGGGCGCAGGAGGCCAGGCTGAACGCGTTCGCGCAGTACACCACCGACATCGACGGCCAGACCGTCCACTTCCTGCACGTGCGCTCGCCGGAGCCGGACGCCCTGCCGCTGCTCCTGACCCACAGCTGGCCCAGCTCCGTCGCCGAGTTCCTGGACGTCATCGGGCCGCTCACCGACCCGCGCGGTCACGGGCTCGACCCCGGCGTCGCCTTCCACGTGGTGGCGCCCTCGCTGCCCGGGTTCGCCTTCTCGTCGTTCCCCGAGCCCGCCGACGAGCGGCCGTGGAGCATCGACCGGGTGGCCCGCACCTGGGCGGAGCTGATGCGCCGGCTCGGGTACGAGCGTTACGGCGCGCACGGCAACGACGCCGGAGCCCTGGTCACGTCGCGCCTGGCCGCGCTGGACCCCGAGCACGTCGTCGGCTCGCTCATCACGGGCGGGCTCGGGTACCCCACGGGCGATCCCGCCGAGCTGGAGGGGCTGAGCGAGGAGGACCGCGCCACGCTGGCCGAGATGAGCGCCTGGATGACCGGGGGCAGCGGATACGGGCCCTACCTGGCCGCCCGGCCGCAGACGCTCGCGTACGGGTTCGCCGACTCGCCGGTGGCGCAGCTGGCGTACCTGGTGGAGCGGTTCAAGGAGTTCGACGGGTGGGGATCGGAGAAGGAGCCCGTCGAGCGTGACCTGGTGCTCACGAACGCCGGCCTCTACTGGCTGACCGGGACCGGCGGGTCGTCGTCGTGGACGTACTACGAGGGGGCGGCCGGGCTGCCGGTCGACCAGCGCGCCGTGCCGACCGGGGTGACGCACGGCGGGCCCGCGGTGCTGCGCCGGATCGCCGAGCGCGGCAACGACATCGTCTACTGGGGGGACTTCTCCAGCCCCAGCCACATGGTGGCCATGGCGGCGCCGGACACGGTGGTGGCGGGCATCCGTACCTTTTTCCGGATGATTCGCTGACGTCGGCGAAGATTTTACGTGAGGGTCTTTGCAACCCTGTGACCTGCGCGGTAGCGCGCTGGGACACTGCTGGCGTGCGCTGCCGGTAGCGACTCCCAGGGGCGATGCAGTGAGTGTGGTTCAGCGAGTCATCCCGGTGACGGCCGCCCTGGCCGTTTTCGCCACAACCGTTTCCGAGGCATCGGATGCGGGAGCCTGGCACCGGCCTACGGGCGGCCTGGCGTCGCAGCGGCTCGTACCCGCCGCGCCGGAGCTCGGCCCCGGCGCACCCGTCATCGCGCCCGGCTGGCCGATCCTCGGCCGAGCACCGGCGGGCACCGGACCTTCTGCCCCGCCCCCTGACGCAGGCCGCCCTGGCGCTTCGGGAACCGGCGCTTCCGGAACTGGTGCTTCCGGGCCTGGTGCTTCCGGGCCTGGTGCTTCCGGGCCTGGTGCTTCCGGGCCTGGTGCTTCCGGGCCTGGTGCTTCCGGAACCGGTGCTTCCGGAACCGGCGCCTCAGGAAGCGGGGCTCTCGGAAGCGGTGCGCCGCTCGGAACTCGCGCTGACGGAGGCGCGGCTCGCGGCATCGGCGTCGGTGAGCTCTTCGCCGGCGGCTCTGGTGCCGGCCCGGCTCGAACCGGTGGGGTCAGCGCCGACGACGTCAGAGCCGCGTTGCTCAGCGCCGTCGGGTCCGGCCGTGACCGGTCCACCGCCGATGCATCCACGACCGGTGAGATTACCCCTGCCGGACCCGATCGCCGCGAACCTTCCGCCCTCCGCCTCGGGTCCCGCGATCCTGCCGCCCTCCGCCTCGGCTCCCGCGATCCTGCCGCCCTCGCCGCCGGCTCCCGCGAATCTTCTGTCCTCGGCCCTGAGCCGGACAGAGCCGAACACGGACGAGGCGGGGTTCCCGCCGGTAGTTCCGAGGAAGACGGACGTGCCGTTGGCGGATCGGGTCGAGGCCGGCTTTCCGCCGGGCGAGATGGAAGCGCCGCCGGGGGATCGGAAATGAGCGGATCCGCCGGCGGATCCGGCCGAAGTGGGGTGTTCGCCGATGGACCCGGGGTGGACGCACACGCCGCCGCTCCATCGGGGACCAGTGGAGCCGCCTCCGGCGAAGCCCGAACCGGTCGTGGTGGGGTTCCGGGGGAGGGCTTTGGAGCTAATCGTGGTGGGGTTCCGGGGGAGGGCTCTGGAGCTGGTCGTGGTGGGGTTCCGGGCGGGGGCTTCGGAGCTGGTCGGGGTGCGGTTCCCGGCAATGGCTCCGGATCCGCCGCTGAAGGGATCGGCGGTGATTCGGGTGAGGGAGACGCCGGTAATCGGTTGGGAGCCGGTGGGGTTGGCCGCGGTGGGGCTCGGGCTGAGGGCGCCGATCCGGGCGGGACGGCCGGTGGAAGCGCGGCCGATCGGATCGGAGATGAGCTGTTCGGCCGTGGCAGGGCCTCCGTCCGGGGATTCAGCGGCGGGACCGGCACCGAGGAAGGCGACAGGACCGGTGGTGTCGAGGAAGGCGGCGGGGCCGACGCCAAGGTAGGCGGCGGTGCTGAGGTCGAGGTGGGCGACAGGACTGGTGGTGTCGAGGAAGGTGGCGGGACCGACGCCAAGGTAGGCGGCGGTGCTGAGGTCGAGGTGGGCGACGGGGCCGGGGGCGAGGAAGGTGGTGCCGGGGCGGTCGTCGGCGGTTCGCTGGGGGAGGATTCGGGGGCGCGTAGTCCGAGTGCGGCGGTGCAGGGGCGGCGGGGGATCGTCTGGCGGGAGTGCGGTGACGAGCTGGAATGCGGGACGTTGTCCGTGCCCGTCGACTGGGCCCGGCCGCGCGGGCTGCGTACCCAGATCGATCTGGCGCGGATGCCCGCGCGCGACCCCTACCGCAGCCTCGGCGCCCTGGTCGTGAACACCGGCGCCCCTTCCACGATCCAGGACGTGCGGGCGCGGCCCGACACCGTCAGCGAGCTCACGCGGTGGTTCGACGTCGTGCTGGTGGAGCCCCGGGGGATCGGTGACCGGGGGAGCCGCGCCATGGTGCGCTGCTCCGTGCCGCCGCCCGACCCCGTGCTCCTCCAGCTGACCCCTGGACGGGCCTCCTGGCGCTCCTACGCCCGACAGAACGCCGCATATGGGAAAAGCTGCCGGATCGCCGCCGGACCCGCCTACGGCGGTCTCACGGCCCGCCAGGTGGCACACGACCTCGACGCCGTGCGCGCCGCGCTCGGCGAGCGGCGGCTGCGCTACTTCGGCAACGGCTACGGCGCCGTCTACGGGCGGGCGTACCTGGAGCTGTTCCCGCGCAGGGTGGAGCGGATGTACCTGGAGGGCGTCCCCGACCTCGGTGAACCGTCCCTGGAACGGCGGGCGACCACCCGGGCGCGCGCGGCCGAACGGCGGCTCGGCCACTTCCGCGACTGGTGCCGCAGCCGCCTCGGCTGCCCGCTCGACGCCGACGCGCCCGCGGTCATCGACGACCTGTACGAGCGCGCGCCCCTGCCCGCCGGACCCGGCCGTACGCTCGACGCCCGCGGCGTGGCGGCCGCCGTGTACGCCGGGCTCGACCCAGGCCGCTGGCCCGAACTCGCCCGCGCCCTGGCGCAGGCCGAGGAGGGCGATGCGGCTGCCCTGGCCGCGATGACGGTCGTGCCGCCACCGGCCGGGCCCGCGACGGTGACCAGGGCGGCTGAGTGCCGCGACTTCGCGCCCGCCGTGCCCGACCACGCGCAGCTCGTGGCGATGGAGGAACGGCTGCGGGCCCTGGCGCCCCGGGTGGGCTGGCTGAGCGCCCGCCACGAGGCCGCCCGCTGCCTCGGGCTGCCCGGCCCGGCGCAGTCTCCCGGCACGCCGCGCCTGACCGGCGCACTGCGCCTGCCCGAGGACGCGTCCGTGCTGATCGGCGTCGGCCGGCTCGACACGGGGGCCGCGCGCGTTCCCGGGGCGGCGGTGCTGCGGCACGGCGACGGCCACGGCGCGTACCTGCTGCAGGGGGTGGCCAAGTTGCGGGCCGCCTGCCTGCGCACCCGCGTGCACGCCTACCTCGTCAACGGGGTCCGGCCGCGCTCCTCCTGTTCCGGCGAGCTGGTCGCCGACCCCTGAGATAGGCTGCCGTGGTGATGATCGAACGGGCCGTCGCGGCCGACGCGGGCGAGATCCTCACGGTGCAGCGGGCCGCGTACGTCAGCGAGGCCCAGCTCTACGGCGACCCGTTCGTCCCGCCGCTGGTGGAGTCGCTGGAGCAGGTCCGCAAGGTCATCGAGGGCGGGGTCGTGCTCAAGGCCGTCGACGGCGGCCGCATCGTGGGCTCGGTGCGCGGCCAGGTCTCCGGCACGACGTGCCGCGTCGGCCGTCTCGTCGTCGCCCCCGACCTCCAGGGCCGGGGCGTCGGCACCGCCCTGCTGGCCGCCCTGCACGAGCAGGTGCCGGAGGCGACGGCGTTCGACCTGTTCACCGGCCACCTGTCCGGCGACAACCTGCGGCTCTACCGGCGGCTCGGCTACCGCGAGACGCACCGCGAGCGGATGGACGACCACCTGACGCTCGTGCATCTGCGGATGAGCCCCCGCTGACGCGTACCGGATCCGCGGATAGGCTGCACGCGTGCTGAAGATTGGGCTGACCGGCGGCATCGGATCGGGCAAGAGCGAGGTGTCCAAGCGACTGTCGGCCAAGGGCGCGGTGGTCGTCGACGCCGACCGGATCGCACGCGAGGTGGTGGAGCCCGGCACGCTCGGCCTGGCGCGGGTGGTGGCCAGGTTCGGCGAGGAGGTGCTGCGGCCCGACGGCTCCCTCGACCGGCCGAAGCTCGGCTCCATCGTCTTCGCCGACTCCGAGAAGCTGGCGGCGCTCAACGCGATCGTGCACCCGCTGGTGGGGGAGCGGGTGGCCGAGCTGCAGGCGCAGGCGCCCGATGACGCGATCCTGGTGTACGACGTGCCGCTGCTGGTGGAGAACAACCTGGCGCCGATGTACGACGTGGTCGTCGTCGTGGACGCGGCCGACGACGTACGCGTCAGGCGGCTGGCCGAGCACCGCGACATGCCCGAGGCCGATGCCAAGGCCCGCATCGCCGCCCAGGCGAGCAGGGAGGCGAGGCTGGCGGCCGCCCACATCGTGATCACCAACGAGGGCACGCTGGAGGAGCTCGACGCCCGGGTGGACGAGGTCTGGGAAGAACTCCGCAGGCGCGCGGCGCGGGGCTGATCACGGGCGCAGCAGGTGGCTCGTCAGGTCGTACAGGCGGCGGGCCGCGGCCGGGTCGAGGGTGGGCAGCGACGGGTCCAGCGGGGTGCGCCGGTCGTAGGCGAGCAGGCCCGTGCCCGGCGGGTCGTCCATCAGGTCGATGATCGGCCGGATGCTCTTCTCCACCGGCTGTGCGAACGCCTTGGCCAGCAGCTTGACCACCGTCCTGGCGGGCTGTGCGAGCGTGTCGGCGCCGCTGTCGGTGAAGCCAGGGTGGTGCAGCAGGTAACGGGTGCGCGCGTCCGGGTGTTGGGCGGCGTACGCGACGCCCAGCAGGTCCGTGGCACGGCCGGCCTGCAGCATGGCCGTGATCGGGCTGTAGCGGCGCTTGAGTGACAGGTCGTCCCAGTGGATGCGGCCCTTGGTGATGCCGACGCCGCAGACGTTCACGATGACCGGGACGGGCGCCCGCTCCAGCAGGCCGGTCAGGCCGTGGCTCAGCACGAAGCGGCTGACGTAGTAGAGCGCGAAGGTGGCTTCGTGGCCGTCGGGGGTCTCCACCCGGCGCGGGAAGTGCCGGAGCGCGGTCAGCACGAGGCCGTCCAGGCTGTCGTGCCGGGCCCGGACCTCCTCGACCACCCGGAGGTTCTCCGCGACCGAGGTCAGGTCGGCCCGGACGAACGCGGCCCGCTCGGCGGCCCCGAGCCGCGCGGCCTCGTCGAGGAGGCGCCGGCCCTTGGCGGGGTCGCTGCCCACGACGGTGACCCGGTCGCCGCTGCGCAGGTAGTGCAGGGCGATTCCTCGCCCCATGCCGTTCGTGCCGCCCGACACGACATATGTCCGCATTTTTCATCCTTTTCAAGTCATCGAACGCTGACTTGTCGAAACGTAACATGCTCCGCCCGTACAATGTCAACGGTCGATGACTACGGAGGGAGAGGACGCGTGCCGAAAAGGGACCGGGAGGCCACCCGGACGCGCCTGCTGGAGGCCGCCCGGCTGCGCTTCGCCCGCGAGGGCTACGACGCCACCAGCGTCCGCGACATCGCCGGTGACGCGGGCGTCGACGCGACCCTGATCTTCCGCTACTTCGGCTCCAAGAAACGGCTCTTCGACGAGGTCACCGCCGACCTGCCGGCGGGGCTGCCCGACGGCCCGGAGGAGGAGCTGGTCGCCCGCATGCTCCGCGCCGTCGTCTTCCACGACTGGACCCGCTACGGCGGCGAGCATCCCCTGGTCGCCATGCTGCGCTCCTCGGCCCACGACGACGCCAGGCAGCGCATCCGCAGAGAGGTCTGCGACACCTACGTCGACGCGCTGCGTGACCTCGCCGAGGGCGACGACCGGGAGTTGCGCGCCGAGCTGCTCAGCGCCTGGCTGGTCGGCATCGGCATCCTGCGTTCGGTGGTGACGACGCCGGCGCTGGCCGGAGCGTCCGCCGACGACCTCGCCCCGCACGTCGAGGCCGTGGCCTCCGCGCTGCTCGGCCGCCCGATGCGCGGCGCCACGGGATCAGAAGGGTGACTCGAGCGGCACCTGCCGCACCCCCGGCAGGTACGCGTCGAGCTCGCCCAGCTCGAACCGCGTCATGCCGACGACGTGCCAGAACTGCCCGGCCGGCTCGCCATGGAGCTTGTAACGCCCGTCGGGGGCCACGGCGGCCCACCCCTCGGCCAGCCCCAGGAGGGTCGCCCGCCGCTCGCCGTCCGCCCACAGGATGACCACGCCGTCGTCGCCGGCGCTGGCCAGCAGGTCGGCGCTCGGGCTGAAGGCCACCGACCACACCCGCCGGCTGTGCCCGGCGAGCGCGTGGAGCAGCCGTCCGGACGCGGTGTCCCACACCCGCACCAGCAGGTCGTCGCCACCCGTGGCCAGGCGCTCGCCGGAGGCGTCGAACGCCACGCTCCACAGCCGGCCCTCGTGCCCGTCGAGCGTGTGCGCGAGCCGCGGCTCCCCGGGCCGGCCAGGGGGCAGCTCCCACACCATGGCCCTGCCGTCGTTGCCCGCGCTGGCCAGGTGGCGGCCGTCGGGGGAGAAGGCCACCGCGTAGACCCGGTCGGTGTGCCCTTCCAGGGTCGCCACGCGGGTGCCGGAGACGACGTGCCACAGGCGTACGAGGTTGTCGTCGCAGCCGGTGGCCACGTAGACGCCGTCGGGGCTGAACGCGATCGAGCGAACCCGCCCGCGGTGGTCGGTCAGGGCGGCCGCGAGCCTCCCGGTCGGGCGGTACCAGATCCGCACGCTGTCGTCGTCGTTGGCCGTGGCGAGCATGTCGCCGCCGGGGCCGAACGCCTCCGCCCACACGTGGTCGGTCTCGGCGTTCAGCTCGCGCTCGTACTCGCCGGTGGTGGCGTTCCAGAAGTGCACGCCGCCGTCGTTGCTGGAGGTCGCCAGCACCGGCCCGGCGGGGGAGAAGCAGGCGGAGATCAGCCGGTCGGCCGTGCCGTGGAAGTCGCGCAGGTGCCGCCCCGTGCGCGGCTCCCACACCCGGACGACGCCGTCGTTGCCGCTGGTGGCCAGCATCGTCCCGTCGGCGCTGAAGCGGACCGAGGAGATGCGCCGCCCGTGGCCGCGCAGCACCCGCTGGCACTGGCCGGACCGGGGATCCCACAGCCGTACGGTGCCGTCGTTGCTGCTCGTGGCCAGCTGCTGCCCGTCGGGACTGAACGCGAACGGCCACACCGAGCTGCGGTGACCCGTCAGCTCGACCCGCTGACCGCCGCCCGGCCGCTGCAGGCGTACCACGCCGCCGGAGTCGCCGCTGGCCAGCAGCTGTCCGTCCGGACTGAACGCCACCTGGTAGACGGTCGCGGCATGCGTGGTGTGCACGCCGCGAGCCTCACCGGACGGCTCCCACAGGCGTACGACCCCCGCCGTGTCGCCGGTCGCGAGCAGCGAGCCGTCGGGCGCGAACGTCACGCAGTAGACGCTGCCCTGGTGGCCGGTCAGCGTGTGCTGCAGGGACCAGGTGGAGGTGTCCCACAGCCGGACGGTGCCCGCCTCGTCGCCGGTGACCAGCAGCCGGCCGTCGGGGCTGTGCACGGCGCGGTAGACGCTGCCGCGATGCTCGTCGAGGGTCTCCTTCACCTGCCCGGAGCCGAGGTCCCAGACGCGGACCACGCCGGCGGAGTCGCCCGTCACCAGCGCGGAACGGCCGAAGGAGGCCGTGTAGACCGGCGCGCGGTGCCCGGCCAGCTCGTGGACGAGCCGCCCGGTGGCGGTCTCCCACACGCGGACGACGCCGTCGGCGCCACCGGCCGCCACCAGCTCGCCGGTGGGGTCGAGGCGCACGGGCCAGACGCCGTCGGGATGGCCCCGCAGGGTGTGCAGGCGGCGGCCGGTGAGGGAGTCCCACAGGACGACCTTGCCGTCGGCCGCGCCCGTCGCCAGCAGCTCCCCGGCGAACGTGACGGCGTACACGCGGCCCCGGTGCGCCTGCAGCGTGCGGACGGGCGCGCCGCCGGCGCACAGCAGCACGCCGCCGTCCTCGTTGCCGATGGCGATCGTGGATCCGTCGGCGCTGTAGGCGATCGGCTCGGGCAGGCGGCTGGTCCGGAAGTGGAAGCCGTACGGGACGCCGATGCCGGCCGGCGCGAACTCCACCTCCACCGGCTGCCCCGGCACCACGGCAGCGCCCGGCAGGTGCGGCAGCGTGCCGGTCACGTCGATCAGCGAGGCCCGGTGCCAGCGGGCGCCCTCCACCTCGGCGTCGCTCAGGTCGACCTGCGCCAGCCGCGCCCCCGACAGGTCGGCGCCGCGCAGGTCGGCCCCGGTGAGCTGGGCGCCGTCGAGCCGCGCGCCCACCAGCCTGGCGTCGCGCAGGGTCGCCCGCGACAGGTTGGTGCCGGCGAGCGTGGCCTCCGACAGGTCGGCGCCGGTCAGGTCGACCTCGCGCAGGTCGCGGGCCGACAGGTCCTCGCCCTTGAGGTTGGCGCCGCGCAGGTCGGCGCGGGCGGGGGTGCGCAACCTGGCCGCTATCTTGACCGCGTTGGCCATGGACACGTCGTCGCCGGGCGGGTCGGCCACCCACTCCCGCAGCGCGCGTACGTCGGCCAGGTCGCACAGGAACTCCACGGTCAGCGCCGACAGCGGCCTGCGCGACAGCAGGACCGGGTCGTCCAGGGTCGCGGCGATGTGCCGGGCGATCAGCCACTCCATCACCGACGCGTGGATGAACCCGAACATGCCCTCGTCGGTCCGCACCAGCAGGCTGCCCGACCCCATGCGGAACGCGGCGTGCGCGGCCGACAGCTGCCCGTCGGCCAGACCGGTCAGCGTCTCGCCGATCTCGGTCAGCTCCTCCACCCCCAGCAGCGACTCGCCGCTCTCCCACAGCCGCACCGCCAGCGCCGTCACCGCCCGCCACAGCTCGTCGGTGGTCAGCGCGGGGGGCGAGCCGGGGATCCTGGCCCGCCGCTCCTCGAAGGCCAGCCACGAGCCCAGGATCTCGTCGTACAGCAGGGCTGGGCTGATGGTGTGGCGGGCCTCGGCCACCGTACGCAGGCGGTCGGCGTCGAGGTCGGCGATGAAGCTCAGCATGCGCGGGTTCTGTGCCAGCGCCAGGAGGTCCTCGATCTCGCCCATGAGCGACATGCGGGCCGACGCCTCGTCGCCGCCGTCGAACCGATTGGCCAGGTAGGAGCGGATCTGGTCGGGCGTGAAGTTCTCGACGCCGAGCACCCGCCGTTGCGGCAGCACCCCCACCATCTCGCCGAGCGAGGTCAGCACCTGGCTGTGCGACTTGAAGTGCTGCGTACGGCTGGCCACCACGATCTTGGCGTTGTCCTCGGCCGCGGCGAGCAGCGTGGCCAGATGGTCGGCCGCCCGGTCGTACGTCAGCCGGGTCACCAGCTCGTCGAACCCGTCGAACAGCAGCACGATGCGACCCTGCCGCAGCAGGTAGCGGAACGCCTTGAGGTCGATGAACTCCTCGCCGTGGCTCGCCAGGTGGGCCGCGACCAGGGCGTCCACCGAGTGCGCCTTGTCGAGGGCGCGCAGCTCGATGAGGATCGGCGTCAGGTGCGGCAGCTCCGCGGGGATGCGCCGGGCCAGCTCGCGCAGCGCGAAGGTCTTGCCGTGGCCGAAGTCGCCCAGCAGCAGCAGGAACCGGCCGTGGTCGGTGGCCAGCAGCCGCATCAGCTCGTCGGTCAGGCCGTTCCTGACCTGGCTGCCGGGCCGGTCGAGCTCGCGGAAGCGCTGCGGGACGTACAGCCGGGGCGGGTAGCGGCGGTCGGTCGTCAGCCGGGCCGTCTGCTCGGCCACGTAGCCGCTCAGGTCGAGCAGACCCTGGAACTCCGTGAAGCTGCGCAGCCGCACGCCCTTGCGCATGAGGTCGTCGCGGATCTCCCTGGGCGCGGGCGGCCCCTGGTAGACCAACTCGGCGGACAGGCCCGTGGCATGGGCCCGCTGCGCGAACTCCGCCGCGGCCTGCTCGGTCAGCGCACCCGCGTGCGCGCCGATCATGAGCTGCCGGACGAACCCGTCCTCGGGGTGGGTCACCACGAGGTGGGAGGGGAACCTGCGGATCCTGGCCCGTTCGTGCCGGGCCCCGCAGACCTCGGTGATGCGGTCGAGCAGCAGCTCGACGGGGCTCGGCGCGCGCTCCTCCGGCTTCTGCGCGGGGAGCGGGGCCTGCGGGGCCTCGCCGGTGAAGGTCGTCTGCGCGGAACGCCAGCGGGACCGTACGCGCTCCGGACGGCCCCCGCCCGGCAGCCACGTGCGCATCCCGTCGGCGGTGATCTCGACCACCTGGTGCCGCCCCGAACGCGGCGCGGGGACGCGGCCGTCGCCCGCCGGCCCGGGACCGCCGTGGAAGAGCAGGTTGAGCCGGTGGGCCAGCAGCCGATCGTAGGTGCCGGCGTCGCGCAGCTCGCCCGGCGGATGCCCCATCCCGCCCAGCCGCAGCCAGCCGCCCTCCTCGTACGGCCGCAGCCGCTCGGCGAACCAGGCCGCCTGCGACTCGCCGAGCAGCGCGTACGCGTCGCGCTCCAGGTGGCTCATCGCCATCGTCGAGTTGAGCCCGGCCACGACCACCTTCAGATCGGGCACCTCGAACAGCGTCCACGGCTGCGCGGCGTCGAACAGGTGGTCGTCGAGCCCCTGGTAGACCTCGCCGAACAACGTCGCGAAGTGCCGCCACTTGGGCCAGTACGGGGGTTGCGGGCTCACGTCGTCGGCCTCGCACGTCATGAAGTAGGCGCTGGCGGCCGCCTTGGTGACGTCGCGCGGCCCCGGCAGCAGCACCAGCCGGTGGGGCTCCAGCCCGATCAGCATCCGCAGGTCGGTCACGAACCGCGTCGCCTGCCCGAACTGCCCGAGACTGCCCGACTCGGTCAGGTCACCGCTGACGATCATGAGGTCGGGACGCGGCATGCCCTCGTCGTACATGCCGGTCAGGTCGGCCCAGATGCGCGCCTGCATGTCCTCGGGCGTGAACGGCTCACCGGGGTCGGGCAGCGCGCGGCCGAACCGCGGCCCGCCGACGTGCAGCACGGTGACCGACGAACGAGCCCGCCCCTCGCCGGTGGACGGGGGGAAGACCGGGGCGGTGACCGGCGCCCGCCTGGCCCGGCCCCGTTTGTCGGGCGGCGGCAGCGTCGGCGGCGCCTGCGCGACGTTCGTCCCGTCGGGGAACGCGGGCGCGGCCTCCGGCTTGGCCCGGCCCGCCATCGCCTCCGTCACCCGCCCCAGCAGCAGCGCCCTGGCCTGACCCGGGTCGGTGACGCCGAGCAGGTCGACCCAGGTGATCGTGGACAGCAGGCCCTCGACCGGGACGTCCTCCAGCCTGATCGTGACGAGCTTGTTGGAGGGGTTGTCGGGGGCGGCTCGCAACGCGGCCTGCCACTCCATCCGCCCGTAGCGGGAGCTCAGGTAGTTGCGCGAGAGCACCGCCACGACGAGCCGCGCCTCGCTGACCCCGCGGTCCATGAAGTCGATGAAGTTGGTGCCCGGCACGAAATCCCAGGCCTGGATCATCGTCCGGTAGCCCGCGGCCTCAAGCTCCCAGGCGATCCACGTGGCCCACGCCGTGTCGGCGGGGGAGTAGCTGACGAAGATGTCGGTCGGCCTGCCGTCACGTGCCATTCGCTCAGTATCCCTTGCGGGATCGGCGTTCTGCAGTCCATGTGCGATCATCGTCGGGTGTGGCGGCGTCTTGGCGTGCTCGACCTGATCCGGATCGGGCTGCTGGTCCTGGGCCTGGTCTTCGTGGCGACCGGGCTGCTTCCCTGGGACGACGCGGTCACGAGCCTCTCCCACATCGGCCCGCTGCTCGTCTTCCTGGTCGCGATCATCGTGCTCGCCGAGCTCACCAAGGAGGCCCAGGTCTTCGACGCGATCGCGGCGAGGATGGCGGTGCTTGGCCGCGGCAATTACGCCGCACTTTTCTTTCTTTGTGGCATTTTTGCGTCAATTGTCACGATATTTCTGAATTTGGATACGACGGCGGTGCTGCTGACCCCGGTCATGCTCGCCCTCGCGGCCAAGGCCGGCATCGCCGCCCTGCCCCTCGCCATGACCACGATCTGGCTGGCCAACACCGCGAGCCTGCTGCTGCCGGTCTCCAACCTGACGAACCTCCTCGGCATGCAGAAGATCGGCCTCGACGCGCAGGAGTTCGCCGCCCGCATGTGGGCGCCGCAGATCGCGGCGATCGCGGTGACGATGGCGTTCCTGTGGGTGTTCTTCTGGCGGCGGGGCGAGCGGCGCGACCTGCGCTACACGCCGCCGCTGCTGGAGCCGGTGGCCGACCGCGTGCTGTTCTGGGCGGCGTCGTTCGGCTGCGTGCTGTTCGTCGTGCTGCTGCTGCTCGAGTTCCACGTGGCGGTCGCCGCCACGCCGGCGGCCCTCGTCGTCGTCGGCGCGTTCCTGCTGCGCGCCCGCGAACGCCTCACCTGGAAACTGATCCCGTGGCAGCTGGTCGTCTTCGTGACCGGGCTCTTCCTGGTGGAGCCCACGCTCAGCGGCAACGGCCTGTCCGCGCTGATGACCTCGCTGATCGGCGGCGAGGGCGATCCCTACCGCACCGCCGCCGTCGGGGCCGCGCTGTCCAACGTGATCAACAACCTGCCCGCCTTCCAGGCCGTCGCGACCGTGATCCCGGACCTCGACCAGGACCGCCTGCTGGCGCTGCTCGTCGGCACCAACGTGGGCCCGCTGGTCACCCCGTGGGCGTCGCTGGCCACGCTGCTGTGGTTCGAGTCGTGCCGTCGTCACGACGTCAAGGTGCCGATGCGCCGTTTCCTGCTCACCGGCGCCGGCCTGGCCCTCGTGGGGCTCCTGGCGACGGTGTGGGCGCTCGTCGAGCTCGGCTGAGCGATCAGGCGGCGACGGCCGTCGCGTAGGCGTCCGCGACCGCGCCGAGCGCCCAGCGCATGCGGCGCACGTACGTCTCGGGGTGGTCGCCGGCCTCCTGGGCGACGTACGACGCGCACCGGGACGGGTCGCCGCCGCACGCGCACAGCCGCGCGTCGACGGCCTGGCGGATCTGGAACGGCGACAGCTCGTCGGACGGCTGCAGGGCGGTGCTGAAGAGCACCTGCGCCAGCTCGGTCGTGGTCATCATGTCGGGCTCCCTTTCGCGTGCGCCTTCCTCTGACAGGACGTCGAACGGCGGCGGAACTCATCGACAGACGGCGCGCGCCTTTTTTCAGGGAAGCAGCCCGAGAAGGCCGGGGAGCGCACGGGGATGGGCGGCCACGAAGCTGCGGCGTTCGGCCGGCGCCTCGAAGCACTCCTCGAAGGGGCCGCCGTCGAGCGAGCGGATCTCGATGCCGGCCTCCCGCGCCAGCAGCGCCCCGGCCGGCAGGTCGACCGCCTCGGCCCGGTAGCCGACGATGCCGTCGATGTCGCCGCGCGCCAGCATCGCCCACGACAGCAGCGGCGTCCACAGCTGCAGCACCCGCCGCGCGTTGAGCTCCAAGGCCTCTTTCATCGCCCGCGCGGTGGCGTCGCCGCGGCTGACGCCGTAGCCCTGGATCCAGGCCAGCAGCGGCCCGTGCGGGCTCGGCGCGTACGACGGCGTCAGGCGCGTGCCGGACGCGGCGACGGCCCCCTGCCCGCGGATCGCCGACCACGTCTGGGCGGACACCGGGTCGTGCACCACGCCCAGCAGCGGCCGTCCGCCCCGGCACAGCGCCACGCCCACCACGTACGCCGGCAGCCCGATGGCCACGTTGTTGGTGCCGTCGAGCGGGTCCACCAGCCACGTCCACTCGGCGCCCGCGGACCCGACCAGCCCCGACTCCTCGGCGATCACCGAATGCGACGGGTACGCCGTCAGGATGCGCTCCAGCAGCAGCTTCTCCGAGGCCAGGTCGAGGTCGGTCACCACGTCGCCCGCGGTGCCCTTGGCCCGCACGCCCACCGCGCCCCGCGCCCCCTCCAGCAGCAGCGCGCCCGCCGCCTCGGCTGCCTCGACGGCGACCTCGCGGGCGTGATCCAGGTCCATCGGGGTGCCTCTCAGGTCAGGTGCGCGGTGATCAGTCGTACGGCCAGAGCCGTCTCCTCGGCGTCCAGCGGCTGCCTGGACACGTGGTGGGGACCGCCGCCCAGCGGTCCCAGCGACAGGTCGCGGCTGCCCGGCCGGCCGCGCCCGAGCGCGATCGTGGCCGCCTCACCGCCCTCGGGCACCACGCTGCTGTGGAACCGGTCGGCGGGCAACGTGTAGGTGTCGCCGGGGCCGAACACCTCGACCAGGTCGGTGGCGTGCCGGACGGTGCGGGCGGTCGGCGAGATGCGGTCGCCGCCGGCGCCGCTGACCACCTCGAACACCCGGTGCGTGGCGTCGGCGCCCGCGTCGGTGACGGCCACGTGCACGTTGCGCATCTGGCCGTACAGGACGTGGCTGACCAGATCCCAGCTGTGGCAGTGGATCTGCGAGGTGGTGCTCTCGGCGTGCGAGAGCGAATCGGACCACAGATGGAGGCATACCCCCTCGCCGCCGTCGCGCTCCAGCGGCAGGCAGACGAATCCGAGCGGGTGGCGGACGGCGGTCAGGCCGGGCCGCGCCAGGGCCTCCAGCGCCCACGACCGGGCCTCGCCCCCGCGTAAGCGCTCATGGACGGCGCTGTAACTCATGAGCCGTCCTGCCGGTGAATCGCCGCAGGCGGCTCACGGTAGGGATCGACGGCCCGCAGCGCCTTGCGGGCGATGTCGACGACGTCGTGGCCGTTGTAGGACTTGGGCAGGGGCATCGCGATGCGTTCGAACAGCTCCTGCACCTCCTCGATGGTGGGCTCGTCGCTCAGCGGCACCTTCTTGTACATCTCCAGCGGCACCCGTCGCGCCTGCTCGAAGCTGAGCCGCAGCTCGGTGTCGCAGTTCTCGTAGTAGAACGTGCCGGCCAGTGCGGTCATCGCCATGTTGGGGTCTTCGACGGTCATGATCAGGCGGGCGCTCGACAGGTCCCAGCGGAACGTCGTCATCGTCGAGGACAGCCCGACCGCGATGTCGAGCAGGCCGTAGCGCTGGCGGTGCCAGAAGGCGGCCAGGATCGTCGCGTACGACTCCTTCCTGGCGCGGTCGGCGGTCCACCTCTCCCCGGTGCCGTCGGGCACGTCGGACAGCGAGCGGCGGTAGTGGGCGTAGGTCTCGCAGACCTCGTGGTCGGACGGGTCGATGACCTCGATCCTGACCATGAGGTGGCGTTTGTCGCGGCGGGCGGCCGCCACGCACGACGGCAGCGTCACCGCGCGCAGGTAGGTGCCCGTGCCGCCCTTGAAGCTCCATCTCGTGGTGTCCCTGCGGGCCTCGGCGTGGCACTGGGCGATCTCGTGCTTGCTGCCGAGCACCCTGACGAGCTGCAGGGAGTCGAGCGCCTTGCGGGTGCTGTGGGCGAGCGTCTCGATCTCCTCCAGACGCTGCAGGCGAACGGGCAGCTCGGCCAGGGCGCCGGAGGTGATGGTCTTCTCGACAGGGGCCTGGCGGGCGCGGTCGCGCAGCAGCGCGGTGGCGACCAGGGCCAGGATGACCAGGGTCGCGGCGGTCACCAGCTGGCGCTGAATGTCCTCGCCCTCCGAGCCGAAGATCTCGTCGGGCATGATGCCGAGCACGCCGACCACGATCGCCAGGCAGAGCGCGATGGCGACGTCGGCGTTGCGCGCCGCCCACGGGGCCGCCCGCATCAACGCCGCCTTGAACCGTGTCATCGCCCGCCCCGCCGTCAGAGGATCAGCCAGCCCCCGCAATCATGGTAACGACCGCGCCATGCGACGGCCAGCACACGGAAAGCAGCGATCGGGCCGCCGCCTCCCGGGAGGCGGCGGCCCGACGGCGAGGGATCAGAACCAGCCGCGGTGGCGGGCCATCTGTTCGAGGCCGCGCTGCAGGGCGGCGTCCGCCGAGTTCGGCGGGTCGTCGTAGCGGACGGTGAAGCGGTTGTACGCGTCGTGGCTGGAGGTCAGGAAGCCGCCGCGCTTGTCGGCCTCCAGGATGACCTCCATCTGCCGCGGCCCGGCGATGAACGTCAGCTCCAGCTCGTTGAAGTACCGCCGCCACTGGCCGCCGGTGTAGTACTCGATCTCCTGGAAGAACGGCATCGTCGAGCCGTACAGGGTGCCGCGTTCCAGGTCGGCCTTCTTGAACCGGAAGCCGAGCCGGTCCAGCGCGGCGATCACGTTGTCCTGGGCCGGCAGCGGGCTGACGAACAGCGGGTCGAGGTCGCCCTTGTCGAGCGCGCCCGCCAGCGCCAGCTCCGTGCGGACGCCCAGCTTCATGCCGGGCAGCGGGTGACCGCCGATCGCGCTGATCGGCGTCTCCCACGGGACCTGGACCTCGAACGGGTGCTGCTGGGAGGCGCCCGCCGCCAGCTGGAACGACCCGGCGACCTGCTGGCGCAGGAAGCTGTAGGTCGTCTTGAACTCGTTGTCGCCCGACTCCACCTCGACCACGGCGGTGAGGTCGATGTGGATGCCCTCGACCTTGTACTCGGAGTTGCCGCCGCGGAAATGGACGACGCCGCGCAGCGGCTCACCGGGGCGCACCCCGGTGTCGGTCAACACCGTGTCAACCTCGACGCCCGCGCCGAACGCGGCCATCAACTTGCGGAACACCATGGGGTTCTCCTATGCGGAAGGTGAGTGGCCGTTCACGGGAGCGGTTCCCGTGCCCGAGATGCGGGGGAGCAGCTGGGCGAGCAGGAGCGTGGACAGCGCGGAGTCGGACTGACCCTGCTGGGTGCGGACGATCAGCGGCTGGGGGGCGTTCTCCGTCAGCTTGGCGCCCACGTCGAGGCGCCTGCGGGCCAGCTCGTACTGCAGCACGGCCCGGTTGTCCCGGTACGACTCGGCCAGCCGGCGCAGCGCCTTGGCCTCGTTCTCGGCGGAGGTCAGGTCCGCCCGGCCGCGCGCCTCGATCTCCCACGTCACCCGCTGCGCCTCGGTCTCCTGCTCCTCCAGCATGCGCGCGACGTTCTTGCGCGCGGTGTTGTGGGCGGCCTTGACCTCGACCACGCGGGCGTCGCGGGTCTTCTTGGAGCGCTCGATCTCCATCAGCAGGGTGTCGATGCGGCGCTTGCGCGTCAGCTCCCACTCGCGCTCGTACGCCGACAGCTCCTTGGCCACCTTCTCGCGGGTGGCCAGGTGCTGCTGGTACTGGTCGGGGAGCTGCACGTCGGGGATGTTGGCGCCGGTGACGCGCACGCCGTAGCGGCCGAGCTGACGGTTGAGGGCTTCCTGCATGTCGCCGACGTCGGAGCCGCGCAGGTCGTACGCGCGTTCGGTGTTGACCCTGCGGCTGCGCTGCCTGATGGCGTCCTGCACGGCGCTGGCCAGGACCAGGTCGAAGTTGCCCGCGCCGATCGTGCGGACGAACGCGACAGGGTCGACGATGCGGAACTTCAGGAAGAACTCGATCGACTTCAGCGGCACGTTCTCCGCGGTCGGGCAGGCCACGATCGGCGCCGAGTACGGGATCTCGGTGGAGGTGTCGACGACCGCGTCGACCCGGTCCCACGGCAGCCACAGGTAGTGGCGGCCCGGCGGGAGGGTGCCGGTGATGGCGCCCCAGCGGCTGCGTACGCCGGTGGTGCCCTCCTCGATCTCGATGATCGCCCGGCGCCACATCGTGACCAGCGCCACGACCAGGAAGAACAGCGCGGCCAGCGCCGCGATGAGGGTGAGTTCGGTCAGGACGGCCATGCCGGCGAAGTACACCGCCAGGAACACCAGCGCCATCCACGCGAAGCCGCGCCGGTCCTTCGGGATGACGACGGGCACGAGCTGGCCCTGCTCGCCGCCGCGCAGTAGCTGGCGGATCTCGCCCCAGGAGGCGACCGACTCCTTGATCTTGGAAAACTCGCGGCTCATCAGATCTCACTCCCGGGCTGTCCGTGGTGCGCGTCGCCCGGCAGCAGGCGCTCGACGGTGCGTTCGAGCTCCTGGTCGGGGGCGGGGGTGACCGGTGGCTCCGTCACGTCGGCGGCGACCTTGCGCTGCAGGGCGGCGATCTCGGCCTCGCGGCCGCGCACGCGCTCGGCGATCTCGTCCAGCCGGCCGCGGATGGCCGCCATGTCGTCGGCGGAGAACAGGGCGGCGCCCTTGCCGCCCACGAGCTGCTGGGCCAGCGCCAGGAAGTCGATGTCGGTCTGCTCGCCGATCTGCACCACCTGCGGCAGCCTGGTGGCGACCGACTCCAGCTTGGCCAGCAGGTCCTGCTGGAAGCGGTAGTCGAGGATCTCGGGAGCCTCGGCCGCCGACAGCGCCCTGATGTCGAGCGCCTGCGCCTCCAGCAGGGCGGCGTTGGCGTTCGCCGTGGACTCGGCCTCGACCAGACGCTGGCGGGCCTGCGCGGTGGCCTGGTTGGTGGCGCGTTCGAGCGCGGTGTCCATGCGGGCCTGGTAGCCGGCGATCTCGGCCTGGATGGCGCTCAGCGTCTCCTGCAGCCCGGCCAGCTCCTTGACCAGGTCGCCCTCGTTCTGCTCCTTGCGCAGCTGCAGCTCGTACTCGTAGGTGTAGGCCTCCTTGGCGACCCGGACCATCTCCGGGGCGGCCAGGTCCATCCGGTACTCCTGGCTGGACGGCTCGGCGTGGGTGATGTTGACGTCGGTGAGCCGTACGGCGGGCAGGAACTGCTGGTTGAGGCTTTCCAGCATGCCGAGCGTGCTCTCGCCGACGAGGTCGTAGATCTCCTCGGCGCGCTGGGCGTAGATGAGGGAGCGGGTGACCTCGCTGATGGCGTTCTGCAGCTTGGACTGGAAGCCGCTGACCGAGCCGAGCACGAAGATGAACTCCGCCGGGTTCTCGATCCTGAACTGCAGGAACAGGTCGACGCTGGCCTTGACGCCCTGCTGGGTCGGGGCCTCGCGGATGGGCGCGTTGAACGGGTACTCGCGCGTGGTGTTGACGATGTAGCTGACCCGCTTCCACGGGTTGAACAGCGTCACCCGGCCGGGCTCGGCGATGTGCACCAGCTTGCCGAACTGCGTGATCAGCGCCTTGCAGCCCTCGGGCACCATCACCACGCTGCGGCGCCACCACAGGAACGCCGCCGCCAGCACCAGCACCAGCCAGTAGTGCGGGCCGAACAGCAGCTCCGAGCCCGGCACGATGTTGCCGAGCGCGCCGACGAGGCCGAGCGCCACGAGGATGCCCAGGGGCACGATCACCTTCGCGGTCCCGCTCTTGGGGATCACCACCGGCGAGATGACGTGCATGCCGTTCTCGGCGAAGCTGCGGTTGATGATCTCGCCGGCGTCGCTCAGCGACGCCGTCCTGGCCTCGATGAGCGTGCCGACCGAGGCGCCGCCGTCGCGGGCCGCGCCGAAGTCGTTCGGATTCAGCTTGAAGCCGGCCACCTGGCCCGCCTGATCGACCGCCTGCCCGACGGCCTGTCCCACCGCCTGCCGGAGATCACCTCCTTGCGCGACCGCCTGCGCTACGCCCTGACCTGCTCGGATCAGCGCCTCTCTGGGTCGTGACATTGAACCTTCCTCATTCCGCTACGGCGAATCCGACCGTATCGGGTGAGACTTACTATTCGCTTGCAAAGGGGAGTCACATCTCTATTGCGACCTGTAGTAGATGTGCTATTGATCTAGCACATCTACTATCAGGGAGCGGAGATGGGAGCGGTCAGAGAATTGACGGGGCCCGCCTCGGCGCCGCTGCCGGACACGGCCGCCGCCGCGGAGATCGGCGGATCCTGGCGGCCGGTGGAGACCACGCTCGTGCTCGCCGCCTGGGCGCTCGCCGGGCCGGCGCCGCCGATCCCGCGCCGGATGGCCAGGCGCGAGTCCGGCTCGCCGGTGCGGCGGCGACCTGAGCGGGCCATGCAGCGGGCCGGCTGAGAAGATACGCGGTGATGAGTGAGACCGTCTACAACCGCATCGCGCTGCTGCGCGCGGAGCGCAACGTGACCCGCAGGCAGCTGGCCGACGCCCTCGGCGTGCACTACCAGACCGTCGGATACCTCGAACGGGGCGAATACCGCCCCAGCCTCTACCTGGCGCTGCGGATCGCCGAGTATTTCGAGGTTCCCGTGGAGGTCGTCTTCTCCACGGCACCGTTCCCCCGGATAGGGGAGCGGTCCGCCTGACTTTTGTGTCGGTGGCGCCGCCTACAGTGGCAGCATGCGACCGGTCACAGATCTGCAGCGGAAGGTGGCGCCGTTCGAGGTCGTCACCGAGATGACTCCCTCAGGCGACCAGCCGACGGCCATCGCCGAGCTGGAGCGCCGCGTCAAGGCCGGAGAGAAGGACAACGTCCTGCTCGGCGCCACCGGCACGGGCAAGACGGCCACGATCGCCTGGCTGATCGAGCGGCTGCAGCGGCCCACGCTGGTCATGCAGCCCAACAAGACGCTCGCCGCGCAGTTCGCCAACGAGCTGCGCGAGATGCTGCCCAACAACGCGGTCGAATATTTCGTCTCCTATTACGACTACTACCAGCCTGAGGCGTACGTCCCGCAGAGCGACACCTACATCGAGAAGGACTCCTCGATCAACGACGAGGTCGAGCGGCTGCGCCACTCGGCCACCAACTCGCTGCTCACGCGCCGCGACACGATCGTGGTCGCCTCGGTGTCGTGCATCTACGGCCTGGGCACGCCGCAGGAATACGTCGACCGCATGACCAGGCTGCGCGTCGGGATGGACATCGACCGCGACCAGCTCCTGCGGCGCCTGGTCGACATGCAGTACACCCGCAACGACCTGGCCTTCACGCGCGGCACGTTCCGGGTGCGCGGCGACACCATCGAGATCATCCCGAAGTACGAAGAGCTGGCCGTCCGCATCGAGATGTTCGGCGACGAGATCGAGAAGCTCTCGACCATGCACCCGCTGACCGGCGAGGTCATCACCGAGGACGAAGAGCTCTACATCTTCCCCGCCTCCCACTACGTCGCGGGCGAGGAGCGCATGACCGCCGCCGTCGCGGGCATCGAGGCCGAGCTCGCCGACCGGCTGGCGGAGCTGGAGCGGCAGGGCAAGCTGCTGGAGGCCCAGCGGCTGCGGATGCGCACGACGTACGACATCGAGATGATGCGGCAGATCGGCACCTGCTCCGGCATCGAGAACTACTCGCGCCACATGGACGGCCGCGAGCCCGGCAGCGCGCCCAACACGCTGCTCGACTACTTCCCCGAAGACTTCCTGCTGGTGCTCGACGAGTCCCACCAGACCGTCCCGCAGATCGGCGCCATGTACGAAGGCGACGCCTCGCGCAAGCGCACGCTGGTCGAGCACGGCTTCCGGCTGCCGTCGGCGCTCGACAACCGGCCGCTGAAGTGGGAGGAGTTCCTCGACCGCATCGGGCAGACGGTCTACCTGTCGGCCACGCCGGGGCCGTACGAGCTGGGGCGGGTCAAGGGCGACGTGGTCGAGCAGGTCATCCGCCCGACCGGGCTGGTCGACCCGGAGGTCGTCGTCAAGCCCACCAAGGGGCAGATCGACGACCTGGTCCACGAGATCCGCGAACGGGCCGAGCGCGACGAGCGCGTCCTGGTCACGACGCTGACCAAGAAGATGTCGGAAGACCTCACCGACTACCTCCTGGAGCTCGGCATCCGGGTCCGCTACCTGCACAGCGAGGTCGACACGCTGCGCCGCATCGAGCTGCTGCGGGAGCTGCGCACCGGCGAGTTCGACGTGCTCGTCGGCATCAACCTGCTGCGTGAGGGCCTCGACCTGCCGGAGGTGTCGCTGGTGGCCATCCTCGACGCCGACAAGGAGGGCTTCCTGCGCTCGGAGACCTCGCTCATCCAGACGATCGGCCGCGCGGCCCGTAACGTCTCGGGCCAGGTCCACATGTACGCCGACAAGATCACGCCGTCGATGGAGCGGGCGATCGACGAGACCAACCGGCGCCGGGCCAAGCAGATCGCCTACAACGAGGCCAACGGCATCGACCCGCAGCCGCTGCGCAAGAAGATCGCCGACATTCTCGACTCCCTGCAGCGCGAGGACGCCGACACCGACCGGTTGCTCGGCGGCGGGCGGCAGCAGTCGCGGGGCAAGGCGCCGGTGCCCGGCTTCGGGGCCAAGCAGGCCGGCCAGCACGCCAAGGCCATCGCCGGCGAGATGCCGCGGGCGCAGATGGAGTCGCTCATCGAGTCGCTGACCGCGCAGATGCACCAGTCGGCCGCCGACCTGCAGTTCGAGGTGGCGGCGCGGCTGCGCGACGAGATCAAGGAGCTCAAGCGCGAGCTGCGTGACATGAAGGAGGCCGGGGTCGAATAGCGGTCAAATAACGGCACACGACTGCTGACCTGGGACACCCTTTACCGCCGGGCGGGCAGCCAGCCTTTATGAACAAGACGATCATCGGGTCTCTGGTCGGTGCGGCGGTGCTGGCCGGAGGCTGTGCCACCGTGCAGGGAGAGGCCGACAGGGCCGCGGAAAGAGCGGGCGACCATGCCGCCGGGAGTGCCGCCGTCCGGTACACACCGACGGTGGGCACGCCCACGGCCTTCCCGCCCGGCACGCCCGCCCCCACCGACGCGCCGCCCCCGAGCCCCGGCCGCGTCGGCGCGGCCGACGTCAAGCAGGCCGGCGAGATCGCCCGGCGCGCCGTGCCCGGCTCCACGGTCATGGCCATGGAGACCGAGGAGAACGGCAGGCGCTGGGAGGTCCAGCTCGCCGGCCGGGACGGCGCCGAGCACCAGGTCGACGTGGAGTCCGGCCAGGTCGTCAGCGGCCCCGTCGCCGAGGACGGCGACCCTGAGGACAAGGCCCAGCACCTCAGGCTCCTGCGAGCGGCCAAACTCGACTACGCGCAGGCGGCCGACAAGGTCATGGCCACCGTGCCGGAGGGGCGCATCACCGAGCTGAGCCTCGACTTCGAGCAGAACAAGGCCGTCTGGGAGTCCGACGTCGTCACCCCGGACGGCGCCGCACACGACGTCGCCATAGACGCCGCCACCGGCGCGGTGATCCGCACCAACCGCCCCACCACCTGACCACCCACCCGCGTCGCGCATCCGCCCGGCCTCGGCGTGCCGGTCCCCGGCAGTGCCGAGCTCGCCGCGCAGCCGGCCGAGCCGGGCGTCGGTCCACCCCACCGCGGGCGACGGGGATCGGCACGTCGTCACGGCGACCCGGTGGATCACCGCCGGCTCTGGCGGTGACTGCCGGCCGTCCCGATCACTCTGCCCAGGCAACGCACCCATGGCTACGTGGGCAGGCCGGCCTCGCGTCGGAGCAGGGCGGCCAGGGCGTCGGGGTCGGCGGTGGGCACGCCCTTCGCGGCGAACCAGGTGGCGACGTTGCGGGCGTCGCGGTCGAGGTACGACGGGCCCGCCGGGTGCGCGATCACGTCCACGATCTGCGGCAGGTCGATGATGACCAGCTCGCTGTCGCGCACCAGCAGGTTGTACGGCGAGAGGTCTCCGTGGGCGAGGCCCTCGCGGGCCAGCGTGACCATGGCCGCGACGAGTTGCTCCCACAGGTCGCCGAGCCCGTCGGTGACCTGGGCCAGCCGGGGCGCGGCGTATCCGTCCGGGGTGCCGACGAACTCCTGCAGGATCTCCGTCCCGACGATCTGCACCGGGTACGGCACCCGAACCCCCAGCTCCCACAGCCGGCACAGCGCCTCGAACTCCGCCACCGCCCACTGCGCGGCGATCGCCTGCCTGCCGAAGGAGGTGCGGTGGGCCATGGCCCGGTTCGTCCGGTCGTCGCGGGTCCGGCGTCCCTCCAGATAGCCGGAGTCGCGGTGGAACAGGCGGTGCTCGTGCGCGCGGTAGCGCTTGGCGGCCAGCAGGCACACCCGGTCCGTGCCGGGCACGCCGCGGGTGATCAGATGGACGTCGGCCTCCTTGCCGGTCTTGAGCACGCCGAGCTCGGTGTCGACGGCGGCCAGCTCGGTGACCAGCCAGCCGGGGTACGGCCGCGGCCCCTTCGCGGTGGGTGTGCTCTGGTCCCAGGTGGACCAGCGGTCGCCTTCCGGCGGGCCGTCGCCGGCCTCGGGGGTGCTCTCCAGCCAGTCGATGTCGTCGGCGTCGAGGGCGTACTTGCCGCGGCGGCGGTGTTGCGAGTGCTTCGGCACGGTGGGATGGCTCCAAGCGTGTGGCCCACCGGCGCGCGGATCAGCTCAGCGGGCACCCGGTGGGAAGGTGTGGGACGCGGAAAACGGCACGCGGACAATCGTCGTCACGGTCTCACCCTCCCTTCACAGCTCGGAGCTCACAGCTCGGAGCTCACGGCTCGGAGCTCACAGCTCGGAGCTCACGGCTTGGAACTCACCGGTCGGAGCTCTCGGCGTGTCACGCTCGGCTCCGAGCTCACCGGCCGGTGCTCATGTCTCCCAGCCCGTGACTCGCAGCTTGTGGCTTGCGCCGATCAGCGCAAGCCGATCGGCTCGCCTGAGTATGCCGATCCCCCTCGGGACGCCGCAACCGATTAACCGCCGGCCTGCCGCGGGCCTTTCCGGTGGAAAACGCGATGCGCCGCCGATGCGGCGTTTTGTACGGTGCGATCATGCGACGATGCTCGGACTGCGGCTACTTCGAACCCGCCGGCGCACCCGACTGCGCCCGGTGCGCGGCGATGGTGGACGAGATCGTCGAGGGCGGCTGGCGGGAGTTCCTGGAGCGCGAGTTCGGCACCACCGAGCCGCCCGACGAGCGTCTCATCGCCGAGATGGTCGTCGACGAGCCGGACAAGCATCCGTGGCGCGTGGTGGACGCCGCGTACGACCGCCTGACCTGCGCCGAGTGCGGTGGCAAGCTGAGCAGGGGCCCGGCCGGTTGCGGCCCCTGCGACCTGGCGAACGGGTTCCGCTACACGGCCATCGAGGTCGACCGGCCCGGCGTGCCACCGGGCAACGAGCACTCGCTGCGGGTGAACCTCGCGGTGACGCGCCGCCCGTCCGGGGTCTCGGCGTCCGAGGTGCTGCTACGGCGCCTGTCGCTGCCCCTCCTGCTCGACGGCCACCTCCCCACCCGCGGCAAAGCCCACGCCACCAAGGCGATGGCCCGGGCGGGAGCCACCGAGGCGGAACTGGCCGCCTTCGTCTACAGCGAATGGCGCAACGCCTGAGGCCTCATTCCGCGACGTCGCGCAGGTCGATGTCGATGTCGATGTCGACGTCGATGTCGATGTCCAACCCGATGTTGGTCCGCAGCCGCTTGCGGTGGATCCCGGTCGGGACGTAGGCGCGCACTGACGGTTCCAGCTCGAAGGTGTACGCGACCGGCATGTTGTCTCCCTGCTCGATCCGCCAGAAGTGCTTGATCCCCGCGTTGGAGTATTTGATCGGTTTGGTGGTTCGATCCCGACCCTGCGACTCCTCGGAGACGACCTCCACCACCAGATGCACGTCCTCGGCCGCGAAAGACGTGATCTTGTTGCTGAACGCCGGCCTTCTGACGAGGAGGAGGTCCGGCTCGGGTCGTTCGCGCGCCCCCAACGTCACCGTCATCTCACAACGGCCATGAAATCTCCCGGCGGCCGAAACGACCGCTCGAACAGGCGCAGCATGAGCATGTGAAAGCCGGTCTGCGGCGGTCTCACGACGAGCGACCCGTCGATCAGCTCCACGTGCCGGGGCGCACCGGGAGGCAGGCGGTCGAGCAGGTCGGCGGTCCACCCGCCCGGAGGCGGGGGACAGGGCCACCGCGGTTGCGTCATGGGGGCGTCAGGGGCGGTCGTTGCGCTCTTCCATCGAACGGCGGTAGAGCTCGTCGATCTGCTCCAGCGGGTCGACGGGGGCGCTGCGGCGGGCCTCGATCTCCAGGTCGGTGCGGGAGGTGAGGTCGGCGATGCCGCTCCCGGTGTGCTGCACCTGGTCGCTCAGGAGGTCGGCGCGGATGCGGGCGCACATGGCCGTCAGCTTGGCCTGGTGCTGCCGGAGCCGGTCGAGGGTGGCGTGGTCGACGTACGGCGACAGGCGGCGCTGCTGGGCGTACATGCCGAGCTGCGCGTCGTGGACGTCGGCCTGGGCCTGCAGGTCGGCGAGCAGGCGCGGCAGGTCGCCGAGGCCCCAGCCTTCGCGCTGGGCCTGCTCGACGGCCTGGCGGGTGAGGGACACCTCGCGGCGCAGGTCGAGCCGGAGGCGCTCGACCTCGGCGGCGTCGCCTGTGCCCATCGCGTTGACGTGGGTGGCGAGCCGGGTCGAGGCCTGCTTGGCCTTCACCGCGGCCTTCTTGCCCAGCTTGACCAGCAGGTAGATGCCGACGCCCCCCAGCAGCAGGAGGAACGCGAAAATCACCAGCACGACGACGAGGAACTCGCTGATCTTCGCCACCTCCTGTTTGGGGTCCGACGCTTTGAAGGATAGCCCGCCGGAGGGCTCCCCGGCGCGGCCCGCCGAGCAAGCTCCTGCGCGATGAGGAAGGCGCCACGGACGGGCGCTCACGGGGACCGGACGCCCGCGACGCGACCGGCGAGGGCGCAGGAGGAAGCGCCGTGAGGCCCGGCGGACGAAGCCGCCGGGCCTCCGGTTCCCGCGTGAGCGTGCCAGGGGTTGGGGGCCGCGTGACGCTCACGTCGGAGCACCCACCGTAGGAGGCGGCGTGGCGGCGGCGGATCAGCCTGCCGGGGGAGGGAGGGTCAGCCCAGCGGATGAATCGCCCCTCTTGCGCGCACGCCGCCGGCGTACCTTGACGATCACCCACCACGAGAGCACGGCGAGCAGCAGCAACGCGACGATCACCAGCACCGGCGCGAAGACCGCGACCAGGCTGATGCCCAGCGAGCCGGCGTCCTCGGCCGTGCTCACAACCGGAGCCCCCACCCCCGCCGTCCCGGCGTTGACCACCGGGCGGGCCGCCGACTTCATCACGTGCACCGCCAGCGCCACTCCGATGCCGAGCAGCCACCCGGCCCACGGGTTCTCGGTCATCCAGGACGACCGCTCGAACTCGGCGGCGGCGTTCGTGGCGGAGAAGACCACGCCGCCCGAGGCCGGGCGTACGACGGTCTGGATCGCGTCGTTGACGCTGTCGACGACCGGGACCTTGTCGAGGACCGTCTCGGCGACCAGCAGCACCGCGATCACCGCGATCACGCCCCAGTTGGACAACCAGGAGTAGGCGTCGGGCAGGCGCACGGCGTCGGTGACGTTCGCGAGCACGCCCACCACGACCAGCGGGATATAGGCGTTCAGACCGGCGGCCGTCGACAGCCCCAGGCCCGTCAGAGCGGCGAGCATGCCCCCAGTTTGCCCGTTTCAGTCGGTACGCGTGGCTTCTTCCATGAGCCGTGCCAGGCCAGGCCCGGTGAACTCGGCCACCGCCCGGTCGTACTTCTCCATGCCCCACGACCAGAAGTCGAAGTCGATGCTGTCGTTGGCGCCGTCCTGGATGGAGGCCCAGAGGGTCCAGCCGTACTTGGACATCAGGCCCTGCAGCCGCGCGCGGGCGATCTTGTTGCGCAGGGGGCGGCCGTAGTAGGCGGTGACGAGCTCCTCCAGGTGGCCGAGCGGCAGGGCGGACTCGCTCCAGATGTTGCCCAGCTCGAAGCAGGGGTCGTTGTTGCCGGCGTACTCGTAGTCGATCAGCCGGAGGTGTTCGCCGTCGTCGAGGATGTTGCCCGGCAGCAGGTCGTTGTTGCACGGGACGGTGCCCTCGTCGCGGACGGCCAGGCACTTGCGGATCTCGGCGACCAGGGGCATGAAGTCGAGGTAGCGCGGCGGCAGGCGGTAGCCGCGCTCGCGCACGATCGCCAGATAGCGCCGCTGGATCTCGAACATGTCGAAGTCGCGGACGAACCTCGGCCCGGCGTGCAGCCGCCGGCAGGCCAGCGCCACCCTCGGCAGGTTGGCGGGGTCGTGCAGGTCGGCCTCGGTGAACGTGCGCCCCGGCAGGTAACCGACCACCAGCACCCCGAGGTCGGGCAGGTAGTCGTGGACCGGCGCGCCCACCCCGGCGTGCGCCGCCGCGACGGAGTTGGCGTGCTCGGCGTCGCGGTCGATGCCCAGCAGCGAGCCGTCGCTGGCCCACACGCGCACGACGTAGGAGCCGGACGGCGTGGTGACCTTGTAATTACGGTTGGTCAGCCCCCCGGGCAGCTCCTCCACGGAACGCGGGACGCCGGACAGCCGGGGGATGCGATCGAGGACCTCGGGCGCGGCCATGCTCGATGCTACTTCCGGCGCCCTAAACGGTCTAGACCTTTTGCCGGTACGCCGGTTAGTGTCCGAGAATGAGCGACTCGGCCCGCATCGTGATCATCGGTGGCGGGGTGGGCGGCGCGTCCGTCGCCTACCACCTCACCCAACTCGGCGAACGCGACGTCGTCCTGCTGGAGCGCGACGAGCTCACCAGCGGCTCCACCTTCCACTCCGCCGGCCTCGTCGGCCAGCTGCGCGCCGACCCCACGCTGACCCGGATGAACCAGTACTCCGTCGAGCTCTACCGCACCCTCGACGCCGGCTGGACGGAGTGCGGCGGCATCAAGCTGGCCTCCACGCCGGAGCGGATGGAGGAGATCCGCCGGCAGATCGGCTGGGCGCGCACGTTCGGGCTGCCGCTGGAGGAGATCTCGGTGGCCGAGGCCGTCGAGCTGTTCCCGCTGATGGACCCGGAGGGAGTGGTGGGCGCGGCGTACCTGCCGACCGACGGCCAGATCGATCCGTCCCAGCTCTGTTACGCCCTCGCCGCGCGCGCCCGTGAGGGCGGGGCGGTGATCAGGACCCGCACCCGCGTGCTCGGCGTCAAGACCGTCGACGGCCGGGTCACCGGCGTCCGCACCGACCAGGGCGACATCGACTGCGAGATCGTGGTCAACTGCGGCGGCATGTTCGCGGCCGAGATCGGCCGCATGGCCGGGGTGCGTGTCCCGATCGTCCCCATGTCTCATCAGTACGTCGTCACCGACGCCTTCCACGACCACCCCGCCCTGCCCACGCTGCGCGACCCCGACCTGCTCGTCTACTACCGGCAGGAGGTCAGGGGCCTGGTCATGGGCGGGTACGAGCGCACGTGCGCCCCCTGGACGGCCGGGGAGGGCTCCTTCGACGCGGTGCCGGCCGACTTCAACGGCCGCCTCCTGCCGGAAGATTGGCCGAGATTCGAGGAAATTTCGACATATTCCCGCATACGCGTCCCCGCGATGGCCGACGTCGGCATCCGCAAGATGATCAACGGACCCGAGGCGTTCACTCCGGACAACGAGTTCATCCTGGGCGAGACCGAGGTCGCCGGGTTCTTCGTCGCGGCCGGGTTCTGCGCCCACGGCATCGCGGGCGCGGGCGGCATCGGCAAGGTGATGGCCGAGTGGATCGTCGAGGGCGAGCCGGGCATGGACCTCTCCCACATGGACATCCGCCGCTTCGGCCGCCAGTACCGCTCCCCGTCGTACACCGTCAAGCGGGCGGTCGAGAACTACGAGACGTACTACGACATCCGCTACCCCGGCCACGAGCGGTCGGCGGGCAGGCCGCTGCGGGTCTCGCCCGCCTACTCCTGGCACCAGGCCCACGGGGCCGTCTTCGGCGAGAAGTCGGGCTGGGAACGGGTCAACCACTACGCCGCCCACGAGGAAGGGGAGGACGAGCGCCCGAGGGGCTGGGCGGGCCGCTCGTGGTCGCCCGCGATCGGCGCCGAGCACCGCGCCACCCGTACGGCCGCCGGGCTGTTCGACGAGAGCTCGTTCGCCAAGATCGAGGTCACCGGCCCCGACGCCGCCGCACTGCTGGAGTGGGTGTGCGACAACCGGGTCGCCCGGGACGTCGGCGCCGTCACCTACACCCAGGCGCTCAACAGCCGCGGCGGCATCGAGTGCGACTTCACCGTCACCCGCCGCGCCGAGGACGAGTTCCTCGTCGTCACCGGCACCGCGTTCGGCACCCATGACCTCGGCTGGCTGCGCAAGCAGGCCGCGCGCACCGGCTCCACGGCCAGGATCGCCGACGTGACCGGCCAGTACGCCTGCTTCGCCCTGTGGGGCCCGCGCGCCCGCGACGTCCTGTCCGGGCTGACGCCCGACCCGCTCGACTTCCCGTTCATGTCGGCGCGCGAGCTGACCGTGGGCGACGTGCCGGTGCTGGCGCTGCGCGTGACGTTCGTGGGGGAGCACGGCTGGGAGTTGTACTGCTCCAGCGAGTACGGTCTCGCGCTCTGGCGGACGCTGTGGGCCGCGGGGGAGCCGCGCGGGCTGGTGGCCGGCGGTTACAAGGCCATCGAGAGCCTGCGCCTGGAGAAGGGCTACCGGGTGTGGGGCGCCGACATCGGTCCGGAGACGACCCCGTACGAGGCGGGCCTCGGCTTCTGCGTCAAGCCGGACAAGGACTTCCTCGGCCGCGACGCGCTCGACCCCGAGCCGGAGCGCCGCCTGCGCTGCCTCACGCTGGCCGACCCTCGGGCGGTCGCGCTCGGCAACGAGCCCGTGCGCGTGGACGGCCGCGTGGTCTCCCGGGTCACCTCCGGCGGCTACGGCTACACCGCCCGCGCCTCCATCGCCTACGCCTACCTCGCCGCCGAGGTCGCCCCGGGCGCGGAGGTCGAGATCGAGGTCGAGGGCGCCTGGGTGCCGGGCACGGTGGTCAAGGGCCCGGTCGTTCCGTGACGCCGCTGCGCACCGAGATGCGCACCCGGTCGGGGCGGAACAGGTCGAGAGCGTACTCCACCGGCGTCCCGTCGCCCGCGTAGGCGGTGCGCTCGATCAGCATGAGCGGCGCGCCGGGTTCGATGCCGAGCTCGGCCGCCTCGCCGGGCCGGGCGATCACCGGTTCCAGGCGCTCGACCGCCGTACGCGGCTCCAGGTCGTAGCGCTCGGCCAGCAGGGCGTACAGGGAGCCGGTGAGGTCGCAGCCGAGCAGGCCGGGCAGCTCGGGGAAGTACGACCGTTCCAGCGCGACCGGCGAGCGTCCGGCCGACCGCACCCGCGCCACCTCGTGCACCGGGGAGCCCGCCGCCACCCCCAGCGCCCGGGCCGCCCCCGGAGGCGCGGGCACCGTCGCCGCGCGCCGGATCCGCGCCTCGGCCCGCAGGTGGGCGCGGCGCAGCTGCTCGGTGAACCCGGCCAGACCCGTCAGGTCGCACTCGATGCGCGGCTCCGCCACGAAGGCGCCGCCCGACCGGCCGGGCACCCGCAGCAGTACACCTTCCCGTTCCAGCGTGGCCAGGGCCTGCCGCAGCGTCATCCGGCTCACGCCGAGCCGCCCGGCCAGCTCCCGCTCGCCGGGCAGCCGGTCGCCCGGCGCCAGCTCGCCGTTGGAGATCGACTGCAGCAGCCACCGCTCGATCTGCACGTGAGCCGGTACGCCGGTGCCGCGCTCCAGCTCGGGCGGTGTCCCGACCACACGCGCATCGTAGCCCGGTATCACCCCTTTGCCCGATCCCCGGGGTCACTCCGACAGACGCCGCAGCCGTTCCACCGCGTCGCCGAACTCGCTGACCATGTCGTAGACGACCTCGCGCGCGGGACGCACCCGGTCGAGCTGGCCCACGACCTGGCCGACGAAGTAGTTGACCAGCTCCACCGCCCCCGGGTCGCCCTTCTCCGCCGCCGCGGCGATGCGCGCCATCGCCCCCTCGGCCACCAGCATCTGCAGCGGCATGCCCAGCGGCCCCGGGCTCTCCTGGCCGTAGTCCCACTCCTCCGTCCAGGCCGAGCGCAGCTGCCGGGCCGGCTTGCCCGTACGGGAGCGCGACCGCACGGTGTCCAGGGACGAGGCCGCCAGCAGCTTGCGCTTGACCGCCGGCGGCGTCTCGGCCTCCTCGGTCGTCAGCCACACCGAGCCGCACCACACGCCCTCGGCGCCGAGCGCCATCGCCGCGGCCATCTGCCGCCCGGACGCGATCCCGCCCGCGGCCAGCACGGGGACCGGCGCGATCGCGTCCACGACCTGCGGCACCAGCACCATCGTGGAGACCTCGCCGGTGTGGCCGCCCGCCTCGCCGCCCTGCGCCACGACGATGTCCGCGCCGGCCGCCACCTGCCGGCGCGCGTGCTCGACCGTGCCGACCAGCGCGGCCACCGGCACGCCCGCCTCCCTGGCCTTGGCCACCATCTCGGGCGGCGGCGGCCCCAGGGCGCTGGCGATCAGCCCGATGCGGTGCCGGAGCGCCACGTCGATGAGGCTCGTCGCGCCCGCCGCGGTCACCCGCCTGCCGAACTCGTCCGCCACGGCGGTCAGGGGCCGTCCCGTGGCGCTGACGCCGTACTTGGACAGCAGGTGGGTGACGAAGTCGCGGTGCCGGTCGGGGACGGCGTCCATCAGGTGGACGCCCCGGTCGTGCGCGGAGGGGTCGACCTTGCCCGGCACGAGCACGTCCACGCCGTACGGCCGGCCGCCCACCCGCTCGTCGAGCCAGCTCAGCTCCGTGTCGAGCCGCTCGGGCGAGTACGCGACCGCGCCCAGCACCCCGAACCCGCCCGCGTTCGTGACGGCGGCCACCACGTCGCGGCAGTGGCTGAAGGCGAACAGCGGCAGCTCGATGCCCAGGCGCTCACAGATGGGGGTGCGCATGAACAGACGCTAGTCGCCAGAACAGGGTTCGGTCCATCCCCCGATCAGACGTCCAGCGAGACGGGGGAGTGCCAGCCCAGCTCGGGGGAGTAGCCGCGCACCCGCCGGGCCGGGACGCCGGCCACCACGCTGTGGTCGGGGAACTCGCCGCGCACCACCGCGCCGCCCGCCACCACGCACTGCCTGCCGAGCGTCGTGCCCGGCAGGATGATCGCGCCCGCGCCCAGCCACGAGCCCGAGCCGATCGAGACCGGGCTGTTGCGCGGCCACTGCCGGCCGATCGGCACGTCGGGGTCGTCGTAGACGTGGTTCTGGTCGGTGATGTAGACGTACGGCCCCGTGAAGACGTGGTCGCCGATGTCGATCGACTGGTGGGCCACGATGTGCGAGCCCCTGCCGATCGAGCAGCTCCCGCCGATCCGCAGGATCGAGCCGGGGCCCAGGTCGACCCCCGGCCCCATGCCGCAGGAGATCGACACGCGCTCGCCGATGAGCGTGTGGTCGCCGATCTCGATCCACGGCTCACCGAAGATCGCGCCAGGGGGGAAGGCGATGCTGACCCCGTCGCCGATCCGGCGGAAACGGTAACCCGCCGGGGTGGCCGGAGTGATCGCACCGGCGTGGCGGATCGCCGCGTAGGCACGGTGAATCAACGCGCCCAAAGCCCGCCGTACTACTGACATAGGGACCAAAGTTACCGCTAGGTCCAGACCGTTCGGGCATGTGAGGGGCGTTGTTTGATATCCTGAGAGCCCGTGGACACTTCGACCACACCTCGAGCCACGGGAGCCCCTTTGCGCAGCGCATCGCAAACCAAGCATCTGTTCGTCACCGGCGGTGTCGCCTCCAGTCTCGGCAAGGGGCTCACGGCATCCAGTCTCGGCCGCCTGCTCAAGGCACGGGGTCTGCGGGTCACCATGCAGAAGCTCGACCCCTATCTCAACGTCGACCCCGGCACCATGAACCCGTTCCAGCACGGCGAGGTGTTCGTCACCGACGACGGCGCCGAGACCGACCTCGACGTCGGCCACTACGAGCGGTTCCTCGACACCGACCTGCACGGCTCGGCCAACGTCACCACCGGCCAGGTCTACTCCAACGTCATCGCCAAGGAGCGGCGCGGCGAATACCTGGGCGACACCGTCCAGGTCATCCCCCACATCACCAACGAGATCAAAGACCGCATCCGGGGCATGGCCGGTCCCGAGGTCGACGTGGTCATCACCGAGGTCGGCGGCACGGTCGGCGACATCGAGTCGCTGCCGTTCCTGGAGGCCGTCCGGCAGATCCGCCACGAGGTCGGCCGCGACAACGTGTTCTTCCTGCACGTCTCGCTGCTGCCGTACATCGGGCCGTCCGGCGAGCTGAAGACCAAGCCCACCCAGCACAGCGTGGCCGCGCTGCGCAGCATCGGCATCCAGCCCGACGCGATCGTGCTGCGCTCCGACCGGTCCGTGCAGACGTCGATCAAGCGCAAGATCAGCCTGATGTGCGACGTGGACGAGGACGCCGTGGTCTCCTGCGTGGACGCCGCCTCGATCTACGACATCCCGAAGGTGCTCCACTCCGAAGGGCTCGACGCCTACGTCGTGCGCCGGCTCGGCCTGCCGTTCCGCGACGTCGACTGGAAGGAGTGGGAGCAGCTGCTGCGCCGGGTGCACCGGCCGGCGAAGGAAGTCACCATCGCCCTTGTTGGGAAATATATTGATTTGCCGGATGCGTACCTCTCGGTCACGGAGGCCCTGCGGGCCGGCGGGTTCGCCAACGACGCCCGCGTGAACATCCGCTGGGTCAAGAGCGACGACTGCGAGACCCCCGAGGGCGCCGAGCGCGAGCTCGACGGCGTCGACGGCGTGCTCATCCCCGGCGGCTTCGGCGTACGCGGCATCGAGGGCAAGATCGGCGCCATCCGCCACGCCCGCGAGAACAAGGTCCCGCTGCTCGGCATCTGCCTCGGCATGCAGGGCATGGTCATCGAGGCCGCCCGCCACATGGCCGGCATCGCCGGCGCCAACTCCGCCGAGTTCGACCCCGACACCGAGCACCCGGTCATCTCCACCATGGCCGACCAGGAAGACGTCGTCGCCGGCGAGCGCGACATGGGCGGCACCATGCGCCTGGGCAGTTACACCGCCAAGCTGGCGGAAGACACCCTGGCCCGCCGGCTCTACGGCGGCAAGCCCACGGCCGACGAGCGCCACCGCCACCGCTACGAGGTCAACAACGCCTACCGCGAGCAGCTCGAACGGGTCGGCCTCGTCTTCTCCGGCCTGTCGCCCGACGGCCGCCTGGTCGAATACACCGAGCTGCCCACCGACGTCCACCCCTTCTTCATCGGCACCCAGGCCCACCCGGAGTTCCGCTCCCGTCCCACGCGGGCCAACCCGATGTTCAAGGGCCTCGTCGGCGCCGCCCTGGTCTACGCCGACAGCCGCGTGGGCGCCCGGGTGGGCCAGTGAGGATCGAAGACACGCCCGAGGCGTGGGATGTGGTCGAATCGAGACATCGATTCACCGGGCACGTCATCCAGGTCGTCACCGACAGCGTCAAAATGCCTGGTGACGAGGTCGCCGACCGCGACTACGTCGTCCATCCGGGAGCCGTCGCCGTGCTGGCGCTCGACGAGCGGCAGCGCGTCCTGATGATCCGCCAGTACCGCCACCCCGTCCGCCGGTTGTTGTGGGAGCTGCCCGCCGGGCTGCGCGACGTCGAAGGCGAGCCGCTGGCCGAGACCGCCGCGCGCGAGCTGGCCGAGGAGGCCGGCTACCGCGCCGCCACCTGGCACACACTGCTCGACCTGCGCTCCTCGCCCGGCATGACCGACGAGCGCATCCGGGTGTTCCTCGCCCGCGACCTGACGGAGATCCCCGAGGAGGAGAACGGGTTCGTCCACCGCCACGAGGAGATCGGCATGCCGGTCGAATGGGTGCCGCTGGACGACGCGGTCCAGAAGGCCCTCACGGGAATGATCCACAATTCCCCGGCCGTGGCCGGTATCCTCGCCGCATATGCGGCTTCGGCTGAGGGGTTCGCCTACCTGCGCCCCGCCGACGCCCCGGAGGCGTGACGGAAGGACCTGTTCGTGGAGGCAGTGCTCTCCAGCTATCTCGCCCATCTCGCGGTGGAACGGGACCTGGCTGCCAACACGCTCGCGTCCTACCGTCGTGACCTGCGCCGATACGTCGAGCACCTGCGCGGGCGCGGGCGTCTGCGGCTCGACGAGGTGGGGGAGGACGACGTCCAGGCCTTCCTGGCGGCGCTGCGCGAGGGCGACGGCGACCACCCCGCCCTCGTCGCCAGCTCCGCCGCCCGCGCCGTCTCGGCCGTGCGCGGGCTGCACCGCTTCGCCCTGCGCGAAGGGGTCACGAGTCACGACCCCGCCCACGAGGTGCGCCCGCCACGCCAGCCGCGCCGCCTGCCGAAGGCGATCGCCGTCGACGAGGTGGAGCGGCTCATCGCCGCCTCCGGTCCCGACGGCGCGCCGCTGACCCTGCGCAACCGCGCCCTCCTGGAGGTCCTGTACGGCACCGGCGCCCGCATCTCCGAGGCCGTCGGGCTGGCCGTGGACGACCTGGAGGACGACCAGGTGCGCCTGCGCGGCAAGGGCGGCCGCACCCGCGTCGTGCCCCTGGGCCGCTACGCCCGCTCCGCCCTCGACGCCTACCTCGTACGCGCCCGTCCCGGTCTGCTCGCCCACGGGCGCGGCACGTCCGCCGTCTTCCTCAACGCCCGCGGCGGACGGCTGACCAGGCAGGGCGCCTGGGAGGTGCTCCAGGCCGCCGCCGAACGAGCCGGACTCCACGGGATAAGCCCTCACGTACTCCGGCATTCCTTCGCAACCCATCTCTTGGACGGCGGCGCGGACGTTAGGGTGGTCCAGGAGCTGCTCGGTCACGCCTCGGTGACGACCACGCAGGTCTACACCCTGGTGACGGTCGACAAGCTCCGCGAGGTCTACGCCGCGGCGCATCCGCGTGCGCGGCAGTGATCTATAGTCTTTGGGCGTACGCCACCCTCCGGCGTGCCGCCTTGCCGCGTTAAGTGGCGACGCCATAGTGTCCGTCCGGACGGTCCGGTTCGGGATCGTCAGGGAGGTTCGAGCTGGTGACTGTGGAGACCAAGGGTTCGACCCCGGGGACCCCCGACAACCCCTGGGGCGACACGAAGACCAACGCGCCTTCCAAGGGCGTCAACCTGGGCCCGACGCAACGGCCCCGACCGGTGTTCCCCGAGCCGGTGCCCCCAGCGGTGCACGGTCCGGCGCGCGTGGTCGCGATGGTCAACCAGAAGGGTGGCGTCGGCAAGACCACGACCACCATCAACCTGGGGGCCGCACTCGTCGAATACGGCCTCAAGGTGCTGCTGGTCGACTTCGACCCGCAGGGGGCGCTCTCCGTCGGCCTGGGCATCAACCCGCTCCAGCTCGACCTGACCGTCTACAACCTGCTGATGGAACGCGGCGTCACCGCGGAAGACGTCCTGATCGAGACCGGTGTCGACGGGCTCGACCTGCTGCCGAGCAACATCGACCTGTCTGCGGCCGAAGTGCAGCTGGTCACCGAGGTCGCCCGCGAGCAGGTGCTCGGCCGCGTGATCAAGCCGTTGCTGCCGCACTACGACGTGTGTCTCATCGACTGCCAGCCGTCGCTCGGCCTGCTCACGATCAACGCACTCACCTGCGCGCACGGCGTGATGGTGCCGCTGGAGTGCGAGTTCTTCGCCCTGCGCGGCGTCGCGCTGCTGATGGACACGATCAGCAAGGTGCAGGAGCGGCTCAACGAAGACCTCGAGATCGAGGGCCTGCTCGCCACCATGTACGACGCTCGCACCCTGCACGGCCGCGAGGTGCTGGCCCGGGTCGTGGAGGCGTTCGGCGACAAGGTGTTCCACACGGTGATCAACCGTACGGTGCGTTTCCCCGACGCCACGGTCGCCGGTGAGCCGATCACGACGTTCGACCCGTCGTCGCTCGGCGCGAACGCCTACCGTGAGCTGGCCCGCGAAGTGCTCTCGCGCTGGCCGGCGCCTGCCACAATGGCCAGGTGACAGCAGAGCAGACCGAACCCCAAGGCTTCCAGGTCCACCTGGACGTCTTCGAGGGCCCGTTCGACCTGCTGCTCGGCCTCATCGCCAAACACAAGCTCGACATCACCGAGGTCTCGCTCTCCAAGGTCACCGACGAGTTCATCTCCTACATCCGGTCCCGCGGTCCCGAGTGGGACCTCGACCAGACCAGCCACTTCCTGCTGGTGGCCGCCACCCTCCTCGACCTGAAGGCCGCCCGCCTGCTGCCCACCGGCGAGGTGGAGGACGAAGAGGACCTCGCGCTGCTGGAGGCCCGCGACCTGCTGTTCGCGCGGCTGTTGCAGTACAAGGCGTACAAAGAGGTGGCGAAGGTCTTCGCCGGGCGGATGGCGGAGGAGGCGCTGCGCTTCCCCCGTACGGCGCCGATGGAGGAGCAGTTCGCCAACCTGCTGCCCGAGCTCATCCTCGGCATCGGGCCCGAGCAGCTCGCCCGCATCGCGGCCAAGGCGTTCACGCCGAAGCTGCCGCCGACGGTCAGCATCGGTCACATCTACCAGCCGCTGGCGAGCGTCAAGGAGCAGGCGTCCATCCTGGTCATGCACCTGCGCCGGCTCCGGCGGGCCACCTTCCGGGCGCTGGTCGCCGACTGCGAGGGCACCTTCGAGGTCATCGCGCGGTTCCTCGCGGTGCTGGAGCTGTTCCGGGAGTCGGCGGTGTCGTTCGAGCAGATCGAGCCGCTGGGCGATCTGCACGTGACCTGGACCGGCTCCGACGACGGGGACGTCGCGGTGGGCGACGACTACGAGGAATCCGCGGAGAAACCATCTGATGACTGACGACAACCCCCTGCCCAACCCCCGCAAGTCCCCGGATTCCGACCCTCCGTTGCCCGCCTGGATGACTCTCCCTGGCTCCCTCGTCCAGCCGAGCGCCCCTCCTGTGGAGGACGACCCGCTGCTGCCCGAGGACCAGGCGGACACCGATGACCGCTCGGCCGGCGACCTCCGGGACGTCGCCGACCTCCACGGAGCCGAGGGCGTTTCGGGCCTTCAGGGTGCCGGCGACGCGGAAGCCGGCCCTGCCCCGGTTGAGGCGACGGTGGCTGGTGACGCCGGCCCCGCCGCGCTGCTCTCCGACACCGTGCAGCCGGAGGTCCAGCCCGGAGAAGGGGCGGCCGACCCGGTGACCGGTGTCGGGGCGGAGGAGGCGGCGGCTGACGGGTCGTCGGGGGCCGGGGCCGAAGACGCGGGCGCGACAAAGGTCGCCGAGCCCGCCGGGGCCGGCGACTTCGGCGAGCCGAACGGGGCCGTGGGCTTCAGCAAGCCGGGCGGCGCTCTCGACTCCGCCGAGGCGAGGGGGATCGCCGGCGAGGACGTGTTCGCCGGTGTGGATCTGCCAACCGGGGTGGACCTGCCCGCTGGTGTGGACCTGCCCGTTGACGATGACGGGCCCGCTGTCGCGGCGCCGCCGTTGGAGGCGGCGTTGGAGGCGATCCTGATGGTCGTCGACGAGCCCGTCGCCGAGGTGACCCTCGCGCAGGTGCTGGAGCGGCCCACCCACGAGGTCGCGGCGGCCCTGCGCGGCCTGGCCGCGGAATACACCGCCTCCGGGCGGGGTTTTGACTTGAGAGAAGTGGCGGGCGGCTGGCGTTTCTACACCCGTGCCGACTGTGCGCCCCTGGTCGAGCGGTTCGTACGCGACGGCCAGCAGACGCGGCTGACCCAGGCCGCGCTGGAAACCCTCGCGGTCGTGGCCTACCGGCAACCGGTGAGCCGTGCCCGCGTCGCCGCCATCCGCGGCGTCAACAGCGACGGCGTCATGAGGACGCTCGTCGCCAGGGGGCTGGTCGAAGAGGCCGGCACCGACCCGGAGAGCCAGGCAGTGCTCTACCGGACAAGCTCATACTTCCTTGAACGTCTGGGACTGCGGGACCTGAGCGAGCTCCCCGAGCTCGCGCCCTTCCTCCCCGACGACGTGGAAAACCTCGAGGAGACAACACAGTGATCAACAGGCGCAGCACCCCGTCCGGTGATGGACGCGGTCGTGGACGTACCGGCGGCTCCGGCCGAGACGGACGTCCCGCCTTCCGCTCCGGTGACGCCCGTGGCAACCGCGGGGGCTCCCGCGGTGACGAGGGCGCCCGCCGCGGCGGCTTCCGTGACAACGACTTCCGTGACGACAACGCCCGTGGCGGCTACCGCGACGAGGGCCCCCGAGGCGGTGCCGGGCGAGGCTCGTCCCGCCGCGACGACTCCCGTGCGGGCGACTCCCGCGGGGCCGGCGGACGCGAGGCGTCCCGCCGGGACGACTTCCGCGGCGGAGCCCGCGACGGCCGCGACGCCCTCCGCGTCGACCGGGGCGGATCCCGCGCCCGGTACGGCAGGCGCGATGGCGACACCGACCGCGGCTACCCGCGTGACGCCCGCCCTGCGCGCGACGATCGTGGTCCGCGCGGCGATCGCTTCACCCGCGACGACCGCGGCCCACGTGACAATCGCTTCGCGCGCGACGACCGTCCCGCACGTGACGACCGTCCTGCACGCGGCGACCGTTTCACCCGTGACGACCGTCCCGCACGCGGTGACCGTCCCGCACGCGGCGACCGCTTCACGCGCGATGACCGGGGCTACTCGCGTGACGCCCGCCCTGCGCGCGACGACCGCGGTTCGCGTGACGCCCGCCCTGCGCGCGACGAGCGCGGTTCACGCGGCGACCGTTTCACGCGTGACGACCGGCCCGTGCGCCAGGACCGCTTCGCGCGCGACGACCGGCCCGCACGGGACGACCGCTTCGCGGGCGGTGACCGTGGTGGCCAGGGCTCGCGGGGCAACGACCGCGGGTACCGTGAGAACCCGTACGCCCGGGACGACCGACCCTCTCGCGGTGACCGGGACGACCGGTACGGCCGTGGTGAGCGCCCGGACCGTTACGGGCGCGAGCAGCGTACCGAGCGTGATGACCGGGGCGGATTCCGGGCCGGACGTGGCGGGCGGCGGGACGACGCCGCGGGTGTCGGCTCTGCGCGCGCCCGCTACGGCAGGCGCGACGCCGACGAGCGCGCCCCCCGCGACGACCGGCGCGCCCCGCGCTCGCCCCGTCGCGACGACGTGCAGACCGTCGGCGGCAGGCGGCAGGAGTCGCAGCCGCCGGTCGGCAGCCCCCAGCAGGCCCGGGTGAAGGCCAACCGGCAGCCCCTGCGCGACCGCGACCTCTACCCCGAGGGCTACACCGACGAGCGCGACACCACCGAGGTCCCCAACGGCGTACGGCTGCAGAAGGTGCTCGCCCAGGCGGGTGTCGCCAGCCGCAGGGCCTGCGAGGAGATGATCGGCGACGGCCGTGTCACCGTCGACGGCCAGGTGGTCCGCCGCTTCGGCGCCAAGGTCGACCCGGCCAAGCAGGTCATCCACGTCGACGGCAAGCGCATCCCGACCGCGCCCGACCTCGTCTACTACGCCCTGAACAAGCCCATCGGCGTCGTCTCCACCATGAACGACCCGCAGGGCCGCCCGTGCCTGGCCGACTACGTCGAGGAGCTGGCGCCGAGGCTGTTCCACGTGGGCCGGCTCGACACCGAGACCGAGGGCCTGCTGCTGCTCACCAACGACGGCGAGCTGGCCAACCGGCTGACGCACCCCAGCTACGGCGTGCAGAAGAAGTACTGGGCCAAGGTGCCGGGGCCGATTTCGCGCGATCTCGGCCGCCGCCTCAAGCAGGGCATCGAGCTGGAGGACGGCATCGCGAGGGCCGACAGCTTCACCGTCGTGCAGGAGCACGGCCAGCAGGCGCTGGTCGAGGTCGTCCTGCACGAGGGCCGCAACCACGTCGTACGGCGGATGCTGGAGGAGTCCGGCCACCGGGTGATCGACCTGGCCAGGATCGAGTTCGGGCCGGTGAAGCTGGGCCGGACGAAGCCGGGCACCGTCAGGGCGCTGACCCTGAAGGAGGTCGGCGACCTGTACGCCGCGGTGAAGTTGTAATCTGACCGGACGCAGGAGCCCGTGCGCACTCCGCACGGGCTCTCCGGCTATCGAAGGGGACGATTCCACATGGTGTGGGCGATCCGCGGGGCGATCCAGGTGGACGCCGACGACCGCGACGCGATTCTCGCCGGGACGACCGAGCTGGTCAACGCGATCATGGAGCGTAACGAGCTCACTCCCGACGACGTGATCAGCGTGCTGTTCACGGCCACCCCCGACCTGACGGCCGAGTTCCCCGCGCTCGCGGCGCGCAAGCTGGGCTTCCACGAGGTGCCGCTGATCTGCTGCACCGAGATCGGCGTGCCAGGCGCGCTGCCGCGCGTCGTACGGCTCATGGCCCACGTCGAGACGGACCGCCCGCGTTCGGAGATCAACCACGTCTATCTGCGGGGTGCGGTGGCACTGAGGCAGGACATCGCGCAGTAAGCTGCGCAAAACAGATCATGCAGGCGGGGCGCGCCCCGAGGCCCCGTCCACCGAACAGCCTTCAGGAACCAAGATGGATCTACGAACCGTGCTCGTCGTCGGCACCGGCCTCATCGGCACGTCCACGGCGCTGGCGCTGCGCAAGCGGGGAGTGCGGGTGCTGCTCGCCGACCGCGATCCGGGAGCTGTACGGCTGGCGCGGGAGCTCGGGGCGGGCGAGGAGTGGCGTCCCGACGGCGGCGAGCCGGTCGGGCGGGCCGACCTGGCGATCATCGCGGTGCCGCCGGCCCACGTGGCCACCGAGCTGCTGGAGCTGCAGCGGATCGACGCCGCCCGGTTCTACACCGACGTCGCCAGCGTGAAGGCCGAGCCCATCCACCGGGCCGCGCAGCTCGGCTGCGACCTGTCCTCCTACGTCGCCTCGCACCCGCTGGCCGGGCGCGAGAAGTCCGGCCCGGGGGCCGCGAGGGCCGATCTGTTCCTCGGGCGGCCGTGGGCGCTGTGCCCGACGGAGGAGGCCGACCCGGAGGCGCGGGCGGCCGTGCTGCGGCTGATCGAGCTGTGCGGGGGCAACGCGGTCGAGGTGAACGCCACCGACCACGACCGTGCCGTCGCCGTGGTCTCCCACGCGCCCCACGTGGCGGCCGTCGCCGTCGCCGCCCGCCTGGCCGACGCCACCGACGTGGCGCTCGGCCTGGCCGGCCAGGGCGTACGCGACGTCACGCGCATCGCGGGCAGCGACCCCGGACTGTGGCTGGGCATCCTGTCGGGCAACGCCTCCCCGGTCGCCGAGGTCCTGGAGGCCGTGGCCGGTGACCTGGCCGACGCCGCGAACGCCCTGCGTGCCCTGGCCGAGGGCGACGGCACCGCCACCAACGAGATCGTCCAGCTGCTCAAGCGCGGCGTGGCGGGCCACGACCGCATTCCCGGCAAGCACGGCGGCCCCGCCCCCGCGTACGCCGTCGTCCAGGTCGTCATCGGCGACCGTCCCGGTCAGCTGGCCCGGCTGTTCCAGGCGTGCGACGAGGTCGGCGTCAACGTCGAGGACGTCCGCCTGGAACACGCCCCCGGCCTGCCCCTGGGCATCGCCGAGCTGTCGGTCGAGCCCGACGCGGCCGTCACGCTCACCCGTGCGCTGCACGAGCGGGGCTGGCAGGTTCCCTAGGAGCCGATGTCACATCCGCGCCTCCTCGATTCGTCTTCACCGGCGAACGACCTTCAGGAGGCACGCAATGACTCACATCCTGGTACTGGGCGCAGGCTACACCGGCGTCGCGGCGGCTCTGCGGGCCGCGCGCGGGACCCGTCGGACGGGCGGCAGGGTCACGCTGGTCAACGCCTCGCCGAGGTTCACGCAGCGGCTCCGCCTGCACCAGACGGCGGCGGGGCAGCGGCCGGCCGAGCATCTGCTCGCCGACGTGGTCGCCGGCTCCGGCGTCGAGCTGGTGCTGGGCCGGGTGGCCGCGCTCGACCCCGCAGCGCGTGAGGTCCGGCTCGACGACGGCCGCGTGCTCGGCTACGACAAGCTCGTCTACGCCCTCGGCGCCGTCACCGACGCCTCGGTCCCCGGCGTGGCCGAGCACGCGTACGTCTACGACCGCCACGACCAGGCCGTACGGCTCGCCGAACGGCTCGGCTCCCTCACGGGCGGCACGGTGGTCGTGGCCGGCGGCGGGCTCACCGGCGTCGAGTCGGCCACCGAGATCGCGGAGTCCCACCCCCGCCTGCACGTCGTCCTGCTGAGCAGGGGACGGCCGGGCGCCATGATGGGGCCGGCCGCGCGGACGTACCTGGACCAGGCGCTGGAACGGCTCGGCGTCGAGGTGCGCGCGGGCGTGCAGGTGATGAAGGTGCTCCCGGGCGGCATCGAGCTGGCCGGCGGCGAGCACCTCGACGCGGCGGCCACGCTCTGGACCGCCGGCACCCGCGGCCTGCCCCTGGCCGCCGCGTCCGGGCTGAGCGTGGACACGCGCGGCCGGATCGTGGTGGACGCGACGCTGCGCTCGGTGTCCCACCCCGACGTGTACGCCGTCGGCGACGCCGCGGCGGTCAGCCAGCCGTTCGGGGTCCTGCACGGCACCTGCCAGGGCGGCATCCCCATGGGCCTGCATGCGGGCGACGTGCTGGCCGACGAGCTGCGCGGCAGGACGCCGAGGCCGTTCAGGTTCGGCTATTTCCACCAGCCGCTCAGCCTGGGGCGGCGGGACGCCGTCATCCAGTTCACCCGGCCGGACGACAGCCCGCGCCGGTGGTACCTGACCGGGCGGCTCGCCGTGGCCTACAAGGAGGCCGTGAGCAGCAGCCCGTTCCCGACGTTCCGGATGCTCAAACGGGGTCTGGTGCCCGTACGGGCGTTCGCGCTCACCGCCGGGCTCGGATGACGGGAAAGGCGCGGATGACGAAAGGCGCGGCGGGCGAGCCCGCCGCGCCTCCATGATGTCTAGCGTTTGGTGACCGCCTCGCTGACGGCGTTCGGGCCGTCGTACTCGCGGTCGGGCATGGCCTCCAGAGCCTGGACGATCTCGTTGCTCGCGTTGTGGTCGCGGGCGGCCTTGATGAGATCCTGCTTGCTCGCGGGGTAGTCCACTCCGCTGAGGTGTTTCTGCAGGTCGATCGGATTCGGTGCAGTGCTCATGCCCCCCTTGCTGCCCCCACCCCGGGGGAGGTAACGACGTGCGCCGTCAGCCGGGCCGCTCCAGGACGCGCCGCGCCCGCTCCACCGCGACCGGCAGGCTCCGCCGCTCGGCCAGCGCCCGGGGCAGCCGCGGCACCGCCGTACGCAGGCCCTCCCAGCCGGCCGGGCCGCGGCGCAGGGCGTCCAGGGAGCGCCGTGCCACCACCCCCCACGGGCGGCGCAGCACAGCGGTGAGCACGGCGTTGCGGGTGGCCAGCACCTGCCGGCCGCGCGGGTCCTTCGGCGGCGAGGGATGGTGGTGTGCCACCACGTCGTCCACGTACGCCAGCCCCCAGCCCTTCGCGGCCAGGTCCACCGCCAGCCGCTCCTCCTCGCCGAAGAAGAAGATCACTTCGTCGAACCCGCCGGCCTCCAGGAAGGCGTCCCGGCGCACCACCGCCCCGCACGCCAGGAACCCCAGCACGCTCGGCCCCGGCAGGTCGGACTCCACGCCGAGCGGCGAGTCGCGCATCTGCTCCGACACCGTGTCCAGCCGCTCCTGCGGACCGACCAGCACGCGCGCGCCCAGCACCGCCAGCCGGGGATGGGCGTCCAGCACGTCCGCCGCCCGCTCCAGCGCCCCTGGCGCCCACCAGGAGTCGTCGTCGGCGAAGGCCACGTACGGGGTCTTCGCCTGCTTGACGCCGATGTTGCGCGCGGGCGCGCCCAGGTTGACGCCCGCCTCCACGACCTCGACGTCGGGGAAGTGGCGGCGGACGAACGCGGGAGTGCCGTCCGCCGAGCCGTTGTCCACGAGGATCACCGGGCGCGGGTGCAGGAGCAGCGTACGGGTCAGCGTCCGTAGCCTGTCCTTGGTCGCCACCACCACCGTGACCCGGGATCCGTTCCTCACATGGTGTCACTTACCGCCCGCCGGTCCCTTAGTCATCCGCAGTGGCTGGATCGCCGACCGAGCGGGACACGGTAGCCTCTTCGCGTCGGACAAAACGTGAAGAGGGAGAGGCCGTGACCGGTCTGGTCGTCGCCATGGACGGTCCTTCGGGGTCGGGTAAGTCGAGCGTGTCGCGCGGGGTCGCCCGGGCGCTGGGCCTGCGTTACCTCGACACCGGGGCGATGTACCGCGCGATGACCTGGTGGATGCTGAGCCAGGGCGTCGACCTCGGCGATCCCGCCACGATCGCGGCCCGCTGCGTCGAGCCGTCCATCGAGCCCGGCACCGACCCCGACGGTCCCACCATCCACGTCGACGGCGTCGACGTGGGCGGGCCGATCAGGCAGGCCGACGTCACCGGCGCGGTCTCCGTCGTCGCGGCCGTGCCCGAGGTACGGGTGCGGCTGGTCGCGTCGCAGCGCGAGATCATCGGCGCCGGCGGCATCGTGGTCGAGGGCCGTGACATCGGTACGGTCGTCTGGCCCGACGCCCCCGTCAAGGTCTACCTGACGGCGAGCCCCGAGGCCCGCGCCCGCCGGCGCAGCGCCGAGGTGGCCGGCTCGACGGTGGAGGCGCAGCAGCAGGCCATGGCCCGGCGCGACGCGCTCGACTCGACACGCAAGACCGACCCTTTGTCGATGGCGGCAGGCGCCGTCGAACTCGACACCACCGCGCTGACTCTCGACGAGGTCATCGCCGAGGTGTTGAGGCTGGTCGCGGAGCAGGCTTCCCTGAGTGGCCGCGACCAGATACACGAGCGCACCTGACCCGATCGGGTGCGGGACTCACATTAAGGACGAAATATCGTGTCTACGGGGGACTGGGTCGAGGCCGACCTCGACGAACTTGAGATCACCGAGCACGGCGACGAGGCTCCGCTGCCCGTCGTCGCCATCGTGGGGCGGCCCAACGTCGGCAAGTCCACGCTGGTCAACCGCGTCATCGGCCGCCGCGAGGCGGTCGTGGAAGACGTCCCGGGTGTCACCCGCGACCGCGTGACGTACGAGGCCAACTGGCGTGGCCGCCGCTTCACCGTGGTCGACACCGGCGGCTGGGACCCCGACGCCACGGGGATGAACCTGCGCATCGCCGAGCAGGCCCAGGTCGCCGTCGAGCTGGCCGACGTGATCGTGTTCGTGGTCGACGCCACCGTGGGCGCGACCGACGCCGACGAGACCGTGGGCTCGGTGCTGCGGCAGTCCGGCAAGCCGGTCATCCTGGCCGCGAACAAGGTCGACAACCAGCAGATGGAGCTGGAGGCGGCCGCGCTGTGGTCGCTCGGGCTGGGCGAGCCGTACCCGGTCTCGGCCCTGCACGGGCGCTCCAGCGGCGACCTGCTCGACGTGGTGCTCGAGGCGCTGCCCGAGACGCCCGAGGTCACCTTCGACGCGCAGCGCGGGCCCGCCCGCGTGGCGCTGCTCGGCAAGCCCAACGTCGGCAAGTCCTCGCTGCTCAACAAGCTGGCGGGGGAGGAGCGCGTGCTCGTCGACCCGATGGCCGGCACCACCCGCGACCCCGTGGACGAGCTGGTCGAGCTGGGCGGGCGCACCTGGCGCTTCGTCGACACGGCCGGCATCCGGCGGCGCGACCGCGAGCTGCAGGGCGCCGACTTCTACGCCGCCATGCGCACCCGCGCGGCCCTGGAGCGCACCGAGGTGGCCGTCGTGCTGATCGACGCCAGCGAGCCGCTCACCGAGCAGGACCTGCGCATCATCGGCCTGGTCATCGAGTCGGGCCGGGCGATGGTGGTGGCGTTCAACAAGTGGGACCTCGTCGACGAGGACCGCCGCTACTACCTGGAGAAGGAGATCGACCGGCAGCTCGTCCGCACCCCGTGGGCGCTGCGCGTCAACATCTCCGCCAAGACCGGCCGCCACGTCGACCGGCTGGTGCCGGCGCTGGAGAAGGCGCTCGACTCGTGGTCCACGCGGGTGCCGACGGCGCGGCTCAACGCGTTCCTCACCGAGCTGGTGCAGCAGACGCCGCCGCCCGTCCGGGGCGGCAAGCAGCCGAAGATCCTCTTCGCCACGCAGGCGTCCGTCGAGCCGCCCAAGTTCGTGCTGTTCACCTCCGGCTGGCTGGAGGACACCTACCGGCGCTTCATCGAGCGGCGCATCCGTGAGGAGTTCGGCTTCGCCGGCTCGCCCATCGAGGTCACGATGAAGATCCGCGAGAAGCGCGGCAAGAAGGAGAAGTAATCGTTTTGCCGCCGGTCCCGGGTGATCGTAGGATCGGCGGCAACACGTCGACGGAGACGAGTAGCCAGCGGACCGCGCAGGTCCAGAGAGCCGCCGGTAGCTGCGAAGGCGGTCCCGTGCCCCGCCGGTGAAGACACTCCCGAGTGCGGGGAGGAAATGCCCCGCCGGTCTGACCCCCGTCACAGGGTCCTTCGAGGCCGCCTCCTCCGCGAGGCGGCGAAAGTGCGGTGGCACCGGGAGCTCCCTTCTCCCCCGCACTCCCAAGGGGTCATGCAATTCCTCGTGAGGAGCTGTAATGATCTCTCGTGTCCTGTCGGCGGAGCTCGCAGAGCACGCCGGGCAACGAGTGACGATCGCCGGCTGGGTCCATCGCCGCCGGCGGCTGAAGTCCGTGTCCTTCCTCATCGTCAGAGACCGCAGCGGCCTGACCCAGGCGGTGGCCGCGTCCGGCGACCTGCCTCCGGAGGAGAGCGTCGTCAAGGTCACCGGTACGGTGGCCGCCGGCTCCCAGGCACCCGGAGGCTACGAACTGGTCTCACCCGAGATCGAGGTGCTGGCGCAGCCGAGTGCGCCGCCGCCGTTCGACCTCTACCGCCCCGTGGTCTCGGCCGCCCTGCCGACGGTGCTCGACCACGCGCCGGTCGCGCTGCGCCATCCGATGCTCCGGGCACCCCTGGAGATCTCGGCCGCGAGCGTGGCCGGGTTCCGTGAGGCGCTCGACCGGCTCGGCTTCACCGAGATCCACACCCCGAAGATCGTCGGCTCGGCCACCGAGTCGGGCGCGAACGTCTTCGGCATCGACTACTTCGGCCGGCCCGCATACCTGGCGCAGTCGCCGCAGTTCTACAAGCAGGCCATGGTCGGGGTGTTCGAGCGGGTCTACGAGGTCGGGCCCGTCTTCCGCGCCGAACCGCACGACACCGTACGCCACCTCGCCCAGTACACGAGCCTCGACGCCGAGTTGGGCTTCGTGCGCGACCACCGGGACGTGATGGCGGTGCTGCGGGAGGCCGTCGCGGGCATGCTGGAGTCGGTACGCCGCCGTGCCCCGGGCGCGCTCGACCTCCTCGGCGTCATACTGCCGGAGGTGCCCGCCGAGATCCCGGCCGTGCACTTCAGCGAGGCGCAGCGGCTGACGTCGTCCTCCGAGCCCGACCTGTCGCCGGAGCAGGAACGGTGGCTGTCGGAGTGGGCGATGAAGGAGCACGGGTCGGAGTTCCTCTTCGTCACCGGCTACCCGATGGCCAAGCGGCCCTTCTACACCCACCCCGACCCGGCGCGGCCCGGCTACTCCAACGGGTTCGACCTGCTGTTCCGCGGGCTGGAGCTGGTGACGGGTGGGCAGCGGCTGCACCGCTACGACGACTACGTGCGCGCCCTGGCCGCCCGGGGGGAGGGCACGCAGGCGTACGAGGGGTATCTGCAGGCGTTCCGGTACGGGATGCCGCCGCACGGCGGGTTCGCGCTCGGGCTGGAGCGATGGACGGCACGTCTGACAGGCGCCGCCAACATCCGGCAGACCACCGCCTTCCCCCGCGACCTCCACCGCCTCTCGCCGTGACCTCCCCGCGGCCCTGAGCGGTAAAGCCACCGCGGCCCTGGGCGGACAGCCCCGGGGCCGCGGTGGTGGTCCTGGCACACCGGCTGCGCAAGTCGCCACGCAGACCCGCGCGCCCGCACATCGGGGTATGGCCCCGCCGATGCGCAGGCCCACCGCCGCGCGGCCGGATGCTCAGACCCGCATACAGACCCGCCATCGTCGGGCCGGCCCACCGCGGTGTGGGCCCATGGCCCTTTCAGACCCGCCATCGTCGCGTGGGCTCACCGCCGTACGGGGTCGGCCGCTTCAGGCGAGGTCGCTCACGCGGGGTTGGTGCGCTGGGGGACCAGGAGGGCGATGGCGGCGCCGAGGAGGCAGATGACGGCTGTGACCAGGAACATCTCGGTGTATTCGGTGTGCAGGGCTGCCTGCACCTGGGCGGCGTAGTGGGACAGCTGCTGCTGGTAGGTCTCCGGGTCCACGCCGAACGGCAGGGGCGTGTCCAGGTCGGCCGTCAGCGACTGGAAGCGGTGGAAGCCCCACGCCGACACCGCCGCGATGCCGATCAGCATGCCCATCATCCGGGCCACGACGACGGCGGCCGACGCCACACCGTGCTGGGCCGCCGTACTGACCCGGAGGACCGCCGAGGAGACCGGCGCGATCACCAGGCCGAGACCCAGCCCGGCGATGATGAGGTCGCGGTCGAGCGCCAGGCCCGCGCTCGCCAGGTCGGATGGCCAGCGGCTCATCAGCGCGTAACCGGCCATCGCCATCGCCATGCCCGCCACCGCGACGTACCGGTCGCCCAGCCTGCGTGCCAGCAGGCCGCCCAGCACCGCGCCCACGGTCAGGAAGGCGAGGAACCGGGCGAGGAACAGCGCCGCCTCCAGCTCGTCCATGCTCAGCAACGTCTGGGCGGCGAGCGGGACGAACACCATGGTGACGAGCAGCGCGGCCCCTGTCAGGAAGCTCACGCCCAGGGTGGCGAGGATCGGCGTCTTGGGGGCGCCGGTGAGGTCGAGGAGGCGTACGGGGGAGCGGATCTCCCACCAGACGAACCCACCGGCGGTCACCGCTCCCGCCGCGATCAGCGGCAACCCCCAGGGCGGGAGGACGGCATGCGCCGGGTCGGGGTTGTACAACCCGACGACGAGCAGCCCGAGCGCCAACGCCAGCAGGCACCCGCCGACCACATCAACCCGCGGCCGCGCCCCACCGGCACCGCCCTGGCCGCCGGCACCGCCCTGGCCGCTGGCACCGCCTTGGCCGTCGGCGCTGCCCGGGTCGCGAGGACCGGCCTCAGGGCTGTTCGGCCCCCGGGGCCCGGCCAGGTCGTCAGGCTGGGCCAGGTCGTCAGGCTGGGCCAGGTCGTCAGGCCCGGCCAGGTCGTCAGGGCTGTTCGGTTCGCGAGGGCCGGCCGGGGCGCTGAGGCGGGAGTGCACGGTGAGGGGGCCGTCCGCGTGAGAGCGGTTCTCCGCCGGGAGGGGTCTGCCGGTGGTGGGAAGGTCGTCTGTGGTGGTGACGGGGGATCCGGGGGTCGGGCCGCTGGGGGTGGGGGCGGCTGCGCCGGTCGGTGCGGTGGGGCGGGCTGGGATGGTCACGTGGATGGCCAGGGCGGCGAGGGCTGCCAGGGGGACGTTGATCCAGAAGATGGCGTGCCAGCCGCCCAGCTCCACGCCCGCCACCACCGTGCTCGGCGCCAGCGCCAGCAAACCGCCGTACAGCGGCCCGAGCGCGCTGCCGAGCTCCTGGGCCGCGCCGACCGCGCCCAGGGCCACCGGGCGCTCGCGTTCGTCCCACAGGTCGCCGATGAGCGCCATCGTGATCGGCAGCAACGCGCCCCCGGCCACCCCCTGGACCGTGCGCCCGGCCACCACCATCAGCTCCCCGGCCGCCAGCGCCGTCAGCACCGAGCCGAGCGCGAACACCGCCAGGCAGGCGTGGATGAGCGGCCGTCGTCCGTACCGGTCGGAGAGCTGGCCCAGCAGGGGCATCGCGGCGACGTACCCCAGCAGGAAGCCCGTGACGATCGGGGTGGCCCGCTCCAGGCGGTTGAGCGGGATGCCGACGTCTTCGGCGACGGCGGCGAGGACCGTCACCACGACGTACGCGTCGAGCGCGGCGAGCAGCACCACGGCCCCGCCCGCGCCGAGCGCGACCCGGCGGGCGCGCCTCATCCGGCGGCGGGCGGAGTGATCGTGACCGGCACGTCGTAGTCGCTGAACGACACCGTCACGGTGCCGCCCCGCAGCGGGATGCCCGCCTTGGTGAGCCGGCTGGTGGCCCGGTCGATCCAGAGCGTGCCGTTGACGCCCTCGGTGACGCCGGGGACGATCTGGCCGAGCACCTGGCCGGGGAAGGTCGCGGCCACGCGGTACGACTCGCCCTCCACGCCCTCCACCTTCGGGCCGGTGGCCGAGGCGAGCAGCTGGGCGATGCCCTTGGTCGGCTCGAGGATCACCGACGGGTCGTAGACCTGGGCGAGCTGCTCACGGGTCATCCTCTGGAAGCCGCCCGTCGGCCCCTTGAAGTGGACCGTGTCGCCGACCACGGTGAACGTCAGCTCCTGCAGGGTGCCCAGTACCTCGAGCGTGATCGTGCCGTCGGCGTCGCCCTGCGCCGTGAGCCTGCCGTCGGCCGTCTTGACCGGCACGTTGGGCTCACCCTCCGTCGCGATCGAGAAGCCGGCCGTCTTGACGGCCTTCATGGCCTCGGAGGCCTTCTTCATCAGCTCCGGCCCGGCGGGCAGCTCCTCCCCGGCGCCGCCGGACGAGCACGCCGCCGTCAGCGCGAGGACCGCCACGATCAGTAGCTTTCTGAGCATGAGCGGATCGTAGCGAGCGCCGGCGACAGTCCGTGCGCCGCGGGCGATATCGGTTGGGTGTCAGCGCAGCTTCTTCAGGTGGTCCACGATCGGCGCGAACCACGACTCGATCGCTTCGAGCTGGTCGTCGGTGAGCCGGTCGACGAAGTGTTCGCGCACCCCCGCCACGTGGGCGGGCGCCAGCCGCTGGATCGCCTCCCAGCCCTCGTCGGTCAGCACCGCGAACGTGCCGCGCCGGTCGTCGCGGCAGTCCTCCCGCCGCACCAGCCCCTTGGCCTCCATGCGGGAGATCTGGTGCGACAGCCGGCTGCGCGACTGGATCGTGGCGTCGGCCAGATCGCTCATCCGCATGCGGCGCCCGGCGCTCTCGGAGAGGTTGACCAGGATCTCGTAGTCGTTCAGCGACAGAGAGTGCTCCTGCAGCTCACGGTCGAGCCGGTGCATGAGCAACTTGTGCAGCGCCAGATGCGTACGCCAGGCGCGCTGTTCGGCGGGAGATAGCCAGCGAGGCGGGCTCATGATCCCAATCTAGCGCACGTAGGGTGATGCCCCATGGGCGGCAAGTCGGGAGAAAGCCTGGCCACCGTACTCGTGGCGGGCGCGGCGAACCTCGCGATCGCGCTGGCCAAACTCGTCGCCGGCCTCATCGGCGGCTCGGCGGCGATGTTGTCGGAGTCGGCACACTCCGCCGCCGACACCGTGACCGAGCTTCTCCTGCTGGTGGCGGTGCGCCGCTCCGGGCGGCCCGCCGACCGGCGGCACCCGTTCGGCCACGGCAAGGCCGGGTTCGTGTGGGCGACGATGGCGGCGGTCGCCACCCTGGTGGGCGGGGCCGGGTTCTCCGTCACGCACGGCCTGCACGAGATCAGCCACGGCGAGGAGCTGGCGAACCTCACCCCGTCGTACGTCGTGCTGGCCGTCGCGTTCGTCATGGAGAGCCTGTCGTTCGCCAAGGGGTACACGCAGTTGCGCCGGCAGGCCGCCGGCCTGGGGATCGCGCCCGTGCGGCTGGTGCGGCTGACGTCCGACACCGCGCTCAAGGCCGTGCTGTTCGAGGACGCGGCCGCCCTGATCGGGCTGCTGATCGCCGGCGGCGGGCTGGCCGGCTCGCAGCTCACCGGCTCGGCGGTCTGGGACGGCGCCGCGTCGGTCGCCATCGGCGTGCTCCTGCTCGTCGTCGCGCTCGTCCTCATCCGGTCGAACCTGTCGCTGCTCATCGGCAGGGCCGCGCCGCAGCAGGTCGAGACCGGCATCCGCGCCGTGCTGGTCGCGCAGCGCGAGGTCGAGGACGTGGTGGAGCTGCTCACGATGATGATCGGCCCCGGCGACATCCTGGTCGCCGCGAGGATCGACTTCAGGGACGAGGCCACCGCCGCGGGGGTGGAGACGGCCTGCGACGAGCTCGACCGGCGGCTGCGGGAGGCTTTCCCCGGGATCGCCCAGGTCTTCCTGCACCCCACCCACGGCGGCCGGCTCAGGTGAACGCCATGACGATCGCGACGCCGACGACGTGCATGAGCACGACCGCGACGAGCAGCGAGACGAACACGAACTTCGCCGGTCCGTGCTCGAACGTCTTGCCCTCTTCGAGCGGCCTGCGCTTGGCGACGCGGTCGGCGATCCGCTCTTCGAGAGGCTTCCGGTAGAACATGCCCCCACCCTAATCGGGGATGGGGACCCTCCTCGCGGGGGCGTCGGTGACGACCGCCACCCTGATGTCCGGCCCGGCGCTCCACTCCAGCAGGTGCCGGCCCGTGAGGTCGTCGCCGCCCGCGGTGAGCCGGCCGAGCGCCAGCTCGCCGCGCTTGACGAGCGCCTCCTTGCGGGTGACGTGCCTGATCAGCTCGTCGTTGCCGGTGACCATCCCCCGCTCGCGCGGGGTGAGCACGCGATCGGCCAGCACGGTGTCCAGCGGGCCCCTCGGGACGCGCTCGGCGTCCACGCCGACCCTGCCGGGCCCGGCAGCCGCGCACACGTAGCCGCGGGTGTGACTGAGGCTGAGGCCCAGCTCGGGGGCCTGCTCGACGTACGGCCTGCCGTGGCCGTGGCCGTGCAGCTCGCAGTGTTGACGCAGCGTCAGCTCCGCCGGATCGGCGCCGAGCACGGCGGCGGCGCAGAGGCGCGCGAGGAGGTGGGCGGCCACGAAACCGTCGCGGTCGTCCTCGAACCGGAAGCGCCCGGCCCGTTCCCGCTCCACGCCGGTGAGCCAGTCGTCCGGGGCGCGCACCTCCTCGGGGCGCCCGCCCATCGCCAAGGGGCCCATCGTCGTTCCTCGGTCGTTCGTGTGCACGGAGGGACACCTCCTGCCGTTGACACGACGATCCTAGGACCGCGCCTTCACGACAGGGCCGACATCCAGGACTCGATCTCGTCCGGGTGACGGGGGAGCGCCGAGGACATCAGCCGGGCCCCGTCGGCCGTGACGACGAGGTCGTCCTCGATGCGGATGCCGATGCCGCGCAGCTCCTCGGGCAGCGTCAGGTCGTCGGGCTGGAAGTACAGGCCGGGCTCCACGGTCAGCACGTGACCCTCCTCCAGCACACCGTCGAGATAGACCTCCGCCCGCGACTTGGCGCAGTCGTGCACGTCCAGCCCCAGCATGTGGCCGCTGCTGCACAGCGTGTAGCGACGGTACAGGCCGGTCTCCATGAGCGTGTCGGTCGACTCCTTCAGCAGGCCCCAGTCGCGCAGGCCGTCGCAGATGACGCGCATGGCCGCCTGGTGGAAGTCGCGGAAGCGGGCGCCCGGCCGGAGGGCGGCGATGGCCGCGCTCTGCGCCTCGTACACCAGCTCGTACGCCTGCCGCTGCACCGGGCTGAAACGCCCTGACAGGGGGAACGTGCGCGTGACGTCGGCGGTGTAGAGGGTGTCGGTCTCGACGCCGGCGTCGAGGAGCAGCAGGTCGGCCGGGTTCAGGGTGCCGTCGTTGCGGATCCAGTGCAGGACGCACGCGTGGGAACCGGACGCGACGATGCTGTCGTAGCCGGTCGCGTTGCCCTCCAGCCGCGCCCGCAGGCCGAAGACGCCCTCCACGTACCGCTCGCCGCGCGGGTGGCCGATCGCCTGAGGCAGTGCCCGCACGACGTCCTCGAAGCCGCGCGCGGTCGAGTCGACGGCCGACTGCAGCTCGCCGATCTCCCACTCGTCCTTGACCAGCCGCATCTCCGCCAGGAACGACTCCAGCTCGGCGTCGCCGTCGCCCCGCGGCACCCGCGCGTCCACCGTGGCGTCCACGCCGCGCAGCGCCCGCGCCGGAGTCCTCAGGTCGAGGTCGCGGATGTGCGCGCACTCGATCTGGTACATCTCGGCGGCCTCCGCCAGGTCGGGGCGCGGACCGGCCCAGAACTCGCCGTAGCGGCGGTCGCGGTAGAACTCCTGGCCCTCCTCGCGCGGCGCGCGGGGCCGTACGTACAGGATCGCCTCGCCGGACGGCTCGATCACCAGCACGTCGTCCGACTCGCCCGCGCCCGTCAGGTACGAGTACGCGCTGTGCGGCCGGAACCGGTAGTCGGTGTCGTTGCTGCGGACCTTCAGCGTGCCGGCCGGGATCACCAGCCGCTCGCCGGGGAACCGCTGCGCGAGCGCGGCGCGGCGCTTGGCGGCCCACGGCGTGATGGGCCGCGCCGTGACCGCGGCCGGGGCCTCGCCCGCGCGGGCGCCGGCCCAGCCGGCGCGCATGAACGCGGCCAGCTCCTCGGTGACGGGCAGGTCGTGACTTCCGGTGTTGAGCGGCTCGGTCATCTGGCGTGTTCCCTGGGGTGATATTTCAGTATTTGTACGGCATTCCGTACCGGATGCAGCCTACGGGAGTCGCAAGCCACACCCCCATGGGGTTGTTTGCCCGCGTGCTGGCTTGGAACACTGAGGGCGAAGGGGTGGTGCACATGCTCATCGGGACGATCCTTCGCGCCAAAGGCGCCGACGTCACGACCGTCGCCCCAGGGGCGACCGTGCGGGAATTGCTCGCCAAGCTCGCCCAACACAACATCGGCGCCGTCGTGGTGTCCTCCGACGACGTCACCATCCAGGGCATCGTGTCCGAACGCGACGTCGTGCGACGCCTGCACGACCGCGGCCCGGAGGTCCTGGACGAGCCGGTGTCGGCCATCATGACCACCGAGGTCCACACGGTCACGCCCGCCGAGAACGTCGACTCGCTGCGCCGCATCATGACCACGCAGCGCTTCCGGCACATGCCCGTCGTCGAGGACGGCCGGCTCGTCGGCATCGTGAGCATCGGCGACGTGGTCAAGAGCGCCATCGAGGAGCTGGAGACGGAGAAGGCGTCCCTGGTCGACTACCTGCACCGTTGACAGGGGTGGGACGCTTGGTCCCGTGATGTACGGGCCGCCCCCTCCCGAATACGCCCCGGTGCCGGAGTACCCGAGGGCGACGAGCAGTCCGCCGATCATCCTGCTGGTGTCGGGGCTCGCGGCCCTGCTGGGGTTCCTGCTGGGGGTGTTCGTGGGGTTCGGCGCCGGCGCGGAGCCCGACTCGTCCGCGCCCCAGGTCACCGTGACGGTCACGGAGAGCGAGCCCGCCCCGCAGGAGACCCTCGGAACGCCGCCGGAGGCCACGCCACCCGCCCAGACGCCACCGAGTCAGACGCCACCGAGTCAGACGCCGCCCGGCCTGACGCCGCCGAGCCAGACCCCGCCCGGGGTGATCCCACCGGAGCAGACCGTGCCCGGACAGACCGGCCCTGGCGAGACGCTCCCCACGGCCACCGGCCCCGCCGTCAACCCGGCGTCCGGCCTGCTGCGGACGCTCGCGGTCGGCACGGACGTCCAGCCCGGCACCTACCGGACGACCGGCCCCGTGGCCGGGTTCACCATGTGCTACTGGGTCAGGATGAACGCCACCGGCGGCGTGATCGCCAGCGGGATGCCCACGGGACCGGCGAGCGTCACCATCCAGCCCGCGGACAAGGAGTTCCACACCGGCGGTTGCGCCGAGTGGACCGCGGCGTGAGCTGTTGGCACGGCCCGGTGGAGCATAGGAGGATGCGCTCACGCGAACAAGGAGGACGACATGTCGGTGTTGCAGAGCTTCGTGGACAGTGTGCGCAACGGCGCGATCGAGGTGATCGACCTGACCGCGCCCCTCACGGCGGAGACGCCGATCCTGCAGCTGCCCGAGCCGTTCGGCAACACGATCCCGTTCCGGCTGGAGGAGATCAGCCGCTACGACGACCGCGGCCCGGCCTGGTACTGGAACGACATCCACACGGGCGAGCACACGGGGACGCATTTCGACGCCCCCGTCCACTGGGTGACCGGCCGCGACGGTGAGGACGTCTCGCAGGTGCCCGTGCGCAGCCTCATCGCGCCCGCCGTCGTGCTCGACTTCTCCGCCGAGGCGTCCAAGGACCCCGACTTCCTGCTCCAGATCGACCACGTGAAGGAGTGGGAGCGGGCCAACGGCCCGCTGCCCGAGGGCGGCTGGCTGCTCTACCGCACCGGCTGGGACGCCCGCTCCGCCGACCAGGCGTCCTTCATCAACGCCGACGAGAGCGGCCCGCACACGCCCGGCATCTCGGCGGAGTGCGCCTCGTGGCTGGCCTCCGAGACGCCGATCCTGGGCCTCGGCGTCGAGACCGTCGGCACCGACGCGGGCGCCGCCCACTCCTTCGACCCGGCCTTCCCGTGCCACTCCTTCCTCCTGGGCGCCGGCAAGTACGGCCTCACGCAGCTGCGCAACATCGACCGCCTGCCGGTGACCGGCGCCGTCGTGGTGGCCCCGCCGCTGCCCATCGTGCACGGCTCGGGCAGCCCGGTCCGTGTCCTGGCCCTGGTGGAACGTTGATCTTCGCCGAGGCCGTCGGCCGCGCGCTGGCCGCGTGCGGCGCCGAGATGACGTTCGGGGTGGTCGGCAGCGGCAACTTCCACGTCACCAACGCCCTGCTCGCCGGCGGCTCGCACTTCGTCGCCGCGCGCCACGAGGGCGGGGCCGCGACGATGGCCGACGCGTACGCCCGGATGACCGACGGCGTCGCGGTCGTGTCCGTGCACCAGGGGCCGGGGCTCACCAACGCGATGACGGGCGTCACCGAGGCGGCCAAGAGCCGTACGCCGCTGGTCGTCCTGGCCGGTGAGGCCACCGAGGCCACCTCCAACTTCCACATCGACCAGGCCGCGCTCGCCACGGCGGTGGGGGCGGTGCCGATGCGGCTCACCGCCGCGGACAACCCCGTGGAGCGGGCGGCCGAGGCGTACTGGGTGGCGGTGGAGGAGCGGCGCACGGTCCTGCTGAACCTGCCGCTCGACGTCCAGTCCATGCCCTACGACGGGCCGCTCGACCTGCCCGCCCTTGCGGCGTCCGCCCCCGCACCCACGTGGGACGACGGCACGGTGGCCGAGCTGGCGCGGGCCCTGGCGGCGGCGCGGCGGCCGGTGTTCATCGCCGGCCGGGGCGCCAGGAGGGCGCGGCGGGAGCTGGAGGAGCTCGGCGAGCGCGCGGGCGCGCTGCTGGCGACGTCCGCGGTGGCCAAGGGGCTCTTCCGCGGCAGCCCGTGGGACCTCGACGTCTCCGGCGGCTTCGCCACGCCGCTGACCGCCGAGCTGATCCGCGGCGCCGACCTGATCGTGGCCTGGGGCTGCGCCCTGAACATGTGGACCACCCGCCACGGCACGCTCGTCTCACCGGGGACGAAGGTGGTCAAGGTCGACCTCGACCCCGCCGCGTTCAAGACGCACGTGCCCGCCGACCTCGGCGTGACCGGCGACGTGGCGGGTGTGGCGCGGGCAGTGGCCGGCCGGCTGACCGAGGGGCCGGGATACCGTACGCCGCAGATCGCCCGGCGCATCGAGGCGGAGGGGCGCTGGCGGGTGGTGCCGTACGAGGACGAGAGCGGCGGGGGCCGGATCGACCCGCGGACGCTCACCATCGCCCTGGACGACCTGCTGCCTCCGGAGCGGATCGTCTCCGTCGACTCCGGAAATTTCATGGGATATCCGTCGATGTTCCTGGACGTCCCGGACGAAGGCGGGTTCTGCTTCACGCAGGCGTTCCAGTCGGTCGGGCTGGGCCTGGCGACGGCGATCGGCGCGGCGCTGGCCCGACCTGACCGCGTCCCGGTGGCCGCCCTCGGCGACGGCGGCGCGTTCATGGGCCTGGCGGAGCTGGAGACCGTCGTCCGCCTGCGCCTGCCCATGGTGATCGTCGTCTACGACGACGAGGCGTACGGCGCCGAGGTGCATCACTTCGGCCCGCACGACCAACCGCTCGACACGGTCAGGTTCCCTCCGGCCGACCTGGCCGCCATGGCCAGGGGCCACGGCATCCCCGCCGTGACCGTCACCCGGCCGGAGGACCTGTCGGAGGTCGGGGAGTGGGCGCGCGGGCCGCTGGACGGCCCCCTCCTGGTGCACGCCAAGGTGACACGGGAGCGCGGCTCCTGGTGGCTGGAGGAGGCGTTCAAGGGCCACTGAGCCGTCAGAGCTTGCGGAAGGCGCGGGCCTCCTCGGCGGCGGCGAGCACGTCGGCCAGCGGCATGCCCGCGCCCGCGGCCACCGCCGCCGAGATCGCCCCTTCCACGAACGGCACGTCGGCGATCACCACGCGCCCCTCCTCCTCCAGCAGCCGGGCGGACAGCACCGAGCTGCCCAGGTCGGGGATGAGCACCACGCCGTCGCCCTGGTCGACGGCGCGCACCGCCTCCTCGATGAGGTCGGTGCTCGTGCCGAGCCCGCCGTCCTGCGTGCCGCCGGCCCCCGCCACCGGCGTCTGGGCCCCGGCGATGCCCCGGGCCAGCGCCGCCGTCTCCGCCGCCAGACCGGCGCTGTGGGAGACCAGGACCAGCCCCACCATCACGCCGCCTCGCGCGCCACGGTGGCCAGCGCCTCCATGAACAGCGCCGACGAGGCCGCGCCCGGGTCCATGTGGCCGACGCTGCGCTCGCCGAGGTAGCTGGCGCGCCCCTTGCGGGCGCGCATGGGGATCGTCGCCTCGGCCCCCTCGGCGGCCGCGCGGGCCGCCTGCTCGACCGCCTCCCGCACGCCCACCCCGTCGCGTACGGCCAGGGCCAGCGCCCGGGAGGCCGGGGCCAGGGCGTCCACCATGGTCTTGTCGCCCAGCGCCGCCTTGCCCAGCCGCTCGACCGCCACGACGCCCTCCTCGAACGCCGCCGAGAACGCGGCCAGCGTCACCGGCGACCGCAGCGCCTTGCCCATCTGCCGGAACACCGACCCGTACAGCGGGCCGGAGGCGCCGCCGACACGGCGGATCAGCGTCGTGCCGGCGATCGTCAGCGCCTCGGCGGGGGAGCCGGGCGGGGACTCGGCCAGCGCCTTGCGGACCTCGGTCAGCCCGCGGTCGAGGTTGGTGCCGTGGTCGCCGTCGCCGATCTCCGCGTCGAGCCTCGTCAGACGGTCGCGGTCGCGGTGGACGAGCCGGGCCGCCTCCTCGAACCAGGCCACGCACAGGGAGGCGTCCATCAGCGCCCCCAACGGAGCGCGGGCGTCTCGACGGGCGCGTCCCACAGCCGGGTCAGCCGCTCGTCGAGCCGGCAGACCGACACGGAGAAGCCCTGCATGTCGAGGCTCGTCACGTAGTTGCCGACCAGCGAGCGGGTCACCCGCGCCCCCTTGCCGCGGGCGAACGCCGCCACCTCCGCGTACACCACGTACAACTCCATGAGCGGGGTGCCGCCCATGCCGTTGACCATGACGAGCAGGTCGTCGCGGAGCGGCAGGTCGGCGTGGATGGCCTCCATCGCGAGGACCGCCAGCTCGCGGGCCGGACGCATCGGCACCCGGGCCCTGCCCGGTTCGCCGTGGATGCCGATGCCCAGCTCGACGTCCGTCTCCGGCAGGTCGAACATGGGCTTGCCGGCCGCCGGGGTCGTACAGGAGGTCAGGGCGATGCCGAACGAACGGCTGCGCTCGTCCACCTCGCGCGCCACGGCGGCGACCTCGGCGAGCGGTGCGTTCTCCTCGGCCAGCGCGCCGGCGATCTTCTCCACGAACAGCGTGGCGCCGGTGCCGCGGCGGCCCGCGGTGTAGAGGGAGTCCTGGACGGCGACGTCGTCGTCGACCAGGACACTGGCGACCTCGACGTCCTCGACGAGTTCGGCGGCCATCTCGAAGTTGAGCACGTCGCCGGTGTAGTTCTTGACGATGTGGAGCACGCCGGCGCCGCCGTCGACCGCCTGGGTCGCCTCCACGATCTGGTCGGGGACCGGTGAGGTGAAGATCTCGCCGGAGCAGGCGGCGTCGAGCATGCCGTACCCGACGAATCCGGCGTGCAGCGGCTCGTGACCCGAGCCGCCGCCCGACACCACACCGACCTTGCCCGGGAGGGGACCCTCGGCCCGGTAGACCACCCTGTCGCGGACCCGCAGCGACGGGTGGGCGGCGGCCATGCCGTTCAGCGCGTCCTCAACGACGGATTCTGCCGTGTTGATGAGCTTCTTCATGGTTTGAACATCTGCCCTCTTTCACGACCGCGCAAGCGTGCGCCGGAGGATGGGGGTGGTCCGGCGGGGCTGCTACCTTCTGGTCATGGCTGAGATCGTGTACCCGCCGGTGATCGCCGCCGCGCGGACCCTGTTTCGCGTGCTCGACCTGCGTTTTCACATGGAGGGCACCGAGCACGTGCCGAGGTCCGGGGGAGCGGTGCTGGTGAGCAACCACATCAGCTACCTCGACTTCATCTTCGCGGGCTTCGCCGCGCTGCCGTCGAAGCGCCTGGTGCGCTTCATGGCCAAGGAGGACGTGTTCAACCACCGCGTCTCCGGGCCGCTCATGCGCGGGATGCACCACATCCCGGTCGACCGGGGCGCGGGCGCCAGCTCGTACGCCACGGCGCTGCGCATGCTGAAGGCGGGCGAGGTGGTGGGCGTGTTCGCCGAGGCCACGATCAGCCGGTCGTTCACGGTCAAGGAGATCAAGAGCGGCGCCATCCGCATGGCCCAGGCCACCGGCACCCCGATCATCCCGGTGGCGCTGTGGGGCGGTCAGCGGCTGTGGACCAAGGGCCGGCCGCGCAAGCTGCTGCAGCGCCACGTGCCCCTCACCATCCTGGTGGGCGAGCCGATGTACCCCAAGCGCGGCGAGAACGTCAACGACCACACCACCGACCTGCACGCCCGGCTGTCGGAGCTGGTCGACCGGGCGCAGCGCACGTACCCGGAGGTGCCGCCGGGCGCGTGGTGGCAGCCGGCCCACCTCGGCGGCAGCGCGCCGACACCCGAGGAGGCAGCGGCGATGGACGCCGCCGAGGCCGAGGCCCGGGCGAGCAGGCAGGACGACTGAGACACGCGGGGGCGGGCCGGGCCCGCCCCTCTCAGATGGCCGCCTGGTACGCGCTCGCCCGCATGCCCGCCAGCAGTGTCGCCGTCTGCTCCGGCGTGAACCTGCGCACCGGGTCGTGGTGCAGCAGGCCCTCGATGAGCGGACGCATCACCCCGGCCCGACGCGGCGGCGGGTACGGCCCGCTGCGCGCCATGGCGAGCACCGTCGCCGCGTCCTGGCCCGGATAGGGCGGCTGGCCCTCGATGGCGCTGTAGAGCGTGGCGCCGAAGGACCACATGTCGGCCTCCTTGGAGGCCGGCCCCCCGTGCAGCCGCTCGGGGGCCATGAACGCCGGCGTGCCCCGCAGCCGCCGCGACGTCGTCATCCGGATGTCGCCCTCGGCCGTCGCGATGCCGAAGTCCGTGAGCACCACCCGGTCGCCGGTCAGCATGACATTGGCGGGCTTCACGTCACGATGCAGCACGCTCGCCTGGTGGGCGGTACGCAGCGCCGCCAGCAGGTGCTGGCCGATGGCCGCCACCGACTGCGCGGGCAGCGTGCCCACCTGTGAGAGCAGCTGATGCAAGGACAGCCCGTCGAGGTACTCCATGACGATCCAGAGCTTGCCGCCCTCCTCGATCAGGTCGTGCACCGTGATGATGTTGGGATGCGTCAGCCCCGCGGCCATCCGGGCTTCGCGCAGCACCCGGCGGCGCACCATCTCGGCCTCCCCGGCCAAGGTCAGCTCCTTCAGCGCCACCGTACGGTGGAGAAGCTGATCGAAGGCGCGCCAGACGACTCCCATACCCCCACGACCGGCCTCCTCGTGCAGGAGGTACCGTCCGCCGATCTTCCGCATACCATCCCCTCATGCTCGGGGATAATCATGTCACTTCGCCGCGCTTCCGTGCGTGCCTAACGTGATCTGGATATGTCAGCAAGTGTGGGCTCGCTGGTCAGGGTGCCGGAAATTCGATCCGACAGGGCGCGCCACACCAGCGCGACCGCGGCCAGGCACACCACCGTCGCGCCCGTGAGCACCACGCCGATCCCGGCAACCTCGGCCGCGAGACCACCGAGCGCCGCGCCGAGCGGCATCCCGCCCATCCCCATCAGCCGGTACGCCGAGTTGACCCGGCCCAGCAGCTCGGCCGGGATGAGCCGCTGCCGCGTCGAGATCACCAGGACGTTGCCGGCCGCGCCGGTCATCCCCCACAGGACGGCGGTCGGGTAGAGCACCCACGCCGACGGCACGGCCACGGGCGCCAGGAGCAGCAGGCTGGTCGCCAGCCAGGCCCCGAGGAGCGTCCTGACCTCGCCGAACAGGGCGCAGACCCGCGCGGACAGCAGCGAGCCGAGCACCGCTCCGACGGCGAAGGCCGCGGTCATCAGGCCGTACTGGCCCGGTTCCAGCCCCATGCGCGACTCGTCGCCGACCGCCCACAGCACGAACACCGCGAAGTATGCGGAGTTGGCCATGTTGAGCAGGCCGGCCGTGATCGCGAGGCTGCGCAGGATCCGGTGCGACCACAGGTAGCGCAGCGCTTCGGCGATCTCCCGGCGCAGCGGGCGCCGTCCGCCCGCCGGGGCGGCGGGCCGGTAGGCGCCCCGCATGCCGAGCAGCAGCAGGGCCGCGGCGGCGTACAGCACGGCGGGAGCGCCGAAGACGGCGGCGGGCAGGGCCACGACGAGCAGGCCCGCCACAGGGGCGCCGGCGAAGTCGTTGCCGATCATCTGGGCGGTGGACACGCGGCCGTTCGCCTTCGTCAGGTCCTCCCGGGCGACGGTCATGGGCAGGACGGACTGCGCCGTCAGGTCGGCGAAGACCTCGCACACGCCTGCCAGCAGCACGGCGGCGACCAGCAGCCACAGGTTGAGCAGGCCGAGGCAGGCCCCCAGCGCGGCGGCGGCGAGCACGGCGGTCCTGGCCAGGTTCGCGGCGACCATGATCCGGCGCCGGTCGGCGCGGTCGGCGAGCGCGCCCGCGTGCAGGGCCAGCGCCAGCCAGGGCAGCGTGCCCGCGGCGGCCACCAGGGACACGAGGGCGGGCGAGCGTGTCAGGGAGACGGCGAGCAGCGGCGCGCCGATCTTCAGGACGCCGTCGGCCAGGTTGGACGCTCCCGTGGACCACCACAGGTACCCGAACGAACGTCCCACGGGTTCACTCCCAAGCGTGCATAGATTTCTTTGCAAAGATATGCTTGCACACTATGGCGAGCAAGAGCTTCTCCGCCCGGACGCTCGACGCGGACGCCCTGAAGGCGTTCGCCCATCCGCTGCGGCTGCGGATGTACGAGCTGCTCGACGAGCACGGCCCCTCCACCGCCACCCGGCTCGCCGGCCTGCTGGGGCAGAACACCGGCGCGACCAGCTACCACCTGCGTGAGCTGGCCCGGCACGGCATGATCGAGATCGTGCCGGGGATGGGGCGGGGCAAGGAGAAGTACTGGCGCGTCACGCCCGGCGGTTTCTCCTACGGCGAGCCGCCCGCCGGCGACCCCGAGGCGGTGAGCGCGATGGAGCGCCTCCTCGACGACCTCGTGCGGCAGCGAGGCGCGGAGCTGGCCCGCTGGCGGCGCGCGGCGGATCAGGCGCCGCAGGAGTGGCTGGAGGCCGGCGCGTACGGGCGGCGGTCGCTGCGGCTCACCGCGGAGGAGACGGAGCTGATGCGCGACGAGGTGTTCGCGGTGCTGGAACGCTTCCGGGCCGTGTCGGACGGCAGGGACGACGCGGCTCCGGGGGAGGACGTCGCGCACGTGGTCGTGCACTTCGACGTCCTCCCCCTGGGCGCCGTCGCGGAAGGCTGACGGTCAGGTGAGCAGGGCCAGGGCGCGCTCGGCCAGGCCCTCGGGGGCGGTCTTCAGGGAGCCACTGGTGAACGGAGGCTGCGGGTCGTACTCGATGACGAGCTGGACGCTCTGCGCGGTCACCGGGTCGGCCGCCCGCGCCAGCAGGGTCAGCGCCATGTCGATGCCCGCCGACACCCCGGCGGCCGTCACGATCTTGCCGTGCTCGACCACGCGCTCGCTCACCGGCTCTGCCCCGGCGTTTGCCAGGAGGTCGAGCACGGCCCAGTGGGTGGTGGCCTTGGCGCCCGCGAGCAGCCCTGCCGCCCCCAGCAGCAGTGAGCCGCTGCAGACCGAGGTCGTCCAGCGGGTGTGCTCGTGCGCCCGCCGGATCCACCCGACGAGCGCCTCGTCCTCCATGACGTCCAGGGTGCCGAGCCCGCCGGGGACCACGATGACATCCGGCGCCGGCACGTCCGCGAACGAGGCCGTCGCGGCCAGCGTGAGCGAGCCGCGGTCGTCGGTCACCGGCCCCGCCTGCGCGGCGGCGAACGTGACCGTCCAGCCCGGGGCGAAGGCCAGCACGGTGTACGGTCCCACGGCGTCGAGCGCGGTGAACCGGGGATAGAGCGGGATGACGGCGTGCATGGGTCATTTCTCCTTCGACTGGAACCGGCGGCGGTGGTCGCCGGGGGTGATGCGCCAATGTCGCCGGAAGACGCGGTAGAGCGTCTCCGAAGAGCCGAGCCCCGACTCCCTGGCCACGGTGTCCAGCGGCAGGCCGGTCACCTCCAGGAGCCGTCGGGCGGCCTCGGCGCGGCTGCGTTCGACGTACCGGCCGGGTGACATGCCGGTCTGCTCGGTGAAGACGCGTGAGAAGTGGCGCTCGCTCATCCGTGCCCGCGCGGCGAGCGCGGGCACGCTGAGGTCGGCGCCCGGGTTGGCCTCGATGTAGGCCTGCAGCTCCCTGAGCGGCTCGCTGCGCGGCGTCAGGGCCCGCATGGGGGTGCTGAACTGGCTCTGCCCGCCCGGCCGGTGCAGGTAGACGACCAGGCCGCGGGCGACGTTGCGGGCGAGCGCGTGGCCGTGGTCCCTGGCCACCAGCGCCAGCGCCAGGTCCACGCCGGACAGGACGCCGGCGGAGGTCCAGACGTGGCCGTCCTCGATGTAGAGCGGGTCGGCGTCCACCTCGACGCCGGTGTAACGGCGGCTCAGCTCACCGGCGGCCAGCCAGTGCGTGGTCGCCCGGCGGCCCTCCAGCAGGCCCGCCTGGGCCAGCAGGAACGCGCCGTTGCAGACCGAGGCCACCCGCCGGGCGCGCCCGGCCAGCGCCGCGATCCCCGCGACCAGTTCCCGGTCGGCCACGTGCTCCGGCACGGACATGCCGCCGGCCACCATCAGCGTGTCGACCGGCCCGGTGACCTCCGACAGCGCCGACGCGTTGACCGTGACGCCGTTGCCCGCGCTCACCTCGCCCGCGCGCACGGCCACGATCTGCACCCGGTAGCAGTCGCCGGGGGAGAGCAGGGCGACCAGGCCGAACACGTCCGCCGGCCCCGCCATGTCGAGGAGCTGGAAGCCGGGGAAGACGACGATCAGGACGCGTCGTTGCATGCCTTCCATGCTGGTCCCGGGCGGGACATGGCGTCAACGACACGAATCTTGCACATTACGCCAGAAGCCCCCGGGGGCAGGACCCGGGGGCTTCTGGTGACAACGGGCCTCAGCCCATGTGCGGGTAACGGTGGTCGGTCGGCGGCACGAAGATCTCCTTGATCGCGCGGGCGCTCACCCATCGCGTCAGGTTGAAGATCGAGCCGGCCTTGTCGTTGGTGCCCGAGGCGCGCCCGCCGCCGAACGGCTGCTGGCCGACGACCGCGCCGGTGGGCTTGTCGTTGACGTAGAAGTTGCCCGCCGCGAAGCGCAGCCGCTCGGACGCGGCGTTGATCGCGTACCGGTCCTGGGCGATGATCGACCCGGTCAGCGCGTACGGGGCGATGCCCTCCATCTGGTCGAGCACGGCGTCGAAGTCGCCGTCGTCGTAGACGTGCACGCCGAGGATCGGCCCGAAGTACTCCTTGACGAAGATCTCGTCGGTCGGGTCGGCGCACTCCAGGATCGTCGGCTTGACGAAGTAGCCCACGGAGTCGTCGTACGAGCCGGTGAGCACGTCGATGTCCGCCGCGGCGCGCGCCCGGTCGATCGCCTCCTTGTGCTTGGCGAACGCCCGGCCGTCGATGACCGCGCCCATGAACGTCGACAGGTCGGCCGTCACGTCGCCCACGGTCAGCGACTCGGCGGTGGCGACGAAGTCGTCACGCATGCGGTTCCAGACCGAGCGCGGCACGTACGCGCGCGAGGCGGCCGAGCACTTCTGGCCCTGGTACTCGAACGCGCCCCTGATCAGCGCCGTGGACAGCACCGCCGGGTCGGCGGACGGGTGGGCCAGCACGAAGTCCTTGCCGCCGGTCTCGCCGACCAGGCGCGGGTAGCCGTGGTAGGAGGCGATGTTCGCGCCGATCGTGCGCCACAGGTGCTGGAACGTGGCGGTCGAGCCGGTGAAGTGGATGCCGGCCAGCGCCGGGTGGGTCAGCGCCACCTCGGAGATGGCCTGCCCGTTGCCGGTGACCAGGTTGATCACGCCCGGCGGCAGCCCGGCCTCCTCCAGCAGCCGCATGGTGAAGTGCGCGGCGAACTGCTGGGTCGGCGACGGCTTCCAGACGACGACGTTCCCCATCAAGGCCGCCGAGGTCGGCAGATTTCCGGCAATGGCGGTGAAGTTGAACGGCGTGATCGCCAGTACGAAGCCCTCGAGCGGCCGGTACTCCATCCGGTTCCACACGCCCGGCGACGAGTTCGGCTGTTCGGCGTAGAGCCGGCGCGCGTAGGCCACGTTGAAGCGCAGGAAGTCGATGAGCTCGCAGGCCGCGTCGATCTCCGCCTGCTGCGCCGACTTCGACTGGCCCAGCATGGTCGCCGCGTTCAGCGTCGCCCGCCACGGGCCCGACAGCAGGTCGGCCGCCTTCAGGAAGATCGCCGCCCGCTCGTCGAACGGCAGCGCCCGCCAGGCCGGCGCGGCCCGCAGGGCGCTGTCGACGGCGTCCTGCACGTCCCGGGCCGAAGCGTCGTTGGTCCGGCCCAGGACGGAGGCATGGTTGTGCGGCTGCACCACGTCGATGGCGGGCCCGCCACCGAGACGCTGCTCGCCGCCGATGGTCATGGTCAGGTCGATCGACGCCCCGGCCAGCTCCTTGATGCGGTTCTCCAGCGCGGCCCGCTCGGGGCTGCCGGGAGCGTAGCCGTACACGCGCTCGTTCTCGGGCACGGGGACGTTGCTGATGGCATCCATTTACTTACCCCCAAGGGCACGAAGGAAGAAGGCGACGTTGGCCGGGCGCTCCGCCAGGCGGCGCATGAAATAGCCGTACCAGTCGTCGCCGTAGGGGACGTAGACGCGGACCGTGTGGCCGGCCCCGGCGAGGGACTCCTGCAGGTCGGTCCTGATTCCGTAGAGCATCTGGAACTCGTGGTCGCCGATCGTCCGCCCGAACCGGTCGGCGAGCAGCTCGGTGATCGCGATCATGCGATCGTCGTGCGTCGCCACCATGGGGTAACCCTTCCCCGCCATGAGGATCCGCAGGCATCGCACGTACGCCTTGTCCACGGCGGTCCTGCCCTGGTGCGCGACGGAGGCCGGCTCGCGGTAGGCCCCCTTCACCAGCCGGACGCGGGAGCCCTCCGCCGACAGGTCACGGCAGTCGTCCTCGCTGCGGAACAGGTACGCCTGGATGGCCACGCCCGTCGACGGGTGGTCCTCGCGCAGCTTGCGCAGGATGCCCAGCGTGGAGTCGACGGTGGTGTGGTCCTCCATGTCGAGCGTGACGGTGGCGCCCACGGCCGCGGCGGCGGCGCAGATCTCGCGGGCGTGCTCCAGGGCCATGGCGTCGTCGAGCCGCTGCCCGACGGCCGACAACTTCACCGACACCTCGCCCCTGGCGCCCAGCCGCAGCGGCTCGAGCGCCTGCAGCAGCGTGATGTAGGCGTTCGCGGTGGCCTCGGCGGCGCGCGCGTCGCGCGTCTCCTCGCCGAGGTGGTCGACGGTCACGGCGAGCTTGGCGTCACACAGCCGCTCGATGGCGTCGCGGGCCTCCTCGACGCTTTCGCCCGCCACGAATCGGTCCACGACCTTCTTCGTGAGAGGGAAGCCCGACACAGCGCGGCGCACGACGCCGCTGTTGGAAGCGGCGAGCAGCAGTTGACCCAGCATGCTTCAAGTCTAAAAAGCCAGGTCAGAGGGGGCCATCGACGCGCGTAACGCGCAGTGTGGGACGCTGTCATACAAATGCACAATTCCGCCGACCTACAAGAGATCGTCGACGAGATCGCCGCCCGGCTGGGGGCGTCCGCGACGCTGGAGGATCGATCGTTCCGGCTGCTGGCCTACGGCGCGCAGCACGGCGACATCGACACGGTCCGCCAGGAGTCCATCCTGCGCCGGCGCGCCACGGGGGAGGTGCGCGAATACTTCGAACGCTACGGCATCGCCCGGGCGAGCGCCCCCGTCCGCATCCCCGCCGACGCCGAGCTCAAGGTCCTGGCCCGGGTCTGCTGGCCGCTGCGGCACGCCGAGGTCACCTACGGCTACCTGTGGCTGCTCGACTCGGGGGAGCTGACCGACGAACGGCTGCGCTCCGCCGCGCCGCTGGTGGCCACGGCCGCCGCCGCGCTCGCCCAGGAGGCCAGGAGCCGTCAGGACCTCGGGCGCGAGCTGCGCGCGCTGCTGTCCGCCGATCCCGAGGAGCGCGCGAACGCCACCGTCGAGCTGCCCGGCCCGGTCACCGCCATCGCCGTACGCGAGTCCGAGGAGCGCCTGGCCGCCCTCTGGACGCTCCCGCGCGGCGTCCTGGCCCGCCCCGGCTCGCCGGTCGCCCTGCTCAGCCCCGCCCACCTCGCGGCAGAGGTGGCGCAGAGCGTCCAGAGCGCGTACGGCACCGCGGCCGGCGTCGGCGGGCCCAGGGCCGACCCGGCGGACGCCTGGCTGAGCTGGCGCGAGGCCCGCCAGGCGCTGCGCATCGCCGAGCACTTCCCCCGTCACGCGCCGGTCGCGCGCTGGGAGGACCTGGGCGTGCACCGCCTGCTGGCCCGGCTCGGCCAGGCCGACCTGCGCGAGCTGGCCGCCGGCACCGCGGCGCTCGACGCCGAGCTGGCCCAGACCCTGGAGATCTACCTCGACCGCGGCGGCCACGTCCAGCGGACCGCCGCGGAGCTCGGCATCCACCGTCAGACGCTCTACTACCGGCTGGGCAAGGCCGAGCGCCTCACCCACCGCGACCTGGGCGACGGCGACGACCGCCTGGCCCTGCACCTGGGTCTCAAGGCCGCCCGGCTGCTCCCCGGCACGTGAGGAGGGGCCCGGCGTCCGGGCCCCTCCTACGTCGGATCTCGTCAGGCGCAGGCCGCCTCGTAGACCCGGACCAGCTCCTGGCTGACCCGCTCCCACGAGTAGCGCGAGCGCGCCCGGTCCGCGGCCGCGTACCCGAGCGCCGTCCGCAGCGTCGGGTCGGTGAGCAGTTCGCGGGCCATCCGCGCGGTACGGGCCGGCCGGTCCGGCGGCACCAGCAGCCCGGTGACCCCGTCGACGATCGAGTCGAGGTGCGCGCCCACGGCCGAGGCGATCACCGGCACGCCGCACGCCATCGCCTCCAGCGCGACGATCCCCGTCACGGCCTCGCGCGGCACCGACACCACGGCGTCCGCGCTGCGCATCAGTTTCGGCACCGCCGAGCGCTTGACCTGGCCCAGCAGCGTCACCCGGTCGGCCACGCCGAGCTGCTCGGCCAGCGCGCGCAGGCGGCGCGCGTCCCGGTCCTGCTCCAGCTGTTCTGGCTCAGGACCGCCCGCGATGACCAGCTCGACGTCGCCCAGCCCCTGCAGGGCCCGCACGATGGTGTGGGCGCCGCGTTCGATCGACAGCGGGCCCACGTGCAGCAGGCGCCTGCGGTTGCCCTTCGAGGCCACCGCGCCCCGGCGCTGGAAACGCTCGGTGTCCACGCCGTACGGCACGATCGCGATGTTGTTGCGCGGCACCCCCAGGCGGATCAGGGCCGACTCCTCGTCGCCCGAGCCCGCGATCACCGCGTTGGCCCGGCGGCCGAGCGCCCGTTCCACCTCGATGTGGGTGGCGTCAACCGTGTGGAACGTCTGGGTGACCGGCACCCCCAGGCCCTTCGCGCCCGCCACGGCGGCCAGTCCGCCCGTCCACGAGTGCGCGTGGATCACGTCCGGCCGGTGCTGGCTCCACCGCCGCATCAGATGGTCGCCGACGTCGTTCAGGTACGGCGCCACGTCGTCGGGCGTCAGCTCCAGGGCCGGCCCCACGTCGATGTGCTCCAGTGTGACCCCCGGGGCCACCCGCGTCTTGGGCTTGTCCTCGGCGTTGTCACGGCGGGAGTAGATGGTGACGTGGTGCTCGCGCCCCAGCTCCCGTGCGACGGACAGGATCCGCTGGCGCTGCTTGCCGTTGGCGGAAGCGACGATCGCAATGTTCATGGCACACCTCTGCAGCGTGAAAAAGCCTGAAGGGTGTGCCTGCGTCTTAGGCACGTCGTACTACGCCTTTGACCATACCCAGGTTCGACTGATTCGCAAACCCTTGCGGATCAGACGCCGCGCAGGGCGAACACCACGATCTCGTCCCAGACCTGGCCGCCCGAGAACGCGTGCCGGTCCGCCTCCACCGCCTTGACCACGGTGGACGGTGCCTGGCCCGCGCACCGGCTGAGCGCGTCGGCCAGCCGTTCCTCGCCGTACGGCTCGCCGCGTTCGTTCCTGGAGGAGATGAGCCCCTCCGAGTAGAGCACCAGCGTCTCGCCGGGGGCCACCGTCAGCGCCTCCACGCCGGTCTCGGCCTCGGGGGAGATGCCCAGCGGCACGCCGCCGCCCACGGCGAAGCGCACGCCGCCGTCGGGCTGCAGCAGCGCGGCGGGGTGGTGGCCGGCCGACGACAGGCGGATCCCGCGGCCCTTCACGAACCCGGCCACCGCCATCACGAACATGCCGGTGCCCTGCGCCACCAGGGCCTCGTTCACCTTGCGCATCACCAGGTCGGGGTCGGTCTCCCAGACGCTGAGCACCCGCAGCCCGCCGCGCACCATGGCGCTGACGGAGGCCGCCTCCTCGCCCTTGCCCGCCGCGCCGCCCAGCGCGAACCCCCACCCGCCCGAGACCGGGAACACGTCGTAGAACTCGGCCCCCACCGACGAGCCCGGATGGTAGACCGCCGCCGCCTCGTAGCCCGGCACGTCGGGCAGGTTGCGCGGCGCGACGCTCGCCGACAGCGACTCCGCCGCCCGCGAACGGCTCTGGAAGCTCGTCTGCGCCCGCACCGCCAGCCCGAGCTGCAGGCCCACCTCCTGCATCACCGCCAGGTCCGCCAGCGCGTACGGCTGCTTGTCGTGCGAGCGCACCAGCGTCAGCACGCCGTCCCCGCGGCCGATCGGGACGCTCAGCAGCGAGCCCGCGCCCATCGCCGTCAGCACCGGGCCGTCGGCGCAGAAGCCGAGCAGCGTCTCGTCGTCCACCATCTCCTGCACCACGCCGGAGCCGCGCTCCAGCACCTGCCCGACCACCTGGCTGCCCGCCGGGTCGGCGGACTCGACCTGCCGCACCAGGTCGCCCAGCGGGTGGTTCTTGGGCGCCATGACGACGGAACGGCGCGGCACCCCGTCACGTATGACGTCGGCGATCACCCAGTCCGCCCACTCGGCGGCCAGCAGCCGCGTCGCGCGGTGCAGCGCGACGGGGCGCAGCAGCGCCTCCTCGTCCAGCAGCAGCGCGGCCATCTTGGCCAGCAGGTCCTGCCGCCGGGCCGCGGCCAGCAGCAGCGCGCCGTCGGACTGCTCGGGCCGGAGCGTGCCCGGCTCGGGCAACTGCACCTCGGTCGGCAGCGCCACCGCCGCCACCATCTGCTGCGGCTCGCCCGGCATCGTCAGCCGGGTCAACGCGAGCTGCACGACGTGGGCGCGCCCCTGGTGCGCCAGCCTCGTCTCGAACGCCGACGGCTGCCCCGTCTGCAGCACCGACGTCAGGTGCGAGCGGAACGCCGCCCGCCGCGACACGTCCACCAGCAGCGGGAACGACCGGCCCACCAGGTAGCCGTCCGGGCTGCCCAGCATGCGGGAGGTCTCGGGGTTGATCCGCCGGACGACGCCGCCGCCGTCGAGCACGACGACGGGCACGGGGAACGCGCGGAACACCTGGCGCAGCAGCTTCAGCTCGCGTTGCGCGCCGTCCTTCTTGCCGCCCGCGCGCTTGGGGGCCTTGCGCAGCGCCTCGCGTGCCTCGGCCAGCAGCTCGGCGGCCGTGTCGAGCTCGGCGAGCGAGGCGTCGAGGATAGGCGCAAGGTCACCGGGGTAGGCGGTCCTCGCCTCGCGCAACGAGGACACGCGCCCGGCGAGCGCGTCCAGCGCGTGTTCGAGGTCCGGCATCGTCATGGTCTGACGCTACGCCACTCGGGATAATGCTAGCCATAAGGGGTAGAAGCTTCTTGCTATGGAATCGACCGCGATGATCACTCCTGGGCTGGCGCGTGACCTGGCCGCACTCGGCCGGCTGGGAGAGGACACCTCGACCGAGAGCGTCCTGCGCGGCCTGACCACGGCACTCACCGCGGGGGTCCCGGGATGTTCGGGAGCCTCCGCCGAACACTGGCGTGAGCACCGCGTGCTGGTCTCCGGCTCCCACAGCGAGCTGATCATGCTCGTCGAAGGCGAACGCGAGCTCGGGGAGGGCCCGTCCATCGAGGCCCGGCAGAGCGGCGGCCGCGCCACCGTGACCGACGTGCTCAAAGAGACGCGCTGGCCCCGCTACGACGCCCTCGCGACCCGCTGGGGCGTGCGCTCGGCGCTGGTGGTGCCCATCGAGGTGCCGCCCGCCCTGCTCGTCGTCGGCCTCTATTCCGTACGGCCCGGGGCGTTCTCCCCGCAGGGCGCCCACGCGCTCGCCGACATGCTGGCCGAGCAGGTCGGCGTGGCCATGTCGAACATGTGGGAGTTCGAGGAGGTGCGCACCGACGCCGCCCAGCTGCAGGAGGCCCTCGCCGGCCGGTCGGTCATCGACCAGGCCAAGGGCATCATCATGCAGACCAGCGGATGCACCGCCGAGGCCGCCTTCGACGAGCTGCGCCGGATCTCCCAGCATCACCAGGTCAAGGTGGCCGACCTGGCCAGGAGACTCGTCGACGAGCACCAGCGCAAGTCGGCGCGTCGCCCTAGCTCTTGAGTGCGGCGAGCGCGTCGCCCAGGGTGTCGTAGATCGGCAGCCGCTGCGCCAGCCCCGTGATCCACATCACCTTGGACTTGGTGTACTCGACCCCGATGAGCGCGAACTTGGCCCCCGAGGTGAGACTCGTCTGCCAGTGGTGCACGATCAGGCCCAGCGCGCGCGAGTCCATGAACGTCACCCCGGCGAGGTCGAGGATCAGGTCGGCGCCAGCCATCGCCAGGTAGTCGGCGAACTGCTCCCGAGTCGTGGCGTCGAGCACGCCGTCGACACGGATCACCGTGATCTCGTCCACGGTCGACGACGTGAGGCGCAGGGCCGCGAGGGGCCCCTCACCGTTCTCCGGCATTGTCACGGAGCAACCCTACTGTCACCGCACGACCGAGGAATACTTCCCGCGGGAGGGGGGACACTGGATCCGAGGTCCAGCAGAGGGCTTTGGTCTCGAGAGTAGAGCGAGGCGTGCCTCTGCCTGGGCTTTTTCGCTTGGGGAGGCCGCCTGCGAATCCATATGAGGAGCAGCGATGGCTGTGCAGGAATACATCCTCGAGGACATGACCGCGGAAGAACTCCTGGCCGAGATGGTCAAGGAGGAGACCCCCGACAGCCTGAAGGAACGCCTGCGCGAGCGCATCGTCGAGATGCACAGGCCGCTCGCCATGGAGATCGCCCGACGCTACCGCTACCGCGGCGAACCATTGGAGGACCTCCTCCAGGCCGCGTATGTTGGCCTGATGAAAGCCGTCAACGGCTTCGACCCGACCCTCGGCCACGCGTTCAGGGGCTACGCGGTCGTGACGATGACCGGCGAGGTCAAGCGGCACTTCCGCGACCGCACCTGGGCCATCCGGGTGCCCCGTCTCTACCAGGAACGCCGCTCGGAGCTCAACAGGCTGGTCGCCGACCTCAGCCAGGATCTCGGCAGGTCCCCGACCGTGGCGGAGCTGGCCGCCAAGATGAACATCAGCGAAGAGGACGTCCTGCTCACGCTCGACGCCTCGGCCGCGTACAGCACCCTGTCACTCGACGCGCCGCTCGGCACCGACGACGACGCGGCCTCGCTCGGCGACGTCATCCCCGAGGACGACGACACGCTGAGCACCATGGTCGACCGGGAGGCCGTCAAACCGCTCATCGACGCGCTCCCGTCCCGCGAGAAGCACATCCTCCTGCTGCGCTTCTTCGGCAACATGACGCAGGCCGAGATCGCGGCCGAGTTCGGAATCTCACAGATGCATGTGTCACGCATCCTTCGCAAAGTTCTCGACCAGCTACGCTCCGAGCTGGTCGGCTGACGAGGACGGTCGCCGGGTGAACGAAGGCGCAGAGCCTGAGGCGGGCCTCGTGAGCCCGCCACCCGGCGCGCCCGTGAAACAGCTCCGCTTCGCGCTGCCGGACCTGCCGCGGGTCCGGCAGTTCGCCGAGACCGAGGCCCGCCAGGCCGGCATGCCCGAGGACGCGATCGGCGACTTCGTCATCGCCGTCAACGAGGTGGCCACCAACGCCGTCACCCACGGCGCCGATACGGCGTCCATGCGGACGTGGACCAGCAGCGGGGACCTGGTCGTCGAGGTGCACGACGGCGGCGTGTGGAAGCCGGGGCCGATGCCGGGGGCCGTGGGCGGGATGGGGTTGTGGGTCGCCCGCCTGCTGTCGTCCGACCTGACGCTGCGGGTCGGCCTTCAGGGCAGCACGGTCGTCATGCGCTTCCCCGGCAAGGACGGCTGACTCCTCCGCTTTCGTGAGCCTCGTCGGTGGCCGCCGGCGCGCGCCCTGTCAGCGGACGCCGCGCCGGCGGCTTCACTCAACCGTCCGAGTCCCCGGTTTTGGGTCCCCGGTTTTGGGTCCCCGGTTTTGGGTCCCCGGTTTTGGGTCCCCGGCTTCGGGTCCCCGGCTTCGGTCCACCGGCGTTACCGGCGGGCTCTGCCGCGCCAGTTGCCGGACCCCGTGCGGATGCTCGCCGTGCCGACGCCTGCCTGGTGCAGGGCCAGCAGTGCCAGCCCCAGCAGGGCGAACGTCATGCCGGAGAACCCGCCGGGAATCGACGCGCCTACGAGATCGAGCAGGAAGCCGAGCCCGAAGATGATCGCTGCGACGATCGCGAGCATGTCATGTCACCTCGTTTCCTGACTCTGATACTGACTGGGGGACTTGCTGGACAGGGCGAGCAGCCGCTCCAGGACGCTCCGGTACTCGCGGAACGCCTGCCGCAACTCCTCGGTGTCGGCGCTCCCGGCGTCCTTCCACCGGCCGCGCAGGGCGTCCGTTCGGCTGGTCAGCGTGCTGGTGAGGGACTCCACCACCTCTTCCACCAGCCCGTCCGCCCGCTGGACCGCCTCGCCCGGGTCGTCCACGAAGGACGCCTGCACGTCGCGCCAGCGCGCCTGCACCTCGGTCGGATCCTGGTCGAACAGGAAGATCTCGTCGGGCGCGGCGTGCGCCGGCGCCGCCTCACCGGCGGGCCGGCCGTCCCCCGGCTCGGCCGGCAGGTCGCCGTCCGTCCGGGCGTACGGATCCCGGTAGGCCGGGTCCTCGAGGATGTCCGCCTCGACGGCCGTCGCGGGGATCCCGGGAGCCGGCGTGACGGCGCCGGGGACGGCGGCCGCGTACTCGTCGTCGTGCCGCGGGCTCCGGGCGGCCGGGTCACCGGTGTACCCCGGATCGCGCCCGTCCTCGCCTGCCGTTGCGTGGTCCGTCCCGCGGCGGGGTTCCTCGTCGTCGTCGGCGAGGTCGTTCCGCCGCTCCGCGCCGGACTCGTGCGTGACGTCGCCGGCCGCGCCGACGCCGTCCCTGGCGTCCGGGTCCCGGCCCGTCACGTCCGCGTCGCCGTGATCCCGGACGGTCGCGTCCGCGTCGGTGCGGTCGCTGTCGGTGTCGGTGTGATCCATGGGGGACCGATCCCTGTCCGTGCCGTCACGGGCCTCGGTCTGGTCTCTGCGTTGCGACGGCACTTTGAGCTCGTCGCCTGTCATATCGTTCACCGTCCTCGGGGGGTCTCTTCCAGCAGCTCCTCGAACAGCGCGCGGTAGTGCACCATGGCCTGCCGGAGGTCCTCCGTGGAGGCCTCCTTCCTGGCCGCCCGGCCGCTGATCTCGTGAGCCGCTCTGTAGTGGTCGAGCGTCGCCGCGTGCCCCACCGACAGGTCGGACAGCCGCTGCTCGAAGTTCTCCGTCGGGTAACCGCGTTCGGCCATGACGGCCGTGACCAGCTGGTCGGCCTCTGTCACCGCGAACGCCGGTGCGTCGACGAAGCGTTCCTGGACCTCGGTCCAGCGATTGGCGTACGTGTCGCGTGCCTCTTCGGGGAGAGGACGGATGTCCAGCTCCGCGTGCCGCTGCTCGCGATCGAGCAGCTCCTGCTCCGCCTCACGGCGGTTGTCGCGCTCGGCTACCACGCGTTCGTACTCGGGGCCGAAGCGTTCGCGCAGATGGGAGCGGCGCTTGTTCTGCTGCAGCATGAAATAGCCCACTGCGGCGAGCGCCACCACCACGACCACGACGACGGCCACCCATGCCCAGGTGGTCATGATTTTCGCCTCCGGTCTCTGTGTTGAGACCAGCGACTGCCCTCGTACAGCCAGGTAAAACTTGTGTATCAGCCGCCTTCTATGCCTTTTCGCGCTGCTGCGAGCACCTTTGCGACATGTGAGCCCTCTGGGGGAGCGGGGGCCTCACTGAACCCCTCCGCGGGGTCGTACCGGACGTCGAGCCCGGAGTCCACCAGCCGCTGCGCCCACCGCAGCGCGGTGTTCAGCCTCTCGGCCGCCGGCGGCTTGCCCTGCGCCGCCGCCGACAGGTTCCGCAGATTGGTGGCCGGCCCCGACTGGCTGTGCGCACGGGCCAGCTTCCATGGGACGGCGGCGCTGTGGTCGAGCATCGGCTTGACCAGTCCGGCGGCCCGTTTCGCCTGCAACACCCCGGACTCGCTCACCCCGAAATGAGCGGCCAGATCCTGCACGCTCATGCCCTCGGCGACGAGCCTGGCCAGTTCCTCACGATCGATGGTCGCCTTCCGCCCCACCCCGGCCGCCTCCCGCTTTCCGTGTACGCGCGCACCTCCGATGTGCGCTAAGGTTATGACGTCCCGCCCCGCAGGGGGCGATCGACACAACCGGGACGTAGCGCAGCTTGGTAGCGCACTTGACTGGGGGTCAAGGGGTCGCAGGTTCAAATCCTGTCGTCCCGACCAGATCGACGCTGGTCGAGCAGGGTGTCACTCGCTAGGGTGACACCCTTTCGCATGGGTGAGTGACCGGGCGAAGAGCGTGTCCATCGCCGCCGCTCCTGGCCGGAAAACGCGCCAGATCTGCTTGCGGTAGACGGCTTCGGCGACCGCCGTCCCGCTGTGGCCGACGAGCCGGGCGATGTCCTCCAGGGGGACGCCGGATTCGGACAGCAGCGAGACGAAGCTGTGCCGCATCCCCCGAGGGTCCAGGAGTACAACGGGCATCCCGGCATTTTGGTGATCTCCGGGAACGCTCGTCTGCCATTGTGGGCGTCGAGCGGTGTGCCGACGAGTGAGCCGAAGACAAGCCCGTGAGCCTGCCACTTGTCGCCAGCCGCCTTCTTGTCCTTCCGCCGGTGCGCCTTAAGCGCTCTCTTCCGCCGAAAGCGCCTCAGCCGCTCCAGATCCTGGTCCGTTCCGGAAGGTTCACGGATAGTTCGCCGAGCTTGGTTGTCCCTTGAGAAGTGGGAGCAGCCGAGTGTCCAGCTGGCCGTACTCCTTGGAGGCCAAACGCAGCACTGTAAATCAGAGCGGAGTGATGGTGGGCTCGGTGAAATGCGCTACCACCTGCGAATCATCCATGGAGTACGCGAAAAGAGCGAGCCTGCAAGGCGACCCGAGGCGAGGATTGCGACTGACCATAATTTTCGACGCGGTCGGCATAAATTCCTGGCCGTCCAGGCTGAAAAGCGTGCCGATGACGTGCCGGTTCTTGACGCGGATCTTGAGGTGTAGGACATCACCGAAGAAGGGCGTTGCCTGGGCCGAAAACATACGGTCGACCCCAATGCTGCCGCTCACCCTACCGACCTTCCGTCCGTCTGCCTCGATTTGCATCGCGACGCCAGAGAGACTGTTGTTCTCACTGCTGACTATCCCGATCCCAACATGGCGAGGAGATCTAGTGATGCCCACGTTGCCGAAGTCGGCCGCCACCGGGCCACCGAAGTCGACCGTCACCTGAGTGGTGGCTTCGAAGCTGTCAGGAACGTCGCGGTGGGTCACTGGGAAACCGATCGGGAACGAGCGGCCATCGGCCGTCAGCGTGAGGTCATCCACTGGAGGGCCAACAGCAGCGGGGTTCTTCTGCGGCAGCGCCAACGCGACCGTGGACGGGTAGATTTTCGACTGGCTCGCGGCGAACTGTGCGGGCATGACTGCCGACGTGGGATCGTTGATCGCCCTGCTGGCGCACTGCGACACCAGGTCGAGATCGTCCTGAGTATTTACCAGGGCTTGCCATATTTGTTCCAGAGCGACCTCGCCGGTCCAGTCGTACTCCTCCGCGTGGTCGTTCACCCAGTTGTACCCGTTGAGTTTGTCGAGCAGGTCAGAACGCTCATGCGCGCAGAACAGCAGGACATCCTGTGCGTGCTGAAGCTGTGCGGCGTTCGGCGGCGTCGGCCCTTCCGCGATGGTCAGTGGCGAAAGCGTCCACTCGTATGGCACGGCGTTCTCCTCGGCCTCATCGCGCATAGCCTTCTGCCAATCGTTCGCGTGGTCGAGTAGCTCTTCGGGATCGAACGGATCGTCGATGTCCAGCTCGGGTCCTCCCTCGGTGTAGAGGGTGAAGTGCGCCCGCGCGTTATGTTTCTCGATAGAGCTCGTGAACGTGGTCTTGGCCTCCGCTGAGAAAGCTCCGTACGAACCTTGGAGCTCCGCCTCCAGTTCCGTGGCTTCGCGGGCGTCCTGCACCTCGAGCCGTAGAACGCCGACGAAGATGCCACCGCGGCTGCACGCCCGGCAGAACATGTCGCCGTACCTCGCGCTGAACACGTCCGGGCGGGCGTTCACCTCTTTCGCCGGGTCAGTGAGCACCGCATGGTCGATGCTCAGGTCGGCCAAGCGCACGACGGACGTGACGGCCATGAACAGGCAGGCTGACTGAACTTTGGTTTCGTTTACGAAGCCGAAGCGCGCCGAAGCGCCCGCGCCGAAGGTGGCACACCCGGCCGATGCCTCGACGTCGATCCCAAGTTTCTTCTGCAGGTCTTCGCTCGTTTTGATCCGAGTGACGTCGAAGGACATCCGGATGCCTCCCGCTTGTGTGGGAGGCGATGGCTTCGCGACTACCGCCTGGTTCATCGCCGTTCCCGAGAGCCGGTCAACCCCGACTCCGAAGTCGTAGCTTGCAATGTGCGGAAGTCTGATCGCGAGCAGGCCCATCGTCCGGCCCCTTCCTCGGTTGACGGCCTTCCGGCAGTCAGTGGACCAGGTACGTGACGTAGTAATAGGAGGTTTCGACCTCCGACTTGGCAAGTTTGGCTATCTCCCCGGCTCCTTGCTCCGACTCGAAGATGGTGATCGATCCCAGCAGGTCGTTGCTGCTCGCGCTGTCGTGATCCCAGAGTGAGATGTTCTGTGAGAACTCCACCGGCACGTCGATGCCTGGTGCCTGGCTCTGGTCGGCTTGCATGTCGACGGTTTCGTGGCCGGGCGGCCAGATGGAGTCCTCCACGTCTCCCGAGGTGCTGGTCGTGATGAAGAGATTGTCCGGATCGGACCGTGCGCTGTCGATGGCCGCCGTGACGTTTGGCAGGCCCTTGACGAAGTCCGCCAGCGTCCCACCTTCCAGCTCGCTCAGCAGCTTCACCGGCACTAGGCCGGCCAGCCCCTGGACGACACCGAGATCCGTTCCGGTCGCATGACGTAGACAGTAGATCTGCTGGATTGTTGCTGTCGCGGTCATTGTGTCCCCCTAAGTTGACCTGACTGCGATAGGCGCAGCACCTGGGGCCCAGCGTGCCCCCGCGCGACGAAGTCACCGGCTTCAAAAAGCGGCTAAGAGAGGGATTATCTGCATGACCTCACGTGTGCACCGCACCGCTCTGCCGAGGCACGCTATTGTGTGCGTATTTGCTCAGCACTATGGCGGCTTCCTTATGGCCATGCCCCTATACCTCAAACCTATCGGTCGCTTCGGGCGGCATGGCAACCATGCGGGCCCCAAACCGCATCAAAACCTGGCCCATCCGAAATGCGTGGCCGTATGTGCACGAGGCAAGGTCTCGGAAAAATGTCGGCGAGCATCTGTCAGATAACCAGATGCCTGCCTCACCTCCGCTTTTGTTGGTGCGCCACAGCCTCGTGACAGTCAGCCCCGCATCCGCCCAGACAGCGGCGCATAGAGCCCTCTACATCCGGGGCAGCGATCATATGAGTCGACTTCGACGAGACTCACCCCTCGGACGAGCGAGCCGTCCGCGCTCGGGTAACCTGACCGCATTCACCGACAAAGCGCTGAATGACTTTGTAAAATGTATTTACGTCTCACCATGGTCAGGACAAATATCAGGGTCGAAACGTTTGCCCGAGGACGTGTTGTGAGGATAGCGGAGCCTTGACGCTCATAAATGACAGCTGCCAGTATGCTGGGCGTCGAAGTCCCTTACGGGAAAGGCGAATCCGCAGCGGAAAGAGAAGCTGTACGACTACCCGCTATGGATGGAGCGTCATGACGAAAGCCGGCCGGGGACGCGCTCCCCGTATCATCGGCGAATCCTGCCTCGCCGCGACTCTTGCCCTCACGGCAGGCGTCGCACCCGCCACCGCGGAACCCGAGGCGCCTCTTCAAGATCCCACACAGCCTCCCGAGCAGAACTCCTCCGTCGTGATGCCCGCCCTGGGCGAGTCGGAGACCGAGGCCACCGTCGTGCGCTGGCACAAGGAGGTCGGCGACCCGGTAGCAGCCGGGGAGACGCTGGCAGAGGTGGAGTCCAGCAAGGTTAACGCCGAGATTCCCGCGCCCGCCGACGGCGTTCTCCAGGAGATCGCGGTTGGCGAGGGTCAGACAGCCGCACCCGGCGCCACTCTCGGCGTCGTCGGCCCGCAGGAGATCACTCCCGCAGATTGAGGCCGGACGCCCGTTCATTCCACCACGTGGAATGAACGGGCGTGCGCCCACCCACGTCGCCGTATTCGAGGGACCGAATTCCGTTCGCCGCCGCACTGCCGGATCGGCATGTACCAGAAGAGGAGGTAGTGCCATGTCATTCGGCGTTGAGATATCTGAATCCATTCACCTCCGGCGCCGATGAGTTGTTTTACGGCAGTCCAGGTCAGGGTAGGCGCGCCGGGACAAGCTGGCCTCTCGCGTTCGGCATGGATCTCGGAGCGCCGGAGGGTTCAGAGGTCCGCGCGGCCTTCGATGGGAAGGTGACGAGCATCTTCCGGCCCTCGTCACCCAGCGGGGGCATATAGGGCGATCAGATTACGGTCAGGCAATATCCTGCTTCTTCCGGCGGCATCGAAGCCTTCTATGCCGCATCTGGATGCGAGCGTCTCGGTAGGTTCATTCGTCTCGCGCGGTGACGTCATCGGTCAGATCATCGGGTTCGGTAGCATACCCAGGCATCTCCACATCGCCCTGGCGGAGCGCGTGAACAACGTCTATACCGGGGTGAATCTCTACAACCTCTTCGTAGCGATGGTCAACACCAAGATCGTCCTGGCGATGCGCTTCTTCCAGAACGGCAGCGCGCCGCAGGGGATGGCCTTCCGGTCGGTGTCCATGGAGGAAACTGAGCGCTACCGGGCGGTACTGATCTCCCAGGTGGAGCACGAGCACAGCAGCACCTGGGGCAACACCTGGACATGCGCAGACGAACTTGTGGCCGTGGAATGATGCGCCTTGGTGTCTGGTTCGTCGGTGAGCGTTGAACTGCGCGGCGGTATCGGGGCAGGGTGGTGCGGCTGACGGTTTGAAGTAGCGGTGGGCGTGCTGTTTTTTCTTGTGGCGGGACTTGGCCGTGAACAGCAGCAAGGGGACCCCGGGTTCGCCCAAGTGGCGGAGCTCGTGAAGGTCCCATCCGGTGCCGACCTCGCCACCGGTGTTGGTGTGGATGTCTTGGAGGGCGCGGGGCCTGGCCGTAGGACAGGCGAGCCCGTCCGGGTGTCGGGGCACAGGTCGTGGGCGTCGATCTTCTTGCCGGGGCCGGGTCGGCGGTGGTCGATGAACGGTGGCCCGGAGGTGCAGCCCGCGATGAGGCGGGGCAGCAGCCGGGCAGTACCGCCGCCGCAAACCTCGCCCGAGTCGCACGCTCGATCGGCAAGCACGTCCATGTAGGCTGCGTGAACTCTGCCCGCCGCTACCGATCCCCCACACTCCCTCACCCGTCGCCGCCAAAGCGTCGGTCAGGCCCGGCGAGCCGGCACGTTCGGAGCGCCCGGATGCTGAGCATCATCTCCTCATGGGGGAGATCGAGATCCAGCGCGTCTACGACCACGAGCAGGCCAAGGGCGCGGTGTTCCTCGTGGATCGGATGTGGCCGCGCGGGGTGCGCAAGGACGAGTTGCGGCTCGACGGATGGGCGCGGGACGTGGCGCCGTCGGCGGAGCTGCGCCAGTGGTTCGGGCACCGGCCGGAGCGGTTCGCGGAGTTCGCCGAGCGCTACCGCGCCGAGCTGGACCAGCAAAGCGAGGCCGTGCGGCCGTTGCTCGACGCTGCCAGGAAGGGCCCGGTGACGCTGCTGTACTCCGCCAGGGACACCGAGCACAATCAGGCCGTCGTGCTGCGTGACTATCTGCGTGGAAGGGCCGATACGTGAGCTCTCCGCTGCCATGCGCGCTCTGCCTGGTTGTCGGCCGGATCGCGAACTGTGGGACGACGAGGAGAGGGCGCGCCGCTGCGACGCCATGCAGCCGGCGAGACCCGCGGGAGAAGTCGGGGACCGCGCGGCTTGCGCACTCGTGAACGCGTCCCATGTGACCACACTCGTCGATGATCGTCTATAGGCCGCCCCAAGCTGGGGAACCACCAACCGCAACGTTCCGGGGTCAGGGGTAGCAGGCTCAAATCCTGTCGCCCCGACCAGCTCGAAGCTGGTCGAGCAGGGTGACACCCTTTCGCATCTGACGGGGTGATCGTCAGATGAAGATCTTGCACATCGCGGCGACTCCACCGGGAGTACGGGCCGGATCGGTGAGACGTGGCATACCGATGTCAGACGGGCCTACAGGCCGGCCTGTTGAGTTGCTTACCGGAACACCGGAGAGTCGGCGAAGTGTCTGTCGCACACGGCCCACCAGCTCTCTCCGCTCGCATCACGCACCAGGACGCTTCGAGTCGCTGGATTCGGACAGGGTGCTCCCCACGTGCATTCGCCGCGGCGAGCTGGGCTCGTCGGGCCGTGCACGCCGGCATTCCACTCGCGTTCCGCTAAGAACTCCACGCCCTCAACGTGGCTCTTACGATCCGTACCGTCTCTACGGCGACAGGCAACGGGGGCTACTCCCGATAACCCGCAGGGGCCATACAGCTTGCGGCGAGAGGCGTGCCCCGCCCCTCGGGTGCCCAGGGGAGCCGGATCAGAGGGTCATCTTTTCGCGATGGGCCCACGAGCAGGGGGCGGTCGAGCATGTCGGGGGCGAGCGGTACGCCGGTGACCTTCGCCGCCAGGGCGAAGCCGCTTGGTACGGCGGTGGCGTAGTTGTCGTCCCAGGCGGCCTCGTCCGGTGGGTTGTCGAGTCGCAGGCCGAGCTCCCGCATGAAGGTGTCGAGCCGGTCGGGGGCGGAGCCGTAGCGGTCGTGCGGGTGCCGCAGGCGGTAGCCGGTGACGACGGTGCCGTCGATCGCGTACTCGAAGCTGTGCTCGGCGGCGTAGTCGTGGCGGGTGACCGCCGGCATCTCGCAGCCCCGTGAGAGCCTGGTCACCACCTCGTGGTCGGTGGACATCCAGCCGTAGGGCTCGATGGCCACCGACCACTCGCCGGATCGGAAGACGCCCACGTAGCCGCCGCCGTTCCCGCCGTCCGTCTTGTTGATGAACTCGTACGCGTTGTCGTTGAGCCCGCCGAAGTCGGACTCCTGGCCGGAGTCCTCGCCGTGGCTGAAGCGGCGCACCACCTCCGCGGGGTCCAGGCCGCGGAAGAAGGCCACGCTGTAGATCACGCCCAGTGGGCCGCCGCCCGCGTTCTCGGACACGTTGAGCCATGGGAACAGGGCCGTCATGCGGGACATGGTGGCAGGCCGTACCGACACTCAGTTCGGAACGTCGGGCTGGACGTCGCGGAGTGCGATGGTGGCCGTGACCGCGGTGAGAGCCAGGAGGACTGCTCCGACCACCGCGGTGGTGTTGATCCCGTTGGTGAACGCCGTCGTCGCGGCCTGGGTCAACGGGGTGGCCAGCCGGCTCGGCAGGTGTTCGGCTGTGGCCAGGGCCGCGCCCAAGGTCGAAGCGGCCGCGTCGGCGGTGGCCGGCGGGAGGTCGGGTGGGAGGGTGGCGGCGAGGTCACGGCGGTAGACGGCGGTGGCGATGCTGCCGAGGAAGGCGATGCCGAGGGCGCCGCCCAGCTCCGTGCCCGTCTCGTTCAGGGCGGCTGCCGCGCCGGCCTTGTGCGGGGGTGCGGTCGCCACCACGAGGTTGTAGGCCAGGGTGATGGCCATGCCCATGCCGAAGCCGAGCACGCCGTAGCCGGTCAGCAGTGACGCGACGGTGTCGTCGGCGTCCAGCCGGGTGAGCAGGGCGAAGCCGGCGGCGGCGAGCGCGAGGCCGGCGCCGATCACGGGCCCGGGGCGCAGCCGGCGGACGATGACGGTGCCGACCGCGATTCCCGACATCACGGCGGCGACCATGGGGATCATCCACAGCGCGGCCACGAAGGGGCGATGGCCGAGAACGAGCTGGAGGTGCTGGACCACGAGCATGCCGACTCCCGCTGATGCCACGGTGAGCACGACGTTCGATCCGATCGACGCCGAGAACGCGGGGCGGGCGAACAGCTGGATGTCGATCAAGGGGTGGGCGGCTGCGCGCTGGCGGCGTACGAACACGTGGCCGAAGGCCAGGCCGGCGGCGATGGCGAGGAGCGGCGGTGTGCTCAGGCCGTCCTCGGCCAGCTTCTTCAACCCCCAGATGACCGGCAGGATGGCGGCCATCGACAGGGCGGCGCCGAGCAGGTCGAAGCGGCCAGGGCGCGGGTCGGTGTGCTCGGGCAACAGCAGCGGGGCCAGGACCAGCAGGAGCGCCATCACCGGGATGTTCGGCAGGAAGACCGAGCCCCACCAGAAGTGCTCGACGAGCAGGCCGCCGACGACCGAGCCGAGCGGGGTGCCGACGCTGAACGCGCCGGTCCACACCGCGACCGCGGTGCGTCGCTGGACATCGTCGTGGAACATGTTCCGGATCAGCGCGAGTGTGGACGGGGCGAGGGTGGCCCCGCCGATGCCGAGCAGCGCGCGCGCCAGGATCAGCATCTCCGTGCTGGTGGAGAACGCCGCCAGCAGCGAGGCGGCTCCGAAGGCGGCGGCGCCGGTCATCAGGAGTCGCCGGCGGCCGATGCGATCGCCCAGGGTGCCCATCGTGATGAGCAGGCCGGCCATCAGGAAACCGTAGACGTCCATGATCCACAGCAGCTGGCTGCCGCTGGGCCCCAGGTCGGCGCTGATCCAGGGCGCCGCCATGAACAGCACGGTCAGGTCCATGGACACCAGCAGGGCGGGCACGGTCAGTACGGCGAGGCCGGTCCATTCCTTGCGGCCGGCCTTCGCCCGGGGAGGAGTCACCTCCCTATGTATACGGATGTACTAGACGCGCGTCAAGGACGTATGTATACGTTAGGCTCGTGCCCATGGGAAACCGTGAGGACCTGCTCGAAGGAGCGAAACGCTGTCTGTACGAGCGCGGATACGCTCGGACGACCGCGCGCGACATCGTGGCCGCATCCGGAGCCAACCTGGCCTCGATCGGGTACCACTACGGCTCCAAGGAGGCCCTCCTGGACGCCGCCCTCATCGAGGCCATCGCGGAGCTGAGCGAGCGGTGGCTGCAGTGGAGCGCGGACGACAGGGCGGAGCCGGCCGAGGTCTGGGATCGCATCCTGGGCGAGTTCGACGCCCACCGGCCCCTGTTGGTCGCGCATGTCGAGGCATGGGCGCAGGCCGAACGCTCGCCCGAGCTGAAGGAGCGGTTCGCGAAGTTCTACGCCGACCAGCTGGCCAGGGGGATCGAGAGCTCCAGGACCAAGCGGCCCCAGCTGGACGCCGGCACCGCACGCGCGTTGTCGGCCGTGACCGGTGCGCTGGCCGACGGGCTGATCGTCCAGTGGCTGATCAACCCGGATCAACTGCCCAGCGGACGGGAGATCGCGACCGGCCTGCGCGCCCTCGCCGACGCGATCGACGAGGTATGAGCGGCGGCTCGGACGTCCGGTGGGAAATGTGCTCAGGGGCGATGATTCTGTTCGTCGGTGGGAGTCTTCTCGGCGGACAGCAGGAACGAACGCCGGTGGGAGAATGATCCGTGTTGGGACAGCAGGGTGCTACGTGGTCGCTCGTGCACGAGGAACGAGCGGCCCTCGCCGACGATCTCGGGTCGTTGAGTGATGCGGGGTGGGCGACGCCGTCGTTGTGCGCCGGGCTGTCGGTGCGCGAGGTGCTGGCACATCTGACGGCGGGGGCGAGCCTGGGACCCGTACGGTGGCTGGCGGGCGTGATCCGGTGCCGGTTCGACTTCGACCGGCAGGTGGCTGAGCGGCTGGGCGAGCAGTTGGGCGAGAGTCCCGCCGACACGCTCGCGAGGTTCCGCAGCGTCGTCGCCAGCACCACCAAGCCTCCGCTGCCGGTCATCGCGATGCTCGGCGAGACCATCGTGCACGGTGAGGACATCCGGCGGCCGCTGGGCATCCGCCGGGCTCACCCGATCGAGACGCTCACCAGGGTGGCCCGCTACTACCAGGGCTCCGACCTCGTCGTCGTGGCCGGGAAGCGCGTCGCCGGGCTGCGGCTGGCCGCGACCGACGGGCCCTTCGCCGCCGGCTCAGGGCCGCTGGTGTCCGGCACCACTCTGGCGCTGACCATGGCCATGACGGGCCGCATGGCGTACTGCGACGAGCTGACCGGCGACGGGGTGGACGCGCTGCGCGAACGCGGCGCGATGGCCTGAGCGGTCGGTGGCCGAGGCGGGGCAGCCCCGGGTAGGTCACTCCCGGCTCGCCGTCGTGGCCCCGCCCGCCCGGCCGGGCGGGCGGGGCCATGCTCAGAGGGCGGCGGTGACGCGGTCGAGTGCGGGAGGGGCGATCGTGTCCTTGGACTGGAGGTAGGTGCGGAAGGCGTCGTAGTCGCGGGAGCCGCGTACCGGGTCGGTGAAGGCGGTCAGCGCGTCGAAGCCGTCGGCTCCGATCAGGGTGTACGCGAGGGCGGCCACCCGGTAGGTCCGTCCGGTGTCCAGCGGCGTGCCGTCGACCAGCACGTCGGCGGGGTCGACCCGGTCGCCGACCGGCCGTGAGGCGTCATAGGAGTACCGGACGCCGGCTGAGACGGCCAGCGGGCTGAAGCGCACCGTGCCGTCGGGCTGCGTCCGCCACTGCTGCTCCAGCGCCTGCTCCAGCTGCTGCCCGGTGACGGAGGCGGTGATCACGGGGTTCGCGTAGCCGTACGCGGCCCAGGCCTCCCCGAACAGGACGGTGCCGTCGCCGTCGGCCGGGTCGGCGCCCTTGGCGAAGCGCAGATCGCCGCGCAGGCTGTTGGAGCCCTTCAGCGGCGCCGTGGCCACCAGCGCGAGGTCGACGGGGCCGCCGGCCGTCCGTACGGCGTCGGCGTACTGCGCGTCGGCGATGAGGTTGCCCAGCGAGCTCTCGCCGTCGGCGGCGCGGGCGCGGGTGATGTCACCGCTGATCCTGCCGACCGGACGGGCGGCCGTCCGGGCGGCGCGGGTCTTCCAGTAGTCGACGAGCCGGGTCATCGCGGGATCGGGGGTGACGTCCCGGGTGACCGGGTGGTTCACCGTGGTGGTGGCGGAGCGGATGACGTCACCGGTGCGCGGGTCGATCTTGAGGTTCATCTCGTTGATCAGGCGCCCGTGGTTGGCCGCCTCCACCACCGGCCGGGGGTTGCCCGCCGGGTCGGGGATCACGCAGTCGTTGAACAGCGCGTGCCAGTGGCCGGTGATGATCGCGTCGATGTCGGGGGAGGCCTGCTCGGCGAAGTCGAAGACCGGTCCCGAGGGGGTGCCGCATCGGTCGTAGGCGTCCCCGGCCGTCCCGCCCTCGTGCACGTTGGCCACGATCGCCTCGACGCCGCGGCGCTTCAGCTCGGCCGCGTACCTGTTCGCGGTCTCCACCAGCGGCAGGTTGTCCAGGCCCGGCTGGTAGGACGTCGAACCGGTGACCGTGGTGGGGGTGGTCAGGTTGATGAACCCGATCCGGACGTTCCTGCCGCCCGTGACCTTCACCTGCTTGATGACGTACGGCTGGAAGATCGGTTTCGTGGAGCCCTTGCGGGTGATGTTCGCGGAGGAGATCGTGTAGTCCGCTCCCCGGAATCTGCGGCCGGTGGAGTCGGTGAAGCAGCTGTCCACGTCGATCTCGCCGAAACAGCTGCCCTTGCCCATGTGGTCGCGCAGGAACTCCAGAGACCGGTCGAGCTCGTGGTTGCCCACCGCGGCGAACCCCACGCCGATCGCGTTGAGGAACTCGATCGTCGGCTCGTCCTGGTGGTAGGCCACCTCGGTGGGCCAGCCGCTGAAGTCGTCGCCGGTGGTGAACGTGATCGAGTTCTTGTGACCCTGCCTCAGGTTCTTCAGGTGCGTGGCGATGTACGGGGCGCCGCCCACCACGATGCTGTTGCCCTGGGCGTCCTTCACCGTGCCGTTCGCGGCGTCGTTCTGCGGGGTGAGGTACCCGTGCAAGTCGGTGATGGACAGCAGTTGCACGTCCACGGGCGCCTCAGCGGCCTGGGCGACGCCGGTCTGCAGGGTCGTGACGGCCGAAACGGCCAGGACGGCGGACAGCATCGTCCAGCGCCGGAAGCTGCTCTGTTGCATGGCGGGATTCGATCACCGTGAGGTGACGGCCCGCGGGCCATTGATCGCCGCGCAAGTGAAGATCGGGATAAAGCGGACAGAAGGGCGGTGGGTCCCGTAGTACGGGACCCACGCGGCTACTTCGTCAGAGGGGCCAGGTTGGGGTCGTTGGCGTAGGCCTCGGCGGCGTTGTCCTTGGTGACGATCTGCGGCTCCAGCAGGTAGGCCGGGACGACCTTCACGCCGTTGTCGTACGACTTGGTGTCGTTGATCTGCGGGTCCTTGCCGGCCTGCAGGTCCTTGACCATCTGGATGGTCTGCTTGACCAGGTTGCGGGTGTCCTTGTTGATCGTGGAGTACTGCTCGCCGGCCACGATCGACTTGACCGACTCCACCTCGGAGTCCTGGCCGGTCACCACCGGCACCGGCTTGCCGGCGCCCTTGACCGAGGTCAGGATGGCGCGGGCCAGCGTGTCGTTGGGGGAGAGCACGCCGTCCAGGGTCTTGCTGGTGTAGGTCGAGGTGAGCAGCGAGTCCATCCGCCGCTGGGCGTTCTCGGCCTTCCAGCCGTCCGTGGCGGTCTGCTTGATCTCGGTCTGGCCGGAGCCGACCACCACGTCGCCGCTGTCGATCGCCGGCTTCAGCACGCTCATCGCGCCGTCGAAGAAGACCGCCGAGTTGTTGTCGTCGGGGGAGCCGGAGAACAGCTCGATGGTGTACGGGCCCTCCGGCTTCTTCGCCTTCATGCCGTCCAGCAGGGCCTGGCCCTGGAGCTGGCCGACCTTGAAGTTGTCGTACGCGACGTAGTAGTCGACGCCCTGGGTGTTCTTGATGAGCCGGTCGTAGGCGATGACGACCGCGCCGGCGGCCTTGGCGGCCTCCACCTGGGTGCTCAGCTGCGCGGCGTCGGTCGCGCCGATGACGATCACCTTGGCGCCCTTGGTGACCATCGCCTGGATCTGCGACTGCTGGTCGGCGACGGTGGTGGAGGAGCCGGCGTACTGCACGTCGGACTGGAAGCCGGCCTCCTTCAGGCCGTCGGTGAACAGGTCGCCGGCCAGGACCCAGTTCTCCGACGTCTTCGCCGGCAGCGCGACGCCGATCACCGAGTTGGCCGGGAAGCCCTTCGCGGCCTCCGCCGAGGCGCCGTCGGTGCCGGCGTCCTGTGAACGCTGGGAGCAGGCGGTGAGCGTCAGCAGCGCGACGGCTGCGGCTGCCACACCCCTGACCAGGATATTGCGCATTTTCAGCTGCCCTTCTTGGAAATATGACGAGGTGGAGGCTTACCGCGTAGGTGGCCGGTCGGCCGTCAGCCGGCCACCGGACTCTTGCCGCGTTCCTGGCCCGGCTCGGCGGGAGAGGCCGGGCCGGTCGGGGTGTCACGGCGGAAGGGGCGCATCAGCGAGTCGATGACGGAGAAGCGCCCCTGCTTCTTGTTGTAGACGTCGAACGCGACGGCCAGCAGCAGGACCAGGCCCTTGATGATCTGCACCCGGTCGGACCCCACGCCCAGCAGCTGCAGGCCGTTGTTGAGCACGGCCATGACCAGGCCGCCCACGATGGAGCCGCTGATCGTGCCGAGGCCGCCGGAGACGGCCGCGCCGCCGATGAAGACGGCGGCGATCGCGTCGAGCTCCCAGCCGATGCCGTCCTGCGGGCCGGAGGCGGCCGAGCGGGCGACGAAGATCATGCCGGCCAGGGCCGCCAGGACCGACATGTTCATCATGACCATGAAGTTGACGCGCTTCAGCTTGACGCCGGACAGCTCGGCGGCCCGGGCGTTGCCGCCGACGGCGTAGATGTGCCGGCCGCCCGCGGTGTTGCGGGTGATGAACGAGTAGATCACGACCAGGACGCCGAGGATGATGCCGGAGACCGGGAAGCTCGTGCCGATCCGTCCGCCGGCGAACTGCAGGGTCGCGAACACCACCACGGCGAGCGGGAAGGCCACCCGGATCACCGAGATCCACATCGGGGCGGCGTCGGCCCCCATCTCCCGCCGGGTGCGGCGGCCCCGCCACTCCCGGACGACCACCGCCACGCAGACCACCAGGCCGAGCAGGAGCGTGAGGTTGTTGTAACCGGTGTCGGGGCCGACCTCCGGCAGGAAGCCGGAGCCGATGACCCGGAACCCCTCGGGAACGGGGATGGTGTTGGCGTTGCCGATGAACTGGTTGCCGCCCCGGAAGAGCATCATGCCGGCCAGCGTGACGATGAACGCCGGCACGCCGACGTACGCCACCCAGAAGCCCTGCCAGGCGCCGATGACGGCGCCGACCGCCAGGCCGATCAGGACGGCGAGGAACCATGGCACCGAGTAGTCCTGCATCACCTTGGCCACCACGATGCCGACGAACGCGGCGATCGAGCCGACGGACAGGTCGATGTGCCCGGCGACGATGACCATCAACATCCCGATGGCCAGCAGCAGGATGTAGGAGTACTGGCTCACCAGGGAGATGAGGTTGCCCGGGTTCAGCGTGAGACCGTTGGTCAGGATCTCGAACAGCAGGACGATCGCCACCAGCGTGAAGATCATCCCGAACTGCCGGGCGTTGGAGGTGTTGCCTCCGAACAGGGACTTCTGGAGTTCTTTCACGCGGCTCATGATCGCTGTGCTTTCTTCACTGAGGTCATCTGTTTCAGCAGGAGTTCCGGGTCGGCGTCCCGGCGGGGGATGTCGCCGGTGATGGTGCCTTCGAAGACCGTGTAGATCCGGTCGCACAGGCCGATCAGCTCGGGCAGCTCCGACGAGATGACGATGACGCCTTTGCCCTGGTCGGCCAGGCGCTGGATGATGCCGTAGATCTCGTACTTGGCGCCCACGTCGATGCCCCGGGTGGGCTCGTCGAGGATCAGCAGGTCGGGATCGGTGAACATCCACTTGGCCAGCACGACCTTCTGCTGGTTGCCGCCGGAGAGCGTGGTGACCGGCTCGTCGACGGTGGGCGCCTTGACGCGCAGGCTCGTCCGGTAGTCCTCGGCGGCCCGGTGCTCGCGTACGTGGTCGATCACGCCGTGGCTGGTGATCTTGGACAGTTTGGCGGACACCACCGAGGTCTTGATGTCGTCGAGCAGGTTCAGGCCGATCGACTTGCGGTCCTCGCTGACGTACGCCAGGCCGTGCTCGATGGCGTCCGACACGGACTTGATCACGATCTCCCGGCCGTCCTTGAAGATCTGCCCGGAGGCGTAGACGCCGTACGAGCGGCCGAAGATGCTCATCGCCAGCTCGGTGCGCCCGGCGCCCATCAGGCCGGCGAACCCGACGATTTCGCCCCGGCGCACGGTGAAGCTCGCGTTCTTGGCCACCAGGCGGTCGCTCGCGACCGGATGCCGGACCGTCCAGTCGCGTACCTCGAAGAAGACCTCGCCGATGTCCGGGGTGTGGTCGGGAAAGCGGCTGTGCAGCTCGCGGCCGACCATGCCGCGCACGATCCGGTCCTCGTCGACGCCGTCGGCCTTGATGTCGAGGGTCTCGATCGTGTGGCCGTCGCGCAGGATGGTGATCGCGTCGGCGATCTCGGCGATCTCGTTGAGCTTGTGGGAGATGATGATCGAGGTGATGCCCCGCTGCTTGAAGTCGCGCATCAGCTCCAGCAGGTGCTGGGAGTCCGTCTCGTTCAGCGCGGCGGTGGGCTCGTCGAGGATGAGCAGCCGCACGTTCTTGGCGAACGCCTTGGCGATCTCCACCAGCTGCTGCTTGCCCACGCCGATGTCCTTGATCAGCGTGTCGGGGTCCTCTTCCAGGCCGACCAGGGCCATCAGCTCCAGCGCCCGGCGGTTGGCGGTCTTCCAGTCGATCACGCCGCCGCGGCGCGGCTCGTTGCCGAGGAAGATGTTCTCGGTGATGGACAGGCCGGGCACCAGGGCGAGCTCCTGGTGGATGATCACGATGCCGGCGTTCTCGCTGGCCCGGATGTCGGAGAACCGGCTCTCCGTGCCCTGGTAGAGGATCTGGCCGGTGTAGCTGCCGTAGGGGTGGACCCCGCTGAGCACCTTCATCAGCGTGGACTTGCCGGCGCCGTTCTCCCCGGCGATCGCGTGGATCTCGCCCTGCCGGACCACCAGGTTGACGTCGGAGAGCGCCTTGACCCCGGGGAACTCCTTGGTGATCGCACGCATCTCCAGCAGGACGGGTGCGTCGCGCATGACGTCTTCCCCCTAGATCGTCGTGACATCGTTGTCATCGGGCAGCGGGTAGAGACTGCTCCGACGTGACGAGTGTGTCAACTGATGTGGCCATTTCGTAACGCATCCCGATGTCGAAACAGGTATTTCCCGATCGGGCGTGCGCCCCATCGGCGCCGTGCCGCCGGCCTTCGGGGGGAACCATACTCGGGCGGTGGCCGCTACTGTGACAACGTTGTCTCGATGAACCCCCTAGGGAGTCCCGTGTCCGATTTCGCCCTCGCCCTCGACATCGGGGGCACCAAGGTCGCCGCCGGTCTGATCGCCCCCGACGGAACCGTCGCCGACCGCCGCGTGCGGCCCACGGCCGCCTCCCCTGACCCCGAGACGGTCTGGCGGCCGGTGGCCGAACTGGTCTTGGAGCTGCGCGCGGTCGCCGGCCCGGCGCGGGTGATCGGCGTCGGCGTCGGCTCGGCCGGCCCGATCCACCTGCCCGACGGCTCGATCAGCCCGGTCAACATCCCGGCCTGGCGCCGCTTCCCCCTGCTGGAGCGTCTGGCCGAGCTCGTCCCAGGGGTGCCGGTACGGCTCGCCGGCGACGGCAGCTGCGCCGCGGCGGGGGAGCACTGGCGCGGTGCCGGGCAGGGCGCGGACGATTTGCTGGCCATCGTCGTCTCCACCGGTGTCGGGGGCGGACTGATCCAGGGCGGCCGCCTGGTCGCCGGCCCGACCGGGAACGCCGGCCACATCGGCCACGTGGTCGTCGACCTCGACGGCGTTCCCTGCCCCTGCGGTGGGCGCGGTTGCGTGGAGGCGATGAGCAGCGGGCCGAGCATGGTGGAGTGGGCGTTGAAGGAGGGGTGGCGGGCGCCCGTGCCGGCGCCGACCGGGGTGGAGCTGGCGGCCGCGGCCCGGGAGGGCGACCCGTACGCGAGTCAGGCGTTCCGGCGGGCCGGCCACGCCCTCGCGGCGGGCATCGTCTCCACGGCGGCGATCGGCGACCTGTCGCGGGTGGTGATCGGCGGCGGTGTGGCGGCCGCGCACGACCTGCTCTTCCCGCCGCTGCGGGCGGCCATCACCGAGCACGCGCGGCTGGGCTTCCTGCAGGGGCTGACGGTCACGACGGCCGCTCTCGGCGGCGCGGCCGGCCTGGTCGGGGCCGCGGCGCTGGTGCTCGTCCCGGAGGCTTACGTCGGCCGCGGCGTCGCCTCCCTCGCCTGAGGCCCCGCCCGGGCGAACGGAGCGTTTCTGCGAGGTTACGCGATGAGGCTTGACAACGTTGTCTGAGGTGGACAGGCTAGCGGCGATCTTCAGCCGGATGTGCCCTACCGTGACGGCCGGCCATCCCGGCGAGTCCGGCGCGACATCCCGCTCCGTCGCAGCCGGCGTTCACCCCGACGTTCGACGCACTCGACGTTCGTCGAGTCGAAAGGCCCTTCGTGATGCCATCTCCCTCCTTCGCCCGCCGGCTGTCCCTCCGGCGGTTAGCCGCGGCCGCGGCGCTGTCACTGCCGATGTGGGTGCTCGCCCCCGCACAGGGAGCGAGCGCCGCGGCGCCGCCCGGCGACTTCGCCTCGTCCATCGAGTCCTCCGATCCTCAACCCGCGCAGAGCACCGTCGAGGTCGGCGCCGACGGCAAGCCGGTCCAGTCGAACCTGAGCGGATCGAGCTCCACCGAACTGCCCGGCAGCCTGCTCGGCCAGATCGGCGCGGTGACCGCGAGCGCGGAGAACCCGCCGGGCGAGAGCGCGGCGAACCTCAAGGACGCCGACCCGTCGACCAAGTGGCTGACGTTCGACCGGACCGGCTGGGTGACGTACCGGCTGGTCAAGCCCGCGGTGGTGGTCAAGTATGCGCTGACCTCCGCGAACGACGCGCCGGGCCGTGACCCCAGGGACTTCACCCTCCAGGGCTCGAACGACGGCAGCACGTGGACCGACCTGGACAGGCACACGGGTGTGAGCTTCAGCGGCCGGTTCGCCGGCAACACCTACGCCTTCGGCAACACGACCGCCTACGGCTACTACCGGCTGAACATCACCGCCAACTCCGGTGACTCGCTCGTCCAGCTCGCCGACTGGAACATCAGCGACGGCTCGGACGTCACGCCGCCCGTCACCCCGATGGTCAGCGTCGCCGGCGCCGGCCCGGTCAACGGCCCCACCATGAAGCCGGGGGCCGGCTTCACCGGAGTCGCCTCGCTGCGCTACTCGGGCGGCGCCAAGGCCGACGGCCGTTCGTACGCGACCAACAAGCTGTTCGACGTCGACATCCCGGTCGGGCCCAAGACGCGGCTGTCGTACACGATCTTCCCCGAGTTCACCGGCGGGGACGACCGGTACCCGTCCACCTACGCCGCCGTCGACCTGCACTTCACCGACGGCAGTTACCTGAGCGAGCTGTCCCCGCTCGACCAGCACGGCTACCCGCTGACGGCCGCCGGGCAGGGCGCGGCGAAGGTGCTCTACGCCGACCAGTGGAACGCGGTGCGGTCCGACATCGGGACGGTCGCGAACGGCAAGACGATCGACCGCGTCCTGCTCGCCTACGACAATCCCGCGGCGACCGCGTCGACCCGGTTCCAGGGCTGGCTGGACGATCTCGCCCTGACGGCCGCCCCGGCGCCGATCGACGGGTCCAGCCTCACCAACTACGTCGACACCCGGCGCGGGACCAACGCGACGGGCGGGTTCTCCCGCGGCAACACCCTGCCGATCACGGCGATGCCGAACGGCTTCAACTTCCTCACGCCGACCACCAACGCCGCCTCCGACACCTGGCTGTACGACTACCAGCGGGCCAACAACGCGGACAACCTGCCCACGCTGCAGGGACTCGCGATCTCGCACGAGCCCAGCCCGTGGATGGGCGACCGCAACCAGATGTCCGTCATGCCGGTGCCGGGCGGCGGGCCGCTCACCGGGCCGCCCAGCGGCCGGGCGGCCGCCTTCAGCCACGACGACGAGACCGCGCGGCCTGACCTCTACCTGGTCACGCTGCGCAACGGCCTGGTCGCGCAGATGTCGCCCACCGACCACGGCGGGATCATGCAGTTCACCTTCCCGTCCGGGCAGGCCGCCGGAAGCCTCGTCTTCCACAACGGCACGTTCACCATCGGCACCGACGGCACGATCACCGGCTGGGTCGACAACGGAACCGGCCTGTCGGCCGGGCGCAGCCGGATGTTCGTCTCCGGCACCTTCGACCGGGCGCCGGCGGCGGCCTCCGCCACGTCCGCCACCTTCGACGTCTCCGCCGAGCGGCAGGTGACGCTGCGCCTCGCGACGTCGTTCCTCTCCGTCGAGCAGGCACACCGGAACCTCGGCCTGGAGGTCTCCGGCAGGAGCTTCGAGCAGATCCGCGCCGCGGCCGCCACGGCGTGGAACGACCGGCTCGGCCGGGTCGAGGTGCGGGGCGCGACCGAGACGCAGCTGGTGACGCTGTACTCGAACCTGTACCGGCTGAACCTGTATCCGAACTCCCAGTCGGAGAACACCGGCACCGCCGCCGAGCCGCGCTGGCGGTACGCGAGCCCGGTGTCGGCGCCCACCGGCACGTCGACGGCCACGCAGACCGGCGCGAAGATCGTCGACGGGCAGATCTACGTCAACAACGGGTTCTGGGACACCTACCGCACGGTGTGGCCCGCGTACGCGCTGCTCTACCCGGACGTCGCGGCGAGGATCGCCGACGGGTTCGTCCAGCAGTACCGGGACGGCGGGTGGATCGCCCGCTGGTCGTCACCCGGCTACGCCGACCTGATGACCGGCACCAGCGCGAACGTCTCCCTGGCGCAGGCCTACCTCACCGGCGTCGAGCTGCCCGACCCGCTCGCCGCGTACGACGCGGCGGTCAAGGACGCGACCGTCGCGTCCGGGCGCAGCGAGGTCGGCCGCAAGGGCATCGAGTCCTCGCTGTTCCTCGGCTACACCCCGACCTCCACCGGCGAGTCGGTGTCGTGGGCGCTGGAAGGCTTCATCAACGACTACGGCATCGGCAACATGGCCGCGGGCCTGGCCGAGGACAAGGACACGCCGAAGGCGCAGCGCAAGCGGCTGAAGGAGGAGTCGGAGTACTTCCTGCAGCGAGCCCGCAACTACGTCAACCTCTTCGACCAGAACGGGAAGTTCTTCCGCGGGCGCGACGCCAGTGGCAACTTCCTCGCCGGCGACCCGCGGGACTGGGGCGGCGTCTACACGGAGACCAACGGCTGGAACTTCGCGTTCACCGCGCAGCAGGACGGCCAGGGCCTGGCCAACCTGTACGGCGGGCGGCAGGCGCTGAAGCAGAAGCTCGACGAGTTCTTCAGCACCCCCGAGAACGCCGACCGGTTCGGCGGGTACGGCACCCTGATCCACGAGATGCTGGAAGCCCGCGCGGTGCGCATGGGCCAGCTCGGCATGAGCAACCAGCCGTCCCACCACATCCCGTACATGTACGACTACGCCGGCGCGCCCGCCAGGACGCAGGCGATCGTCCGGGAGATCCTGCAGCGTCTCTACGCGGGCGGTGAGATCGGCCAGGGCTACCTGGGCGACGAGGACAACGGCGAGATGTCGTCGTGGTACGTCCTCAGCTCGCTCGGCATCTACCCGCTGCAGGCGGGCTCCTCCCAGTGGGCCATCGGCTCCCCGCAGTTCGCCCAGATGACCGTCCACCGCGAGAGCGGCGACATCGTCGTCAACGCGAGGGACAACAGCACGGCGAACGTCTACGTGCAGAGCGTGAAGGTCAACGGGAAGCAGCAGCGCGGGGTGTCCCTCGACGCTTCCGCGCTCGCCCGCGGCGGCAGGATCGACTTCCAGATGGGCCCGCGGCCGTCGTCCTGGGGGACCGGCAAGAACGACGCGCCACCGTCGCTGACGAAGGGCGACGCGGCGCCCAAGCCGTTCCAGGACACCACGGGGCCCGGACTCGGCACCGCGACCGCGAGCGACGGGCAGGACGCGTCGAAGCTGTTCGACGACTCGTCGGTCACCCAGCTGACCTTCGCCTCCGGCACTCCGCAGATCGGCTGGGCGTTCCGGAGCGGCCGGCAGACGCCGGCCTACTACACGCTCACCTCGGGGGCGAGCGCCGGTGATCCGGCGGACTGGCGGCTGGAGGGCTCCAACGACGGGATCACCTGGGCCACCGTCGACTCCCGCAAGGGCGAGGAGTTCCGGTGGCGCAACGAGACCCGGCCGTTCAGGATCGGCGATCCGGGACGGTACGCGCGCTTCCGCCTGGTCGTGACCAAGACCGCCGGCGCGGCGCAGGCGAACCTCGCCGAGATCGAGCTGCTCGCCGGCGGCGACGTCCAGCTCGGCGGCGGCGCCATCACGGTCACCGGCGCGAGCGGCGTGCGGGCGAGCACCGGCGTCGCGGTGTCGGTGCCGCTGGCCACGGTCACCGGGGGCGCCGCGACCGGCTACCAGGCCTCCATCGACTGGGGTGACGGTTCACCGGCCACCGCGGGCACCCTGACGCTGAGCTCGCGCAGCGTGTACAGCGTGCGCGGCTCGCACACCTATGCCAAGCCCGGTCACCACCAGGCGAGCGTCACGGTGACCGACGGCACCGGCCAGGGCTCGGCCACGGTCGGCGTGGACGTGGCGTACGCGCCGGGCTCCGGCCTCACCGCGGCGTTCGACACCGTCTGCGTCGGCGACGAGGGTGTCCTCGCGGCGGACTGCGACGCCAAGTCGTGGGCGTACTCGCGGGCCGCTCTCGCTGCGGCAGGTGTGACGCAGGGCAGCCGGCACGAGGTGCCAGGAACGGCGCTGCACTTCACCCTGCCGGCGGTCCCCGCCGGCCAGCCCGACAACGCGGCCGGCAACGGCAGGACGATCGAGCTCGACCTGCCGGACGACGCGAAGCACGTCTCGTTCGTCGGCGCCGGCACGCAGGGCGGCCAGAGCACGACCGGCACGGCGACGTTCAGCGACGGCAGCACCGCCGCCGTCCCGATCCAGCTGAGCGACTGGACGCTGGGCGGCAACGCGGGCGGCACGCCGACGTACGGCAACATCGTCGTCGCCAAGGCCGCGTACCGGCTGCACGGCACGAGCCGCGACAGCGCACAGCCGTTCCTGTTCGCCACCGCGCCGTACCGCATCCCGGACGGCAAGACGCTCGTCTCGGTCACCCTGCCCGCGCAGACCGGCGACCCCGCGTCGGCGGGCAGGATCCACGTGTTCGCGGTCGCCGACGACGGCACCCCCGCCGCCGCGCTGGCGATCAGCGGTCTTGCGGACCAGAAGGCCGCTCCGGGGGAGCTGCTCTCGACCGGTCTCGGTTCCGTGACCGGTGGCGCCGCCGGGCCGGAGGGTTACCACGCGCGCGTCCAGTGGGGTGACGGCACGGTTCCCGACGACGTCACCGTCGACGCGTCGGGTGCGATGACCGGACGGCACACCTACGCGCAGGACGGCACGTACACGGTGCGGGTCACCGCGTGGGACACGCTGGCGAGCACCACCGGCACGTTCACCGTGACGGTGGCGCGGGCCGGGGCGCGGCCGTCGATCTCGGTGTCCGCCTCCGCCGCCGCCGGAGACCCGGTCACCGTCGAGGGCAGCGGGTTCGCCGCCGGCGAGCAGGTGACGGTCAAGCTGGGCACCAGCCCGGCGCGGAGCCTGACCGTGAAGGCCTCGCCCACGGGGACGCTACGCACGTCGGTCGAGGCGTCCGGCCGGCCCGGCCGGTACTCCGTCACCGCCGCCGGCACGTCCTCGCGGACGCCGGCGACGGCGACCGTCCAGGTGACCGAGGAGCCGCAGGCGCGGACGTACCGTCCGCAGGCGCTGCTGTCGGCGACCTCGGGACCGCGCGGCACGGCGATCGTCGTCGACGGCTCCGGATTCGCGCCCAAGGAAACGGTCACCATCGCCTTCGGTGACGGCCTGTCCTCCGTCACCGTGCAGGCGAACGGCGACGGCGTCATCTCGGGCGCCACCCTCAGCGTCCCGGGGACGGCGAGACCCGGCCCGGCCGGCGTCACGCTGACCGGCGCCGCATCGAGGACGGAGGTCGAGGCCCCCTTCGAGGTCACCTCGAACTGACCTGAGCCGGCGAGCCGCCGGCGATCACGACCTCGATCGCCGGCGGCTCCTTGCGTACACCCGGAGATCCTGAGCAGGCAGGTGGTCGCGGTCGCTCCGTCAGGCGCCGCTGACGAGCCCGTCGACATGGGAAAGCCGGGTTGGTGGCCCGAGTCGTTGTGGACGCGGGCCACCCGTCGGGTTACTTGGGCAGGCCGGCGCGGATCACGAGGGCGTCGTGGTCGGTGTACGTCGCGGGCTCGAGTTCCAGGGTGGGCGAGGAGAGGGTGCCGTAGGCGTGCTGGATGCCGGGGGCCTGGGTGGCGGCGGCGTCGGTCAGGGTCCAGTGGCCCTCGGGGGCGCAGGAGGCGCGGCGGTTGACGTCGCCGGCGAAGATCGTCGGGCGGCCGCGGGAGGCGAGCACCTTGCCCAGCTCGGCGCACTGGGTGGAGTTGGCGGTGCCGGGCGCCTCGCCGTCGGTGGACAGGTGGCTGGTGCACACGTCCACGCCGCGGGCGGTCGTCACGCAGACCCAGCGCCGCTGCTCCACCCCGCTGAACACCGAGTACGGCTCGTCCTGCGACGCCTTGATCGCCTCCTTGGTCAGCACGGCGTTGCCGAACTCGCCGCGCCCGCCCGGCGTCTTGCAGGCCAGCGGGCCGCCGTTGTACACGACCGTGGCGAAGCGGTAGTGGTAGCCGGTGCGCCGGGCGATCTCGGCCACGTCGCCGCTGCACGCCTCGTTGAGGGTGACCGCGTTGACGTTGTTGGCCTGGATGCGCTCGACCACCTCGTCGAGGACCTTCGGGTACTGGGTGCGGGCGAAGCAGCCGGCGTACCCGCTGTCGCAGATGTTCATCTGCAGCAGTGAGTACGGCGGGCGCGCGTCCTGCACGTTCCCGGGCTGCGCCATGGCGGCGGCGGGGGACAGCAGCAGCCCGGCGGCCGTCAGACCGGCGAGCATCAGGGTACGCAGACGCGTCAGGGGGAATCGGATCACGGCGGTCATTGTGGTGGCGCGCACCGTGATCCGAAAGGCTGCTCGAAAAGAGTTCACCGCTCTCTCACGCGGAGGTCACCCCGGCCGCCCGGTCCTTTCGGACCGCACCACCACAAGGTGCCTGACGCACGGACTGTTACGGAACGTGTATGCCGGGAATGTTCCGCGACTCGTCCGGCGGTGCCGGAATGTGTCCTGGCCGCTTCCGACACGGCCCGGCGAGAACATGTCAGCCGCGCCGGAACAAGCGCCGGAAGAGTGATTTAACTTTTGTTCCGGAATTCCGGCTCCTCTGGAGGCCGGGGTGGAATCCGCTCGGGCGCGCGGCCGGAATTTCCGTTCTGCTCGACCGGCGCTTCCCTGTGGTGGGCGAGCAGTTCTTCGATGAGCCGGCCCATCAGGCCGTAGCGTTCGTGCGCGGCCGTCAGGGATCCGATCACCGCGTCTTGCACGGCGGACATGTGCGCCGCCACCTCCTCCTGGTCCGCCTTCAGGCGGTTGGCCTGTTGCTCTCGCACGGTCCGCCATCGTCTGCTGAACTCTTCGGGATCCGGGGTGGGGTGCGAGGAGTCGGCGGTTCCTCCTCGACCAGCTCGTACAGGCGAGACAGGAGGTCGTGTGACTGGTGGATGCCGTCGTGATAGCCGTCGAGGGCGCCGATCACGTTCTCGGGCCAGTCGCCGCTGGTCGAAGAGGGTCTTCACGTCTTTCGCGGCCTGAGCGCGGGGTTCCAGGGCGGCATGCATGTCATTTTTCTGTGCCCTCTTCCTGTATTCGCCCGTGCGCATTCAAGCAATACGGCATGTCTGCGCGCGCACGAACGCCGAGAGCGGCGCCCCGTCACGGAGCGTGATAATGCCTCTGCCTCTTGACGGGAGGAAGCAGGGGAGGCGAACCGATCAGGTCCGCGGTACGTGGTGGTGGACATGATGATGCGTACACTCGCGGTGTTGTCCCTGGTGGCGTCCCTGTCGATGGCTTTTGCGGGAACGGCGGAGGCCCGCTCGGGCTGCTCATGCTCGACGCGTACCCCGCAGCAGTACGTCAGCGACGCGGCGGCCGTCTTCTCCGCTACCGTCTCCGACCTCCGCGTGGACGAGCCCATGCTCAACGGCGGCAGCGTCACCGCCAGGCTCCGCCCCGACCATGTCTACAAGGGCGGGCTCGACGCCGAGGTCCAGGTGGAGACCGCGGCGCAGGGGGCGGCCTGCGGATACGAGTTCGTGAAGGGCGCCCGCTACCTGGTGTTCGCCGGTGCCCGCGACCGGAAGCCGGCCACGACGTTGTGCTCGGGCAACATGCTCATTCCCGCCGGTGAGCAGCCGTTGCGCTCCACCGACAAGGCTCAGGGCATGCAGCCGCTCACCCCCGAACTGATCGCCGCCCTGGGGACACCCACCCGGGTGGCCGCCGCGCCCCCGTCCACCCCGAACCGGACCGGCCTGCCAGCGGTCGTCGCGGTGATGGGGGCGGTCGCGGTGGCAGGCGTCGCGTGGTCTCAGGCGTCGCGCTGGGCGCGGGCGCGCCACAGGAGATAGACGAAGTACGGCGTCCCGATCAGGGCCGTCACCAGGCCCGCCGGCACCTGCGCCGGAGCGATGACCGTACGCCCCAAGGTGTCGGCCAGGCTCACCAGCAGCGCGCCGAGCAGCGCCGCCACCGGCAGCACCCGCACGTGGTGCGCCCCCACCAGGGCGCGGGCGGCGTGCGGGGCCACCAGGCCGACGAAGCCGACCACCCCCACCGCCGACACCGCCGCCGCGGCGAGCAGCACGGCGCAGCCCAGCGCGGCCAGCCGTACCGGCTCCAGGGGGACGCCGAGGATGCGCGGCGTGTCCTCGTCCAGGGAGAGCAGGTCGAGGTCGCGGCGCAGCCACGCCAGCAGCGGCACGGTCACCACGAGGGCGAGCGCGACGGGGATCAACTGCTCGGGCACCCGGCCGTACGTCGAGCCCGACAGCCAGGTCAGCGCCTTGGCGGTGTTCCACGGGTCGGACAGCACGATGATCAGCACGGTTCCGGCGGTGCAGGCCGCCTGCACGGCGACGCCGATCAGCACCAGCCGGTCGGAGCTCAGCCCGCCCCGCCACGACAGCCCGTACACCACGGCGAACGTGACCAGCGCGCCCACGCCAGCCGCCGCGGACATCGTCCAGATGCCGGCCAGCGGCGCCAGCGTCAGCAGCGCGACCGCCCCGACGCCCGCGCCCGCGGTGACGCCCAGCATGCCGGGCTCGGCGAGCGGGTTGCGGCACACGGCCTGCACGGCCGCACCGGCCACGGCCAGCGCGGTCCCGGCCAGTACGGCCGCCATGACGCGCGGCCAGCGCTGGTCGAGGACGAACGTCAGCGCCCGCCCGCTGCGCCCCTGCAGCCAGTTGACCACGTCGCCGGTGAGCAGCCACCTGTCCCCGCCCAGCATGCCGAGGACCAGCGCCCCCGCCAGCAGGGCCGCGCAGAGGGCGACCACGGCGGTGAACGCGGCCCGCGACCGCGTCGCACCCGTACGGACCGCCGGAGGACGGCGGGTCGGGCCCGCGTCGCGGTAGCGGCGGGCCAGCCAGATCATCACCGCCGCGCCGAGCACGGTGGTCACCACGCCCGGCGGCACCTCCACCCCGGCCTGCGCGCCCAGCAGAGCGCGCAGCGCGATGTCGGAGCCCAGCACGACCAGCACCCCGGCGAGCCCGGACATCGGCACCAGGACCCGGTGCCGGTGCAGCCCGGGAATGGACCGGGGCAGCAGCCGGACGATCACCGGCGCGCACAGCCCGACGAACCCGATCGGCCCCGCGACGGTCACCGCGGCGGCCGACAGCAGCACGGCCAGCAGGGTGAGCCACAAGCGCAGCCGGCGCACCTTCACGCCGAGCACCGTGGCGGTGTCGTCACCCAGGCCGAGGATGTCCAGGCGCGGCCCGGCCAGCACCGCCGCCGCCAGCGCCACGGCGATCACCGGGCCCATCTGGGTGACCGCGTTCAGGTCGCTCTGCACGAGCGAGCCGCTGCCCCAGGCGAACAGCCCGGTCGTCTCCTGCTCGAAAAGGATCATGAACAGGTTCGTCAGTGAGCTGAGCGCCAGGGCGGTGGCCGAGCCGGCCAGGATCAGCCGGGTCGTCCCCGTACGCCCGCCCGCCGACAGCGCCAGCACCAGGGCCGCGGCGGCCAGCCCGCCGAGCAGCGCGAGCCCGCCCGACAACGCCACCGGCAGGGTCAGCCCGAACGCGGCCGCGGCGGCGACCGCCAGGTACGCCCCGGCGCTGACGGCCAGCGTGTCGGGGGAGGCCATCGCGTTGCGGGCGACCGCCTGCAGCAGCGCCCCCGCCGCGCCCAGCGCGACGCCGACGCACACCCCGGCCAGCAGCCGGGGCAGCCGCGAGGCGAGCAGCACGCGGGCGGCCTCGTCACTGCCGCCGAACGGCAGCGCCAGCAGGTCCAGCGCGCCCACCGACGAGGTGCCCTGCGTGACGTGCACGGCGGCCACCAGGACGGTGACCGCCAGCGTCAGGAGGACCACTCCCGCCGTGCCCAGCCGCCGCAGCGGCGTGGCGGGCGGCGCTCCGGGAGGGGTCAGGACGTCCGTGCTCACCCCGCGTACGCCTTGACCAGGGCGTCGGCGTACTGGCGGCTGGACAGGGGGCCGCCGAAGGTCCAGATGCCGTTGGGCAGCTTGGTGACCTGCGCCTTCTCCACGAACGGCAGCGACTTCCAGATGGCGTTGCCGGCCAGGCCGTCGGCGAAGACGTCGTCGCCGTCGGAGGCGTTGTAGAAGAAGCGGATCGCGGGGTCCTTGAGCGTGGTCAGGCCCTCGACGTCGGTGGTGCCGAGGCCCCACATCTCGTCGACCTTGCCCGTCCAGGCGTTCTTCAGGCCGAGCTCGGTGGCGACGTCGGAGACGAGCGAGCCCTTGCCGAACAGCCGGATCGAGATCGTGCTGCCCTGCTTCCACCCGTCGGCCATGACGAACGGGCTACCGGCGGCGCCCGCCGCGGCGATCTTCTGCTTGCCCTCGGCCAGCGCCGCGTCGAACTCGGCCAGCACCTTGCCGGCCTCCGCGGTCTTGCCGAGCGCGGTCGCGATCATGTCGAGGTCCTCGCGCATGCGCGCGAGGTTGCCGGTCGCGTCGCTGCCCTCGGTCACCAGCACCGGCACGAACGACTCCAGCTGCGTGACCAGCGCGGAGTCGCGCACGGCCTCCATGACAACCAGGTCGGGCTGCAGGGCGCTGATGGAGTCGACGCTGGGCTCCTGCCGGTTGCCGACGTCCTTGACGGACGGGTCGAGCTTGACGGAGGTGTTCCAGACGCCGTACCCCGCCACGTCGGCCGCGCCCACCGGCATGACGCCGAGGGAGGCCACCATCTCGGTCTCGGCCCACTCCAGGGTGACGACCCTGGTGGCCGGGCGGTCGAGCGTGATCTGCTTGCCGCGGCTGTCGGTCACGGTCACGGGGGCGGCCGACGGCGTGGTGCCGCCGGAGGGGGCCTGCTCGGCCACCGGGGCCTCGGTCGTGCCGCAGGCGGCGAGGAGGACGATGGCGGCCAGTGCCGTCAGAGGGGCCGTCAGGGCGCTGCGCATGGTGGTTCCTGTCATGTCGTCGCGGGGGCGGTTCTGCTGTGGCGGCCGATCGGCCGGGTGGTCACGGCCCCGCTGCCGGGGTCGTGACTGACCTCGATGCGGATGCCGTAGGTGTCGCTGAGCAGGCTCTCGGTGAGCACCTGCGCGGGCGGGCCGTCGGCGCGGACCCGCCCCTCGTGCAGCAGCACGACGTGGTCGGCGATCTCGGCGGCCTGGTTGAGGTCGTGCAGGACGACGCCGATCGCCACGCCGTGCCCGTCGGCCAGGTCGCGGACGAGCTCCAGCAGTTCCACCTGGTAACGCAGGTCGAGGAACGTGGTCGGCTCGTCCAGGAGCAGGACGCCGGTGTCCTGCGCCAGGCAGGTGGCCAGCCAGACGCGTTGCAGCTCGCCGCCCGACAGCTCGTCCACCGGCCGGTCGGCCATCGGCGTCACGCCGGTCAGCTCCATCGCCCTGGCGACGGCCGCCGCGCCGCCGGGGTCGGCGGCCCGCCAGCGCCGCCGGTAGGGGTGGCGGCCGTACCCGACGACGTCCGAGACCCGCACGCCGCCCGGCGTGGGGCGGCTCTGCGCGAGCAGGGTCACCCGCCGGGCGAAGTCGCGCGCCGTCAGCTGCAGCGCGTCGGCGCCGTCGCCCAGCGTCACGGCGCCGCCGTCGGGGTGGTGCAGCCTGGCCAGCGCGCGCAGCAGCGTGGACTTGCCGCTGCCGTTCGGGCCCACCAGAGCGGTCACGTGGCCCGGGCGCAACGTGATGCGTCCGTCCTCGACCACGGGGGTGCCGTGATAGCTGAGGCGCAGCTCCGCGCCGCGGAGGGCGATCTCCTCGGTCATGGGCCTTAGGTTAGCCTAACCTTTCCCGAAATATTACTCCAGGTCGTCTTATGTCAGAGATGGCACGAGAGTGGCGCGCTCGGCGGCCGGCGACTCCGGGCGGCGGCGGCTGATCGAGGCGGGGCGATCGAGGACGTTGTCCAGCGCCGTGTTGTCAGATGACTTGGCAACTCGTACGATGACATGCGACTTGTCCGACTTCACTGCTGGGATCCGCCATGGCCTCCGACCGCATCCGCCACGTCTCCCTGTCCTCCGTCACCCTTCCGCTCGACGTCCCCGTCAGTGACGCCAAGGTGCTGACAGGGCGGCAGAAGCCGATGACGGAGATCGCCTTCCTCTTCGCCGAGATCTCCACCGAGGACGGCCACGAGGGCGTCGGCTTCAGCTACTCCAAGCGGGCGGGCGGCCCGGCCCAGTACGCCCACGCCAAGGAGGTCGGGGAGAACCTCCTCGGTCAGGACCCGTCCGACATCGGCAAGGTGTACGACACGCTGCTGTGGGCGGGCGCCTCGGTGGGCCGCTCCGGGGTGGCCACCCAGGCGCTGGCCGCGATCGACATCGCCCTGTGGGACCTGAAGGCCAAGCGCGCCGGGCTGCCGCTGGCCAAGCTGCTCGGCGCCTACCGCGACTCCGTCCGGACGTACAACACCTCAGGGGGCTTCCTGCACGCGCCGATCGAGGAGGTCAAGGAGCGTGCGGCGAAGTCGCTGGCGGACGGGATCGGCGGCATCAAGATCAAGGTGGGCCAGCCGGACATGAAGGAGGATCTGCGCCGCCTGGCCGCCGTGCGCGAGCACATCGGTGCGGACACGCCGTTGATGGTGGACGCCAACCAGCAGTGGGACCGGCCGACCGCGCTCCGCTTCGGCCGCGCGGTGGAGGAGCTCGGCCTGGTGTGGATCGAGGAGCCCCTCGACGCGTACGACGCGGAGGGGCACGCCCAGCTCGCCGCCGCGCTCGACACCCCGATCGCGACGGGGGAGATGCTCTCCAGCGTCGCCGAGCACGTCCGGCTCATCGAGGCCCGCGCCGCCGACATCATCCAGCCCGACGCCCCGCGCGTCGGCGGCATCACGCCGTTCCTGCGCCTGGCCACCCTCGCCGACCACGCGGGCCTGCAGCTGGCCCCGCACTTCGCCATGGAGATCCACCTCCACCTGGCCGCCGCCTACCCGCGCGAGCCCTGGGTCGAGCACTTCGAGTGGCTCAACCCGCTGTTCAACGAGCGGCTGGAGACCCGCGACGGCCGCATGGTCGTCCCGGACCGGCCGGGGCTCGGGTTCACGCTGAGCGAGCAGTGCCGCAAGTGGGCCGTGGACGGCGTCGAGTTCGGGAAGGCCTGACGCCGTGGGCGACCGCGTCAGGTCGGTACGCCTCGGCCACTACGCCGTGCCGCTGGCCCACGCCGTCAGCGACGCCAAGGTCGCGACGGGCAGGCAGCGGCCGCTGACCCAGATCGACGTCCTGACCTGCGAGATCGTCACGGACGACGGCCTGACCGGGCTCGGGTTCTCCTACACGACGCGGGCCGGCTGCCGGGCGCAGTTCGCGCACGCCAAGGAGATCGCGGAGAACCTCCTGGGCGAGGACCCGTCCGACATCGGGCGCCTCTACGACCGGCTGTCGTGGGCCGGCGCGTCGGTGGGCAGGTCGGGAGCGGCCACGCAGGCCATCGCGTCCGCCGACACCGCGCTCTGGGACGTCAAGGCCAGGCGCGCCGGGCTGCCGCTGGCCAAGCTGCTCGGCGCCCACCGCGACGCGGTGCGGGTCTACAACACCTCCGGCGGCTACCTCCAGGCGCCGATCGAGGAGGTCAAGGAGCGCGCCGCCGCGTCGCTGGCCGACGGGATCGGCGGCATCAAGATCAAGGTCGGGCAGCCGGACATGCGGGAGGATCTGCGCCGGCTGGCGGCCGTGCGTGAGCACATCGGTGCGGACACGCCGTTGATGGTGGACGCCAACCAGCAGTGGGACCGGCCGGCCGCGCTGCGTTTCGGGCGGGCGGTGGAGGAGCTCGGCCTGGTGTGGATCGAGGAGCCGCTGGACGCGTACGACGCCGAGGGGCACGCCCAGCTCGCCGCCGCGCTCGACACCCCGATCGCGACGGGGGAGATGCTGACCGGTGTGCCCGACCTCGTCCGCCTCATCGACCTGCGCGCGGTCGGCTTCCTGCAGCCCGACGTGCCGCGCGTCGGCGGCATCACCCCCTATCTCAAGGTCGCCGCGCTGGCCGACCACGCCCATCTGCAGGTCGCGCCGCACTTCGTGATGGAGATCCACGTGCACCTGGCCGCCGCCTACCCGCGCGACTCCTGGGTCGAGCACATCGAGTGGCTCTCACCGCTGTTCGAGGAGCGGCTGCGGATCGACGGCGGCCGCATGCTCGTCCCCGACCGGCCCGGTCTCGGGCTCACGCTCAGCGAACGCCGCCACGAGTGGCTCGTGGACGACGTCGCGTTCGGGACGGCCGAGTAGATTGTCAGCCGTGCCGCCCGATCACCAGCCCCGCTCAGGGGAGAAGCTCGACCGCGACACCGGGCGCGGGCTCGCCCACGAGCTGGTCGAGCGGCTCAAGGCGCGCATCCTGGCCGGTGAGATCCAGCCGGGCCAGAAGCTGCCGACCGAATCCTCGCTCATCCAGGAGTTCGGCGTGAGCCGCACGGTGGTGCGCGAGGCCGTCTCGCGGCTCCAGGCGGCGGGGCTGGTCGAGACGTTCCAGGGGCGCGGCTCGTTCGTGCTGGACGTGCCCGCCTCGACGGCCTTCTCCGTCGAGGCGTCCCGCATCCGCACCCACCGCGACGTCCTCGACATGATCGAGTTCCGTATCGGCGTGGAGTCGGAGGCCGCCGGGCTGGCCGCGGAGCGGCGTACGGACCTTCAGCTGAAAGCCGTCGAGCGGGCGCTGGTCGACCTCGGGCGCTCCGGCGAGCAGCCGGGGCACGCGGTCGAGGCCGACTTCGCGTTCCACCTCAAGATCGCGCTCGCGTCGGGCAACCGGTTCTACTCCGACCTGCTCTCCTCGCTCGGCCCCATGATGATCATGCTGCCGCGCACCCGCCTGGAGCACGTCTACACCGTCTCCGACGCCACCCACCTCACGCGGGTGACGCTGGAGCACGAGAACATCTACCGCGCCATCGCCGACCGCGACGCCGCCGCCGCGCGAGCCGCGATGCGGCTGCACCTGTCCAACTCGCGCGCGCGGCTGCAGGCCCCCTGACCGCTACCAGCGGGCGGTGTTGGGCGTGAAGCCGGGGACGATCGAGCGCATGTACGCCGTGTCCTCGCGGCCGCGCTGGCCGCAGGTCACGTACTGCTCGTGCAGGGCGGCGAGCGCGTCCTCGTCCAGCTCGACCCCGAGCCCCGGCGTGGAGGGCACGGCCACGCCGCCGTCGCGGAACTCCAGCACCCCCGGCCTCACGACGTCCTCCGTCTTCCACGGGTAGTGGGTGTCGCAGGCGTAGGTGAGGTTGGGGGTGGCCGCGGCCAGGTGGGTCATCGCCGCGAGGCTGACCCCCAGGTGCGAGTTGGAGTGCATCGACAGCCCCATCCCGAACGTCTCGCAGATGCCGCCCAGCAGCGCCGAACGCCGCAGCCCGCCCCACAGGTGGTGGTCCGACAGGACGACCTGCACGGCGTCGGCGGCCACGGCCGGCTTGAGGTGCTCGAAGGCGATGACGCACATGTTCGTGGCCAGCGGCAGATCGGTGTGCTGGGAGACCTCGGCCATGCCCTCGATGCCTGGCGTCGGGTCCTCCAGGTACTCGAGGACGCCCGACAGCCGCGCGGCCACCTCGATCGAGGTCGCCACCGTCCAGGCGCCGTTCGGGTCGATGCGCAGCCGGTGATCGGGGAACGCGGCGGCGAGCGCCTCGACGGTCTCGATCTCGTGGCGGGGCTCGTACACGCCGCCCTTGAGCTTGATCGCCGTGAAGCCGTACTCGTCGACCATGCGGCGGGCCTGGGCGACCATCTGCTCGGGCGTGCGGCCCTCGCCCCACGTGTCCTCGTCGTACCCGGGGTGGCCGGCCCACTTGTAGAACAGGTACGCCGAGTACGGCACCCGCTCGCGCACGGCGCCGCCCAGCAGGTCGCTCACCGGCCGCCCGAGCGCCTTGCCCTGCAGGTCGAGCAGGGCCACCTCGAACGGCGAAGCCACGGTGTCGACCGCGCTGGAGACCTCCAGCATGCCGCCGAAGCTCGCACCCGCCCCGCCCGTGGACGCGCCGAGCACCTCCGTCACGACGCGGCGCAGGCCGTGCAGGTCGAACACGTCCGCGCCGGGCAGCGCCGCGGCCACCGCGCCGAGCCGGTCGAGGTGCGCCTGGTCGGCGTAGGTCTCCCCGAGCCCGACCAGCCCCTCGTCGGTGTGCACCTGGACGATCGCCCGCAACACGTACGGCTGGTGCACGCCCACGACGTTGAGCAGCGGCGGGTCGCGGAAGGCGACCGGGGTCACGGTGACCCCGCTGACCCGGCCCGCGACCGGGGCGCTCACCTGGCGGCCTTCACGGTGAGCACCGGCACCTCGGCCTCCATGAGGATCCGCTGCGCCGCGCTGCCCAGGACGAACTTGCCGACCAGCGACCGGTGCCGCAGCCCGATGACGATGAGGCTCGCGCCGGTCTCCTCCACCAGCCGGTCGAACGTCTCCGGCAGGTCGTCGTCATGCAGCGGCTGGCGTACCTCGGCCTCGACGCCGGCCTCCTCGGCACGGCGCAGCAGCTCGTCGCGGGCCGCCTCGCCGACCATGTGCTCGTCGACGGGGGCGCCCCGGCGCGGGGAGTTCACGATGATCACGCGTTCGCCGCGCAGCGCGCCCTCGCGCAGGCCCGCCTGCACGGCGGCCTCGCCCTCGGGCGTCGGCAGGTAGCCGACGAGGATGGTCATGGGGTCTTCTCCTCCACACGATCGGAGTCGCCGGGAACGGCGGCCGGTTTCTTGCGGGGCAGCGCCTTGCGGATCAGCGGCCAGGCCGCCACGATCACGACCACGGCCAGCACGGTGCCCGAGATGGGACGGGTGAGGAACCCGGCCGGGTCGCCGCCGAAGATGAGCAGCGACTGCCGTGCCGAGCTCTCGATCATCGAGCCCAGCACGAACGCCAGCACGAGCGGCCCCGGCTCGAACCCGAACTTCTTCATCAGGTAGCCGAGCACGCCGAACGCGATGACCAGGAAGATGTCGTAGACCTGGTTGCGCACCGTGTACGCGCCCAGCAGCGTGATCAGCACCGTGATCGGCGCCAGGATGGCCGGGCGCACCCGCAGGATCCGCACGAACACGCCCACCATCGGGATGCTCATGATCAGCAGCAGGATGTTGCCGATGTACATCGAGTTGATGACGCCCCAGAACACGTCGGGGTGCTCGGTGACGAGCTGCGGCCCCGGCTGGATGCCCTGGATGAGCAGCGCGCCGAAGATCAGGGCCATCGTCGCGTTCGCCGGGATGCCGAGCGTCAGCAACGGGATGAACGACGAGGTGGCCGCGGCGTTGTTGGCGGTCTCAGGAGCGGCCACGCCCTCGACGGCGCCGCGCCCGAAGCGCTCGGGCTGCTTGGCGCGGCGCTTCTCCACCGCGTACGCCGCCAGCGACGACAGCACCGCGCCGCCGCCGGGCAGCACGCCCAGCAGGAAGCCGATGAGCGAACCGCGCCCGATGGCGCCCTTCGCCTGGCCGAGATCCTTGCGCGAGGGCCACACGTTGCCGACCTTCGCGGGGGAGTGCACCTGGTTGTGCCGCTCCTCGATGTTGTAGAGGATCTCGCTCAGGCCGAACAGGCCCATCGCGATCGGGATGAAGTCGATGCCCTCGGCCAGGTTCAGGCTGTCGAAGGTGAAGCGCTCGGCGCCGGTGAACGTGTCGCGGCCCACCGTCGCGATCAGCAGACCGACGCAGGCGGCGATGACGGCCTTGAGCCGGTTGCCGTTGCCGATCGCCGAGACCAGCAGCACGCCGAGGATGCCGAGCGCCGCGTACTCCGGTGGGCCGAAGTCGAGCGCGAAGCCGGCGACGACCGGGGCCAGCACCGTCAGCCCGATGATCGAGACCGTGCCCCCGACGAATGAGCCGATGGCGGCGATGCCCAGCGCGGTGCCCGCCCGGCCCTGCCTGGCCAGCGCGAACCCGTCGAAGACGGTGACCACCGAGGACGCCTCGCCCGGCAGGCGCAGCAGCACCGAGGTGATGGTGCCGCCGTACTGGGCGCCGTAGAAGATGCCCGCCAGCATGATGATCGCCGAGACGGGGTCGATGCCGTACGTGATCGGCAGCAGGATGGCGATCGTCGCGCCGGGCCCGAGGCCGGGCAGCACGCCGATGAGCATGCCGATGATGACGCCGACGAGGCAGTAGAGGAGGTTTGTGGGCTCCAACACGACGCCGAAGCCATTGAGGATCGGGGAGATGTCCATGCGACTTTCTCAGATGAGGCGTGGGAGCGGGATCTGCAGCAGCAGAACGAAGATCACGTAGAACGCCGCCACGGCGCCGATGCTGATCACGATGGACGACCGCCACGACTCCTTGCCCAGCCAGCGCAGCCAGACGAACGTCAGCAGCAGCGAGGGGATCTCGAAGCCGATCACCGGCAGCAGCGCGGCGAGCGCCACGAGCGTCACCAGGGCGACCGCGGTGAGCAGGCTCGACTTCGAGAAGCGTTCGGTGTCCTCCAGCCTGCGGCCGGTCACGAGGAGCACCACGGACAGAACGACGATGACGACGCTGATGGCGAACGGCCACAGACCCGGGCCGGGCTGGGTGAGCCGCCCCAGCCCGAGGGCGTAGGAGCCGGTCGCCGCGAGGACGCCGACGACGAGCGCCACCAGGGCCGCCGCGGCCTGGGAGATCGGGCCCGCGTGCGGCGGGCGCGCCTCCTCCATCTCGGCGTGGAGCCGTTCGACCTCCTCCTGGAGGCCGGCGTCCGCGACGCCGGACGGCGTGGGGTCGGGCTGAGACATGCTCACTCCTCGATCAGCCGGTCAGGCTGATGCCGAACTCGTTCAGCTGCTCTTTGTACGTGGCCGTGTCGCTCTGCAGCGCCTTGAGGACCTCCTCGGGGGAGATCTCCATCGGGGTGAGCGAGTTCTGCTCGTTGAACTGCTGGTACTCCGGCGTCGCGAACGTCTTCTTGGCCGCATCCAGCAGGCGCGTCTTGACGTTCTCCGGCGTGCCCTTGGGCGCGGTCAGGAACCGGTACTGCGTCACCTGGACCTCGTAGCCCTGCTCCTTGGCCGTCTTGACGTCCGGCAGGTACGGGATGCGCTCGGCGGAGAAGACGGCGAGCGGGACGAGCTTGCCGGCCTTGATGTTCTCGATGCCCTCGCCGATCTGCATGGTCGAGACGTCGACCTGGTTGCCCAGCAGCGCGGTCAGCGCCGGGGCGCCGCCGTCGAACGGCACCGCCGTGGACTCGATCCCGGCGCTCTTGAACGTCAGGGCCGAGGCGAGCTGGGCGCCCGTGCCGACGCCGGTGGTGCCGTACCGGATGGTCTTGCCGGCCTTCTTCAGGTCGTCGATCGACTTGTAGCCGGACTCGGCGCTGGTGGCCATGACGTAGTCGTCACGGGAGATGCCGGTGATGACGTCGAAGTCCTCGATCTTCGTGGCCTCCTCGGGCGAGACCGTGAGAGGCGTGATGGTGAAGAGCGAGGCGTTCTGCACCGCGATCTTGTAGCCGTCGGGCTTGGCGGCCTGCAGCTCCTTGGCGTTGAGCGCGCCGTTGGCGCCCGGCTTGTTGATGACCGGGGCGGAGACGCCCAGCTCCTTGCCGATGCCCTGGGCCAGGGCCCGGGTGATCAGGTCGGTGGAGCCGCCGGCGGACGCGCCGACGCTGAACTCGATGTTGCCCGTCGGATATTCGCCGTCGCCGCCGCCGGAGGAGGTCGTCTTGACACCACCGCACGCGGTCAGCGTGATCGCGGCGGTGGCGCCGAGCACGCCCATGAGGACGCGGCGGGGGATGGTCCGGTATCTCGGCATGGGACTTACTCCTTCGTGCGGGGGCGGCGCCACCCGGGACTGTCATGGAGCGGACAGGGGGTCGCGTCAGGTTACGGCAAGGTTTCCGCTCTGTAGTCTCCGGAGACTAGGTACCAGGCTCGATGCCTGTCCAGGCTCATTTCGGTATCGAGTGATACAGTCTGCGCATCATGCTAACGCTTGACCAAATCAGGGCGTTCGTGGCTGTGGCCGAGGAGCTGCACTTCGGCCGCGCGGCCGCCCGACTGCGGATGACGCAGCCCCCGCTCAGCCGCCACATCCAGAAGCTGGAGCGCGTGGTCGGCGTGACCCTCCTGGAACGTGACAACCGGCGGGTGATCCTCACCGACGCCGGCCGCGGCTTCCTGGAGGACGCGCGCCGCATGCTCTCGCTCGTGGACACCGCCGGCGACCGGGCCCGCCGGATCGCCAGCGGCGCCGCCGGCACCGTACGGCTGGGGTTCACCGCCGTCTCGGCCATCAGCATGCTCGGCACGCTGCTCAAGCGGCTGGCGGAGGAGCTGCCCGAGATCGACGTCATCCTGCACGAACGCGTGACCGCCGGGCAGGTGGACGGCCTGCTGCGCGGCGAGCTCGACCTGGGCCTGGCCCGGCCGCCGTTCGACATCGCCACGCTCGACTCCCGCGTGGTCTTCCGGGAGGCGCTGTGCGCCGTGGTGCCCGAGGGCCACCCGCTGGCCGGGCTCGGCCGGCCGCTCGCGCCCGACGACTTCGACGGCCTGCCGGTGATCAGCTACAGCCCCGTCCAGTCGCGGTACTTCCACGAGCTGACCGTCCGGTTCCTCACCAACGCCCACCCGCGCATCGAGCAGCAGGTCCACCAGATCCTCACCGCCGTGCTGCTGGTGGCGGCCCGGCGCGGCGTGGCACTGGTGCCCGCCAGCGCCCGCTCGCTCGGCGTCCGGCACGTCGCCTACTGCGACCTCGTACGCGGCGGCGGCGATCCCCTCGACCCCGGCGGGGGCGCCACGAACGAACCGGTCGAGCTGCACGTCATCTGGGACCGCGGCTCCACCAACCCCGCGCTCGCCCGCGTGCTGGATCTCCTGCCGGACCTGGAGTCGCCGTCATGATGCCCTGCCGGTATCGACGGATACAGAATCGCACTTGGACAGGAATCACTCCTTCTCCTTAGCCTGACGGGCGACAGACCGGACCGGCCTCGTGGAGCCTCCCGCGGCCGCACGTCAAACGAGGAGCGACCGTCATGCCCGACTACTCCCCACAAGAGCTCGCCACGCAGCTCAAAAGCGGCCTGCTGTCCTTCCCCGTGACCCACTTCACGCAGGACCTGGAGTTCGACGAGGCTCGCTACCGCGAGCACCTGTCCTGGCTGAGCGGATACCCGGTGGCGGGCCTGTTCGCCGCGGGAGGCACGGGCGAGGGCTTCTCGCTGACCCCTGAGGAGATCGACCGGGTCGTGCGCGCGGCGGTGGACGAGGTCGGCGGCCGGGTGCCGGTCGTGGCACCGGCCACCGGAGGCACCGCGAACGCGGTCGCGCAGGCCAAGGCCGCCGAGGCCGCCGGCGCCGACGGCCTGCTCCTCATGCCCCCCTACCTGACCGAGGCCGGCCAGGAGGGCCTGGTCGAGCACGTCTCCGCGGTCTGCGCCGCCACCGGGCTCGGCGTCATCGTCTACAGCAGGGCCAACGCGGTCCTGGTCGACCGCTCCGTCGAGGCCCTGGTCGAGCGGAACCCCACGCTCGTCGGCTTCAAGGACGGCGTCGGCAACATCGAGAACCTCACCCGCATCTACGCCGCCGTCGGCGACCGCCTGGCCTACATCGGCGGCCTGCCCACCGCCGAGACCTTCGCCCTGCCGCTGCTCCAGCTCGGCATGAGCACCTACTCCTCGGCCATCTTCAACTTCGTGCCGCAGTACGCGCTCGACTTCTACGCCGACGTGCGGGCCCAGGACCGCGACGCGGTCTACCGGCGCATCAAGGAGTTCGTGGTCCCGTACCTGAACATCCGCGACCGGACGAAGGGGTACGCCGTGTCCATCATCAAGGCGGGCCTGACCGCCGTCGGGCGCCCGGCCGGCCCGGTGCGGCCGCCGCTGTCGAACCTCACCGAGGACGAGCTCGCCGAGCTGACCGCCCTCGTCAACAAGATCAGCTAGGAGCCGCGGTGTCTCCCACGATCGAGCGTGTCGAGGTCGTCCCCGTCGCGGGTCACGACAGCATGCTGCTCAACCTCAGCGGCGCGCACGCGCCGTTCTTCACCCGCAACGTCGTCATCACCACCGACTCCGACGGCCGCACCGGCCTCGGCGAGGTGCCCGGCGGCGAGGCGATCCGCCGGACGGTCGAGGAGGCGGCCGAGCTGCTCGTCGGCCGGCCGGTGGCCCGCTACCGCAGCCTGCTGCGGGCGGTCGCCGAGCGGTACGCCGCCCGCGACGCCGGGGGGCGCGGGCGGCAGACGTTCGACCTGCGCACCACCGTGCACGCCGTCACCGGCCTCGAATCCACCCTGCTCGACCTGCACGGCCAGTACCTCGGCGTGCCGGTGGCCGAGCTGCTCGGCGAGGGCCGGCAGCGCGACCGCGTGCCGATGCTGGGCTACCTCTTCTACGTCGGCGACGCGGGCAGGACCGACCTGCCGTATGCCGTCGATGACGGCGGCGACGACCGCTGGTCGCGGCTGCGCCGCCGCGAGGCGCTCACCCCCGACGCCGTCGTCGCACTGGCCGAGGCCGCCCAGGAGCGTTACGGCTTCACCGACTTCAAGCTCAAGGGCGGCGTGCTGGCCGGCGAGGAGGAAGTCGAGGCGGTCAAGGCGCTGGCCGCCCGCTTCCCCGAGGCCCGCGTCACGCTCGACCCCAACGGCGGCTGGCTGCTCGCCGACGCGATCCGGCTCTGCCGCGATCTCGGCGGCGTGCTCGCCTACGCCGAGGACCCGTGCGGCGCCGAGGGCCGCTTCTCCGGGCGGGAGACGATGGCCGAGTTCCGCCGCGCCACCGGCCTGCCCACCGCGACCAACATGATCGCGACCGACTGGCGGGAGATGGCGCACGCCATCCGCTCCAACGCGGTCGACATCCCGCTGGCCGACCCGCACTTCTGGACGATGGCCGGGTCGGTGCGCGTCGCCCAGCTCTGCCACGACTTCGGGCTGACGTGGGGCTCGCACTCCAACAACCACTTCGACATCTCGCTGGCGATGTTCACGCACGTCGGGGCGGCCGCCCCGGGCGAGATCACGGCGCTCGACACGCACTGGATCTGGCAGGACGGCCAGGCGCTCACCACGCAGCCGTTCCAGATCACCGACGGCGCGATCGACGTGCCCGACACGCCGGGCCTGGGTGTCGAGCTCGACCGGGACGCGCTGGCGGCGGCCCACGAGCTGTACCTCGTCCACGGGCTCGGCGCCCGGGACGACGCCGTGGCCATGCGGTTCCTCATCGAGGGCTGGGTGTTCGACCCGAAGCGGCCCTGCCTCGTGCGCTGAGGCTTCACAAGCTCGTGCGCTGAGGCTTCAGAAGCTCACGTGCTGAGGCTTCAGAAGCTGGTGCACTGAGGCTTCAGAAGAGCGTCAGCGGCGGCTCGTCCGCGGCGACCGGCTCGGGGAGCGGGGCCAGCTCTGGCAGGCGGGCCCGCACCTCGTCGTGGAAGCGGCGGGCGAGCGCCGGGGCGTCGGCGTTGTCGGGCGTGTGCACGAACACGGTCGGGGAGCGGCCCTCACGCAGCCACTCCACGACCGTGTCCACCCACGGCCGCCAGCCCCGCACCGTGCGCTCCTCGGCGTCGCGCCCCAGGTAGCGGACGATCGGATGGCCGGTCAGCGCCCGCGCACGCCGTGGCACCCGCGGTTTCTTCGTCCACGCGTCGCGCTCGGCGTCACTGGTCGGCGGGCTGCGGAACAACACGGTCGTGTCGAACGGCACCCACTCCGCGCCCGCCCCGGCCAGGACGCGTTCGAGCAGGCGCTCGGCGCGCTCCTCGGCGAAGAACGCGGGGTGGCGCACCTCGACGGCGTAGCGGTGGCCGCGCGGCAGCCGGCGCAGGAACGCCGCCAGCGCGCCGACGTCGGCGGGGGAGAACGAGCCGGGCAGCTGCACCCACAGGGCGTGGTGGCGCGGCCCCAGCGGCTCCATCGCGTCGAGGAACGCGCGCAGCTCGTCCTCGGCCCCGATGAGGCGGTGTTCGTGAGTGATCGGCTTGGGCAGCTTGACCACGAACCGGAAGTCCGCTGGTGTCTGCCGGGCCCACGACTCGACCGTCTCGCGCGACGGGGTCGCGTAGAACGTCGTGTTGCCCTCCACCGCATCGCACCAGGAGGCGTAGGCGCGCAGGCGGTCGCCCGGAGGGAGCCGGGCGGGCAGGAAGCGCCCCTGCCAGCGCGCGTGCGTCCACATCGCGCATCCCACATGAAGCCGCATGGCGCAAGACGCTACCGAAGCCGGCGCCCCCTCGGCATCTCGGCATCACGCCCCCTCGGCATCACCCCATCACGCCCCCTCGGCATCACGGCATCTCGGTGGAGGGCGGCGCGACCGCCGCCGGTCCGGGCCACGTAGGCTGACTGCATGGGCATGGTCGGGACGGTCGGGCTGGTGCTGCATCCTCGCCGCGACTCCAAGAAGGCGATCGAGATCATCCTCCGCTGGGCCGCGGAGAAGGGCGTCACCGTTCTCGGGCTGCACGAGGAGGTGGACCGCATCGACTGCTCGGCGGTGGCGGTCGACGCCGCGACACTCGTGGATCGGGCCGACCTGCTGGTCGGGCTCGGCGGCGACGGCACGATGCTGCGCACGATGCGGCTGCTGGCCGGGCGGCCGACACCGATCCTCGGGGTCAACCTGGGGCGGCTCGGCTTCCTCGCCGAGATCGACGTGGACGAGCTGGAGCAGACGCTGTCGGCCATCGACGCGCACGCGTACACCATCGAGCCGCGCATGGCGATCCGCGCCGAGGTGGCGGGGGCCGAGGTGACGGCGTTCAACGACATCGCGCTCGTGCGCACCCCGGGGGAGGGGCTGGCCGGGGTGATGGTCACCCCGGCAGGGAGCCCGTTCGTCCGGTACGCCTCCGACGCCGTGATCGTGGCGACCTCCACCGGGTCCACCGCCTACAGCTTCTCCGCCGGCGGGCCGCTCGTCTCGCCCCGCGTGGAGGCGGTGCTCGTGGTGGCCGCCGCCGCGCACTCGGCGTTCAACCGGGCGCTGGTGCTGCCCGCCGACGAGGAGGTCGCCCTCCAGGTGCTGCCGACCAGCGGGCGGCTGGCGGTGGAGGTCGACGGGGCCGTGGTCGGCCACCTGTCGCCGGGCGACTCCATCACGGTGTCCGCCTGGCCGGCGGCGGCCAAGGTCGTCCGCCTCGGCACCACCTTCTACGAACGCGCCCGCCGCAAGCTTCGCGTCGACGGCAGCGTCGAACCCTGCTAGACGCTCAGCCGCCAGAGCGCCGGCGGTGCCGGGCGGGCCGCTCCGCCCCGGCGTCGGGGTGCTGCTGCGGCGTGAAGAGGCTCCCGGTCTCGACCGGCGCCGCGCCGTCGTGGCCTGGCCATGCCCGGGCGGCGCCGTCGTGGGCGGGCCGCGGGCCGGTGTCCCCGGATTCCCTCGGGGCGGCCCTGCGCGGGGCGACGCCGTCGTGGCGCTCGGGAGAGAAGAAGTCCTCGTCGTCGGGGAGCGGGGCGAAGAAGTCGTCGCCCGGCGGCGCGTCGTCGCGCCGCCGGGAGCGCCTGGCCGGAAGGGCGTCGCTCGGCCTCAGGGGCGGGCCGTCGTCCTGCCCGGCGGGCGGCTCGGGGCGGCGGGTGGCGGTCAGGGCGGCCAGGGCCGTGGTGATGGGCACCGCGGCGATCAGTCCCAGCGTGCCGACCACGCTGCGGACGATCTCCTGCGCGATCACCGGCGTCGCCATCACCTCGCCGAGCGGCTGCTCGCCGATGCTGAACAGCAGCAGCAGCGGCAGCGACGCCCCCGCGTACGCCAGGATGATCGTGTTGATCACCGAGGCGATGTGCGCCCGCCCGATGCGCGCGGCGGCCCGGTAGAGGCGGGCGAAACCGTACGACGGGTTGGCGTGCGCCAGCTCGGCCACCGTCACCGCCTGCGTGACCGTGACGTCGTCGAGCACCCCGAGCGCGCCGATGATGATGCTGGCCAGCAGCAGGCCCTGGGTGTCGATCGGCAGGCTCATGTCCAGCGCCAGCGCGCTGTCGTCGGTGACGCCGTTGAGCCGGGCGAACCCCAGCGCGCCGTACGACAGCAACCCGGTCAGCGTCAGGCTGGACAGCGTGCCGAGCACGGCCACCGAGGTGGTCGGGGAGAAGCCGTGCGTGAGGTAGAGCACGGCCAGCATGATCGCCGCCGCCCCGACGATGGCGACCAGCATGGGCGGCCGCCCCTCCAGGATGCCCGGGATGACGAACGTCAGCAGCAGCACGAACGTCACCGCCAGCCCCACCAGCGCCGTGACCCCCCGCCAGCGGCCGAACGCGATCACCGCCAGCGCGAACGCCGCCCCGAACATCCACAACGGCACCGCCCGGTCGTGATCGGAGATCTGGTACGCGCCGTCGGCGTCGCGCAGCAGGATCACGTCGTCGCCCGCGGCGAAGTGCTGAGCGCCCGGCCCGCTCGGCAGCCGCAGCTGGACGTCCTGGCTCGCGTCGGCGCCCTCGGTGACGGTCACGGTCGCGGTGCCGCAGGTGGCCGGGTCAGGCCGGGGCGACCCGTCGGGGACCACGGGGCAGCTCTTCAGGGCGACGGCGGTGACCGTGCCGGTGAGCCGCTCGACGCCGGACTGCGGTGCGGCCTCCCTGGCCTTGCCCTCGGGCCACAGCCACAGCAGCGCGGCCAGCGTGATGACCGCCAGCGGCACGAGGACGGCCAGACCGGCCACCATCGTGCGCCGCGACATGGGCACGGCGGTGCCGTGCGCGTGATTGGCGCCCATCGCGTGAAACGTCCTCCTCGGTGACGGACAGGACAGTACTGCACCCCGGCGCACGGGGCAGGGGCAATGGCATGACGTGGCTGGTCGGCACCTCGGGGTGGCAGTACAAGGACTGGCGCGGGGTGCTGTACCCGCCGGGCGTCCCGCAGCGGCTCTGGCTGGAGACGTACGCGGCCGAGTTCCGCACCGTGGAGAGCAACAACGCCTTCTACCGGCTGCCGAGCGCCGAGTCGTTCGCGGCCTGGCGCGACCGCACGCCGCCCGGGTTCGTGATGGCGGTCAAGGCCAGCAGGTTCCTGACCCACATCAAGCGGCTGGAGGACCCGGAGGAGCCCGTACGGCGCCTCATGGGAGCGGCCTCGGAGCTGAAGGAGAAGCTCGGCCCGATCCTGCTGCAGCTGCCGCCGACGCTGAAGGCCGCGCCCGAGCGGCTCGACCGGTGCCTGGCCTGTTTCCGCGGCGACGTGCGGGTGGCCGTCGAGCCGCGCCACGCGTCGTGGTGGACCGACGAGGTGCGCGACATCCTGCTCGCCCACGGCGCCGCGCTGTGCTGGGCCGACCGGCTGGGCCGTCCGCAGAACCCGCCCTGGCGCACGGCGGGCTGGGGTTACGTGCGCCTGCACGAGGGCCGGGCGGGCTTCGAGTACGGCGAGACCGCGCTGCGGTCATGGGTCAGGCGCGTGCGTGAGGCGGGCTGGGAGGACGCGTACGTGTACTTCAACAACGATCCGGGAGGCGCGGCCGTGCGTAACGCCCGGCGATTTGCCACACTCTGCTAGTGCTGCACACGCGTCTTTACCGCAACGGCGTCCTCGAAAAGGAAGGCTTCCCCGTCGAGGAGGTCTCCGACCACGTGGCCGACCCGGCCAGCACGGCGTGGTTCGACCTGTGCTCGCCGTCGGCCGCCGACCTCGGCCTGATCGGTGAGGAGCTCGGCCTGCACGAGCTGGCCCTCGAGGACGTGCTCAACGGCCACCAGCGACCCAAGGTCGACGTCTACGACAACCACCTGTTCGTCACCGTCTACGGCGTCCACTGCGAGGGCGACCGCGTGGTCCCGGTCGAGGTCAACGTCTTCGTCACCCGCAACGCCCTGGTCACCGTGCGGGAGAACGAGCACTTCGACATCGGCGCGGTCATGCGGCGCTGGGACGCCACCTCCCGGCTGGCCGGGCACGGCGTGACGTTCCTGCTGCACGGCCTGCTCGACTACGTGGTCGACCGCCACATGGCGGTGGTGCAGGACCTCGACGGGCAGGCCGAGGCGCTGGAGGAGTCGCTGTTCGAGGAGGAGGTGCGCGACGGCAGGACGCTGCAGCGCGAGACGTACACGCTGCGCAAGAACACCGCCCGCCTGCGCAAGATCACCATGCCGATGCGCGAGGTGCTCGGCACCCTGCTCCGCCGCGACCAGGAGATCGTCGGCGACCGCGTGATGACCCCGTACTACGAGGATGTCCGCGACCACGTGGTGCGCGTCAACGAGGCGGTCGAGTCCATCCGCGAGATGCTCGCGAACGTCCGCGAGACCCGCCTGTCCCAGCAGGGCTTCCGGCTCAACGAGATCATGAAGCGTGTCACCGGCTGGGCCGCCATCATCGCCGTGCCCACCATGATCACCGGCTTTTACGGTCAGAACGTGCCCTATCCGGGCTCCGGCCAGCCGTGGGGCTTCTTCATGTCCGCGATGCTGGTGGCGGTGGCCTCGGTGGCGCTGTACGCCGTCTTCAAGAAGAAGGACTGGCTGTAGGGCCGTGGGCAGGGCTCGCTTCGCACGTCCAGGGTGAGCTCCAGGGCCAGGCGCACGTCACCGCTCCGGCTGAGGGGCAGGCACCGGCCACCGGAGATCAGCGTCCTGCGGCCGATCGACGTGGTGAGCAGCGACAGCTCCTCGTACGTCGCCGGCTCGGCCAGCCGCAGCACCCACGCGCCGTCCGGGGTGCGGGAACGCTCGCCGTCCAGGGCGTAGTAGTCGAGCACGCCCCCGCTGCCCGACACGACCGCCCGCATGGTGAACCGGCGGCCCTCCACGGTGAACACCTCCGCGGAGGGCGCCTGGTAGATCGAATGCACGTACCCGATCGCGAACGCCCGGCCGGACACCGGCAGGCCGTTCACGGTCAGGGGCCCGGCGCCGCCGGCGGAGCAGAGCGCCACCACCGCCGCCAGCGCCGGCAGCAGTCGGATCAGCCCTGCTCCTGGTAGTAGCGCGCCGCGCCCGGGTGCAGCTGGACCGGCGCCACCTGCTGTCCGAGCGCCGGGTCGAGCTTCTCCGCCTCCGGATGCACGGCCGTCAGCTCGGCCTTCTTCGCGAACAGCGTCTTGGTGATGTCGTACGCGAGCTGCTCGTCCATCGAGTCGGGCACCAGCAGCACGTTCGCGATGCCGACCGTCTTGATCGAGTCGGACAGCTTGTAGACGGACATGTCCACGTCGAGCGAGACGTACTGCTCGCCGTAGGTGGCCTGCATCGTCTGCAGCACGTCGGAGGTGTCGAGCATCTTCATGTCGGGCTTGCTCGTGGCCAGGTCGGTGATGCCGGCCGTGGGCACGCCGCCGACCCAGAAGAACGCGTCGATGGTGCCGTCCTTGGCGGCCTGCACCGATTCGTTGATCGACAGCTGCTGCTTGGAGATGTCGGTGTCGGGATCGACCCCGGCCGCCTCCAGCATGCGCCGGGCCACGACCTGGGTGCCGGAGTTCGCCGGGCCGAGCGAGACGCGCTTGCCCTTCAGGTCGGCGACCGTGTTGGCCTCCACGCCGGGGGAGACCACGACGTGCGCGTAGTTGTCGTAGATGCGGGCGATGGCCTTGATCGGCTGCGGGGCGGTGAAGGTGTCCTTGCCGTTGACCGCGTCGGCGGCCGTGTCGGACTGCGAGAACGCGATGTCGGCCCGGCCGGAGGCCAGCAGCTTGATGTTCTCCACGGAGGCCGACGTGACCGACGCGGTGGCCTGGGTGTTGGCGATGTTCGACGAGAGCTGTTTGGCCAGGCCGCCACCGTAGACGTAGTAGACGCCCGTCGTGCCGCCCGTGGCGATCGACAGCCGGTTGCCCGAGCCGCCGCCCGCGGCTCCGCCTCCGCAGCCCGCCGCGGCCAGGACGGCGATGGCGACTATCGCGAGAATCCGCTTCACGCTGTTCTCCTTCTTCTGACGAGGTGCACGGCGGCGGCCACGGCCAGGACGGCCAGGCCGGCGACGATGGGGACGGGCTCGAGGAACAGCAGCAGCACCGCGGCCACCGCGGCGAGCAGGCGTTCCGGCACGCCGCTCAGCCCGCCGGTCGCCATGGCGAGCGCGGCGACGGCGACCGCCGAGACCGCGGTCATCAGCAGCACGGTGCCGATCGGCCCCTGGAAGAGCAGCGCCTGCCCGTTCGGCGTCAGCACGAAGGCGAACGGCACCAGGAACGCCGGCAGCGTGTAGCGCCAGGTCATCATCATCGTCCGGTACGTGTTGCCGCCGGTGATCGCGGCCGCCGCGACGGCCGACAGCGCCGTGGGCGGGCTCACCTCCGACAGCACCGCGTAGTAGAAGACGAACATGTACGCCTCGGCCTGCGAGACGCCGAGCTGGAACAGCGCCGGGCCGATGATCACGGCGGCGATGATGAAGCTCGCCGTGACCGGCACCGCCAGGCCCAGCAGCAGCACCGCGACGGCCGCCAGCACCGTGGTGAGCAGCAGGTTGCCCGCGGCCAGGCTGACGATGATGTCGGCCAGGTTGAGCCCGAGGCCGGTCTGCGTGATGACGCCGACGATGATGCCCGCCGCCGCGCACACGGCGGTCACCGGCAGCACCTCCAGCGTGCCCTTGGCCAGCGCCTGCGCCACCCGCTTGGGGCCCATCCGGTGCGCCGGGTCGAGGAACGACAGCAGGAAGGCCACCGCCGTGGCGATCGCCACCGCCTGGAACGCCGAGCGGTCCAGCGCCATCAGCACGACGATGAGGATGAGCGAGCTGAAGTGGTAGCCGAAGCGCAGCAGCAGCCGGCCGGCCTTGGGCGCGTCCACCGGCACGGCCTGGGTGCCGAAGCGGCGCGAGTCGACCTCGATGGCCAGGAAGATGCCGAGGTAGTACAGCAGCGTCGGGATCGTCGCGTACAGCAGCACCTCGAGGTAGCTGACCCGCAGGTATTCGGCGATGATGAACGCCGCCGCGCCCAGCGTGGGCGGCGACAGGATCGCGCCGATGCCGCCGGCGGCCAGGATGCCGCCCGCGGGCTCCCTGGGATAGCCGGCCCGGCGCAGCACCGGCCAGGCGACGCTGCCCAGGCTGACCGTGGTGGCCACGCCGGAGCCCGAGACGGTGCCGAGCAGGAAGCCGGCCATCGTCACCGTACGGCCGGGAGCGGCGCGGGACCTGCGGAAGGCGGCGAAGCTCAGGTCGATGAAGAACCGGCTCGCGCCGGAAAAGTCCAGTACAGCGCCGTAAATCGTGAAAAGGATGATGTAGCTGGCGGCTACTTGCATGGGGACGCCGAAGAAGCCCTCGGTGCCCGTATAGAGTTGCGAGACGATTTGGCTGAGGTCGAAGCCACGGTGCCCGATCGGCCAGTTAATCGGCAAATATGCGCCGTAATAGGCATAAATCAGGAAAATGACGCAGATAATGGTCAGTGCCCAGCCGACCGTGCGCCGTACCGCCTCCAGCAGCAGCACCGTCAGCACCAGCCCCGCCACGATGTCGAGGTCCGTCAGCGCCGCGCCGGAGCCGCGGTCGCGGAAGGCGTCGATGTTCATCAGCGGGTAGAGCAGCACGGCCAGCGAGGCCGCGGCCAGCAGCCAGTCGCCGACGCTCGGCCACTCCCGCGGCGCCTCCGCCGCTCCTTGGGCGGCGGGCGCGGGCGGCTGCTCGCGGGGCGGGCGCCGCAGCAGCCGCCGCGCCAGAGACGACACCCCCGAGCGGTAGGACAGGAAGACCAGCGGCAGCGCCACCGCCAGGAAGGTCATGCGGTGTTGCAGCGCCTCCACCGGCTGGAACACCACCACCAGCGAATACGCGGAGAGCAGCCCGCCCGCGACCCACACGCCGAGCCGCAGGGGCCCGCCGAGCCGCCGCGCCGGTCGTTCCTGCTCGTGGGCGGAAACCAGGTCCGCCTCACGACTGCTGAGCTCGGTCAAGTCGCTCCTCCCCGACACGGCGTTGCAGGGACTTTATGAGCGCTTTACCTATTTAGGGAAGAGGCCGTTACCTATTTGATTTCCCCGCTTCAGAACAATGGCCGCGCCTCGGCCGCCAGCCGCTCGACGGGCACGCCGCCCGCCTGGCGTCCGTCCCGCAGCCGTACCGAGGTGCCGCCGCCCGCCGCCTCGCGCGGCCCCACCACCAGCTGGTACGGCACCAGCCGGTGCGCCCTGATCCGGGCCCCGAGGCTGCCCCGGTCCGCCGGTGCCAGCTCCGCCCGCAGCCCGGCGGCCAGGCAGCGGCGCAGCACGTCCTCGGCGGCGGGCAGCTCGGCGTCCGACACCGGCAGCACCACCGCCTGCACGGGCGCCATCCAGGCGGGGAACGCGCCGCCGTGCACCTCGACGAGGTGGGCGACCAGGCGCTCGATGCCGCCGACGACGCTGCGGTGCACCATGACCGGCCGGTCCCCGCCGGCGTGGCGCAGGTCGAAGCGCTCGGGCTGGAAGTAGTCGACCTGGACGGTGGACAGGGTGGCCTCGCGCCCGGCCGGGTCGGCGATCTGGATGTCGATCTTCGGCCCGTAGAAGGCGCCCTCGCCGCGTTCCTCGTCGAAGTCGCGCCCGCGCTCCTTCAGCACCGCGCGCAGGGCCGCCTCCGAGCGCTCCCACATCCCGGGATCGTCCACGAACTTCGCGCCGTCGCCGCGCAGCGAGAGCCGGTAACGGGCGGCACTGATGCCCAGCTGGGCGTGGGCGGCCTCGATGAGGTCGAGCGCCGCCGACACCTCGGCCGCGGCCTGCTCGGGCGCGCAGAACACGTGCCCGTCGTTCAGCTGGATGGCCCGCACCCTGGTCAGCCCGCCGAGCACCCCGGACAGCTCCGAGCGGTACATTCCGCCCAGCTCGGCGATGCGCAGCGGCAGCTCCCGGCGGCTGCGCCCGCGCGAGCGGTAGATGAGCGCGTGGTGCGGGCACAGGCTGGGCCGCAGCACGAACTCCTCGCCGCCCACCCGCATCGGCGGGAACATGTCGTCGGCGTAGTGGGCCCAGTGGCCTGAGCGCTCGTACAGCTCGCGTTTGCCCAGGACGGGCGAGTTGACGTGCAGGTAGCCGCCGCGGCGCTCCAGCTCGTGCACGTAGTCCTCGACGGCCTTGCGCACGGCCGCCCCGGCGGGCAGCCAGTAGGGCAGGCCGGAGCCGATCAGCGGGTCGGTGTCGAAGATGCCGAGCTCACGGCCGAGCCTGCGGTGGTCGTTCATGATCAACCTTTCGCGGGAAAGGGCGAACGACCGTGCTCCCGGGCGTCCGCCCGGGAAGCATGGAATCAGCGCGCCGGGACGGGGTCCGGCGTCGTCGTGACGAAGGCGCGCTGCATGGACAGGACCCTAACATCCGTACGCACGACCGGCCGCCCCGTTTTCCGGCTGCCGGGTGATGCGAGGTTCGGTAAAGCGTCGGGCGGAATTCGGCAAATGATATAAACCTTGCGTGGCCGAGATCACCCTGGACGTGCGTCGGCTCCGGGCGTTCGCCGAGGTCGGATACCAGGTCGCGGCCGGCGGCGGCGCGCACGGCGCGATGGCGGCGCTGCGCCGGGTGGTGCCGCTCGACGCCTACGAGTTCGTCGCGTTCGACCCGGCCACCGGCCGCCACCACAGCGTCGTCTCCGACGGCCACGCCCGCATCGACCGCGACGCCGCCGAGGAGTACGCCGGGCTCGACGCCTACCGCAGGGCCCTGGCCACCCGCGCGCCGGTCGCCATGCCCGAGCCAGGCACCGAGCGTTACTTCCGGCGCCACCTCGCCCCCTACGGCTGGCGGGCGGGGCTGACGGCGCCGCTGTTCCTGAGCGAGGGCCGCTACACCGGCCTGCTCCACCTCGCCTCCAAGGACCCCTTCCCGCGGCTCACCGCGGCGCTGCTGGCCGCCGTCACCCCCATGCTGGCCCACGTGACCGACCTGAGCAGGTGCGTGATCGATCCGGTGGGGCTGCCGCCAGGCTTCCGCGCGGTCGCCTACGACCGGCTGGGCACCCGCCGCCGCGTCCCCGGCCGCGAGACCTCCGTCGTGCTGTGGGACGACCCGGCGATGGCGGCGTACGCGCGGACGTTCATCGACTCACGCGAGCTGAGCCGGCACGGGCTGTGGCTCGGCGGCGACGGCGGCTGGCACGAGGTGCGGCTGCTGCGGGCGGGCGTCGGCTTCCAGGGCACGCTCCAAGGGGCCGTCGCCGCCGAGCGGCCGTGCCCGCTGCCGTACGACCTCACCGGCCGCGAGCTCGACGTGCTCACCCGGGTGGCGGCCGGCGACTCCAACCCGCAGATCGCCGCCGCGCTGGTGCTCAGCGTCCGCACGGTGACCACGCACCTGGAGCACATCTTCGCCAAACTCGGCTGCGACAGCCGCACCCGCCTCACCACCAAGGCTCTCGCCGAGGGCCTGTGCCGCCTCGACGCCTAGCTTAAAGACCGATGAATCGGCTGCTATAGGGCATGCCGGAATCGCGAGTCGTTGGTGCGCCACGCGGTATTCGTGATGATCGACTGCCGACTGTGATGAAAATGAGTGCACATGGCCAGATGTCCGGCGCCGGTACGCGTGCCGCCCGGGCGAGGACCCGGCTGCTGATCGCGGCGGCCATTCCGCTCGGCGTCATCGCCGCCGGAACGATCCTGTCGCCGGCGCTCGCCGACCCCGGCGGGCAGCAGGCGCCGTGCTTCGGCCAGAAGGCCACGATCGTGGCACAGCCCGGCACGCCCACGATCGGGACCGCCGGCCCGGACGTGATCGTCGGCACCGACGGCCCGGACACCATCGACGGCGGGGACGGCGACGACCGCATCTGCGGGCTGGAGGGCGACGACGTCCTGCTCGGCGGGCTGGGCAACAACCTGATCGACGGCGGTCCCGGCGGGGACACCATGCGCTCGGGCCCCGGTACGGGCTCCGCGGCCGCGCCGGAGGCGGGGGATCGGCGTGGCGCCCAGCACACACCCGCCGTGGAGCCCGCGGCCGGCCCGTCGGCCGGGGCCGTCGCGTGCTCTCCGCTCGGGATCCCGGCCGGTGGACCGCTGCGCTGCGCTTAGACGGCCACCGCGGCGGGCACGCGCGTGTGCTGCAGCTCGAACCAGACCGTGGTGGAGCCGTCCTCGCGGGTGAAGCCCCAGCGGTGGCTGAGGGCCTCGATCAGCGGCAGGCCGCGTCCGCTGGTGGACCGCGCGCTCGTCCGGCACACGCACGGCGGCCCGTCCGAACCCGCGTCCGAGACGAGCACCCGCACGGACGCCTCCGAGTTCGTCACGGTCACCGTGAACGAGCCCCCGTCACCGGACCTGCTGTGCAGGATCGCGTTCGTGGCCAGCTCGCTGGTGAGCAGCACCACGTCGTCGTGGAGGGGGTGGTCGCGGCCGAGCGCGTCGGTCACCAGCCCCCTGGCCCTGGACACCTGCGCCGGTGTCCCCGGCAACCGGGCCTCAAGATCGTGATCATCCCCCTTGGTGCGCAGCTGCGAGTCCTGCGGTGCCACGGCGACCTCCCCCAACATCCGGTGACGTTATGAGACGCGCGGCAGGGGTCCCGGAGATTATCGCGAAAAGGTAGGAATGGTCTGTCCCAAGGTCGGCTGCGCGAGTGCTGGTGACGACCGAGTACGCTGCGATCGACGAGTCGTCGAGGCCCGAAGGGTTGGCAGGAGGTCGCGTGAGCAGCCTGGAGGCCGTCTGGGTGCAGCCGTACGAACGGCCGGGTGCGGTGGTCGTGACCGGCGTCTTCGACATTCTGCACGTGGGCCACGTGCGCTACCTGGGCACGGTGGCGGCGCGCGGGCTGCCCCTGGTCGTCGGCGTCGAGGACGACCCGCGCGTGCGTGCGTGGAAGGGGCCGAGCCGGCCGCTCAACCCATCGGCGGAGCGCGCCGAGGTGCTGGCCGCGCTCCGCTTCGTCACCGGGGTCTTCATCGTGACGGGCCCGCCCGAGGCGCACGGGCCCGAGGACTACATCGACCTGCTCGCGCCGATGCGGCCGGGCGCGCTGGCCCACACGGCGGGCGACCCGCACGCGGGGGCCCGTGCCGCGGCGGCGGCCATCCTGGGGGCCGACTGCTGGGAGATGGCCGCCATCCCGGGCCGTTCCACGACCCGCATCGTCAACGCCGCCACCAAGCCCTGACAGGCGCGTAACGCGACCCGCCCGCGACGTAGCCCTCGGCGCCGCCTCGAGATCGCGGGCGACGGGCCTGCGCGTCAACGCCGCCGCTCCCGAGGCCGTACGCGCCCCTGCCGTCGGATGCGGCAGGTGGCAGAGCCTCGATGCCGGTGTGCGCCGCTCGGCGAGCAGAAGAGCGCGCAGGCCGCCTTCCCATCGCGCGCGGCCAGCGGGCCGAGCTCGGCGTAGGCGGCCGAGGCGGCTGGGTCGCGGACGGCTTTCACCGCGCCCTTCCGCCGGCAGCCCCGTTCCGTTCTGCCGACCCTCTTGCCGCATCTATCGAATTTCGATAGATTCCCATCGTTGGTCGATGGATGGAGCGGTGATGGGGAAGCTGACAGTGCTCGCGTTGCGCGCCGTGCTCGTGGTGCTGCTCGCCGGCTCGGTGTTCGTGCAGGCGGTCATGGTGCCGTTGCTGGCCGCGGATCTCGATGGGCTCGACTCGGAGCTCGCGTACCCGATCCCCGCCTACCTCGTGACGATCCTGCTGGGCGTCGTGACGGCGCAGGTCGTGCTGGTCTGTGTGTGGCGGCTGGTCACGATGGTGCGGCGCGGCACGGTGTTCTCGCACGCCGCCTTCCGGTACGTGCACGTCGTGATCGGGGCGTTCGTGGCGGCCGCCGTCCTGACGTTCGTGCTCGCGGTCCTGCTGGCGCCCGGTGAGGCCGTCGCCCCCGGTGTGGTCCTGCTCGTCTGCGGGGTCGTCGTGGCGATCCTGGGGGTCGCGCTCGTCGTGCTCGTGCTGCGGATGCTGCTCGCGCAGGCCGTCGCGCGGGACATCGAGGCGGCGCGGCTGGAGGCCGAGCTGGACGAGGTCATCTGATGGCGATCGTCGTCGACATCGACGTGATGCTGGCCAGGCGGAAGATGTCCGTGGGGGAGCTCGCCGACCGGGTCGGGATCACGCCCGCCAACCTGGCGGTGCTCAAGAACGGCCGCGCCAAGGCGGTGCGCTTCACGACGCTGGCCGCGCTCTGCGAGGTGCTCGAATGCCAGCCGGGAGATCTGCTGCGCTGGGAGCCGGAAGCCGCCGCGGAGCGGTGACCCCGGTACGTCACCGATCCGGGGGTCACGGAGGCGCAGCCGCGTGCGTACGCCGCCGGGTGGGGGCCGGGCATGATCGCGTAGTCTTTCCTGGCATGACGGCCGACAGGGTGGCGAGGCGGGTGACGGACCTGCTGGCGCCGCAGGTGCTGGTGATCGTCATGCCGCCCGTCGTGGGCCTGCTCGCCCAGGGGTGGACGGGCGCGGCCTGGGGCCTGGTGGCCTCGGCGTTGTGCGGCGGCATACCGGCGGCGGTGATCGCGCTGGGCGTGCGTTCCGGGCGCCTCGACTCGCACCACATCGTGGACCGCGCCCGCCGTACGGGGCCGCTGCTCGCGGCGGCGGCGGCCGTGCTGGTGGCGCTGGCGCTGCTGATCCTGCTGGGCGCTCCGACGCTGCTCGTCGCGACGGTGACCGCGATGCTCATCGCGCTGGGCGTCACCGTGCCGATCACCCTGCGCTGGAAGATCTCCTTCCACGCCGCCGTGTCCGCCGGCACGGTCGTCGTGCTCACGGATGTGCTGCCCCCGTGGCCGGCCGCGCTCATCGGAGGAGCCGTCGTGGCGCTGGTGTGCTGGGCCCGCGTCCGCCTCACGCACCACACCGCGGCCCAGGTGGCGGCGGGCGCGGCGGTCGGCACGCTGACGACGTGGGCGACGCTGGCCGCCTTCGGGCAGTGGTGAGCGCGGAATAGCGGGCTCGCCGGCGGGGTTGGCGCGAACATGGACGTCACGAATCGTGGCCGGGTGCGCGTCGAGCGTACGGCCAAGCGTGTGAGGACCTATCTCGGCGGCCGGGTGGTGGCCGACACCACCTCCGCTCTCCTGGTGTGGGAGGTGCCGTACTATCCCGCCTACTACTTCCCGGCGGACGACGTGGACGCCTCCGCGCTCAAGCCGACCGGAGCGACCAAGCACTCCCCGAGCAGGGGCGACGCCGTGGTCTACACGGTCACCTCCGGCACCGCCGAGGCGAAGGACGCGGCGCTGTCCTACCCCGAGTCGCCGCTGGAGGAGATCCGCGGCCACATCCGGTTCGAGTGGGACGCCATGGACGCCTGGTTCGAGGAGGACGAGGAGGTCTTCACCCACCCGCGCGACCCGTACACCAGGGTGGACATCCTGCCCAGCCAGCGGCACGTGCGCGTCGAGGTGGGCGGCGTCACCGTGGCCGACTCGCGCAGCCCGCGCATCCTCTTCGAGACGGGGCTGCCGCCGCGCTACTACCTGCCGAAGACCGACGTACGGCTCGACCTGCTGGAGTCCTCCGACACCGTCACGCACTGCCCGTACAAGGGCAGCGCCCAATACTGGACGGTCAACGGCGAGAAGGACCTCGCCTGGTCGTACCGCACGCCGCTGCCGGAGAGCGAGAAGGTCGCCGGGCTGATCGCCTTCTACGACGAGAAGCTGGACGTCTACGTGGACGACGTCCTCCAGCCCCGCCCCAAGACCAAGTTCTCCTGACCCGCCCGTCCTGATCCCGCCGGCCGGTCACACACCGGCCGGCTGGGCTCATGCCGACGACACTGACGGAGGCGGACCAGGATCCTGAATCGGAGGATCGACTTCACCGCGCTCCGCCCATCTCTTGAATGTCGCAGCTTGTCCTTCATTGATGACGTGGTGATGCTTCAGGACCGTGTGGGCGAGCAGCCTTGCTCCAGGCGAGTGCTCTTCGGCCTTGCCCTCCGGATCCTCCAGCAGTTTGTGGGCCCAAAGCTGGTTCCAGCGCTTGTCCTCCACATACGCCAGAAGCATCTCGCCGAGGTGGTGTTCGGCGGTAGTGGTGGGAGTGGGCTCGGTTCGACGGAGGAGGGTGTCCTCGATTCTCTGCAGGGCCGCTTTGATCTCCACCAAGGGATCTTCGGCCGCATTCTTCTCGATCGCCGGTGACGGGATGTCGAGGGTGCTTTTGACGGCCCTCGACCCCTTGAATGGGCTCCTTAGCCGGCCCTCCATCCAAGTCCGCCATGTGGCCTTCGGGAGTTCCTGCTGGGTACCGATGTTCGTTGTCATTCGCCCCTCGCCTGGTCGAGACAACTGTCGCTCGAACCGTACGAAGCGGACGGCTTCACGACCAGGCGATACTTCGCTGGCCGCACAGCGACTATGTGATCCCCCCGCGGCCCTCGGTTGACAGCCGACGGGGTGATGCAACACCCTTTCACTACTCAATTAGTGAAAGGGTGTTTTGGTGATCGAGTTTCATCTCGACCGCGGCTCGGGGGTTGCGACGTACCTGCAGCTCGTCCACCAGGTCAGGCAGGCCCTGAGGCTGGGTGAGCTACGGCCGGGTGACCAGTTGCCCACCGCTCGTGAAGTGGTCGAGCGGCTGGCCATCAACCCCAACACCGTGCTGAAGGCGTACCGCGAGCTGGAGCACGAGGGCCTGGTCGAGGGGCGGCCGGGCATGGGGACGTTCGTGCGGCAGGGGGTCGCCGGGCCGACGCTCGCCGACCACACGCGGTTGCGACGCGGGCTGGAGGCGTGGGTGCGCGAGGCCAGGGCGGCCGGGCTGGATCAGGAGGATCTGCGGGCGCTGTTCAGCGTGGTCCTGTCCGATGCCGCGAAGGAGGGGGCGGCGTGAGGCCCGCGCTGGAGGCGACCGGGCTGGGCGTGCGCTACCGCCGCTCGTGGGCGCTGCGCGACTGCTCGCTCGCGGTGCCGGCCGGGCGCGTCGCGGCGCTCGTCGGCCCGAACGGCGCCGGCAAGACCACCCTCATGCACGCCGCCGTCGGCCTGCTGCGGCCCGCGCGGGGCAGCGTGCGCGTGGCGGGGGAGGCGGCGTTCGTGGCGCAGGACAAGCCGCTGTACGACGGGTTCACCGTCGCCGAGACGCTCGCCTTCGGCCGCCGGATGAACACCCGCTGGGACGGCGACGCGGCGGCCGACCGGCTCGCCCGGCTCGGCATCCCCCTGGACCGGAGGGCGGGCGCGTTGTCGGGCGGCCAGCGGGCGCAGGTGGCGATCACGCTCGCGCTGGCCAGGCGGCCCGACCTGCTCGTCCTCGACGAGCCGCTGGCCAACCTCGACCCGCTCGCCCGGCACGACGTGATGCGCGCGATCATGGCGGAGGCGGCCGAGCGGGAGCTGACCGTGCTGCTGTCCTCGCACGTCGTCTCCGACCTGGAGGAGACCTGTGACTGGCTCGTCGTGCTGAACGACGGGCGGCTCCAGGTCAGCGGCGACATCGAGGACCTGCTCGCCGGGCACCTCGTGCTGACGGGCCCCGCCGACACGCCGTCCCCGGCCGGGGTGTCGGTCGTGGGGGAGGGCCGTACCGGGCGGCAGGCCGGCCTGCTCGTCAGAGGCGGCCCCGTGCCGGACCCGCGCTGGCGGGCGCGCCGCGCGAGCCTGGACGAGCTCGTCATGGGTTACCTGCGCAGCCCCGCCTCGGCGGCCCTGCCCGGCCTGGCGGGGGTGGGCGCGTGATCTGGGTGACGTGGCGCCAGCACCGGGCGCAGATCCTCCTCACGGCCGGTTTCCTCGCGGTGCTCGGGGCGCTGCTGCTGGGATCGGCGGTGGAGGCGAGGCTGTACGTCGCCGGGCACGCCCCGCCGGGCTGTCCCGGCCCCGCCGTGGCCTGCGCCGACCTGGAGGTGGCGCTGGGACGGCGCTACGACGCGGTCTACTCCGTCTTCGGCTGGATGCCGCTGGTGTTGCCCGCGCTGATCGGGGCGTTCTGGGGAGCGCCGCTGCTCGGCCGCGAGTACGAGCGCGGCACCCACCGCCTGGCCTGGACCCAGTCGGTGCCGGTGTGGCGGTGGCTGGCGGTCAAGCTCTCGGTGCTGGCCGGGGCGGTCGTGGCGGGCGGGCTGCTGCTGTCGCTCATGATGAGCCTGTGGCGGCCGGTCTTCAGGGCGGGAATCGACTCCTCGTTCGGCAACATCGGCGTGTTCAACATGGTCGGGGTGGCGCCCGCGGCGTGGTGGCTGTACGCGTTCGCGCTCGGCACCCTGGCCGGCGCCGTGTTCCGGCGGACGCTGCCGGCGATGGCGCTGGTCGTGGCCGGGGTGGCGGCGACGATGGCCGCGCTGTTCGGGCTGAGCGACCATTACGCCGAGCCGGCGCGGGCCGAGCTGACGGGGACGGTGGTGCTCGACGACGTCGACGCCCGGCTGGTGCGCGCCGCCTGGGTGGAGCCGTCCGGCAGGGAGGTCGCCGACCCGGCCGGCAGCGGCTGCCCGCTCCGGGCGGACGCGGGGCGCAGCTCCAGGAACGCCGAGGCGTGGCAGGAATGCCTGTTCGCCAAGGGCTACCGGTATGCCATGTACTACCACCCGCCGTCCAGGTTCTGGCGCTTCCAGTGGACGGAGGCGGGCATCCTCCTGCTCGCCTCAGCGGCCTTCGGCGGCCTGGCCGTGCACCGCACCCTCCGCCGTCCGGGCTGAGGTGGTCACCGGTCGAGCGGGGTGGAGGCGGTGACCTGCTGGAGGAAGGCGAGGCCGTCGTACTGCTCGGCCGGCACGGTCGGCATGAAGGCGAACTTCGCGGTGAGCCGGCCGGCCGCCGCGCCGAAGGCGCGCATGTGGCTGGTCGCCGCCAGCCAGCCGGCCACGGATTCCGGGCGCTCCCCGCCGCGCAGGTCGATCACGTGGTCGCCGGGATGGGCCGCGGCCAGGCGCGCCTCCACCACGCGCGGCGCGCCGGCCAGGGGGACGCGGAAACGCGCGGGCCTTCGGCGGCGTACCATCCGGCCGAACCGCATGCGGTGCGCGCGGAACACGCCCTTCCCGAACGTCGCCCCGAGCGCGTAGTACGCCGCGCCGTGGTCGCGCGCCAGGTGCAGGCCCATCGAGGGAACGGTGCCGCCGCTGTAGCGGCCCTTCATGATGTGCCCGTTGTGCGCCCACAGCGCGATCTTGGCGCCCGGCTCGGCCATGAGCAGGTTCACGTTCTCGGCCATGTGCCGGTCGCGGGCCACGCCGAGCGTCCGCAGGGGATCGGCGTGCCGGTACGGCCTGCTCGCCATGTCGGCGAACTGCCGCACGATCCTGGCGTGCTCGCGCGCCTCGGCGGGACCGTGCGCGGCCACGTACTCCTCCAGCCGTCGCGCGTCCGCCTCGGCCTGCCGGTCCAGCGGCTCCCACCGGGGCCGCGGCGTCGTGTGGACGAGACCGTCGAGCGGGTCGAGCAGTTCGGCGGCGTCCTCGCCCAGGCAGGCGCGCAACGCGCGCAGCGCCGCTCCCGGGTGCTGCGGGTCGACGCCGGTGAACCGTACGGGACGCGCGGCGGTGCGGTTGTGCTCGCGCAGCCGTTCGATCACGGTCAGCATCTCGGCGGTGTTCAGCGTCCAGAAGCCCAGCCCCGCCAGCGCCTCGCGTGGGTCGCCGGTCCCGCCGGTCACGTAGGCGTCCACGGCCCGCGCCGCCGCGGCGCTGGCCTCGATCGCCAGCATGGTGAAGCCCAGCTCCTTGATCAGGAACTCGGTGAGCCGCCACCTGAGCGAGAAGAACTCCGCGCTGCCGTGGGTGGACTCGCCCAGCCCGACCAGCGTCACCCCGTCGAGCACGTCCTTCAGCGGCTCCAGCCGGCCGAGCGGGATCGCCCGCCCGGCCAGCCACGCCGTCACGTCATCCGGCATGCGCGGTGAACAGACGGGTCAGGACGCGGGTGCCGAACTCCAGGCCCTCCACCGGGACGCGTTCGTCCTTGCCGTGGAACATGCCGAAGTAGTCGAGGTCCGGCCGCAGCATGAGGGGCGTGAATCCGTACCCCTGGATGCCGATGCGGGCGAACGACTTGGCGTCCGTGCCCCCGGCCAGCACGTACGGCACCGGCCGCGCCCCCGGGTCCTCGGCCACCAGCGTGCCCGCCAGCTCGTCGAAGAACGCCGACGGGTACGGCGCCGCCGGCGCCTCCTCCAGGTTGACGAACTCCCGGGTGATCTTCGGCCCGAGCAGTTCGTCGATCGTCTCCAGGAACTCCTCCTGCAGCCCCGGCAGGTAACGCCCGTCCACGTGCGCCTCGGCTGTCGAGGGCACCACGTTCACCTTGTAACCGGCCTCCAGCATCGTCGGGTTGGCCGAGTTGCGGATCTGGCCGCGGAACAGACCGCCGAGCGCGCCGAGCCGGGCCGCCTCCTCGTCCAGCCGGTCGAGGTCGATCGGCTGCCCGGTGATCTCCGACAGGCTCCGGAGCAGCGCCGCGACCGACGGCGTCAGCCGTACCGGCCACTCGTACGAGGCCACCCGCGACAGCGCGTGCGCCAGCGTCGCGACCGGGTTGTCCACCGCCGGGCGCGACCCGTGGCCGGCCACGCCGTGCGCGGTCACCTTCATCCACGAGGTGCCGCGCTCGCCCACCGCGATCGGGTACACCCGGTGCTCGCCCGAGGCGACGCTGAACCCGCCGGACTCGCTGATCGCCTCGGTGACGCCGTCGAACAGCTCCCGGTGCTCGGTCACCGCGTGCCGCGAGCCGTAGTCGCCGGTCGCCTCCTCGTCGGCCAGGAACGCCAGCACCAGGTCACGCCTGGGCCGCTCGCCGCGCGCCGCCATGCCGAGCACGGTCGCGAGGGTCATCGCGCACGCGCCCTTCATGTCGACCGCGCCGCGCCCGTGCACGCAGCCGTCCTCGATCTCGCCGGAGAACGGGTGCGTGCGCCACTCGGCCGGGTCGGCGGGCACCACGTCGAGGTGGCCGTGCACGAGCAGCGCGTCGGGGGAGTCGCCGTCGATCCTGGCCACCACGGTGGTCCGCTTCGGCGCCGATTCGAACACCACCGGCTCCAGCCCGGCGTCGGCCAGCAGCGTGGCGACGTACTCGGCGGCCGGGCGTTCCCCGGAGCCCGGGTTGGTGGTGTCGAACCTGATCAGATCCGAGCAGATCTCGGCAACGCTCTTCACGATCTTCCCTTCAGGGTCAGCGGCGGCACCTCGGGTGTCTCCAGGTCGAAGATCAGCCCGTAGAAGGCCAGCTCGGCCTCCAGCGTCGCCACGATGGTCTCTTCCCTGCGCCAGCCGTGCTGCTCGCCGGGGTAGGTGAGCAGGGCCCACGGCCTGCCGTGCTTGTCCAGCTCGCCGACGAACCGCTCGGCCTGGCCGACGTCCACGATCGCGTCCTCCAGACCGTGCAGCATCAGGCACGGGCCGGACGCGCGGGAGGCGTTCAGCAGCGGCGAGCGCTCGGTGTAACGTTCCCGCGTCTCCGGCAGCGGGCCGACCAGGCCGTCCAGGTAGCGCGACTCGAAGTCGTGCGTCTCGGCCGCCCAGCTCTCCGGGTCGGTGATCGCGTAGTGCGCGACGCCGCCCGCGAACACGTCGCTGTGCACGAGCGCCGCCACCGTCGTCCAGCCGCCCGCGCTGCCGCCGCGGATCGCGATCTTCGCGGCGTCGGCCAGGCCCCGCTCGACCAGTCCGCGCGCCACCTTGGCGCAGTCCTGCACGTCCACCACGCCCCACTGGTGGCGCAGCCGCTCCCGGTACGCGCGCCCGTAGCCGGTGGAGCCGCCGTAGTTGACCACGGCCACGCCGATGCCCCTGCTGGTGAAGTACGCGATCTCCAGGTCGAGCACGATCGGCAGGTTCCCCGTGGGCCCGCCGTGCACGAAGATCACGTACGGTCCGGGGCCGCGGGCGTCCAGCGGTGGGTACAGGTGCGCGTGCACGCCCTCGATCGTCACGGCCTCTGGCGTGGGCAGCAGGGCGCGCTCCGGCAGCGGCTTGCGCGCCGACACCGCCTCGTGCGCGCCGTCGCCGAGGTCCACGAGCGTCACCTCCAGCGGCGTGTACGGCGTGCCCTTCACCGCCGCGACCCTGCCGCCGGCCACGGAGACGGTCGAGGCCCAGAAGGTGGCGTCGCCGCCGACCTCGCGCAGGTCGCCCGTCCCCGGGTCCAGTACGCCCAGGCGGCGGTGGTCGGGGGTGCCGTACACGACCGCCAGCCGGCCGTCGGCGGCCACCGCGAGGCAGGTCAGGCCCGGCTTCCAGGCCGCGGCGCCGAACTCCGCCGCCATCGGGGTGAGGTTGCGGGCGGGGGAGCCGTCCAGCGGGACGAGGTGCACGTTCCACCAGCCGGTGGGGTCGGTCACCGCGTACAGGCTCCTCTCGTCGCGCCACTCGGCCTGCACGACCGACTCCTGCGGGCCGCCGGCGACCACCTCGTACGGGCCCGCCGTCCCTTCCGAGGTCAGCGGGGCCACGCACAGTTCGGTGCCGTCCCAGGGCATGTTCGGATGGTCCCAGCCGATCCAAGCCACATTTCGCCCGTCGGGCGAAATTCTGGGATTCATCAGGAAATGGTGGGCTTTGGTGATGGCCCTGACCGGGCCGCCGTCCAGCGGCACCGCCACCAGGTCCCGCACGTCGTCGATCTCCCTGACCGCCCAGACCTCGCCGCGGCCCGGCGGCAGGTACAGGTCGCCGTACCGGGCTGGGCCCTGCGGGGTCAGCGGCTCGGGCGCGCCGCCCGGTCCCAGGCGGTACAGGCGCTGGTCGGCCCAGTTCGTGAAGACCAGGCCGCCGTCCGGCAGCGGACGCCAGGAACGGCCGCCGTACTCGATGAGACGGTTGCGCGCGTTCCACCCGGCGGGCAGCGCGTCCACCCGGGAACCGTCCGGCAGGCGGCGCACCACGCAGCGCCTGCCGCCCTCGTGGGGACGGGGCTCGTCCCACCAGACCTCGACGCCGGCGGGCGTCTCCACCGCCTCCACCCACTGGGGGCCGCCGTCGGTACGGGCCACGTCGATCGGTCGAATGCTCATGAACTCACCAATTGCCATTGCTACAAGGAGGAAGAGGAACTTCGGGAGGGTGGATGACGTACGCGATGCCGCCGCTGCCCGAACTCCTGAGCCACACGTGCTCGAACGCCGCCCGCGGGTAGACCCGGCGGACCTCGGCGTCGCGCGGCGCGGCGGGGTCGTTGACGACGACGTCGCCCTCGGCCGTGAAGCCGGTGACGACGAGAAGGTGGCCGCTGGTGGAGTAGCACGAGCCGGGCAGTTCGGCCGCCTTGAACGACTGCGACGTGATCACCGGGATCCCGGCCCGTACGAAGCACTCCAGCTCCGCCGCCGAACGCAGCCGCGTGACGAACCCCGCCAGCCCGTACCGGCCCGCGTAGGCGACGCCGAACGGCCAGTTGCCGGTGCCCTGGTAGCTCGTGTCGTACGTGCCCGCCGCCGCGTGGTCCACCGCCGGCGCCGGGTCGCCGTCGCCCACCCAGGCCAGCTCCCCTGCGGACGGTCCGCGTCCCCAGAACCCCAGCACCATCGCCACCGAGGCGGGGCCGCACCAGTTGGCGCCGCCGCCGTCGTAGCGCGGATGGTGCCCGGCGTGCGCGTGCTGCGCGTGCCGCGGCACCGGCAGCTCCACCGCGGGACCCGGCGTGAACGGCGCCGGCTCCGGCGGATGCGGCGGCAGCGCCGAGGCCATCACGCCCAGCCCGGTCACCCGCGCGCCGGCGCCGTGCCAGGCCACCCGCACCTGGTAGGCGGTCACCGGCCGCCGTGCCACGAACGTGTCCACCGCCACGTCGCCGTCCCCGTCCCCCTGTCCCGGCACCGAGGTGCGCGGGTCGCCGTGCTCGGACCAGCGGCCCATCACGTACCACTTGGTCAGGCCGCCCGAGGCGGTCCTGGCGCGCAACGCGATCTCGATCCAGGAGCCGGGCGCGGTGCGCGCGGTCCAGGACGGCACGACCTGGGTGGCCGCGAAACCGATGGGGTGCTCCTCGCCGGTCCACTCGCCATCCCCGTTCCTTCCGGGCCCGTTGATCAGGGGCCCGGTGATCTCGGGCACGGCGAAGCGGGTGAAGGCGACGCGGGCCAGATCGACGGTGAGCACCAGCCACATTGTGGTTTTGTACCCCGTGTCGCACATCGGATGGTTTACGTACCGGCGTGATTGTGTCGGTGATCATCTCTATGGTTCGGGGCATGACTCAAGCCGTTCAGGCGTACTCGTACGCCGGTTCCTCGACGCTCGCCGGCGGCAGGCTCGGCCTCTCGACCTCCGGTGGCACGGCGTTATCCGGCCCCCAGACGCATCCCAGGTTCTTCAGCGGCCTGCTCACCCACGCGGCGCCGGCCGCCGCCGGGCTGCTCGCCGTGGCCGACGTGGCGCTCACCCGCTACCACAAGCCCCGGCCCGGCTGGACCCGCGACCCGGTGGTGACCTGCGACGGCGAACGCCTCAGGTTCGAGTCGTTCTCGGCGTGCGGCGGCGTCTACGCCCGCCTCGACGTGACCGGGCTCGACGGCGACGTCCTCGACCGCGGCACCACCAACGTCGACGTCAACGGGCCGCTGCGCGAGTCGCTGGCCAGGGTCGGCGGGAGCGACCCGCTTCACTTGGGCGTCGGGCCCGACGATCTGACCGTCACCACGCTCGACGGCGCGGTGGTCGAGAAGAAGGTGCCGCTGCCGTCGCGGTGGCTGCGCGGGTTCGCCGAGGTGCAGGTGATCGCCGCCGGCTGGGACCTGCGGGCCGAGCTGGCCGGGCCGCACGCCGTACGGTTCCTGCGCTCCCTGCCGCGCGGCGCCCGCGCCACCGTCTGGGCCGTCCCGGCGGGCCGCGACCTGCGCGTCTCCACGAGCCCCGCGCCGGGCGGGGTCTGCCTGTCGGGCGCGGGCCGGGTGGCCACGCTCATGCCGCTGCTCAGGTTCGCCAAGGCGCTGCGCGTGTACGGGCCCGCCGACGGGTCCTCCACGGCGAGCGCGTGGGAGGTGGAGCTGCCCGGCATGCGCTACACGCTGGCCCTGTCGCCCGAGCCGTGGCGCGGCTTCTCGGGCGAGGGCGCCGTCCTCGACGACCTGGCCACCGACGAGGCCGCGGGCGACGCCGACGTGGTCGGCATGCTGCTCAACTTCGAGCCCACCGTCGAGCTGGGGCTGCTCGCCGACCGCTCAGGGCTGCCCCTGGATCGGGTCCGCGCCGCGCTCACCCAGCTCGGCACGGCCGGCCGCGTCGGCTACGACCTGCACGACGCCGGCCACTTCCACCGCGAGCTGCCCTACGACAAGGAGCAGGTGGCCGAGCTCAACCCGCGCCTCACGGCCGCCAGGGCACTGGCCGAGTCCGGCGCCGTGCGACTGCTGTCAGGCGACGAGGCCGAGGTGACGACACCCGGCGGGGTCCGCCGGGTGCGCATCGCCGAGGGCGTCTGCACCTGCCCCTGGTGGTTCGACCACCGGGGCTCCCGCGGGCCGTGCAAGCACGTCCTGGCGGCCCGCGTCCGCGCCCGCACGCCCGCGGAGGCGACCCTGTGACCACCCACCCCCCCATCGGCCCCTCACCCTCGGTTCCCGCTGAGGCGGTGACGTCCGCGCCGCTTCCGCCTGCGGCGTCGGCGCAGGTCGCGGAGCACGCGCCGGTGCCGCTCTCGGCGTTGGTCTCCGGCGAGGCCGTGCTGCCGGGACAGGGCGCCGTTGAGGCGGTCACGACTGTCATGTCCGTCACGCCGGTCGAGGGGCCGGGTGCCGGGCCGGAGACGGCGGGGGAGAGCTCGGCGTGGGAGGCGGTGGTGGCCGCGGTCGACAGCGGCGACCCCGAGCAGGTGGCCGCGTGCGTGCTCGCCCTTGACGACCGGGCCCGCCGCGAGGTGGCGGCGCTGCTGCCCGGTCACATCTCCGTGGCGCAGAGCCGCGCCGTGGCCAGGCGCGTCAAGCGCGAGGACCGGCACCGGCTGTCGAACGAGGCGGCCTGGCGGCGGCACGTCGCCCGCGCGGGCCGCGTCGTCCACGAGTACGAGCGCTACCAGTGGGACGCCCCCTGGAGCGCCGTCCGGCAGCCCATGCCCGACGAGAGCTGGGCCGGCCCGCTCCGGGTGGCCGGGGCGGGCGTCATCGGCGGCGCCGCGGCCGTGCTGGCCTGGCTCAACCGCCGTGACCTCGAACAGCCCTGGAACGAGCCCGACGCCGACCATGTGGTCGAACGCGTCCTGGCCGAGCGCCCGCCCGCGTGGCAGGCCGATTTCGCCGTCCGCGCCGCGCTGCGGCTGAGACCCGTCCCGCGCGGCAGCCGCCGTGCCGTCTCGGGGGCCCGGCTCGCGCTGGCCATGCTGCGCCGCAGCGGCGCCACCCCGCCCGAGCACGACCCGCTCGTGCCGGCCTGGGCGGCCGTCGCACCCACCGCCGCGGCCCTGCGCGACGATCCGCTGCTCGGCCACCTGCTGCCCCGGTTGTTCGAGGCGGAGGGCGTCGGCGCCGTCCTGCGCGACGAACCGGCCGGCGAGCCGCCGCCCGCCTCCTGGCTGGCCGCGCTCACGGAGCTGGAACGCACCGGCCGGATCGGCCGCGACCAGCTGCTCGACGGTTGCCTGCGGCGTTTCCTGCGCGGCGGCGCCGCCCCCGACCTGCGCTTCTTCGTACGCCTGCACGAGCTGCTCGGCCCGTCCCCCGACGAGGTGCGCGCGCGGTGCCGCGACTACCTGCGGCTGCTGCCCGCCGCGCCAGGACCGGTGGCCGAGATGGCGCTCCGGCACGTCCGACGCCTCGGCGACCTCGATCCCGCCGACCGTGCGGAGGCCATCCGGGCGCTGCTGCTCAGGAGCGAGCGCAAGCTGGTGACCGCCGGGCTCGCCTGGCTCGACCAGGTGGCCCGCGACCCGGCCGCCGACCTCGACGCGCTGGCCCCGGCCTTGGCGTACGCGTTCGCCTGCGGGTCGTCCGACGTGCAGGGGCGGGCGGTGCGGACGGCGGTCAAGCACGCCAAGCGGTTCACGGCCGTGGGCGCCGAGGCCGTCAGGGACGCGGTCGGCGTCCTGCCGCCGGAGCTCGGCGAGACCCTGGTGGCGTTGTTCGGCGGGGAGCCGGCCGAGGCGGATGCCGACGGGTTCACGCCCGTGCCGCTGCCGCGGCCCCGCGGGTCAGGGCCGTTCGCCGCACCCGTGGCCGCCGTCAGGGACCTGGGCGACCGCCCCGGCGGTTCCTCGTGGGAAGCCGCGGAACGCTGGCTCGCCGGCATCGTGCGGCTGCACGCGGAAACCCCCGACGCGCTCGCCGCCCGCCTGGCGAGCGAGCCCATGAGCCCGCAGCCGCCCGCCGGTCCGTGGACGCACGTCGAGCGCTGGTCCGAAGAGATCGCCCGCCTGATCGTCACCCGTGCGGGGCTCGACCCCAGGACCCGCGGCACCGCGCCGATCCGAGCACGAGGCTCCGGAGGCCCGGCGGCCGGAGCCGCCCACCGGTTACGCGGACTCGGCGCGCACCAGAACCGACCGGATGAGCCGGCGGATCCGTCAGGTGGCGGCGAGAGCCCCCCGGACGGGCCGGCGGGTTCGTCGGGCGGCGACGGGAGCCGGCCGGATGGGCCGGCGGGTTCGTCAGGTGGCGACGGGAGCCGGCCGGGTGGGCCGGCCGGTTCGTCGGGCGGAGCTACGAGTCGGCTGGGCGACCTGGTGTGGCCCGTGGCCGGAGCCGCGGGACGACCAGAGCGACTCGCGGGTCCGGCAGAGGCCGGCGCGCCGGCCGGGACGCCGGTCGAGGCCGGGCGGCATGGCGAGTCGCGGTTGCCCGCGGACGTGCCCGCCCCGCACCTGTTCCTGCTGCGGCGGTGGGCCGAGGTGTACGACGCGATCGAGGCGGAGGCGCTCCCGCCGCGCCTGCTGGCCGAGCCCACCGCCGACACCGGTCACCTGGACGCCGCCGAGCTGGTGGATCGGCTGGCCGGGTACGAGCGCGACGGGATCGACGCCCTGCCCGCCGACCTGCAGCAAGCGCTGCTGCGGCTGCCCCGCGCGATCCCGCCGGATGTCGCGGAGCGGGCCGCGCGGCTGACCTCCGAGGCGGGCCGGGCGGTCGCGTCCTGGATGAGCGGCCGACGGCCGGAGGCGGTCACCTCCGAGATCGCCTGGAGGTTCGACGCCGGCGGGACGCTCCGCCTGGTGCCCCGGGTCCAGGTCACGGCGCCGTCCGGGCTGCCGCTGGTGGACGCCCTGCTCGCCGACCCCGGCGAACACCCTCGGGAGGACTCCGGCGGCACCCTGCGGTGGTGGCCGTACGTGATGCCGTCCGACCGCGAGGTCGTCGCCGCCCACCTCGTCCCGCACCTGGCCGACCTGTGGGAGCCGGGCGGCGTCGAGTCCTCCGCGGCGTGGGCGCTGGCGCGGACCGGCGGGCCCGCGGGGGAGGCCGTCGGGCTCGTGCACGCCTACGTCGTCGGCGAACGGGCGTGGCGCACGCCGGAGGAGCGGGCGCGCGTCGTGGTGGAGGGGGCCGCGCGGGGAGACCTCGGCGCCGAGGCGCTGGGGCGCCAGCTCGCGCTCCTCGTTCACCTCACCTGGCTCAAGCCGGGGCCGGTGTTCGAGGCCCTGGAGACCGCGGCGTCGCTCGGGGCGCACCGGGAGGTGTGGCGGATCATGACGGGGTTCCTGCCCGCCTTCCTGCCGGGTCCGGACAAGCGGCCGACCACCCGGCACGCCCAGGCCCTCGCCTTCGCCGTACGCGCCGCGCAGCGGGCCGGAGCACGGGGCGCCCTGCCCTGCGTCACGGAGATCGCCGAACGCCGGGCCTCAAGCACCTTCGTCCGCCACGCCCGCCGCCTGCACACCTACCTCACCTGACCCCACGCCGTCCCCGAGGCGGACACCTCGGGGACGGCGTGGCGCCGAGCGGGACGCGGCGCAGAAGAAGGCACGCCATGCCTGCTCCCGGACCCCCGGCGGGCATGGCGAAACCCTGCTCCCGGGTGGGGGCAGGGCGGGCGGGTCAGAGGTAGAGTCCGGTGGAGTCGTCGGCGGGGGGCGGGGTGAGGTCGGCGCCGGCGCGGAGGGCGTACAACTGGGCCAGGGTCGCGCCCGACGGGCCGATGCCTTCGGAGGAGCCCAGCCACGCGACGGCCTCCTCCTTGCTCAGCGGCCCCACCTCCAGCTGCGCCAGGCAGCGGCCCGGGCGGACCACGGCGGGGTGCAGGCGGGTGAGGTCCTCGTTGGTGGTGATCGCCACCAGGACGTCACGCCCTTGGCCGAGCAGACCGTCGGTGAGGTTGAGCAGGCGCGAGAGCCCCTGCCCCGCCTGCGCCTTCGCCCCCGCGCTGATCAGCTCGTCACAGTCCTCCAGCACGAGCAGCCGCCAGCGCTGCGCCTCCTCGTCGGTGTCGTACCCGACGGCCACCTCCATGAGATAGCCGGGCTCGTTGAACAGCCGCTCCGGATCGAGCACGCAGTCGACCTGGCACCAGTCCTTCCACTGCTTGGCCAGCGAGCGCAGCAGCGTCGTCTTGCCGGTGCCCGGCTGGCCGTGCAGCAGGATGAGCCGGCCGTTCACGTCGGCCGGGGTGATCGACATCAGCCGGTCGAGCGTGGGGCGGACCTTGGCCGAGTAGTTCTTGCTGATCTCCGTCCAGGGCTGCGCCGTGATCGGCTTCTCCGAACGGGTGCCGCCGTGCGTCCCGCGCCACCAGAAGCCCATCTCCACGTGGTCGACGTCGGGCGCGGCCTCCTCGGCCCCCGCGATGCTCTCCGCCAGCACCGACCTGGCGAGGTCGTCGCTGATCGCCGTCACGCTGACGGTCGCGGTGCGGTTGCGGTGGCGTACGACCCGGAGCGTCCAGCCGTCACCCGCGATGAGCCGCGACTCCGAGCCGTCCTGGATCCGCGCGGCCCGCAGCAGGCGCCCCTCGGCGGGGCTGAGCGTGGCCTCGGGGCGTACGCGCTCCAGATTGGCCAGGCGTGACCATGGCTGGGCCCCCGTGGCGAACGGCGACAACGCCAGCGCGTCGATGACGTCGACGGCCGAGTCGGTGTCGTCGAGCCAGATGTTCATCGGGACCCCGGAGGAGTCGGAACTCGTGGACGGCACCTCCCTCATCACAGACATGAAGCTCATGATCTCCTCCACGTGGTCGGATGTCGAAGCATTTGACGGAAAAAGTGCGTCATCCCGCAATCCGTACGGACCGCTTTGATCCTTTGTCGCTACGGGCGACAAGATCGACCGGTACCTTGTGTCGTCGGGTCAAATCACTCCTTACGCGGAGGTATCGGGGAAGTGTCGAAGGTCACGTTCCGTGAGAGGGTGCGGTACTGGTTCGACAACACCATGTCGAAGGGCACGACCTCGTTGATCGGTTGGCTGGCCGTGGTCTCCGTGGCGCTGATCGCGGTCACCGCCGCGCTCACGCTGTGGCTGGCGCCGGGCGAGCCCGACGGCGTGAGCCACGCGGGCGAGGTGTTGTGGATCTCGCTCATGCACGCGCTCACCCCGAGCAAGGTGGCCAGCGACAAGGGCTCCGTCGCGTACATGACCGTGATGTTCGCCGGGTCGCTCGGCGGCATCTTCATCGTGAGCATGCTCGTCGGCCTGCTGTCCAACGGGCTCAAGCAGAAGGTGGACCGCCTGCGCCGGGGCCGCTCCCGGATCGTCGAGTCGGGGCACACGGTGGTGCTCGGCTGGTCCGATCAGGTGTTCACGATCGTCGGCGAGCTGGTCAAGGCGCACGCCAGCCGGAAGGGCTCGGTGATCGCCGTCCTGGCCGACCGCGACAAGCTCGAGATGGAGGAGGCCATCCGCGAGCACGTCGGCCTCGGCAGGACCCGCCTGGTGTGCCGCACCGGACGGCCGACCGAGCCGCACGACCTCGCCCTGATGAACCTCGCCGAGGCCAACTCGGTGGTCGTGCTCTCCCCGGAGGGCGAGGACCCCGACGCCCACGTGATCAAGATCCTGCTCGCCCTGGCCAAGCGCCAGGGCCCGCACCCGCCCGTGGTCGCGGCGCTCACCTCCAGCCGCAACATCGCCGCCGCCCGCCTGGCCGGCGGCCCCGACGTGCACCTGGTCGACTCCGACGACACGGCCTCCCGTCTGATCGTGCAGTCCTCGCGCCAGTCCGGCATGTCCGTGGTCTGCATGGACCTGCTCAACTTCGACGGCGGCGAGATCTACATGCGCACCCCGAAGAAGCTTATCGGCGTCACCTACGGGGAGGCCCTGCACGGCTACCAGACCGCCTGCGTGATCGGCCTGCGGCGGCCGTCGGGCGTCGTGCTCAACCCGCCCATGGACACCGTCATCGACGCCGATGACCAGGTCATCGTCATCGCCCACGACGACTCCCACGTACGCCTGGCCGCCGGCAAGCCGTCGGTGGACGAGCCGGCCATCGTCATCCCCCAGGCGCCCGCGGCCCGCGAGCCCGAGCGCATGCTCCTGCTCAACTGGAACGGCCGCGCCGAGCAGATCGTCCGCCACCTCGACGGCTACGTCACCCACGGCGCGGTCCTGGAGATCGCCGCCGACCACCCCAAGGCCGGCACGGACCTCGCCGGCCTGAAGAACCTCACCGTGAACGTCAAGGACTGCGACACCACCGACAGGTTCGCGCTGGAGTCGCTCGGCGTCGGCCTCTTCCAGCACGTCATCGTGCTGTCCGACGACCGCTTCGACCCCCATCACTCCGACACCCGCACCCTCATGACGCTGCTGCAGCTGCGCGACATGCAGCGCACGCTCGGCGAGCACTACTCGATCGTCAGCGAGATGCACGACGAGAACAACCGGGCCCTGGCCGAGGTCACCGAGGCCGACGACATCGTCATCAGCGACACCGTCATCGGCCTGCTGCTGGCCCAGCTCGCCGAGAACCGGCACCTGGCGGACGTGTTCGGCTACCTCTTCGACTCGCGCGGCTCGGAGATCTACCCGCGCCCCGCCGGCGACTACGTCAAGACGGACACGAAGGTGACGTTCTCCACGATCGTGGAGTCGGCGCGGCGCCGGGGCGAGACCGCCATCGGCTACCGCGACGCCGCGGGCCGCAACGAGCCGCCGCACTACGGCATCGTCCTCAATTCCGACAAGTCCGAGACCATCGTGCTGGGGGAGAAGGACTCCGTCATCGTCCTCGCGGAGCGCTGAGTGGCTTCTCCTTCCGCCGGGGTTACCGTTTGCCTGTGAGAACCATCGACTGGGTCGACGGCGCCATCGAGCTCGTGGACCAGACGTTGCTCCCCGACAAGTGCCTGGTGCTGCGCATCCATACCGTGCACGAGCTCGTGGACGCCATCCGGCGGCTGGCCGTGCGCGGCGCGCCCGCGCTCGGCGTGGCCGGCGCGCTCGGCGTCGTCCTCGCCGACGGCGACCCCGCGCAGATCGCCGAGCTGCGCTCCGCCCGCCCCACCGCGGTCAACCTCGCCTGGGGCGTCGACCAGGCCGTCGCCCACCTGCACGAAGGCCGCGAGGCGGTGCTCGCCGCCGCGCTGCGCGTCCGCGACGACGACATCGCCGCCTGCCGGGCCATGGGCGAGCGCGGGGCCGACCTGCTCGAAGGCGACCGGCTGCGCATCATGACCGTGTGCAACAGCGGCGGCCTGGCCGCCGTCGAACGCGGCACCGCGCTCGGCGTCGTCCAGACGCTCCACGAGCGCGGGCGGCTGGCCGAGGTGCTCGTGCTGGAGACCCGGCCGCTGCTGCAGGGCGCCCGGCTCACCACCTGGGAGCTGGCCAGGATGGAGGCGCCGCACCGGCTCATCGCCGACTCCGCGGGCCCGTACCTGCTGGCCAAGGGGGAGGTGGACGCCGTGCTCATCGGTGCCGACCGCATCGCCGCCAACGGCGACACCGCCAACAAGATCGGCTCGTACGCGCTCGCCCTCGGCGCCGAACGCGCCGGGGTGCCGTTCGTCGTGGTCGCCCCCGAGTCCACGATCGACTCGCGCACGCCGACCGGCGACCACATCGAGATCGAGGACCGCGGCGCCGACGAGATCGTCGCCGTCCGGGGTGTCCGCCTGGCCCCCGAGGGCACCCGGGCGCTCAACCCGGCCTTCGACGTGACCCCGCACGACCTCATCACCGCGATCGTCACCGAAAGGCGCGTGATCCGGCCGTAGAGCAAATCCGCGATACACGAGTCCGTTCCGCGTTCGCCACGTTACGCTCAGTGGTCACACAGCGACTCTCGGAGATGACCGTGGCCCTTGACCTGGTGTTGCGGCGCGACTGGAAGGCTCGCGCGCCCCGCGGCGACTACACACAGCTCGACTCTGAATCCGCCAGAGGAGTAAAGGTCCACTACACCGGCGGCCGGGTCGACCCCATGATCGTCACCGACCACGGCGGATGCGTCGACCTCGTACGCGCGATCCAGGCGTACCACATGGAGCGCAACGGCTGGATCGACCTGGGCTACTCGTTCGTGGTGTGTCCCCATCAGAAGGTGTTCGAGGGGCGGGGGCTGCACCGGCTGCCCGCCGCCAACGGCCCCGGTCTCAACGTCGGCCACTACGCCGTGCTCGGGCTGGTGGGCGAGTCCGGCCTGGTCCAGCCGCCCGACGGGATCCTGCACGGCATCCTGGACACGATCGCCTACATCCGCGAGGAGGGCTTCGCGGGCAAGGAGATCAAGGGCCACCGCGACGGGTACGCGACCGAGTGCCCCGGCGCCCACCTCTACGCCTGGATCCGCAACGGAGCCTCCCGCCCGGGCGTTCCGGTGCGGTGACGAACCGCGGCGATCCTGCCCCGGACCACGCAAGCCCGGGGTTAGTGGCTCGGCGACATACCGCCTAGTATCCGAATCATGGAACTGGCAGCGGGGTTCGCGTCGACATCACGCGACGACTGGCGGGCGCTGGCGCTGGAGGTCCTGCGCAAGTCGGGCGTCGAGGCCGGCTCGCCGGAGGAGGCGCTGTCGCGCACGACCTACGACGGGTTGACCGTCGCGCCGCTCTACGACCTCGACGACCTGCCCGGCGACCCGGGCGCGCCCGGAGCGCCGCCCTACGTGCGCGGGTCCCGCGCCGCCGCCGGATGGGACGTCCGGCAGCGGCACGCCGTGCCCGACCCCGAGGCGGTGCCGGCCGACCTGGAGAACGGCGTCACCTCGCTGTGGCTGGTCGTCGGCGACGACGCGATCCCGGTGGACGCGCTCGCCACGGTGCTGAAGGACGTCTACCTCGACCTGGCCCCCGTCGTCCTGGAGGCCGGCCGGCTGACCGAGAGGGCCGCCGACGCGCTGCTCGGGCTGGCCGCCGCCCGCGGCGTCGCGCCGACCGGCAACCTGGGAGCCTCCAGCGCGTACGGGCCCGCCGCGGCGGAGCTGGCCGTGCGCTGCGCCGCGGACTTCCCCGGCCTGCGCGCCGTCACCGTCGACGCGACGCCGTACCACGACGCGGGGGGCGGCGACGTCGAGGAGCTCGGCTGCTCGATCGCGCGTGGCGTGGCCGAGCTGCGGGCGCTCACCGGCGCCGGGCTCTCCGCCGAGCAGGCGCTCGGTCAGATCGACTTCCGCTACGCCGCCACCGCCGACCAGTTCGCCACCATCGCCAAGCTGCGCGCCGCCCGCCGCCTGTGGGCCCGGGTCGCCGAGGTGTGCGGCGCCCCCGAGGCCGGCGGGCAGCGGCAGCACGCCGTCACCAGCTCGGCCATGATGACCGCCCGCGACCCGTGGGTGAACATGCTGCGCACCACCGTCGCCTGCTTCGCCGCGGGGGTGGGCGGGGCCGACGCGGTCACCGTGCAGCCGTTCGACGCCTGCCTCGGGCTGCCCGACGACTTCTCCCGCCGCATCGCCCGCAACACCCAGTCGCTGCTGCTGGAGGAGTCGTCGCTCGGCCGCGTGATCGACCCCGCCGGCGGCTCCTGGTACGTCGAGCGCCGCACCGCCGACCTCGCCGAGGCCGCCTGGGCCTGGTTCCAGGAGATCGAGGCCGCCGGGGGCATCGACGCGGCCGCCGGCCTGGTGTCCGAGCGCATCGCCGCCACCCGGGCCCGCCGCGAGGCCGACGTCGCCCGCCGCCGCCTGCCCATCACGGGCGTCAGCGAGTTCCCCGACCTGCACGAGAAGCCGGTGCACCGGCGCCCCGCCCCCGTGCCGGAGGAGGGCGGCCTGCCCCGGGTGCGCTACGCGGAGCCGTACGAGCGGCTGCGCGACCTGGCCGACGCCCTGCCCGAGCGGCCCACCGTGTTCCTGGCCACCATCGGGCCCCTGGCCGCCTACACCGCGCGCGCCGCGTTCGCCGCGAACCTGTTCCAGGCGGGCGGCCTGGCCACCGAGACCGCGGGGCCGGGCACCGATCCCGAGCAGATCGCCACCGCCTTCGCGGTCAGCGGCTCGCCCGTCGCCTGCCTGTGCTCCACCGACCGGCTGTACGAGCAGCACGCCGCCGCCGTGGCCGCCGCCCTGCGCAAGGCGGGCGCGAGGAGGGTGTGGCTGGCCGGCAGGGGGCATTACGACGGGGTGGACGGCAATCTCCACGCCGGCTGCGACGCGCTGGCCGTGCTCCGCGAGACCTTCGACGACCTGGAGGTGGCCCGATGATCCCCGACTTCTCCGGCATCCCGCTGGGCGACGGGCCGGCCGACGTGGGCCCGGCGCCACGGCCGGAGGCCGAGGTGTGGGAGACACCCGAGGGCATCGGGGTCAAACCCCTCTACACGGCCGCCGACCTGGAGGGGCTCGACTTCCTGCGCACGTACCCGGGGGCCGCCCCGTTCCTGCGGGGCCCGTACCCGACGATGTACGTCAACCAGCCGTGGACCATCCGCCAGTACGCGGGCTTCTCCACGGCCGAGGACTCCAACGCGTTCTACCGCCGCAACCTGGCCGCCGGGCAGAAGGGGCTGTCGGTGGCCTTCGACCTGGCCACCCACCGGGGCTACGACTCCGATCACCCGCGGGTGGCGGGCGACGTCGGCATGGCGGGGGTGGCGATCGACTCGATCTACGACATGCGGCAGCTGTTCGACGGCATTCCGCTCGACCGCATGTCGGTGTCGATGACCATGAACGGCGCCGTGCTGCCGGTGCTCGCGATGTACATCGTGGCGGCCGAGGAGCAGGGTGTCGCGCCGGAGCAGCTCGCGGGGACCATCCAGAACGACATCCTCAAGGAGTTCATGGTCCGCAATACCTACATTTATCCGCCGACGCCGTCAATGCGCATCATTTCGGATATCTTCGCTTATACCAGCGAAAAGATGCCGAAATTCAACTCCATCAGCATTTCTGGTTACCACATTCAGGAAGCCGGGGCGACCTGCGACCTGGAGCTGGCGTACACGCTGGCCGACGGCGTCGAATACCTGCGCGCCGGCATGGCCGCGGGCCTCGACCTCGACCGGTTCGCGCCGCGCCTGTCGTTCTTCTGGTGCATCGGCATGAACTTCTTCATGGAGGTCGCCAAGCTGCGCGCGGCGCGCCTGCTGTGGGCCAGGCTCGTCTCCGGGTTCGGCGCGAAGAACCCCAAATCGCTGAGCCTGCGTACGCACAGCCAGACCTCCGGCTGGTCGCTCACCGCGCAGGACGTGTTCAACAACGTGGTCCGCACCTGCGTCGAGGCCATGGCCGCGACCCAGGGCCACACCCAGTCGCTGCACACCAACGCCCTCGACGAGGCCCTCGCCCTGCCGACCGACTTCTCGGCCCGCATCGCCCGCAACACCCAGCTGCTGCTGCAGCAGGAGTCCGGCACCACGCACGTGATCGACCCCTGGGGCGGCTCCTACTACGTCGAGCGGCTCACCCACGACCTCGCCGAACGCGCCTGGGCCCACATCCAGGAGGTCGAGGCGGCCGGCGGCATGGCCAAGGCCATCGAGGCCGGGCTGCCCAAGCTGCGCATCGAGGAGGCAGCCGCCCGCACCCAGGCGCGCATCGACTCCGGCCGCCAGCCGGTGATCGGGGTGAACAAGTACCGCGCCGGCGCCGACGAGACCATCGAGGTGCTCAAGGTCGACAACAGCGCCGTACGCGCCCGGCAGCTCGACAAGCTCGCCCGGCTCAGGGCCGAACGCGACGGCGAGGCCGTGCGGCGCGCCCTTGACGCGCTCACCAAGGCCGCCGGTCACCCCGCGCCCGGCCTGGAGCACAACCTGCTCAAGCTGGCCGTGGACGCCGCCCGCGCCAAGGCCACCGTAGGGGAGATCTCCGACGCGCTGGAACGCGTGTTCGGCCGGCACACCGGGCAGGTGCGTACGATCACGGGCGTGTACCGCGACGAGTCAGGCCCGGCCGAGAACATCGAACGCGCCCGCCGGGCGTGCGCCGAGTTCGAGCGCGCCGAGGGCCGCCGGCCGCGCATCCTGGTGGCCAAGATGGGTCAGGACGGCCACGACCGCGGCCAGAAGGTGATCGCCACCGCCTTCGCCGACCTGGGCTTCGACGTCGACGTCGGCCCGCTGTTCCAGACGCCGGAGGAGGTGGCCCGGCAGGCGGTCGAGGCCGACGTGCACATCGTGGGCGTCTCGTCGCTGGCCGCCGGTCACCTGACCCTGGTGCCCGCGCTGCGCCAGGCCCTCGCCGACCTCGACGCCGGCGACATCATGATCGTGGTCGGCGGCGTCATCCCGCCCGGCGACCACGACGAGCTGCGCGCCGCGGGCGCCGCCGCCATCTTCCCGCCCGGCACGGTGATCGCCGACGCCGCCCTCGACCTGCTGGAGCAGCTCAGGGGCCGTCAGTAGGCCGCCTGTTCGCACATCGTGACCGTGACCGTCCGCTGGAGGGCCACGGGGGAGGTGATCCGCAGCGTGACGCTGTGGGCGCCGCCCGTGCTCCTCAGCGGGCGGGGCGCGGCGAGGAGACGGCGGCCGTTCTCGCCGATGACCGCCGACGAGCGGGCGACGTCGGCGCCGTCGATGACCCAGGTGTAGTCGAAGCTCGTCGCCTCGCCGGTCCGCCGTACCAGGGCGCGCAGGGTGACCTCGCCGCCGGACCAGCAGACGCCGTCCCTGGTGCCGGCGGGGCGCACCTGGGCGATGGCGAACCCGCCGAGCGCGCCGGCCGGGGTGTCCCCGCCGGTCGCGTCGGTGGAGACCGCGCTGGGCCTGCCGTCCGTCCGAGGGCTCGGCGGGGCCGTACGCGTGCCGGTTCGTGGGGGAGTGGTCCCCGGGGGCGCCGTGGGAGCGTCGGTGACGACGGCGAGCTTCGCGGTCATCGAGGTCGGCGTCGTCGGGGTGAGCCACAGGATCGCACCGCCCAAGGCGACCACGCACAGGCCGGCGAGCACCGCGACCAGCGCCGTCTTGACCCGCCGCCCGCGCCCCTCACCGCGGTTCCCGGCGCCGCCCTCGGCCCGGCCGTCCACGTCGCCGCCCTGCGGCGGTCCGTCACCGCCGGACAGGCCGCCCTCGTGGTATGCGCCGTCGTGGTACAGGCCGTCGCGATAAGACGGCCCGTCACCGCCGTGCACGCCGTCGTCGCCCGACACGGCGCCATTTCGCGGCGAGCCGCCGGCGGGGCGCGCGCTCACGTCGGCGTCGTGTTCCACCGCGGTCCCGTGCCCGTCATCCCGCCACCCGGGCGCAGGCACGTCCCGCGCTCCCGCCCCCGCCGGGGAACCCACTGACGCGGCGGGCGCCGTCGAGTGTTCCACCCCGGACATCACCGGATCGGCGAAACCCGGCGGCGCGCTGAACTCCGGCGGCTCGGGTGTCCTGGCCGCGGACCTGTGAGGCGGCGGTCCGTCCGGCCGGCCGGACCCGGCCCCCGGCGCTTCGACGGCGGAGGAGAGGTCGAAGAGCGCCTGAAGCGTCGAGGCGGTCTCCTCCTCACCGTTGTGCGCCGCGTTGTGCACCGCCGCCCCGGTGTGCGGCCAAGGCGGGTCGTCGAGGGGCGGGAAGACGGGTTCCGCCCCGGTGTACGGTGCCGCCCCGGTGTGCGGTGCCGAGCCGGTGTGCGGCCCGAGGGCCGCGGCGGTCCGGGGACCGTTGCCGGGCGTCGTACGCGTCGAGGTGCGTCGCGGGAGGCCCGCCTCCGCCGCGGACGCCGAGGAGCGGTGCGGCAGGGGCCGCTCCGCGGTTGCGGCGCCGAGCACGCCCGCCGGCGCCGCGGGGCCGCGTACGCCCGGGTGGGCCGGGCCGGTGGTCGGGCCGGTGGTGGGAGCCGACTCGGCGGTCGGGCCGACGGTGGGGACCGGCTCGGCGGTGATGGGCGGTTCGGTGATCTGGACCGGGTTGGTGGGCTGGCCGGCGCTGGGCGCCGGCGTGTGTTCCGCGCTCAGGACGGAGGTCTCCTCGGCGGCGCGGGTGGGGTCGGCGGGGGCGGGAGGGTCCCAGGCGCGGTCGGGGGTGTGTTCCCAGTCGAACGCGGACGGGGGAGCGGGACGCGGCGGGGGAGCCGACACACGGCGCAGCACCTCGCGCATCCCGGGCCGGGCCGCCGGGTCCTTGGCGAGGCAGGCGGCCACGACCTCGCGCAGCGCGCGCGGCAGGTCGCCGAGGCGCGGCTCCTCGTGCAGGATGCGGTGGATCACGGCGGGCAGCGCGTCGTCGCCGAAGGGCGGCACCCCGGTCGCCGCGAACACCAGCACCGACGCCCACGAGAACACGTCCGCCGGCGCCTCCGCCGCCTTCCCGGACAGCCGTTCGGGCGCCATGTACGCGGGTGTGCCCACGATGCTGCTGGTCGCCTTCATGCCCGACCCCAGAGCACCGGCGAGGCCGAAGTCCACCACCCGCGGCCCGTCCGGCCCGAGCAGCACGTTCGAGGGCGTGAGGTCGCCGTGCACGACGCCGGCCCGGTGGATCGCGTCCAGCGCGGTCGCCGTCCCCACGGCCAGCTCCCGCAGCTCCGGCCCGCCCAGCGGCCCCTCCTGCTGCAGCGACGGCCCGTCCACGTACTCGGAGACGATGTACGGCCGCCCGCCCGTCGAGGCGTCCAGCACCCGCGCGAGGCAGTACGGCTCCACCCGGCTCGCCGCGGCGATGTCCGCGGCCAGCCGGTCACCCGCGGCGAGCCCCTCGTGCAGCACCTTGACCGCGACGGGTGTCCCGGTGTGCGCGCGGCCGAGGTAGACGACCCCGTGCCCGCCCGCACCGAGGCGCCCGGCCAGCCGGTACGGCCCCACCGCCGCCGGATCGCCCTCGCGCAGGGGTTCGACATTGGGCATGAGGGGAGTGACTCCTGTGACGGCTGAGATCCAGAACTCCAGCACCCTACTGGCAAATGTCAAGACTTGTCAGAAGTTAAGCTGATCAACACCGAAGAAAGGGGTGACAGGGTGCATGCGCTGGAGGACTACGCGCAGGGCGTGCGGGCCGGCTCGCGTACGTGGATCGCCCGCGCCATCACGCTGGTCGAGTCGACCCGGCACGACCACATGGCCCTGGCGCAGCGGCTGCTCGTCGAGCTCACCCCGCTGGCCGGCCGTGCCCGCAGGGTCGGCATCTCGGGCGTGCCCGGGGTCGGCAAGTCCACGTTCATCGACGCGCTCGGCACGCTGCTGACCGCGCGCGGCCACCAGGTGGCCGTGCTGGCCGTGGACCCGTCCTCCACCAGGACGGGCGGCAGCATCCTCGGCGACAAGACCCGCATGGCGCGGCTGTCGGCCGACCCGGCGGCGTTCATCCGGCCCTCGCCGACCTCCGGCACGCTCGGCGGCGTCACCAAGGCCACCCGGGAGGCCATGGTCGTGGTGGAGGCGGCCGGATTCGACACCGTGCTGGTCGAGACCGTGGGCGTGGGGCAGTCGGAGACCGCGGTGGCCGACATGGTCGACACGTTCCTGCTGCTCACCCTGGCCCGCACCGGCGACCAGCTGCAGGGCATCAAGAAGGGCGTGCTGGAGCTGGCCGACGTCATCGCGGTCAACAAGGCCGACGGCGAGTACGCGCTGCCGGCCAGGAAGGCCGCCCGCGAGCTGGCCGGCGCGCTGCGCATGCTGCGCTCCGACACGGCCCCGCCGCCCGTGCTCACCTGCAGCGGGCTGACGGGGGAGGGCCTGGAGGACGTCTGGCGGCACGTGCTGGCCCACCAGGACGCCCTCGACGTGGCCGCCAAGCGCCGCGCCCAGCAGGTCGGCTGGACGTGGACGCTGGTCCGCGACCGCCTGCTCGCCGAGCTGCGCCACGACCCCAGGGTCACGGAGATCGCCGAGACGGTGGAGCGGGAGGTCCTGGCGGGCGAGCTCACCCCCGCCCTCGCCGCCGACCGCATCCTGTCCGCCTTCAAGCGCCCCTGACACGTTCCGGCACCGTACCGGGGAAACACCCTCTGTGTACGAGGCGTTACGGTCTGTCTCGAATCGGGGTGCGCGATCCCGGGGACAGCATCGGAACCCTCGTGGTGCAGATACCTCTCCCACGGGTGGAACATCCCCACCCCCGCCCTCGGAGCCGCCCCAGGCGCCTGCGTGATCCATGTCACGATGGCGCGCAACCGAGTGGGGAGGGCACAGATGGGTGCGGAGTCGACGCTGCCCGCGAGGGTGGCGGGCGCGCTTGAGCAGTACGGCCGCCTCCTGGACGAGCACGGCATCACGTGGGGCGAGCCGGAGGTCCACTACGTGAAGTTCTTCGCCAGGCGCCGGGTGCTGCCGCCCTCGCTGCTCGACCGTTTCTGGGAGCTGGTGCTCAAGGCGGTCGCCGAACGCCACCCAGCCGAGCCGCCCGACCAGCTCGCCGCCCGCCTGGCCGAGCCGGACTACGACCGGGTGCTGCGCGACACCCTCGACGGCGAGCTGCCGGGCCATCTCGTCGCCGTGCGCGTCGGCCCCGGCGAGATCATCGTGGAGGGGGCGCCGCGCACGGTCCTGCTGCCGTCGTACACCGGTGAGGGCAACGGCGTGCCGCTCGTCGTGCCGCCGGGCGCGCAGCCCCGCGCGCCCGGCGCGTCCGTCACGTGGCGGCCCGCGCTCGCCCCCGCTGTCCGGCCGGCGGGCCGCGGCGAGGAGCGGTTCCCGCTGCTCGTCGACTCCCGCCGTGAGGAGCCCTGCCCGGTCAGCGTGGACGGCGAGCACCGGCTGCTCGACCCGTGCGGCGCCTGGCTGGTCGAGGTCGGCCAGGACAGCGTCGTCGTCGTGGACGGCTCCCCCGTCGGGCTGGACACCCTGGTGCGGCCCATCCCGTCGGCGCGGCTGCGCCTGGTGGCCGGGATGCCGTGCCGGTGGAGCGTGGTGGACGCCGACGGGGGCGGCTGGTTCCCGCCCGGCACGCCCGGCCGCCACGACTACCACGGCCGCCCGTACTTCCACGGCGACGACCTCGTCCTCGAGGTGCCGTGCGTGCCGCTGTCCGTCACGGCCGCGCGCGGCATGGAGTACGGCGAGGCCACGCTGGAGCTGCTGCCCGGCCCGGGCGCAGAGCACCGGGTGGAGCTCACCCCGCGGCGCCTGTACGACGCCGCCGCCCGCGGCTGGTACGGCGGCGACATGCACGCCCACCTCAACTGGGCGGGCGACGTGGTGGCCGCGCCCGCCGACGCGGCCGCCGCCCAGCACGGCGAGGACCTGCACGTGCTCAACCTGGTGGCCGGCAACGTCTCCGGCCGCCGCGTCTACGACCGCGAGGCCCTGGAGCACTGGTCGGACGAGGATCTGCCCTGGTCCGACGCGACCCACGTGGCCAGGATGGGCGTCGAGTACCGCAACGACCTGCTCGGCCACGTCTACGCGTTCGCGCCGCGCTCGGCCCCCGGCCGCTACCACACCGGGTTCGACGGCGACGCCGACTGGCCCCCCAACGCCGACGGGCTGCGCGAGCTGCGCGGCCTCGGCGCGCTCGTCGGCTACAGCCACCCGTTCTGCGCGCCGATCGGCGAGGGCGACCCGCCCGAGGGCGTCATGTCGCCCGCGCCGCGCAACTGCACCGCCCGCGAGCTGGTCGCCGACGCCGCGCTCGGCCTGGTGGACAGCCTCGACGTGCTCACACACGCGTCGATCCAGGCCACGGCGGCGGTGTACCGGCGGCTGATCGGCGCGGGCAACCGGCTGGCCGTCACGGCGGGCACCGACGCGACGATCTCGTTCACCCGCTCGCACGACCAGTCGAACCCGCCCGGCTGGGCCCGCGTCTACGCCCGCGTCGAGGGCGAGCTGACGGCCCGCTCGTTCGCCGCCGCCGTACGCGCGGGCCGGACGTTCGCCACCACCGGCCCGTGGCTGGAGCTGACGGTGAACGGCCACGGGCCCGGACACGTGATCGCCGCCCGCCCCGGTGACCGCCTCAGCGTCACCGCCACCGCTGTCGGGCCCGAGGTCGCCGCCGTGCGCATCCGCACCGCCGACGGTGTGCGCGCGGGGGCCGAGCGGCTGCCGGACGGCGAGCGGCGGCACGGCGACGACCGGCTCACCGTCTCCGCGGACCTGCAGGTGGACGGGCCCACCTACGTGATCGCCGAGGTCCTGTGCGACCCGCACCCGCGCACGCTGACCGCCACCGGCTACGCCCTGACCAGCCCCGTCCACGTGGACGTGGCCGGCCGCCGGGTGGCCAGGCCCGAGGACGTGCGCTGGTGCCTGGAATGGCTCGATCTGCTGGAGGAGCTGATCAGGCAGCACGCCCGGCTGGTGAGCCCCTACCAGTTCGGCGACCACGTCTCGCTGCTGCAGCAGGCGCGGGCGGTCTACCGGGCCCGGCTAGGCTGACCGGGATGGACGTCAAAGCCCTCCTGAGCGCCCACCCCGCCTGGCTCGACCACCTGGAGTCGGTCGACGGGCCCGACTTCGCGCTGCCCGCCGATCTCGCCACGGAGCTGCTGCGGCTCGCCGTGCCGCACGACGACGTGGGCGCCGTCGTGGCCGCCGCGCCGCAGCCCGGCACCGGCGCGTGGTGGCTGGCCGAGCGGTGCGTGCGCTCGCTGGTGTCCACGATGGGCGAGCTCAGCGGGCCGCCGTGGTTCCAGCCGCTGCCCGAGCTGGGGCCGTACTTCTACGTGTACGTCTTCCTCGCCGCGCTGCCGCACACCCGCGCCTACCACCGGCGGCTGGGCATCCCGGAGGAGGTGTCCTGGGCCACGTTCACCGACCTGGGGCGCAACATGACGGTGCACCGCAAGCGCCACGGCACCCCGGGCCTGCACGCCCCCGACTGGTTCATGCTGCACGCCCGCGGCCTGCTGTACGCCCTCGGCCGGCTGCAGTTCAACCGCGCCAGGCTCGGGCAGGTCGCGGCCGGCGCCATCCGGGAGGCCGGGCTGCCGCTCGGGCCCGGCTCGCCGGCGATCGACGTGCACGTGCCCGACTTTCTCGGCCCGCTCACGCCCGAGGCGTGCGAGGAGTCCTTCGCGCGGGCCCGGCGGTTCTTCCCCCGGCACTTCCCCGACGACAAGCCGCTGGTGATGACGTGCGGGTCGTGGTTGCTGAACGACGATCTCGCCCGCCGCCTGCCCGACGGCTCCAACATCGTCGCCTTCCAGCGCAGGTTCCGCCTGCTCCACCGCTTCGACGACAGCGAGATGCTGGCCTTCGTGTACGGCGCCGACGCCGCCGACCCGGCCGCCCTGCCCCGGCGCACCCGCCTCGAACGCGCCGTCGCCGACCACGTCGCCGCCGGCGGCACCTGCCACGGCCGCGTCGGCTGGCTGCCCTTCTGACCGTCCCGATGGTCGCGCGGATCGTCCGCATGGGCTAGATTTTGGCCATGCGGTCAGAAAATGAGGCAAGCGGCCAGAAGGAGCGGTCGTTCATCGAGGAGGCGCGGCGGGCGCAGATCGTGGCCTCCGCGATCGAGGTGATCGCGGAGATCGGGTTCGCGCAGGCGTCGCTGGCGCGGATCGCCCAGCACGCGGGCATCAGCAAGGGTGTCATCTCCTACCACTTCGCCGGCAAGGACGAGCTGATGGAGGAGGTCGTCGAGCGCACGTACGGCACGATCGCCGAGCACGTCGGCACCAGGATGGTCGGCCTCACCACGGCCACCGAGCTGTTGCGGACGCACATCGTCTCCGTCGCCGACCACATGCGCGGCCACCGCACCCAGCTCCTGGCCCTGGGCGAGATCTTCTACAACCTCAGGACCGCGGACGGGCAGCCGCGCTACGGCATCAACGCCAACGAGGAGATCTACCGCGCGCTGGAGGAGATCTACCGGCTGGGTCAGGAGAGCGGCGAGTTCAGGGACTTCGACCGGCGGGTGATGGCCGTCGCCCACTCCTCGGCCATCGACAGCATGTTCGCGTACTGGGCCGCCAACCCCGGTCACGACCTGGACGCGCACGCACGGCAACTGGCCGACCTCTTCGAAAGGGCATGCCGGAAATGACGACGCAGACGGGCACCAGGACCAGGCTCTACGCCATCGACAACCTGCGGATCGTGCTGACCGCGTTAGTGGTCGCGCATCACGCGGCGCTCACGTACGGCAACATCCCGCTCTGGTTCTACGTCGAGCCGGCCAAGGACCCCTCCGGGATCCTGCTCGACATCCTGGTGACGGTGAACCAGGCGTTCTTCATGGGCTTCTTCTTCCTCATCTCCGGCTTCTTCACCCCCGGCTCCCACGACCGCAAGGGCGGGCGCGCGTTCGTGCGCGACCGGCTGATCCGGCTCGGCATCCCGCTGCTCGCCTTCCTCCTGCTGCTCCGGCCGCTGGTCAACTTCGGCGGCTACCTCGCGCTGGACCTGCCGTACTGGCAGTACTACCTCGCCTCCTGGGACCCGGGGCCCATGTGGTTCGTCGAGGTGCTGATCGTCTTCGCCCTGGCGTACGCGGCCTGGCGGGCCCTGCTGCGTCCGGCTCAGGCGGAGCGGGCGCCCGCCCCGGTGCGGCCGCTCTGGATCGTCGCCTTCGTGCTCGGCCTCGCCGTCGTGACGTTCCTGTGGCGCTTCCCCGTGCCGACCGGCACCTACGTGCCGGTGCTCGGCCTGCCGTCGCCGCAGTTCCTGCCGCAGTACGTGAGCATGTTCGTGCTCGGGTGCGTCGCCCACCGGCGCGGGTGGTTCGAGACGCTGCCCGCGCGGGCGGGGCGGTTCGGGCTGGCCGCCGCGGGCGTGTCGAGCGCGGTGCTGTTGCCGGCGGCGCTCCTGACCACAGGGGCGACGTCCCAGGCGTTGATGGCGCTGTGGGAGTCCGCCTTCGCCGTCAGCATGATCCTCGGGATGACCGTGCTGTTCCGCGAGCGGCACAACCGGCAGGGGCCGCGCGGCAGATTCCTGTCGAACCACGCCTTCACCGTCTACCTCATCCACCCGCTCGTGCTGGTCGCCCTCGGCTGGGCGCTGCGCTGGCTGGAGGCCCCCGCGGTCGCCAAGTTCGCGGTGCTGCTGGCGCTCGCGCTGCCGGCGTGCTGGTCGGCGGCCTATCTGGTCCGCTCCCTCCCGTACGCCAAGCGGGTGCTGTGACCGTCACGTCAGCATCGCCGGGAGGGCGGCCGGGCGGCCGCCGCGCACGCACACGTACGTGATCGTGCCGACGGCCACCAGCTCGCCCTCGCCCCGCCGGATCGTGAACGTCATCGTGATCGACGTCGTGCCGATCCGCGCGGGGCCGCTCTCCACGGCCAGCACGTCGCCGAGCCGGGCGGGGGCGTGGTGCTCGCATCCGCTGGCCCGGATCACCAGGTCGGCGCCCTGCCGCCGGAGCCGCTCGTAGCCGCCCCGGGCGGCGAGCCAGTCGAGGAAGGCGTCCTCGAAGAACTCGTAGTAGCGGATGGCGTGCACCATGGCCTGCGCGTCGCAGTGCCGGGGCCGCACCGGCAGGCGGGAGATCACCTTCGGCGTCAGGCGTCGTAGAGGGAGTCGAGGACGCGGCCGTGGCGCTCCTCGACCGCCTTGCGCTTGATCTTGAGGCTGGCGGTCAGCTCGCCCGTCTCCACCGTGAAGTCCTCGGCCAGGATCGCGAACTTCTTGACCGTGGCGTAACTGGCGAGGTCGGCGTTGACCTGCTTGATCGCCTTCTCGACCTCCTCGCGCATGCGCGGGTGCTCGCGCAGCTCCGCCGGGTCGAGCGGCAGCCCCTCGGCCTGCGCCCACGGCTTGACCACGTCCATGTCCAGCGTCACCAGCGCCGTGACGTAGTTGCGCCGGTCGCCGTGGACGAACACGTGCGAGGCGTACGGGCAGGTGGCCTTGATGCGGCCCTCCAAGTACGTCGGCGCGACGTACTTGCCGCCCGAGGTCTTGATCAGCTCCTTCTTGCGGTCGGTGATGCGCAGCCGCCCGGCCTCGTCGAGCTCGCCGATGTCGCCGGTGTGCAGCCAGCCGTCGGCCAGCGCCTCGGCGGTCTCCTCCGGCAGCCCGTGGTAGCCGCGCATGATGCCGCGCCCGCCGATGAGGACCTCGCCGTCGTCGGCGATGCGGACCTCGGTGCCCGGGAACGGTAGCCCGACCGTGCCGAACTTCACCGAGTCGGGCCGGTTGAGGAAGCTGCCCGCCGACGACTCGGTCAGCCCGTACCCTTCGAGGATCGTCAGACCGGCGGCGTCGAAGAACTCGGCGATGTCCTGAGACAGCGGCGCGGCGCCAGAGATGAAGAAGCGGATCCGCCCGCCGAAGCGGGCGCGCAGCTTGCTGAACACCAGACGGTCGGCGATGGCGTACTCGACGCGGGTGGTGAGCGGGACGGCCGCGCCGTGCTGGCGGGCCCGGCTGACCCGGATGCCCGTCTTACGGGCCCAGGTGAAGATGCGCAGCTTGGGGCCGCCCTCGCGCCGCTGGGTCGCCACGACCGTGTTGTGGATCTTCTCGAAGATGCGCGGCGCGGCGGCCATGACCGTCGGCCGCACCACGCCGAGGTTGTCGGCGATCTTGTCGAGGCGGCCGTCGATCGCGGTCGGCACGCCCATGGCGATCATCACGACCTCCAGCAGCTTGCCGAACGAGTGGGACAGCGGCAGCCACAGGAAGTGCAGGTCGGACGGCCCGATCAGGCCGACCTCGCGTACGGCCTGCGCCGTGTAGAGCCAGTTGTCGTGGGTCAGCTCCACGCCCTTGGGCCGGCCGGTGGTGCCGGAGGTGTAGATGAGCGTGGCCAGGTCGTCCTGGGCGATGGCGTCCACCATCGCGTCGTAGTCGCCCTTGCCGCCCTTGACCGAGTCGAGGGTGACGACCCAGCCGTCGTCGCTGGGGGAGCCGTCGACGACCACCACGTGGGTGACGCCGGGCAGCTCGTCGCGCACCGACCTGAGCTTGGCCACCTGGCCGTCGTCCTCCGCGACGACGATCGTGCTGCCGGAGTCGTTGATGACGAACGCGCACTCGGCGGCCGTGTTGGACGGGTAGATGGTGGTCGTGGCCGCGCCGGTGGACAGCACCGCGAGGTCGGCCAGGATCCATTCGAGGCGGGTGGAGCAGAGGATGGACACGCGATTGCCCGGCCCGGAGCCGAGCTCTGACAGGCCCAGGGCCAGCTCGCGCACGCGCTCGCCCACCTCCCGCCATGACAGTGACGTCCAGTCGTCATCGGACGGCACGCGGTACGCCTCGGCGTCGGGGGTCGCCGCGATCCGGTCACGCAGCAGGGCGGGAATGCTCGACATGCCTTGACCTCCTGGGGGATGTTGGCCCCGACTCTAGGGTGTGAGCGGCGTCTCAGTCGATGGTCTGGGCGGACCGTCGCCGCACAGGTGCCTTGCCGGCCGTCGCGGGGGTCGCGTACGCTGTCATACGTCTTGCAGCCGAGCCCTGGGGGCAGTTGACGTGAGGATCTGAGGTCGCGGGCACCGCGCCGTTCCGCCCTGACGTGGGCATGCGCGCACACCTGGACCTCGGGCATGTCCTCGCTCCGAGCTCGGACGCCTCTCCGCGTTCCCCTGTGTCGCGTGCATCTGCGGTGTTCCCGCCAAGTCACGAAATTTCGGATTTTGTGATGGGAGCCGCCTCATGTTTCATTCCATCGTCGTCGATCACGTGTCCTTCTCCTGGCCGGACGGCACGAAGGCGCTCGACAAGCTCGACGCCGCCTTCCCCGCGGGTCGCACCGGGCTCATCGGGGTCAACGGATCGGGCAAATCAACCCTGTTGAAGATCATCGCCGGAGAGCTGACCCCGCGCTCGGGCTCCGTGTCCGTCTCGGGGGTGATCGGGTACCTGCCGCAGAACGTCCCGCTGGGCGCGAGCCGTACCGTGTCGGACCTGCTGGAGATCAGCGCGACGCGGGCGGCGCTGCACGCCATCGAGAGCGGTGACGTGGCCGAGGAGCACTTCGCCGCGGTCGGCGACGACTGGGACGTCGAGGAGCGCGCCCGGGCCGAGCTCGACCGGCTCGGCCTCGGCCACATCGGTCTCGACCGCACGGTCGGCACGCTGTCCGGCGGCGAGACCATCATGGTCGCGCTGGCCGCGCAGCTGCTGAAACGGCCCGACGTGCTGCTGCTCGACGAGCCCACCAACAACCTCGACCTGGACGCGCGCCGCCGGCTGTACGCCGCGGTCGGCGCCTGGCAGGGGGTGCTCCTGGTGGTCAGCCACGACCGCGCGCTGCTGGAGCTGGCGGACCAGATCGCCGAGCTGCGCGACGGCGCCGTCCGCGTGTACGGCGGCAACCTCACCGCGTACGAGGCGCAGGTCGAGGCCGAGCAGGAGGCCGCCGAGCGGGTGGTCCGCACCGCCGGTGGCGAGGTGCGCCGGCAGCAGCGCGAGCTCATCGAGGCCCGCACCAGGATCGAGCGCAGCGCGCGCCAGGGCAGGAAGGCCGCCGAGAACAAGAAGGTTTCCAAGATGGCCGCGGGCACGCTCAAGCGCAAGGCCCAGGTGAACGCCGGCAAGCAGCGGGCGCTGCACCAGGAGAAGCTGGAGGAGGCCCGCGAACGGCTGACCGAGGCGGAGCAGGCGGTGCGCGACGACGCGGAGATCCGCATCGACCTGCCGGGCACCGAGGTGCCGGGCGGCCGAACGGTCCTGACCCTGCCGCTGGAGCCCGGCGAGGTGCCGGCCGAGGAGCCGGGGCTGAAAGTGCTGGAGACGCTCGTCATCCGGGGCCCGGAACGCATCGCGCTGCTCGGCCCCAACGGGTCGGGCAAGACCACGCTGCTCAAGCGGATCGTCGAGCAGGGCGCGCACGTGCCCGTCCGCTACCTGCCGCAGCGGCTCGACCTGCTGGACGACCGGCTGAGCGTGGTCGACAACGTCCGCGCCCTCGCCCCGTCGGCGCCGGTGAACGAGGTCCGCGCCCGGCTGGCGCGCTTCCTGTTCCGCGGGGAGCGGGCCGACCAGGCCGCCGGCACGTTGTCGGGGGGCGAGCGGTTCCGCGCCACCCTGGCCGCGCTGCTGTCGGCCGAGCCGCCGCCGCAGCTGCTCCTGCTCGACGAGCCGACGAACAACCTCGACATGGCCAGCGTCCGGCAGCTCGCCCAGGCGCTGTCGGCGTACCGGGGCGCGCTCGTCGTGGCCGGCCACGACGTGCCGTTCCTGGAGAGCATCGGGATCACCCGCCGGCTGCTTCAGGACCGGCAGAAGGGACTGGCGGAATCGCCAATTGACGGTTAGGGATCAACCCGGCGATAGTGTGGCAGGTGGCTGGACCCCGGTTGATCTCCTCCGTTCTCGCTCTGGCGACGCTCACCGGCGTGGCCGCGTGCTCCTCGGCGGGCTCGTCGCCGGCCGGCGGCGAGCAGCGGATCTCCGGTGTCGCGGGCGGCGGAGGCGCCGCCCCCGACGCCAGTGCCGGGCCGGTCGCGCTGACGCCCGAGGCGTACAAGAGCGAGCTCGGCGACCTGCACGAGAAGATGGCCGGTGCGATCACCGGGCTGTCCCGCGCGCGCGGGCTGAAGGTCCTCGACCAGCGGATGTCCAGGGCCGAGGAGACGTTGAACGACGCCGTCGACACCCTGGACGCCGTCACCCCGCCCGCCGCCGTCCGCGCCCAGCACGAGGCGTACGTCGCCGGTCTGCGCGACTTCGCCGGCGAGCTGGGCGCCACGGCCGGCAAGGTCGGCGCGCGCGACCTGTGCACGTCCTCGGCCGTGCTCGCCGATCTGGGCGAGCAGCTCGGCGCGCTGGACGAGGCGGGCAAGGAGCTGGAGAGCGCCGGCGACTACCCGGCAGACATCGTCTCGGTCAAGGCCGCCGACCGGCAGACCAGGCGGCTGCGCAACGGCTCGTACATCAGCAAGGGCACGCTCAACGGCCGCGGCTCACTGGAGATCAACAACGGCGGCACCCGCGACGCCGTGGTGACCGTGGTGAGGGGCGGCGGCAAGGTGTTCAGCGTGTACGTGCGCAAGAAGGCGAAGTTCAAGGTCGCCGGCGTGCGCGACGGCAGCTACCGGATCTTCTTCACGCACGGCGTGGACTGGGACGGCAAGGCCAAGGCGTTCACCCGCGACTGCAGCTTCGAGAAGTTCGAGGAGTCGGTGTCGTTCAAGACGACCTACACCGCCACGCAGATCCGCTGGCACGACTGGCGGATCACGCTGCACGCGGTCGACGGCGGCAACGCCCGCACCTCGCCGGTCGACCCGGACGACTTCCCGTCCTGAACGGGGCACGCGGAAGGCCGCGCGCCCCGGAGGCCGCGCGCCCCGGAGGGCGCGCGGCCTCGTCGCGATCAGGTGGAGAAGAGCATGCCCACCCAGCTGCGCTGGCGGTGGTGGCCGTAGTGGCCGCCGTGGCCGCCGCCGTGGGGAGCGCCCCAGGCCGGGCCGCCGTGGACGGGAGGCGGAGGCGGGGGAGCGGCGTGGAACTGCGTCTCCATCCGCGCCAGCGTCTCCAGCTCGCCGTAGTCGAGGAAGATCCCACGACAGTTGTCACACTGCTCGATGTGGACGCCGTTGCGGTCGTAAGTCCGCATGTTCCCGCGGCACTTGGGGCACTGCATCGAAGTCGTTCTCCTTGGCTTTATGGTCTCTTGATGAAACCTACCGCGCGCAACCCCGTCATGCTTTGACGATTCTGTTGCACGCCTCGACCAACGAATGCTCGACCTCGTCGAGTTCCCGGCCCTCGCGCCCGGCATTGACGACGGCCACGGCGGCCAGCTGGACGGTGAGCGCCCTGGCGGGCACGTCGAGCCGCTGCCAGGGGTCGTCGCCCGCCCCGAGCGCGGGCCCGCCCGAGGCGAGATAGGCCCCGAGGAACCGCTCCCACACGGCCGGTTCGAGCAGGCCGGCGGCGTACCAGGCGGCGGGACGGGCCAGATCCCACGCCGGGTCGCCGACACCGAGGTCGTCGACGTCGATGAGCAGCCAGCGGTCGCGGTGGACGAGCTGGCCCAGATGCCAGTCGCCGTGCGTGAGCAGGCCAGGCAGCGGCGCCACCCGCCGCCGGGGCTCGGGAAGCTCCTTGAACGCCCGCCTGATGAGCTGCTCGACCGGGCCGTCGCCCGGCATGCGGCCGACCGCGCGGGCGGCCCGCGCCGGCCCTCCGGCGGGCGGCAGGGCGGGCAGCAGCGTGAGGGGGACGGCGTGCAGCCGGGCCAGTAACCGGGCGCCCTCCTCCCAGGGCGCGGCGCGGGGATCGTCGTCCTGCGAGATCGGCCGGCCGGCGGGCCAGACGGTGACCGCGCGCCCGCCCGCCGCGAGCACCTCGGGCTCCAGCGGCGCCAGCATCACACTGCTCACCGCGGCCGAGGCGGCGGCCCGCACCCTCGGGCGCAACGCCTCGGCGTCGTCGCGCGCCGAATGGGCCTTGACCACGACCTCACCCATGCGTAACACCACGACGTCGGTGCGGGTCGGATGGAAGACGGGCGTTCCCGTACCGCCATACGCCGCGGCGACACCCGTCAGCTCCTGCTCCAGACCCACTCGTACAGACTATTCGGCGGTATGGGCGGTTCACGCCGCCGGACGCGATCTCCGGATCGGGCCGAACCCCCGACCAGGCCTGCGGTAACGGCGCCCCGTCCAAGATCGGCATGAGCGGCGGCCGGTGGCGTCGCGGTCGCAGCGGCGGGCGGCGGCCGACGCGCGGCGTGCGGAGCAGGAGGCCCGGCGTCAGGCGCTGCTCGCGTCCGGCTGGGTGCCTGAGCCGCGCCCGGCCGAGGGCGACGACACCGCGGCGCCGGAGCCGGCTGTCCCCGCTGACGGCCGAAACGCCAACTACCGCGCGGAGACGTACTGGGATCCATGGTTCTTTCGAAGAGATTTCAGAAACTCTGCAGGTTTGTCGTCCTCGTCGTTCGTCTTGCAGGGGTGGCGAGGACGAGGAGACCGAGGCGGCCTGAGCCGTCCGGCCTTGCCCGGCGGCCTGCCGATGGGCCGAGCAGGATCAGCGCGTCAGGCCGTGAGGGCAGCCGCCGCTTCCCGGTAGATGACGCTCGGGTCCTCGGACAGCCACGCCTTCACCTGGCGGCTCCAGGTGTCGGCGAGTATCTCGGACCGATGCGCCTCAATGCCGTCCAGGGCGGCCGCGACGATCACCTCGGGGGCGCTCTTGTCGCCGTTGTACCAGGCCATCATGTCGGTGTCCGCAGCGCCCAAGTGCAGTCCCGTCACCAGAGTGCGCTGATGGGCCAGCTCCAGGCGGACGCTGTTGGTGAGCGCCCACTCGGCGGCCTTGGCCGCGTGGTAGGCGCCCGCGCCGTCGAAAGCGAGCCACGAGATCGCCGACAGCACGTTGAGGATCGCGCCGTCGGCCAGCTGGGGCGCGAAGGCGCGGATCACGTTGAGGGTGCCGTAGAAATGGGTGTCCATCTCGCGGCGGATCGTGTCCAGGTCCCCGGTGACCAGGTTCGCGCCGGTGGAGATGCCCGCGTTGTTTATGACGATCCTGACATCGGGTGCCGCTGCCGCGGCGGCGGCGATCGATGCCGGATCGGTGATGTCGAGGCGCAGCGGGACGACCCCGGGCACGTCGATGAGGTCCGGGCGGCGGGCGGTGGCGTACACCCTGCCCGCGCCGCGATCGAGAAGGGAAAGGACGAACTGCTGGCCCAGGCCGCGGTTGGCGCCGGTGACCAGCACGTGTGCTCCGTTGATCTGCATGCCGGATAGGCTAAAACCTGACGTTGACGTCAGAGGCAAGTCTTGTGATGGAGGTCACGATGCGTATCGGCGGGTTGGCGGCGCGGTCGGGCGTCAGCGTGCGGGCCTTGCGCTACTACGAGGAGCAGGGGCTGCTGGAGGCGAACAGGAGCGGCTCCGGGCAGCGCCACTACCCCGAATCGGCGGTCGACCGGGTTCAGCTGATCCAGATGCTCTACGCGGCCGGTTTGTCCAGCCGGACCATCGCCGAGCTGCTGCCCTACGTCGAGGCCAAGGTCAGCACTCCGGAGTCACGGGCCCGGCTGTTCGCCGAGCGCGATCGCATCGACGCCCAGATCGCCGGGTTGACCCGTACCCGTGACCGCCTCGACGCGGTCATCGCCTCGTCCGGAAGCCCAGACAGCGGCTGCACGTGGATCGCAGACCGGGACGTCGCCGCGCACGTGAGCCACTTCGCGACGCCGGGATCGCGACGGCCGGGTCGGGCTCTTTCCTAAGACGGCCCGCGGCTACGCCGATGACGGCCGCACTCTCCTTCTCGCCCGGACCCAAGACCCCGCGAGTCGCCACGAACCCAAGGGTCCATACGGCCCAGGAGAGCCGAGGACCCATGGGTTCATCCTTTTCTGAGCTCACGAGAACTACACGGGGAGCATGTCGTGGCACACCGGAGAAGATCAATTACCTGGCAGGTGATGGGCAACGGTCGAAGGACCGCTGCTGCAGCCGGCGCCGGGTCGGCGAAGGCGCGTTTTCTGATGGCGTGGCCATCCTCGGGAGGCCATCGGCAGCTGATGCGCCCTTTTTCAGGACCTGGGCGGGGAATCTTGGTCCTGGGTGCGGGCGGGTGGCCACGCCTGCTCAGGTCGCCGGATGCGACCGGGGCAGGCTTCTGGGGCGCCGGGTCGGGAAGGTCGTGCCGGCACATGTCCCACAGGTGCACGACTTGGCTGGTGGCGAGGGTGTCCGCATGGTGCTTGAACGCGTCCCACGGGACGAACACGTTGTGGTGCTGAAGGATGGGCGTTGCCGGGCTCGTACAAGTCGGCCAGCACGCCGGCTGACTCTGTCCAGCCCACCGACCACGGTGTGACGTCGTTGATCAGCATGGGGCAGTCGCGCAGCGCGAAGGGGACGCAGCTTTGAAAGACGGGCGGCGCGTTCGTGCTCTGATCCACTCGCGCGGCCGCCATGGGCGGTTCGTCGGCCCGGAGGGCACGTCAGTGCGGCAGGCCCCGACCAAGGTGGAGGGGGTCGCCGAGGAGCGCCTCCCGGATCAGCCGGGGACGTTACCGGCCGGGGGAGACGTCGCTGTCTGCGGAGTTCGGTGTGACCGCAAGGTGGTGCGAGCCGCGCTGGCGCTGGTGCGTGAGCGGGGTCTCGTCGAGACGGTGGCGCCGAAGGGGGTCTTCGTCCGGGAGTGCCAAGAGTGGTCCCTACCGTAAGTCGTTCGGGGGTCAGTGGCTGAGAGGTGGAGACAGCCATTGCCATCCCAGACGCTGACCTACGCGGGCAGGTTCGCCGCTTCCCGTATGGCGGTGACGGCCGCCGTCGGGACGTAGTTCTCGGGCACGCCGTCGACCATGATGATGTCGCCCTCGATGTGCCGCGAGCGCAGCGGCGCGATCTCCCGGTACGCGGGAGAATCCCACCACGCCCGCGCCTCGGCGATTTCTGGGAACCCGATCATCACGACAGATCCGGGCCAGTTGCCCTCCTTCACCTCGTGCTGGGTGGCGTGGATGAGGTAGCGGCCACCGTACGGCTCGAAGGTGGTGGGGAGCCGTTCGATGTACTCCGCGATCTCGGGGTGCGGGGCTGCATCCTGCAGGTGGGCGATGACGTAGGCCGGCATGGTGTCCTCCCGGTGAAGTCGTGTTCGGTGCGCTGCCGATCCTGACACGCTCTTCGTAGGCAGGGCCATTACCTGGCAGGTAGGTGATTTTCCATCGCAGGCCGACTTGCGGCATTCGGGTGAGCCGGTTCTCGATGATCGCCTGAAGGTGGTCGATGCCGTGGACGGGGGTCCCCGTAGTACTCGCCGAAAATCGGGCGGATATGGCTGACCAGCAAAGATCGGGTTTAGGTGCTGTCGCGGTCGCTGGTCATGCGGGCGGTGAGTTCGTCGGCGTTGGGTGCGTCCTCGCCGGCGTGGGTGAGTCGGGAATGGCGCGGGTCGTGCAGATTCCAGCCGTCGGTTGCGGCGCCGAGGTGGCGTTCGGCGGTGCGGTAGGTCATGCGTCGGCGGCGGCTGGCCGGGTCGACGTCACGTACGGGCGCGGTGCCGTGTCAGGGGCGATGCGCGCGGACCGGAAGATCGGCCCGCGGGTGCGGCGGCAGAGGAGCTGGCCGAGCATCCGGGCGGTGCGGAGGTCGTAGAGCAGCTCGTCGGTTTTGCCGCCTTTGCGGATGGTGCGTGCGCGGTGGTTGGCGCGGTCGAGGTCTTCGACGTTCAGGCGCGGGACTTCCTCGGCGCGGGCGGCGGTGGAGTAGAGCATCGCGCACAGCGTCCGGTCTTCCAGCGGGCGGCGTTCGTCGGCGATGAGCCGGTCGATCCGCTCGCGACTGCGGACGCGGGTGTCGTCCGGCCTGGGCTGGTGCTCTCGGTCCAGGCCGTGCAGTACCGCGGGCCGGGTCGCCGATCCAGCCTTGGTCGTGGAAGGAGGCCAGGGCGAAGGCGACGGCAGCCCGCTTGGCGTTGAACGTCGACGGCGCCGCGCCGCCCCACGCGCCGCGGATGTTGGTGTGCAGCCGGTCTCGGCCGACGCCGGCGAGCTCGCCGAGGTGCACGATCCCGGTGAACGCGATCGGCAGGGCCGAGGTGTAGGCGCGCACGGTCTCCGGCGAGGTGATTCGGCCGGACCGGCCGGGCCGGCCGTGTCGGCCGGCGAGGTGGCGCAGGAACGAGGCGGTCGGCACCCCTCCCGGCGTCTCCGCGTTGTCACGGTCGGGCACGGCGGTGAGGTGCCGGTCTGTCGCCGTCTGGCCCGCTTCCCTGGTTGTCAGGTAACACGCGTGAAAGGTGCACGGTGTTCCCGCAGCAGCCGATCCCGCCGTTGTCAGATAATGCGCCGTGATCTGGCAATCTCAGCAGATCGACAAAGACGAGGACGACCGGGACAGGCCTCACCTGAGCGGAGTTGTGCCGGCTAAGAGTGGTCCACCGCGCCACCGCCGGTCTGAACCGTCGGTTAGGCGTCCTGTCCGGCCTCGGCGAGGCCGCGCGGGTGACTGACCTCGCCGAGGCGGCGTATGGTTTGGCATCGCGGTCGGAGGCGCGCCGATGCGGCCCCTGAGTAGCAGACGCAGGAAAACACCGCTCAGCCGTGCCGGCCCCACCTCGACATCGAGGGTGTGCCCGGCCCGGAGCACGTCCCCTGGATCGACCCCGACCCATCCGGCCTGGCGAACGGCTCGGTGTCAGCGGCTTCACCGATCAGAAATCCTCCGCCACGTCGTCAGTTCTGTTAGCCCTCTCGCACCGGTGGAAGGATTGATGACCATGACCGACGCCAGACTGCTGGGCGCCGACGAGGCCACGTTCATCGCGGCGGTCCGCTCAGGCGACACAGCGCAGTTCGCACTCATCACGGAGCGCCACCGGCGTGAGCTGCAGGTGCACTGCTACCGGATGCTCGCGAACTACGAGGACGCGCAGGACATGACGCAGGAGACGTTCCTGCGAGCGTGGAACAAGCGGGAGTCGTTCAAGGGCCACGCGGCCCTGCGGACCTGGCTGTACCGGATCGCGACGAACGCCTGCCTCGACTTCCTGGAGAAGCGCAACGACCGCACACCCGTACCGTCCGAGCTGCCGGATCCCGGCTCCGAGATGCTGTACCTGCAGCCGTATCCCGACTGGATGCTCCCCGAGGACCCGCAGGAATCGGTGGTGGCGCGGGAAACGATCGAGCTGGCGTTCATCGTCGCCGTCCAGCACCTGCCGCCGCGGCAGCGGGCGGCGTTCATCCTGCGCGACGTCCTCGGCTGGCCGGCGTCGAAAGCCGCCGACGCCCTCGAGCTGACCGTCGCATCGGTGACCAGCGCACTGCAGCGGGCCCGTGTGACGATGCGCGAGCAGCTGCCCGACCGCCGCCTCGACTGGCGGAGCCCCGCCACCCACGAGCTGTCGGATGACGAGCGCAGCGTGGTGAAGTCGTATATCGACGCCCACGAGCGCAACGATCTCGACGGGCTGATGGCCCTGCTGCGCGACGACCTGCGCTTCACGATGCTGCCCGAGCCGGGCACCTTGGTCGTCACGGCCAAGGACGCGGTGGACGGCTGGATCTCCAGTGGGCTCTTCCAGCGCGGCTACGACGACTGGCGCTGTATCACCACGACGGTCAACCGCATGCCTGCCGCCGTGCTGTACCTCCGCACCCCCGACGACCCGGAATATCGTCTGTTCAACATCGCGGTCCTGCACATCGTCGACGGGAAGATCGCCGAGCTCACCGGATTCGACGTCACCGACAAACCGTGGCTGAGCCTGCCCACGACGCTGTGATCGGACAAGTCCTCATCGTCGACGAGTTCCAGCGCACGGGCCGGCGTCACCGAAGTCACCGCGGAATGAGCACCCCGAACAGCTGAACACCACCGCCCCGCCGGCGTTGCCGGCGGGGCATGTCCGATGAACATCGTCACGATCAACGACGTCGTCGTCCTCGTCTTCGCGAGTCGGTGGGCAGGGAAAGGGCCCCCTCATCGCCGAGGGTCACGATGAGCACGCAAGGAAGGATTTCGACCTGGCCTTACGAGCCGGGCATCTGGCCCGTGCTCATCGCCTCGTCTCGTATCGGGTCAGCACCACGCCGCCGGGAAATGTCCGCGTCTCGACCAGTTTCAGGTTCGCCCAGTTGTCCAGGGCTGTGAAGAACGGCGTGCCGCCGCCCACCAGGACCGGATGGGTGACGATCGCGTACTCGTCAATCAGCCCGGCCCGCATGGCCGCCGCGGCGAGCGTCGCGCCGGCGATGTCCATCGGGCCGCCGTTCTCGGCCCTGAGCCGGGCGATCTCGGCGACCGCGTCGCCGGTGACCAGGCGGGTGTTCCAGTCGACCTTGTCGATCGTCGATGAGAACACCACCTTCGGCATGTCCCGCCAGAGGCGCGCGAACCCGATCTCCGCCGGGGTCGCGTTGGGCTGCTGGTCGCCGGTCGGCCAGTGGGCGCTCATCGCCTCCCACAGCTTGCGCCCGTACAGCGACAGTTCGCTCGCGCGCATCTGGTCGTACCACCACTGGAACAGCTCGGCGCTCGACGATGAGTCCGGTCCCTCCCCTCCACTCCAGCCGATGTCGTCGCCGGTCGCGGCGATGTAACCGTCCAGGGTCACGTTCATGGCGAAGATCAGTTTCCGCATCGTGCCGGCCTTCCGTGAGTCGATCTCACACGTACTGACGGGCGCGGCGCGGAAACCTCATCGGTACGCGATCTGCGTCCGCGGGTAGTCCCGCCGCCCGTACGAGCGCAGCCGGGCCGGGGCGACGCCGAGCTGCTCGGCCGGCCTGGCCACCGCCACCGGCGGGGCCGAAAGCACCTTGTCCGGCACGAACCCCAGCCACGGCAACGTGCACAAGGCCACGGCCAAGCCGAGCCGGTCCGCCGGACCACGGCCCCGACCGGGATCGACGAACGCGACATCCGCCGGAGTCAGGGTGAAGAACCTCGCCAGCTCGTCCCTGCCCATCTCCGGGAACCCCCGCAGGCGCTCCAGCTCCTCGTCCGCGAACACCTGCGTCGCCAAGAAAGACCTCCCGCCAGGCCCACACATTCCCAGCTCGGAAGCCTGCCCAGCCATATCCGCGCGATTTTCGGCGACTACTACGGTGACCCCTGGACAGCGAGGTTGCCCAGGGTGGTGACATCGACTGCCTCTCGCGTCCGCACAGCACTCTGCTGTGCCGAGGTGTGGCGGGAGGCTCGCGAGCTGGCGTTCACTCCTGAGCAGGCGCGGTCCCTGCTGGCACGGCGTCCCTACGATCTGCGGCACGCAGCCGTGTCGCTGTGGCTCAACGCGGGCGTGGCCGGTGGGCGACTGGTCTCGTTCTTCCTCGCACGTCACAGGCCCATTTCTGGGACGAACTCGCGTCGGTCAGACTGGGGGCATGAGAGTCGGTTTCGCCGTTCCGCAGTCAGGGCCCTGGGCCACCCCCGAGAACATGCGCCGCATCGCCGTGCGGGCCGAGGAGCTCGGCTACGACGCGCTCTGGACGTTCCAGCGGCTGGTGTACCCGGTCGGGCACCTCATGGGGCCCACCTACCGCGCCGTCCACGACCCGCTGATCACGCTGGCCCACGTGTCGGCCGTGACGAGCCGGATCGAGCTGGGCGTGGCGGTGATCAACGCCTACGTCCAGCCGATCGTGCTGGCCAAGCAGCTGGCCACGCTGCAGACCGTCTCGGGTGGCAGGGTCAGCGCGGGGATCGGCCTGGGCTGGCTGCCGGAGGAGTTCGAGGCGACCGGCGTCGAGATGACGCGGCGCGGGCGCAGGGGAGAGGAGTTCGTCGAGCTGCTGCGCAAGGCGTGGGCCGACGACGTGGTGGAGCACTCCGGCGAGTTCTACCGGGTGCCCGCCTCCCACATCGACCCCAAGCCGGTGCCGGCGCCGCCGCGCGTCCTGCTGGGCGGCACCGCCGAGGTCGCGTTGCGCCGCGCCGCGCGGCTGGCCGACGGCTGGGTCAGCTCCAGCCGGGAGGACCTGTCGGCGATCGCCGGGCGGGTGCGGCTGATCAAGGCGGAGCTGGCCGGGGCGGGGCGGGACGCGGAGGCGTTCCGGTTCGTCTGCCGCGGCGTCACCCAGGTGCGGGAGGCCGACGAGGACCGGCCGCTGACCGGCACGTACGACAAGATCAGGAACGACGTGGCGGCGCTGGCCGAGCAGGGCGTCACCGACGTCTTCCACGACCTGAACTTCGACCGCGAGATCCCGTCGTCCGATGCCGGCGAGGCGATGCGCCGCGCCGAGGAGGCTCTGGAGGCGCTGGCCCCGTAGCAGTCCGACGGGCGGCGCGCCGGTGTGCTGACCTGCGCGGCCGGCTGTTTGGAGCGTTCCCGTGACCTTCGTGACATCGCGCACGACAGAGTACGTCGTCTTGTGCGGAAGCTCAATATTCATTTCTTATGAATTAATATTGACCCTCGCCGGGTCGGCGTGCCAAGGTCTGTGATCGCGGCCGGATCCTCACTCCCAGCGGCCGCCCACGGAGGTCACTGTGAGTCAACTTCACGCGAGCCGACGCGATGTGAGCCGGCGCGGCTTTCTCGCCGGCTTCGGCGCGCTCGGCATCGCTTCCACCTTGGGCGCATGCGCGACCAGCACTCCGGCGCGGCCCGCCGGGGGCGGCGGTCAGTCCAGCACGGCACTGGTCCTGAAGTCCCGCGAGAGCAGCGACAACGGCCGCAAGGGCATGCAGGCGCTGCTGGACGAGTTCGCCAAGCAGCATCCGCAGTACAAGAGCACTCTCAACACGATGGAGGCGGCGGCGTTCCAGCAGCAGATCCGCGCCGACCTCACCCTGTCCACCCCACCCGACGTGCTCACGTGGTTCGCCGGTGAGATCGCGAGCGACTTCGCGCAGCAGAGCCTGCTGCTCGACGTCACCTCGGTCTACCCCGCCCAGGGCTACAGCGAGCAGTTCGCCAAGCTGTCCACCGACGCGACGGGCAAGAAGATCTTCATCCCGACCGTCTACTACTGGTGGGGCGTCTTCTACCGGAAGTCCTATTTCGACAAGTGGGGCGTCGCCGAGCCGAAGACCTGGGACGAGTTCGTCGCGCTGTGCAAGACGCTGCAGGGCAAGGGGGTCAGCCCGATCGCGCTGCCGCTGGCCGATGCGGCGTGGCTGACCGCGTCCTGGTTCGACTACCTCAACCTGCGCATCAACGGGGCCGGCTTCCACCGGGCGCTGCTCGCCGGCGACGAGGCCTACACCGACGCGCGGGTGACGAAGGTGCTGGACACCTGGAAGGAGGTGCTGCCGTACCTCGACCCCGCGAGCAAGGGCCTGGCCTCCACGGAGGGCTACGCGAAGTGGCAGCAGGGCAAGGACGCGATGTTCCTGTGCGGTCCCTTCCTCGCCGACGCGATGCCCGCGGACGTCAAGGACGACATCAGCTTCTTCCAGTTCCCCATCGTCGACCCGGCGGTGCCGGTCGTCGAGGAGGCGCCGCTGGACGGCTTCATCGCCAGCGCCCACACCGCCAACCCGGAGGGGGCCAAGGCGTTCCTCGGGTTCGTCGCGACCCCCGCGGCCCAGGAGCTCTACCTGAAGATCTCCGGCAACGCGCTCCTCCCGGCCAACTCCGACGCCAAGTCGCCGGTCAGCACGCCGCTGCTGGAGAAGGGCCGGGCGATGGTGGCCGGGGCGGCCGACGTGACGCAGTTCTTCAACCGCGACACCAACGACGACCAGCTCAACGCGCTCACCACGGCGCTGGTGCGGTTCATCGACGAGCCGGACAAGGGCGCCGACATCCAGAAGCAGTGGCAGAGCGACTCGGCGAAGGCCCGCGGTAACTGACCATGGCGTCCGTTGCCAAGTCCTACCGGCCCGCCGCCAAGCCGTACCGGCGCACCTGGCACGGGTCCCGCGACGCACTCGTGCTGCTCGCCTTCGTGCTCGTCCCGTTCGCGCTCGAGATGTTCTGGACCTTCTGGCCGGCGCTCAACAGCCTCTACATCTCGCTGACCCAGTGGGACGGGATCTCGCCGCCGACGTTCATCGGCCTGGACAACTACGCCCGGATGTGGTCGGACGCCACGTTCCTGCTGGCGCTGCGCAACACCGTCCTGTGGCTGGTGCTGTTCGGCGGGCTGTCGGTGCTGGGCGGGTTCGGCCTCGCGGTGCTGCTCGACAAGCCGCGCCCAGGCGTCGGGATCTACCGGGCGATCTTCTTCCTGCCGGTGGTCTTCTCGATGGTCGTCACCGCGCTCGTGTGGCGGATGATCTACCAGCCGGAGGGCGTGGTCAACGGCCTGCTCTCCGCCGTCGGGCTCGCCGACCAGGCGCGCATCTGGCTCGGCGACAGCGACACCGTGCTGTACGCCCTGATCGTGCCGGCGCTCTGGCGGCAGATCGGCTACATCATGGTGCTGTTCCTGGCAGGGTTGAAGACCGTCGATCCGCTGCTGCACGAGGCGGCCAGGACGGACGGGGCGAACGCCTTCCAGCGGTTCCGGCACATCACCCTGCCGCAGCTGCGGCCGATCACCACGGTCGTGCTCGCGGTCACCGTGATCGACGCGCTGCGCTCGTTCGACATCGTCTGGGCGCTCACCAAGGGCGGGCCGTACCACTCGTCGGAGCTGCTGAGCACCTACCAGTTCTCCACCGGTGTGCTCGGCTCGCAGCTCGGGTACGGCTCCGCGCTCGCCGTGGTGATCTTCATCCTCACCGTCGGGACGATCATCGTGTACCTGGTCCGCAGCCTTGGCGAGGAGGAGACCGCATGACGGCGGTGCAGTCCCGGAACCCCCGGCTGCGAACGTGGCTGTTCCACGGCGGCATGCCCGTGCTGGCGGTGCTGTGGTTGATCCCGCTCGCGCTGGTCGTGCTCACGTCGCTGCGCACCTTCGACGACCTGGCCGCTTCCGGGCTCGCCAGCGTCCCGGACGGGCTGACCGCCGAGCCGTACCGGCAGGCGCTGGCGTCGGGTCAGTGGCGGTCGATCATGAACAGCCTGCTCATCACCGTGCCCGTCGTCCTGGTGACGCTGGTGCTCGCCTCGATGGCGGCGTACGGGCTGGCGCGGCACCGCATCCCGTTCCGGCGGACGATGCTGCTGCTGATGCTGGCGGGCAACCTGCTGCCGGCGCAACTGCTGCTCATCCCGGTGCTGAAACTCACCGAGCAGTTCGGGCTGTTCGACTCCCTCATCGGCATGATCGTCGTGCAGACCGCGGTGGGGCTCGGCTTCTACACGTTCGTGCTGCACGGGTTCATGCGCGGCATCCCGCAGGAGCTGACGCACGCGGCGAGGATCGACGGCGCCACGACGTTCGGGGTGTACCTGCGCATCGTCCTGCCGCTGACCAAGCCGGCGCTCGCGGCTCTGGGCTCGCTCTGCTTCACCTGGACGTTCAACGACCTGGTGTGGTCGATCACGCTGCTGCGCAGCGAGGACAAGCTCCCGGTCACCCCGGCCATCCTCGGCATGCAGGGCGAGTTCGTCTCCTCGTGGAACGTCATCGCGGCGGCGACCGTGATCGCCGCGATCCCCACGGTGATCGTCTTCCTGCGCTTCCAGCGTTACTTCATCTCCGGCCTGCTGATCGGATCGTCCCGATGACGCGATGGGCACTTCGCACCGCCACCACCTCCTACCAGGTACGACTCGCGCTCGACGGCGCCTGGGCGGAGCTCGCGTACTGGGGGCCGGCCGTCGAGGAGACGCTCGTGCCGGGGCCGCTGGAGTACGCCGGGCCCACCCCCTACTCCACCGCGGCCGACGTCGCCGCCTGCGAGTACGCGCCCTTCGGGGTGCGGCACTTCGCCCAGCTCGACCTGATCGCCGAGCGCGAGGGCGGCGTCAGAGGCACGCTCTGGCGGTACAGCGGCGACGATCTGGCCGACAAGGACGGCACGACCGAGCTGCGGCTGCGCTTCGCCGACGCGTCGCAGCGGCTCACGGCCACCCTGTGCTACCGCGTCAGCCGCGATCACGACGTGGTCGAGCGCTGGGCCGAGATCACGAACGAGGCGGACACCCCGCTCCGGCTGGAGCGGTCGCGATCGGCCGCGTTCACCATGCCCACCCCGGGCGGGGCGCGGCTGCACTACCTGCACGGACGCTGGGCGCAGGAGTTCCAGACCGGTCAGGTCGAGCTCCGGCACGGCCGGTTCACGCTGGAGAACCGGCTCGGTGTGACCGGGCTGGCGCACTCGCCGTGGCTCGCCGTACAGCCGCTGGACGAACCGGACGGTCCCACCTGGAGCACGGCCCTGGCGTGGAGCGGATCGTGGGCCATCGACGCCGACGCGGACTCCGCCGAGGGCGTCACCCGGGTGAGCCTCGGCCGGCTGCCGGTGGAGTCGGCCATCGAGCTGGCGCCCGGCGAGACCTTCACCTCCCCGCCGGCCTGCGGGCTGTACAGCCCGGACGGCCTGGCGGGCGCGGCGCGGGCGTGGCACGCCTACCAGCGGCGGCTGCGCCGGGACGTGAGGCTGCCCGTCGTCTACAACTCCTGGTTCGCCACCGAGTTCCGGGTGCGCGCGGAGGAGCAGATCGAGCTGGCGCGCAAGGCCGCCGCCATCGGGGTGGAGACGTTCGTGGTGGACGACGGCTGGTTCGTCGGCCGCGACGACGACCGGGGCGGCCTCGGCGACTGGGAGCCGGACCCGGTGAAGTTCCCCGGCGGGTTCGACCGTTTCGTCGCCCAGGTACGGGAGCTCGGCCTCGGTTTCGGCCTGTGGGTCGAGCCCGAGGGGGTGAGCCCGCGCTCGCGCCTCTACGCCGAGCATCCCGACTGGGTCTACCAGGTGCCCGGCCGGCCGATGACGACGATCCGCAACCAGTACGTGCTCAACCTCGGCCGCGCCGACGCGGCGGCCTGGGCGCACGCCGCTCTCGACCGCCTGCTGTCCCGGTACGACATCTCCTACCTCAAGTGGGACATGAACCGCCCGATGACCGAGCGCGGCGCCGGCGCCGACCTCGACGGACGGCACGTCGCGAACTACTACGCCATCCTGGAGGCGCTCCGGCGCGACCACCCCGGCGTGGTCGTCGAAGGGTGCGCCGCCGGCGGCGGCCGGGCCGACCTCGCCACGGTGGCCCGCTGCGACGTGCTCTGGCCGAGCGACAACACCGGGCCGCTCGACCGGCTCGTCGTCCAGCACGGTTTCCTCCAGGCGTTCGCGCCGCACCTGATGAGCTCGTGGGTCACCGACGACCCGGGGTTCTTCGCCACCAGCCCGCGCAGCCGGGACTTCCGGTACGTGACCGCGATGGCGGGCGTGCTCGGCATAGGCGCCGACATCTCGGCCTGGGACCAGGAGCGGCTCGACGAGGCGGCCCGCTGGATCGGCCTCTACCGGTCCGTCCGGGACGTCGTCCAGCTCGGCGAGGTGCACCGGCACGGGGATCCGCGCGGGCCGTTCTACGCCGTCGAGTACACCCGCGACGACACCGTCGTGCTGCTGTCCTGGCGCACCGGTCACGCTCGCGGGTCCGCCACGCACGTGAGCCGCCCGCCCCGGGTCCGGCCGCGCGGCGTCGACCCGGCCGCGCGCTATCGGCGCCGGGACGACGACAGCCGGCACAGCGGGGCCGCGCTGGCCGCCGCGGGGCTGGCGCCGCTGCCTGACGACACGACCGACGCCTCGGTCGTGATCCTGGATCGGGTGTAGGCCGTCATCATGAAGCGGATGGAGATGGACCGACAACTGCTCGCAGGAAAAGTGGCCGTGGTGACCGGCGCCGCCTCCGGCATCGGGGCGGCGGTCGTCGAGCGCTTCCTCGCGGAGGGCGCCCACGTGATCGCCGTCGACCTGACCGAGCCGGACGGCGCGGCGCCCGCCGGCGTGCTGCCGCTCGCCGGCGACGTCGCGCAGGCCGGGACCTGGACGCGGATCGCCGACCTGGCCCGCGCCGAGTTCGGCCGCCTCGACGTGCTCCATTCCAACGCGAGCGTGAACATCACGGCCCCCGCGCACGAGCTGGCCGAGACCGACTGGAACCGGCAGATCGCCGTCAACCTGACCGCCACCTACCTCGGCGTCCGCGCCTGCGTGGGGCTGCTCGGCGCGGGCTTCCCCGAGCGGGGGGCCGGCGCGGTGGTGCTGAGCTCGTCCGTGCACGCCGTCGCCGGGCTGCCGGGGCATCCCGCGTACGCGGCGGCCAAGGGCGGGCTCATCTCCCTGGGCCGGCAGCTCGCCGTCGAGTACGGCCCCCGGGTGCGGGTCAACACCGTGCTCCCCGGGCCGATCCTGACCCCGGCGTGGGACGGCGTCAGCGCGGAGGACCGCCGCCGGAGCGCGGCCGCGACGGCCGCCGGGCGCTTCGGGCGTCCCGAGGAGGTGGCCGCCGCGGTGGTCTTCCTCGCCTCGGCGCAGAGCTCGTACATCACCGGGACGAGCCTGCTGGTGGACGGCGGCTGGAGCGCGAAGAAGGATTCGGCGTGAGCGATACGGCAACCCCGACCCGAGGATGGAGAAATTGAGCATTTACCCAGGTCGTGGCATACACGGGCAGGTGGTCGAAGCGATCGGCCGGCGGATCGTCTCGGGTCAGGAGGCGCCCGGCTCCACCCTTGACCTGGACGCGCTGGAGATCACCTACGACGTGAGCAAGACCGTCGTGCGGGAGGCGCTGAAGGTGCTCGCCGCCAAGGGGCTCGTGGACGCGCGGCCCAAACGCGGGACCTTCGTCCGTTCCCGCTCGCAGTGGAGCCTGCTCGATCCCGACCTGCTGCGCTGGCAGTTCGAGGAACCCTCCGGCTCCGGGCTGCTCGACGACCTCTACGAGGTGCGGATCATCGTGGAGCCGGCCGGCGCCAGGCTCGCCGCGCTCCGCCGTACCGAGGAGGAGGTGGAGCTGCTGGCGGCCGCGCTCGCGGCCGTGGACGAGCAGGCCGACGCCGAGGCGATCATCGAGGCCGACCTCGCGTTCCACCGGCAGCTGCTGGAGGCCTCGCACAACGAACTGCTGATCCGGATGGAGTACATCATCGAGATCGGACTGCGCGCCCGTGACCTGCTCGTGCACACCGAGGGACACCGGGACGACTTCCTGCCGCCGCACCGGGCCGTGCTCGACGCCGTGCGCCGGGCGGACCCCGACGGCGCCGAACGGGCGATGCGGGAGCTGCTGGAGCAGGCGGCCAAGGACGAGCAGCAGATCAAGAATCGCGGCGGCAAGTGAAGATCGTCGACATCGAGACGTTCCTGGTGCCGCCCCGGTGGTTGTTCTGCCAGGTGCGGACCGACGAGGGCGTGATCGGCTGGGGTGAGCCCGTCGTGGAGGGCCGCGCCGAAGCGGTGCGCGCGGCCGTGCACACCATGGCGGAGTACCTGATCGGCCAGGATCCGCTGCGGATCGAGGACCACTGGCAGGTGCTGGCCAACGGTGGTTTCTACCGCGGCGGCCCGGTGCTGTCCAGCGCGCTGGCCGGACTCGACCAGGCGCTGTGGGACATCGCCGGCAAGACCTACGGCGTGCCCGTGCACGCGCTGCTCGGCGGGCCGGTCCGCGACCGGGTCCGGATGTACGCCTGGGTCGGCGGCGACGACCCGGCCGAACTGGCCGACGGCATCACCGAGCGGATCGAGGCCGGGTTCACCGCGGTCAAGATGAACGCGGTCGGCCGGCTGCCCGGGGCGGCGACCATGGCCGACGTCGCGGCGGTGGTGGACCGGGTCGCCCTGGCCAGGGAGCTCCTCGGGCCGGGCCGCGACGTCGCGGTGGACTTCCACGGCCGCGTCTCGGCGGCCGAGGCCCGGCGGATCCTGCCGCTGCTGGCTCCGCTGCAGCCGATGTTCGCCGAGGAGCCGGTCCTGCCCGACCGGCCGCAGCTGCTCCGCGACGTGGTGACCGCGAGCAGCGTGCCGGTCGCCGTGGGGGAGCGGCTCTATTCGCGCTGGGACTTCCGGCCGGTGATCGAGGCCGGGGTGGCCGTGGTGCAGCCCGACCTCTCGCACGCGGGCGGCATCTCCGAGACCCGCAGGATCGCGGCGCTCGCCGAGGTGTGGGACGCCAAGCTCGCCCCGCACTGCCCGCTCGGGCCGATCGCGCTCGCGGCCAGTCTGCAGGTCGCGTTCGCGACGCCGAACTTCCTGATCCAGGAGCACTCGATCGGCATCCACTACAACCAGGGGGACGACCTGCTGGACTACGTCGCCGACCCCGAGGTGTTCCGCTTCGTCGACGGATACGCCGCGCGCCCCACCGCCCCTGGGCTGGGCGTGGAGATCGACGAGGCCGCGGTACGGCGGGCCGACCAGGTGGGGCACGCGTGGCGGAACCCGATCTGGCGGCACGACGACGGCGGGCTGGCGGAATGGTGACGACGAGCCGGGTGCCGCTGCATGCCCGCTTCGACCTGCCGCACGGCGGGCGCTGGGTGTCGTTGTCGGGCGGCGGCCGCGAATGGCTGTGGTCCCGCCCGGATCCGGCGCGGGCGACGGTCACGCCGGGGTCGGCGTTCGTCGACGCGGGCGGCCTGGAGGAGTGCGTCCCGACGGTCCGGGGCACGCCCGACCACGGCGAGGCGTGGGCCCGCCCCTGGTCGGGCGCTCCCGCCGAGGCCGCGGTGACCTGCGACGCCTTCGAGCTGCGCCGCACGGTGACGCGGGAGGCGGGAGCGGTGGTGGCGGGCTACCGGCTGGCCGCCGATCCCGGATACGCGTTCGTCTGGGCGGCCCACGCCCTGCTCGATCTGAGTGCGCACGCGCGGATCGTCGCCCCCACCGACACCCCGGTACGCCTCTACCCCGAGGCGGCGCCGTTGCTCGACGGCCCCTGGCCGCCCGCCACACCCCGCCTCCTCCCCGCGAGGGACCCCGGCCCTGGGCGGCGGGCCGGTGCGCGGGGGCAGGATGGGAGAGCCCCCTTCGTGGAAGGGCGCTGGCCCGTGCCGCTGGGCCTGCCGCTGGATCGGCTGGGCCCCGATGACGGGACGGCCGCCGGCGCCGTGCTGCGCTGCCCCGCCGTACGGGTCGAGGACGGGCGGGACGCCCTCGACCTGCGGGTGGAGGCGCCGGACGGGGTGCCGCTCTCCACCGCGCTGTGGCGCAACCTCGGCGGGTTCCCCGAGGGCGCGCCGTACCGCAGCGTGGGTGTCGAGCCCATGCTCGGCGCCGTGTTCGATCTCGCCGAGGCGGGTCCGGGCGACGCGGCGGTCGTCCCGTCCTCCGGCGAGCTGACCTGGCGGCTGGTGCTGGCCGCGGAACGGATGGTGTGATGTCCCTGACGATCCCCGACTTTCGTGAGGTGCTCGCGCGGCGGCGGCTGCTCGCCATCGTTCGCGGCTCCGACGCGAACGCCGCCCTGCGCACGGTGATCACGCTGGCGAACGAGGGCGTCCGGCTGATCGAGGTCTCGCTGGTGACCCCGGACGCGCTCCAGGTGATCCGCGACGCGCGGGCGGAGCTGGGCGGCGCGGCCGTCCTCGGCGCCGGCACCGTGATCAGCGCCGGCGACGCGCGCGCGGCGGCCGAGGCCGGCGCCTCCTACCTCGTCACGCCGGCGGTGTCCGAGGCCGTCCGGGCCGGGCGCGAGCTGGAGCTGCCCGTGCTCGCCGGAGCGCTCACGCCGACCGAGGTGGTCGCCGCGCTGGACGCGGGGGCCGCCGCCGTCAAGCTGTTCCCCGCGTCGCTCGGCGGAGCGGGCTACCTGCGGGCGCTGCGCGACCCCTTCCCTCAGGTCCCCTTCGTGCCCGTCGGCGGCGTCGGCGCCGCCGAGGCGCGCGACTACCTGGCCGCCGGTGCGCTCGCGGTCGGCGTCGGCTCACCCCTCGTCGGTGACGCCGCACGCGGCGGCAGCCTAGACGAGCTCGCCCGGCGGATCGCGGCTTTCCTGACCGCCCTGGACCTCCGGGAAGCCCAGTGACCACCCTCGCCCGGGCGACGGCCTGACCATGTACCTCGCCGACCGCCGCGTTCGGGAGGGCCGACCGGTACGCCGCCGGCCCTCGCGCCGGCGACCTCGGCGAGCCGTCCGCTCTCGCCTCACCGGCGGACGGCCACTCCGACGGGACGACGGAAGACCATCCGCGGGTCGCGGTGCGGCGCGGCTCAGCCGTGCACCGCGACCTGCCCGATGGCCGGTTCGACCGCGTCGTCCCGGTCCCCCCAGCTGACGCCTTCCGGCTCGGCTGACCTTTCCCCCAGGAGGTAATGGTGCGACGACCGCATCGCCTGTTGACGTCACTTTTCGTGGTTTTACTGACACTCACCGTGGGAACCGTGGCAGCTCATGCGAGCAAGGCACCCGATGAGTCCGGCCAGGGCGCCCCCGCGTACTACAACAGCGGACACGCGCCCGTGCCGTACATGGGGTGGAACACCTACTACGCCGGCTTCCTGCCGTATGCCGCCGATCCCGACAAGTACCTCGGCGCCCACTCCATCAAGCGGATGGCCCGTTACCTGGTGGACAGCGGGCTCGCCGCCGCCGGCTACGACATCGTCTGGCTCGACGGCGGATGGAACCTGGCGGCGACCGAGACGGGCGGCCACCCGGTCTCGCACTCGATGGGCCGCGACGAGCAGGGCAACCTGCGGTACGACCCGGAGCGGTGGCGCTTCGATCCGGACGAACCGGCCGACGCCGCCACCAACGGGCTTGGGCAGCTCACCGACTACCTGCACTCGCTCGGCCTCAAGGCGGGCATCTACACCGACGCGGGGCCGGATGTTCCGACCAGTTGCAGCATCGCCAGCGGCGGCCACTACCAGCAGGACTTCGACCAGTTCGTCGCCTGGGGATTCGACGCGGTGAAGGTCGACTTCCTGTGCGGGGTGGCCGCCGGGCTCGACCCCGCCACCGCCTACCGTGAAGTCAGCAAGGCCGTCGCCGGGCGCATGATCCTCAACATCTGCAACCCGGTCACCACGGACTGGGGCGACTACCCGCTGGAGCGCACCGCGATCCACTCCTACAGCTTCGGCGCGACGATCGCCGACTCGTGGCGGACCGGCACCGACAGCGCGTTCTACGACAGCGACGGCAACGAGTGGACGTACTTCAAGCGCACGCTCGGCGTCAACGAATACCACCCCGAGGCGAACGGCCCCGGCCACTACAACGACCCCGACTACATGCTGCCCACGCACGGCCTCACCTTCGAGGAGGCCAGGACGCAGTTCGGCATGTGGGCCATCATGGCCGCGCCACTCGTCATCGGCACCGACGTGACCGCGTTCGACGAGGCCACCACCGAGCTGTTCAAGAACCCCGAGGTCATCGCCGTCGACCGGGACCCGCTGGCCATCCAGGGCGTTCGGGTGGCGTCACCCGGCGCCGGGCTGGACGTGTACAGCAAGCGGCTGTCGGAGCGCGGCACCCGGGCCGTCGCGCTGCTCAACACCTCGGAGTCGGATGCCTCGATCACGGTGAACTTCGCCGACACGGGTCTGACCGGACCCGTACAGGTGCGGCGGCTGTGGGAGCGGCAGGACGCCGGCGGCTTCCAGGACTCCTACACCACCACGGTGCCCCGGCACGGCGTCGTCCTGCTCAAGCTCACCGGCGCCGAGTCGGTCCTCGGCACCGACCTCGGCGGCGAGCCGACGGGGGACCCCGCCGTCGTCAGGCAGGACGAGACGCACACCGTGGCGTTCGTCCGCGGCCACAACGGCGCGCTGTACGAGCAGCGATCGACGGACGACGCCTGGCCGGGGAAGTGGAAGCACCTCGGCGGCCCGGCCCCCGGCAAGATCCTCGGCCAGCCGGCCGCGGTCGCGACGCCGGGCGGACGGCTCGACGTCTTCGTCCGCGGCACCGACGACGCGATCTGGCAGCGCACCTACACGCATGACACGTGGGGACGCTGGCTGCGCCTGGGCGGCTCCGCCGCCGACGCCCCGGGAGTGGCGTGGGAGAGCCCACGCTCCTGGACGCTGTTCGTCACCGGAACCGACGGCCGGGTGAAGTACCGCACCCAGGATTCCGGCTGGGCCGATCTCGGCTCACCGACCGACGGCGTCGTCTACGGCAGGCCGAGCGCGGTGGCCGGTCCCGACGGCCGCGTCGACCTGGCCGTACGCGGCAACGACGACCACCTCTACCTGCGGAGCCGGATCGGCGGCCAGTGGAGCGGGTGGCAGCAGGGCGACGGCACCCTCAGCGGCAGCCCCACCCTCACGCTCACGGGCACCGGCATGTCGGTCTTCGCCCGCGCCGCCGACTACAAGCTCTGGCGCCGCGACTTCGCCGACGGCCGGTGGGGCGGCTGGTACCAGCCGTCCAGCTGGTCGAGCGACACCTTCACCGGCGCCCTCGGCGTTTCCTCCGCCGGCGACGGCACGGTGTCGGCGGTGGTCTCCGGCAGCGACGGCCACGTCCATCTCGTGACCCTCTGACGCCGCGTGGCCCGGCGCGCCCGGCGCGCCGGGCCACGGGCTCGGACCCGCGCCGTCAGGTCAGGCCGGCGGCCTGTGCCGCCACCGCGTTGCGCAGGTCGCGGATGCCGTCGCGGCCCCGTACGGGGTGGACGGCGTTCGTCAGCAGCACCACCGTCAGCCGGCGGACCGGGTCGACGACGAGCGAGGTGCCGGTGAAGCCGGAGTGCCCGTACGCGCCCGTCAGGGGGCCGGTGATGCCCGGGTCGCCGATGCGCACGCCGAGCCCGTGGCGGAAGGGCGCGCCCTCGGCCCCCTGGTCGCGCAGCATCTCGGCCACGGTCTCGCGGCGCAGCATCGGGCCGCCGCCGCGCCGCAGCGCCTCCCCGAAGGCGAGCAGGTCGCCGGCCGTGGCGAACACCCCGGCGTGGCCGGCCACGCCGCCCAGCGCGTACGCCGTCTCGTCGTGCACCTCACCCCGTACGCAGCCGCGTCCCGGCTTGCACTCGGTCGCCGCGACCCGTTCCCTTTCCGCGGGGCGGTAGCCGGTGTCGGCCAGCCCGAGCACGCCGGTGACGCGGGCGCGGACCAGCGCGTCCAGCGGCGCGCCCCCGGCCAGCTCGGCGACGCGCCCGGCGACGATCAGGCCCACGTCGCTGTAGAGGTACGGCCCGCCGACCGGGTGGAGGACCGGCGTGCGCACCATCGCGGCCATCCGCTCGCCGGGGCCCGCCTCGGGCAGCTCCCGGTCGATGCGGCGGCCGGCGGGCAGACCGGCCGTGTGGGTGAGCAGGCGGCGCGGGGTGAGGCGTGGGTCGGCGCCGGGCAGGCGGCCGGCCACCGGCTCGTCCAGGTCCAGCAGGCCCTCCTCGGCGAGCGAGAGCAGCACGACCGTGGTGAAGAGCTTGCTGACCGAGGCCAGGTCGAAGATCGAGTCGATGCGCGCGGCCGGGCGCTCGGCGGCCAGGGTCCCGTCGGCGCCGGCGTAGCGGACCAGCTCGCCGGCCGCGGCCGAGGCGGCCACGGCGCCGTCCACGGCGACCAGCGCGACGGCGGCCGGGCAGACGCGAGGCACCGCGTCCGCCAGGATCGCCTCCAGCCGATCGGACATCGCGATTTCCCTCCCGTCCACCGAGCCCGTCACGTGAGTCGAGCCGGTCCTGTCAGGTGCTGAGGGCGTCGGTGAGGCGTTCGCCGTGCGACTCCAGCAGGGCGCGGGCGCCCTGCGCGTCCAGGCCGTGCCGGATCATCAGCACCGCGATCTTGGCCTGACCGCCCGCCGCGTCCAGCGCCGCGCCGGCCGTCTCGCGGTCGGTCCCCGTGATGTCGCTGACCATGCGGCGCGCCCGTTCGGCGAGCTTGCTGTTCATGGCCGACATCTCGATCATCTGGTTCCCGTACGTACGGCCCAGCTTCACCATGGAGATCGTGGAGATCATGTTCAGCACGAGCTTCTGCGCCGTGCCCGCCTTCAGCCGGGTCGAGCCGGTCACCACCTCGGGCCCCACGACCACCTCGATGGCGTGCTCGGCGGCGGCCGACAGCGGCGCGCCCTCGTTGCACGACAAGGCGACGGTCAAGGCCCCACGCCCGGCGGCCTCCGCCAGCGCTCCCAGCACGAACGGCGCCCGGCCGCTGGCCGACACGCCCACCACCGAGTCGAGCGGCCCGGCCTCCAGGTCCTTCAAGGCCGCGGCGCCCGCGTCGGCGTCGTCCTCCGCCCCCTCCACAGAACGGGTCAGCGCCTCAGGGCCGCCCGCGATGACGCCCTGCACCAGCGACGGGTCGGTGCCGAACGTGGGCGGGCACTCGCTGGCGTCCAGCACGGCCAGCCGCCCCGAGGTGCCGGCGCCGACGTACAGCAGCCGGCCGCCGCGGGCCATCCGGGCGACGATCGCGTCGACGGCCGCGGAGATCGCCGGCAGCGCGACCGCCACGGCGGCGGGCACGGCGGCGTCGGCCTGGTTCATCAGCCGGGCGATCTGCTCCGTCGGCAGCCGGTCGATCTGGCTGTAGCGGGGATCACTCTGTTCGGTGGCCAACTCGGGCACGGGCTCGATCATGACGCTAATTTCCACCCTTTACTACTAATTTGTAAATATCTTTCAGACAATGGGTTCATGTCTCGTGTGAAAACCGGAGCCGAACACGAAGTCCGTGCTCGCGGGAGGTACCCACCTCGAACCGATCATGAACCCGCGCCCGCACCGCCCTACCCGACCCCCACGCATTCCGTCAGACGTCACGCCAGGTCGCGCCGGTAGAGCCAGAAGACGCGTTCCGCCCGCGCGCCCACGGCACGCGAGTAGAACCGCAGCGGCCCCACCCACCCGATCTCGGCGGCGCTCTGCCCCGCGGCCCGCTGGTCCGCCAGGCACCGGCGCAACAGCACCCGCCCGACCCCCGTACCACGCGCCTCCGGGGCGGTCCCCATGGGCCCGAACCAGGCCGGCCGCGCGCCCCAGGCGGCGAAGCCGAGGATGCGGCCGTCGCGCTCGGCGTAGTGCAGCCCGGCCGCGTGGACGGCCTCCCAGGCCCATCGATCGTTCCAGTGCTCCTCGACGAACGCGGCCACCCGCTCGCGGTCCTCGACGGACTCCCGGACGGCCACGCCGGCCCGCTCCAGCCGCCGTACGTCCTCCTCGGCCGACAGGTCGGCGCCCAGGTCGGCGGTCATGTTCCAGGCGACGTCGTAGCGCTCGTACCCGAGGCTCTCGGCCAGGCAGGCGGCGGCGGTGTAGCGGACGTCCACGCCCGGCCAGGCGTAGCACGGCGGGTTGCCGGCGAAGCGGGCCTGGCGCGCCCCCTGCTCGGCCAGCCACTCCTCGGCCGCGCGCACCAGCGCCCGGCCGCGCCCCTGACCCCGCGCCGAAGGGTGCACGGCGAGCAGGTCGATGTGGCCGACCCCGGCGGTGTGGGCGGACAGGGACGCCAGCACCACGCCGCCGTCCACGGCCAGCGCCGTCCAGCGCCGTCCGGCCGGGGGCCGCGACAGGTGGGCCACCAGGGCCGCGCCCTCGCCGGGGTCCAGCGTCAGCGCGGCCTCGGCGACCCGTGCCGCCTCGGCGGGCTCGGCCGCCCGTACGGCGTGCGTCATCAGACCTCGCTCAGCGGGCGCGCGATGACGCTGCGGCGCTCGGGGTGGAAGCAGGCGTGCTCCTGCGGCACGCCGCCGGTGATCTGCAGCACCGGCCGCTCGCTCTCGCACCGGTCGGCACGGAACGGGCAGCGGCGGGCGAACAGGCAGCCCTCGTCGGACCGGCTCTCGTCCAGCGACTCCAGCGGCACCACCGGCTGCTCGCCCGGCTGCTCCAGCCCGTGCAGCACCGGGATGGCCGACAGCAGCGACTGCGTGTACGGGTGCACGGGGTCGGCGATGACCGTGTCGACCGACCCGCGCTCGACGACCTGGCCGCGGTAGATCACGTACAGCTCGCCGTCGTCGCCGATGTAGCGGGCCGTCGCCACGTCGTGCGTGATGAACAGCACGCTCACGCCGAGCCGCTCGCGCAGGTCCTTCAGCAGCGCCAGGATGCCGAGCCGGAGCGAGACGTCGATCATCGAGACGGCCTCGTCGGCGACCAGCATCTCGGGGTCCACGGTCAGCGCCCGCGCGATCACCACGCGCTGCCGCATGCCGCCGGACAGCTGGTGCGGGTAGCGCGCCAGCACCGAGCCCGGGTCGAGCCCCACCAGCGACAGCACCTCGGCCGCCCGCTCCTCGATCCACGACCTCGACCGGCCCGTCTGCCGGGCCCGCAGGCTCAGCGGGGCGTGCAGCGTCTGGTGGATGGTGCGGGTCGGGTTCAGGGCCGAGTACGGGTCCTGATGGATCATCTGGATCTTGCGGAAGTGCGGCTGGCGGTCCTTGGGCTTGAGCCCCGACATGGCCACGCCGTCGATGGCGACCTCGCCCTCGTCGTACGTCTCCAGCCCCGCGATGATCCGCCCCAGCGTCGTCTTGCCGCACCCGGACTCGCCGATGAACGAGGCCGCGCCGCCCTTGGGGATCGCGAAGTCCACGCCCCGCAGCGCCTGGACGTCGCGGGCGCCGAGCACCTTGCCCCGCTGCTTGAACGTCTTGACGACGCCGGTTCCGGTGATCATGCGTGCTCCTTCACGGTCACGGCGTGGCAGGCCACGGTCCTCGTGCCCTGCAGGACGGCCTCGGGGTCGACGTCGTCGCACACGTCCATGCGCAGCGCGCACCGCTCCCTGAACACGCAGCCCTGCTTCGGCACCGTCGCCAGCGTGGGCGGGCGGCCGGGCAGCGCCTGCGCCTCGTCGATGTCGCCGACGAGCCGCGGGATGGCCCTGATCAGCCCCTTGGTGTACGGGTGCCGCGGCGAGCCGAGCACCTCGCGGGTCGGGCCCTGCTCGACCAGGCGGCCGCCGTACATGACGGCCAGCCGGTCGGCGACCTCGGCCACCACGCCGATGTCGTGGGTGATGACCAGGGTCGTCAGGCCGCGCTCCGCGTGCACCTCGCGCACGATCTTCAGGATGTTGGCCTGGGTGATCATGTCGAGCGCGGTCGTCGGCTCGTCCAGCACCACCACGTGGGCGTTGAGCACCAGCGCCAGCATGATGCCGACCCGCTGGCGCATGCCGCCGGACAGCTCGTGCTGGTGCGAGTCGAGCACCCGGGCGCCGTCCAGGCCCATCCGGCCGAGCAGCTCCCTGGCCTCGCGCACCAGGCCGCGCAGGTCCTCCACGCCGTGCGAGCGGCCCAGGTCGAGCAGTTGCTTGCCGACGGTCTTGAGCGGGTTGAGGGAGTTCTGGGCGGCCTGGAAGACGTATCCGATGTGCTTGCCGCGGGCCTTGCGCAGCTGCTCGCCGCTCAGGCCCACCACGTCGCCGAGCCCGTCGATCTCGACGCTGCCCGCGGAGATCCGGCCCGGCGGCTGGACCGCGTTGAGCAGCGACAGGGCCAGCGTGGACTTGCCGGACCCGGATTCGCCCACGATGCCGGTGATCGAGCCGGGCTCCAGCGTCAGGCTGACGTCCCGGACGGCGGGCAGCTCGCCCGCCGTTGTCTTGTAGACGACCGTCAGGCCGTCGATGCGCACGCCCGGCGCTTGCTTGCTCACCCTTTACTCCTCGCGCAGCCGGGGGTTGAAGATCTCGTCCATGGCGTCCACCACGAGCACGATGGCCAATGTCAGCAGCAGGATCGCCAGCAGCGGCCCGAGCAGGAAGCCGAGCGCGCTCGGCACGGTCAGCGCGCCGGAGCGGAACACCGCCGTGTTGAGCATCTGACCCCAGTTGTTCGACTCGTACGGCAGCACGCCCAGGAAGAACAGGCCCACCTGGGAGTAGACCCCGCCGGTGATCGCGATCAGCATGTTCATCGCGATGTACGGCGCCATGCTCGGCAGCAGCTCCCTGCCGACGATGTGGGAGGTCGACAGTCCGAGCCCGCGCGCCGCCTCGATGAAGCCCCGCTCCCGCAGCGACAGCGTCTGCGCGCGCACCGCCCGCGCCACGCCGCCCCAGCTCAGCAGCCCCAGCACCACGCCCATCTGCACGGCGCTGCTGAACTTCCACACCGTGGAGAGCACCAGCAGCAGCGGCAGGCCAGGGATGGTCAGCTTCATGTCGGTGATCCGCATGAGCACGGTGTCCCAGCGGCCCCGCTTGAAGCCGGAGAACAGCCCGATGCCGGTGCCCAGGACCACCGTGATGACGGCGGTGACGAGCGCGGCCAGCAGCACGTACCGGGAGCCGGTGACCACCAGCGCGACCACGTCGCGGCCCTGGTCGTCGGTGCCGAGCCAGTGCTCCCAGCTCGGCGGCCTGGTCAGTTGATCGACGTCGCGCGGCAGCGGGTTCGGATAGAACAGCGGCCCGAAGGCGCCCATGAACACGAACCCGGCCATGAGCACCGCGCCCACCAGGCGGCTGGGCTTGCGGCGCATCACCCGCCACACGCCCGCCCAGAAGTTGCGGCGCATGGCCGCGTTCGTGGACGAGCTCTCCAGAAGGACGCTCATGCGCCCTCCTTCGCCGGTCGCATGAACGCCAGGACGCCGTGTCCCGTTGCTCGCTCGCTCATGCGGACACCTCCTCCCCGCTGCGGACCCGCGGGTCGATGACGCTGTAGAACAGGTCCGCGACGATGTTCGCCACGATGATGGCCATCGTGATCAGCAGGAACGCGCCGCCCATCAGGGCGTAGTCGCGCATCGTGATGCTCTCGATGAGCAGCAGCCCGAGCCCGGGATAGTTGAAGATCCGCTCGATGAACACCGCGCCGCCCAGCAGCAGGCCGAGCGAGAGCGCGAGGATCGTGAACAGCGGCAGGATCGCGTTGCGCGCGATGTACCGGAAGATGATCGAGCGCTTCATCCCGCGCAGCTCTGCGGCCAGGATGAAGTCGTCGCCCAGCACGGTGACGACGCTCGACTTCATCGCCAGGATCCACCCGCCGTACGCGGCCAGCGCGTACGTCGCCACCGGCAGCACCGCGTGCTCGACCAGCGAGCCGATGTAGCCGGCGTTGAACCCGGGCTCGAACAGGATGTCCACCGGCCCGTCGGCCGGCAGGATCGGGATCAGCGTGGCGAAGATCGCGCTGAGCAGCAGGCCCAGCACGTACTGCGGCACGCCGTGCAGCAGTGAACCCGAGATCGCCAGGACGTCGCCGAGCTTGCCGCTGCGCCGGATGGCCGCGTAGACGCCCATCACGATGCCCACCAGGAAGCTCAGCAGCGTCCCCGCCAGCACCGGCAGGACGGTCCACTTGGCCGCGTCGGCCAGCACGTCCGTCACAGGCGCGCCGGCGTGCGTGACCGACTGGCCCAGGTCGAAGGTGAGCAGCCCGCCCATGTAGTCGACGTACTGCTGCCACAGGGTGCCCTTCGGCTGGAAGCCGTACAGCACGCGGGTCGCCTGCTCGGCCGCCTCAGGGGCCATGCCCTGCTCGATCAGCTTCTGCACGTTCGCCGCCACCGGATCGCCGGGGATGCTCCTGACGATGAAGAAACTGATCGTGGCGACCACGAGGATCATGACGACTCCGCGGGCCAGGTGGCCCGCGAGTCGCCGTGCGATGACCGTCATACGCTCTTCTCTACTGCTTGGCCTTGATCATGCCCAGCTGGATCCAGACACCGGCGGGCAGGCGCAGCACGTCGCTGTCGTTCTGCGGCCACCCGGTGAACCGGGAGGTGTTGGTGAACTGCGTGTTGACGTAGTCCCACAGCTGGATGACCGGGAGGTCCTGGTTGGCGGCCTTGGCGAGCTTGGCCATGATGGGCTTGGCCTCCTCGGCGGAGGCGGCGTTCAGCTCCGCCGTCAGCTCACCGGGGTTGACCTTGCCGACGCCCTCGACGTCGATCTCCTCGGCGCCGCCCATCCAGTTGCCGCCCTTGCCGGGCGCGTTGTGGGAGACCTTGCCGGCCACGTTGGTCCAGCCGTTCGAGGTGCCGTACAGGCGCTGGTAGATGTCGTACGGCGCGGGGCCGAGCGCCATCAGCCAGAAGCCGACGTCGTACTTGCCCGCCGCGATCTCCTCCAGGTAGACGGGGTAGTCGGCGACGGTCACCACCTCGGCGTCGACGCCGTTGTCGATGAGCTGGCTCTTGATGTTCTCCTGCGCGGAGATCCAGTCGGAGAAGCCGGCCGGCGCGTGCATCGTGACCTTCCACGGCGAGCCGTCGGCCAGCGTCCACTTGCCGTCCTGCTTCTTCAGGCCGGCCTCGGTGAACTCGGCCTCGGCCTTGGCCACGTCGTGGTTGTACGGCTCCAGGCTGCTCAGCTCCGAGCCGATCCACTCCTGCGCGGGCTTCTGGTGGATGCCGGAGGTCGTGAGGGCCGGCGTGCCGCCGTCGGGCGAGGCGACCTTGGTCACCTGGGCGCGGTCGATGAGGTAGGCCAGGCCCCGGCGCACGTGCACGTTGTCGTAAGGCTTCTTGCTCTGGTTGAACGCCATGCCGACGGCCACCGGGGAGAAGCCCGTGATGATGTGGGAGCCGGGCGCCTGCCTGATCCGGTTCATCACGTCCGTCGGGGCGGCGACGAAGCCGGAGTGGTCGAGCTTGCCGGCGCTCAGGTAGTTCCAGATCTGCTCGTTGCCGCTGTAGTTGAGGAACTTCACCTGCGCGGGCGCCACGTTTGCGGCGTTGTAGAAGTTCGGGTTCTTCACCAGCAGCGCCTCGCCCGGGTTCACCCGCTCCAGGGTGAACGGGCCGGCGGAGACGTCCTTGGGCGGCGCGAAGGCCAGCACCTTCTGGCCGAGCGCGAGGATCTCCTCGCGCGCCTTGTCGGCCGCCTCGCCCTCGCCCCTGGAGGTCTTGAGCTTGTCCCAGAAGTCGGCCGGCAGCACGCTGCCCCAGACATGCGCGGGGACGACCCAGTTGTCCAGCACGCCGCGGGCGAACTTGGCGCTCGGGTTCGTCATGTCCTGGGTGACCTTGACGGTCTTGTCGTCCACGACCTGCACCTCGGCCGCCGCGCCGGCGGCACCGGGCGTGATCGCGAACGCGGTGCTGCCGGTGGTGTAGGCCAGGCCGATGGAGAGCCGGACGTCCTCGGCGGTCACCGGCTTGCCGTCGGACCACTTGGCGTTCGGCTGGACGTGAATGGTGATGGAGGAATTGTCGGCCGCGATGTCCCAGTTGGCGGCGACGCCGGGGTAGAACTGGTTGGGGTCGGTGAGGTGGTTCTTGACCCAGGCCAGCTTCATCCCGTTGTACCCCAGGAAGGCGTTGCCCTTCGGGTTCCAGGGATTGGCCGGCGCCGACGCGTCGAGGCCCGGCCGGGCTACGTCGATCGTGGTGAAGAGCCCGCCGCCACCGCCCGAGCCGCCGGAATTGTTGGTGGTGCCACCGCTGCACGCCGCAGTCGCGGTGGCAAGACCCAGCAACGCCACTACCGCTGCCAGTCGCTTCATTTGCCGCTCCGGGGGATGTCGGACCTGATTCCAGGATCTAAGAGGGATTGACGGGACACTACGATCACGCCACATCAGCGTCAATAATCTCCAGGAGATGTGAGGCTAATGTAACTTTCCTTCATGAGTGTACGGAGTGGTGCTAAGCGCCATCAAGGGTTCGGTTAATCCATTACCAAAACCGCGGCACCGTTGACCTGGCCATTCGCCAGATCCGCGAGCGCCAGGGCGGCGTTTTCCACGGAATACGGGGCGATCGTCACGCGCGGCGGGTGCGCCAGCGCGAGCTCCAGATAGGCCCGCCCGTCGGCCCTGGTGTTGGCCGTCACGCTGCGCAGCGTGCGCTCCTGGAACAGGTGCCGGTCGTAGTCGAGCGGCGGCACGCCGGTCAGGTGGATGCCGGCGATCGCCAGCGTCCCGCCCCGGTCGAGCGCCTCCAGCGCGGGCGGCACGAGGTCGCCCACCGGCGCGAAGAGGATGGCCGCGTCCAGCGGCTCGGGCGGCCGGTCGCCCGCCGAGGCGGCCCCGAGCTCCAGCGCCAGCGCGCGGGCGGCGGGGGAGCGGGTCACCACGTGCACGGTGGCGCCCCGCGCGATCGCGGCCTGCGCGGTCAGGTGGGCCGAGGCGCCGAACCCGTAGATGCCCAGCCGCCCGCCCTCCGGCAGGTCGCAGCGGGCCAGCGCCCGGTAGCCGATGATCCCCGCGCACAGCAGCGGCGCCAGCCGCTCGGCGGGCACGTCGCCGGGCAGCGGGTAGACGTACTCGGCGGGCGCGACCAGGTATTCGGCGAACCCGCCGTCCGCGTCCCACCCCGTGTAGGCGGAACCGGGGCAGAGGTTCTCCATCCCGCGCCGGCAGTAGCGGCACCGGCCGCAGGTCGAGCGCAGCCAGGCCACGCCGACGCGCTCGCCCGTGCCGGCCACCCGGCCCACCGCCTGGTGCCCGGGGGTGGTGCGGGGCCGCCTGGGTGGCAGGTCGCCCTCGGCGAGGTGCAGGTCCGTACGGCACACGCCGCACGCCTCCACGCGGACGAGCACCTCGCCCGGTCCGGGCTCGGGCACCTCCCGCTCGACGAGCGCCAGCGGCCCGGACGCCATCGGCCCCGGCCGCTCCACCACCCAGGCGCGCATGTCAGGACAGCCGCGAGAACGCCAGTGACGCGTAGAGCGCGGCCCCGTCGGGCAGCACCGCGTCGTCGAACATGGCCTCGGGGGAGTGGTTGTAGGGCGCGGTCGCGGGGTCGCGGTCGGGCGGGCAGGCGCCCAGGAAGGCGAACGCCCCCGGCACCGACTCCAGCACGTACGAGAAGTCCTCCGAGCCCATGATCGGCTGCGGCGCGACGTAGAAGCGGCCCGGCCCGAACAGCTCGTCGGCCGTCCGCCCGACGAACTCCGACTCGCCCTCGTCGTTCACCGTCACCGGGTAGCCCATCCCGAACGACGCCTCGACCCGCAGCCCGTGCGCCGCCGCGATGCCCTCGACGAGCTCGACCAGCCGCCGCTTCATCAGCGTCCGGTTCTCCTTGCTGAAGGTCCGCACCGTGGCCTCGAACGACGCCTCGTCCGGGATGATGTTGTCCTTCGTGCCGCCGTGGAAGCTGCCCACGGTCACCACCACGGGGTCGAACACGTCGAACGTCCTGGTCACCATCGTCTGCAGCGCGGCCACCATCTCGCAGCCCGCCTGGATCGGGTCGAGCGACCGCCACGGGGTCGACCCGTGGCCGCCGCGCCCCTTCACCGTCACCTGGAACACGTCCGCCGCCGCCATCAACGGCCCCGGCCGCGACATGAACGTCGACGGCGGCATCATCGAGGAGACGACGTGCAGCCCGTACGCGGCCACCGGGCGCTCGCCCGCCGCGTCGAGCACGCCCTCCTCGATCATGTGCTTGGCGCCGTCGTGCCCCTCCTCCCCGGGCTGGAACATGAAGATCACATCGCCGGCCAGCTCCTCCCTGCGCGCGCTCAGCAGGCGCGCCGCGCCCGCCAGCATCGTGGTGTGCAGGTCGTGGCCGCAGGCGTGCATCTGCCCGGCGATCTGCGAGACGTACGGCAGATCGTTCTTCTCGGTCACGGGGAGGGCGTCCATGTCACCCCGCAGGAGCACCGCGGGCCCCGGCCGGCCGCCGCGCAGCACGGCGGTCACCGAGCTGAGCCGGGTGCCGGTGGAGATCTCCAGCGGGAGGCCCTCGAGCGCGGCCAGCACCTTCTCCTGGGTTCGCGGCAGGTAGAGACCGAGCTCGGGCGTGGTGTGAAGGGAGTGGCGGAGCTGTACGAGTTCGTCCCGCATGTCCTGCGCGGATTCAATGAACGACATGAGGACATTGTTCACAGATGGCGCCCTTCGTCCAGGGGTGTAGTTCCGCATCACGAAACGCCCGGTCGGTACGATAAGCGGGTGACTCAGCGTAAGCGGATCGATTCCTGGTTGTCCGACATGGACGGTGTTCTCGTGCACGAGGGGCGGCCCGTCCCCGGGGCCGACGAGTTCATCAAGCGGCTCAGCGAGTCGGGCAAACGGTTCAAGGTTCTGACCAACAACTCGATCTACACCCGCCGCGACCTGTCGGTGCGGCTCGCGGGCGCCGGCCTCGACGTGCCGGTCGAGTCCATCTTCACCTCCGCGCTGGCCACCGCCCAGTTCCTGGACGACCAGCGCCCCGGTGGCTCGGCGTACGTCATCGGTGAGGCGGGCCTGACCACGGCGCTGCACGAGGTCGGCTACATCCTGACCGACCTCGACCCCGACTACGTGGTGCTCGGCGAGACGCGCACGTACAGCTTCACCCAGATCACCCGCGCCATCCGCCTCATCGAGGGCGGCGCGCGCTTCATCGCCACCAACCCCGACCCCATCGGGCCCTCCACCGAGGGCTCGCTGCCGGCCTGCGGCGCCGTCGCCGCGATGATCACCAAGGCCACCGGCGTCGACCCCTACTTCGTCGGCAAGCCCAACCCGCGCATGATGCGCAGCGCGCTCAACGAGATCGACGCCCACAGCGAGACGACCGCGATGATCGGCGACCGCATGGACACCGACATCGTCTCCGGCATGGAGGCGGGCCTGTTCACCATCCTCGTCCTGACCGGCGTCACCCAGCGTCACGAGATCGACCGCTACCCCTACCGGCCGTCGCTGGTCGTCGACTCGGTGGCCGACCTCATCGACCTCATCTGAACCTGACGTCCCTTGACAGGTACGCGTGACAGGCTCGGCCGTATGACCCGCGTCTATCTCGAGATCGGCCCGAAGAAGGTGTTCGCCTGCTCGCTCGACTGGCCCGGCTGGTGCCGGATCGACAAGGGCGAGGAGGCGGCGCTCGACCGGCTCATGGATTATGTGCCCCGCTACCGGCTGATCGCCGAGCGGGCCGGGCTCGCCTTCGACCCCGGGGAGCCCCAGGTCGTGGCCCGGGTGCAGGGAGCCGGGACGACCGACTTCGGGGTGCCGTACCAGGTGCCCGGCCTCGACCTGGAGCCGCTGCCGGGGCCCGAGGCCGAGCGTCAGGCCGCGGTGGTGCGGGCGGCCTGGGAGTCGTTCGAGGAGACGGCCGCGCTCTCCCCGGAGGAGCTGCGCAAGGGCCCGCGCGGCGGCGGCCGCGACCGCAGTAAGATCGTCGCTCACGTGACCGAGGCGGAGCGTTCGTACGCGCGCAACGTCGGGGTGCGGCACAAGCCGTTCAGATCGGTGGCCGACCGCGACGCGATGCGGGCGGAGCTGATCGAGGTGCTGTCGCGGCCGTGGGAGCCGCCGGCGACCACCGCGTGGCCGCCGCGCTACGCGCTGCGGCGTATCGCCTGGCACGTCATCGACCACATCTGGGAGATCGAAGACCGGCGCTAGCCGGTGCAGGATTCTCATCCCGTACTTTTCTCCCGGCCGCGTGGCCGTTCTCCCTGGTAGAACGCTCGCTTCCGTGTGGGCCTCGTCCTGAGTGGAAAGAATCACTCCCGTGCTCTCCTCGTCAGCGCAGGGAGAGCACCGGCTCCATGACCTCGGCGGGGCAGAGCTGGCGGATCACCGCGCGCACCTGGGCGCGCAGCTCGGGCGCCGTCAGGCGGCCGTCCTCGTCGAAGTGCGGGCAGGCCGGCGAGATGACCAGCTCCTCGCCCATGACGACCGCGCCCGCGCCCAGCAGGTGCTTGTACAGCTCCGCCTGCGCCCACATCGCGCCGCACGCCCGCACGCTCGCGCTCATCACGGCCACGTGCTTGCCCGACAGGCCCTCGCGCGCCGACATCCAGTCCAGCGCGTGCGTCAGCTCCACCGGGAGCAGGCTGTGCTCGGGGGCGGTCAGCAGGATCGCGTCGCTGCCGGCCGTCATCGAGACGAGATCCCGGGCCTCCGGCGGCACCGGACCCGGGCGGTACGGCGGGATCGTCCCCAGCCCCTGCCAGACCTCGAAACCGACGCCTTCCGGCAGTTCGCCGCCCGCGGCATCCAACAATCTCGTGATAAATGACCCCGCGTGGAGGCTTGCGGCGATCCCGATGATTTTCACCCACTGCTCCCAAGAGGTTCCGGTGTTAGCGGGAACCTGCCCGATGGTCGGATGCGCAAGACCATCGGCTGGTCAAGAGGGACACCAGGCTTCGCCGCACGGGGCGATTCCCTGTCGCGCGCGGCCCGCGAATGGCGCTAGCGCGTCGTCCGCCGCCTGCCGGCCCCGGGGGCGGGCCGACAGGCGTGCGGGTGGCTAGCCGCGGGCGGCGATGCGGGCGCGGCGCTCCTCGCGGCGTTCGACGAACCTCGCGGCCGTGGCGTCGGTCTTCTCCAGGAACGCCGACAGCTCATCGCGTGCCTTCTCGCCCTCGGCGTCCAGCCCGGTCTTGTCGAAGACCGCCCACTGCCGCAGCACCGGCATGAGCACGTCGTCGAGGTGGAGACGCAGGTCGTAGATGCCCTCGTGCGCGATGATCATGGCCTTGCGGGCGAAGCCCTCCATGCCCGTGCCGGGCATCTGGAAGGTGGTGACGACGTCGGTCACCGCCCGCATGGTCTGGTTGGGCTCGAGCTCGAAGGCCGCCTTGAGCAGGTTGCGGTAGAAGAGCATGTGCAGGTTCTCGTCGGCGGCGATGCGGGCGAGCAGCCGCTCGCAGCCCTCGTCGCCGGAGGCCATGCCGGTGTTGCGGTGTGAGATGCGGGTGGCCAGCTCCTGGAAGGAGACGTAGGCCAGCTGCTGCAGCATGGTGCCGTACGCGGTGACGAAGCCCTGCTCCATGTGGTGCATGCGGGCGCGCTCCAGCGCGACCGGGTCCACGGCGCGGGTGACGGTGAGGTAGTCGCGCAGTGCGGTGCCGTGGCGGTCCTCCTCGGCGGTCCACCGGTGGACCCACGTCCCCCAGGCGCCGTCGCGCCCGAACGTGGTCGCGATCTCGTGGTGGTAGCTGGGCAGGTTGTCCTCGGTGAGGAGGTTGACGATGAGCGACACGCGCGCGGCCTCGGGAATCGTGGAGTCGCTCTCCTGCCACGCCTCGCCCCCGTAGATGCCGTCGAAGTCGCGGCCCTGGCTCCACGGGATGTACTCGTGCGGGAACCACTCCTTGGCCATCTTCTCGTGGCGGTTCAGCTCCCCGGCGACCACGGGCTCCAGCTCGTGCAGCAGCTCCGTCTGAGTCATCGCCATAAAAGATCTTCTCCTTCAGGTTACGGTACCGTAGGTTAGGCTACCCGAAGGACATACCGGTCAAATAGGGTGGATGTATGCGACCCAGTGTCCGGGGTGTCCTGCTCGATCACGACGAGCGTCTCATTCTGTTCCGCCGTACGGTGCCGGGACGCGACCTCTACTGGACCGTGCCCGGCGGGCACGTCGAGCCGGCGGACGGCTCACTGGAGGACACCCTGCACCGGGAACTGCTCGAAGAGCTCGGCGCGACGGTCCGCGCGGTGACGCCGCTGGCGAGCGTGTCGTACCCGTGCCTGGGCGAGGTGAAAACGCAGCACCTGTTCGGGTGCCGGCTGGTGTCGATGGACCCGGCGCTGCGGAACGGCCCGGAATTCGACGACCCGTCGCGCGGCCTGTACGAGGTCGAGCGCGTACGGCTGGAGCAGACGGAGATCACGTCCAGGAATCTGGTGCCGCGGGCGGTGGCAGGCTACCTGTCCGGCAGCGTCGCGTCGCTGCCCCGGCTCATCCTCTAGCGTTCACCCGCTGGCGCTCATCGGCTGGCGCTCAGCGTCTCAGGGGTTCGCGTCTCAGGGCTCGCGGCGCTGTCGTTTGAGGTCGGAGCGGTGCTTCTTGGCGGCGATGCGGCGCTCGACCGCGCCCCGGCTGGGCTTGGTGGGGCGGCGGCGCTTGGGCGGCGGGGCGATGGCCTCGCGCAGCCGTTGCGCCAGGCGGTGCTCGGCCGCCTCGCGGTTGCGCAGCTGGGAGCGGTACTCCGAGGCGGCGATCGTGATCGTGCCGGAGCCGAGGCGGTCGAGGGCGCGCGCTTTGAGCGCCGGCGGCAGGGCCGTGCTCGCGGCCACGTCGAAGGAGAGCTCCACGCGGCTGTCGGTGGTGTTGACGCCCTGCCCTCCCGGCCCCGACGAACGGGAGAAACGCCAGACGAGCTCGGCGTCGGGAATGACGACCGAGTCGTTGACGACCAGCGGGCCGGGCATGGGTGCAACTCCTCGAAACGTGCCTCTACTTACGACATGTCACCGTATATGGGGGCGGTATGCCTCCCGCAACGGCATTTCCCACCGCTTGACGGCTGATCGCGCGCGGCATATGCCAGTATCGCGCGGAAGAGATCGCGGGGGTGGGGAGGCGCGGTGGCCGTCATCGTCGGCGTGCACGGGATCGGCAAGTACGACTACTACCTGAGGGCCGGGCGCTCGGCGACGGGGGCGGCTGAGGCCATGCGGCGCAAATGGGACCGCTACCTGCACGCCTGCCTCGGCGGAGAGACGCGGCCGTACTTCGCCGAGATCGCCTACTTCTCCCACCACCTGAACGACGGCGGCGAGGACGCCACCGCGACCCCGGCCGCCATGGACGTGCAGGCCGAGGCCGTGCTGGCCGGCTGGGCCGGGAACCTCGGCCTCGGCGAGCACGTCACGGGCGCGCTCAGGACGTTCACCGGCTGGCTGCTCGACAAGCTCGACGAGAGGTCGGCGGCGTTCGCCGCGCTGTTCGCCCCTGAGGTGGCGTCCTACCTCACCGACCAGGGCAGGCGCGAGAAGTGCCGCCGCGCCGTGGCCGAGACCATCAGGCGGAACGGCGCCAAGGTCGTGATCGCCCACTCGCTCGGCAGCGTCGTCGCGTACGAGGCGCTGTGGGCCGACCCCGACCTGCGCGTCGACCTCCTGGTCACGCTCGGCAGCCCGCTCGGCATGCGAGACGTCGTCTTCGAGCGCCTCCTGCCCGCCCCGGTCAACGGTCGCGGCGAGCGGCCCCCGGGCGTCGGGCGCTGGGTCAACATCGCCGACAAGGACGACATCGCCGCCATCCCGCCCGCACTGGCCGGCAGCTTCACCGGCGTCGACGCCGAGGAGCTGGTCAACCTCGACTGGATCGACTTCCACACCGCGCAGAAGTACCTCGGCTGTCCCGCCCTCGGCCCGCATCTGCGACCATTCGTGCCATGACGTGGACTGTTTTCGACTACGGCGGTGTTCTCTCCCTTCCCCAGCCCGACTCCGACGCCGAGGCCATGGCGCGCGTCGTGGGCGCCGAGCCGGAGGCGTTCATGAGCCGGTACTGGGAGCACCGGCTGGAGTTCGACGCGGGCGCCCTGACCCCGCACGCCTACTGGGCGGCGGTGCTCGGCCGGCCCGTCACCCACACCGAGGTCGCCCGCCTGGTCGCCATGGACGTCGCCAGCTGGGCTCACCCCGACGAGGGCACGGTCGAGCTGCTCGGCGAGCTGATCGCGGCCGGGCGCGAGGTGGCGCTGCTGTCCAACGCGCCCGTCTGCGTCGGCGAGGGCCTCGACCAGCTGCCCTGGATCGCCGCGATCGGCCACCGCTTCTACAGCGGACGCCTGGGCCTGGTCAAACCCGGCAAGGAGATCTACGACGAGACGGCCAGGGCGCTCGGCGCCGACCCCGCTGACATCGTCTTCATCGACGACCGCCTGGAGAACGTCGAGGGCGCCGAACGCGCGGGCATGACCGGCGTGCTCTTCACCGGCGCCGCCGACCTGCGCGCCGCCCTGTCCTGACCGCGCGTTCATGAACGGGTTCATGGAAACGTACGAACGGGTGATCTCCCGGATGAACTGCGCGGACAGGACGACCGACGCTGTTCATCCGCCCTTGACGCCGCTGTCACGGCGGAGTCAACCCGGCGGGCGATACCTGGGAGCGTGGACCGCAGAGCCTTCCTGACAGCGGCGACAGCCGGCCTCCTCGTTCCCCACGCGGCCGCACCGGCGTCCGCCTCCTCCAGAACCCTCAGATCCGACCCGTTCACGCTCGGCGTCGCCTCCGGAGACCCCTCCGCCGACGGCTTCGTCCTGTGGACCCGGCTGGCCGTCGACCCGCTCAGCGACGACGGCCGCGGCGGCATGCCGTCCCGCGACGTGGAGGTGGACTGGCAGGTCTCCGCCGACGAGCGCTTCTCCAAGATCGTCAGATCCGGTACGGCCACCGCGCGGGCCTCCGCCGCGCACAGCGTCCACGTCGAGCTCGAAGGGCTGCAGCCGGGGCGCGAGTACTTCTACCGGTTCCGCGGCGAAGGGCGGCTTTCGCCGAGCGGCCGCACCCGGACGACGCCGACGGGGGAGACGCCGCTGACGTTCGCGGTGGCGGCGTGCGCGCACTTCGAGCACGGCTACTACACCGCCTACCGCCGCCTGGCCGAGCAGGAGCCCGACCTGGTGGTCTTCCTCGGGGACTACCTGTACGAGTACGCCCCCAGCGGGTACACGGCGCTCGGGCGGCGCGTGCGCACCCACACGCCCGGCACGTGCCGGACGCTGGCCGACTACCGGCTTCGGCACGCCCAGTACAAGAGCGACCGCGACCTGCAGGCCGCCCACCGGGTGGCGCCCTGGCTCGCGCTCTTCGACGACCACGAGGTGGAGAACAACTGGGCCGGCTCCCACTCCAGCACGGACGCGCCCGCCTTCGCCCGCCGCCGCGCGGAGGCGTTCCGCGCGTACTACGAGAACATGCCGCTGCGCCGCGCCGCCCTCCACGGGGCGTCACTACGGGTGAACCGGCGCGTCTCCTGGGGCACGCTGGCCCGCTTCCACCTGCTGGACACCCGGCAGTTCCGCGACGACCAGGCGTGCAGCGACGGTGTGCGGGCCGGCTGCGACGACCGGCTCGACGAGCGCCGCACGCTGCTCGGGGAGGACCAGTGGCGCTGGCTGGAGAGCGGCCTGAGCGCCTCCGAAACCCGCTGGAACCTGCTCGGGCAGCAGATCCTCATGGCGCAGCGCGACTTCAAGGTCGGGCCCGGCCGCGAGGTCAACCTCGACTCCTGGGACGGCTACGCCGGCGAGCGCACGCGCGTGCTCGGGGCGTTGGCCCGGACGGCGAACCCCGTGGTGCTGACCGGCGACGTGCACATGCACCACGCCGCCGAACTCAAGACCGACTTCGACGACCCCGACTCGCCGGTGGTGGCCAACGAGGTCGTGGCCACGTCCATCAGCAGCGACGGCGACGGCTACCGCGACAAGACCTTCATCGCCGAAGCGCTCCAGGAGAACCCGCACATCTCCTACATCGACCAGCGCCGCGGCTACTTGATCGCCCGCGTGACCCGCGACGACCTCACGGTGGACTACCGCACCCTCGACTACATCTCCCGCCGTGGCGCCCCCGCCACGACCTCCCACCGCCTCACCATCCCCGCCACCACCTCGGCCGGCGCCCTGAGCGCCCCCCACCGGCCGGGCTGAGTCCGCCTACCAGGTGACGGGCAGCTCGTGCAGGCCGAAGAGCAACCCCTCGTCTTTGTAGGGCAGCTCGTCCACCGGCACGGCGACCCGCAGGGTGGGGATGCGCGCGAACAGGGTGGAGAACACGATCTCCAGCTCCAGCCGGGCGAGGTTCTGCCCGAGGCACTGGTGCACGCCGTAGCCGAAGCCGACGTGGTGCCGGTCGCCGCGGTGGACGTCGAGCCGCCCGGGCTCAGGGAACACTCCGGGGTCCCAGTTGGCCGCGGCCAGCAGGGCGATGACCCCCTCACCGGCGCGGATCGCCGTGCCGCGGAGCTCGGTGTCCTCGGCCGCGATCCGGGCGGTGACGAGGTCGGCGATGCTGAGGTAGCGCAGCAGCTCCTCGATGGTGTCAGGAAGCAGCTCGGGGTCCGACCGGAGCGCGGCGAGCTGGTCGGGATGCTCCAGCAGCGCCACGACGCCGAGCGAGATCATGTTGGCGGTGGTCTCGTGCCCCGCGTTGAGCAGCATCAGGCACATCATCAGCAGATCTTCCCGGCAGAGCTCGCCGGCGGGCTCCAGGTGCTCGGTGACCAGCTTGCTCAGCAGGTCGTCGCCGGGCTCCCGCTGCTTGCGGGTGATCAGCCCGTCCATGTAGGCGCGTAGCTCACCCAACGCGGTCGCGAACTGTTCCGCGGTGGTCGCCCGTGACACCGCGACCTTGCTCCTGCTCTGGAAGAACGCGTGGTCGTCGTAGGGCACACCGAGCAGGTGACAGATCACCAGCGACGGCACGGGGAGCGCGAACGCCTCGACCAGGTCCACCGGCGGGGTCTGCGCGAGCAGGTCGTCGAGCAGCCGGTCCACGGTGGCCTGGATGCCGGGCCGCATCGTCCTGATGCGCTTGAGGGTGAACTCCTGGATGAGCATGCGCCGGTAGAAGGTGTGCTGCGGCGGGTCCATCCGGATGAACGGCGGGCGCCGCAGGATCTGCGCCTGCCCCGGCAGGAGCGTGGGGAAGCCGGGGCGGGTGCCGTCGGCGCTGAACACCGGGCTGCTCAGCACGGTCCTGACGTCGTCGTACCGGGTCACCAGCCAGGCGGTGGCGCCGGTGGGCAGCCGCACCTTGGAGACGGGCTCCTCGGCGCGCAGCGTGTCGTACCGCGGCGGTGGAGCGAACGGGCACTGGCGCTGGGCCGGGAAGCTCCAGCTGTCCGGAGTCGTGGTCTGGGACATCGGCCACTCCTTAATAAGTGGAGGAAAACCCTTCACTTTCTGCTGAGCGGTACGCTAACACAACCGAAGGGGTTCCCTCCATATCCGAGGAGATGGGTACCGGTTGACCGAGAGCACGACCCGGTTGCGGGCGGACGCCCGCCGCAACCGCGAGCAGATCATCACCGCGGCCCGCGAGGTCTTCCTCGAGCAGGGCGTCCACGCGTCGCTGGAGGAGATCGCGCGTCGCGCGGGCGTCGGCATCGCCACCCTCTACCGGCGGTTCCCGGACCGCCACACGCTCGTCCGCCAGGTCGCCCTGGACAACCTGGCACGGGTGAGTGAGGAGCTGGACCGCGCGACCGCCGCGCACTCCGACGCCTGGGGCGCGCTGGCGCGGCTCCTGCGCCGCATGGTGGAGCTTCGGGTCGGCGTCTTCATGCCGATACTGGCCTCAAGCCTCGAGGAGGACATGCGCGGCGAAGGAGGAGAACTCAAGGCGAGTCGCGACCGGATCTTCGAGCGGTTGGAGCGGCTCGTCCACTGCGCGCAGCGGGAGGGCCGGCTCCGTCAGGGGATCGGCCCCATCGATCTCCTGGCCGGCATCATCAAGCTGTCTCGCCCGCTGCCCGTCATCAGCGCCGAACTGAACGAGCTGGTGACGCTCCGGCAGCTGGAGCTGTTCCTCGGCGGCCTCCAGGCCACCGCGCTGGACGCCGCCGAGCCGCTGCGCCGGCCGCCGATGACCCTCGAGGAGCTGGACCGCCACCTCAAGACGGCGGAGTAGCCCGCCTGGGTCAGCTGATGGTGTAGCCGAAGAGGCCGGTGCCGGTCGTGAGGGGCCGGAACTTGTCGAGGGTGAGGCCGGGCTCGCGGCGGCCCGGGGTGAACATGACGACGCCCTGCTCGGGGGAGGCGGCCACCAGGCCGTACAGGGGGCGTCGCCTGGACAGGGGGCGGTGGCGGGCGCGCCAGTCCGGGACGACCGCCACCGAGGCGCCGAAGTCGCGGCCGCGGCCCTTGACCAGCAGGTTGCCCTGCCGCGTCAGGCCGCCGGACGGGCGGCCGGTCAGCACCTGGACGCTGTTCTCGCCGGGGACGCCGACGGCGAGCTCGTCGAGCCCGTCGCCGTTGAGGTCGCCGGCCGCCAGCGACGCCCCGAGCCGGTCGAAGTAGCGGGGCCGCCCGTCCAGGGTGTTCTGCGACCACGCCTCCGCGCCACCGCCGCCGACCCCGCTCCGGGAGCCGTACAGGACGTGCACCATCCCGTCGCCGTAGTCCATGGCCCGCTGGTTCGCGGTGATGCCCTCGCCCGGCACGCCGACGGCCAGGTCGGCCCGGCGGTCGCCGTTGAAGTCGCCGGTGGCCAGGGCGGAGCCGAACCCGTCCCACTTCTCGGCGGCCCCCGCGATCCCCGGCGAGCTCTGCGTGAACTGCCGCGCCCGCTTGCGCCGCACGTCGATCACGGTGACCGAGCCCTGCCCGTCCTTCGCCACGGTGTCGGAGGGCGCGCCGACGGCGAGCTCGTCCCGGCCGTCACCGTCGAAGTCCCCGGTGGCCAGCGCCGCCCCCCACTGGTCGGTGACGCTCGCCGCCTGCCGCACCCACGACGTCTTCTGCGTGATCTCGTACGGCTTGCGGCCCTTCATCCAGTACACGGTCACGGACCCGCCGGCTCCCCGGCCGGGCGCCCCCACGGCCAGCTCGTCCCGGCCGTCGTCGTCGAAGTCGCCCGCCGCCAGCGAGGCGCCGAACCGGTCACTGGACGGCTTCGGCAGCCGCAGTTCCCGCCCGGCGACGAGCCCGTCCGGCGAGCCGTCGTAGATCTGCACGACCCCGTTCCCGTCGGCGCCCGCGGTCCGCTCCCCGGTGAACTCCTCCGACACCCCCACGGCCAGGTCCGCGCACCGGTCGCCGTCGAAGTCGCCCACGGCCAGCGCCGAGCCGAACGAGTCGCCCTTCTCCGCACCCGGCTGCGTGAGCACGGTCTTCTTCCCGGAGCCGTACAGCACGGTCACCGTGCCGGCCCGGGAGCGGTCGTACGGCGCCGCGATCGCGAGGTCGGCCCGGCCGTCGCCGTCGAAGTCGAGCGGCCGCCCAGCGCACGAGGAGGCCGCCGCGGGCGTCGTACCGCAGGCCAGGGGGAGCAGCAGGCAGGCGGTGAGCAGCACTTTCATACCCGCAGTAATGACCAGTCAGGTCGAACCGTGACTGAACGGCACGAGAACACGCCAGGAGGTCCGGATGCACATCACGCTCCGCGCCGGATTGATCACGTACTCCGGAGCTGGGAGGGCCGCGCACGCCGGACTTCCCGGGTGCGGGAGCGTGCCAGGATAGACGGGTGGACATCGACCTCGCTGATCTCGACTTCTGGCGTAAGCCGCTCAAGGAGCGGAACGAGGCGTTCGCCCGGCTGCGTGAGCTGGAGCATCCGGTGTTCTTCCCCGAGAAGAAAGTGCCGTTCCTCCGCTCCGGCAAGGGTTTCTACGCCCTCGTCCGGCATGCCGACGTGGTCGAGGCCAGCCGTAACGCCAAGGTGTTCTCCAGCGAGCCGGCCGTCACCAACCCGGAGCCGCCGGGGTGGGTCAAGCAGGTCTTCGGCGAGTCGATGGTCAACATGGACGATCCGCGCCACGCCCGCCTGCGCCGCATCGTCACCCGCTCGTTCAGCCCGAAGATGCTGGCCAACCTGCAGGGCGACATCGAGGCCGCCTGCGCCCGCATCGTCGACGACGTGATCAAGGACGGGCCGCGCGACTTCGTCGCCCAGGTCGCCGCCCGCCTGCCCATCCACGTCATCTGCGACATGCTCGACATCCCGCAGGAGCTGCGCGAGCAGGTCCACCGGCACGTCGACATCTCCACCGCCTACACCGGCGTCCGGCCGAGCCTGGCCCGCAGCGTCCAGATGGCCGGGCAGAACATGCTGGCCCTGCTCGCCCTGCAGCGCATGGTGATCAAGCTCGGCCACGAGCGCGCCGCCGCCCCCAAGGGCGACCTGGTCTCGCTGTTGGTCACCGCCAACCCCGACGGCGAGAAGCTGACCGACAAGGAGCTCGGGTCGTTCTTCTCGTTGCTGCTGGTGGCGGGCAACGAGACGGCGCGCAACACGATGGCCCACGGCATCAAGCTGCTCACCGACAACCCGGCGCAGCGCGAGCTGCTGATGAGCGACTTCGACGCCCACATCAACAACGCCATCGAGGAGATGGTCCGCCACGTCTCGCCGATCATGCAGTTCCGGCGCACGGTCACGCAGGACCACTCGCTGCGCGGCCTGGAGCTGAAGAAGGGCGACAAGGTCGTGCTCTTCTACGGCTCCGCCAACCGCGACGAGTCGGTCTTCCCTGACGCCGACGCGTTCGACATCACCCGCGACACCAAGCCGCATGTCGGGTTCGGCGGGCCGGGCCCCCACTTCTGCCTGGGCGCCAACCTGGCCAGGCAGGAGATGCGCACGATGTTCCGCGAGCTGCTGACCCGGATGCCCGGCGTCCGCTCCGTCGGCGAGCCCGAGCTGCTGCTGTCGAACTTCGACAACAGCGTGCGCAGCCAGCCCTTCACGTTCTGATCGGCACCTGCACCGACCCCGGACACCGGGCGTCGAGCAGGGCCTTCGACGCTCCCGCGTCGGCCAGGCAGCCACCTCGCGCAGGATCCGCCCGTGGTGCTCTCTTCCGCGGCCGGTCAGCAGCGCAGCAGGTCGGTCCAGGAAGCGGTGGGCATGGTCGTCGTTCAGAGCAGCCGAACGGGGCCGGCGTCGATGGGTGTGCGAAACAGGGCGTAGGGGTAGCGGCGCAGGTCTTGCCCGTTCTGGTAAGCCGCCTGCCGGTGGAGCTGGTTGGAGGTGACGTAAAGATGGCTCTGGGTGACCGACATCGTGTCGGGCCACAGCAGTCTCGGGTCGTGCACGAGAGTCTCGAAGGTTCCGTCCGGGAGGCGGCGCATGATGGCGTTGTGCTCCCAGTTCGTGATGTAGACGCGTCCGGCGTCGTCGGTCTCCAGGCCATCGGCCGAGCCGCCCTTGTCTCCTTCGTCCGTGACTGTGGCCGCCACCTCCTCCTCGCTGACCGAGCGGTCGGCCAGGGCGTCAGCCGACACGCTGTACAGGTGCCGCGACATGAGCGGGCAGTAGAACAGCCGTTCGCCGTCGGCCGAGACGGCGATGCCGTCGGCGCCCATCAGGACCGGCTTGGGCGGGCCGTCCTTCGGGCGTTCCATGAAGACGCGGCCCTCAACCATCGGCAGGTAGCCGGGCGGCCTTTCCGCCTTGGTGCTGGGGTGGTCGTTCAGTCGTCGCCATGCCTGTCCGGTCGCCAGGTCCACCACGACGATGGCGTTGGGACCGTTGCCGGAGGAGTCGGTGATGTAGGCGACGCCCTCGGCCGCCTTGCGCAGGTCGAAGCGGACGTCGTTGAGGTAGGAGGTGCTGAGCGCCACGTCGGGTTCGAAGGCGATCACCCGAACCACGGTGTCGCTCCGCAGGTCCACGCAGACCAGCTTGGGGCCGCCCGGTTCGGTCGGCTTGAACAGTGGACTGCCGGTGTCCAGGATCCACAGACGGTCGGCTGGATCGACCACCACGCTCTGCACCGACACCAGCCGCTTGACCAGGTCGCCGGACCTGGCGTTCCACGCCTGGCCCGGGAACGGCACGGCCTTGCCGTCACGCAGCTCGGCCACGGTGGCGGCGACGTCGTCACCCCACAGCGGGTAGTTGACGAAGATCCGGCCAGTGTGCGACACAGTGACGCCGGTCGGCATCGGGCCTTCCTTGAAGGCGTGCACCAGCTCCAGCAGGCCGAACGGCTGGTCGGTCTGCTCTCCGATGTCCTCATGGTCGTTTGCCGTCATGACACCGTTCCCCCTTGCTCGGGACGAGTCGCACTCCGCCGCGGAGCGTCCGCGGAGTCTTGGGGGCGACACGCGGCACGGAAGGCGACCCACGTCCATCAGGTGAGACGTGGATGACGGCTCCTGCGCCCCTGACGTGAACCGCGATCCAGAGATTCACGCAGGGCCTTCCCCTCCCCAGCAGAGATCACGCGGGTTCGCGGCAGGTCATTGCACCCACCAGGCGACGAAATGGCGATCCACCCCGGCGTCGCCCTAGTCGTCGTCACCGCCAGCCAGCACGTTCGTCCTGATCGTGACGAACGTGATCAGCGCCGCGACCGCCATCATCCCGGCGCTGACCAGCATCGCCGTCCGGTAGCCCGCCCCGAACACCGCGGGGTTCTGGAAGGCGTCGCCCACCAGCCCGACCAGCGGCGGCACGGCGGCCACGGCCAGCAGGCTGCCGGTGCGGGCGACCGCGTTGTTGACGCCGCTGGCCGTGCCCGCGTGCCGCTCGTCGGCCGTGGCCAGCACGGTCGCCGTCAGCGGCGCGACCGCCGCCGACAGCCCCAGCCCGAAGACGGACACCGCGGGGATCACGTGCAGCGCGTACGACGATCCGGCGCCGATCGTGCTCATCAGCAGGAATCCCACGCCCGCCACGAGGATGCCGATCGTCATGAGCAGGCGCGGGCCGACGCGCCGGGCCAGCTCGCCGGCCCGGGCCGACAGCAGCAACATCAGGACCGTCGTCGGCAGCATCGCCATCCCGGCCGCGATGGGGGAGAAGCCGGAGACCACCTGCAGCTGCACGACCAGCAGGAAGAACACCACGCCCATGGCCGCGTACATGATCAGCGTCACCACGTTCACCGCCGTGAAGACCCGGTCGCGGAAGATCTCCACCGGCACCAGCGCGTCCGGCGACCTGCGCACCTGCGTCACCACGAACGCCGCCGCGAGCGCCAGACCGACCAGCAGCGGCACGGGCGCGCCCTGCTGGATGAGCCCGTACGTGATGCCCGCCAGGGCCAGCGCCGCCAGGGCCGCGCCCAGCACGTCGAAACGTCCCGCCGCCTGCTCGTCCCTGCTCTCCGGTACGTGCCGCAGCGTCAGCACCACGATGACCACCGCGAACGGCAGGTTGATCAGGAACGCCCACCGCCACCCGGCCGTCTGCACCAGCCAGCCGCCCAGCAGCGGACCGACCGCGCTGGCCACGCCGCCGAGCCCCGACCACACGCCCACGGCCCTCGGCCGGTCGTGCCGGACGAACGACGCCTGGATGAGGGCGAGCGAGCCCGGCGTGAGCAGTGCCCCGCCGACGCCCTGAAGGGCGCGGGCCGCGACGAGGAACTCGATGTTCGGCGACAGCCCGCACAAGGCCGAGGCGATGGCGAACCAGACGACGCCCACGAGGAAGACGTTGCGCCGGCCGTAGCGGTCGCCGAGGGAGCCGCCCAGCAGGATCAGCCCGGCGAGGGTCAGGGTGTAGGCGTTGATCGTCCACTGCAGGCCGGCCATGTCGGCCTCCAGTTCCCGCCCGAGGAACGGCAGCGCCACGTTCACCACGGTGCTGTCGAGCAGCGCCAGCCCGGAGCCGAGCACGGTCGCCGCCAGGATCCACCGGCCGCGCGCCGACTTCAGCATGACGTGCCCGTCGGCGCGGACCTCTTCCGGGGGATCTGCCATGGAGGCCATCCTGTCATCGCCTCCCGTACCGCCCGCAGGGGGGCGGGTCAGGACTCGAGGCCGGACAGATCCTCGTCGGTGAGGTGCAGGCCGGCCGCCCCCATGTTCTCCTCCAGGTGCTCGACCGAGCCCGTTCCGGGGATCGCCAGGATCGCCGGGGAGACGGCGAGCAGCCAGGCGAGCGCCACCTGCGTCGTCGTCGCCCGGCGCCGTTCCGCGACCCGCTCCAGGCGGGCGTGGTCGATCGGGGTGCGGCCGCCGCCCAGCGGGAAGAACGGCACGAACGCGATCCCGGCCGTGGCGCACTCCTCCACCAGCGAGGCCGACCCGCGATCCTGCACGTGGAAGGCGTTCTGCACGGCCGCCACCGGGGCGATCGCGCGGGCCTCGGCGAGCTGGGCGGCGTCGACGTTGCTCACGCCGAGATGGCGGATCAGCCCCTCGTCGCGGAGCTCGGCGAGGGCGGCGAAGCGCTCGCCGATCGACTCGCCGCCCGGCCCGGCCATCGCCCCGGCCCGCAGGTAGACCAAATCCAGCCGGTCCAGCCCGAGGCTGGTCAGGTTGTCCTCGACGAGGGCGCGCAGCTGGTCCGGCCTCGCCTGCAGGCTCGGGATGCCGCGCTCGTCCAGCACCGGCCCCACCTTCGTGGCGATCACCAGGCCGTCGGGGTAAGGATGCAGCGCCTTGCGGATCAGGTCGTTGGAGGCCACGTCACCGCGCCGGTAGAACCAGGCGGTGTCGATGTGGTCGGCGCCGAGCTCGACGGCCCTGCGCAGCACGGCGATCCCGACCTCGGGGTCGCGGGCGGGCCCGGTGAGCGAGCCGCGGGCCAGGCGCATGGCTCCGAAACCGAGCCGGCGCACGGGCAGATCTCCGCCGATCGGGAACACGTTGTTCGTCATGCCGTCAGCCTCGCCGGTCGGGCGGGCCCGGCCCAAGACGATGGCAGCTTCCTGCCATATACTCCGGCGATGGTCATCACCGTACGCGGAGACATCGAGCTCGTGGCGCGGGCGGGTCACCTGTTCGAGGGCGTCACGCGCGAGTTCGTCTGCGCCGCGCGCGACCTGTCCACGTGGGCGCAGCCGCAGGCCCGTGAGGCGGTCCGGCGGCGGATGGCCTGGGCGCCGGGCAGCGTCGTCGTGCGCAAGCTGCTCAGCCCGGCCGCGCTCGCCGGCGAGGAGGCGCGGCGCCACCTGCGGCAGCTCGCGGCGGGCCGGGTGCAGGTGCGCATCGCCGCGCGCCCCCTCCCGTACGAGACGATCGTCATCGACCGGTCGTACGCCATCACGGCGGGCGACCCCACGGCGGGGGTCAGGGAGTACACCGTGATCGACGAGCCGTCGCTCGTCGGCGGCGTCTGCTCGCTCTTCGACGGGGTCTGGGAGGCGGCCACCGAGCTGGAGGCGTACCTCGGCACGGACCGGCCGCACCTCGACGACGCCGAACGCACCGTGCTGCGCATGCTGAGCCTCGGCCACACCGACGAGGCGGCGGCCCGTCGCCTCGGCGTCTCCCTGCGCACCTACCGGCGGCGGGTGGCCGCCCTGATGGCGGCGCTGGAGGCGGAGACCCGCTTCCAGGCCGGGAAACGCGCCGGCGAACTGGGCCTCACGAGTTGAAGGCGAGAGCCCTCACGAGTGGAAGGCGAGGGCGCGGAGCACGAACTCCGACACCAGCTCCCCGGCCCGCTCCACCGTCACCTCGCCGCTGATCAGCGGCACGCGCTCGGCGCCGATCACCGCGAGGATCATGCGCGCCGTGGCCGGCACGTCGAGCACCCTGAAGTCGCCTGAGTCGATGCCGCTCCGCAGGATGTCCACGAGGATGCGCTGCATGGGCGCGACGTGCTCGGCGAGGCGCTGGTAGGCGTCGGGGCCGAGCGTCGCGCTCAGATCGGCGGCCCCCGGATGGGGATGGGCGACCAGCCCGGCCAGCTGGAGCCGGACGAAGGCCCGCAGCCGGTCGGCGGGCGAGGCCCCCTCCGGCAGCTCCCGCTCGTAACCTTCGATGAAGTACTGGGTCACCCGCTCGGTGAACGCCAGCAGCAGGGCCGCCTTGTCGGGGAAGTAGTTGTACAGGACCGTACGGGTGATGCCTGCCTCGCCGGCCACGTCGGTCATCGAGATGGCGTCGATGCCCTGCACCCGTGACAGCCGCGACACCGCCTGCAGGATGCGGTCACGCGTCTGGGCGCGGTGCTCGCCGATGGTGGCGGCCGAGATGCGGGGCATAGGCCCATCGTAGGCCGGTCGCCGCCGCCGGGAGCCGCCGGCGACGCCGTCGAGAGCCGCACCGGCCCGTGACGGGTCAGGCGGCGGCCTTGACGGTGTGCATCAGCTCGGTCAGCACCTCGGTGTTGAGCTGGTAGGCCAGCTTGACCTCGCCGATCATCCGCCGGCGTTCGCGCTCGTCGAACTCCCGCTCCAGCGTGTCGAGCCGGGAGCGGTACTCGGTCTTGAACCGGGGCAGGCTGCCCAGCTCGTCGAAGAAGTAGAAGTCGACTCCGCCGCCCTTGGCGTAGCCGTAGATCTTCTGCAGTTCCATCCGGATGAACTGGCCGCCGGACAGGTCGCCCAGGTAGCGGGTGTAGTGGTGGGCGATGAAGCCACCCGGCCAGTCGGCGACCTGGTGGATGCGGGCCACGAGGGTGCGGGTCGACTTCGACGGGGCGACGCGCTCGCGCCAGCCGGGGCCGTAGACCGTCGTCAGGTCGCGCTCCAGCGCCCGCTCGCGGAACAGCTCGGGGAAGACGAACCGGCCCGCCACCGGGTGGCCGGCCAGCCGCCGCGAGACGCCGTCGAGCGCGGTGTAGGCGAAGTAGTGCTGGGCGACCATCTGGCCGTATTCGTGCTCGCTCAGGCGGCCGCTCATCAGCTCCGAGAGGTAGCTCTCGGACTCGGCCGACTCGTGGTCCGCCCAGGTGGCGTTCCGCAGGGTCTCGGAGAACGACGTGGTCACGGCCCACCTCAGGTCGAGCTGATGTTTCTGACGCAGTGTCACAAACACCGGCGCGCGGCGTCAAGTTGATGACGACAGGTTGTCATCAAAATGCCGTCCTGCCTCCTGTCTACCCGGGAAAGGCGACGTCAAAGGGCTGCCGCCCCTTTTTCGGCGGATGCCGCGCGTTCGGCGAAGTGGCAGGCGGCGTAGTGGGCGCCGACCGCCTCCAGGACGGGCTCCTCCTCGGCGCAGCGCGGCGCCGCCTTCCAGCAGCGCGTGTGGAAGCGGCACCCCGGGGGAGGCGCCACCGGGCTCGGCGGGTCGCCCGCCAGCATGATCCGCGAGCGTCCCCGCAACCGCGGCTTCGGCACGGGGGCCGCCGACAGCAGCGCCATCGTGTACGGATGCGCCGGCGCCCCGTACACCTGCCCCGCCGGTCCCAGCTCCGCCAGCCGTCCCAGGTACATCACCCCGACCCGGTGCGAGACGTGCCGCACCACGGCCAGGTCGTGCGCGATGAACACCAGCGCCACCCCGAGCGTCCGCTGCAGCTCGGCGAACAGGTTGACCACCTGCGCCTGCACCGACATGTCCAGCGCCGACACCGGCTCGTCGCACACGATCACGTCGGGCTCGGTGGCCAGAGCCCTGGCGATGCCGATGCGCTGGCGCTGCCCGCCGGAGAACTCGTGCGGGAACCGGTTCATCCGGTCGGGCGACAGGCCCACCAGCGTCAGCAGCTCGCCGACCCGCTCCCGCATGGCCCGCGCGTCCGGGGACAGCCGGTGCACGCGCAGCGGCTCGGCCACGATGTCGTGCACGGTCATGCGCGGGTTCAGCGAGGTGAGCGGGTCCTGGAAGACCATCTGGACGCGGCGCCGGATGTCGCGCGGCACCCCGCCCCTGGCGAAGAACGGCCGGCCCCGGAAGGTCACCTCCCCCTGGTCGGGGCGTTCCAGGCCGACGAGCATGCGGGCGAGCGTGGACTTGCCGCACCCGGACTCGCCGACGATGCCGAGCGTCTCGCCGGCGTGCAGCTCCAGGTCGACCCCCGCGACCGCGCGCACGGCGCCGCCCCGGGAGAGCATCCCGCCGCGGTAGCTCTTGTGCAGCCCCGACGCGCGCAGCACGGGCTCCCGCTTCTGGTCGGGATCAGGCGAGGGCGGCATCGAGCATCTCCTCCGAGTGGTGGCAGGCGGCGTACCGGCCGGAGCCGGTCGTCAGGGGGATCAGCGGCGGGCGGGTGGTGCGGCAGACCTCGCTCGCCCGGTCGCAGCGCGGCGCGAACGAGCAGCCCGGCGGCACCTGCGCCGGGCTGGGCGGGGCGCCCGGGATGGCGCGCAGCTCGGAGGCGGGCGCGTCCAGGTCGGGGATCGCCGCGAGCAGGGCGGCCGTGTACGGATGGGCGGGCAGGTCGTACAGCTCGCCGGCCTCGCCGCTCTCCACGATGCGCCCGGCGTACATCACCGCCACCCGGTCGCTGACCTCGGCCGCCACCCCCAGGTCGTGGGTGATGAGCAGGACCGCGGTGCCCAGATCGCGCCGCAGCCGGTCGATGAGCTCCAGGATCTGCGCCTGCACGGTCACGTCGAGCGCGGTCGTCGGCTCGTCGGCGATGATCAGATCGGGTTCCAGGGCGACCGCCATGGCGACCAGGATGCGCTGGCGCATGCCGCCCGAGAACTGGTGCGGGTAGTCGTCGACGCGCTTGGCCGCGGCCGGGATGCCCACCAGGGTCAGCATCTCGATCGAACGCGCCCGCGCCTGCCTGCGGGAGACGCCCAGATGCACCCGGAAGAGCTCGCCGATCTGGTCGCCGATGCTGAGCACCGGGTTCAGGGCCGACAGCGCGTCCTGGAAGACGAGCGTCATCGCGCTGCCGCGCAGGGCGCGCCGCTCCTCCTCCGACATCGCGAGCAGGTCGCGCCCGCCCAGCCGGGCCGCCGCCGAACGCACCCGCGTGCCGGGCCGGTCGAGCAGGCCCATGATCGCCTTCGCGGTGACCGACTTGCCGGATCCGGACTCGCCGAGCAGCGCGAGCGTCTGGCCGCGTTCGATCGTCAGGTCCACCCCGCGTACGGCGGGGATCTCGCGCCCGTGGGCGGTGAACGTGACGTGCAGGTCACGGATCTCCAGGACCGGTGGTTCGCTCACCGCACCCCCTCCTCCAGTGTGACGAAACCGTGCGTCGATCACGTCAGTCTTGCCGGAAAACAACTTGAGTATTGCCTTTAGTGCATGATCCTGGCATGCTTCCGGCAATCGGACAAGAGGGGATGACAAGTGCTGAAAGCCGCGAAGAGCTACAAGGGTTACCGTTCGTACGAGTATCTGGAGGAGGGGGTCGACTACCGTCGATTCGACCTGGCACCCGAGCTCGGGCGCGTCCCGGCGTACCAGGGGCCCGAGCTCTCCACCGAGCAGACCGAGCGGGTGCGCCGCCTGCTCGCCGACAGCCTGGTCGTCTCCCTGCACGACCACCCGTCGATCTTCCCCGACGACATCCGCCAGACCGTCGAGTACAACCGCACGGCCCGCCACCACACCGGCTTCGAGGGCCTGGCCCGCTCCGGCATGACCGTCGTCTTCGACAACCTGATGGACGGCACCTGCTGCATCACCAGCCAGGCCGGCTGGAAGTGGAACGACGTGGTCGCCGACATCGGCATGCGCCTGTCGGACATCGCCCACCAGGACTTCGTCGTCAAGGTCGAGCGCCTGGCCGACGTCCACCGGGCGCACGCCGAGGGCCGCGTCGGCCTGGTGCTCGCCCTGGAGGCGGCCACCATGATCGAGAACGAGGTCGACCGCATCGACATGCTGTACGGCTTCGGCGTACGCCAGATGGGCATCGCCTACAGCGAGGCCAACGCCCTGGGCAGCGGCCTGAAGGAGCGCGGCGACGGCGGCCTGACGCTGTTCGGCGAGCGCGCCGTGCGCCGCATGAACAAGCTCGGCATCGCCATCGACGTCTCCCACTCCGGCGACCAGACCTCGCTCGACACGATCCGCCACTCGACCAAGCCGATCCTCATCACGCACGCCGGCGCCCGCGGGGTCTGGCCGACGAACCGGATGAAGCCCGACGCGGTCATCCAGGCGGCCGCCGAGCGCGGCGGCGTGATCGGCCTGGAGGCGGCCCCGCACACCACCCTGTCGCCCGACCACCCGCGCCACAGCCTGGAGTCGGTGATGGACCACTTCACGTACTGCGTGGACCTGGTCGGCATCGACCACGTGGCCTTCGGCCCCGACACGCTCTTCGGCGACCACGTGGGGCTGCACGACACCTTCGCCGAGCACCTGTCGCTCAACGAGGCCCACGGCGGCGTCTCCTACGAGAAGGTGCCGTACGTGGACGGCCTGGAGAACCCGGCCGAGTGCTTCTGGAACATCATCGCCTGGCTGGTCGGCCACGGCTACTCCGACGACGAGATCACCAAGGTCGTCGGCGGCAACGTCATGCGCGTGCTGGAAGAGGTCTGGATCTGATGCGACGTGGAGTCCTGCTGGCCGCCCTGGCCGCCCTTACCCTGAGCGCCGCCTGCGCCCCGAGCGTGCCCGGATCGTCCGGCTCCTCCGGCGGGCAGCAGTCGGCGCCCTCCGACCGGCTCACCATCGGCACCACCGCCGACGTGCTCAACTACAACCCGCTGGTCGGCAACAGCCGCACGGACTCGTGGGTGACCAACCTCATGTACCCGCACCTGACGCAGATGGACATGACCGGCAAGCGGGTGCCGTACCTGGCCACGGAGTGGTCGTACGCCGAGGACGGCAAGAGCGCCACGGTGAGGCTGCGCGACGACATGAAGTGGTCGGACGGCAAGCCCGTCACCGCCGACGACGTCGTCTTCTCGGTGATGACGGTGAAGAAGGAGAACTTCGGCGTGGTCGCCGGCCTCATCACCGCCTTGGACGAGGCCGTGGCGGTCTCGCCCACGGAGGTGCGCTTCGACCTCACCCGCCCCGACGGCACGTTCCTGGACAACGTCGGCTTCTGGCTGCCGGTCGTGCCGAAGCACGTGTTCGAGAAGGCGCCGAGCGTGCAGAAGTTCGCCAACGACTCCGACTGGGTGAGCGCGGGGCCGTTCAAGCTGACCAAGGTCGAGCGCGGCCAGCGCTACGTCATGGAACGCGTCGACGGCTTCGGCCCCGGCACCCCGGCCGTCAAGGAAGTCGTCTTCCGCGTCTTCCCCGACGTCAACACCGAGGTCCTCGCCCTGCGCAACGGCGAGATCGACGTGATCGGGAACGTGCTGCCGCCCGCCACCGCGGCCGAGCTCAAGAACGACCCCAGCGTCAAGCAGGAGCAGATCCCGTCGCTCGGCTGGGCGCACCTGCAGTACAACGTCAAGCGCAAGCCTCTGGACGACGTACGCGTCCGCCAGGCCCTCGCGCACGCCGTGGACTACGAGGCGATCAGGAACATCGCGCTCAAGGGCTACGCCAAGTCCAGCAACTCCAGCGTCCTCACACCCTCGTTGCCCGAGTGGGCCGACCCGGCCTCGAAGGAGTACACCTTCGACCCGGCGCTGTCCAAGCAGTTGCTGGCGCAGGCCGGGGTGAGCGACCTCAGCCTGAGCATGATCTACGATCAGGCCGACCCGAACATCGCCCGCTGGGCCCCCATGGTCCGCGACTCGGCGAAGCAGGCCGGGATCACGATCAAGCTCCAGGGGCTGGAGCGGAACACGTACGTGGACAAGAGCCTCAAGCACGACTTCGACATCTACGCCGGATCGTGGGCCATCATGGACAACCCGCCCGCGAACCTGGGCCTGGCCTTCAAGACCGGCGGATACATCAACTACGGCCAGGTCAGCGACCCCAAGCTGGACGCGCTGATCGACGAGGCGCAGAAGGCGCTGAGCGTGGAGGAGGCCAAGCCGCCGATCCAGGAGGCCGCCCGGCTCATCCGCGACCAGGTCTACGACAACGTCCTGTACGTCGAGACGTTCAACGTCGCGCACAACACGAAGTGGACCGGGTTCAAGCCGATGCCGAGCGAGCTGCTGTCCATCGTGAACCCGCTCTCCCTGGCAGCGGCGAAGCCGGCGGGCTGATCCCATGCGCTTCATCGGCCTCCGGCTGGCCCGCGGCCTGCTCACCCTGTGGTTCGCGGTCACGGTGACGTTCTTCCTGGTCCGCCTGCTGCCGGGCGACCCGGTGACGGCCGTGGCCGACCCGAACATGACCGAGGCGCTGCGCCAGAAGCTGCTGGCCGACTTCGGCCTGGACAAGCCGCTCGCGGCGCAGTACCTCGACTACCTCGGGCAGCTCCTGCACGGCAACCTCGGCATGTCGTTCCGGCAGTCGATCCCCGTGACGACCGTGCTCATGGAACGGCTGCCGTGGACGCTGATCCTGACCGTCTCGGCCATGGTGGTGACGATCGTGCTGGGCATCCCGCTCGGCGTGCTCGCCGCCACCAGGGCCAGGGGCTGGGTGGACCGGGTCATCCAGATCACCGGCGTCACCGCCCAGTCGTTGTTCGTGCCGAGCGTCGGCATCTTCCTCATGTACCTGCTCGGGGTGTGGCTGCGCTGGTTCCCCATCGGCGGCGCGGTCGACCTCGACGCCACCGGGTTCGCCGCCACCCTCAGCATGCTGCACCACCTGGTGCTGCCCTGCCTGTCGCTGGTGCTCATCCAGCTCGGCGGCTACGTGCTGACGATGCGCACCACGCTCATCGAGGCGCTCGGCGAGGACTACGTGTCGCTGGCCAAGGCCAAGGGCGTGCGCCCCGGGACGGTCGTGTGGAAGCACGCCCTGCGCAACGCGCTGCTGCCGACCACCACGATCGCCGGGCTCCAGCTCGGCACCCTGGTGGGCGGCGCCGTCCTGACCGAGACCATCTACGCCTACCCGGGCGTCGGCCGCGCCATCTACGAGGCGGTCGGCCAGCTCGACTTCCCCGTCCTGCAGGGCGCGTTCGTGCTGCTCGCGGCGGCCGTCGTGGCCGCCAACCTGATCACGGACGTCGCCTACGGAATCCTCGACCCCAGGGTGCGCACCTCATGACCGCCGCCGCCGTCGAACTGACCCCGCGCCTGCGGACCTGGTCCGCCTTCCGCCGCAACCCGCTCGGCGTGGCCAGCGCGATCGTGCTGGTCCTGCTGGCGCTGGTCGCCGTCTGCGCGCCGCTCATCGCGCCCTTCCCCGAGGGGTACGGCGCCGACACCTCCCAGCCGCCCTCGGCCGCCCACTGGTTCGGCACCGACGACATCGGCCAGGACGTCTTCGCCCAGGTCGTCTGGGGCACCCGGGTGAGCATGGCGGTCGGCGTCAGCGCGTCCGTGCTGGCCATCGTCATCGGCCTGCTCATCGGGGTCAGCGCCGCGTACTTCCGCCGCCTGGACACACCGCTCGGCGTGCTGGTGGACCTGTCGCTGTCGCTGCCCGTGCTGCCGCTGATGATCCTGGTGGCGGCGCTGGCCGGGCCGAGCGTGCGCACGCTCGCCGTGGTCATCGCGCTGTTCAGCTGGCCCGAGGTGGCCCGGGTGGTGCGCTCGCAGGCCATCGCGATCGTGCCCATGCCGTTCGTGTCGGCGGCCAAGGTCGTCGGCGGCTCCTCGCTCTGGATCGTCCGCAAGCACCTCCTGCCCGGCGTCATCCCCGTCGTCGGCGTGTCGGTCGTGCTCACCACCTCCCGCGCCGTGCTCGCCGAGGCCGGGCTGTCCTTCCTCGGCCTCGCCGACCCGAACAGCTGGTCGTGGGGGACGATCCTGCACAAGGCGCAGCAGTCGGGCGCGCTGGCCACCGCGTGGTGGACCACGTTGTTCCCGTCGCTGGCGATCCTGCTGCTGGTCGTCTCCACGACGCTGCTCTCGGTGGCCTACAACGACGCCCGCGACCACAGGAACTCCTCGTGACCTTCACCCAGAGACTGCCCGCGGCCTGCTACGACGCCGCGATCGAGCGGGTCCGCGCGGAGATGTCCGCCGACGGCGTGGCGGCGCTCGTGCTCGACGACCCGCTCGACGTCGCCTACCTCACCGGCTTCCACCACTTCCCGAACGAGCGGCCGGTCGCCTGCTGGCTGCCGCTGTCCGGCGACCCGGTGCTGCTCGTGCCCGACCTGGAACGCGAGTACGCCGCCGACCAGCGGGCCCGCGCCGAGATCCTGGCCTATCCGGAGTTCCCGGGCGTGCGCTCGCCGTTCGCGGTGCTCGCCGGGCACGTACGCGCGCCGGACGCCGCCGCGTACGCGCCGTCCACCAGCGTCGCCCGCGCCGCCGCCCTGGCCGAGGCGTTCCCCGGCACGCGATGGAGCGCCTGCGGCGCGGTCGGCCGGGTGCGGCTGCGCAAGCTGCCCGAGGAGATCACGCTGCACGAGGAGGCCGCCCGCATCGCCGACGAGATGCTCGCGGCCGGCGTCGAGCTGGTCAGGTCGGCCGTCGAGTCCGGCGGCGAGCTGCCCACCGAGACCGAGCTGGCCTCCCACGTCATCTCCCACGGCTCGCGCCTCATGTACGCCCGCCACGAGGACGTCGTCGTGGTGCCCATGCTCACCGGCGGCCTGGTCTACGGCGGCCCCAACTCGGCCCAGCCGCACCGCCTGCCCGGCGGCGACCGGCTGCGGGCGGGGGAGACGTTCATGCTCTCGCTCGGCTGCGCGGTCGGCGGCCGGTTCGTGGAGAGCGAGCGCACGTTCGTCATCGGCGAGCCCACCGCGCGCCAGGCCCGCTACTACGAGGCGGTCCGCGAGGCGCAGCAGGCCGGCACCGAGGCGCTCGTGCCCGGCGTCACCTGCGAGGAGGCCAACCGCCGCTGCCTGGCGGTGATCGAGGAGGCCGGGCTCGGCGAGCACATCCGGCACCGGCAGGGTCACGGCATCGGCCTCGGCTTCCACGAGCCGCCCTGGTTGTCCGACGGTGACGCCACCGTGCTGGCCCCCGGCATGATCCTGTCCAGCGAGCCCGGCGTGTACGTGCCCGGCCACGCCGGATACCGCATCTCCGACACCGTCCTGGTCACCGAGTCGGGCCCGCGCCGGCTCACGGCGTACCCGCGCGAGCTCGCCGACGTGACCATCTGAAAGGGAGACCTGTGTTCATCGACATCAACGGCACCTCGCTCAACGTCGAGATCCTCGGCGACGGCGAGGAGACGATCATCGCCCACCACGGCGCCCCCGGCCTCGGCTCCCTCGCCGAGCCCAGGGCGAGCTTCGGCCGGCTCGCCGACGCCTACCGCGTGGTCGTCTTCGACGCCAGAGGCTCCGGCGGCAGCGGCCAGGACGGCCCGTTCACGCACGAGCAGTGGGTGGCCGACGTCGAGGCGCTGCGCGCCTGGCTGGGGGCCGAGCGGGTGGTCGTCGCCGGCGGCTCGTACGGCGGCTTCATCGCCATGGAGTACGCCGCCCGCCACCCCTCCCGGGTGAGCGCGGTCGTGCTCCGCGACACCTCGGCCGACAACGGCAACCAGGAGCCGGCCATGCGCAACGCCGCCGCCTCCTCCCGGGTGACGATCGACCAGGACAAGCTGGACCGCATCATGTCGGGCACCGTGCGCGACGACGACGACCTGCGCGACTGCTGGCGGGAGATCCTGCCGCTCTACGACCACGACTACGACCCGGCCAAGGTCGAGGAGCGCGTGGCCGCCACCCCGTACCACTACCGGACGCACAATTACGCCTTCGCCGTCAACCAGCCTCACTACGACATCAAGCACCTCCTGCCGTCCATCACCGCACCCACGCTGGTCACCGTCGGCCGGCACGACTGGATCACCCCGGTCGAGTGCAGCCGGACCATCGCCGAGCTCGTCCCGAACGCCGAGCTGCGCGTCTTCGAGCGTTCCGGGCACTCCCCGCAGGTCGAGGAGGCCGAACTGTGGGAGGCCACCGTCCGCGACTTCCTCGCCCGCGCGCTGCCCGGCAAGGTGCGAGAACGGCACTGAACGCGCGATGATGCCCCCGATGGACGATCTCGACGACATGGACCGCAAGATCCTCGCCGCGCTCCACGTGAACGGCAGGGCCAGCTGGACCGACATCGCCCAGCTGCTCGGCACGTCCACCACCACGGTGGCGCGGCGGGCCCAGCACCTGTTCGGCGCGGGGCTGGCCCGGGTGGCGGTGCTGCCGCACCTGGAGAACGAAGGGCCGGTGCACGTGTTCATCGTGCGCCTGACCTGCGCGCCGGGCAGCCAGCTGAGAGTCGCCGGGATGCTGGCCAGAAACCCCGACATCCGCTACGTCACGGTCGTCACGGGCGCGTACGACATCGTGTTCGAGCTCGTCGCGCCCAAGCACCGCGACCTGTACTCGATGCTGGTCGACTTCGTCCAGGCCGTCCCCGGGGCCCAGCAGAGCAACGCCGACCTGGTGCTGCACACGTACAAGGTCAGCTACGACTGGAGCGTCCCGGTGCTGGGGGAGCGGGCGGCGCCGTTCGCGCTGCGGCGGCCCGCCCACACGTGCGAGCGCGGCCACCTCGACGACGTCGACCGCGAGGTGCTCACCGCGCTGCGCGACGACGGCCGGGCCAGCTTCCAGTCGGTCGGCAGCCGCCTCGGCATCAGCGAGAGCACGGCGCGGCGGCGGCTGGAGGCCATGCTGGAGCGCGGCTGCGCCACGGTGACCACGTTCATCCCGGCCGCCGCGCTCGGCTACGAGGCCGAGGTCCTGTTCTGGCTGTCGGTCGAGCCGAGCATGCAGCACAGCGTGGCCGAGCGCCTGTCCGGCGAGCGCGGCGTGCGCATGATCGCCTCCACGCTGGGGCAGGCGTCGCTCATGTGCGAGGTCATCATGCCCACCACAGCCGACCTGCACCACTTCACCTCCCGCACGCTCGCCGCGGTGCCGGGCATCCAGTCGTGGACCGCGGGCGTGCAGATCCTGACGGTCAAACGCGGGTTCCTCATGGTGCCGTGGGCGGAGGCCCGCATCGCGGCGGCCCTGAGCAAGCCCGAAGGTCAAGCCCGTCCGTGACGGTGCCCCGGCGCTCGGCGGGAGACCGGAGCCGAATCCGCGCCCGGACCGCTTCCTGGAACAGGGGCCCGGGCCCTACATCGGGACGAAGACCGCCGCGACAACCTTCGACGCTCTCGCGCCTGAAGCGCTAGCCCGGCGCTAGCCCACCAGCGGGCACAGGCGTAGCGCGAGTGCCAGCTCCGGGGACGACAGTTGGGCGTCCGGCGGGAGCAGCCGCCGGACGGCCTGGAGCCTGTTGGCGACCGCGCGTTCGGTCAGACCGAGCTTGGCCGCGGCATGGCGCGTGATCTGCTGTGAGGCGAGGTAGACCTCCAGGGTGTGCCGGAGCGCGTCCTCCCGGTTGCCTTCCGTCGCCAGCCGGCCCAGGTGCCGGTGGACGACGGCGCGCGCGACATCGACGTCGGCCAGCCCGATCGACTCGACGGAGACCTCGCCGAACCGTGCCGCGACGGCCCCGGTCCACTGCGACACCCGGTAGGCCGCCCGGGCCTCGGTGTGGGACCGCCGGAACCCCGCCACCCCGTCGCCGGGTTCGCCGATGCCCAGCCAGCCGCGCCCCGGTCGCTCGAGGGCCGCCTTCCGCACGTCCACAGGGTCCACCGCGCTGAACCACGCCCACACGACGCTGCGGTCCAGGCGCAGGCATACCGCGCCGCCCTCGTGCCTGTGGGCGAAGGCCGCCAGCGCCACGGCCGTCGCCCCCCTGGCCACCGCCGCGACATGCTCGGCCTCAAGGTCGTAGAAGGGCAGGACGGTGAGGGATCGTCTCTCGTTGAGCACGGACTTGACGGCGTGCAGTCGCCTGGCGTTCTGGTCGATGTCCCGCGACTCCGTCTCGTGGGCGTACTCCGCCGTCACGATCTCGACGAGGGTTTCGATCTGGCGGAACAGCTGACGGCAGCAGTGCCGCAGCACCTCCAGGGAGTCACCCGGCGGGATTCCCGCTTCGTGCACCGCCTCGAACAACGCCTCCTCCAGCATCCGGTGGGCGATCCGGAAGCCGGAGATCACGTCGGAGAGCGTTGTTTCGTGCCGGGCCGCGAGCCGGGCGATGTGCCGCGACTCGAGTGACCGGATCGGCTCTTCCTGGCCCTTCACCAGGCTGTGGAGGAAGCGAGTCAGGAGCATGGTGGTCTCCGACCGCACCACCGCCGACAGCGCGGGATCCTTGCCGAGCAGGCTGTCCGGCATGGCGTCGCGCCAGATCGCCGACAGGACGTCGTCGACCACCATGGGTAAGTGTCCGGAAAGACATTCGGCGACGTCGGCGACCTGACGTGTGAGCGTGGCCGTACCGTGCGTCATGTCGCCGCAGTCGTGAACAGAACCTTCGCTAAATAGCCTTTTTCCGTTGACCGAAAATCTCTGGGGCACCGATTCAGTCAGGTTCATACCGACGATTATGCTTCGCGCGAGATGCAAACGCCTGACGTGAATCTGCAGCGCGAAAACGTTTAACACGTACGTCACATCACGGCCTCGCGGTCGTGGTCGGGGTGTTCGGGGGGCGTCACAGGACGTGTGTTGCGGCGGCGGACGTGATCAGACCCGCCGGAACGGTTGCGAGGGACGCTGGGCGGGCAGCGCCGCCGGCTGGTGCCAGCCCCGTCGGTAATGGATCAGCGGTGGCGCGCCGGACAACGCGACCTGCTCCGGCCGGCCGACGAGGATGCTGTGATCGCCCCCGGGCAGGACTGCCTGCCGCGTGCAGGCGAATCGGGCCGAGGCGTCGGGCAGGCCGGGCAGGCCCAGCTCCAGGGTCGCCAGCCGTGCCTCGTCCTCCGCGCGCAGGTGCCGGGCGAAGGCACGCGCGACGTGGGCCTGCTCGTGACCGAGGACGTTGACGAGGAAGCGGTCGGCGGTGGTGAACACGTCGTGAGCGCTGCCGGACCGGTTGACGCACACGAGGAGCAGCGGCGGATCGGCGGACAGGCTGCACACGGCGCTGGCGGTGAAGGCATGCGGCCGTCCGTCGCCGCCCACGGTGGTGACCACGGTGACGGGCGCGGCCAGGTGCGCCATGGCGTCCCGGAACAGGTCCTGGTCCAGCGGCCGCCCCTCGTGGCCTGGGCCGTCCCCGAGCAGGGCGGAGCGGATTCGGGCGGCGAAGGTCCCGCTCATGCCTTCAGGCCGGGAGTGGTCCACGCCGGCGAGCTCCCATCGGGTGACGGGGCCGCTGGTGAGCCGGGTCCACTGCGCGACGGCCTGTTCCGTGAGGGCGGATTCCTCACCGCCCGTGACCACCGTGACCGGACAGCTCAGGCCGGGAGACGACCCCGGGGGAGTGGGGCTGAGCCACGGGCGTTCACCGGCTGCCGCCCCGTCGCCGTGACGGCGCCGCAGGGGTCCGGCGGACACGAACAGGTGGTGCGGCGGCCGGTGCCCCGCCTCCACGAGCCGGCGAACGGCCTCGTACACGAGCGGGCCGCCGAGATGGCAGCCGAAGACGGCGTAGGAACCCTCGCCCGCCTGGTTCGCGATCAGGGCGGCGGCGCGCTCGGGGGACGGCTCGCCCGGCCTGTCGCCGCGCCGGCCGCCGGACGGCTCGATCGGCACGACGTCGATGTCGGGCTGCAGCGCGACCCGCAGCGGTTGCAGCCCGGCCGGGCCGTCGGCTCGGGTGAGGCAGAAGAGCTTCACGTGCCCGTCCGGGATGTCGTCGCGGAACAGCGGAAGGCCGGGACGGCCCGGGAGGCCGGGAAGGCCGCGGCGGATGTCGCGGACCACCGGCCCTGCGCGGTGTCGTGTGCGCGGATCGGACCCGCTGCGGGGCGTTCGCGGGTCGTCCTGGAGGTGATCGGCTCGGCCACCTGGGTTCTGAGCGGTTCCACGGCTGAAGTTCCCTTCAGTCGGCGGGCGGGATGCACCTTGAGCGGTTCGGCGGGGCGGCCTGATGGGAGGCCGGTAGTGAAGCGGATTCCGACCGCGGTGGAATCGTATATGCCGGCCGGCACGGGAACGAGCCGTGATGCGCGAAGAAAGTCATGCCCGCGGACAAGTCAATGACAGATCCGCCGCCCCGGACGAGGATTCTGCCATTGGCCGTGCGGTCCGGACAATGACAACAGTCGGAAGTGTCGCGACTCGATGTTCGCACTCGGCGAAGACCCCTGGAAAATGTCGCATGGCCTCGTCGGAAACCGTGGGAACAAACTGAGTAATGCTCCGTCATGGCCACCAACCTCTCCGTAGCAGGCCTGTGACCTGGATGGATACGGAGCGTGCCGGTGGTGTACGGGCGCGATCGGCGCACGTCTTCGCGAACTGCGAAGATCGGCCGACGGGATTTTCCGACTGTCGTCATTGTTCGGGCTCGTCGATTCATGGCACGCTGTGTGTCAAAGATCAACGGGGGCGTCAAACGACTGAAAATCATCCTGGGCCATTTCGCGGTCCAGGAAATTTCTCGCGCTCGATCGCCGTCCGTGCAGCCCGTCCGGCATGCGATGTCCCCTTTTCCGGGCCTGCACAGCGACAGGCGCCTCGTCTCGTCGTGCCATCACTGGGGGTAGGATCCGCGTGATTCCCGTACCAGAAACCGACTTCTCCCGCATTCTGGAGAAGCGCGCCCGATCAGGATCGGGCCGGCCCGCGTTCACGTTTCTTCAGGGGGACCTGGACGAGAGGGCGACACTGACCTTCGCGGAGTTGCACGACCGCGCCCGTGCGCTGGCCGCCCGTCTGCTGGAGGTGGCGGAGCCCGGCGAGCGTGTCCTGCTGCTGTACCCGCCGGGCCTCGACTACGTCGTCGGGTTCTACGGATGCCTGTACGCCGGCCTCATCAGCGTCCCGCTCTACGCGCCGCAGCCGCGTACCGTGCACACGATCGAGGCCATCGCGCAGGACTGCGCCGCCGCCGCCGTGCTCACCACCGAGCTGGGCGCGCACAAGCAGCGGCTGTTCGACGAGGACGCGCGGGTGCGCAAGTTGCCCTGGCTGGCGACGGACACTCCGGACGGTGACCTCTCGGCGCCGCCCGCGGGGGACGGCTTGCCGGTCGAGGCCGCCCCGGACGGGATCGTCTACCTGCAGTACACGTCGGGGTCCACGTCCTCGCCGAAGGGCGTGATCATCGACCACGCCAACGCCCTGCAGCAGTGCGCGGAACTCGCCCGTACCTGGCAAGTGGGCAGCGAGAGCCGCCTGGTGACCTGGCTCCCGCACTTCCACGACTTCGGCCAGGTCTCCGCGGTGCTGCTCCCGGTCTACCTCGGCTGCACGTCCGTGCAGATGGCGCCCGCCACGTTCGTCCAGCGGCCGATTCGCTGGCTGCAGGCGATCGCACACCACCGCGGCACTCACACGGCCGCTCCCAACTTCGCCTACGACCTGTGCGTCGACGGCACCACCGAAGACGAACGCGCCGGTCTCGACCTCGGCACCCTGGTGATGGCCTGCAACGGGGCGGAGCCGGTGCGGCTGGAGACGCTGCAGCGCTTCCAGCGGACCTTCGCCCCGTACGGGCTCGGGCCTGACGTGCTGTGCCCCGGGTACGGCCTGGCGGAGGCCACGCTCAAGGTCACGACCAAGCGGCCCGGCGAGCCGCTGGCGTGGGGCGCCTTCGACGCCGTCTCCCCCGGCGGACCGGCCGTGGAGCACACCGCCGGACGCGCTCTGGTCGGCTGCGGTACGACCGAGCCGGGCACCGCCGTCGCGATCGTCGACCCGGACACGGGAGGCCGCCTGCCCGACGGCCACGTCGGGGAGATCTGGGTGGCCGGCCCGAGCGTCTCCCGCGGCTACTGGGGTCGCCCGGAAGAGACCGCGGCCACGTTCGGAGCACGCATCCAGGGCGAGGACTCCGACGCCTACCTGCGGACCGGCGACCTCGGCTTCCACCGCGAGGGCCAGCTGTACGTCTGCGGACGGATCAAGGACCTCGTCATCGTCAACGGTGTCAACCACTACCCCCACGACATGGAAGAGACCGCCGAGGCGAGCCACGGCGCCATCCGCCGGGGTCGCATCGCGGCGTTCGACACGGAGCTGGACGGCCCTGAGGGCGTCGTCGTCGTCGCCGAATGCCACCGCGGCGACGAGACCCCCGCCGAGGACGTCGCCCGCGCGATCCGCGAGGCGATCTCACGCCGGCACGAGATCGCCGTGACGGTCGCCATCGCCGAGACCGGCGCCATCCCCATGACCACCAGCGGAAAGATCCAGCGCCGGCGATGCCGGTCGGAGTACCTGCAAGGCCGGCTCTCCCTGCGGTACCGCACGGGCGGGGACACCGTCCCGTCCGCGGGCGACCCGTCCGGCGCGGCCCCGGCGGCGCCGGGGCCGGAGAACACCGACGTCGGGTCCGCCGCCGCGGCGCTCCACCACGCCGGCCGGGCCCACATCGTGGACTGGATCACCCGCAAGGTGCTGAAGGGCACGGCGGAGGTCGACGCGCGGCGGTCGCTCGCGGCGCACGGACTGAGCTCCCTGCACCTGATGGAGTTGCACGAGAGTCTCGAGAAGTGGGCCGGGACCCGCCTGCCGCACGAGTGGCTGTGGGACTCGGCGTCCGTCGACGAACTGGCGGGCCGCGTCGCCGGCCGGCTGACCAGCCCCGCGGCCACCACAGGGAGCGACCGATGAGGATCGCCGCCGTCTCCGCCGCCCTCCCCTCGCGGCGCGTCACCAACGAGGACGTCGTCGGCCTCGTCCGCGAGCACAGCGCTCCCGTCTTCGAAGGCGACCTCGAGGACACCCTCCGGAAGATCGAGTTCTGGCTGGCGTACTCGGGGTCCGAGTGCCGCCGGTGGTCCGAGGACCACGAGCGTCCCGCCGATCTGCTGGTGCGCGCGGGCGAACAGGCCCTCGCCGAGGCAGGGCTGGCACGGGAGAGCGTGGACATCGTCATCTACACCGGAGTGGGCAGGGGGTTCCTCGAACCGGGAGGGGCCTACCACGCAGCCGTCGCGCTCGGCCTCAGGCGTGCGCAGTGCTTCGACATCCTCGACGCCTGCATGAGCTGGACCCGCGCGCTGCAACTCGTCGACGGCCTGTTCCGCTCGGGCGCGTGCCGCACCGCTCTGGTGGTGAACGCCGAGTTCAGCCTGCGTCCGACCGGCCATGTCTACCCGCACGTGTTCGCCCTGCGCAATCCCGAGGCCCTCACCTGGACCTTCCCCGCCTTCACCCTCGGCGAGGCCGCCACCGCCACGGTGCTCACCGCGGAGGGAGCGGAGCCGTGGACGTTCGCGTTCGCCTCGCGGCCCGACCTCGCGGACCTGTGCAACGTCCCCATGGCGGACTACGCGGACTTCTGCGTCACGCCCTCGGAGAAGATCGCCAAGAACGGCGTCCAGCGGTTCACCTCGTACGGATTCGACCTGCACGAGGCCGGCCGGGACGAGGTCCTGGAGGTTTTCAAGCGGCTCGACGCCCCCAAGGACGAGGCGGTGGCCGTGTTCACCCACGCCTCGTCGAAACGGTGGTGGCAGGACATGGCCGACCACGTCGGCCTGGGCGAGCGGATCCACCACGTCTTCCAGGACACCGGGAACATCGTCTCGGCGTCGGTGCCCGCCGCCATCGCCTCCGCGGTGGGCGGAGGGCGGCTGCGCCGCGGTGACCGCGCGATCGGATGGGTCGGCAGCGCCGGCATGTCGTTCAGCGCCTTCTCGTTCGTGTACTGACCGGGAGCGTCGATGAGGATGGGAAAGAACATGTCTGCTTCCCCGAGAAGGTTCGCCCGGAATCTCCCGGCGAATTTCCCGGCCAAGCCCGTGGTCCACGCGCTGGCCCATCTGGTGGGCTACACCGCGGCGCGCATCCGGAGCCCCCGCGAGGACCTGCGGACGGAGGAGGCCGAACGGCTGCTCGACTGCCTCGTCCAGGCCGGCCCCGTCTACATGAAGATGGGGCAGCTGCTCGCCACACGCTCCGACCTGGTGCCCCCGGAGTGGGTCCAGACGCTGCGCACCCTGCAGGACGACGCGCCCCACATGGACGCCCCCCAGAGCCGCGCCGCCATCGAACGCGAGCTCGGCGCGCCGATGAACAGCGTGTTCCGGGAGTTCGATCCCGTGCCGGTGGCCAGCGGATCCGTGGCACAGGTCCACTCGGCGCGGCTGCTGGACGGTCAGAAGGTCGCCGTGAAGCTGGTGAAGGACGGCGTCCCCCGGCAGATCGACCAGAACCTGCGGGCCATGGGCGCGGCCGTCCGCCTGGCCCAGCGGGCCTCCTCCGCGGTCGCCGACGCGGATGCCGTGCGACGCTTCGGCGAGATCGCGACGCTGTTCCGCTCCCAGGCCAACATGCTGCACGAGGCGTCCCGGCAGAAGGCGGTGTACCGCAACTTCGAGGGGCATCCCTACGTCCGGGTGCCCCGGGTGATCCCGGAATTCGTCACGCCCCGCATGCTCACCATGGAGTTCATGGAGGGCATCCGGGGGAATGCCGCGCACGAGGTCCAGATGCCGCAGGAGCAGCTCGCCCGGCGGCTCCAGGACACGATCTACACCATGCTGTACATGCACGGGCTGTCGCACGGTGACCCGCATCCCGGCAACATCCTGTTCTCCGAGTCCGGCGAGCTGCTGCTGCTCGACTACGGCATCACGGTCGAGCTGACCGAGGACGAGAAGTGGGGGCTGTCCTCCTTCTACTACGCGTGCACCCGCAAGGAGTGGGACGTCGCCGTCGAGCGCTTCACCGCTCACTTCGTCACCGGCACCCGGACCCTGCGCCGGAAGTGGGACGCCTACCGCGCCGAGCTCGCCGCGGTGCTCGAGCACCACTTCGACGTCGTGTCCAACCGCTGGTCGACGATCGGCTACTTCCGGGACGTCAGCGACCTGCTGAAGAGGTACGGCGCCCGCTACACCTCCAGCTTCACCAAGGTCGAGCTCGTCTTCCTCTCCTGTGAGGGGTTCGCCACCCAGCTCGACCCGGAGATCAACATCTGGGACAACGCCCGCAGATTCACCGACCGCTACTCGCCCTACATGAGCAAGGAGGTGCGCGAGCGGTTCGACGCCCATTTCGGCACCCAGATCCCCACCTCGCTGAAGATGCGGGACCGGGCCAACAACTCCCTCGTCGCGCCCACCCACATCAACCGCTACTTCTTCCCCAGCACGTATCCCGTCTTCGTCAAGGACGCGGCGGGCGGCCGGATCCGCGATCTCGACGGCAACGAGTACGTGGACCTCTCCGGCGGGTACGGCCCCCACATCCTCGGCTACTCCCACCCGGTCGTGAACGAGGCGATCATCTCGGGGGTGACCGCGGGCAACGTCAACGGCATCGGGCACGAGCCGGAAGTGGAGCTGGCCGAGCTGCTCGTCGACGCGTTCCCGGCGGCCGAGAAGGCCATCCTGTGCAACTCCGGCACCGAGTCGGTGCTGCTGGCCGTGCGGCTCTGCCGGGCCTACCGCAGGCGTGACGTCGTGGTGAAGTTCGAGGGCCACTACCACGGTTTCTCGGACCAGGGCATGGTCAGCTCCTGGTTCCGGTTCACCGGCGACAAGCACGCACCGGAGCCCATCGCGGGCACCCTGGGCTCCGACTCCGGCGTGGTGCGCAACACGCTCGTGTTCCAGTACGGCGACATCGGCGGCCTCGACCGGCTGCGCGAGCACGCCGACCGGCTCGCGTGCGTCATCGTGGAGCCGATGCCGAGCTCGACCGCCGCCATCGACGAGGAGTTCCTGTCAGCGCTCCGCAGGACGACCGCCGACCTGGGCATCCCCCTCGTCTTCGACGAGGTCGTCACCGGTTTCCGCGTCGCCTACGGCGGGGCGCAGACCATCGCCGGGATCGAGCCGGACCTCACCTGCCTGGGCAAGATCATCGGGGGCGGCCTGCCCTGCGGCGCGGTCGTGGGCCGCGCCGAGCTGACGGACATGGCCCGCAGCTCCGAGGACCCGTTCCTCGACTACGAGAAGAAGGCGTTCGCCGGCGGCACGCTCAGCGGGAACTCGCTGACCTGCCGGGCGGGCAACGCCGTGCTGACGCATCTGCGCGACCATCCGACCCTCTACGAGGACCTGGACGCGAGAACCCGGTGGCTGCGCGCCGAGTTCGAGGAGAGCACGCGTAAACGGGGAATCGCCTGCCGGATCAACGCCCGGGGTTCGATCTTCTCGCTCAACTTCAGTCACCGCTCGGCCGGGGTCTACCGGGAGCGGATGGCGGGGAGCAACTTCAAGGCCACCATCGCGCTCGCCTACTACATGCGCAAGCACGGGGTCTACCTGCCCGAGCTGCACAGCTTCCTGCTGAGCGCCGCCCACACCGACGACGACCTGGCCGTCGTCGGCAAGGCGTTCGACCTCAGCCTGACGGACATGGCGGGCGACGGGTTCTTCGTGACGTGACCGGCCCCTGGGGGACCCACCACCCCATCCGAGCGACCCGTGACCCATGCACAGACCCGAGAACGCCCGAGAAGAGGGACTGAAACCACATCATGAGCTCCCAGGCAGCCGAGAAATGGATTCTGTACAGCACCTGCGATGAGGACTCCGACTCCGAGATGCGGGCTCTGGACGTCTCGCCGGGCGACGACGTGCTCAGCGTCACGGGCAGCGGCTGCCGCACCCTGAGCCTCGTGGCCAACGCCCCGCGCTCCGTCGTGTCGGTGGACACCTCGCCCGGACAGAACTACCTGCTGGAACTCAAGCTGGCGGCGATCCGGCACTTCGACTACGACTCGCTGCTCCAGTTCCTCGGCGTGGACCCGTGCCCAGACCGGTGGAAACTGTTCCAGGAGTTGCAGAGCCGGATGAGCCATGACGCGTTCCGGTACTTCGCCCGGCACGGCAGGGCGGTGCGGCAGGGGGTCCTGCTCGCGGGGAGGCACGAGAAGTTCTACACCCGCGTCGTCGCGCCGACGATGCGGCTCTTCTTCGGCCGTGCGGTGCGGGACCTGTTCGCGGCCTCCACGATCGAGGAGCAGCGGGCGGTCTACCGCCAGCGGATCGACGGGCCCCTGTGGCGGTCGATCATCCGGTACGGCTTCTCCGAACGCATGCTCAAGACCGTGCTGAACGACCCCGGCTACCAGATCACGGTCGACGTCGACTCGGTGGGCGGCTACGTGCTGGACCGGGTCCACCACACCTTCATGAACCACCTCGCCCGGGACAACCACTGGATCGCCTTCATGTTCACCGGGAAGTACCCGGACCGCGACACGCTGCCGCACTTCCTGCTCCGGGACAACTACGACGCGATCCGCGCCGCGGACACGAAGGTGGAGATCGTCACCGAGAACCTGACCACGTACCTGCGGCGGGCTCCGGACGCCTCGTTCGACAAGTTCTCCCTGTCCGACGTGACCAGTTGCGTCGGCCAGGCGGACTTCCACCTGATCATGCAGCACGTCGCGCGCACCGTCAGACCCGGCGGCCGGGTCTGCTACCGGAACTTCCTGGCCAAGCACGGCCTGCCGGACGACGCCCGCGCGACGCTGCGCCGGGACGACACGCTGAGCTCGTCACTGACCCACGACGACAAGGCGTTCGTCTACGACCTCGAGGTCTTCACCTCCCGCGGCTGAGCGGAGAAAGGCAGTACGACACCGCATGACAGACGAGGAGACCCGGGTCCTGACGACCGGCGGACAGATCGACGTACGAGAGGTCGGGCAGGGGACGACCGCACTGTTCGTCCACGGACTGATGGTCAACGGACACGTATGGGACCCGCTCATCCCCGGGCTCCGCGACCGGTTCCGGATGGTGCTGCCCGACCTGCCACTGGGCGGCCACCGCACACCGCTCGAACCGGACGCGGACTGCGGCCTCCAGGCCCACGCGCAGCGGGTCGTGGAGCTCGCCCGGCGGCTTCCACCCCCCGTCGTGCTGATCGGCAGCGACACCGGCGGAGCCATCGCGCAGATCGCCGTCACCCTGGAACCGGACCTGTTCGACCGGCTGGTGCTCCTGCCGTCGGACGCCTTCGACAACTGTCCGCCCCGGCTCCTGGCCCCGATGCGCCTGCTGGCCGACGTGCCGGGCGCGGTCCGGGCCGTGGCGCTGTCGCTCCGGCTGGATCTGGTCCGTCGGGCGATGATGCTGCTCGTGTCGCGGCGATCGCCCGACCCGGCGCTCCTGGACGTACTCCTCGGGGAACTGCCGGGCAGCCGCGGCGTCCAACGGGACTTCGCCAAGCTCCTGCGCGGACTGAGGCCCGAGGTCACCGAGGCCGTCGCGAAGGAGCTGCACCGGTTCCGCCGGCCGGTGCTCGTCGTCTGGTCCAGGCGTGACCCGCTCTTCCCGTTCCACCACGCACAGCGGCTGGCGTCCTGCTTCTCGCACTCGTCCGTCGCGATCGCGGAGAACTCCCGCGCGTTCGTCTCGCTCGACGAGCCGGAATGGCTCGCCGCGCGCATCGCCGAATTCGTCGCCGCCGGCGACGGAAGGCCGCAAGCTGACACGAGATGAGGGAAAGGCATTGCCCCCGCACTTCATGACCGATGAACTGTCGACGGCCGAACGCCTGCTGCCCGGCCTCGACCGGCAGCTCCGGGAGACGGGAACGGCCGAGCTGGAGTCCGCCACGTCACCGGGCCTGCGCATCTTCCGGCAGGCCGGCGGTCCGGGCCTCGTGGTCCCGGGCGAGCTCGGCGGCCTCGGCGCGTCGCTCGTCGACGCCCTGCACATCCAGCGCGTGCTCGGCGCCCGGTCGCCGTCGCTGGCCGTCGCCGTCAACATGCACGTCTGCACGGTGCTCGCCATGCCGCCGTGCGCCGCGACCGAGGATCTGCTCCGCGCGGTCGCCGGTGACCACCTGTACATCGCCTCCGGTTTCGGGGAGGGCAGGCCCGGCGCCAGCGTGCTCGCACCCACCATGAGGGCGGAGCGCCTCGAGAAGGGGTGGCGCCTCAACGGCGCCAAGAAGCCGTGCAGCCTCGCGGAGTCGATGGACTTCCTCACCGCGAGCGTCGCCCTGTCCTCCGCCGACACGGACGGCTCGGAGATGGCGCTCGCCATCATTCCGGCCGACGCCGAAGGGCTCTCGGTCAGACCGTTCCGCAGCTCGCCCGTGCTGGTCGGCTCCGAGACGCACGAGGTGGTGCTGACCGACGTCGAGGTGCCGGACGAGTGCATGTCCCTCCTGGGCGACCCGCAGTCGCTGAACGCCGCGCTGTCGACGGCCTTCCACACCTTCGAGCTCCTCGTCACGGCGAGCTACGTGGGCGCGGCCAGCGGACTGGTCGAGACGGTGCTCGAGCGGCGCCGCGGCACCGCCGCCGAACGGGTCGAACTGGTCGGCGAGCTGGAGACCGTCATGGCCTCGCTCGAAGCGGTCGCGCGCGCGTGCGAGCTCGGGCAGGACGATCCGGCCGGCGTGGCCCGTGCGCTGTACGTGCGGTACTCGGCCCAGCGGACCATCGAGCGGGTGGCCGCGCTCGCCACCGAGTTGCTCGGCGGGACGCCGTACATGGTCAGCGGGGTCAGCGCGACGCTGTTCTCGGCGGTCCGGGCGCTGGCCTTCCATCCCCCGTCGAGAAGCGCCATGGCCGACGCCCTGGACCGCTTCGTCCTCGGCGAGCCCCTCATCATCCCGTGACGACCCCCTGACCAGCCTCACGGAGGCGATGTGAACAGAGACGAGCCGGGAACGCCCTCGCTGCGCTGGGACCGCGACGCCGTCGTCGCGGTCGACCAACGGGCGCTGCCGGGAGAATACCGCCTGCTGCGCCTGACCACGGTGGACGAGCTCATCGACGCCATCCGGTCGTTGGCCATCCGCGGAGCGCCGGCCATCGGCCTGGCCGGCGCCCTGGGCGTGGCTCTGTCCGCACGACTGCACAGGTCCGCGGGAGAGGAGGCCGCGGCGGCGGTGACGGCCGACGCCGACCGCCTCGCCGCGGCGCGCCCGACCGCCGTGAACCTCGAGTGGGGGGTCCGCCGCGCGCTCGGCCGGCTCGCCGACGGTCCGGAGGCCGTGCTGGCCGAGGCGACGGCGATGCTTCATGAGGACACGGAGTCCAACCGCGTCGCGGCCCGGCGAGCGGCCGACCTGGTGCTGTCGCTGACGGCCAGGCGCCCGCTGCGCCTGCTCACCCACTGCAACACGGGGCGGCTGGCCACCGCCGCGACGGGTACCGCGCTGGGGGCCATCCTGGAACTGGCCGGACGCGGCCACGTCGCCGAAGTCCTCGTGGACGAGACCCGTCCGCTGCTCCAGGGCAGCCGTTTGACCGCCTGGGAGCTGGGGGAGGCGGGCGTCCCCTACCGGATCTGCGCCGACTCCGCCGCGGCGGCCGCCATGGCCCAGGGGCTGGTCGACTGCGTCCTGGTGGGGGCCGACCGCATCGCGGCGAACGGCGACGTGGCGAACAAGATCGGTACCTACGGGCTCGCCGTGGCGGCCGCCCACCACGGTGTGCCCTTCGTCGTCGTCGCCCCCGAGTCCACGTGGGACCGGTCGCTTCCCGACGGGTCGGGCATTCTCCTCGAAGAACGCGATCCAGCCGAGATCACCCACGTCGGGGGCGTGGCCGTGGCGCCCGCCGGCGCGGGCGTCCTCAACCCCGCGTTCGACGTCACGCCCGCCGGGCTCATCACCGGGACCGTCTCGGAGCGGCGCACGGTGACCGGCCACTTCGCGACGGGCCCCGCCTCCGGGGTGGCGGGGACGACGGCACGCTCCCTGTCGGCCAGGATCGCCGGGCTGCTGTCCGCGTTCCCCGACCATCCGGAGCCCGGGATCGTCTTCCGCGATCTCGCCGGGGTGTACGCCGAACCCGGCCTGCTCGCCGAGCTCGCCGATGCGGTGGCGGGACACTTCGGCGGCGTCGACCGGATCCTCGCCGTGGAGGCGCGCGGATTCCTCCTCGGGGCCGCGGTGTCGGCCCGCACGGGCCTGCCGCTGACGCTCGTCCGCAAGCCGGGGAAGCTGCCCGGTCCTGTGCACCGGGTCGAGTACGCCCTGGAGTACGGCACCGATCAGCTGGAGGTGCAGAAGGGCGCGATCGCCCCCGGTGAACGGGTGCTGTGCGTGGACGACGTGCTGGCCACCGGAGGGACGCTGGCGGCCGCGGCGGCTCTGGTGGAGGCCTGCGGCGCCCGTACGGCGGGCATGGCCGTGCTGGTGGCGTTGGCCGGGCTCGGCGGGAGCGAGCGGTTGTCCCGCCACCCCCTGCTGGTCCTGCACGACGTGCCGGAGGCGGACCCCGCCGGACTCGGCGGAGCAGGCCATGCGGACGGCATCGACAGGAAGGCGACGGCATGAGCACGCGGACGCATCGGGCCGAGATCGGCGTCATCGGCGGCAGCGGGTTCTACGAACTGCTCACCGGCGCGGAACACATCGAGGTCACCACGCCGTACGGCGAACCCTCGCATGCCCTCGCGGTGGGCGACGTGGGCGGCAGGCGGGTGGCGTTCCTGCCCCGGCACGGCGCCGACCACCGCTTTCCACCCCACAGGATCAACTACCGGGCGAACCTGTGGGCCCTGCGCTCCCTGGGCGTACGGCGGATCCTGGCTCCCTGCGCGGTCGGGTCGCTCCGCCCGGAGCTGGGGCCGGGCAGCCTCGTCGTGCCCGACCAGATCGTGGACCGCACCAGCGGCCGGATCCAGACGTACTACGACACGGGAGCCGTCCACGTGCCGTTCGCGGATCCGTACTGCCAGGAGGGCAGGACGGCCGTGCTCAAGTCCGCCTCGTCCCTCGGCGCCGAGGCCCACGACGGCGGAACCATGGTCGTCGTCGAGGGCCCGCGCTTTTCCTCCCGGGCCGAGTCCCAGTGGTACGCGGCGGCCGGATGGTCGCTCATCAACATGACGGGTCATCCCGAGGCGGTCCTCGCCCGGGAACTCGCCCTCTGTTACACCGCCGTGGCGCTGGTGACCGACCACGACGCGGGCGTGCAGCAGGGGGAGAGCGTCGACCAGGAGACCGTGTTCCGGGTGTTCCGGGCCAACATCGATCGGTTGCGGGACGTGATCGTCGGGGCGGCGCGGCTGCTGCCCGAGGATCGCACGTGTCCCTGCGCCACCGCGCTCGAAGGCCTGTCCCTGCCGTTCGAGCTTCCGTGACGCGCGCCGTCCCGGCGACTCCCGATCCTGCTGTTCCGGCACCCGGTCCACGTCCCCGCCCTTCACTCCTGCCCTCCTTCCTGATCCCTGCAGCGCTGGAGCCCCCATGACGCTTCTGACCACCTGGCCGGATTCCGGCCCGCACACCGTCATCCGACGCACGTCCGACCCGGCCGAGATCGCCGCCGCCCTCGCCCCGCTCGGGGTGCGGCACCAGCAGTGGCCGGTGCGGGAGGACGTCCCGGCCGACGCCGACGCCGACACCGTCCTCGCCGCGTACCGCGACGAGATCGACGCGCTGAGCGAGGAAGGGGGCTTCGTCACCGTCGACGTCGTCGCCCTGCACCCCAGTGACGACCCCGACTGGCCGCAGCGCGCCCGGGCCGCCCGCGAGAAGTTCCTCACCGAGCACACCCACGACGACGATGACGAGGTGCGCTTCTTCGTCGCCGGAGCCGGGATCTTCTATCTGCACGTGGGCGGCGAGGTGCACGCCGTGTACTGCGAGAAGGGGGACCTGCTGGGGGTCCCCAAGGGCACGAGGCACTGGTTCGACATGGGCACCGAGCCGTCCTTCACCGCGATCCGGTTCTTCCACGAGGAGGACGGCTGGATCGGCACCTTCACCGGCTCCGACATCTCCTCCCGCTTCCCCGACTTCGACACCATCCACGCGACCCGCGCCGCGGAGCCGGACGCGTGAACCTGACGTTCGACGCCGACGCGGTGGTGCTCGACATCGAGGGCACCACCAGCGCCTCCGCGTACGTCACCGAGGTGCTCTACCCGTACTCGCGTCGCCGGTTCGGCGCACTGCTGTCCGACCGGGGCCACGAGCCCGCCGTACGCCGCGCGATGGACCAGGCACGCCGGCTGCTCGGCGATCCGGGCGCGGACGCGGCACGCGTCGAGCGGGCACTCGGCGACTGGCTGGACGAGGACCGCAAGGCCACGCCGCTGAAGACGCTGCAGGGAATCGTGTGGGCCGAGGGCTTCGCGAGCGGCGACCTGGTCCCGCACTTCTTCGACGACGTGGCACCCGCCCTACGCGACTGGCACGAGGCGGGCGTGCGGCTTTACGTGTACTCGTCCGGGTCGGTGGCCACCCAGCGCGACTGGTTCTCCCACGGCCCAGGGGGCGGCCTCCTGCCCCTCGTCGACGGGCTGTTCGACACCGAGAACGCCGGCCCCAAGCAGTCACCCGGTTCGTACCGGGCCATCACCGAGGCGATCGGCACGCGGCCAGGCCGGACCCTGTTCCTGTCCGACCGGCCGGCCGAACTCGACGCCGCGCGGGCCTCCGGCTGGCTCACCGCGGCGGTGCGACGGCCCGGCGAGCCCTACCACCGGCACGGCGCCGCCGGCCACCCCGAAGTCGAGTCCTTCGCCGGCCTCCGGATCGGCCGGGCCCAGCAGAGCGAGGCGAGGAACACGTCATGAGAGGCACCCGGTGAACGACATCGACAGCTCCGGCGATCTGGCCCTGACGGAGGCGGGAGCGGTGCTGGCCGCCGAGGCGGCCCGCTTCGCCTCGTTCGGCTGGATGCGGGGTACGTCCGGCAACCTGTCCATGGTGACGAGCCGTGATCCGCTGCGTCTCGCGGTCACCGCCAGCGGCCTGGACAAGGGTGAACTGACCTCGTCCGACGCGGTGCTGGTCGACGACTCGGGCGCCGCCGTCAACGGCGGCAGACCGTCGGCCGAGGCCGCTCTGCACGCCCGGATCGCCCGGCTCACCGGCGCGGGCGCCGTCGTCCACGTCCACAGCATCGCCGCCGTCGCCGTCGCGCGGCGCAGGCTCGACGGGATCGTCTTCCGCGACCTGGAGATGCTCAAAGGCGTCGGCCGAGCGGCGCACCACGAGGACGTCGTCCTGCCGGTCATCGAGAACAGCCAGGACATGGCGGTGCTCGGCGACCGGCTCGAAGCCGCCCGCAATCCCCTCATGCCCGCGGCGGTCGTCGCCGGGCACGGCCTGTACGCGTGGGGCGCCGATCCCCGGCAGGCCCGCCACCACACCGAAGTCGTGGAATGGCTGCTGGAGCTGGAACTCGCCGAGCGTCCGCCGGGGCCCCCGCGCCACCGGCCCTCGGGCCGAGGACAGTCATGAGCCGTTCCCCGCGGGCGGAGCGGGGCCTCGCCCGTGCGGCGGCCGCCCTGCCCGCAGGCGTCACCCGGAAGACCGGTCACCCCGAGGACCGGACCGCCCTGAATCCTGGAGGTCGGCGTTGACGTACAGCAGACGCAATTTCCTGTCCGCGGTCGGCATGTCCGGCGGGGCGGGCGCGCTCTTGGCGACCATGGGCGCACTTGGGCTCGCGCCCTCCGCCGAGGCGTCGGCGAAGGGCGCCTTCGCGCCGCCGCAGCCGACCGACTTCTCACTCACCGGGCGGTCCGCGAACAGGGTGGTGATCCTCGGCGCGGGGATCGCCGGCCTCGCCACGGCGTACGAGCTCGGCAAGGCGGGCTACGACTGCACGATCCTGGAGGCGCTCGACCGGGTCGGTGGCCGGAACTGGACCATCCGCGGCGGCGACAGGGTGCTTGAGCTCAACCGCTCCTTCCAGGTCGCGAAGTTCAGCGACGGCATCCACTTCAACGCGGGCCCGACCCGGCTGGCGCAGTGGATGGTCACCATGGACTACTGCCGCGAGCTGGGCGTGGACCTGGAGATCTTCACCAACTCCAACGCCCAGGCGTACATCTACCACCAGCACGTGGGGGCCCCTGTCCGCTGGCGTACGGCCAAGGCCGACATGTACGGCTACGTCGCAGAACTGCTGTCGCGGGCGACCGACGCGGGGGCGCTGGACGCCGCGCTGACCGCGCAGGACAAAGAGCGGCTGATCGCGTTTCTGTCCAGCTTCGGGGCGGTGGGCAACAAGGCGAGCGGATTCAGGTACACGGGAACCCCCCGCCGCGGCTACAGCGTGAACCCGGGCGCGGGTGACGAGGCCGGTACGGTGCTCGGGCCGGTGCCGTCACTGTCGGAGGTGCTGGCGAGCGGCGTCGGTCAGTGGTTCGAGTTCGAGCATGGCTACGACCAGGCGATGCTGATGTTCCACCCCGTCGGCGGCATGGACATGATCCCCCGGGCCTTCGCCGCGAGGATCGGGCCCGAGCGGATCCTGCTGCGTTCCAAGGTCACGAAGATCACCAATCTGCAGGACGGCGTGGAGGTGGAGTACCGGGACCACTACGGCACCACCCGGAAGATCAGCGCGGATCTGTGCGTTGCGGCGATGCCTCCGCACATCCTCGCCAGGACCCCGCACAATCTCGGCGCGGAGGTCCAGGCCGCCCTCGCCACCCCGACCGTCGTCAACGCGGGCAAGATCGGGCTGGAGTACAACCGCCGCTGGTGGGAGCTCGACGAGGACATCTACGGCGGCATCACCGCCACCGACCTCGACCTGACCCAGATTCTCTACCCCTCCTACGGGTACGGCTCGGCCCGCGGACTGGTGGTCGGCTACTACAACTTCGACGCCCAGGCCAACGCGTACGCCGCGCTCACGTCCCCGGAGCGCGAGCGCCGCGCGGTCGAGCAGGGCATGAAGATCCACGGTGCGAAGTATCGCGACGAGCTGGCGACGTCGGTGTCCGTCGCGTGGAACCTCCAGCCGAACATCGAGGGGGCATGGGTGAGCTGGCCGTCCCGCCAGGGCGCATACCAGCTCCTCAACAAGCCCGCCGGCCGCGTGTACTTCGCCGGCGACTGGCTGAGCCACATGATCGCCTGGCAGTCGGGAGCCCTGGAGTCGGCCCGCCAGGTCGTCATGGGGCTGCACCAGCGCGTCATGAACGCCAACTGAGAGGACCCCACCGCAGACTGATCGCACGCCCGACGACTCCACCCGGACCGCCGTTCAGACCGGCGGGGCCGGGGAACCGTCCGGACCGCCGTTCAGACTGGCGGGGCCGGGGAACCGCCCGAACCGCCGTTCAGACTGGCGGGGCCGGGGAACCGCCCGAACCGCCGTTCAGACTGGCGGGGCCGGGGAACCGCCCGAACCGCCGTTCAGACCGGCGGGGCCGGGGAACCGTCCGGACCGCCGTTCAGACCGGTGCGGCAGAGGAACCGCCCGAACCGTATCCGCCCGGCGCCCGCCCAGGCCGAGCCACGGGTCGCGCCCCCGGCGCTCGTCGGCCAGCGAACGCTCGTCGGCCGACGAGCGCCGGGGAGCACCCGGGTGTGCTCGCGGGGTCAGGTGCCGGGGCGGACGAGGCCGGTCTCGTAGGCGTACACGATGGCCTGGGCGCGGTCGCGCAGCCCGAGTTTCGTCAGAATCCGCCCGACGTGCGTCTTGACCGTCTGCTCGGCCACGAACAGCTTGCCGGCGATCTCCTGGTTGGACAGCGCCTGGGCCACCAGCGTGAGCACCTCGCTCTCCCGGTCGGTCAGCTCGGCCGGCCGCCGGCCCGCCACCGGCCGGGTCGCGCCCATCCGGGCGAACTCCGTGATCAGCCGTTTGGTCACCGCCGGCGCGATGAGCGCGTCGCCGGCCGCGACCACGCGTACGGCCTCGGCGAGCTGCGCGGCCGACGCGTCCTTGAGCAGGAACCCGCTGGCGCCCGCCCGCAGCGCCTCGTAGACGTAGTCGTCGAGGTCGAACGTCGTCAGGATGAGCACCTTGGGCACCGGGGTCGCACGCGAGAGAAGCTCCCGGGTGGCCTCCAGCCCGTTCATCACCGGCATCCGCACGTCCATGAGCACCACGTCGGGACGCAGCTCCGCGGCCCGCTCGACCGCCTCGCGCCCGTCGCCCGCCTCGCCCACGACCTCGATGTCGGGCTGCGTGCTCAGGAACACGGTGAAACCCGTGCGCACCATGCCCTGATCGTCGGCGATCAGCACCCGGATCACGTGACCTCCCCCTGCCCGGCGGGCAGCGCAGCGCGTACTTCGAACCCTCCACCGGGCAGCGGCCCGGCCTCCAGCGTGCCGCCGAGCAGCGCCGCCCGCTCCCGCATTCCGACCAGCCCCTGCCCACCCCCGTGCCCGGCCTCTCGCCCGACCCCGTGCCCGGCCCCTTGACCGGTGCTGCGCCGGCTGTCGGCCACCGCGCCGGTTCCGGCGCCCGGGCCGGTGCCTGGTCCGCTGACGATGTGCAGCGTCAGCTCACCGCCGCCGCGGCTGAGGTCGACGGCGACGCCCGCCCCCGGCGCGTGCCGCATCACGTTGGACAGCGACTCCTGCGCGATCCGGTACGCCGACAACCCCACGGCCGGCGGCAGCCCCTCCAGCGAGCCGGACCGCTTGACCAGCACCGCCAGCCCGGCGGCGCGGGCGTTGGCGACCAGCTCGTCGATCCGGTCGAGCCCCGGCTGCGGGGCGGTGTCGACGCGGCCCTCCGGATCACGCAGCACGCCGAGGACCTGGCGCAGCTCCGCGATCGCCTCCAGCGACAGCTGGCGGATCTCGGCCAGCCCGGCCTCCAGTTGCGCGGCGTCGCCGCCCGCCTTCAGCGGCACCGCCTCCGCCTGGATCGCGATCACCGACATGTGGTGCGCCACCACGTCGTGCAGCTCCCGCGCGATGCGGGCCCGCTCCTCCAGCACGGCCTGGGCGCCCTCGGCCTGCCGGGTACGGTGTTCCTCCTCGACGAGCCGAGCCGTCGCGGTGCGGCGTACGCGGACGTTGTAGCCGAACACCACCGCCACCGACACCACGACGGTCACCAGCGCCATCGAGTTGGGGTGGATCATCCAGGCGGCCAGGACCGTGACAGCCCAGACGGCCATGGTGACGCGGCGCTCGCAGTGCACGGCGACCGAGTAGAGGACCAGCAGGTACATGATGATCGCCGGCAACGGGTACGGCGGCGCGGCCCCGTCGAGCCGGATCGTCACCCAGATGACGACCGGCAGCAGCACGGCCGCGACCCGCCACGCGGCCAGCGGCAGGCGGTCGCGCAGCACCAGGGGCAGGCAGACGCCGATCCCGGTCAGATGGACCAGGCTCTCGCCGACCGGCTGCCCGGGGACTCGGGAGTTCCAGCCGAGCACCGTGGAGACGGTCACCCCGTGAAGGATCACGGCCAGTGCGATGTCGGCCACCTGCACGAGGCCGACGCTCCTGGACGGCAGCAGCACCCGGAAGGCGCGCGGCACCCGCATCGTCGGCCGCCGCGCCGGCGGCGCCGGGTCGGCGTCACCCTTGAAGAGCGCCATCGCCACCGGCTCGACCACCACCCGCGCCCACGCCACGACCCGGTCGCGCCCTCCACGGGAAGGGTCTCGGCCGTCAGGGCTTCCAGCGGGACGGGCGTCTTCGGCGCCGGCGTGCGCCGAAGGGGGCCGGCCCGTGGCGGGCTCCTCGGACACGCCGGCAGCGCGCCTGTCACCGCCGGGCTCCACACTCTGCGGCTCCGGTGTCCCGGGTTGCGCGCTGCCGGGTGGCGCGCCGTCGGGTTGCCGGTTTGCGTGCTGTGGACTGCCGGGCTCCGGAGCCCCGGGTTCCGGGGGATCCTCGCCCGGGGCGCGTCGGCCGCCGGTGGTGTCGGTGCGGGCCGGCTCCTCCTGAGGGGTTGGGCGGCGGCGCCGGTGGCTGAGGGAGCGGGCGCTGATCACCCGGCTGAGACTACGCGCCGGGGCCGCGCCCAGCGTCGGACCACGGGTTGATTCCGGTGTCACCCTCAGGTATCGCTTACATGATTACGATCGCCCTGAGCGAACATCGGCAGAGAAGGGAACACCAGAGGGCTCCGATGAATTGAGTCGGTATAACTCAACCCTTTGGAGTGCGCATGAGTGAGAGCTTGACCCTCCCGGTCCTGCCGCTGGACGACGCCGTCGTCCTGCCGGGCATGGTGGTCCCGCTGGACCTGTCCGACTCCGAGGTCCGCGCCGCCATCGACGCAGCCCGCGCATCTGGCGGCAACAAGCCGCGGGTCCTCCTCGTTCCCCGGATCGACGGCCGCTACGGCGCGATCGGCGTGCGGGCCGTGGTCGAGCAGGTCGGGAGGCTGCCCGGCGGCGAGCCCGCCGCGGTGGTGCGCGGTGTCGACCGCGTCCGCGTGGGCACCGGCACGACCGGCCCCGGCGCGGCGTTGTGGGTCGAGGCCGAGACGATCGACGCCGTCCCCGTGGGCGAGCACGCCCAGGAGCTGGCCAAGGAGTACAAAGCGCTGGCCACCACCATCCTGCAGAAGCGCGGCGCCTGGCAGGTGGTCGACCAGGTCAACCAGATCGACGACCCGTCGGTGCTGGCCGACAGCTCCGGCTACACCCCGTGGCTGACCACGGCGCAGAAGGTCGAGCTGCTGGAGGCCGCCGACCCCGCCGACCGGCTGGCCAAGCTGATCGAGTGGTCCCGTGAGCACCTCGCCGAGCTCGACGTCGCCGAGACGATCCGCAAGGACGTCCAGGAGGGCATGGACAGGCAGCAGCGCGAGTTCCTGCTGCGCCAGCAGCTCGCCGCCGTGCGCAAGGAGCTCAAGGAGCTCAACGGCGACTCCGAGACCGAGGAGGAGGACTACCGCGCCCGCGTGGAGGCCGCCGACCTGCCGGAGAAGGTGCGCGAGGCCGCGCTCAAGGAGGTCGACAAGCTGGAGCGGACGTCCGACCAGTCTCCCGAGACCGGCTGGATCCGCACCTGGCTCGACACGGTGCTCGACATCCCGTGGAACGACCGTACGGAAGACAACTACGACATCGCGGGCGCCAGGGCCGTGCTCGACGCCGACCACACCGGGCTCACCGACGTGAAGGACCGCATCATCGAGCACCTGGCCGTGCGCAAGCGCCGCCAGGACAAGGGCCTCGGCGTGGTGGGCGGCCGCCGCAGCGGCGCCGTCCTCGCCCTGGCCGGCCCTCCCGGAGTCGGCAAGACGTCGCTCGGCGAGTCCGTGGCCCGCGCGATGGGCCGCAAGTTCGTCCGCGTCGCGCTCGGCGGCGTCCGCGACGAGGCCGAGATCCGCGGCCACCGGCGCACCTACGTCGGCGCGCTGCCCGGCCGCATCGTCCGCGCCATCCGCGAGGCCGGCTCGATGAACCCGGTGGTCCTGCTGGACGAGGTCGACAAGGTCGGCGCCGACTACCGCGGCGACCCGACGGCCGCCCTGCTGGAGGTGCTCGACCCGGCCCAGAACCACACGTTCCGCGACCACTACCTCGAGGTCGAGCTCGACCTGTCCGACGTGCTCTTCCTGGCCACGGCCAACGTCCTGGAGGCCATTCCCGGGCCGCTGCTCGACCGCATGGAGGTCGTCACGCTCGACGGCTACACCGAGGACGAGAAGGTCGCGATCGCCCGCGACCACCTCGTGCCCCGGCAGCTGGAGCTCGCGGGCCTGACGGCCGAGGAGGTCACGGTCGAGGACGCCGCGCTGCGCAGGCTCGCCGCCGAGTACACCCGCGAGGCCGGCGTGCGCTCGCTGGAGCGCTCGGTCGCCCGCGTCCTGCGCAAGGTGGCGGCCCGCTCGGACGACCAGGACGAGCTGCCCGTCACCGTCGGCGCCGACGACCTGGTGGGCTACCTCGGCCGGCCGAGGTTCGTGCCGGAGTCGTCGCTGCCCGAGACCTCCCAGCGCACCTCGGTGCCCGGCGTGGCCACGGGTCTGGCGGTCACCGGGGCGGGGGGCGACGTGCTCTACGTGGAGGCGTCGCTGGCCGACCCCGAGACCGGCGAGACGGGCCTCACGCTGACCGGCCAGCTCGGCGACGTGATGAAGGAGTCGGCCCGCATCGCGCTGTCCTACCTGCGCTCGCACGGCGCGGAGCTGGAGCTGCCGGTCACCGCGTTGAAGGACCGCTCGGTGCACGTCCACTTCCCGGCGGGCGCCGTCCCGAAGGACGGCCCCTCGGCGGGCGTGACGCTGACCACGGCGCTGGCCTCGCTGCTGTCCGGGCGGCTGGTCCGCAGCGACGTCGCCATGACCGGCGAGATCTCGCTGACCGGGCGGGTGCTGCCGATCGGCGGCGTCAAGCAGAAACTGCTGGCGGCCCACCGCGCGGGCATCACGACCGTCCTCATCCCGGCGCGCAACGAGCCCGACCTCGACGACGTGCCCGAGGAGGTCCGCGACGAGCTGACCATCCACCCGGTCAGCGACGTGCGCGAGGTCCTCGACATCGCGCTCGCCCCGGCTCAGGTCGCCTCGACCGTGGCGGCCTGACCCCCCGGGCGACTGCCCCGCCGCACCCGGCCTCCTGGGGTACGGCGGGGCAGTCTCATGTCACGCAGCGTGACACACATCACCAAGCGGCGGCGGAATAGAGAAATCTCCGTATTCCGTTAGGCAAGTCGTGAACGAGGTATACGCGACCGACCACCGTGCCCACAGCGGCGCGTGTCGCCGCATGCGTATGGGGCGAATGCCGGCCCGCTAGACCACCCCTTCCGCCCGTTCCCTCGAAGGTTCCCTCATGATCACACCTGGCTTCGTGCTGCGCAGGCTGACGCACCTGCCGTTCCCCCCGGGCACCCGCTGACCGCTCGGTTTCTCCTCGTCCGGTGATGTACGTTCCCGCGGCCGCGCTCGTGGCCGCCCTCAGTCGTGGGGAAGTCCCGTGATCCAGGCTTCAGGCCTGCGCAAGCAGTACGGCACGACCGTCGCGCTCGACGGCGTGGACCTGCACGTGCGCGAAGGCGAGATCTACGGCGTGCTCGGCCAGAGCGGCGCCGGCAAGAGCACCCTCCTGCGCTGCGTCAACCTGCTCGAACGTCCCACCGCCGGCACCGTCACGGTCGCCGGCCAGGACCTGACCGCGCTGGGCAACGCCGAGCTCAACCGGGCCAGGCAGCGCATCGGCATGATCCACCAGCACTTCGCGCTGCTCTCCTCGCGTACGGTCGCCGGCAACGTGGCCTTCCCGCTGGAGGTCATGGGGGTGCCCAAGGCCGAGCGCGAGCGCCGTGTCGCCGAGTTGCTGGAGCTCGTCGGGCTCGACGGGCGCGGCAAGGACCGGCCCCACCAGCTGTCCGGCGGCCAGAAGCAGCGCGTCGGCATCGCCCGCGCGCTGGCCGGCGAGCCGGCCGTGCTGCTGTCGGACGAGGCCACCTCCGCCCTCGACCCGGCCACCACGCAGTCGATCCTCGCCCTGCTCAAGCGCCTCAACGCCGAGCTCGGCCTGACGATCCTGCTCATCACCCACGAGATGAACGTCGTCAAGAGCGTCTGCGACTCGGTGGCCATCATGGCGAACGGCCGCATCGAGGAGTCCGGCGCCATCGCCGACCTCATCCGCACGCCCGGCTCCCGCCTGACCCGGGAGATCTTCCCGCTGCCCGAGCCCGCGCCGGCCGGCTCGGTGACGCTGACGTTCACCGGCGACCCGCGCCAGCCCGTGGTGTCGGAGCCCGTGGTGTCGGCGGTCGTGCGCAAGTTCGACGTGGACCTCAGCATCCTGGGCGGCTCCATCGAGGAGCTGCCGGCCGGTCCCGTCGGCCGGCTGCGCGTCACGCTCGACGGCGCCGACCGGCCCGCGGCGCTGGCGTACCTGAGGGATTCCGGGCTGATCGTCGAGGAGGCCGCGTGACCTGGGAAGAGATCCTGCCGCTGCTCGGCCCGGCGACGCTGGAGACGGCGCAGATGGTCGGGTGGTCGACGCTGTTCACCCTGCTGTTCGGGCTGCCGCTCGGCGTGGCGCTGGTGGCGTTCGACCGCGACGGGCTGCGGCCGCTGCCGGGGCCCCGGGCGGCGCTCGGGTTCGTGGTCAACATCGGGCGGTCGCTGCCGTTCATCGTGCTGATGATCGCGATCATCCCGTTCACCCGGCTCGTCGTCGGGACGACCATCGGCACCGCCGCGTTCGTGGTGCCGCTGACCGTCGGGGCGGTGCCCTTCTACGCGCGGCTGGTGGAGACGGCGCTGCGCGAGGTCGGCACCGACGTCGTGCAGGCCGCGCAGGCCATGGGCGCGAGCCGGACCACGATCGTGCGCAAGGTGCTGCTGCCGGAGGCACTGCCCGGCCTGGTCGCGGGCCTGACCGTGACGGTCGTGGCGCTCATCGGCTACTCCGCCATGGCGGGCACGCTCGGCGGGGGCGGGCTGGGCGACCTGGCCGTCCGGTACGGCTACCAGCGCTTCGAGACGCTCCTCATGATCGTGACCGTCGTCCTGCTCATCGTCATCGTGCAACTGCTGCAGAGCCTCGGCGACCTGATCGCTCGCCGACTATCGCATAAGTAAGGAAAAATCATGAAAATTCACCGCATTGTGGGTGCTGTCGCGCTGGCTCTGTCGCTCGCCGCATGCGGCACGTCGCAGTCCGCCACCGACGGCGCCACTGGTGGCGCCACCGCTGAGGGCGCTGACGCCGTGCTCCGCGTCGGCGCGAGCCCCGTGCCGCACGCGGAGATCCTGAACTTCGTCAAGGACAACCTGGCCCCGGCCGCCGGGCTGAAGCTCGAGATCGTGGAGTTCACCGACTACGTGCAGCCGAACGTCCAGCTCGAGGAGGGGCAGCTCACGGCCAACTTCTTCCAGCACAAGCCGTACCTCGACGACTTCAACGCCACCAAGGGCACCGACCTGAGCTTCGTCGCGCCGGTCCACCTGGAGCCGCTCGGCCTGTACTCCAAGAAGATCACGAACGTCTCCGCGCTGCCGGCCGGCGCCACCGTGGCGCTCCCGAACGACGCCACCAACCTCGGCCGCGCACTCAAGCTGCTCGCCGACAACGGCGTGATCACCCTCAAGGAGGGCGCGAGCACCGCGGCCACCGAGCGCGACGTGACGGCGAACCCGAAGAACCTGCAGTTCAAGGCGCTGGAGGCGGCCCAGCTGCCCCGCTCGCTGGAGGACGTCGACGCCGCGGTGATCAACGGCAACTACGCCATCGAGGCCGGGCTCAAGCCCGCCTCGCAGGCCCTGGTGCTGGAGAAGACCGAGGGCAACCCGTACGTCAACGGCCTGGTCGTCCAGGCGGGCCACGAGAAGGACGCCAACATCGTCACCCTCGGCAAGCTCCTGCGGGACCAGAAGGTCAAGGACTTCATCGAGCAGAAGTACCAGGGCTCGGTGATCCCCGCCGAGTAACACATCAAGGGGCCGGATAAATGATCAACCTAATGATCAGGATTTTTCACGATCATTCTGGAATATCATCTTATCCGGCCTTTTATGGCGTTAAGCGAATTGTAAGCCGAGAGCAATCAGGAAGGCGTACGAAAGCGGGGTCAGGAAAACCTCTCCCGAGGAGACCCCGTGCGAATCGCCTCACGAATCATGCTCGGCATCACCGCGGCCGCCGTGGCCGCGGTCCTCACGCCGGCCGCGGCCGGCGCGTCCACCACATCCCAGGCGGGCTGGGGCCCCTACTTCTCCGCCGACCACAAGGCCGCCGCGCGCGGTCACGTGTCCGTCGACCGCCAGCGCTACCGGCACTGGTACTGGAAGACCGACTTCGTCAGGGACCGCGAGTGCTTCAGGATCACAAGGGCGACCGGCACTGCAAATGGGTCGTGAAGAAGGTCGGCAAGAAGGTCTGGGAGTGGCGGTACAGGGAGTTCTTCACCGTGCACAGCACGCTCGTGAACCACAAGTCGGGCAGGGGCAAGTGCGCGTGGGAGACGTTCAAGGTCGTGCACGAGAACGGCTCGTCCTCGTTCAAGAGCTTCGCCAACTGCGGCAGGCACCCCCGCCACTTCTCCTTCTCCGGTAAGAACGCCGCCCACATCTCCGTGGACGTGAGCAGGGGCGACCACTCCCGTCCGACCGGCGTCCACTCCGGGTGGGAGTCGGTCCACCACGCGGGCGTCTGAGCCCCACGCGAAGCCGCGGCACTCGAAGGTGAGGCCGCGGCTTCGTCGTCGCGGAAATTGGGTCCTGGCCCGCCGCCGACGCACCGAATACTGTTCTGGTCATGCATCCGGGAGCCATCGCAGCAGCCACCCCCGACAAGCCCGCTGTGATCATGGCGGGCTCCGGACGGATCGTCACCTACCGCGAGCTGGACGAAGAGTCGAACCGGCTGGCCCACCTGTTCCGGGCGGCCGGGCTGCGGCCCGGCGACCACATCGCGTTCATGCTCGCCAACCACCCGCTCTTCCTCGTCATCGCCTGGGCGGCGCACCGATCGGGCCTGTACTACACGCCGATCAGCTCGCGGCTGCAGACGGACGAGCTGGCCTACATCGTCAACAACTGCGGCGCCCGCGTCTTCATCTCCAGCGCCGACCTGGCCGGCGTCGCCGCCTCGGTCACCGCCGCCACGCCCGGCGTCGAGCTGCGGCTCATGCTGGACGGCGCCGCCGACGGCTTCCAGTCGTACGAGCAGGCCGTGGCCGGGCAGCCGGTCACCCCGATCGAGGACGAGTGCATGGGCATGGACATGCTCTACTCCTCGGGCACCACGGGCCGGCCCAAGGGCGTCAAGCTGCCCTCGACGTACGGCCCGCTCACCGAGCCGGGCGCGCTGCTCCAGCTCATCCAGTTCCTCTTCGCGCCCTCGGCGGACAGCGTCTACCTGTCGCCCGCGCCGCTCTACCACGCCGCGCCGCTGCGCTACAGCCTGTCGTTCCAGCGGCTCGGGGCCACGGTGGTGGTGATGGAGCGCTTCGACCCGGAGCGGTACCTCGCGCTGGTGGAGCGGCACCGGGTGACGCACACGCAGCTCGTGCCGACGATGTTCATCAAGATGCTCAAGCTGCCCGCCGAGGCCAGGCAGAAGCACGACCTGTCCTCGCTGCGCTACGCGATCCACGCCGCCGCGCCGTGCCCCATCCCGGTCAAGGAGCAGATGATCGACTGGTGGGGGCCGATCATCCACGAGTACTACGCCGGAACCGAGGGCAACGGCTTCCTGTACGTGGGTCCCGAGGACTGGCTCAAGCACAAGGGCACCGTCGGCCGCCCGCTGCTCGGCACCGTGCACATCTGCGACGAGGACGGCGACGAGCTGCCGCCCGGCGAGCAAGGCACGATCTTCTTCGAGAGCGGCGGGCGTTTCGAGTACCACGGCGACCCGGAGAAGACCCGCTCGGTCCAGGACCCGCGGGGCAGGGGCTGGACGACGCTGGGCGACATCGGCCACCTCGACGCCGAGGGCTTCCTGTATCTCACCGACCGGCGCTCGTACATGATCATCTCGGGCGGGGTGAACATCTACCCGCAGGAGGCCGAGAACGTGCTGTCGGTGCATCCGAAGGTCGCCGACGTGGCGGTGTTCGGGGTGCCGGACGAGGAGATGGGGGAGCAGGTCAAGGCCGTGGTGGAGCCGATGTCGATGGACGAGGCCGGCCCGGAGCTGGAGGCGGAGCTGATCGCGTACTGCCGGGAGCGCCTGGCGCACTACAAGTGCCCCAAGTCGGTCGACTTCCGCCCCGAGCTGCCACGCCACCCCACCGGCAAGCTCTACAAACGCCTCCTCCGCGACGCGTACTGGCCCGCCCGCTGACGGAGCGCCGGCGTCGGGTGGCAGGTCAGGTGTCGCCGCTGGTCAGCGGCATGACAGCCGCCTGTCGGGTAGGTGGATCGCATGAGGAGACTGATGGATCGGGTGCGCACGTTCCTGCGCAGATTCAAGAAGAAGCAGCCGGTCGAGACGGCCACGCCGACGGCGGCCGGCCCGCAGACGAAGGAGAAGAAGCGGCGCTGGCTGGGAAAGCTACGACGTCATCAAGGGGGCCCGGATTGAGGCCCTGAACGGATGCGCGTTCCTGCCGGTGGTTTCGACCATGCCATGAGCCAAGAACACGCGGCGTTTACCGGCCTGGAAATCCCGTCCGGGAAAACGGACGTGTATGGCGAAACATCGTTCGAGGGTGGGAAGGTGTGCGCCGACCTTTCCACCCTCTGATCACCTGGCGCAGAGCACGCCGACCTCGCGCGCCGGGCGCACGTCGGCTCCCGCGCAGGAGCGCCGATTCGCCCGTGCAAAGATCCGGTAGATCTTTTTGCGGGTCATGCGGCTGGTGACTGCCCGTGCGACCAGCGGCTATAAAGCGTGCGTGAGTGGTTTCGCAGCGTGCCGAACGGGCTCTTAAGCAGGTCTTACGCGGGTCTTGACATCCTTGAGCCATCGGGACTTGAGGAGATGACAGATGAACGCGAACGAGCCTCACGAGCAGCGCCCTCAGCAGGAGCGCTCCGGTGGGTGGAGCCAGTTCGGCGCCGTTCCGCCGGCCGCCGGGGGCTTTCCCCGGAGGGACACGCACCCCATGCCCCAGCCGCCACCGCCGCCGGCCGGGACGCCCGTGAAGGCACGGCTGAACGCCGGCCAGAAGGCCGTCGCCGGTCTGGCCCTGGCCGCCATGGCGATCGGCGGCGGTGCGGTGGGAGCCTACGTCGCCACCTCGTTCCAGCCACAGCCGGTCGCCGGCAGCACCACCGGCACGCCGGGCCCGGTCTTCAAGACCGCCTCCGACCAGCTCACCGTGGCCGAGGTCGCGACCAAGGTGCAGCCGTCGGTGGTGATGATCCAGGGCCAGACCGGTGAGGGCTCCGGTGTGGTGTTGTCGGAGGACGGCCTCATCCTCACCAACAACCACGTGGCCGTCGGCGCGGGGCAGGCCGGTCAGATGACGGTCAAGTTCAGCGACGGCAAGACGGCCAAGGCCACCGTCGTCGGCACCGACCCCGCCACCGACCTCGCGGTCATCCGGGCGGAGGGCGTCTCCGGGCTGACCAAGGCCACGCTGGGCGACAGCGACGGGCTCCGGGTGGGCGACCCCGTGCTGGCGATCGGCAGCCCGCTCGGCCTCGACGGGTCCGTCACGGCGGGCATCGTCAGCGCGCTCGACCGTACGCTCAACCTCGGCGAGGATCGCCAGCAGCTCCCGCCCGGCTGGGGCATGCAGGGGCAGCAGAGCCCGCTCACCACGATCGGCGGCGCCATCCAGACCGACGCCTCGATCAACCCCGGCAACTCCGGCGGCGCGCTGGTCAACGCCGCGGGCGAGCTGGTCGGCATCAACACCGCGATCGCGTCCGAGGCCGCGGGCGGCGGCGTCGGCTTCGCCATCCCGGTCAACACCGCCAAGCAGGTCTCCGAGCAGCTCATCAACGACGGCAAGGTCACCCACGCGTTCCTCGGCGTGAGCGTCACCGACGCCATGGGCGACGTGCCCGGGGCCCTCGTCCGCCAGGTCACCGCCGCAAGCCCGGCGGAGAAGGCCGGTCTGCGGCAGGGCGACCTGATCACCAAGATCGGCGACAAGACGGTTGACGGGGGCGATACGGTTGTGGGACAGGTCAGAGGTTTCAAACCGGGCCAAGAGGTCAAGATCACATATATGAGGGACGGCAAGACTCACGAGGTCGACGTCACCCTCGAAGAGCAGAGCTGACCCCAAGACCCCCTCATGGACGGGTGTGCCGTCGAGATCGCTGCGGACTCGGCGGCACACCCCCCCCGAACTCATGAGAAGCGGCGGCCCTCGTCGCGGCGGTAGGCCCAGGCGGCGGCCGCGGCCGCGACGACCGTCCACACGCCGAGCATGACCAGCGCCACCGCGTCCGGCGTGGAGCCCGCCGTGATCGCCCACAGCAGCTCGGCCACGCCCCTGGTGGGCACGTACGGCGAGATCGCCTGGACGAACCCGGGCAGGAGCTGCGGCGGCATCACCAGCCCGCCGAGGACCGCCATCGGGAAGAACAGCACCTGTGACACCGCGATCGCGGCCTTGGACGTCGTCACCAACCCGATGAACAGCCCGAGCAGCATGAACGGCAACAGGCCGGCGACGACGGCCCCCAGGCCCAGCAGCAGCCGCGGCGGCGTGGTCGTGGCTTCGGTGAAGAGGCCCGCCACCAGCAGCACGGGCACCATGGAGGTCACCGTGACGGCCAGCGTCGCCAGGATGCGCCCGGCGAAGCGGGGCGCCGGGCCCGCGGGGAGGGTGCGGAGGTAGGGGTTCCAGGGCAGCTCGCGATCCTGCGCCACGGTGATGCTGAGCCCGATGAGCGCCCCCGACATCGCGCCGAAGAACGCCAGCGAGCCCGTCGCCATCGTGGCCGCGCGCGGGTCGCTGCCCGCGAACGGCACCACGAACGCCACCATCGCCACGGCAGGGAAGAACGCGCCGGCCAGCAGGCTGATCGGCACCCTGAGCTGTTCGAGCAGGAGATAGCGGGTGTGCGCGACGACCAGGCTAGACATGCGCGGACTCCTTCGAGGTCAGGGCGAGGAAGGCCTCTTCGAGGGTGGTCGGCCTGATCTCCAGGTCCGAGAACGACGCGCCGCTGCGCACCAGCTCGACGACCAGCCGGTCGGGGTCGGTGGTGACGAGGTCGACGCGGTCGCCGTGGCGTTCGGCGCCCACCACGCCGGGCAGCTCGGGCAGCTCGGCCGCGGCGAACGACACCCGGCGCACGCCCACGATCTCGCGTACGGCGCGCACGGTGTCGTCGGCCAGCACGCGCCCGCCCGCCACCACCACGACCCGCTCGGCCAGGGCCTCGATCTCCTCCAGGTAGTGGCTGGTGAGCAGCACCGTGCCGCCCTCGGCGTGGAAGGACCTGATGCCCTCCCACAAGGTGCGCCGCGCCTCGACGTCGAGGCCGGTCGTGGGCTCGTCGAGGAAGACCAGCCGCGGGTTGCCGGCGAACGCCAGCGCCACCGCCAGCCGCCGCCGCTGCCCGCCGGACAGCCCGCCGACCTGCCGTCTGGCCAGGTCGTCGAGCCCGAAGCGGGCCAGCAGCTCCTCCTTGGGGAGCCGGTCAGGGAAGTGGGCCGAGACGAAGTCGACGATCTCGGCGACGCGTAACGACTCGGGCAGCCCGGTCTCCTGCGGCGTCACGCCGATGCCGCGCCGCCGCACCGGATCGGAGGGCGAGCCGCCGAGCAGCTCCACCACGCCGGACGTCGGGCGGCGCAGCCCCACGAACAGGTTGATCAGGGTGGACTTGCCCGCGCCGTTGGGGCCGAGCAGGCCCACCAGCTCGCCCGCTCTGATGTCGAGCGAGACGCGGTCGAGCGCCAGCACGTCGCCGTAGCGGCGGGTGGCCTCGACCGTCCTGGCGAGAACCGTCATCAGACTCCTCCAGCGTTGTCCAGCAAGGCGCGGATCGCCTTGGTGTAGTCCTCGAAGGCCAGCCGTCCGCGCTTGGTGAGCGCCGCGTACGTGACGGGCGTGCGGCCCCTGTGCGTCTTGATGATCCGGACGTAGCCGGCGTCCTCCAGCTTGGTCAGGTGCACCGAGAGGTTGCCCGCGGTCATCCCGAGCAGCTCCTTCATGGAGTTGAAGGCCATCTCGTCGCCCTCGGGCAGGACGTTGAGCGCGGCGACCACCCGCAGGCGGGCCTGGGCGTGGATCACCGGGTCGAGCTCGGGCAGCGGCTGCTCGGCGCTCACCAGCGCAACCTCAGCCACCCGCCCACGAGGATGAACCCGGCGCCCAGCAGCGCGGCTGTCAGCAGCGCGTGCCAGCCGGCGCCGAGCAGCACGCCGAGCCCGTTGACGGCGGCCACCCAGGCGCCGATGAAGAACATCGGCCATTGGAGCCAGATCGCGCCGCCTGTCATGTACAGCACGGCCACCACGGTCAGCGAGAAGCCGGCCCAGAGCAGGCCGCTCTCGTCGGGGGGCAGTTGGAGGGTCATCCTGCTCGCGATCATGGTCATGAGCCCCATCCCGGCGAACCATGCCAGGCCGTACATCAGGCCGCGGGACGAGCTGTCGCCGCGGCTGAGCCGGACCATGCGCACCACCCCGTACGCCGCCACCGCACCCGCGACCACCTGGGCGACCATCAGCACGGCCACGCCCTGCATCTGGGAGATCGGCGCGTAGGGCCGCCCGTCGAGCCCGTAGTGCAGGAACAGCGCGGTGAAGCCGAGCAGCCAGGCGACGCCCCACGGGACGTAGAGCAGGAGTGGATCGCCCCGCAACAACCTGACGGTGGCGGTGCTCTGCTCCTCCATGACGCGGAGCATCTCCTCGGGACTCTTCTCGCGGTCGTCGTCCACCATGCAAACACCTCGGATTCTCAAAGTAGTTTGCAGAATAAACCTGATGGCGTCGCAAACACAACGGCCTTGTCGAGAGGCCAGGCTTACCGCCTGGTCAGAACCTCGGACTCCCACAGGTCGCGGTAGTAGCCCGGCACGGACACGAGCTCGTCGTGGTGCCCGCGCTGCACGACCCGGCCCTCCTCCAGCACGATGACCTCGTCGACCAGCTCCAGGCCCTTGAGGCGGTGCGTCACGAGCAGCGTCGTGCGGTCGCGGGTCACGTCGAGCAGGTCGCTCATCAGCCGGTCGGCCGTCTCCTCGTCCAGTGCCTCGGCCGGCTCGTCGAGCAGCAGCACCGGAGGGTCGTACAGCAGCGCCCTGGCCAGGGCCAGGCGCTGCAGCTGGCCGCCGGAGACCGTCCTGCCGTCCTCGCCGAGCTCGGCGTCCCATCCGGTGCGCTCGACCCACTCCTCCAGACGGGCATCGCGTACGGCGCGGCGCAGCGTCTCCTCGTCGGCGCCGGGGCCGGCCAGGCGCAGGTTGTCGCGCAGGCTGGCGCGGAAGATGTACGGGTCCTGGGTGAGCCCCGTCATCAGGGCGCGCACGTCGTCGCCCGCCAGGTCACGGACGTCGACGCCGTTGACCCTGACCGCGCCCGACTCGGGCTCCACCAGCCGCATCAGCGCGGCCAGCAACGTGCTCTTGCCCGCCCCGCTGGGCCCCACGACCGCCACCCGCTTCCCCGGCGTGAGCCGCAACGACACCCCGTCCACCGCCGGCCGCCCCGCCCTGCCGCCGGGCGCGCGGGCGATCTCACCGGTTCCGTCCGAGCCGTCTTGGTCCGTACGTTCCTGGACGGGATGGCGGACGACGAGGTCGTCGACCTCGACGGTCAGCGGGGGCTCCGGGCGGGGGGCCGGTGCGGCGGGTTCGGTGACCGCCGGGGTGGAGGCGCGCACCTCCCGCAGGCGCCGCAGCGCCGCGGTGACGCCCGCGAGGCGCTCGCCCGCCGCCGCCAGCGGCAGCACCGGCTCGAAGGCCACCAGGGACGTCAGCGCCAGCACGGCCGTGCCCACCGAGTCCGCACCGCCCGCCTGGGCGAGCAGGACGACGGCCGCCACTGTCAGCCCCTGCACCAGCGTGCCCCCGGCGAGGGCGGCGGCGTGTACGCGGGCCTGGCGGCGTTCGAGCGCGGCCAGCGCCGCGTCGGCGTCCTGGGCGCGGGCTAGCGCGTCACCGTCGGCGCCGTACGCGGCCAGGTCGGCCGAGCCGTGCACCAGGTCGGCCACCCGGCCCGCCAGCGCCGCCCGTGCCGGAGCGATCCGCGCCGACCAGCGCCGGGCGGCGGCGGCCGTACCGGCGGGCAGCAGCACCCCGGCCACCACCAGCCCCGCCACCAGCACCAGCGCCGCCACCGGCAGGATCGTCAGCCCGATGACGACGGCGGCGAGGCCCGCCGTCGCCGCCGCGGCGGCCGGAAGGAGGCAGCGGACGAGCAGGTCCTGGACGGCCTCGGTGTCGTCCACCATGCGGCTGAGCAGGTCGGCGCCACCCTGGCGCGGTTGCTGCGGTGGGATCAGAGCTTCGTAGAGGCGTTCGCGGGTGCCGGCCTGCGCGCGCAGGGCGACGTCGTGGCCGGTGAGCCGCTCGGCGTAACGGAAGACGCCCTTGCCGGTGGCGAACGCCCGGGTCGCCACGATCGCCACACTCAGCGCGGCCAGCGGCGGCTGCTCGGCCGCCCGCGTGATCAGCCACGCGGCGGCGGCGATGAGCCCCAGCCCCGCCAGGTCGGCCGCCGACCCCGCCAGCACGGCCCAAACCAGCCGCATCCCCATCGACCGCGCCACGCCGGGCTCCTGCCCACCGGTGCCGCCCGGTGTCGGCCGCGCCACGCCCGGCTCCTGTCCACCGGTGCCGCCGGGTGTCGGCCGCGTCGTGTCCGGCTCCTGTGCGGCAGCGCCTCCCGGCGTCATTCCCCGCTCCTCTCCGGCCCCGCGGGGGCCGCCTGCTTCACCAGGCGGGAGCCTGGCGTCGTGTCCGAGACGACGCGGCCGCCGTGGAGGCGGATGACGCGGTCGGCGAGGTCGATCATGGCGGGGCGGTGGGCGACCACCACGGCGGTGCGGTCCTGGGCCAGCTGCGCCGTCGCCGCCACCACGGCGGCCTCGCTGCGCCCGTCCAGACGTGCGGTGGGCTCGTCCAGCAGGAGAACCGACGTGCCAGGGCGGCAGAAGGCGCGGGCCAGCGCGACGCGCTGCCGCTGACCGGCCGACAGGTTGGCGCCGCGCTCGCCGACGACCGTGTCGAACCCCTGAGGCAGGTCGGCCACGAAGCCGGCGTGCGCGGACGCGGCTGCCCGCCGTACGTCGCCGGGAGAGGCCGAGGGGGCGCCGAGCCGGATGTTGTCGGCCACGGACACGGAGAACAGGTGCGGGCGCTGGGCGACGAACGCCAGCCGCGCCCGCCAGCCCGCGAGGTCCAGGTCGCGCAGGTCCGTGCCGTCGATCAGGACCCGCCCCTCGGACGGCAGGACGAAACCGAGAAGCAGGTGGAGCAGCGTGCTCTTGCCGCCGCCGCTCTCACCGACCAGGGCGACCCGCTCGCCCGGGGCGATGGTGAGGCAGACGTCCTCCAGCGCGGCCGTGTCACGGCCCGGGTAGCGCACGGTCACATGCTCCAGCCGGATCTCCGGCGGCCCCCCGGGCACGGGCGCGGGCACGGGCACGGCATCGGGACGCGGCTCGGGCCGTCCGCCGTCCGCAGACGGGGGCGCCGGCCGAGGGCCGTCCTCAGGCACGCCGGGAGGTGGCTCGGGCCGGGTGCCGGTCGCCTGGGCTGGAGCGGGGGTGGTCCTCTCATCGTCGGCGGCGGGGTCGAGGACGGCGAAGGCGGCGTCCGCGGCGGCCACGCCCTCCATCGAGGCGTGGAAGCGCGTCCCCATCGCCCGCAGCGGCAGGTACGCCTCCGGCGCCAGCAGCAGCACCAGCAGCGCCGTCGTCAGGTCGAGCGACCCCCCGAGCAGCCGCAGCCCGATCGGCACCGCCACCAGCGCCAGCGACAGCGACGCGCACAGCTCCAGCACCAGCGACGACAGGAAGGCCACCCGCAGCGTCCGCATGGTGGCGCTGCGGTGCTCGTCGGCCACCCGCTGGACGACCGTCGCCTGGTAGCGCGCCCGGCTGAACGCCCGCAGCGTCGGCAGCCCGCGCACCACGTCGAGGAAGTGCCCGCCGAGCCGCGACAGCGCCGTGAACTGCCGCTCGGTGACGGCCTTGGTGGTCATGCCGACGAGTGCGCCGAAGACCGGGATGAGCGGCAGCGTGACGAGCACGATGACCGCGCTGGCCAGGTCGGCGGCGAACAGCCGGATCAGCACGGCCACCGGCACCACCGCGGCCACCGCGATCGACGGCAGGTAGCCGGTCAGGTAGTTGTCGAGGCCGTCGAGCCCGCGCCCCGCCAGCGTGACGAGCTCGCCGGAGCGGTGGGCGGTCAGCCGGGCGGGCCCCAGCTCCCGCAGGCGCAGCAGCAGCCGGTGACGCAGCGCCGACTTCACCGCCGTCGCGGTGCGCCCGGCGAAGACGCCCTGCGTCCAGGCCAGCAGCGCGCGTACGCCGACCACGGCGGCCAGCACCGCCAGGGCCGCCGCGGTGAACCTGCCCGACAACACCCCGGCCAGCAGCTCCGCCTGCACCAGCACGAGCAGGCCCGCGAGCACGGCCGCGGCCATGGTGACGCCGAGGTGGACGCGGACCGAGCGCTCGGCCCGCATCAGCGCGAGGAGATCCTTGTGCACGAGACCTCAGAAGAAGGAAGGGACGCGGAAGGCGTCCTTCCCTGGCCGGAAAGTCCGCCACACCCATACTTGCGCGCCCAGGATCACCGGCGCGAACGGCAGCACCATGACACTGAGCACATTCAACGTAGCCGCCGGCGCGGTGTGCTCCAGCAGGTACGGCGCCGCCCCCGCCAGCACCCCCAGCGCCGGCAGCGCGGCCACCAGCCCCGACACCAGGAGCGCCCGCCCCGACCGGGCGGCCCCGAACTCGCCCGGCGCCCGCCAGCCCAGGAACGCCTGCCCGTGCAGGGCGAACAGCAGCGACACGACCACGCCCAGCAGGAGCCCGAGCGGGTGCACGGGCGAGGCCGTGAAGCCGGTGGCGGCGGCGTACAGGGTCATGCCCCAGCCGAACGACAGGCCCAGCGAGCCGAACGCGATCATCGCGTCCCAGAAGCCGCGCCAGCGGGGGCCGTCGATCCTGCGCCGGAACCACAGCCCGGCGTCGCGCAGGATCCAGCTCAGCAGCATGGCCACGACCAGCGGATACAGCCCGAACAGCACCCGCCCCTCCAGCAGCGGATAGACCCCGAACAGCGTCCCGGCCACCGCCACCAGCCACACCTCGTTGGCCAGCACGTACGGCGCCATGGCGGCCACCATCCGGTCGCGGGTCTCCCGCGTCCGGCCCAGCACCGGCAGCAGCAGCCCGACGCCCAGGTCGAACCCCTCAAGGGCGAAATATCCGGCGAGCAGCAGCGCGAAGATGACGAACCACAGCATTTCCATGTCAGGACTCCTCAGTAGCTCAGCGCGGGGGAGCGCGTCTCAGCGGCGGCGGCCCCGAGGTCGGGCGCCTGCGGCCCGCGCCGGATGACCCGGGCGATGAGCACGTAGTCGACGACCGCCAGCAGCCCCAGCACGACCGTGAACCCGATGAGGGACGCGGTCACCATGCCCGCGGTCAGGCCGGGCGACATGGCATCGGCCACGGTGAGCTTGCCCCAGATCATCCACGGCTGCCGGCCGACCTCGCGGGCCACCCAGCCGAGGATCGCCAGCGCGAACGGCAGCGGCGTCATCACGATGAGGATCGGATGTGCCCACCGCCTCCGGTGCAGGTTGCGGATCATCGGCAGCATCACGAACAACACGATCAGCCCCAGCAGCTGCCCGAACTCGATCATGAGCCCGAGCGCGATCGCCGCCCCGGTGTTGTCCCACTTGCCCTCCTGGACGCCGGCGAACTGCGCGTACCCGAAGCCCATCGTGAGGAAGATGCCGATGGCGGCCGTGACCACGCCGGTCCGCAGCGACCTGGTGAAGAACTCCGCCTCGGGAGCGCGCCGCCGCAGCTTGTACGCGCTCGCGCCGACCAGCACCATGCCGCCGGTGAACAGCCCCGCCCCGATGACGTGCGGGAACGAGAAGACCAGCGCCTCGTTCGTCAGCAGGGCGCCGAAGTCGGTCAGCGCCAGCCGGTCACCGGAGACCACCGCGCCCGCCGGGTTCTGCAGGAACGAGTTGGCCACCATGATGAAGAACGCGCTCGCGTACGCCGTCAGCGTCACGAGCCAGATACAGGCGACGTGCGCCCAGCGGGGCAGCCGCCCCCAGCCGAAGATCCACAGCCCCAGGAACGTCGACTCCAGGAAGAACGCGACCAGCGTCTCCATGGCCAGCGGCGCGCCGAAGACGTCGCCCGCGTAGTGGGACAGCCCGCTCCACGCCAGCCCGAACTGGAACTCCATCACCAGCCCGGTGACGATGCCCAGCGCGTAGTTGACGACGTAGATCTGCCCCCAGAACCGCGTCATGCGCTCGTGCAGCGGGTTTCCCGACCGCGCCCACCGGGTGTGCATGATCGCCACCAGCGGCGCCAGCCCCAGCGTGAGCACCACGAACAGGAAGTGCAGGCTGCCCGTCACCGCGAACTGCGTGCGGGCCAGATCGAGTACGTCCATCACGACTCCGTTGTTGTGCCTATCTACATATAGACAGCCTACATGTAGACTGCCTACATGACGAACGGATGTCTAGGATCGGACACATGAATCCGGACGCGCTGCGCGGGCACATGGACGCGCTGCTGCTCTCAGTGCTGGAGCGGGAGCCGCTGCACGGCTACGCCATCATCGAGGCCCTGCAGGAACGCAGCGGCGGCGCGCTGAGCGTGCCCACGGGCACCGTCTACCCGGCGCTGCGCCGGCTCGAGCGCATCGGCTACCTGTCGAGCGAGTGGGCCACGGTGGGCGGGCGCAGGCGGCGCACCTACCGGCTGACCGAGTCGGGCAGGAAGCAGCTCGAAGGCGAGCGGTCGGCCTGGCGGGAGTTCACCGGCGTGATCGGCCGCGTGCTGCGGGCGGAGGCGAGCGGCCCGGCCTGACGGCCGGTCAGCGCGCGGGGGAGCGGGTCAGGCGCAGGCAACGCGTCGCGCAGTAGATCTGCAGGCCCCACATGGCCGAGGTCACCAGGTTGGCCAGCGCGGCCGGAAGGGCGTCGAGGGTGTTGGGCGCGCTCACGCCGTACGACAGCAGCAGCGCCAGCCCGCCGGTGACCGGCAGCGCGGCCCAGACGAGCACCGCCATCGACCTGATGGCCAGGCGCGGCCGGCGGATCCAGCGGCCGCCCCGGCTCAGCGCGAAGAGCACGAGCCCGCCGTAGAGCCCGACGCCGAGCTGGACGACGTCGAGCAGCCGCGAGACCGGCATGAACCACGCCGGCTGGTTCAGCCAGGCGTCGTCGGTGGCCGGGTAGAGCCGCCACAACATCGACCACATGGCCACCGTGATGGGGACGCTGAGGAACAGCAGCACGCCCAGTCGCCGGCCCGACGCCGCGGTCAGCTCGGCCTGGTAGCCGGGCGCGACCTCGCGGACCTCGCCGAACTCCGCCACCGCCAGCCGCTCGGCCTCGGCCCGGTCGACCCCCTCGCCCTCCAGCGCGGCTGCGGCGTCGACCAGGCTGTCGCGCGCCTCGACGACCAGGTCGCGCTTGGGGCCGTGTGGCCCGGACAGCGCGCCGCTGAGCTCCGCCACGTAGTCGTCGATACGCATGGCCTCAAGTCTAGGGACGCGGGCCCCGGGGTCCCATCGGGGAAAGCCCTGATATCGGCACCGGGTTGATACGTAGGATAATTCCTACGTATAGTGTCCCGCATGCTCATCTCCTCGATCCTCACCGTCACCGTGCCCGTCACCGACCAGGACCGCGCGCTCGACTTCTACACGGGCGTCCTCGGCTTCGAGGTGCGCACCGACAACCCGTTCCCGATGGGCCGCTGGCTCACCGTCGCGCCCAAGGGCGCCGGCACCACGCTGTTGCTCGCCTCCTGGTTCCCCGGCACGGCGCCCATCGGCGGCCTGGTCGTCGCCGCCCCCGACCTCGACGCGCTCGCCGACCGCCTGCGGGCCGCCGAGGTCGCGTTCGAGGGGCCGGAGCAGCAGGCGTGGGGCCGTCAGCTGCTCTTCCACGACCCGTTCGGCAACGGCTTCGTGGTCAGCCAGGCGTGAGCGCCGACCACCTGTTCGCCGCCCTGGCCAGCCCGGCGCGGCGGGAGCTGCTGCGGATGCTGCGCGACGAGGGCGCCCAGCCCGCCGGCCGGCTGGCCGAGCGGTTCGACATGAGCCGGCCGAGCGTGTCGGAGCACCTCAAGGTGCTCAAGGACGCCGGCCTGGTCGCCGAGACCCGCAAGGGCCGCGAGCGCCACTACCGGCTGGAGGCGGCCCCGCTCCTGGAGCTGCGCGACTGGCTCACCCCGTACGAACGGTTCTGGCGGGAGCGGCTCACGGCGCTCGACGCGCTGCTCGACGACATGGAGGACGACATGGAGGACGAAGATGCCCGCTGAGGATCGCACCGCCATCAGGCTCGACCAGTTCCTCGCGCATCCGCCGGCGAAGGTGTGGCGGGCGCTCACCGAGCCGGAGCTGATGGCCGAGTGGCTCATGCCCAACGACTTCAAGCCCGAGGTGGGGCACCGGTTCACGTTCACCACGCAGCCGAAGAAGGCGGTGGCGTTCGACGGGATCGTGCACTGCGAGGTGCTGGAGATCGAGCGGGAGAAGCTCCTGCGGATCAGCTGGAGCGACGGAAAACAGGCCGACTGGACGGTCACCTGGCGGCTGGAGCCTGAGGGCACGGGCACTCGGCTGTTCCTCGACCACGAGGGCTTCGACCCGGACGACGACGTCCAGCAGCTGTCCCGCCGCATCATGGGCGGCGGCTGGCCACGCCACTTCCGCACGATCGACTCCCTCGCCGCCGCCCTCTGACCGGCCTTCAGCCAGGGAGCGGCCGCTTCGCTCGATCGCGTCCCTCCTGTCCCTGGGGTCCTTACGTTCCCTGGCGCCCAGCTTTCAACGGTGGCCGCCGCGATGAGCGGGCCTCAGCGGGAGGAGCGTCCGCCGAGGAGGGCCTCAGCGGGGGGAGCGGCCGCCGGGCCGCGCGGCCGACAGCACGGCGGCGATCGCCGCCGGCAGAGGCCCCCGGACTGTCGCCCCGCCGGCGCGCAGGACGTGCCAGGCGAGCGCCCACGGCCTCCGGCCCGCGCGACGGCGCGGCCCGGCGGCCGCGTACGCGAAGACGGCCGCGGCGCCGGCGATGGCGCCCGTCGGGGTGCCGGTCGGGGTGCCGGTCGGGGTGCCGGTCGGGGTGAGGGCCGCGGTGTCGGCCCGCAGCGCGGCGGTGGCGTACGCGAAGACGGTCGCGGTGCCTGCCGGGGTACCTGCCGGGGTGCCGGTCGCGGTGCCGGCGCGCGAGCCTGGGTGGCCGGAGGCGCCCGGTCCTGCCAGGGCGCGCATGGGCTGCTCGCCGGCCGGCGTGCGCCTGCGCACCAGCCAGCGCAGCATCGGCCAGCGCAGGCTCACCCGCATCCCGCGCGGCGTGAGCGCGAACGTGCACTCCTTCACCCGCACCCCCGTCGGGTCGGCGAGCCCGGCGAACCGGCACGCCGACAGATCGAGCCCGCGCAGGCCCAGGTCGGGCGCCTTCACCTGGCGCAGCGACGTGATCGCGGACGCGCCGCGCCCGGTCACGGTGGCCGGGCCACGCAGCACCGCGCCCTCCAGGTCGGCCTGCGAGTCGGTCAGCCGCACCGTCGCCGCGCCCGCCACGTGCAGGCCGCGCAGATCCACCCCGCACCGCGTGACGGCCACGTCGAGCAGCCCGTCGGCGCGCGCCCTGGCCGCCGACAGCCGCCCGGTGGCCGACAGGTACGCGTCCGCGGCGAAGTGCGCGGCGTCGAACCCGGCGTGGCCGGTGACCTTGCGGAACGAGAGCGTACGGCCGAAGCGGGCGCTCCTGAAGAAGGCGCCGCCGCCGAGACGGGCGCCGTCGAAGGCGGCGAAGCCGTCGAACCTGGCCCGCTCGCCCGACAACCCGTGCCCGAACACCGCCTGGCTGAACAGCGCGTCGCGGGCCATCACGGCCCGGTCGAGCGAGATGTGCCCGCGCACGGTGACGCCGTGGAAGGACAGCTCGCGGGCGAAGCGGGCGTCGGCCAGCGACACGTTGCCCTCGAAGCGGGCGCCGAAGAACGAGGCCAGCCGCTCGAACCGGGCCCCGTCGAGCGACACGTCGCCGGTGAACGTGACGCCGGACAGCCGGACGTCGCCGGTGAAGGTGACCCGGTCGAACCGGGCCCGGCCGGGCCGGTCGCCGGCGGCCCGCAGGACGCGGGACAGCAGATCGCTGCTGACGGTGGTGCCGCGCAGGTCGAGCAGGCGGCCGGGGGCGATCGCGCCGAGCGCGGCGCCGAGGTGCTCGGGGGTGAGGTGGGCGAGGCAGAAGCCGGACGGCCGGCTAGCGACTCCGATGCAGGCAGCCGAGTACGCGCAGGTGACCCAGTCCATGCCTGGGTGATACCCGCCGGGGCTCCGGGTCAAGGATCGGTGATTTTATGTTCTGGCCGCTTTTAGGCGGAAATATGCGCACTAATTCGGGCGCGGCGTCGGGCCAGCAGCAGGACGCAGGCGACGGCGCCCAGCGCCACGGTGGCGAGCCCGGACGCGCCGAGCGTCACCCGCGCGCCCAGCGCCGCCGTGAGCGGCCCGCCGATCGCCGTGCCGAGCGGCGAGGCGGTCAGCAGCGCCGCGCTGCGGGCCGCGAGCATCGCGGCCAGGTGCTGCGGTGGCGACGTCGCCTGCATCAGCGTCACCGAGAGCGCCACGAACGGTCCGTAGATCAGGCCGCCGAGCGCGAAGCACGCGACGGTGACGCCCACCGGCACGTCGAACCCGAACGGCAGCAGCGACAACCCCCAGCCGACCACGATGGCGACCGTCACCGGCCAGAGCGGCAGCCGCCGCAGCGCGCCGACCGCGAGCCCGCCGAGCAGCGCGCCGATGCCGAACAACATCCAGTAGAGGCCGAGCAGCGTGCCCGGCGCGCGCAGGTCGCCGGTCACGTGGAGCGGCAGCGCGACCTCGACGGGACCGTACAGCAGGTTGAAGAACCAGGTGAGCGTCAGCAGCCCGAGCAGCTCGGGATGGGACCGCAGCAGCGCGAGCCCGCCGCGCGCGGCCGTCCCGTCGACGGGGGAGACCCGCCCCGACTCCGGCAGCCGGGTGCGCGCGACGAGCACCGCGAGGAACACGTAGGTGAGCGCGTCCAGGCCGAGCACGAGCGCGGAGCTCACGTACGTCACCAGCACGCCGGCGATCGCGGGCCCGGCGATCGTGGCGGCGAAGTTCAGCGAACTGACAAGGGTGTTGGCGGCCAGCCGATGCTCGCCGGGCAGCAACTCGGCCAGCAGGGTGTACTTGCCCGCGCTGCCCCACGCGTGCAGCAGGGACGACAGCGCGAGCAGCACGACGTACAGCGGCGGCGTGAGCAGCCCGGCGAGCCAGGTCAGCGGTACGGCGCCGAGCACCACGCCGCGCAGCACGTTGTCGGCGAGCAGCAGCCGCCGGGCCGGCATCCGGCGCAGCCGGCGGCCGAACACCAGCGCGCCGGCCACGCCCGGCAACGTGTACGCGGCCACCGCGCCGCCGACCCACAGCCCCGCGCTCGCCTGCGGCGCGAGCTCGATGGCCAGCCACGCCACCGCGACGAAGCTCATCCCGTCCCCGAGGTACGAGACCGCGAAGCCGAGGATCAGCCGCCGGAACACCCGGTCGGCGAGCAACGGCCGGTAGGCGGACGGGACGAGGCGCCGGAGCACCACGGGTTCAGGCCCCGACGTAGGCCGCGAGGTGCTCGCCGGTGAGGGTCGAGCGGGCGGCCACGAGGTCGGCGGGCGTGCCCTCGAAGACGATCCGGCCGCCGTCGTGGCCGGCGCCGGGGCCGAGGTCGATGATCCAGTCGGCGTGCGCCATGACCGCCTGGTGGTGCTCGATCACGATGACCGACTTGCCGGCGTCGACGAGCCGGTCGAGCAGGCCGAGCAGCTGCTCCACGTCGGCCAGGTGCAGGCCCGTGGTCGGCTCGTCGAGCACGTACACGCCGCCCGTCTCGGCCATGTGGGTGGCCAGCTTGAGCCGCTGCCGCTCGCCGCCGGACAGCGTGGTGAGCGGCTGGCCGAGGGTGAGGTAGCCGAGCCCGACGTCGGAGAGCCGGGTCAGGATCTTGTGCGCGGCCGGCGTGCGGGCCTCGCCGGAGCCGAAGAACTCCTCGGCCTCGGTCACCGACATCGCCAGGACCTCGCTGATGTCACGGCCGCCGAGGTGGTGTTCCAGCACGGCCGCCTGGAACCGCTTGCCCTCGCACTCCTCGCAGGGGGTGGCGACGCCCGCCATCATCGCCAGGTCGGTGTAGATGACGCCGGCGCCGTTGCACGTGGGGCAGGCGCCCTCGGAGTTGGCGCTGAACAGCGCCGGCTTCACGCCGTTGGCCTTGGCGAACGCCTTGCGGATCGGGTCGAGCAGCCCGGTGTACGTCGCCGGGTTGCTCCGCCTGGACCCGCGGATCGCGCCCTGGCCGACCGACACCACGCCCGCGCCGGGCGGGATCGACCCGTGCACGAGCGAGCTCTTGCCGGAGCCGGCGACGCCGGTGACGACGACGAGCACGCCGAGCGGGATGTCGACGTCGACGTTCTGCAGGTTGTGGGTGTTCGCGCCGCGGATCTCCAGCGCTCCGGTGGGCTCGCGCACCGTCTCCTTGAGCGTGGCGCGGTCGTCGAGGTGGCGGCCGGTGAGGGTGCCGCTGCTCCGCAGCTCTTCGACGGTGCCCTCGAAGCAGACGATGCCGCCCGCCGTGCCGGCGCCGGGGCCGAGGTCGATGACGTGGTCGGCGATCGCGATCGTCTCCGGCTTGTGCTCCACGACGAGCACCGTGTTGCCCTTGTCGCGCAGCCGCCGCAGCAGGTCGTTCATCCGCTGGATGTCGTGGGGGTGCAGGCCGATGGTGGGCTCGTCGAAGACGTAGGTGACGTCGGTGAGCGAGGAGCCGAGGTGGCGGATCATCTTGACGCGCTGCGCCTCGCCGCCCGACAGCGTGCCCGACGGCCGCTCGAGCGAGAGGTAGCCGAGCCCGATCTCCACGAACGAGTCGAGGATGTGCTGCAGCTTGGCGAGCAGCGGCGCCACCGACGGCTCGTCGAGGCCGCGTACCCATGCGGCCAGGTCGCTGATCTGCATCGCGCAGGCGTCGGCGATGCTGATGCCCCTGATCTTCGACGACCGGGCCGCCTCGCTGAGCCGGGTGCCGTCACACTCGGGGCAGGTGGTGAAGATGACCGCCCGGTCGACGAAGGCCCGGATGTGCGGCTGCATCGCCTCCTTGTCCTTGGCGAGGAACGACTTCTGGATCCGCGGGATCAGGCCCTCGTACGTCACGTTGACGTTGTCGACCTTGATCCTGGTCGGCTCCTTGTAGAGGAGGTCGTCGAGCTCCTTCTTGGTGTAGTCGCGGATCGGCTTGGCCGGGTCGAGGAAGCCGGAGCCCATGAAGATGCGGCCGTACCAGCCGTCCATGCTGTAGCCGGGGATGGTGAGCGCGCCCTCGGCGAGCGACTTGGTGTCGTCGTACAGGTGGGACAGGTCGAAGTCGGTGACCGAGCCGCGGCCCTCGCATCGCGTGCACATGCCGCCGGTGCGGGTGAAGCTCACCCTTTCGGTCTTGCGGTCGCCGCGCTCGACGGTGATCGCGCCGGACGCCCGGACCGAGGCGACGTTGAACGAGAACGCCTGCGGCGAGCCGATGTGCGGCTGCCCCAGCCGGCTGAAGAGGATGCGCAGCATCGCGTTGGCGTCGGTGGCGGTGCCGACGGTGGAACGGGGGTCGGCGCCCAGCCGCTCCTGGTCGACGATGATCGCCGTCGTCAGCCCTTCGAGTACGTCGACCTCCGGCCGCGCCAGCGTCGGCATGAAGCCCTGGACGAACGCGCTGTAGGTCTCGTTGATCAGCCGCTGCGACTCGGCGGCGATCGTGCCGAACACCAGCGAGCTCTTGCCCGAGCCGGACACGCCGGTGAACACCGTCAGCCGGCGCTTCTGGATCTCGACGCTGACGTCCTTGAGGTTGTTCACGCGCGCGCCCTGCACGCGGATCAGGTCGTGGCTGTCGGCGACGTGCGGCGCAGGCGACTGCGTGTCCGTCCTCGTGGTGATGCTCATTCCGTCTCCATGTCGTCGGGTTGGTCGGGCGGAGCCGCCTCGGCGTTCTCCGTCGGCGTCGCCTGGGTTGATTCAACCAGTTCTGGGCGGTGTGTCCGGCGGCGTCTCGCCACCTGGCGCGGCCACTCTCCGCAGGAAGCCGTCCTGCTCGGTCATGCGGCTCGACGGCGAACGGGCGGTCACCGATGTCTCCGAGGGCATGGCGAACCGGTCAGGAATCGAGAAGTGCCGCCCGCGACACCGCGCATAGCGTTACCTGCATGCACGTCACTCTTCACCCCCGCCGTTCTCCCGCATGACGACCCGGATGCGGCCTCGGCCTTAGCCCGCGACACCCCCGGTTTCGAGGTCCGCGACGACACCGGATACGAGGGACGAACGGCCGGTCCCGCGGACCTGACATGAAGGCGACATGATGCGCCGAGCCTCGGGTCATCACCGGCCTTCCCAGCGGCCAGGCCCAAGGAGTCACATATGGTCCTCAAGGTCGACGTCATCACCCTCGGGGCCCCCGAGGTGCGGGCCGCGCGCGGGTTCTACGCCACCGCGCTCTCACCCGCCGTCGCACCGGCGACCTCCGGGTTCCGCGGCTGCCTGCTGACCTGCGTCGTCGACCAGCCCACCGAGGTCAGGACCCTGATGGACGCCGCCGTCCGCAGCGGCGCGGAGGTTCTCAAGCCCGCGAAGAAGGCCCTGTTCGGTGCGTTCTCCGGGGTGTTGCGGGCACCGGACGGCGCCATCTGGAAACTGGCGGCGGCCACCAGCAGGGACACCGGACGCGCAGCGGAAGCTCCGTTGCCGACCGAGACCACCGTCATCCTCGGCGTCTCCGCGCCGAAGGCGTCCAAGGTCTTCTACGCAGCCCTGGGGATGACGGCCGACCGGGACTACGGCAGCAAGTACATCGACTTCCACCCCGCCAAGGCGGCCGCCAGGCTCTGCCTGATGGAACGCGGGGTCCTCGCGAGGGACGCGGGCACCACCAAGGAAGGCGACGGCTTCCTGCGGCGAGTGACGCACTGAGGCCCGCGAGTCATACACCGGACTGTGCGGAAGATGACCACGACGACCGATGAAGGAGCAGTACGTACGATGAGCGCTGAATCGAAGGCCACGGAGAAGAACCAGCGGAACACGTCCTCCGGCGAGGGCTTCTCCGACGCGGAGCGTGCCGCCATCAAAGAACGTGCCGCGGAGCTGAGGGCGGATGCTCGCCGGAGCCGGAGCGCGGACAAGGCGGCAGCGGATGAGCGAGACGTGCTCGCCAAGATCGCCGAGATGTCGCCGCCGGACCGGGAGCTGGCCGAACGCGTCCACGCCATCGTCACGACCGCCGCTCCGGACCTGGCACCGAAACTCTGGTACGGCCAGCCCGCCTACTACAAGAAAGGAAAGCTGGTGTGTTTCTTCCGCAGCGGGCACGCGGACAAGGAACGCTACTCCACGTTCGGCTTCAGCGTGCGGGCGAACCTCGACGAGGACGACGGCATGTGGCCGACGTCCTACGCCCTGACGGAGCTGAGCGAAGCCGGCGAGGCGAGGATCAGGGACCTGGTGAAGAAAGCGGTGAGCTGAGGTTCCCGGCGAGCCCGGCCGGTCTTCGTGTCGGGGGGAGATCGTGGTGGTCACCGCAGCTCCACGACGCGGATGAGGTTGCCCGCGGGGTCGCGGAAGGCGCAGTCGCGCACGCCGTACGGCTGCTCGGTCGGCTCCTGGACGACGTCGGCGTCGCCGGTCTGCAGCCGCTCGAATGCGCCGTCGAGGTCGGTGGTGGCCAGGTTGAGGCCGGCGTAGCAGCCCTTGGCCATCATCTCGGCGATGACGCGGCGCTCCTCGTCGGTGATGCCGGGGTCGGCGGCCGGCGGGTGCAGGACGATGGACGTGCCGGGCTGCTCGGGAGGTCCGACCGTGATCCAGCGCATCCCGTCGTGGCCGACGTCGTTGCGGACCTCGAAGCCCAGCGTGTCGCGGTAGAAGGCCAGGGAGGCGTCCGGGTCGTCGTGCGGCAGGAAACACGTCTGAATGGTGATGTCCATGGGGTCAGGCTAGGCGCGGCCCGGAGACCGGCGCTTCTCGATTCCTGATCGGTCCGCGGCGCGGCCGGCGTGCCCACGGCCGGAGCATGGAATGCTGGGGGCGGGTATGTGGTTGACACGGACGCAACACAGCGACGACGAGCGAGGAGCCACCTGTGGCGACCATCGAGGTGACCGAGAAGAACTTCAACGACATCGCCGACAAGGGGATCGTCCTTCTCGACTTCTGGGCCGAGTGGTGCCCGCCGTGCAAGAAGTTCGGGCCGATCTTCGAGCAGGCGTCCGACAAGCACGACGACATCACGTTCGGCAAGATCGACACTGACGCGGAGCAGGGTCTCGCGCAGGGCTTCGAGATCACCTCGATCCCGACGCTGATGGCCATCCGCGACGGGATCGTGGTCTTCTCCCAGGCCGGCGCCCTCCCGTCGCCCGCGCTCGAAGACCTCATCCGCCAGGTCAGGGCGCTCGACATGGACGCGATCAGGGCCGAGCTCAGCGAGGAGCTGAAGAACGCCCAGCAGAGCTGACGACAGGCCGGAAAGCCCCGCCAACCCGGCGGGGCTTTCGCGTGCGCGGGGTCAGGGCTTGCGGCCGACGCCGACGTACCCGAAGGTGATGCTGTCGCCGCCGGTGTGCGGCTCGTCGGGACGCCAGCCGTTCGGGTGCGTCAGCCCCGGCTCGGCCAGCTCGTAGCCGTCGAAGAAGCGCAGGACGCCCTCGCGGGTGCGCAGGTGCAGCGCCGCCGTGCTCCTGCGGTAGATCTCCTCGGCCTCCGGGGTGGTGTCCGGGGTGCTGTCCACGGCGTGGCTGATCACCAGGTGGCTGCCCGGCGCGCTCACCGCCCGCACCTTGCCCACGAGGTCGTAGGCGATGTCGTCGGGGACGAAGTGCAGCAGGGCCAGCATCATGAACGCCACCGGCCGGTCGAAGTCGACCATGCCGCTCAGCTTGTCGAGCAGTACGTCCGGCTCGCGCACGTCCGCCTGCAGGAAGTCGACGTTCTCCGTCCTGGCCAGCAGCGCCCTGCCGTGCACGCACACCACGGAGTCGTAGTCGACGTAGACCACGCGCGCGTCCGGCGCGATCTCGTGGGTGTTGCCCTGGGTGGGCAGCCCCGCCCCCAGATCGACGATCTGCCGCACGCCGGAGTCGACCACATGACGCACGGCCCGGCGCAGGAACGCCCGGTTCGCCCGCGCGCCTTCCCTGGTGTGGGGGAACGTCTTGAGGATCTGCTCCGCCGCGGCCCGGTCGGCTGCGAAGTTGTCCTTGCCGTCGAGGAAGTAGTCGTACATCCGTGCGACGTTGGGGACGTTCGGGTCGACCCCCTCAGGAGCACTATCCACGTTTTCTCCCAACATTGACCGCTTTGGGGGCGATCATAGCCGGGGGATCCGTGATTCATCAGGTTTCCCTGGGGCCGGTGGTGAGACCTGGATCACTCGGCAGACGCCCCCCGGCCGGAGGGCGTCTGGCCGCCGGGGGTCAGCCGCGGTAGAGCTCCGCGACGCGGAAGGCGAGGTCGAGAGACTGGCCGCGGTTGAGCCGGGGGTCGCAGGCCGTCTCGTAGCGGGTGGCGAGGTCCATCTCGCCGATCTCGTGGCCGCCGCCGACGCACTCGGTCACGTCGTCGCCGGTGAACTCGATGTGGATGCCGCCCGGATGCGTGCCGAGCGAGCGGTGCACCTCGAAGAAGCCGGCCACCTCGTCGAGCACGTCGTCGACCCGCCGCGTCTTGTGGCCGCTCGGCGCCTCGAACGTGTTGCCGTGCATCGGGTCGCAGATCCACGCCACCCGGGCCCCGCTCGCGGTGACCTCCTTGACCAGGGCGGGCAGCAGATCGCGGATCTTGGACGCGCCGAAGCGGGTGATGAACGTCAGGCGCCCCGCCTCGTTGGTCGGGTTGAGCTTCTCGATGAGCGCGAGCGCGTCGTCGGGCGTGGTGGTCGGGCCCAGCTTGACGCCGATCGGGTTGCGGATCTTCGAGAAGAAGTCGATGTGCGCGCCGTCGAGCTGGCGGGTGCGCTCGCCGATCCAGACCATGTGGGCCGACACGTCGTACGGCAGGCCCGTGCGCGAGTCGATGCGGGTCAGCGCCCGGTCGTAGTCGAGGATGAGCGCCTCGTGCGAGGAGTAGAACTCGACGGTGTGGAACTCCTCGGGCTCGGCCCCGCAGGCCCGCATGAACGCCAGCGCCTGGTCGATCTCCCTGGCCAGCTGCTCGTAGCGGCGCCCGGCCGGCGACTCGGCGACGAAGTCCTGGTTCCAGGCGTGCACCTGGCGCAGGTCGGCGTAACCGCCCTTGGTGAAGGCGCGGGCGAGGTTGAGCGTCACGGCCGAGGAGTGGTACGCCTTGAGCAGCCGCCATGGATCGGGCCTGCGCGCCTCGGGGGTGAAGTCGAACCCGTTGACCATGTCGCCGCGGTAGGCGGGCAGCTCTACGCCGTCGCGCACCTCGGTGGGCTTCGAACGCGGCTTGGCGAACTGCCCAGCGACGCGGCCGATCTTCACCACCGGAACCTTGCCCGCGTACGTCAGCACGATCGCCATCTGCAGCAGCGTCTTGAGCTTGTTGCGCACGTTGTCGGCGGTGGCGCCGGAGAAGGTCTCGGCGCAGTCGCCGCCCTGCAGGACGAACGCCTCGCCGCGGACGACGGCGGCCAGCTGGTCCTTCAGCTGGTCGCACTCGCCGGCGAAGACGAGCGGGGGCAGGCCGCCGAGCTCGGCGACGACCTTCTCGAGCTCGCCGCGGTCGGGCCACTCGGGCTGCTGCGCCGCGGGGAGGGCCCGCCAGGAATCAAGATCCACGAGATTGCTGCTCACGAGATACGAGGGTATTCCACTGGCCCGCCCCCACCGACCCTCGTGTCCACGTTGTGAGAATGCGGTGATACGCGTACGAACCCAGCGCGGGTCAAATTTCGTCAACCGTCACGTGCTCGGGGCGGACGCCGTGGCCGATGAACCGCCGGGCCAGCCGGTTGACCAGCGGCAGCCGCGCCAGGTCGCGCGGCAGCCGCGGCGGGTTGAAACTTCTGCTGAGCGCCGGCCTGATCACCCGGTTCTGCACCACCCGCTGGGCGGCCTGGGTGAACCGGGTCGGGAACATCCGCCGCCGCTGCACCAGGTGAAGCGTGGACTCCGGGATCGGCGCCCCCGACCGCAGCGAGCCGGCCAGCAGGTTGGCGGCGGCGACGGCGTCCTGCACGGCGAGGTTGATGCCCACCCCGAACACCGGCGACATGGCGTGCGCGGCGTCCCCGATGCACAGCAGCCCCGGGCGGTGCCAGCGGCGCAGCCGGTTGAGCGCGACCGTGAGCACGCTGACGTCGTCGTAGCCGCCGATCTCGCCGACCCGGTCGCCCAGCCAGGGCATCAGCTCCGCGACCGGGCCGCGCAGCGCGTCGATGCCGCCGCGGACGAGGTCGTCGTAGCCGCCCTTGGGGATGAGGTACGCCAGCTGCCAGTAGGTGCCCCGGTTGATCGCCACCATCATGTGGCCGCCCGAGATCCGCAGGAACGGATCCTCCCGGTCGGTCTCGTACCGGGGCAGCCGGAACCAGACCACGTCCATCGGCGCGTCGAGGTCCTCCGGGACGAGCCCCGCCCGCGCGCGCAGCGTGGAGGTCCGCCCGTCGGCGGCGACCGTGAGGTCGGCCCTGATCTCGTGGTCGCCGGACGGGTCGCGGTAGCGCAGCCCGCGCACGGCGCCGTCCTCACGGATCAGGTCGTACGCCTCGGCGTTCATCAGCAGCCGGAACCCGGGGTAGCGCCGGGCGGCCGACGTGATGAGCTCCAGGAAGTCCCACTGCGGGACGAAAGCGATGTAGTCGTATTTGCCCGGCATCCCGCGCAGGTTCGCCATCGTGATCTCGCCGGCGTCGGTGACGAAGCTCAGCCCGTACGCCTTGTGGTGCGGGAGCTTCAGGAAGTCCTTCGCCAGCCCCAGCTCGTCGAGCACCTGCAGCGTCGAGGGGTGGATCGTGTCGCCCCTGAAGTCGCGCAGGAAGTCACCGTGTTTCTCCAGCAGCGTCACCTCGACGCCCGCTCTGGCGAGGATCAGCGCGAGCACCGCGCCCGCCGGACCGCCGCCCGCTATCACGCATCCCATAATTCATCACCCAATGAAATTGTCTCACGCTGGGGGAAAAGCGCAAGGCGTCCGGGCCATCCGACATGCCCGAGCGGCCGAAGTACATGCGTCAGCCGTCTCTCGCAGCGGGGTGGACGATGAACGACGAGCTCCACGCCCTCTCCGGCGCCTACGCCGTGCACGCACTGCCGTACGCGGAGCGGGCGCGGTTCGAGGCGCACCTGCCCGGGTGCCCCGCCTGCGCGGCCGAGATACGCCACCTGCGCGAAACAGCCGCCCGCCTGGCCGAGACGGCGGCCGAGCCGCCCCCGCCGTCCCTGCGCCCCCGCCTCCTGGCCACCGCCCGCACCCGCCGCTCCCTCGCGGAAGGCGAGGCCGCGCTCCTGGGCGAGGAGGAGCGCGGCCCGCGCCGGCGGAGGCGGCAGGGACGGGGCAGGGTGCCGGCCGGGGTGGCGGCGATCGCCGTGGCGGCGGCCGTCGCGCTGGGGGTCCTCGCGCTCGACGCCCGTCGCGACCTCGGCGAGCTCACCGCCCGGAACGCGGAGCTGGCCGCCGTCCTGGCCGCGCCCGACGCCGAGACGGTACGCCGCCCGGCCACCTCCGGCGGCACCGGCACGGTCGTGATCTCCCGGGCGATGGGACGGATGGTGTTCGCCTCGTCGGGCCTGCCCGAACTGCCGGTCGGCCGCACGTACGAGCTGTGGCTGATGGGCCCGGACGGCCCGCGCCCGGCCGGCCTCCTCGGCGAGGGCGGGGCCGGGGACGGGGACGGGGACGGGGACGGGACGACCACCCCCGTGGTGCTCCCCGCCGGGCCCGGTGACGGCCACGTGGCCCTCACGGTCGAGCCCGCCGGCGGCTCGGACAGCCCCACGACCTTGCCTGTCCTCCTGGCGGCGCTCCCGGGCGCCTGACCGCGCCGGCCACGTTCCGAAAAGCATGCGCTCTTGTCGGTCCTGCATTCTTGTATAACAATCACCGGAGACCTCTCTCGGGGGTCGTCGACCGACGGAAAGGTGTCACGATGGGAACGCGTGCGACGGAAGCGGCCGATGAGTCACGGACGGCGCGCCACGACTGGCCGGTAGCCGCGACGCGCTGGACGCAGCTCACCCTGGCCGAGGACGACCCGCTCCACTTCGACGTGGACTTCTGGACCGGACTGATGCGCGACAGCAGGTCCAACGCCGTGTGCGTCAGCGCCGGCGGTTACATCGCCTACTACCCGACGCGCGTTCCGTACCACTACCGCAGCAGGCACCTCGGCGACGGCGACCCCTTCGGGGCGCTCGTGGCGGCGGCCCGCGGGCTCGGCATGCACGTCATGGCACGGGTGGATCCGCACGCCATGCACGCCGACGCGGCGCAGGCCCACCCGGAATGGCTGGCGCGCGACGCCGAAGGGGGCCCGATCGAGCACTGGGCGTATCCCGGGATCTGGCTGAGCTGCGCGTTCACCGGCTACCACCGGGAGTTCGTCACCGAGGTGGCTCGCGAGATCGTGCGGGAGTACGACGTGGACGCGATCTTCGCCAACCGCTGGGAGGGCTACGCGGGGATCTCCTACAGCGAGGACGCGCGCCGGTCCTTCCGCGACGAGACGGGGCTCGACCTGCCGCTGAAGGAGAACGACTTCACCGACCCCGCCTGGCCGGCCTACCTCGCGTGGCGGCGGCGCAAGCTGAGCGAGCTGGTCGCCCTGTGGGACGGCGCGGTCAGGGACCTGCGGCCGCACTCCCGGTTCATCCCCAACCTGGGCAGCCTCGCGGCCCGCGACCTCGACCGCGACCTGATCCGCAGGCACTATCCGCTGTTCGTCGTCGACAAGCAGGGCCGCTCGGGCATCCAGCCGCCGTGGTTCGCCGGCCGGGTCGCCAAGCGCAGCCGGGCCCTGTTCCCCGATCGGCCGGTGGTGCTCATCACCTCGGTCGGTCCTGAGCACAAGTACCGCTGGAAGGACTCGGTGGCGCCGCCCGAGGAGACCAAGACCTGGATCGTGAACGGCTTCGCCCAGGGCGCCCGCCCCTGGTTCACCAAGTTCAACGCCACGGTCTCCGACCCGCGCTGGGTGCCGGCCGTCGTGGAGGCGTTCAACCTGCACGCCGACCTCGAACCGGTCCTGTCGGGGATGGAGATCACCGCCGAGGTCGCGCTGCTCGACCCCAACAGGACCGACCGGCCGCCGACCGGCTCGGGCGGCGCCGCGTTCGCCGACGAGGACGGCTTCTACCAGGCGCTGGTCGAGGCGCGCATCCCGTTCGAGCTGATCGCCGACCAGGCTCTGACGCCGGAGCGGCTGCGCCGCCACAAGGTGCTGGTCCTCGCGAACGCCGACCGGCTGAGCGACGAGCAGTGCGAGGTGATCCGCGCGTACGTCGCCTCCGGCGGCGGGCTGGTGGCCGCGCACGAGTCGTCCCTCTACGACGAGAACGGCGAGCGGCGGCCGAACTTCGGTCTCGCCGACGTCTTCGGCACCGACCTGCTCACGCCCGCCCGCGGCCCGGTGAAGAACAACTACATCAGCCTCATGGACGAGCACCCGGTCAACGCGGGCTTCGGCGGGGCCACCCGGATCATCGGCGGCACCCGCCTGCTCGGCACGCGGGCGCGCGAGGGCGCCCGCGTGCCGTTCCGCTTCGTCCCCGACTTCCCCGACCTGCCGATGGAGGAGGTGTACGTCAGGCAGGCGCCCGACCTGCCGGCCGTCGTCGTACGGCAGGCGCCGGGCGGGGGCCGCGTCGTCCACCTTCCCTTCGACATCGGCTCGATCTTCTGGGAGGCGCTCCAGGCCGACCACGGACGCCTGATCGGCAACGCCGTCCTGTGGGCGCTCGGCGACGAGCCCGAGGTGACCGTCCGCGGGCCCGGCCTGGTGGACGTCGCCGTCCGCCGTGACGACGGCGGGATCGCCGTCACCCTCGTCAACCTGAGCAACCCGATGACCATGCGCGGCGCCATCAGGGAGACGCTCCCGCTGCCCGCGCAGACCGTCACGGTGCGGCTGCCCGAGGGCGGGCGTGACGTCGCGGCGCGGCTGCTGGTCGCCGGCACCGAGGTCAAGGTGACGGCCGACGCCGGGCAAGCCGAGGTTTCGGTGCCCGACCTGGGGCTCGTCGAGGTCGTGCACGTCTCGTGGGGCCACTCGTGACGCGCGTCTGGTGGCGGGAGCCGTTCCGGATGTTCCAGACGAACCTCCGCGAGGTGGACGCCGGTCTGGACGTCGAGCGGGTGCTCGACCACATTCAGGGCTTCGGCGCGGACACCTGGCTGCTCAGTGTCGGCGGCATCCTGTCGAACTATCCGACGGGCCTGGACTTCCAGACGCGTAACCCCGCCCTCGCCGCGCGCCCGTCGGGCGACCTGGTCGGCGACGCCGTGGCGGCGGCGCGCCGGCGCGGTGTGCGGGTGCTGGCCCGCATGGACTTCTCCAAGATCGACCGCCGTCGCGCGGAGCGGCACCCGGAGTGGTGTTTCGTGGACGCCGCCGGCCGGGCGCAGGTCTACAACGGCCTGACCAGCGTCTGCCCCAGCGGCGACTACTACCAGGTCAAGCTGTTCGAGGTGCTCGCCGAGGTCCTCGACCGCTACGAGGTGGACGGCTTCTTCCTGAACTGGATGTCGTACAACGAGATCGACTACAGCCGCAGGTACTGGGGCGTGTGCCAGTGCCTGGCGTGCGCCCGCGCCTTCGGGGACGCCCTGCCCACCGGCCCCGACTCGCCCGCCTACCCGCGGTGGCAGCGCTTCGCGCGGGAGAGACTGGAGGACCTCAACGCGCGCGTCCGGGCGGCGATCGCCGCCCGGCGGCCGTCGGCGGCCCTGATCCTCGGCGAGCACGCCGACATCGTCTTCCACGAGGCCAACAACGCCGTCGGCCGGCCGCTGTGGCACCACCGCACCAGCGAGCACGTCAGCGCCGCCAAGTCCTACCGGCCGGATGTCCCGGTGCTGGTCAACGCGGTCGGGTTCGTGGACATGCCGTACCGGCTGGCGGGGGAGGAGCCGCACCACTTCGCGCAGTACCTGGTGCAGGCCATCTCCCGTGGCGCGATCCCGTCCACCTACATCATGGGCACGCCCGACGACAGCGCGTACGAGTGCCTGGAGGTCGCCGGGCGGATCACGCGCTTCCACCGCGACCACGCCGAGGTCTACCGGGACCTCGTGTCCGAGGCGCCGACGCTGCTGGTGCGGCCCGACCCGCTCAAGCTCCGGGGCGAGCGCCTGGCGGCGGCGACGGCGGAGTTCCAGGGGCTCTACCTGGCGCTGCTGGAGCGGCACATCCCCTTCGACGTGCTGCCGGAGGACAAGCTCGGCGTCACTCGGACGGCGCGATACCGGCTCGTGGTCCTGCCCGACCTCGGCCCGCTCTCCGCCGGGGCGGTGGCGGCGCTCGACGATCATGCCGCGGCCGGCGGAGTCGTGCTGGCGACCGGCTCGTCCGGGTTCGACGCGGACGCCGTACAACTGCGGTGCCTGCCGGTCGCCAGGCGCCTGTCCAGCCGCGACTCGGAGGAGGCGACCCGTTCCCTGCACCTTCGCGACGCGCCCGCTCCCGGCCGGCCCTGGGGTTTCCCGGTGCCGGTGGTCGGCGCGTTCCACGTGGTGGAGCCGCGTCCGGGTGCCGAGACCGGGCTGTTCGCGCTGTCGCGGGCGCCGTACGGACCGCCGGAGAAGTGTCACGGACACGACGAGCTGGACCATCCCGGCTGGGTGTGCGCCGCCCATGGCGAGGGCGTGGGCGCGGTGCTGCCGTGGACGGTCGGCAGGGGCTACCGGGAGGCCGGCCTCAGCGCCCACCGCGACCACTTCGCGGACCGCGCGCTACGGGCGGCCGGCCCCGGCATCGAGGTGGAGACGGACCTGCCCGAGCAGGTCGAGATCGTCCTCGGCCGCTCGGCCGCCGGGCGTGTGATCCACCTGCTGAACCGTTCGGGGGACGCCTCCCAGAGGTTCACCCGCCCGCTGCCGATCCCGCAGTCGTGGCTGACCCTGCCGTGGGCGGGGGAGGGCTGGTCCGTCCGGGCGCTGCGCGCGGACCGCCCGCTCACCACGGAGAGCGGGCCGGGCGGCACCCGGGTTCGGCTGCCCGAGCTCGGGCTGTTCGAGGTGCTCGTCGTCACGCGGTAGATCCGCCGCGAGATTGTCAGGCAAGTATTCACGACCTATTGACTGTCAGGTCAGGCAAATGAACACTAAAGCTTCACCGGGATGCCGCACTGCGGCGGCCCGCCCACTGTGAGCGACGACGGGAGAGGCAGTGATGAACGAAGTCGATCGCCGGGGGTTCCTCAAGCTGGCGCTGGCGGGGGCGGCCGCCGTCGGCCTGGCCGGATGCGGCGGCGGCGACGGTGCGGCGGGCGGGGCCACCTCGCTGCGCTACGCCTGGTGGGGCAACAACGTCCGTCAGCAGAACTACACGAAGGCCCTCAAGGAGTTCAGCGCCAAGAACCCCGACATCCAGGTGGAGCCGGAGTTCGCCGAGTACGAGGCGTTCCAGGAGCGGATGACGACCCAGATGGCCGCCAGGGACGTCGCCGACATCTTCTGGATCGCCTCGGCGCAGGTGATGACGTACGCCAGGAACAACCTCTACCGCGACCTCCAGGGCATCCCCACGCTCGACCTGTCGGCCTACGACAGCGCCGCCCTGGAGTCCTTCAAGCTCGACGGCAAGCTGAACACCATGCCGTTCGGCATCTTCGTCCCGGTCATCCGCTGGAACCAGTCGTTCGCCGAGGAGGACGGCGTCGAGCTGCCCTCCGGCGAGGGCGAGTGGACCTGGGACGCGTGGGCGGAGCTGCTCGTCGACTACACCAAGGACAATCCCAAGGGGCGCAAGGGATCGCCGTACGAGGCCGACGCCGACCTGCCGTTCGAGGCGTGGCTGCGGCAGCGCGGCGAGCAGTTGTGGACCCAGGACGGCCGCATCGGCTTCACCGTGGACGGCGTCAGCAGCTGGTTCGACTGGTGGGAGAAGCTGCTCAAGGCCGGCGCCGTCCTGACCCTCAGCGAGCAGGAGGGGATGAGCCCCGACTGGACCCTGGTCGGCGAGAAGGTGCTGGGCAAGGTCGCCAACTCCAACCACATCATCGACGACGCCAAGATGTTCCCCGACCACACCTTCGCGGAGCGGGCCGTGCCGATCGCGCCCGGGGCGCAGGCGGGCCACAAGTTCCTCTACTACCCGCGGATGGCGATCTACCAGGGCATCGACGCGGACAAGGTCGAGGCCGCCGGCAAGCTGATCGACTACAACACCAACACCGTCGAGATGCTCAAGGTCGTCGGCCTGACGATGGGCGCGCCGGTCAACCCGGAGGTGCTCAAGCAGGCGTACGACTTCGCCAGTGCGGACGAGACGGAGATGCTCAAGGTGGTGCAGGCCGACCAGGAGGCCGAACGGCGGCCGCGCTACGAGGCGCCGCCCGGCACGAACACCTGGCGCACCGCCATGGCCCGGGTGGCCGAGGAGATCGCCCTCGGCAGGACCACCGTCCCGGCCGGGTCGGCCAGGTTCATCGAAGAGGTCCAGGCCGGCATCGATCGGGCCAAGTGACGCGCGCCGCGCCCGATCAGCTCAACCCCGACTGGAGGTCGCCGTGGCGACGACAAGGTCAAGGCGCCCGAGAGCGTCCCGACTGCACAGCCAGGGCCTGGCCGCGCACATCTTCCTCATCCCGTGGTGGCTCGGTCTGCTGCTGGTCACCGCCATTCCGCTGTTCGCCTCGCTGTACCTGGCGTTCACCGACTACAACATCCTCAGCTCGCCCGAGTTCAACGGCCTGGAGAACTTCCGGCGGATGTTCTCCGACGAGTACTTCTGGGCCTCCGTCAGGGTCACCCTGGTCTACGTCTTCGTCTCCATCCCCCTGCAACTGGCCTTCGCCCTGCTGCTCGCGCTGATCCTGGACCGGGGGCTGCGCGGGCTCGCCTTCTACCGCAGCGCCTTCTACCTGCCGTCGCTGCTCGGCACCAGCGTCGCCATCGCGATCCTGTGGCGGCAGATCTTCGGCGACGAAGGGCTGATCAACCAGGCCCTCGGGTTGTTCGGCATCCACGGCGAGAGCTGGCTGCAGAACCCCGCCACGGCGCTGTCCACCCTCGTCGTGCTCAACGTGTGGACCTTCGGCTCGCCGATGGTGATCTTCCTGGCGGGTCTCCGGCAGATCCCCGAGGAGCTGTACGAGGCGGCCAAGGTCGACGGTGCCACGGTCGTGCGGCAGTTCACCCACATCACCGTCCCGCTGCTCACGCCGATCATCTTCTTCAACCTGATCCTGCAGACGATCGGCGCGTTCCAGGCGTTCACCCAGGCCCACGTGGTCAGCGGAGGCACGGGCGGGCCGGCCAACTCCACGCTCTTCTACACGCTGTACATCTACCAACAGGGATTCGCGAACTTCGACATGGGCTACGCCTCGGCGCTGGCCTGGGTGCTGATGATCGCCATCGCGATCGTGACGGCGATCCACTTCATCCTGTCGAAGTACTGGGTCTTCTACGGAGACGACTGATGACGACCGCGACCGCGCCCATCGACTCCACCCGTTCGTCCGCCCGGGCGCACACCCGGCGACGCAGGTCGCGCGACCTGCTCAAGCACCTCGGGCTCGGCGTCTTCGTGCTGCTCATGGTCTACCCGCTGGTGTGGATGGCGGTCAGCGCGTTCAAGCCGAGCCATCTGATCCTCACCCAGCCGGGCCTGATCCCGCAGGACCTGACCTTCGACAACTTCGTCCAGGGCTGGAACGCGCTGAACCGGCCGTTCAGCGTGTTCCTGGTGAACTCGCTGCTGGTCAGCGTGGGGTCGATCGTCGGCAACCTGTTCTCCTGCGCGCTGACCGCCTACGCCCTGGCGCGGCTGGAGTTCCGGATGCGCAAGGTCTACCTCGCCGTCACGCTGGCCTCGGTGATGCTGCCGCTGCACGTGCTGGTGATCCCGCAGTACATCTTCTTCTCGCAGCTCGGCATGGTGAACACGTACTTCCCGCTGCTCATCCCGAAGTTCCTGGCCACCGACGCGTTCTTCGTCTACCTCATGGTGCAGTTCATCCGGACGATCCCGCGCGACCTCGACCGCGCGGCCTGGATCGACGGCTCCGGTCCGTTCCGCACCTTCTGGTACGTGATCCTGCCGCTCATGCGCCCGGCGCTGGTCACCACGACGATCTTCACGTTCATCTGGACCTGGAACGACTTCTTCGTCCCGCTCATCTACCTCACCTCGCCGAAGATGTTCACGGTGTCGGTCGCGCTCAGCTCCATGGTCGACTCGCAGAGCCAGGACGGCGTCGGCATGCTCTTCGCGATGTCGCTGGTGTCGCTCCTCCCGGTGCTGGCCTTCTTCGCGTTCGCCCAGAAGCACCTGATCCGGGGCATCGCCACCACGGGGCTCAAATGAGCGAGACCCTCACGATCCTGGTGACCGGGCGGCACGACGAGGCCGAACGGGAGCTGCTGCGCCGGTCGGCCCCCGGCGCTCGGGTCGAGTTCGTGCCCGACCTGACCACCGTCCCCGGCCTGGTCGAGACCGCCGACGCGATCGCCGGGCACGTGCCGGACGACCTGCTCGCCGCGGCACGGCGGCTGCGGTGGGTGCACAGCCCGGCCGCGGGCGTGGACACCGCGTTGTCGCCCGGCATGCTGGCGAGCGACGTGGTGCTCACCTCGGCGACCGGCAACGGCGCGATCCCCCTCGCCGAGCACGCCATGCTGCTGATGATGATGCTGAACCGCGACGTGCCGCGCTGGCTGCGCGCGCAGGCCGACGGGCGCTGGGACCGGTTCACGCACGACGAACTGGCCGGGCGGAGCGTCGGCCTGTTCGGGCTCGGCGGGTCGGGCCTGGATCTGGCGCGCAAGGCCAAGGCGTGCCACATGCGGGTGCTCGGCATGCGGCGCCGTACGTGCCCGCCCGATCCGGCGGTGGACGAGATGTTCGCGCCGGAGGAGCTCCACCGCTTCCTCGCCGCGTGCGACTTCGTCGTCGTCACCGCGCCGCTGACCGCGGCCACCAAGGGCGTGTTCGACCGCGCCGCGTTCGAGGCGATGCGGCCCACCGCCTTCTTCGTGTGCGTGTCGCGCGGCGGCATCGCCGACGACGAGGCGCTTCTCGACGCCCTGCGCCGGCGCCGGATCGCCGGCGCGGGGCTCGACGCGCACGGAGTGGAGCCGCTGCCGCCGGAAAGCCCTTTCTGGGGCCTTCCCAACGTCATCATCACCCCGCACAATGGCGCGACGACCCAGGCGACCGCGCGTCGGGGGCTCGACATCCTGGCGGACAACCTCGGCCGCTTCAGCAAGGGGGAGCCGCTGCGCAACATCGTGGACAAGGCCGCAGGTTACTGAAAGCCAGTATACTTGTCTGACGATTGCGACGATGGAAGGAAGCACGTGGACAGCGAGGGCAGCTTTCCGCTGGGACCGTCGTCCCTGACTGAGGCGTTGTACGAATCGGTGCGCAAGCGGATCGTCAACGGCGAGATCGCCCCGGGGGAGAAGCTCACCGAGGTCCGCATCGCCGGCGAGTACAACGTCGCGCGCCCGACCGCCAAGGCGTGCCTGGAGCGGCTCACGGCTCTCGGCCTGCTGCGCCGTTCGGTCCACAAGACCGCGGTCGTCCCCAAGCTCGGCGAGGACGAGATCCGCGACCTCTACTTCAGCCGGGAGACCGTGGAACGAGCCGCCGTCGCCGCGCTCGCACGCCGCGGCGTCGTCCCGCCCGCCGCCGTGCGCGCGCAGGCGGCGATGAAGGCCGCCGCCACCGACATGGCCTTCGAGAGCCAGGTGGAGGCCGACATCGCCTTCCACTCCGCGCTGGTCGCCGGTGTCGGGAGCCGCCGCCTGTCGCGCATGCACGAGGTCATCCTCGGCGAGGTGCACCTCACCATGGGCCAGTTCCAGGCCCACCGCACCACCCATCCCATGAACGTCGCCCGCGAGCACGACGACATACTCAAGGCGATCGGGGCCGCCGACGCCGAGGCCGCCCAGCAGCGGCTGACCCACCATCTCGACCAGGCTCAGGACCGCCTGATCGGCCAGCTGCGCAGGGAGGGCGGAGCCGTGGAGGAGCCTTCGGAGGAGGCTCCCGCCTGAGCGTTCGCGACGCGCCCCACCTCACCCCTCGACGAAGGAACGGCTCATGTCTCCACAAGCGGTCTCCTGGACCGTGAACTGCTCCATCCTCTACACCGACCGCCCGCTCCTCGAACGGCCCGCCGCCGCGGCGGCCGACGGGTTCACGGCCGTCGAGTTCTGGTGGCCGTTCGCCGAAGCGGTGCCCGGCGACCGCGAGGTGGACGCGTTCGTGCGCGCGATCGAGGACGCGGGCCTTCGGCTGACCGGCCTCAACTTCTTCGCCGGCGACATGCCGGGCGGTGACCGCGGCCTGGTGTCCTGGCCGGGCAGGACGCGCGAGCTGCTCGACAACATCCCGGTGGTCGCCGCGATCGGCGAACGCCTCGGCTGCCGGTCGTTCAACGCCCTCTACGGCAACCGGATCGATGGCATCAGCGCCGGCGAGCAGGACGAGCTGGGCGCGGACAACCTCGCCGCGTGCGTGCGGGGCGTCGCCGCGATCGGCGGCACCGTCCTGCTCGAACCGGTGAGCGGCGCCCCGCGCTACCCGCTGCTGCGCGCCGCCGACGCGGTGGCCGTCATCGACCGCGTCATCGACCGCGTCACCGACGGGGTCCCCGACGGCGTCCCCGTCACGTCGGGCATCGGGCTGCTCGCCGACTTCTACCACCTCGCCGTCAACGGCGACGACGTGATCGCGGTGATCGACAAGTACGCCGACCGCATCGCCCACGTGCAGATCGCCGACGCGCCCGGCCGGGGCGCCCCCGGCACCGGCTCACTGCCGCTCGGCCACTGGATCGACCGGCTCCACGCGACCGGTTACCGGGGCCGGGTCGGCCTGGAGTACCAGCACGGCGGCCCTGACACGTTCGACTGGCTGGCCCGCGAGCACCGCGCCGGCTGACCCACCCCACGACCGGACCCCACGACCGGACCCCACGACCGGACCCCAGGACCGGACTCCACGACCGGACTCCACGACCGGACTCCACGACAGGACGGATTCACCTCGTGACCACCATCGCCTTCATCGGCCTCGGCATCATGGGCAGCCCCATGTCGGTGAACCTGGTCCGGGCGGGCCACACCGTCACCGGCTACAACCGCACACCGGACAAGACCGCCCCGCTCGTCGAGGCGGGCGGGCGCGCCGCGTCGACGATCGCCGAAGCGGTCGTCGACGCCGAGGTCGTCGCCGTCATGGTGCCCGACTCGCCCGACGTCCGCGACGTGCTGACCGGCATCGACGGTGTCTTCAACCACGCCAAGCCGGGCGCGCTGATCATCGACTTCTCCACGATCCGGCCCGACGTCACCGCCGAGCTGGCCGGCGCGGCGCGGGCACGCGGCCTGCGCCCGCTCGACGCCCCCGTCTCCGGCGGCGAGGCGGGCGCCAGGAACGCGACGCTGTCCATCATGGTCGGCGGGGAGGAGGCCGACTTCCAGGCGGCCAGGCCCGTCTTCGACGCGGTGGGCAAGACCGTCGTCCACGTCGGCCCGAGCGGCTCCGGCCAGACGGTCAAGGCGGCCAACCAGCTCATCGTGGCCGCCAACCTGCAGGCGCTCGCCGAGGCGGTCGTCTTTCTGGAGGCGCACGGCGTCGACCTCGACGCCGCCCTCGACGTGCTCGCCGGCGGCCTGGCGGGCTCCGCCGTGCTCGCCCAGAAGCGCGCCAACATGGTCACGCGTTCCTTCGAGCCCGGTTTCCGTCTCGCCCTGCATGACAAGGACCTGGGCATCGTGACGTCGGCCGCCCGCGAGGCCGGGGTCGCCCTGCCGTCGGCCGCCCTGGTCGCCCAGCTGGTGGCGGCGGCGAACGCGGCCGGCGACGGCGCCCTCGACCACTCGGCGCTGCTGCGCGGCGTCGAACGCCTCTCGGGCCGCCTGCGGGAGTGACGGCCGCGATGCCCCAGGCGTGATCGAATCGAGACTGACGCTTGGCCAGCTTGCCGGATAGTGCATCACATGCGTATTTTTGCGGCTCTTGTGCTGGCCGCTGCCACATTATCCCCGGCGGTCGCATCCGCCGAAGTCGAAGCCGAGCCGGGGGCGGCCACGGTCGTCCCCGTGCAGGTGACCGGAAGCCCGGCGAAACGGTTCAACCTCATCGTGCTGGGTGACGGCTACACCGAGGCCGAGCAGGAGAAGTTCCGGTCCGACACCGAGCGCCACCTCAACGTCATGTGGTCGATCGAGCCGTTCAAGTCGTACCGGAACTACATCAACGTCTACCGCGTCGACATCGTCTCGAGGGAGTCGGGCGTCAGCTGCGACCCCGGCCTGGACGCGCCGCGCAAGAACACCCCGCTCAGCATGGGCTTCTGGGGCGGCTGCAACCCCGGCAGCGTCCAGCGCCTGATCACCATGGACAACTCCGCCGCCAACCGCTACGCGAGCCTGGTCGCCGGCACCACGTCCGGCAACCGGCAGATCCTCGCCCTGGCGAACAGCGCCACCTACGGCGGCGCCGGCGGCTCGTACGCCACCGCCTCGGGCAGCAACAGCATGTCGGCGCTGATCAGCCCGCACGAGCTGGGCCACTCCCTGGGCGGCCTCGACGACGAGTACGACTACTACCAGCGCGGCGTCCCCGGCGGCACCTACACCGGCGCCGAGCCGTCCAGCGCCCACCACACCCTGCTCACCGAGCAGCAGATGCTCGACGAGCGCCGCAAATGGTGGCGCTGGCTGGGCGAGCCGAGCGAGTCGGGCGGCCCGATCGGCCGCTACGAGGGCGGCCTGTACGCCACCAAGGGCGTGTGGCGGCCGAGCGAGCACTCGATCATGAAGACCCTCGGCTACTACTTCGACCAGATCGGCCGCGAGGTCATGGTGCGGCGCATCACCGCGAAGACCATGGTGATCCAGGACTCCACGCCCACGGACGCCCCCGTCGGCGCCGACCGCGTGCTGTGGGTCGAGCCGATGCGTCCCGTCAGCCACTCGCTGACCACCACCTGGAGCGTGGACGGCGAGGAACTCCCCGGCGACCGCGACACCCTCGACCTGCGCACGCTGGACCTCGCGCCCGGCACGCACACGGTCACCGCCACGGTCACCGACCCGACCGAGTTCGTCCGGGACCCGGCGATCCGCGACGCGATCACCAGGACCCGCACCTGGACGGTCGACACCGCGCTCACCACCCCGCCGGACGGCGCCCCGCCCGCGTTCGTCTCCTCCACCCCCACCGGCCACCCGGTCGGCCGCGCCGACGTCGTGTACGTGGAGACCACCCACCCGGCCACGACCGTCCCCGAGGTCACCTGGACGCTGGACGGCAAGCGGTACCAGGGCGCCGACCTCGACCTCGGCGCGATCGACCTGCCGCCCGGCACGCACACGCTCACCGCGGCCCTCGGCGGGCGCAGCCTGACCTGGACGGTGGACGCCACCCCGCCCGCCACCGGCTACGAGCTGTCGCAGCCCCTCGCCGGCTCGGGCGACACCTACGTCTACAACGGCCCGTTCACGATGCGGCTCACCGGCGACGACGACCAGGACGGCTACGTGGTCTCGGAGTCGCGGGTGGACGGCGACGGCTGGTTCAACTACTTCGGCTGGCCCACCTCCTCGGAGCTGCCGTGGACGTTCACCGAGGAGGGCACGGAGATCGACTCCCTGGTGTACGGCAAGCTCCCGCGCGGCCGGCACACCATCGAGTACCGCTCGATCGACGCCGCCGGCAACCCCGGCGAGGCGAAGAGCTTCACCGTCACGACCATCGCCCCGCCCCCGGCCTGCACCCGCACGGTCACCACAGCCCACCGCGGCCCGCTCACCGTCGCGGACGGCGTCACCTGCCTCGACGACGCCCAGGTCACCGGCCCGATCACGGTCAAGCGCGGCGCCTCGCTGGTGGTGGACGGCGGCCGGATCACCGGCACGCTCACCGCGACCGCCCCCGAGGCCGTCCACCTGCTCAAGACCTCGGTCACGGGCGCGGTCAGCGTCGACGGCGCCCGCACCCTCGCCGTCGTGGGCGCGGAGGTGAAGGGCGCCGTCACGCTGACCGGCAACACGGCGCCCATCCTGGCGGGCAGCACGGTCAGGGGCGCGCTCTTCTGCGGCGGCAACACGCCCGCCCCGGCGGACCTCGGCGTGCCGAACACGGTCAAGGGCGCCGGGCAGTGCGCGGGCGACCTACCCCAGGGCCCCCGCGGACGCGCGTACGAGGCGGTCCAGCGTCCGGCCCAGTGAGCTGATCGCGAGGTCGCGGACCCTGGCGTACTCCTGCTCGGGGTACTGCCGGGGTCCGTTCTCGATCAGCAGGATCAGGTAGAGGTAGGCGCGGTAGAGGTCGATCCGGGTCAGCGCCGACGGGGTCAGCTCCAGCGGCGTCACCTCGCGGTAGCCGGCCAGCAACGGGTCGTCCTCCGCCAGCTCGCCGAAGATCGTCGGAGTGACGAACTCGGCGAGCGGGTCGCCCCAGAAGGCCCGCTCGTGGTCGATGATCGCCTGGATGCGCGGCGGGCCGCTCAGGTCGAGGAAGACGTTGCCCGGCCAGACGTCGAAGTGCACCAGCCGCGGCGTCGTCACCTCGTCCAGCGCGGGCGCCGCCGCCTCGAACACCGCCATGAGCTCCGCGGCCGGGAGCGGCAGCGGCGCCGGATAGCGCTCGGTGTCGCCGAGCAGCGCCGCCGCCATCGCGAGGAACGCCTCCCGCCACGTGGCGCCCACGATCCCGGCGTGCGGGTAGCCGAACACCTCGCCCGTCACCCCGTTGAGCCGGGCCAGGTGGCGGCCCAGCTCACGGCGCAGCTCACGGCGCAGCTCCTCGGCCTTCTCGGGGCGCACGTCGTTCCACGAGACCCCGTCGAGCGCGGCCAGCAGCAGGTAGTCGCCGCCCAGCACCGGATCGTCGAAGCCCGCCCGCAGCAGCGGCGCCACCGGCACGCCCGCCTCCAGCGCCAGGCCGATCGCGGCGGCCTCCATGCGCAGCAGATGCCGCTCGTAGCTGAGCTGGTCGAGGTCGGGCGGCGGCGACAGCTTGAGCACCACCTCGCGCCCGTCGCCGAGCCGCAGCCGCCAGACGGCGTTGGCGTAGCCGTCGGTCAGCTCGGTGGCGGCCTCCACCCCCGTGCCCAGCGCCCGCCGGATCAGCGCGTCCAGCTCGGCGCCGGACAAGCGGCGCTTCGTCCTGCTCTCCACAGACACCTTCCCTCGGTCGGGCTCTCGGTCAGGCGGACTCGCGGCGCACCAGGTGGGTGTCGAGGATCACCACGGGCTGGCGCAGCTCCTCGCCGTGGATGCGGGCCACCAGCAGCCGGGCCATCTGCCGGCCCATCGCCTCGGTCGGCTGGTGGACGGTGGTCAGCGGCGGGTCGGCGTGCACCGCCGCCTTGGAGTCGTCGAACCCGATCACCGCCACGTCACCCGGGATCGCCCGGCCACCGTTCTTGAGCACCCGCATCGCGCCCAGCGCCATCGGGTCGGACGCGGCGAAGACCGCGTCGAGACCGGGATGCTCGCGCAGCAGCGCGGCCATCGCCACGGCCCCGCTGTGCTCGGAGAAGTCGCCGTAGGCCACCAGCTCGGGCAGGCCCGAGGGCAGCACCGCGTCGCGGTAGCCCGCCAGGCGGTCGACGCCCACCCCCATGTCCTGCGGACCGGCGATCGTGGCGATGCGGGAACGGCCGAGGCCCAGCAGGTGTTTGACCGCCTGCCGGGCCCCTGCCCTGTTGTCCATGTCGACGTAGCTGTAGGGGTCGAGGCCGACGGGCCGGCCGCCGAGCACGGTCGGCACGCCCATCTCCTCCAGCCTGCCCGGCAGCGGGTCGGCGCCGTGCAGCGACAGCAGCAGCACGCCGTCGACGTGCTGGCCCGTCAGATAGTTCTCGAGTCGCTCGTGCTCCTCCGGGGTGCGCGCCATCGCGAGGATGAGCTGCAGCCCGGTCTCGGCCAGCGCCGAGCCGATGCCGCGGATCGTGCCGGCGAAATACGGCTCGTCGAAGACCCGATACTGCGACTCGGACACCACCAGCGCCACCGTGTCGGTGCGGCGCGTGACGAGCGCCCGCGCCGCGCGGTTGGGCACGTAGCCCAGCTCGCGGATGGCCAGCTCCACGGCCTCACGGGCCTTGGCGCTGACGTTCGGCGAGCCGTTGATGACTCTCGACACCGTGCCCCGGCCCACCCCGGCCCGAGCCGCGACTGCCTCAAGAGTCGGTCGGTTCATGGCGCCTATTCTGCCGGATGATCTCCGCGTACCAGAGCGCGCTGTCCTTCAGCAGCCGTTCCTGGGTCTCGAAGTCCACGCGGACCAGGCCGAACCGCTTGCCGTAGCCCCACGCCCACTCGAAGTTGTCCATCAGCGACCAGGCGAAATAGCCCTCCAGCGGCACGCCCAGGTCGATGGCCTGGCGGCAGGCGGCCAGGTGCGCCCGCACGTACGCCTCCCGCTCCGGGTCGTGCACCCGCCCGTCCACCAGGACGTCGTCGAAGGCGGCGCCGTTCTCGGAGATCACCATCGGGATCGGCGGGTACTCCCGCGCCACCCGCGTGAGGATCTCCACCAGGCCGCCCTCGTCGATCTCCCAGCCCATCGCGGTGACCGGGCGGCCGCCGCTGACGAACGACACGTGCTCGCTGCCCACCCACGGCGAGGCCGAGTCGGTGGGCGCCGCCGCCGCCGAGGCCCGGCCGCCCGGCTCGCCCGACACGGTGAAGCGGCTGTAGTAGTTGACCAGCAGCACGTCGATCGGCGCGCCGATGGTCCTCATGTCGCCCGGCTCGATGAAGTCGAGCTCCATGCTCAGGTCGGCGAGCACGTCCTCCGGGTAGCGGCCCATCAGCAGGGCGTCCAGGAAGAACCGGTTCTGCAGTCCGTCGATGCGGCGGGCCGCGTCCAGGTCGCGCTCGCTGCCGGTGGCGGGCGTGATGGCGTACAGGTTCACGCAGCCGCCGACCCGCCGGGCGTTCATCGCCTGGACGGCCAGGCCGTGGGCGAGGTTGAGGTGGTGCGCGCCCCTGATCGCGTTCTCCGGCTCGCGCCGCCCCGGGGCGTGCTCGCCCGAGGCGTAACCGAGGAACGCGGCGCACCACGGCTCGTTGACGGTGCTGAACGTGTGCACGTGGTCCTTCAGCGCCTCGTGCACGGCGGCGGCGTACTCGGCGAAACGGTAGGCCGTGTCGCGGTTGGGCCAGCCGCCGGCGTCCTCCAGCTCCTGCGGCAGGTCCCAGTGGTAGAGGGTCAGCCACGGGTCGATGTCGTGCCGGCGCAGCTCGTCGGTGAGCCGCTTGTAGAAGTCGAGTCCCTTGGAGTTGACCGGGCCGGAACCGCCCGGCTGGATCCGCGGCCACGAGACCGAGAAGCGGTAGGCCGACAGGCCCAGCCGCGCCATGAGGGCGACGTCCTCCCGATAGCGGTGGTAGTGGTCGATGGCCACGTCCGCGTGGTGCCCGCCCAGGATGCGGCCGGGCGTCCTGGTGAAGGTGTCCCAGATGGAGGCGCCGCGCCCGTCCTCCGCGACCGCCCCCTCGATCTGGTACGCCGAGGTCGCCGCGCCCCACGCGAACCCCGCGGGGAAGCGCAGCCCCGCCCGCGTCTGTTCCTCTTGTGTCGTCACGCCTTGACCGCACCTTCCATGAGACCGCCGACGATCTGCCGGCCGAAGAGGATGAACACTGCGATGAGCGGAATGATGGACAACGCCGTCCCAGCGAAGATCAACGTGTAGTTGGTGGAGAACCGCGCGTTCAGCGAGGTGATCGCGATCTGCACGGTGGGGTTGTCCGGGGTGAGCACGATCAGCGGCCACATGAAGTCGTTCCACATGAGCATGAACGTGTTGATGCCGAGCACCGCCATGCCGGGGCGTACTGCCGGCAGCACCACGTTCCACCAGATGCGCAGCGTCGCGGCGCCGTCCACCCGGGCCGCCTCGACCAGCTCCATCGGCACCGCCTGGCGGGTGTACTGCGTCATCAGGAAGACCCCGAACCCGTTGAGCAGGTACGGCAGGATGACCGCCTGCAGCGTGCCCGTCCAGCCGAGGTCGACCATGAGCCGGTAGAGCGGCACCACGCCCATCTGCTGCAGCGGCACCGCCATCGTCAGCAGCACGAGCACCAGCAGCACGTTCTTGCCCTTGAACTGCAGGTTGGCGAACGAGAAGCCGGCCAGCGTCGAGATGACGACGACCGAGACGGTGACGACGCTCGCCACGATGAACGAGTTCGTCAGGCCCAGCAGGAACTTGGCGTCCTCGTTGTTGAGCACCGCGATGATGTTCTCGCCGAGGTTGCCGCCCGGCAGGAACGGCGGCGGCACCGCCACCGCGTCCGCGTTCGTGCGCGAGGCGATCACCAGCATCCAGTAGAGCGGGAACGCCGACACGAAGACGGCGATCGCCAGCATGACCCTGGTGAGGATGGTCGGCGACCAGTTGGTCACTTCGTTCCCCCGATCCGGCGCACGACCAGGAAGTTGACCAGCGCGCCGATGAGAATGAGCAGGAACAGCAGCCAGGCGGCCGCGGCGGCGTAGCCGTAGTCGAACTCGCGGAAGCCCTGCTTGACGATGAACATGGCCACCGTCTGGAACTGGCCCTGCGACCCGCCGTCGACGTTGCCGTTGTAGAACGTGGTCGGCTCGGAGAACAGCGTCAGGCCGCCGATCGTGGAGTTGAGCACCACGAAGATCATGGTCGGGCGCAGCATCGGCAGCGTGATCTGCCAGAACTGCCGGCGCCGGGAGGCGCCGTCGATCGCGGCGGCCTCGTACAGGTCGCGCGGGATCGTCTGCATGCCGGCCAGGAAGATGATCGCGTTGTAGCCGGTCCAGCGCCAGTCGACCATGGTGGCGATGGCGATCCACGACGGGATGCGCTCGGCCCGCCAGTTCGTGGTTTCCACGCCGAACCAGCTGAGGAGGTAGTTGACCAGGCCCCAGTCACGCGCGTACAGCTGCGTGAAGACCACCGCGACCGCGACCACCGACGTGACCAGCGGCAGCAGCACGCTCATCCGGATCGCCAGGCGGAAGCGGAAGCGCTTGTTCAGCGCGTTGGCCAGGAACAGCGCCAGCAGCATCTGCGGGACGGTCGCGATGACGAACATGCCGATGGTGTTGACCACGGCGTTCCAGAAGTCGTCGTCGGCCAGCAGCGAGGCGTAGTTGCCGAGCCCGGTCCACTCGCTGCCCCCCGCCAGGTCGTAGTCGTGCAGCGAGTAGTAGAGGGTGAACGCCAGCGGGAAGAGCCCGAAGGCGGCGAACAACAGGAAATAGGGGGACACCAGGGCGTACGGCATCGCCTTGACGTCCAGGCGGGAACGCCAGCGGCGGCCGGGCGGTTGAGCGCGGCGCTGAGGGCTCCGCGACGCCCGCGGAAGGGTGTCGAGACTCATCACAGACCTTTCGGCGGCAGTGAGCCCGGCCCGCCCCCTGGGAACGGGCCGGGCCGGGGATCAGTCGGCGGCCTTGGCCGCGTCGTCGACCAGCTGCTGCCACGCCTGGTCGTAGGGGACCGAGCCGTCGTCCATGCCCTGGATGACCGCCTCGACGGCGTTCTTGACCTGGGTGTGGTTCACGCCGAGGAAGACCGGCTGGAGGTCGGCGGCGGACTTGGCGAAGATCTCACCGATGGGGGCGTCGTTGAAGTACTCGTTCTTCGCGCCCTGCACCGCCGGGTCCTGCTGGGCCTTGGTGTTGCTCGGCATGTTGCCGAAGTCGGCGAAGACGCTCGCCTGGGTCTGGGCCTGCGTCAGGTAGTCGGCGACCATGGCCGCCTCCTTCGGGTGCTTCGACTGCGCCGGCACGGCGAGCCAGGAGCCGCCCCAGTTCCCGCCCCCGCCGGGAACAGAGGCGACGTCCCACTTGCCGCTGCCGGCGTCACCCGCGTTGCCGCTGACGGTGCCGAGCATCCAGGACGGGCAGCCGACCGTGGCGAACGCGCCCCGCTGGGTGCCCGCCGCCCACTCGTCGGAGAAGTTGCGCAGCTTGGCGGTCAGGCCCTGCTGACTCATCTTCTGCGCGAAGTCGAAGGCCGTGCGCACCGCCGGGTTCTTGTCCAGGATGAGGGTGTTCTGCTGGTCGAAGTACGTGACGTTGCCGTTCTTCGCCGCCTCCTGGTACAGCACCACCTGGTACAGCGTGTTGGTGCCGTCGGTCCACTTGGTGTCCTTGACCTTCGACTGGAACTGCTGGCCGACCTTCATGAAGTCGTCCCAGGTGGGCCACAGGGCGCTGACCTCGTCGCGGTCGCCGGGCAGACCGGCCTGCTCGAACAGGTCCTTGCGGTAGCACAGGCTCATGCCGCCGATGTCGGTGCCCAGGCCGAACAGCTTGCCGTCGGGGGCGACGCCGTTCTCCCACTTCCAGGCGGGGAAGTCCGCCTTGCGGGACTCCAGGCCGTACTCCTTCAGGTCGGCCCACCACTCCGGGTGCGCCTTGGCCAGGCCCATGCCGCCCTCGTCGATGCCCACCACGTCACCGGCCCCCGTGCCCGAGGTCAGCCACTGGATCATCTGTGGCCAGTACTGCTGCTCGAACTGGTCGGTGAGGTGCTCTTCCTTGATCTGGATGTCCTTGTGCTCGGCGTTCCACTTGGCGATGGCGTTCTTGTAGCCGAAGTTGGCGCCGCCGCCGAACGTCTGCACGCGGATCGTGACCGGCCCGGAGGAGGCGGGAGCGCCGGAATCAGCACCGCCGCCGGAACCACAGGACGTAACGGCCAGCACGACCGCGGCCAGGGCCGAGGCCGCGGTCAGGCCGCGACGCTTGCTGCTCATCATTGGGTTGGACCCCTTCTCGGGTGAACGTGGGGAGAAGCGCACCGCGGCTGCGCTCCGCCGCGGTGGGACTTTGGGAGCGCTCCCACAAAGGGTGCACTCGTGGTGTCCAGCCGTCAATCCCGCGAAACGCAACCGTTACCAATGGCGCGATTTAGTGCTGTGATTCCGGATTTTGGAGGATATATGGCGCAAAGAGCTTGCTGGGAGCGCTCCCATCGCAAGAGGTGTCTTTTGTGGTGCTTCGAGGGCATGTCGCCCGCACCCCGCGGCCTTGCCCGTGGTCGGATCCGCGGTCAGGCCCGCCGGGCCCACGCCTGCGCGCGGCCGAGGGCCCGGCTGATCCACGGCATCTTGTCCAGGCTGTAGTCGTTGACGTCATGGCCGGGGCGGGCGGCAAGTTCCCGCTTCACCGCCTCGTACTCGCGCCGGTGCGCCGGATCGGCCCGCAGCCAGTCGCGCAGCAGCAGCATCTCCGCCCAGATCGGCGAGGACACCGGATGGACATGCACGTTGACCGGCCGCCCGGGATCGGCGTCCACGGCGACCTGCTCGTCGTGATGAGTCCCGTGCCGGTCGATGCCGTAGAAGGGGCCCGCCACGTGGACGAATCCCGCCTCGTGACTGAGCGCCGCCGCCTCGACGGCCGTCGCCAGATCGTCGACCACCACCTGAAGGTCGATGATGTCCTTGGCCGCCATCCCGGGCACGGACGTCGAGCCGATGTGGTCGATGCGCCTGGCGCGCTCGCCCAGCACCCGGGCCAGGCGCGCCTTGAGCCGGGCCGCCTGGGCGGGCCACGTCGGGTCCGGCTGGGTGAGCACGACCTGCTGCCTGCGGGGCGCGCGCCTGCGCCGCGCCAGATTGCCGGCGAACGGCGCGATGCGGCCCTCCCACAGCTCCCGCACCGCCTCGCCGGACCGCGACACCCGTACGTCGACCGTGCCGTCCTCCTCGGGCACGGCCACGCCGACCACCAGGTGGTGCGCGCCCGGTTCTGGGGCGGGCACCAAGGCGACGGCGACCGGCGCGCCGGCCGCCAGCTCGGCCAGCCGGTCCGCCACCTCACGTGCCGCCGCGTCGTCCGATCCCGTCACCGCCACCTTCAGCCCGTCCACGGTTTCACAGTGCCACCCGTCGCCGGGCATGTCAGCAGGCGGCGGCGTGCTGCTCCCTGAGGGCACGGGCGTCGCGGGTCATCGCGGCGGCGCGGGGCCGAGCGCGAGGAAGACGTGATCGAACGCTCTGGCGCGTCGGGTCGAGTCACGGTACGGAGGAGTCATGGCGTACGAAATTCGTCCGATCGGAGTCGTGCGGTCGTCCTTGGCGGATAGCGCTCCGAAGCAGGGCGTCGAGGGCGCTCCGGACGCCTGGCTGACGTTCGATCCCTCGATGGCCGACGGCATTCGCGATCTCGCGGTCGGCGATGAGGTGTTCGTCCTCACTTGGCCGCACCTCGCCGACCGATCCGTGCCGGCCGTGCATCCGCGCGACGACCCGCGGAACCCGCTGACCGGCGTCTTCAGCACCCGTTCTTCCGGCCGGCCCCATCCCCTCGGTCTCCATCGGGTCCGGGTGCTCGCGATCGACGGGCTTCGTGCGGGTGGCCGATCTCGAGGCCATCGACGGCACCCCGATCGTCGAAGTGAAACCGGTCCTGGACGCGGCGCGCTAAGGCCTGGACTCCCACACGAAGCCGTCCGGGTCGGTGCAGGGCCCGGCATCGCCGCCGATGGCGAGCCGGTGCGACCCGGTGCCGTCGGGAGCGACGCCGGCGACCCTGGCGAGGGCACGACGCTTGTAGAGCGACAGCTTCACGGGACTCGGCGAACTGGCGAACTCGACGTACCTGCGGCCGTAGCTCTTGGTGACGGCGAGGCCGCGCTCGACGTAGAACCGCTTGCTCTCGGCCACGTCCGCGACTCCGAGCTGGAGCACGATCTCGTCGATCCGCCGGGTGGCCGGGCCGGTGTCCTTCTTCGCCGAGGACGCGACCGTCCAGATGGCCCCGTCCGGGGCCTGGACGACGCCGCCGTAGCCCCACAGCGACTTCGCGGCCGGCTTCAACGGCGTGGCGCCGGCGTCGAGGGCGGCGCCGATGAGGCCGTTGACGGTGGCCGGCTGGGACACGACGAGCGACAGCGTGAACCCGCGGAAGCCGGTCGTCGGTGCCGCCGAGGCCCGCAGGCGCAACCAGGCGAGCGAACCGAAGGCAGCGGTGTAGAAGCGGTCGGCCGCCGCGGGATCGGGCACCTCAAGGGTGACGAAGTCGATGGAAGGCATGGCTGTCACGCTAAGTGACAATCGGTGAGGCGCGCTTCTCGATTTCTGACCGGTCCGGCGGGGCCGTTCCGCGTGCTGTCCGGGCACGGCCGGACCGACGTCCACCGGCGCCCAGACGCCGGACGGTCAGCAGGCGGCGGCGCGCTGCTCCAGGAGGTCGCGTTCGCGGGCGTTGCGGGTCATCGCGGCGGCGCGCTCGAACTCCGCCCGCGCCTCCTCCCGGCGTCCCAGCTTGAACAGCAGGTCGCCGCGTACGCTCGGCAGCAGGTGGTAGCCCTTGAGCGACGGCTCGTCCACGATCTGGTCGACGAGGTGCAGGCCGGCCGCGGGGCCGTACGCCATCGACAGGGCGACGGCGCGGTTGAGCTCGACCACGGGGGAGCGCGACATCCTGGCCAGCTCCTCGTACAGGCCGGCGATCCGCATCCAGTCGGTGTCCTCCGGGTTGACCGCGCGGGCGTGGCAGGCGGCGATGGCGGCCTGCAGGGTGTACGGGCCGCGTGTGCCCGACAGCTCCTCGGCCCGGTCGAGGGCGGTAAGTCCACGCCGGATGAGCAGCCGGTCCCAGCGGGCGCGGTTCTGCTCCAGCAGCAGGACCGGCTCGCCGGACGGCCCCACGCGCGCCGCCGACCGGGACGCCTGGATCTCCATGAGCGCGACCAGGCCGTGCACCTCGGGTTCCTTCGGCATCAGGCCGGCCAGCACCCGCCCGAGCCGCAGCGCGTCCTCGCACAGGGCGGGACGCATCCAGTCGTCGCCGGCCGTCGCCGAGTAGCCCTCGTTGAAGATCAGATAGATGACCTCCAGCACGGCGGACAGCCGCCCGGCCAGCTCCGCCCCCTGCGGCACCTCGAACGGGATCCGCTCGTCGGCGAGGGTCCGCTTGGCGCGCACGATCCGCTGCGCCACGGTGGGCTCCGGGACGAGGAACGCCCGGGCGATCTCGTCGGTCGTCAGCCCGCCCAGCACCCGCAGCGTCAGCGCCACCCGCGAGTCCGTCTTCAGCGCGGGATGGCAGGCGGTGAACACCAGCCGCAGCAGGTCGTCCTCGATCTCGTCGGGCTCGGGCTGCCCCTCCCCGGTCTCAAGACGGTGCTCAAGACGGTGGCCCAGCTCGGCGAGGTTGCGCTGGAGGCGTTCGTTCCTGCGGATGAGGTCGATGGCGCGGCGCTTGGACACCGTCATCAGCCACGCGCCGGGGTTGCGCGGCACGCCGGACTCCGGCCACTGCTCCAGCGCCGCCACCAGCGCGTCCTGCGCCAGCTCCTCGGCCAGGCCGACGTCGCGCACCAGCCCGGCGAGCCCGGCGATCAGCCGGGCCGCCTCGATCCGCCAAACCGCCTCGATGGCACGATGGGTGTCGGAAGCCGTCACCGGCCCATGAGACCAGCCCGGCCCGCCCCCCGCAACCCGTCCCGGGCATGTCCTGTGGGTCATGCGGCCTGCGCCTGGTCGGACGGTGCCTGAACGCCCTGCTGGGGTGCGCGTACCGGCGAACGCGGTCGCCGGCTGGGTCGTGCACCTTGCTGTGCCGACCGGACGGCCGCCGGCACCACACCGATGGCCCTTCACCCCCGCGCGTCGGGCTCCAGGGCTCGATCGGGTCGGTCCTTCGCAAGAAGGTGTGCGAGGTCGTCGTGGTCCGAAGCCAGGACTGCCCGCACCATGGGACGGACGGCCGTCCTTGTGGCCGATAGTTTGCTATGTCGATGAAGCAGTTCTCCGGCACATCTGACTACGTTCAGTGTCTGTGAAGACACGATCTGATACTGCTCGATCGAGAATCGGCGAATCCGCCCCCAAGCGCGCCGCCATGGCAGGCATGCTTCTCCTGGGCATGGCGCCGGCCACGCTCCTACCGGCCCAGCCGGCTGCGGCGCAGCCGGTGCCGCTGGTCGAGGAAGACTTCACGGGAGCCACGGCGATCCCCGGGTTCGTGGCCGTGGGATCCGCCTGCCTGACCGGGGCACCGGCCGCCCCACCTCCCGGGCCGGGCAGCCACCCGCTCGCCGGATGCCCGGAGAACGCCGCGGGTCCCGTGCCGCCCACCGGCGCAGCACCGCACGGCTACCTCCAGCTGACCAGCGCCGACAACGACCAGACAGCAGCCGTCCTCTACAACGAGGCGATCTCGGCCGAACAAGGCCTGGACGTGACCTTCGAGCAGTGGCAGTACGGCAACACCTCGCCGGTGCCCGCCGACGGCATCTCCTTCTTCCTCATCGACGGCGCCGCCACGCTGGACCGGCCCGGCGCCTTCGGCGGCAGCCTCGGATACGCGCAGAAACTACCGGACGACGATCCCGCGAACCCGTTCGAACCCGGCGTCAACCAGGGCTACGTCGGCGTCGGCCTCGACGTCCTCGGCAACTACTTCGGAGACTGGGAGCAGCGTGGCCGCGGCTGCGCCGAGCGCTCACCCGCCGGCACGCAATTCCGCGACCCGGCTCCGGGGTCCAACATGGTGACGGTACGAGGGCCCGGGGACGGGATCGAAGGTTACTGCTTCCTGACCGCCACCACGAGCAACTTCACCACCACCGGCCCGTGGCCCTCGACGCTGCCGGGACAACTGCACGGACCCACGACGGCTCTGCCTGACGACCCGCAGGAGGCGCAGGCCGCGCTGGAGGTGTCACGCCGCACGGTGAACGTGCGGATCACCCCGGTGCCCGACCCCGTGCTGACCGTCTCGATCGACTTCAACGACGGCGACGGCATGCAACAGGTGCTGTCGACGCCCGCGCCCACACCGGTCCCCTCGACGTACAAGTTCGGGTTCGCCGCCTCGACCGGTCTCTTCACCGACGTCCACCTCATTCGCAACGTCGTCGTCCGCCCGGCCCTGGAACAACCGGCCTTGACCCTCACCAAGCGTGTCGCCGGGGGCTCGCCGCCCGACCCCGTGCCGGTGGGCACCACCGTGTCCTACGCGTACGAGGTGACCAACCCCGGCAACATGAACATCACCGATCTCGCCGTGAACGATGACGTGGCCGGCGTGGCGGACTGCGGGCCGCAGCCCACCACCCTGGACGTGGGCGCGAGCATCGTCTGCTTCGGCGATTACGTCGTCACCGAGGAGGACGCCGCGCGCGGCTCGGTCACCAACATCGCCACCGCCACCGGCATGGCGGACACGACCGAGGTGACCTCGCCGCCGTCACAGGTCACGATCGAGGTCGCGGAGCAGGAAGAGGGAGCGCTCGACCTGGTGAAGAGCGTCGGCGACTCCCGTCCGTACCGCCCAGGGGACAGGGTCGTCTACCGATACGTCGTCACGAACAACTCCACCAGCACGGTGAACGACGTGCGGATCGAGGACAGCCACGTGACGCGGGTCAGGTGCCGGACCACGACGCTGGCCCCCGGAGCCGCCACGACCTGCAGGGGCACCTTCATCGTGCCGGCAGGCACGGCGAGCGAGTGCGAGCGGCACGGCTGCCGCTTCTCCATCACCAACACCGCGGTGGCCAGAGCCGGAGACCTGGCCTCCGCCACAGCCACGGCCACGATTCGCGTGGTGCAGAAGCCGCATCACTGCCGGCCGGGGAAGAAACCGCACCACGGCACGAAACGGGAGTGTGGTCACGCGGGCCGGAGCGAGAGCCGCATGAGCATCGTCGATTCGACCGGCCTTGCGGCCGCTGCACGACATCGAGGAGTGACGACCACCTCACGACAGCGGCCGACGCCCTGACGATGTCCGGCCTTTCCCGATAGCCGCCGGCCGCCCGGGTCCACGGGAGTCGTCCCTTCCCGTACGGAGGGTCCGCTCCGGCCGAGCCTGGGCGGGCGACGGCCCTGACAGAACCACGTCATCACTACGTCATCGCCGCCCGCCTTCGACGCCACCGCCGATGCGCCGTGCCACGTCCGCCTGCCTTAGGAGGTCCCGTCGGCGCCGAGGCGCTCGCGCAGGGCCTTCTCGCGGTCGAGCTCCTCCGGCGGCAGCGACTCGTCCGGCACGTCGGAGGCGTCGAACACGCGCCACACGTCGAGCCCGATCCCCTCGTGCCCCGGCGGGACCGGCACGCGCAGGGCCCACTCGACGGCCTCCTCGCGCGACTTGACCTGGATCAGCCAGAACCCGGCGATCAGCTCCTTGGCCTCGGCGAACGGCCCGTCGATGACCTTCGACCGGCCACCGCTGTAGGCGATCTGCGCTCCCTCCGAGCTGGGGTAGAGCCCCTCGGCCGCCAGCAGGACCCCCGCCTTGGCCAGCTCCTCGTTGTAGGCGTGCATGTTGTCCACGAGCTCCTGGCTGGGCAGCGCCCCGGCCTCGGTCTCCGCGCTGGCCTTGCCCACGATCATGAACTTCATCGGTGTCGTCTCCTTCGTCCGCCGCCTTCGGGCGGGCTCGTCAACGCGTCGAACGACCGGCGGGCGGATCGACACGTCCCGCGGAAAAATCTGGCCGATTCCGGAGAAGGTACTCGACCCGGTTCCGGCCCGCCACCCTTCGACCCGGCTAGGACGCGGGCTCGTCGGCGAACCAGTTGCCGTGGAACCCCGCCGGGACGCCGCGCGGCAGGTCCACGGCCGCCACCGGCCCGGCGGCGAGGTCGGAGGCGTCGAGCACGAGCAGCCGGGACGCGCTCCCGTCGGCCGTGGTGGTGATGGAGAGCAGCCAGCCGTCGTCCTCCCTGCGCGGCCCTGAGGTCGCGGGCACGAAGACCGCCTCGCCGGTGACCGTCCACGGGGGCAGTGTGTGGCCGGTCACCGCCCCGCCGGACAGGTCGTACTTGACGATCTCGGTGCCGGTGACGGCGTACAGGTAGCGCGAGCCGCGGCCGACCAGTTCGTCGTCGAACGTCGGGAACTCCACCGCGCGGTCGTCCAGCGCCTGCTCACCGGCCGCGCCGGTCGCCGGGTCGAGCGTCCAGCGGTGCAGCCGGGCCGCGCCGGAGGGGGAGGCGGCCGCGGCGGCGGCCGGTCCCGCCGGGTCGTCCGTGCTGCCGGCCGTGTTCCACACGGCGGTGAAGTCGGCGCGGGCGTAGCGGGCGGCGTCGAGCACGATGCGTCCCGAGGCGTCCTCGTGGGCGTTGCCGACATGGAAGACGTAGCACGGATCGACGTCGAACCAGCGCACCGGGGCGTCCGGCCGGTCGTGCCGCATCACGCCGAGGCGCGCGCCGTACCCGTCGTCCCACTGGTACGGCATGGTCTTGCCGGCCAGTTCCGGCCGGAACGTCAGCGGCAGGTCGAGCCAGACCACGTGGTGCTCGGTGATGGCGAAGTCGTGCATCATCGTGCCCCCGGGGACGGTGATCTCACGGCTGTACGCCAGCTCGCCCGACGCGTCGAGCCGGTGGTAGGTCAGGTGGGGCGCGAACGCGCCGTACCCGAAGAAATGCAGTTCGCCGGTCACCGGGTCCTGCTTCGGGTGCGCGGTCATGGCGGTGCTGAGCCGCCCGCCGAAATCATGCGCGCCGACCGTGTCGAGCTCCGGCGTGACCTCGTACGGCAGGCCGCCCTCCTCGAGCGCGAGCATGCGGCCCGCGTGCTGGATGACGTGCGTGTTCGCGGACACGATGGACAGGTCGCGGGTGCCGTCCGGCGTGACCTCCGGCCGGCCGGCGAGATACCCCGTGCGGACCCACCGGTTGCGGTACCACTCGGCGCGGCCGTCGCGCAGCCGTACGCCGTGCAGCATGCCGTGGCCGAAGAACCAGTGGTCGGGCACCTCGCCCGGCAGCGGGTTGGGGCCGTTGCGGACATAACGGCCGGTCAGCTCGGGCGGCAGCGTGCCGGTCACGGGCAGGTCGGCGGCGTCGATCTCGTCTGCCACCGGGGCCAGGTGGCCAGTCATGTAGACGGGCGTCTGAGTCATGTCGAACTCCTCTCGGCGATGACCTGGAGTCTTACCTCTCCAATTGGACATGTCAATACGGATATATCCAATTGGAGGTGATAAGATCGGCGGCATGGCGCTGCGATACGCACTGCTCGGTCTGCTGGCGGAGCGGCCCGCGAGCGGATACGAGCTGGCGAAGGAGTTCGAGGGCGACCTCGGCCACTATGCCTGGCAGGCCGGGCACAACCGGATCTATCCGGAGCTGGCCCGCCTCGCCGACGAGGGCCTGATCGAGAGCGCCGAGGAAGGCGCGCGGGGCCGCCGCGTCCACACCATCACCGCCGCCGGGCTCGCCGAGCTGCGGGCGTGGCTGCTGGAGCCGTGGGAGGGCGGCGCGGTGCGCAACGAGGGGGTGCTGAGGCTCTTCCTGCTGTCCGCGCTCGACTCCGCCGACGCCCGGAAGATCCTCCACGCGATCGCCGCCCGCAGCGAGCGGGAGCTCGAACGGATCAGGGACGCCGTGTCCGGCGAGACGCCGATCTCCGGCGAGGGCCGCCTGGCCCTCGGCTGGCTCGCCGCCGGCTACGGCCTGCGCCAGTACGAAGCCTCCCGCGACTGGGCCGTCTGGGCCCTCGGCGAACTCGACAAGGCGGACCGCCGCTAGGCTCGTGCGCATCCAGGGGGCCGCCACGTCCCGATGGAGAACGACCCCGCAGCGGTCACCCGCGCGTTTTTCTCCTCGCCTGAGCCGGGCGACACCGCGAGAACGCGCAAGCGCGCGTCCCCGTGGTACGGGAACGCGCGCTTGTGCGGGGGACGCCCGCCCGGGGGCGGGCGCTTGTATGGGGGAGCAGAGCGCGCTCCGTGCGTGCGGAGAATGCGCGCTTCTGCGGGGGGAGAGAGCGCCGCGTCCCGTTGGTGTGGGACGCGGGCTTCATGTCGGGGGAGAGGCGCACATCCCCGTGATGGGGGGACGTGCGCTTCGGTGGGAGTGGGCGGCGTCCCCTCGTACGGGGGACACGCGCCTCGCGGGGGAACCGGTCAGGCGGCGTACTGCGGGTAGCCGTAGCCGACGACCTGCGACTTCGGCCGGACGCGCTCCTCGACCTTGCCGTTGCCGGTGTTGCCCTCGACCGTGGAGATCGTGCCGTCGCCGTTGTCCTTCACGACGAAGCCGACGTGGTTGATGTCGTCGAGGTCCTTGCTGCCGCTCCAGGAGAAGAAGACCACGGCGCCGGGCTGCACCTTGGTGCCCCAGCGGTCGTTCTTCTCGAACCACTTGGCGTAGGTGACGGTGTAGGCGTCCCAGCCGATGGCCGGACGGGCGCCGGAGTGCTCACCGACCCAGGACACGAACATCGCGCACCACGGGGCGTTCAGGTAAGCGGCGCGGTTGCCGCCGTCACGGTCGATGGTCTCGGCCGCGCGCTGCGAGGCGGCGTACCACTTCTGGTACGGCGTGCCGCCGCCGGCGGAGTTCTCGGAGGTGCCGACCTGGGACCTGGCCAGGTCGAGGACCTGCTGGGCGGTGACGCTGACCTTGGTCTCTTCGGACTTCTTCCCGGCCGGCTTCTGGGCGTTGTCCGGGTGGTTGGCGGTGACGGCCGCGGTGGCGGTCTTGACCGGCGCCGTCGTGGCTTCGGCGTTCGCTACGGCGGTGCCGCCGAGGACCGTGGCGAGGACGGACGTGCCCAGAGCGGCACGGGCGATGTTCTTCTTCGAGGCAGCGAGAATACGGTGCTTGGCCATCGAGCGGGTTTACTCCTTGCTTCCATGCCGCTTACCGGGTTAGCTGACGGGCTCGGGCGTGGAAGCTGCCCTACGGCACCGAAGTGCCGATTCGCCCCGAAAGGACTTGGGTCCCCGGTTCCGCCCGAAGGCGGATTCAGCGGTCACAGGACGATCCTGTGAGATGTGTCGTGCGATGGTCGGACAACGCCGGACAAACCGGACGTTCGCCGCAAGATGCCCCACAAGGTAATACATGGGGCAAGGGGATTACAACTCCATAAAGGCCCAGTCAGGCGAAAAGCCTTCGGGCGTCGGCCCGAACCCCCGGTATGGCAAGGGATGCGTCAAGGCGCAAGATCGGCAAATCGATCGGGCCTTGGGCCTGCGGCGACGCGGATGAGGCACTGACGAGAGCGCCGGGATGTCCCGCGTCCGGTTCTGTACAACCAGGCTCGCGCCGGGGTAATTCCCCGGCAACGAGATTTCCACGAGACCGTGTGCGCCACGGGGGCAGTGCAACACCCCGGTCGGCTCAGCCTCATGAAGTGCCCGTCAGGCGAGCTGCCCGCGGGCGTCGGCCAGAAGCCCCAGCATGGCCAGGGATTCGTCAAGGGGCATGATCGAGGATTCGGTCCTGCCCTCGGCCACTGCGGCGCGGACCTCGCGCAGCTCCCCGGCGTAACCGTTGTCCGCCGGATCGAGCACGTGCTCCTCCGGCTCCATGCCGGGGCCGGAGAGGACGATCCGCTGTGGCGCCCAGAAGGGCGCCGGGATGTCCGCCCGCATCTGCGTACCCACAACACAGGCCTGGTTGGGGTAATTCCCGAGCAACGAGGTGGCCACGAGGGCGTGTCTGCCGCCGGGGTAGAGCAATACGCCGGCCGCCTCCGCGTCAACCCCGCTGGGCGCGAGGGATCCGGTGACGTGCAGCCCCGTGGGCATGCCCATGAGCAGCTGGGCCAGCCCGAAGGGGTAGATCCCGAGGTCGAGCAGGGCGCCGCCGCCCAGCTCCGGCGCCCACAGCCGGTGCGCGGGGTCGTACGGCAGCGAGAACCCGAAGCTGGCCTGCACCGAGCGGATGTCGCCGAAGCGCGGGTCGGCGGCCAGGCGCTGGACGAGGGGGTTGAACCTCATCCACATGGCCTCCATCAGGAACACGCCCGCCTCGCGTGCCAGGCGCACCATCTTCTCGGCGTCGTCGAGGTCGGCGGCCAGGGGCTTCTCGCAGAGCACGGCCTTGCCCGCCGCGATCGCGGCCTCGGCCACCTGCAGGTGCTGGGCGTGGGGAGTCGCCACGTAGACCGCGTCCACGTTCGGGTCGGCGCACAGCTGCTCGTAGGAGCCGTACGCCGACTCCGCCCCCAGCTCGGCGGCCAGGACCTGGGCCCGGCCGAGGTCGCGGGAGCCGACGGCGGCCACCCGCATCCCCGGCTCCGCCACGATGGCCGCGCCCACGGTGCGGGCGATGCCGCCGGTCGCCGCAATTCCCCACGTGAAGTCTCGCACGCGGAAAATCGTACACCGAGGTAAAAATCAGGTCATGTTGAAGGCGTTGGGGTCGGGTCCGAGGCGCTGACCGCGGTTCATCGCGCTGATGGCGGCCATGTCCTCCTGATCGAGGACGAAGTCGAAGACGCCGATGTTCTCCTTGATCCGGGCGGGGGTCACGGACTTGGGGATGACGACGTGGCCCATCTGCAGGTGCCAGCGGATCACGATCTGCGCGGGGGTCCTGCCGCACTTGCGCGACAGCAGTTCCAGCGCCGGGTCCTCCAGCAGGCCGCGGCCCGAGCCGAGGGGGCTCCACGCCTCCGTCAGGATGCCGTTGGCCTCGTGGAAGGCCCGCATCTCGCGCTGCTGGAAGTACGGGTGGAGCTCGATCTGGTTGATGGACGGGGTGATGTCGGTCTCGTTCATGAGCCGGGTGAGGGCCTCGATCGTGAAGTTGGAGGTCCCGATGGCCTTGGCGCGCCCGTCACGGTAGATCTTCTCCAGGGCGCGCCAGGCCTGCACGTACTTGTCCTGGGCCGGCACCGGCCAGTGGATGAGGAAGAGATCGACGTAGTCGAGGCCCAGCCGTTCCAGGCTCTCGTCGAAGGCGGCCTCGGCGCGGTCGTGGTCGGAGTTCCACAGCTTCGTGGTGACGAACACCTTCTCGCGCGGCCGTTCGCTCTCGCGTACCGCGCGCCCGACGCCCTCCTCGTTGCCGTAGGCGGCGGCGGTGTCGACATGCCGGTAGCCGGCCCGCAGGGCGAGGCCGACGGCCTGCTCGGCCTCGTCGGCGGGGACCTGCCAGACGCCGTAGCCGAGCTGCGGGATCTGGACGCCGTCGGTGTTCAGCAGCAGCGAATTCATACCCTCCATTGTTCATGTCGCGTTTCTGGCCGCTTAAGGCGGTGGGGCTAGCTTGAAGCGGTCGTGAACGGGCCATCGACTGGAGGGCAGGAGTGGTCGAACAGGCGTCGGCCTGGGTGGAGTCCCCGCTCCAGATGCTGTGCGCCGTCGAGGCCCACCATGCCGGGCTGCTCGGCCCTGCGACGGCCATCGTGCCGCGCGCGGGGCTGCGGGCCCTGAAGGCCACGCGGCGTGAGCTGCGCCGCCTCGGGCTGCCCGAGGGGCTGGTGCTGAGCGAGCCGCGCGAGCGTATGCCCCGGCGTGTGCAGGCGGTGGGCGACGCCTTCTCCGGCCGTGTCCAGCTGCGCTGGCTGCTGTCCAAGCCCGGCCGCGTCGTCATCGTGGACGACGGGCTGGCCACGCTGCGGCTGCTGGAACTGATCGCGGACGGCCCGTACCGGCCGCTGCTGCGCGCCCGCGCGGAGGCGGGCCGCCTGCGCGCCGCGCTGGGTCTGGCCGCCGCGCTGCGGCTGCGTGCGAGCAGGGTGTCGGTCTTCACCGCCCTGCCGGTGGAGGCCGAGCTGGAGGCGGCCGTCCGCCGGGCCGGCGTCGAGCTCGTCCGGCACGACTTCGCCTGGCTGCGCGCCCAGCCGCTGAGCGCCGAGGGGCCCGCCGAGCGCACGGTCGTACTCGGCACCTCGCTCGTTCGCAACGGTCTGGTGCACCGCGACCATTACCTGCGCTGGCTGACCGACCTGGCCGCGCGCGAGCCGCTGGCGTACTACCCGCACCGCCGTGAGGACCCCGTGGACGTCGCGCTGATCCGGGAGAGTCCCGGCATCACCGTCCACGACGCCGGCGCGCCCGCCGAGCTGACGCTGCGCGGCCTCGACGCCGGGCAGCGGGTGCTCAGCCTGCCCTCGACCGCGATCACCTCGCTGCGGGTGCTGCTCAGCCCGCGCGGTGTCGCCGTCGAGCCCGTGGACGTTCCCGATGACTGGTGGACCAGCAGGGCGGCCCCCGCCCTGCGATCACATTTGACTGGAGTGTCTGGGTGAGAGTGCTGGCGGTCGCCGACTCCGACTCGTACTTGAAGTGGGCGGCCTGCCTGCTCGGTGACCTGCCCCCGGGCTGCGTGACGGAGCTGGCCGTGGTGCGCACGCCGATCGCCCCCTCGGGGGAGCAGATCGCCGCCGCCGTGCAGGGGCGCCCGGCGCCGCCGGTGTTGTCGGCCCGTTCCGTGCGGCGGCTGGCCGAACGGACCAGGCCCGACGTGATCCTCGTGGCCTGCACGGGCCCCGTCGTGGACATCCTGGTGGCCGACGTGCTGGCCGGCCTGCGGCCGCGGCCGGTGTTCGTCAGCGGGCTGCCGGGCATCTCGGTGCCGGCGACGGAGAAGGCGTGGTTGTTCCGCAGCGGCTGCGACCTGTTCGTGGTGCACAGCGAGCGCGAGGTGGCGGAGTTCTCCGAGATCGCCGCCCGGCTCGGCGGGGGAGGGGCGGTGGGCCTGGCCCGGCTGCCGTTCCTGCGCCCCGCGGGGCCCGCCTTCGAGGCGCCGGCGCGCGGCGGGAACCGGGTGGTGTTCGCCACCCAGGCCAAGGTGCCGCGCCCGCGCGAGCAGCGCGAGAGCATCCTGCGCGTGCTCGCCGAGCTGGCCGCCGCCCGCCCCGACCTCGACGTCGTGGTCAAGCTCCGCGCCCTGGAGGACGAGCGCCAGACGCACAAGGAACGTTTCCACTACCAGCGGTTGTGGCGGGAGATGGGCGAGCCGGGCCGGGTGGAGTTCGCCACCGGGTCGATGCACGACCAGCTCACGCGGGCGGCCGGGTTCGTCACGGTCAGCTCCACGGCCGCGCTGGAGGCGATCGCGCTCGGCGTGCCGACGCTGGTGCTCAGCGACTTCGGCGTCAACGCCGAGATGATCAACCTGGTGTTCGAGGACAGCGGCCTGCTCGGCACGCTCGACGACCTGGCCGCCGGGAGGTTCCACACCGCCTCGCCGGCGTGGTGCGCCGCCAACTACTTCCACCCCGCCGAGCGCAGTGACTGGACGGGGCTGCTGACCGGCCTGGTGATCTCCCACTCGCGCACGCCGGCCAGGTCGCTGCTCGACGGGCCCGAGCACGCGGCCGCGCGGCGCAGGGCCCGGCTCCGGGTGGAGGTCCCGCCGAAGATGCTGCGGGTGGGATACCGGGCCAAGCGCCGCGTGCGCCGCTACCTCAAAGCGCTGACCTGAGCTTCCTGCCGATCCGGCTGAGCGCGCCGGGCTTGGGCTTCGGCTCGGCCCTGGCCGCCGGGACGGCGAAGCCGAGCGCCTCAAGGCGCTTGCGCTTGAAGTAGCGCGGATCGAACGCGATCTCCGCCGGCCGCAGGTCCGGATAGGCGTCGGCCTGCATGCAGTAGCCGACCGCGCGCACCAGCGCGGGCAGGTCGACGGCCGGCGGCCGGTCGATGTGCCCCTCGTCCGACAGCCGGGGCAGCAGGGCGTCGACGATCGTGACCGGGATCCGGTTGCTGTTCTCGTACGGCGTCAGCCGCTCCAGCACCAGCTCGGTGCCGTACGAGGCGACCGGCAGCCCGAAATAGCGCTGGGCCGTCACCAGCGCGGTCGAGAAGCAGCCGGTGACCAGCTCGGGCCGCAGCGCGGCGAAGCACACCTCGGCCGGCACGCTCTCCCCGGCCACCGCCAGCCGCACCCCGATCCGGTCGGCCGCGGCCCGCATGAGCTGGGCGTGCCGGCGCCCGGCGGCCGGGTGCGGTTTGAAGACGACGCTGGTGTAGCCGCGGGCGGCCAGCGCCGCGAGCATCGTGTCGTGCAGCCCGGCCTCCTCCTCCGGCGTCACGATGTCGAGCGCCGACAGGTATTGACCGAGGATGAGCGCCTGCCCGGCCAGCATGTCGGGGGCGGTCGCGGTGACCTCGTCCACGACCGCCAGGAACCGTTCGGCGGGCAGCACCTCGGGGGCGACGCCGTACTCGCTGAGCAGCAGCGGCGTCAGGTCCGGCACGAGGTCGAGGTGGATGAGCCGTTCTATGCGGCGGAAGATCTCAGCCGGCAGCGGGTCGCGGGTGGGGCCGTAGCTCATCAGCCCGTCGGAGTAGACCGAGATCGGGCAGTCGCGCACCAGCCCCGCGATCGTGCGGGCCGGCGCCACCGCGATCGACTCCAGCACCAGCTCCTCGACGTCCTCCAGCCCCCACACCGCGCGCAGCAGCCGCTCCATCATCGGCACCTCGATGACGCGGGCCCGCCAGTCGGACGGGTGCAGCGGCGCGATGAGCTCGTTCCAGGAACGCACCTCGTCGAAGCGCGAGCGCAGCACGGCGAAGCCGGGGGTCTGCTCCAGCGGCGTCGCCACCTCGGGGACGGCCGCGTTGTTCGACACGATCAGCACGCGGCGGCCGTCGCCGAACCGGCCGTCGTCGATGGCGGCCGCCAGCGACATCACCCCGAACAGCGTCGAGGCGTAGAAGACCTTCATTTACGTCTCCTCCCGGTCCCGGCGGACCCGGACGTGCGGGCTGGGGGGCAGGTCGGGCAGCACAGGCCGCAGCGCGGCTTCACGTTCCGCGGACATCCGCGCGACCGAGCCGGCCACCAGCTCCACCGGCAGCGCGCGCAGCATCTGCGCGCCGCGCTCCTCGAAGCGGGCGCGCAGCTCCGGCGTGAACCGGTCGCCGAGCTCCAGGTGGTGGCCGAGCAGCGCGCAGAAGTTCCGCACCGCCTTGGGCAGGAAGCGCGGTTCCACGTCCTTGAAGACCAGCTCGAAGGCGTCGAAGAAGTGCAGCTGGCGTTCGTCCCCCACCTGGGTGAGCGACCCCGCCACCATCCGCCGGTAGAACACCCCGGCCAGCGACACCACCGCGAACGAGGCCGCCTCCTGGTGCAGCCGCCAGATCCACGGCCGATCCTCCGCCGTGTGCAGCGAGCCGGGGAAACGCAGCAGGTCGCCGAGCGAACGCCGGTAGATCCCCGCCCAGGCGTACGGGTAGTCCACCATGGTCCGCACGTCGGCGGGCAGGATGGCGTCGCAGGGGTCGAGCACCGCGCCCCGCCGCGCCGCCGGCGCGCGGTGCACGACCCGCTTACGGCCCTCGACCTGCACGTGGTCGGCGCGGACGAAGTCGCAGCCGAGCCCGTCGATGGCCTCGACGAGCCGTGTCAGGTAACCGGGGGCGAGCCAGTCGTCGCCGTCCATGAACGTGACGTACCGGCCGGTCGCGGCCGACAGGCCCGTGTTGCGCGCGTCCGCCAGCCCCACGGGGGAGGGGTTGCGCACCACGGTCAGCCCGGGCAGCTCACCGGCGAAGTCGGCGACGACCTCACCGGTGCCGTCCACGGACCCGTCGTCCACGACGATGAACTCGAAGTCGTGCCGGGCGTTGCGGCACAGCGAGGTGAGCGCGTCGGCGATGTACCGCTCGCCGTCCCGCACCGGCACGACGACCGAGAGGGTGGTCAAAGTGAATGTCTCCAGGGGTTACGGACTTGTCTAGACGGTCACCCGGCGAAGGCGGGCCTTCGGAGCCTCCTCGCCGGGGAAGACGCGCTTGACGCCGTCGCCCATGGCCTGCTCGATGATCCGGATGTCGCGGACCAGGTGCTCCAGCCCCGACGGCTCCAGTGAGGCGGCGTGGTCGGAGCCCCACATCGTGCGGTCGAGCGTGATGTGCCGCTCCACGGTGACCGCGCCGAGCGTGACCGCGGCCAGCGAGATCTGCAGGCCGCGCTCGTGCCCGGAGTAGCCCACCGGGACGCCGTAGCGCTCCTTGAGCGTGGTGATCGTGCGCAGGTTGGCCTCCTCGGGAGGCAGCGGGTACGTCGACGTCGCGTGCATCATGATCAGCCTGTCGGTGCCGAGGATCTCGACCGCCCGGTCGATCTCCGACAGCGTGGACATGCCGGTCGACAGGATGATCGGCTTGCCGGTGGCGGCCAGGGCGCGCAGCAGCTCGTGGTCGGCGATGCTGGCCGAGGCCACCTTGTGCACCAGCACGTCCATCTCCTCCAGGAACTCCACGGAGGGGACGTCCCACGGCGAGGCGAACCAGTGCAGCCCGCGCTCGTCGCAGTATTTCGCGATCTGCCGGTACTCGTCGCGGCCGAACTCGGTGCGCTCCTTGTACTCCAGGTACGTCATCTCGCCCCACGGCGTCTGACGGATCTGGCCCTTCTGCTCCTCGGGCACGCAGATGGCGGGGGTGCGCTTCTGGAACTTGACCGCCTGGCAGCCGGCGTCGGCGGCCACGTCGATGAGGCGCCGGGCGATGTCGAGGTCGCCGTTGTGGTTGATGCCGATCTCGCCGATGACGTACACCGGCTCGCCGTCGCCGACCAGCACGTCGCCGATCGGCACCGGCGCGAAGCGGGGCCGGGCGCGGACCGGCGCCACCGGGGCGACCGGCGTCGCGGCCGTCTCCGGCCGGGCGGCCAGCACGCGGTCGCCCAGCTCGCGCACCGCGCCGGACCCGCCGGGCCTGGTCAGCACCACGCGGGCCGCGGCGCGCGCCTTCGGGTGGGCGTCGGGCGTGGCGACCGGCCAGCCGACCTCGGCCATCGCGCCCAGGTCGTTGACGTCGTTGCCGACGTAGGCGACGCGGGCCGGGTCGAGGCCCTCGATCCGCAGCCACTCGCGCAGCGCGGTGCGCTTGTCGGACAGGCCCTGCAGCACCGGCACACCGAGCTTGAGCGCGCGGGCGGCCACCACCGGGTTCTGCTCGGTCGACATGACCAGCACCTTCACCCCGGAGCGCTTCAGCAGCGAGACGCCCATCCCGTCGGAGCGGCTGACCAGCACCATCTCGCGGCCGTCGGAGTCGACGTAGGCGCGGTCGTCGGTGTGCACACCGTCGAAGTCGGTGACGACGGCGTCCACGTCGATCGGCTCGGGCTGGTCGACGAACGGGGCCAGCGCGCGCACCAGTTCGAGGTCCTCCGGCCGGTCGATCTCGATGGCGTGCTGCGGCGGCACCGGCTGCACGGCGATCGTGCCGAAGAAGCGGCGGCCGTGCTCGCGCAGGCCGGAGGTGCGCATGACGTAGAAGGCGCCGTTCTCGCGGAACTGCGGGTCGAGCTCCTGGCGGCGCTTCCTGACGGCCGGGTCGTGGTTGACGCCGGCGCCGGCGGCCGTCCACAGGAACTCGTGCGTGGGCAGCCCGGACACGACCGAGTCGGCCTCGCCGTCCAGCACCTTGCGCACCGCGGCCGACAGGGTCTCGGGGTCGATGAACGCGCTCGTGGCCTGCACCAGCACGACCACCTCGGGGTCGGCGCCGAGCGCGTCGAGCGCGTGCAGCACGGCCGACTCGCTGGAGGCGGTGGGGCCGCTGAGCTCCTCGGGACGCTCGACGACGGTGGCGCCGGCCTGCTCGGCGGTCTTGGCGATCCCGGCGTGGTCGGTGCTCACCACGACCTCGTCGACCAGCTCGGCCCGCAGGCAGGCGCGCACCGCCCTGGTGACCAGCGGGACGCCCCCGACCAGGGCGAGGTTCTTCAGGGGTACGCCCGCCGAACCTCCGCGGGCGGGAACTACGGCCAGGACTCGCACGGTGTTCTTCTCCTCAGTGCATCGGACAGCACCCAGAAGCTAGATGGCTGGATTGAACGGCCAGCGTCACCGTCATTAACTTTCCATGGGGATCCGGTAGAGCAACTCTGGCCGGCCCACGCCGCCGTACCTCGGGACGCGTACCGCCATCCCCAGCTCCACCAGGTATTCCAGGTAGCGGCGGGCCGTCACCCTGGACACCCCGACCATGTCGGCCACGCCCTGCGCCGCCATCCCGTGCGGGTGCTCGCGCAGCCGCGCGGCGACCGCGTCGAGGGTGTCGCGCGCCATGCCTTTGGGCAGCTCGGAGCTGCCGCGCAGGGTGCCGAGCACCCGGTCCACGTCGCCCTGCCCGACCGCGAGGCCCGCCTCCTCCTTGAACCGGGCGTAACGCTGCAGCTTCTCGGCCAGTGTCGCGTACGTGAACGGCTTGAGCAGGTACTGCGAGACGCCCAGCGACACCGCCGAGCGCACCATGGCCAGGTCGCGCGCGGAGGTGACGGCGATGACGTCGCACATCAGCCCGCCCGCCCGCACCGCCCGGCACACCTCCAGGCCGTGCATGTCGGGCAGGTTGAGGTCGAGCAGGATCAGGTCGACCGGCCGGCGGCGCAGGAAGCGCAGCGCCTCCCCGCCGGACCTGACCACCCCGGCGACCTCGAAGCCGGGCACACGTTCCACGTAGATGCGGTTGGCCTCGGCGGTGATCTCCTCGTCCTCCACCACCAGCACGCTGATCTTCTCAGGGATCATCGCGCCGGCTCCGGAACGGGCAACCGCACGGTGAACACGGAGCCGGTCACCTCTATGGTGCCGCCGAGCCGCCGCACCGCCTGCCCGACGAGCGCCAGGCCCAGCCCGTGGCCGTCGCCCTTGGTCGTCCAGCCCTTCTCGAACGCCGCCGGATCCGTCAGACCCGGCCCGTCGTCGGCCACCCGGATCACCACGCCGTGCTCGTCGCCGCTCAGGTGCACCTCCACCCGGCCGGCCGCGTCGATCGCGTTGTCGATCAGGTTGCCCACGATGGTGACCAGCTCGCGCGGGTCGAGGCCGAGGTCGTCGAGCTCGCTGTCCTCGCTGATCAGCAGCTCGCCGCCGCGCTCGGCCGCCTCGGCGCTCTTGCCCAGCAGCAGCGCGGCCAGCACCGGTTCGCGTACCGAGCCCACCACGCGGTCGGTCAACTCCTGGGCGGCCCGCAGCTCGGCCGTGCCCAGCGCGACCGCCTGCTCGGTGCGGCCCAGCTCCACGAGCGTGATGACGGTGTGCAGCCGGTTGGCCGCCTCGTGCGCGGCCGAGCGCAACGACTCGGCGAAGCCGCGCTCGGCGTCGAGCTGGCCGGTCAGCGCCTGCAGTTCGGTGTGGTCGCGTACGGTGACCACCGTGCCGAGCCGGCTCGGCGCGGTGCTGACCGCCAGCACCCGGTCGCCGACCAGATGCACCTGCTCCTCCTCGCCGCTCAGCACCACCTCGCCCAGCGGGGCCAGGCCGAGCTCGGACACGTGGCGGCCCTCGGCGTCGGCGGGCAGGGCGAGCAGCTGCCGGGCCGCGTCGTTGCACAGCGTCAGCCGGCCGTCCCCGCCGACCAGCAGCAGGCCCTCGCGGACGGCGTGCAGCACCGCGTCGTGGTGGTCGTGGATGCGGCCCAGCTCGACCGGCCCGAGCCCGTGCGTCTGGCGGCGCAGCCGTACGGTGACCAGCCACGTGCCGGCCGCGCCCAGGGCCAGCGCGAGCGCCACGATCAGCCCGCCCCAGGCGAGCTGGTCGCGCAGCCGGGCGCTGATCCGGTCGATCGTGATGCCGGCGCTGACCAGTGCCCGCACCCGGCCGTCCGCCACGACGGGGGTGACCGAGCGCTTGGAGGGGCCGAGCGTGCCGGTGTAGGTCTCGGTGAACGTCTCGCCGGCCAGCGCCCGCCCGGTGTGCCCGAGGAACCGGCGGCCGATCTCGGCCGGGTTCGGGTGGGTGTAGCGGGTGCCGTCGGTCCGCATGATCGTGATGAAGTCGACGCCCGTGGCCAGGCGCACCCGTTCGGCGTACGGCTGCAGGCGCGCGCTCGGGTCGGGGTCGTCGAGGGCGTCGGCCACGTCGGGCGAGGCCGCCACGCTGACGGCCACGGCCCGCGCCGTGGCGCCCGCTTCCTCGGTCAGCAACTCGTGGGCCTGCACCAGCGCCAGCACCGCGCCGCCCGTCGCCGTGACGGCGACCACGAGCAGCTGCAGCACCAGCATCTGGCCCGCCAGACTCCAGCGCCGCATCTGGGGACCTCTCCGTGAACGAAACTTACGCAATGGTGACCTGCATCACTCGTGAGGCGCATAGTCGCACATCAGAAGGTCCCTCCAAAACCTGCTGAAAGACAGTGCCATGCGTGATCGCACCCGATATCTCTACCTGGCCGTCATCGTGGCGGTCCTGCTCGGCATCATGGTCGGCTTCCTCTGGCCGGACGTCGGCACGGCCCTCAAGCCGCTGGGCACCGGCTTCGTCGCGCTGATCCAGATGGTGATCGGCCCGATCATCTTCTGCACCATCGTGCTCGGCGTCGGCTCGGTGCGCCAGGCCGCCAAGGTCGGCAAGGTCGGGGGGCTCGCCCTCGGCTACTTCATCGTCATGTCCACGGTAGCGCTGATCATCGGCCTGCTCGTCGGCAACCTCATCGACCCCGGGGCGGGGCTGCAGCTGACCGACAGCGCCCGGCAGGCCGCGGAGACGGCCGCGGCCGAGGGCGGGGAGGCCAGCACGGTCGACTTCCTGCTCGGCATCATCCCCAAGACGCTGGTGTCCTCCCTCACCGAGGGCTCGGTGCTGCAGGCGCTGCTCGTGGCGCTGCTGGCCGGGTTCGCGCTGCAGGCCATGGGGCCGAAGGGCGAGCCGATCCTGCGCGGCATCGAGCACCTGCAGCGGCTCGTGTTCCGCATCCTCGCCATGATCATGTGGGCGGCCCCGGTGGGCGCGTTCGGCGCGATGGCGGCGGTCGTGGGCGCCACCGGCATCGAGGCGCTCAAGAGCCTGGCCATCATCATGATCGCCTTCTACGTGACGTGCGTGCTGTTCGTCGGCGTGGTGCTGGGCACGATCCTGTGGGCGGTCGCCCGGATCAACCTGTGGTCGCTGCTGCGCTACCTGGGCCGCGAGTTCCTGCTCATCCTGTCCACCTCGTCGTCGGAGACGGCGCTGCCGCGGCTCATCGCCAAGATGGAGCACCTGGGCGTGAGCAAGGCGGTGGCCGGCATCACGGTGCCGACCGGGTACTCGTTCAACCTCGACGGCACGGCGATCTACCTGACCATGGCCACGTTGTTCATCGCCACGGCCACCGGGTCTCCGCTGGAGTTCGGGGAGCAGCTCGCGCTGCTGCTCTTCATGATGATCGCCTCCAAGGGCGCGGCGGGCGTGACAGGCGCGGGCCTGGCCACACTGGCCGGCGGCCTGCAGGCGCACCGGCCCGAGCTGGTCGACGGCGTCGGGCTCATCGTGGGCATCGACCGGTTCATGTCCGAGGCCCGCGCGCTGACGAACTTCGCCGGCAACGCCGTGGCCGCGGTCCTCGTGGGCACCTGGACCGGCGAGTTCGACCGGGAGCGCGCCGGGCAGGTGCTGGCCGGGCAGGCGCCGTTCGACGAGGCCACGCTGCTCGACGACGACGAGCCGGAGCGGCGCGAGCCGGCCAAGGAGATGACGCCCGCCTGAGCGGAGCGGCGCCTTCACGGCGGGGCCGGGGTCTCCCGGCCCCGCCGTCCCGTCGAGTGGGGTGCTCAGGAGGCGGTTCAGGAGGCGGTTCAGAAGGCGGTTCAGGAGGCATCGTCCGGTGGGGCGGTGGGGAGGCGCAGGACGAAGCGGGCGCCGCCCTTGCAGTCCTCCACGCAGATGTGGCCGCGGTGCGCCTGGATGACGTCGCGGGCGATGGCCAGGCCCAGCCCGGTGCCGCCGGCGTCGCGGCTGCGGGCGGCGTCCAGGCGGGTGAACCGCTCGAAGATGCGCTCACGGTCCTCCACCGCGATCTCCACGCCGTCGTTCTCCACCGCGAGCACCGCCTGGCCGCCCTGTCTGCCGACCGTGACCCGGACCGTGTGCTCGGCGTGCCGCTGGGCGTTGTCCAGCAGGTTCGTCAGGACGCGGGCCAGCTGGAGCCGTACGCCGTCGACCACCACGCCCTGGTCCAGGTCCACCCGCACCGGCAGCTTGTCGTTCCTGACCTTCAGCTCCGCCCGGACGAGACCGGCCAGGTCGATGCGCTCCCTGGCCGCGTCCACCCGCGAGCCGATCCTGGCCAGCAGCAGCAGGTCCGTGATGATCGCCTCCAGCCGGTCGGTGTCGCGCAGCGCGCTGTCCACCAGCTTCTGCAGGTCGGTGTCCTCCGGGTAGAGCTGGGCGCTCTCCAGCTGGGCGCGCAGCCCGGCGATCGGCGTGCGCAGCTCGTGGGAGGCGTCGGAGGCGAAACGGCGCTGCTGCTCGGCTGAGCGTTCGAGCCGCTCCAGCGTGCCGTTGACGGACCGGGCGAGCTGGGCCACCTCGTCGTCGCCCGGCGGCTGGGTGACGCGGCGGCTCAGGTCGCCGGCGTGCACGGCGTCGAGCTCGCCGCCCATGATCCGCACCGGCCGGAGCGCGCGGCCGGTGATCAGCCACGTGGCCCAGCCGGCCAGCGCGATGAGGACGGCGATCTCCGCGTACACGACGATGTCGACGACCCGGGTGGCGAGCATCTCGGGCGTCCTGCGGCCGGCGTAGACGACGGGGGAGTCGGCGTTCATGGAGACCCGGACCGCGGTCAGGTGGACGCACTCGGTGGGCAGGCAGCTGGTGGTGTTGACCACGCGGTGGCGAGCCCCTGGACGTACCTCGCTGAGCGGCGGCATGTTCCTGGCCGCGTCGCTGGTCGCGAGGAACCGGCCGTCGGGCGCGACGACCTGGATCAGGTCGACGGACGGGTGCGGCACCGGGATGGACGAGCCCAGGGGGAGCGCGCCGCCCCGCATCTCGAAGGCGACGCGTTCCGCGGTGTCACGGGTCTCGCTGTAGACGCTCGCCGTGACCAGGGCCCGGGACACGGCGATGCCGCCGACGCCCACGGGGATGAGCACGAGGGCGGCGACGGCCGTCGCGATGAGGGTGACGCGGACACGCAGGGACCGGGCCCACCGGGGTGCCACCCCCCGAGGTTACCGAGCGTAATTGCAGGTATTTGTCCGGTAAAGGAAAAGTTTCGGCCAATCGTCAGCGTTGTACCCAGACGGCGGTGTCTGGGGGAATTGCCCCATTGGCGGCCAGTGGCCCGCTGGCCAGGAGCACCTCGCCGGGCACGCTGACGGGCTCCTCGCCCGTGTTGAGCACGACGACCAGCCCCGGATCGCGCTCGATCATCAGCACGTCCCTGGGGGAGTCGAGCCACTTCAGCGTGCCGCCGCCGAGCGCCGGGTGCCTCTTGCGCAGCCGCAGCGCGGCCCGGTAGAGGTTCAGCGTGGATTCGGGGTCGTCCTGCTGGGCCTCGGCCGACAGCGACGCCCACGCGGCCGGGATCGGCAGCCATGGGTCGCGCCAGCCGAGGTCGCCGGAGGACGTCCACGGGATCGGCACCCGGCAGCCGTCACGGCTCTCGCCGCGGCGCTTGAACGCCGGGTCCTGGCGCAGCTCGTCGGGCAGGTCGAGCACCTCGGGCAGGCCCAGCTCCTCGCCGTTGTAGAGGTAGGCCGAGCCGGGCAGCGCCAGCATCAGCAGGGTGGCCGCCCTGGCCCTGGCCAGGCCGCCGTGGCGGGTGACGTGGCGGGGCTTGTCGTGGTTGGACAGCACCCACGTGGTGGGCGCGCCGACCAGCTCGGCCTCCTTCAGCGAGTTCTCGATGACCGTACGGAACGACTTGGCGTGGAAGTCGGCCATCATGAACTCGAAGTTGAACGCCTGGTGCAGCTCGTCCGGGCCGACGTAGCGGGCCAGCCGCTCGGGCGAGGAGACCCACGCCTCGGCCACCGCCATGCGCCCGCCCGGGTAGGAGTCGAGGATCGGCCGCCACTCGCGGTAGATGTCGTGCACGCCGTCCTGGTCGAAGTACGGCACGATCTCGTCGCCCAGCATCTCGGCCTGCGGGCCCTCCTTCACGCCCACGTCGGGCAGCCCGTCGGCCTTGATCATGCCGTGTGCCACGTCGATCCGGAACCCGTCGACGCCCCGGTCCAGCCAGAAGCGCAGGACGTCGCGGAACTCGGCGCGCACCTCCGGGTTCTCCCAGTTGAGGTCGGGCTGCTCGGGGGCGAACAGGTGGAGGTACCACTGCCCGTCGGCGACCTGCGTCCACGCCGGGCCGCCGAAGATCGACTCCCAGTCGTTGGGCTTGTCGCGGAAGACGTACCGGTCGCGGCGCTCGCCTCGCAGGGCCTGCCGGAACCACGGGTGCTGGTCGGAGGAGTGGTTCGGCACCAGGTCGACGATGACCCTGATGCCCTTGCCGTGGGCCTCGGCGACGAGCGCGTCGAAGTCGGCGAGCGTGCCGAAGATCGGGTCGACGTCGCGGTAGTCGGCCACGTCGTAGCCGCCGTCGGCCATCGGGGAGGTGTAGAAAGGGCTCAGCCAGACGGCGTCGACGCCCAGGTCGGCGAGATAGCCCAGCCGCTCGCGCACGCCCTCCAGATCCCCCATGCCGTCGCCGTCGGCGTCGGCGAAGCTGCGAGGGTACACCTGGTACACGACGGCGTCGCGCCACCAGTCGTCGTTGCCGAGCATGGTTGTCCTTCCCCCGGATGACCCGAGTTGTCGGGCGATGGTCTGGTGCAGGATCGCGCCTTGTCCGGCGAACGGTCAAGCGCAAGTTGCGGAAAGTTGCAGGCAGAGGGTACCTGGTCTCGGGCGAAGGCCGTCTTGGCGTCGGCCTTGCCGGGCTTTACCACGGGCTTGACCTGGGCGTGATGCCACATCCCGGAGCTTCGCCGAGTGTGTGGCGCGTCACATGGCGATCACGCTACGGTGGCGACTGCCGAAAGTCCGTTCCGATTCAACTAGATAGTGGTGTGCTCGCATGAGGTTGCTGTCCGTGGCCCTGGTCGCTTCGCTTCTTCCTGCCGTCCCGTCAGTGGCCCAGGCGCAGACGCACGCCAGGGCGGGCACGACCTACTACGTCGACTCCCGGGCCGGAGACGACGCGGCGGCCGGTACGAGCGCCGACACCGCGTGGAAGACCCTCGCCCCCGTCAACGCCGCCGACCTGAAGCCGGGTGACACGGTCGCGTTCAAGCGGGGCAGCGGCTTCACCGGCCCGCTCACCCTGGAGGCGAGCGGCACCGCCGCCCAGCCCATCGTGATCAAGCCGTACGGCACCGGCCCGCTGGCGAGGATCAGCGGCAAGGACGACGACTGCGTGATCGTCAAGGGCGACCACTGGCGCGTCAGCGGGCTGCGCGCCTCGGGCTGCCGCTGGGCCGGGTTCCGGCTCGACGGCGACCGGAACGAACTGTCCGGTGTGCACGCCGACCGCAACATCGCCGGCGTCCACGTCACCTACTCCGGCTCGCGCAACACCGTCCGCGACAGCGTCCTGGCCGACAACAACCGGATGAGCGTCAACGACGAGGGCGGCGACGACGACTCCGGCGCGTTCGGCGTGCTGCTCAACGGCGACGACAACGTGGTGACCGGCAACACCATCACCGGCAGCTTCGCCAAGAGCAAGGACTACGGCGCAGACGGCGCGGCGGTCGAGGTCTACAACGGCGACCGCAACCTCATCACCCACAACGTCGCCAGGAACAACGAGACCTTCACCGAGCTCGGCGCGAAGAAGGGCAAGACCGCCTCCGGCAACGTCTTCGCCTTCAACGTCGTCACCTCGACGCGCAGCCGCGGCTCCTTCCTCATCACCCGCGGCCCGCGCCACATCGTCGGCCCGGTCAACGGCACGGTCGCCGTGCACAACTCGGTCTACCTGCCGGCCCGCGACACCATCGGCTGGTCCTGCCACGACGGCTGCGCGCCGTCGATCCTCAGGCTGCGCAACAACGTCATCGTGGTCGGCGGCGAGGCCGGCTGGGAGGACGGCAAGGGCGCCGACGAGGCCGGCAGCGTGTACAAGGGCCGCAGGGCGAGGTTCGCGCTCGGGCCGAAGTCCGTCATGGCCGACCCGCGCTTCTTCGCCCCGAACGATCTGCGCGTGCGCCCGGGCTCCCCGGCGCTCGGCCGCGGCGTGGCCCTCACCCACGCCTGGTACGGCGGCAAGGCCTTCGCCAAGGACGCCTCCGGCAGGCCGCTGGCCGGCGCCCCGGACGCGGGGGCGTTCCAGCACTGAGCATCTAGAGTGAACGGCGTGCTGGAAGAAGACCTTCGCAGGCCGCTGGTGCGGCAGCTCGCCGAGTCCGACGCGCCCCGCCACTACTGGCATCTGGGTGGCGGCAACGGCCGGGCCTGGCTGTTCGAGAGCGTCGAGGGCGACGGCGAGCACTGGGCGGTCCGGCAGGTCGAGATCGGCCCCGGCCCGGACGGCCGGGTCGCCCACCGCTACTGGTGGCGCCACCTGTACGACGAGCACGGCTTCCTCACCGACCAGCCGCTGGAGATCTGGGAGCTGAGCGAGGTCACCGCGGAGGCGTTCGAGGCCGTCTGGGAAGCCGCCGGCTGAACTGTCGAATCCGGGACACCCCGTTCGACGCGTTCGTGACAGGCACCATCACCACGCGTGGAAGGAGCACAGGTGGACTGGAAGCTCGAAGTCGTTCCGATTCCGGTGGCCGATGTGGAGCAGGCGAAGCGTTTCTACAGCGAGCAGCTCGGGTTCGTGGTCGATCACGACACCCGGACCGGTGACGACGTGCGCATCGTGCAGCTCACCCCGCCGGGGTCGGCCTGCTCGATCGTCATCGGCGCCCCCACCGGCACCGAGCCCGGAGCCGTGCGGGGGCTGCAGATCGTGGTGCCCGACATCGGCGCCGCGCGGGCCGAGCTGGCCGGGCGCGGCGTCGAGGTCAGCGCCGTCAAGCACTACGCCGAGGACGGCACCCTGGCCGAGGGCAGGGGTGGCCGGTGGAACTCGTTCGTGTTCTTCAACGACCTCGACGGCAACGGCTGGGTCCTGCAGGAACGTCCCGCCGATGAGTGACGGATGACCTGCGGAAACTCCAACCTCCCTTTATCGACAAACCCGACTTAACGCTGCATCCTGGGATATAAGCGCAGCATGTGCGACATATCCGTGGAACGTGCTTGAAATCTTTCCACGGCACTGTGAGAGCCTCTGGAAAGGGGGCGTGCAATGCTGCTGCGACTGAGGGTGTCGCTGCCGGACCGGCCTGGAGGACTTGGCCAGGTCGCCAAGTCGTTGGGTGCTCTGGGAGCGGACATCCTCCAGGTCACCGTCCTCGAACGTGAGGCGGGACGGGCCGTGGACGACTTCACCGTCTCCTGGCCGGGGCGGATGACTCCCGCGCAGGCACGCGAACGGTTGTCGGCCATGCCCGGCGTGCGGATCGAGGGAGTGTGGCCGACGAAGGACGTGCCCGGCTCGGCACCCGACTACGACCTGCTCATGCACGTGGTCGCCGAGCCGTCGCGCGGTTTCGCCACCCTGGTGGACGCGCTGCCGGGGCTGTGCGGGGCGGAGTGGTCGGTGGCGGTGGCCGACGGCGCCGTCCGGCATGCCTCCCTGGCGGCGCCGCCGGAGTTCGAGCCGCCCGACGCGCCGCCGCGGGCCATCAGCATGGAGGGCAAGGAACACCGGCTGATGCTGCTGCCCGTGCTGACGGCCGGGCTGCACGTGGTGGTGGCGCGCGCGGAGGGACCGGTGTTCCACCGCGCCGAGGTGGAACGCGCCGCCCGCATCGTGGACGTCGTCTCCAAACTGGCCGCCCGCACCTGATCTTTTTTCGTCACACAGCCGATTGACCCGGAAAACAGCTGATTACTAACGTGGGGAATCTGACCGTGTGAACAGGAGCAGCCGGTGACCGTCCACGAACCAGGTCTGGGGCGTTACTACGAGGACTTCGTGGTCGGCGACGTCTACCAGCACCCGCTGGGCCGCACGATCAGTGAGGCGGACAACACCTGGTTCACGCTCCTGACCATGAACACGAACCAGAACCACTTCAACGCCCACTTCGCCGCCAAGGCGCCCACCGGCAAGATCATCGTGAACTCCGGGCTTACCGTGGCCGTCGTGCTCGGCCTGTCGGTCATCGACATCAGTCAGACGGCGATCATGAACCTGGGGTGGGAGGAGATCAAACTCACCCACCCCGTGTTCATCGGCGACACCGTCTACGCCGAGTCGAAGGTGACCACCAAGCGGGAGTCGAAGTCACGCCCGTACGCCGGCATCGTCGGTTTCCACACGCGCGGGCTCAACCAGGACGGCGACGAGATCATGTCGTGGACGCGGACCGTCATGGTCTACAAACGCGACGCGCCCCACGACAAGGGATATTTCCCGCAGGCCAAGACGGGCCCGCTGTGAGGATTCGAGGCATATGGACTTCGAGCTGACCGACGAGCAGAAGGCGTTCCGCGAGACGCTGCGCACGTTCGTGGACAAGGAGATCGTGCCGGTGGCGACCGAGTGGGAGCACTCCGGCCGCTATCCCGCCGAGATCGTCGAGAAGATGAAGCAGATGGGGCTGTTCGGCCTGTCCGTGCCCGAGGAGTACGGCGGGCTGGAGGCGGACATGGTGACGTTCGCGCTGGTCTTCGAGGAGATCGCGCGGGGCTGGATGGGCGTGGCCGGCACGATCGGCTCCCACTCGCTGGCCTGCTGGATGATCGCCCGCCACGGCACAGACGAGCAGAAGCGCCGCCACCTGCCCGACCTGGCCACCGGCGCCCGCCGTACGGCCATCGCGCTGACCGAGCCGGGAGCCGGCACCGACCTGCAGGGCATCCAGACCCGCGCCGTGCGCGACGGCGACCACTACGTCGTCACCGGCACCAAGACCTGGATCACCAACGCCCGTCACGCCGACCCGCTGCCCGTGCTGGTCAAGACCTCCGTCGAGCAGCCGGCGCACCGCGGCATGTCGGTGCTGCTGGTCGACCCGGCCTCACCCGGCTTCGGCATCAGCCGCGACCTGCCCAAGCTCGGCTACAAGGGCACCGAGACGTGCGAGGTCGTGCTCGACGAGGTGCGCGTGCCGGTCTCGGCGCTGCTCGGCGGTGTCGAGGGGCGCGGCATGCAGCAGGTGCTCGGCGGGCTGGAGATGGGCCGCGTCAACATCGCCGCCCGCGCCGTCGGCGTCGCCCAGGCCGCCTACGACGCCGCGCTGGCGTACTCGCGGGAGCGCACGGCGTTCGGCCAGCCCATCTCCGACTTCCAGGCCGTCCAGCTCAAGCTCGCCGACATGGCCACCGAGATCCAGGCCGCGCGGCTGCTCACGTACTGGGCAGCCTCCCAGGCCGACGGCGGCAGGCGGGTGGACATGGAGGCCGGCATGGCGAAGTACTTCGCCTCGGAGGTGGCGCTGAAGGCGTCCCTGGAGTCGATGCGCATCCACGGCGGCTACGGCTACTCGCAGGAGTTCGTGGTCGAGCGGCTCTACCGCGACGCGCCGCTGATGGCGATCGGCGAGGGCACCAACGACGTCCAGCGCATGGTCATCGCCCGCGCCCTGATCTCCGGCAAGGGCAAGGTCGGCTGGTGACGATCTGGGCACGGCCGGCCTGGCCGTGCCCGGATCGCCGCGTGTCAGCGCACGCTGTAGGCGTCGGGCATGGTCTGGACGGTGTTGCCCGCGGCGTGGTGGCCTCCACCCGCAGGCCGGCCGTCGCCCGGCCGCCGGGCCCGACGGCCGCGCGGGCGCCGGCCACCACGCCTCCCTCTCCACGGCACCGCGCCTCCTGAGACCCGGTGCCCGAAGTGCGCCTCCCGCGGCATCTGTCCATACGAAAACGGGGTAGGTTGGGACGGGTGTCCATCGCCGCCCCGCCCTCCGTCATGTCCGCTCCCAGGCTCGCCTGGCTGGACGCGTTGCGCGGCATCGGGGCGCTGGCCGTCGTGGTCGAGCACATCCTGCCCTGGTACCTGCCCAGCCTGCGGTTCTACTGGTTCAACCCGGGCGTCTACGGCATCCTGGTCTTCTTCCTGGTCAGCGGCTACATCATCCCGGCCTCGCTGGAACGCCACGGTGACGTGCGCGCGTTCTGGATCAGCCGGTTCTTCCGCCTCTACCCCCTCTACCTCGCCGTCATCGCGCTGGTGCTGGCCCTGGCCTGGTGGGTGCCGGTGCGCGAGGCCGTGCCGCGCGACGGCAGCGCGGTGGCCGCGCACGCGACCATGCTGCTCGACGTCGTCAGCGTCGGCGGCGTCGCCGACACCATGTGGACGCTGTCGTACGAGATGGTCTTCTACCTCGTGGTGACCGCGCTGTTCCTGACGAGGGGACATCAGCGCAGCGGCACGCTGGCGATGGCGTTCGCCGGCGGGGCCGTGGTGGTCGGGCTGCTCACGCCGGGCGCCGTGCTCGGCGGCAGCTGGACGGCGTACGCCTCGTGCGCCGTCTTCGTGGTGGGCCTGACCTGCGTGGTGGGGGGGAAGTTCCGGACGGCCGCCGCGGTCGTGCTCGGCCTCATGGCGGTGACGCTGCTGGTGCTGAGCAGCCGCGTGCCGTGGCTCGGGGTGGCCGTGCTCGCCGTGATGTTCGCGGGCACGGCGATCTACCGGTGGGAGCGCGGCGACGCCGGGCTGTGGCCGGTGGCGGTCACCGCGGCGCTGGTCGGCATCACGCCGGTGTGGGCCGTCATGAGCGGCTGGTGGTGGGTCCAGGCCGGTGTGTGGCTGACCACGATCGCGCTGGCCGGGGCCACGTTCGCGGGCGCGATGGCGCTGCGCGGGCGGCGGCTGCCCAAGGTGGCCGTGTGGCTCGGCCTGATCAGCTACTCGCTCTACCTGGTGCACCACCCGGTGCTGAAGTACGTCGTGGAGGTCACCGGTGACCTCCGGGCGCGGGAGCTGCCGTACCAGCTGGCCGTGACGGCGGTGGCGCTGGTCGCGGTCGTGGCGCTCAGCGCGCTGGCCTACCGCTACGTCGAGAAACCCATGCAGGCGCTCGGCCGCCGCGTCTCACGCCAGAGCCGGCTCCAGAGCGCGGGCGAGGCCCGGGTGGTGCCCGAGCACCCGGGCGACGACCGGGTCCTCGGCCATGAGGAAGGCCAGATGCCTGACCGCGTGCGCGACAACGTTGGCGACTGAGATCTGCCCGGGCGACGGCGTCGCGGGCGCCTCGCCCCGGACGATCTCCAGCACCGGCACCTCCGTCGCGGGCAGCCACGGCGCGGGATCGGGGCAGACCGCGTAGGTCAGCACGATCGTGCCGCCCGGCTCGTGACGCCAGCTCGTGGAGTGGACGACCGTGTCGCCGTCGCCCGCCGCGACGCCGGCCAGCCTGCGGGCCGTCGCGTCGGGGCTCTCACCGCGCGGCGGCGTGGCGCGGGCCTGCCGGTACGACCAGCGACCGTCGGCATCGACCCGTAGCATGAGCGTCTCGACCGAGACCACGTGTCCTCCCGTCACCGCCAACAACTTACTGCCAATGATGTGCAGGTGCGTCCACCAAGCATATGTCTCCCGCTCTTGAACGCCGGGGGCCGTCCGGGGTGTAGTCGATGGCGTGGGAGAGAGGGGGCCGACGGCCATGGCCGGTTTGCTGGTGCTGATGGGGTCGGGAGAGACGAGCCCGACGATGGTCGAGATCCACCGCGCCGCCGCGCGGACGCTGCGTCCGGGGGCACGGGCCGTGCTGCTCGACACGCCCTACGCCTTCCAGGAGAACCACGCCGACATCTCGGCCCGCGCCCACCGCTATTTCGCGCGCAGCGTCGGCCTCGACGTCGACGTCGCCGCGGGCATCACGGGCGCCGACTGGGTGTTCTCCGGCCCCGGCAGCCCCACGTACGCGCTGGAGCGGTGGACCGGCTCCGGAGTGGCCGGCGACCTGCGCGCCCGGATCAGGGCGCGGGAGGGCGTGACCGTGCTGGCCTCGGCGGCGGCCTGCACGGCCGGCCTGGCCACGGTGCCCGTCTACGAGATCTACAAGGTGGGCGCGGAACCGCACTGGCGCGAAGGGCTCGGCCTGCTGGAGCCGCTCGGGCTGCGGGCCGTGCTGATCCCCCACTTCGACAACGCCGAGGGCGGCACCCACGACACCCGCTTCTGCTACCTCGGCGAGCGCCGCCTGTCCCGGATGGAGCGCGAGCTGCCGCCCGGCACGGCCGTGCTCGGCCTCGACGAGCACACCGCCCTGGTCATCGACCTGGAGAGCGAGTCGGTGCGGGTGGCGGGCCGCGGCGGGCTGACCGTACGCCGGCCCGGCTCCCAGGCGTTCCTGCCGGCCGGCACCGCCACCGACCTCGCCGGGTTGCGCCGCCTGGCGGAAGGCGCGGCCGACGCGCCCGCGCCGCCCCCGCCCTCGCCCGACAGGCGGGAGGCTCCCGCCGAGGCCACCCTGGAGGAGTCGATCCGCACGTGCGAGGAGTTGTTCCGGGCGGCGGCGGCCCGGCCCGAGCCGGTGGCCGCCGCGCAGGCGGTGCTCGACCTCGAGACCGAGATCGTCAAATGGGCCGCCGACACCGAGGAGGACTCCGGCGGGGTCGAGCAGGCCCGCGAGGTGCTGCGGCTGCTGATCGCCCGCCTCGGCGAGCTGGCCTCGGCCGAGACCCGCCGTTCCCGGAGCCTGCCGTGCCTGGTGGAGGCGCTGCTCGCGCTCCGCGGCGAGCTGCGCGCACAGGGCCGCTACGACGTGGCCGACGCGCTGCGCGCCGCCCTGTCGCGCGGCGGCATCACGATCGAGGACACCCCCGGCGGGCCCCGCTGGGCTCCCGCCCCCTGACTCAGCCCGTCACCGGGTGGGTCAGGCCGTAGCGGGCCACGACGTCGTCGAGCCAGTCAGGCGTGCCGGAGGTCAGGCCGTACCGCTCGGCGAGGCCGGCGAACTCCGGCGTCTCGCGCACGCTCAGGCCGGCCGGCGGCTCGACGGAGGCGAAGAGCTCGGCGAGCTCGCGGAAGTAGCCTTCGAAGCCGCCCGGCGTGATGACCTCGACGATGCGGCCGGGCGTCGTCCCGGCGTTCCACATGGCGTGCATCTGCCCGCGCGGCTTGGTGATGTAGCCGCCGGGCCCCAGGACGACCTCGGCCTCGTCGGACCGGAAGCCGATCTCGCCTTCGAGCACGATCGAGTGCTCGTCCTCGCGGCTGTGGCGGTGCGGCATGGTGATCGAGCCCACGGAGAAGGGATGCTCCACGATGGACACCACCCCGTGGGTGTCGTGGCTGCGCAGCTTGAAGACCACGCCGAACCCGGGAATGCCCGCCACGTCGCCGCCGCCGGGCGGCACCACCTTCAGCTCCATCTCGATCTCCTTCATGCGTGGAGTGCTCTGTCCGCGAGGCGTTCGAACTCCTCCGGAGGGAGCAGCCCCGAGACCAGCTCGCCCGCGATGAGCCAGCTCGGCGTGGCCCGTACGCCGTGCCGGGCGCCCAGCGACTCCGCCTCGGCGAGCGCCGCGAACGCGGCGCCGGAGTCGAGCCCGGCACGCAGACCGGCGACGTCGACGCCGGCCTGGGCGGCGTGCCGCTCGATCACCGCCGGGTCGCCGAGGTCCTCGCCGAGCACGAAGTGCGCCTCGAACAGCCGCCGGACGAAGCCGGCCGACGCCTGCGCCGTGTTCAGTCGTACCCACTCCGCGGCGGCCAGTGCCCTTCTGGTGTCGGGCAGCCGGGCCGGCCAGTTCAACGGCAGGCCGGCCGCGGCCGCCTCGCGTTCGAGCGCCGCGTACATCGGCCCCACCCGTGGTCCCGCCTCGATCCCGCCGGCCGGGATCTCGGGATGGATCTGGAACGCCAGATGCACGACGGCCAGGCCGCGGCCTTCGAGGATGGCGTTCCGCTGCTGCGCCACGTAACAGAACGGGCAGATGACGTCGAACCAGTGCAGGACCGATGGACGCGGCTCCACGTCAGCCCCTCGCCTTCGCCAGCCGCGCGGTCACGGCGTCCAGCAGCGTCACCCACGACCGCTCGAACGCCGCGACGCCCTCGTCCTCCAGCACCCGGAACACCTCGTCCAGGTCGACGCCCACCGCCGTGAGCCGGTCGAAGACCTCACGCGCGTGCCGGGCCGTGCCGGTGATCGTGTCACCGGTGATGCACCCGTGGTCGGCGACGGCGCGGAGCGTCTTCTCCGGCATCGTGCTGACCACGCCGGGGGCGACGAGCTCGTCGACGTAGCGGGTGTCGCGGTAGCCGGGGTCCTTCACACTCGTGGACGCCCACAGCGGGCGCTGCGGCCGGGCCCCCGCTCCGGCCAGCGCCCGCCACCGGTCCCCGGCGAAGAGCTCCTGGTACACCGCGTACGCCAGGCGGGCGTTGGCGATCGCCGCCTGACCGCGCAGCGTCAGCGCCTCCTCGGTGCCGATCGCGTCCAGGCGCCGGTCCACCTCGGTGTCCACCCTGGAGACGAAGAACGACGCCACCGACGCGATGCCGGCGAGGTCGTGGCCGCCGGCCCGCGCCCGCTCCAGGCCGGTGAAGAAGGCGTCGACGACGGCCCGGTACCGCTCGGGTGAGAAGATCAGCGTCACGTTGACGCTGATGCCCTCGGCCAGCGCCGCGGCGATGGCCGGCAGGCCCTCCTCGGTCGCCGGGATCTTGACGAAGACGTTGGGCCTGGCCACCGTCCGCCACAGCTGCCGCGCCTCGGCCACCGTCCCCGCGGTGTCCCTGGCCAGCCGGGGGTCCACCTCGATCGACACCCGGCCGTCCACGCCGCCCGTCCGCTCGTGGACGGGACGGAACAGGTCGGCGGCGTCGCGCACGTCCGCCGTGGTCAGCTCGCGGACGGCGGTGCTCGCGCCGGCGCCGGCGGCGGCCGGTCCGCGCAGCCGGCCGTCGTAGGCCGCGCCGTTCGCGATGGCGCCTGCGAAGATCGTCGGGTTGGTCGTGACGCCGGTGACGTGCAGGTCTCGGATGAGACCGGCGAGGTCGCCCGACTCCAGCCGCTCCCGTGACAGGTCGTCGAGCCAGAGGGAAACCCCGGCCGCGGCCAGGTCGGCGAGCCGGTCCGTATCGCTCACTGGTGCACCGTCCTCTTTCCGGTGGCGGCCTCGACGGCCCGCTCGATCGCCGCGACGTCGAGCTCGGTCGAGCCCAAGGGCACGCTCCGCCGCTCCGCCTGGCCGGCTGACTCGGGATTCATCCGGGACTCCCTCTCGGACTGGATTTTCGTTACAGCTATTGAATGTAACGTAAGTCGCGAAGAGCTCCGGCGTCGCCCGCCATTTGTGTTACAGTCACAGTCTGTAACGTATCGACCACCGCCGCGAGGGGATCCGATGGAACGAGAGCCGCAGGGCGAGCGGGCGCATCCAGGAGGCCGGCCCCGCGACGCGGCCATCGACGAGGCCATCATCCTGGCCACCCGCGAGCGGCTGGTCCGCGACGGCTATTCGAAGATGACCATCGGCGACATCGTCGCCGACGCCGGGGTGACCAGGCCCACGCTCTACCGCCGCTGGAAGAACAAGTTCGACCTGGTCGTCGACGCCCTCGACTACGGCTTCCGCAAACAGCGCGACATGTACACCGTCGACATGTCCGAGCTGGAGCCGCGCGAGGTGCTCGTCGAGGCCGTCCGCCGGCTCGACCCGGCCTACTTCAACCCCGACGCCATGGTGCTCATGGGCAACTTCGCCGGCGAGGCGATCCGCACCCCCGAGCTGATGGAGATCCTGCGCGAGCACGCCGTCGAGCCGCGCGTCTCGTTGATGGAGGAGGTGCTGAAGCGACTGCGCGAGCGCGGCGCGGTCCGCGACGGCATCGACACCCGCGTGATCGCGATGATGTGCTTCGGCGCCTACTTCGCCGCCTTCTACGCCGGCGAGCCGAAGAAGGAGATCCCCGAGCGCGTCGTCGCCGTGCTCTGGCCCGCCATCGCGGCCGGGCGGCCGTGACCTCCGTGACGGTCGAGCGCGACCTCGTCTACGCCACCGCCGGCGGCGCCGACCTCGCGCTTGACCTCTACCGCGCCCCGCAGCCAGGCGCGCCGCTGGTGCTGTACGCCCACGGCGGCGGCTGGCGGCACGGCGACAAGGCCGACGGAAGCGCCGAACGGCTCGCGCCGATGGCCGCGTACGGCGTGACGGTGGCGTCGGTGAACTACCGGCTGGCGCCCGGCGCCGTCTTCCCCGGCCCGCTGCACGACCTCAAGGGAGCCGTGCGCTGGCTGCGCGCCCACGGGCCCCGCCTCGGCCTCGCGACCGAGCGGATCGGCGTGTGGGGCGCGTCGGCCGGGGCCTACCTCGGCTCCCTGCTGGCCCTCACCCCCGGCGACGCCGAGCTGGAGGGCGACGTCGGCGGCAACCTGGGCCTTTCCAGCGGCGTGCAGGCCGCCGTCCACTGGTTCGGCCAGTCCGATCTGGTGGTGTCCGCCTCGCGCAGCGCGCTGGAGGCCCGCCTGCTGCCGTTCGCGTTCGAGGCCGACCTGCTCGGTGTGGCCGGTCCGGGCGACGTCGCCGGCCGGGCGCGGGGGTTGAGCCTGTTGTCGCGCGTCACCCCGCAGGCGCCGCCGTTCCTCATCGCGCACGGCGACCGCGACCGGGTGATCCCGCCCTCGGAGGGCGAGGCCCTGCACCACGCGCTCAGCCGGGCCGGGGTGAGCAGCCGGTTCGAGCTGCTGGGCGGCGCCGGCCACGAGGGAGCCGAGTTCGACCGGCCCGGCTCGCTCGCCGTGACGGCGGCGTGGCTGCGCGCCGTCCTCGGCTGACGCCTGTTCTCGGTGGTCGCTCGTCGTGCTGGAGCGGGGCCCGGCCTCGGTGGCCGCTCGTCGTGCCGGGCCGAGGCCCGGTCTCAGCGGCGCGGGGGGTCGATGCGGGTGCCGTCGGGCTTGAAGAGCATGACGCGGGAGAGGTCCACCGCGATCTTGGCGGCGTCGCCCGTACGCCAGACGGGCCGGCCGCCCAGGCGGACCACCAGGTCCGCGCGGCGGTGGATGCCGCCGTTCGGGTGTTGTCCCACCCGCTCCTGCTCCTGGTGCTCCTCCCCGCGGCCGAACAGCCGCCGCGCGAGCCGCTGCAGCGTGCCCGGGCCGTCGTCCTCGCCGCCCGCCCGGATGCGCGGATCCGGCGGCTCCGGCACCGGCACTGGCGGCATCCCGCACTCCACGTACGCCAGCCAGTCGTGCCCGTGGTACTCCAGCGCCCGCACCCGCCCGTAGAACGACGGCCCGTCGTACGACTCCGGCACCGGCGCCAGCCCGTCGGGCCGCATGCCGACCAGCACCTGACCGCCGGTGTGCTGCGAGAGCGCGTACGCCCGGGGGTCGCTCCACGGCATCGTCAGCCGGTGCGGCCCGAAGTCCAGCATCACGTACTGGTTCTGCGGCGTCCTGACATCGGCGGCCAGCAGGTTCAGCTGCTGGGAGTTGAGGAAGGCCGCGACGAACGCGGTCGCCGGGTCGTTGTAGATCTGCGCCGGTGTGCCCACGTCCTGCAGCACCCCGCGGTTGAGTATCGCGATCCGGTCCGCCAGGGTGAGCGCCTCCACCTGGTCGTGGGTGACGTAGACGGTGGTGACGCCGAGCGACCTGACCAGGGCCGAGATCTCCATCCGAAGCTCGGTGCGCATGCCGGCGTCGAGGTTCGACAGCGGCTCGTCCATGAGGAACAGCCGGGGCTGGCGGACGATCGCCCGGCCCATCGCCACCCGCTGGCGCTGGCCGCCGGAGAGCGTGCCGGGCCGGCGGCCGAGCGTCTCCTCGATGTGCAGCGCCTTGGACAGCTCGGTGACGCGCTCGCGCACCAGCGCCGGGTCGGCCTTGGCGATCTCCAGCGGGAAGGAGATGTTTCCCCGCACGGTCCTGTGCGGGTAGAGGGCGCCGTTCTGGAACACCATGGCGACGTCGCGGTCGCGCGGCGCCAGGTGGTTGGCCACCTCGCCGTCCAGCCACAGATCGCCGGTGGTGATCTGCTCCAGGCCCGCGATCATCCGCAGCAGCGTCGACTTGCCGCATCCGGAGGGCCCGAGGAGGACCAGGAACTCGCCGTCTTTCGCCTGCAGGCTGAGCCGGTCGACGGCGAGGAAGCCGCCCGGATACACCTTGGTCACTTTGTCGAGTACGACCGAGCTCATGGGCCCACACCTTGCGCGCGTGTCAGCTGGGACAGGGCTGATTGAAGAGGTAGTACATCGCGGCTTAATAGTGAATGTCCACCCTTGACATAAAGAAAGTGATCCGGGGGCTATTTCGGTCGTGAATTTAGGGTCGCCCTTTCGCCGATTTTTCGGGATTTATGTCCCATGCAAGAGCTTTCGTAGAGTTGCGGCAAGACCTTTCAGGGGCCAGAGGTGCCAGAGAGGTGGGGGAGGGCCATGACCGGCTTGTGGCGGAACGCCGCGCCGTCGGCCTCACCGCGGCGCCCTTCGGCTCGGGGCTGGACGGCGCGGTGCCGCTCGCCTCGGACGTCCCTGGAGCAGCCGATTCGGCTGCCTGGTGGAAAGTAAAGTGAGGGCATGAACGGTAACGCTCGCCTCGCCGACATCGCCGCCCAGGCCGGGGTGAGTGAGGCCACCGTCAGCAGGGTGCTCAACGGCAAACCCGGCGTCTCGGCCGCCACCCGCCAGGCCGTGATGACCGCCCTCGACCTCATGGGCTACGAACGCCCGCCCCGGCTGCGCCAGCGCAGCAACGGGCTGGTCGGCCTGGTGACGCCCGAGCTGGACAACCCGATCTTCCCCGCCTTCGCGCAGGCCATCGAGAAGGCGCTGACCCAGCACGGCTACACGCCCGTGCTCTGCACCCAGCTGCCCGGCGGCGCCCCCGAGGACGAGTTCACCGAGCTGCTGGTCGACCGCGGCGTGTGCGGCATCGTGTTCGTCTCCGGCCTGCACGCCGACACCAGCGCCCGGATGGACCGCTACACCCGCCTCACCGACCGCGGCCTGCCGATCGTGCTGGTCGACGGCTACAACGAGCAGATCGACGCCCCGTTCATCTCGCCCGACGACCGCCTGGCCACCAGGCTGGCCGTGCAGCACCTCGTCGACCTCGGCCACGAGCGCATCGGCATCGCGCTGGGGCCGCGCAGGTTCGTCCCGGTGATCAGGAAGATCGAGGGGTACAAGCAGGCCATGGCCCAGTTGCTCGGCGCGGCCGATGTCGACGACCTGATCTCCCACTCGCTGTTCTCGGTCGAGGGCGGGCAGGCGGCCGCCGCGCAGCTGCTGACCCGCGGCTGCACCGGCATCGTGTGCGCCAGCGACCTCATGGCCCTGGGCGCGATCCGCGCCTGCCGGGAGAAGGGGCTGTCGGTGCCGGGAGACGTGTCGGTCGTGGGGTTCGACGACTCGCCGCTGATCGCGTTCACCGACCCGCCGCTGACGACCGTGCGCAAGCCGATCGGCGCGATGGCCTCGGCCGCCGTGCAGACGCTGCTCGAAGAGGTCAACGGCGCGCCCGCCCGCCACGTCGAGCTGGTCTTCCAGCCCGAGCTGGTCGTCCGCGGCTCCACCGGGTCCGGGCCGCTGGTCAACCGGTGACCCGCCGACCCTCACCGGTAGATCCGGATAAGTCGCAACAAAAAACATTTAATAGTACGATCCGCCGCAGCCGGAGCTGATCCGGACGCGACGGGGCGGCCTGCCCGCGGCCCGGTTACGGCGCGGCGGGAGCGTACGAGCGAGGAGTGAGAGCTGTGACCGTCGTCGTGTGCGGCGAGGCGATGCTGCTGATGCTGGCCGAGCCCGGAGTCCCGCTGGAGCGGGCGACCGCGTTCCGCCGCTCCATCGCCGGCGCGGAGAGCAACGTGGCCGCGGGCCTGGCCCGGTTGGGCCACGACGTGCGCTGGATCGGCCGGGTCGGTGCCGACCCCGCGGGCCGCTCCGTGCTCGCCATGCTGCGCGCCGACGGCATCGACACTTGTCACGCCGTCGTCGACCCGGGCGCGCCCACCGGTCTGCTGGTGCGCGACAGCCACCCTTCCCGTGCCATCGACGTGCAGTACTACCGCGCCGGCTCGGCCGCCTCCCGGCTGGCCCCCGAGGAACTGGCGCCGGAAATGGTGAGCGGCGCCCGGATCGTCCACGTCACCGGTATCACGCCGATGCTGTCCGACTCGGCCCACCAGGCCACGCTGCGCCTGTTCGACCTCGCCCGCGAGGCGGGCGCGCTCGTCTCGTTCGACCCGAACATCCGCCTCAAGCTCGGCTCACCCGAGCAGTGGCGCGAACGCGTCGCGCCGCTGCTCGGCCGGGCCGACATCGTGCTGGCGGGGCAGGACGAGCTGGAGCTGCTCGGCGTGGACCCGGCCCGGCTGGACGCGCTGGTCGTGGTCAAACACCGCGACAAGTCCGCCACCCTGGGTGAGGCGCGGCAGGAGGCGTTCCCGGTGACGCTGGTCGACCCGGTGGGCGCGGGCGACGCCTTCGCCGCCGGGTTCCTGTCGGGGCTGCTGCGCGAGGAGCCGTACGAGACCTGCCTGCGCGAGGCCGCGGCGGTGGCGGCGCTCGTCGTGCAGTGCGTCAGCGACACCGACGGGCTGCCCGACCGGGCCGGCCTCGACCGGGCACTGGCCTCGTTCACCGAGGCGGGGGAGACGGTCCACCGTTAGGCCCGCGCGGATCGGCGTCGCGGTCACTCGCCGAGCTCATCGTCGTGGTGGGGCAGCGAAGGCGATCAGCTCGCCCCGGTAGGCGCGCCGGGTAGGGCGAGGCGCCGGCGTTGGCCGGATCGGGCGGTGGATCCGCCGGAAGCGTGCCGTGCCGCTGGTGCTCTCGCGCTCGGCAGTCAGGATGGCTGGACTTCGTCGAAGAGGGTGAGGGCTTCGGTGGGGTCCGGGCTCACGAGGCGTTCCAGGCCGGCCGCCGTGATCTTCGCCCACCTGCCGGCCCGTGCCCACATCTGTTCCTCGAAGGCGCGGACGGCCTCGTCCAGATCGCCAGGGCCGGGGGCGGCGACGACGGACTCGGCGAGTTCGGCGCCTTCCAGCATCGCGAGGTTCGCGCCCACCCCCAAGGGCGGCATCAGGTGGGCGGCGTCGCCCAGTAGGGTCACCCCGGGGACATGGGCCCAGGTGTGGGACACGGGCAGGACGTAGAGGGGGCGGTGGACGAAAGCGGTGCCGTGGCGGAGGAGGTCGAGGACGGGAGCGGCCCAGCCGTCGAACAGGGCCAGCAGGCTTGATCGCATAGCCTCGACGTCGGCCAGGTCCAGGGCTGCGCGCCGGTTCAGGCCCATATGCCGGTCCAGGTCCGGGTGCCAGTCCAGCGGCGCGCGGAACTGGGCGTACACCTTGACGTGGCCGCCGCTGTTGCGCTGGGCGACGAGGGCCCGGTTCGCACCGTACACAGCCATGGAACCGTCGCCGATCAGGCGAGCGAGGTCCGGATGGCGGGTGTCGACGTCGTCCAGGGACGTCTCGACCAAGGTGACGCCGGTGTAGTGCGGCGTCGCGGACGAGACCGCCGGGCGGACCCGGGACCAGGCGCCGTCCGCGCCGACCACGAGGTCGAACGTCTCCTGTCGCCCGTCCGCGAAACGGACCAGCACGCCGTCCCGGGTCCCCGGCACCACCTCCGTCACGCCCCGCCCCCACTGGACGTCCAGAGGTCCGAGCAGCAGGTCACGGAGTTGCCCGCGGTCGATCTCGGGATTGGCCCGGTCACCCGGACGGGGTTGCCAGTCACGCAGGACGGTGCCGTCCACGTCCAGGATGCGCATGGCCTGCCCCTCGGGACGGGACAGCGCCTGGAACTCCGCCAGCAGCCCCGCCTTGCCCAGCGCCAGCTGGCCCATCCCTTCGTGCAGGTCCAGCGTGCCGCCCGGGGGACGGGCGTCGGGGGCGGGATCGCGTTCGAGGACGGTGACGGGGTGATCGTGGCGGTGCAGGACGCGGGCGAAGGCAAGGCCGGCCGGGCCGCCTCCGACCACAGCGATACGCTGTATCATACGGTGTATCATAGCGCCGCACTGTACGTGACACTTGCGACATATCGCAACAGTACGATGGAGTCCATGACTGTATGGGACCGGCCGGAGCCGCAGTTTCGCGCCGCGCCGCTCGGCCGGGAGCGGATCGTCGCCGTCGCCATCGCTCTGGCCGACGAGGGCGGCCTGGAGGCCGTGTCGTTGCGCAAGGTCGCCGCCCGGCTGGACGCCCGTCCGATGCGGCTGTACGGATACATCTCCACCAAGGAGGAGCTGTTCGACCTCATGGTGGACGAGGTCTACGCCGAGATCCTCCCCGAGGAGCAGCCCGGGGACTGGCGGGAGGCGCTGCGCGTCCTCGCCCACCGCACCAGGCTGACCACGCTCCGTCACGAATGGCTGGCCGACCTGCTGGGCGGCCGTCCGACCCTGGGCCCGAACGCCCTCGCCGTGACCGAGGCCACGCTGGCCGCGTTCGACGGTCTCGCCGACCTCGAGACCGTCACGCGCGCCGTGGAGACCGTCAGCGCCTACTTCACCGGCGCGATCAGGCGCGAGATCGCGAATGTGCGGGCCGAGCGCGCCACGGGCCTGTCCGAGCGCGACTGGCAGCGCGCCTCCGGCCCGCATGTGATGAGGATGCTGGCCACGGGCCGCTTCCCGGCGCTGGCCAGGTTCGTGTACGACGGCACGGAGGTGGGCGCCGAGGAGTCCTTCACGACCGGCCTCGACTGGGTCCTCGACGCCGTGGCCGCCAAACTCCGCCCGCCGGCGTGACGCTCAGGATTTCCCCGGCACCGCATGACGCCACCGGCCCCCGTAGTCACCGGTGGTGCCGTCGGGCAGGTCCGGCCGCCAGAACCGCTGGTCGCCCAGATCGGCGAAGCGGGGCGCGAACCGGTGGCCGAGCATGGAGAAGATCCCGAACACCATGGCGCTGTGTGGCCTGGCCGGCCGTGACCACCTCGGGTTTCGAGGCCCGGCGGCTGCGCGTCGACAGCGTCCGGACATCCGGCAGACTGAGCAGCGAACCGCCGCGAGATCCCGAGGAGACCCCATGACCGTCGCCGTCCACGTCGGCCCTGAGCCCGTTCCCACGCTCGTCGAGGCCGTACGCCGAGGGGGTGGCCAAGTCGTGCCGCTGGAGGAGGCGGAGGCGATCGTCTACTTCGGCGGCGGCGACCCGCAGACGCTCCGCTCCATGCTGCACGAGGGCATCAGCTGGGTGCAGCTGCCGAGCGCGGGCGTCGAACGGTGGGTGGACGCCGGCATCATCACCCGCCATCCTGTCTTCACCGCCGCCACCGGCGCGTACGCCCCCCAGATCGCCGAGCACGCGCTGGCCCTGATGCTGGCCGCCGCGCGCGACCTGCACCGGCACGCCCGTGCCACGTCGTGGGGCGCCAACACCTCCGTGGAGCTGTCCGGCTCGACGGTCGCGATCGTCGGCTGCGGTGGCATCGGGCGCAGGCTGATCCGGCTGCTGGAGCCGTTCGGCTGCACGATCGTCGCGGTCACCGACAGCGGCGCGGTCCCCGGCGCCGCCCGGGTCCTGCCGCGCGCCCGCTACCGCGACGCGCTGCCCGACGCCCACTACGTCGTCATCGCCGCGCCGGCCACGCCGGACACCAGGGGCATGTTCGGGGCGCGCGAGTTCGCCCTCATGCGCGAGGACGCCTGGCTGGTGAACATCGCCAGAGGCGGCCTCGTCGTCACCGCCGACCTGGTGGACGCGCTGCGCGCCGGCCGCATCGGCGGGGCGGCCCTCGACGTCACCGACCCCGAGCCGCTGCCCGACGGCCACCCGCTGTGGGAGCTGGAGAACGCCCTCATCACCCCGCACAGCGCGAACCCGCACGCCGCCTACTGGCGCCGCCTCGCCGAACGGGTCACCGCGAACGTACGGAACTTCGCCGCCGGCGAGCCCCTCGACGGCGTGGTCTCCCCGGAGCAGGGCTTCTAGGGCCTGTACGGAGTTCGGATCTTCAGATCGGTTGAAGACTTCCCATCCACAAGACGGCTCCGCGTACATGAAGGCCGGCCAGGTGGCTTCTGGGCGTCTTGTCGAAACGGAAGGCCATCCCGCGCCACTCCTTGATCCGATTGATGCAGTGTTCCGCCGTGTCGCGCTGCTCGTAGAGATCGAGCGCGGGCCGCGCCGGCAGAAGGTACAGGCGACCGAGCGGCCGACGGCGACCGGACGGGAACGGCGAGAGGTGGTCCAGGCCTTCCTGGCGGCGGCTCGCCGCGGCGACTTCGAGGGCATTGCTCCGCGTACTCGACCCCGAAGTGAGGCTGACCGTCGACACCCCCAACGGCGTGGTCGTCGTCCTCGGCGCCACCAAGGTCGCTGAAGGCGCATGCGCTCGAGGTCGCCGCCGCGAGAGGGCGAGCGGTGCTCGTCGGCCTTCCCGGGTTCGTTGAGTCACTGCCGAGCATGAGATTGCGGCAATGCCAGCTACTCGGCCTTCAACCATGGGAAGCGGGGCATGACGGAGCATCCGAGCGAAAAGCCCCGTTAGCGGGTGCTCTTGGCCAACTATTCGATCTGCCGCTCGCCCTGTTCGCTGCACGGGGGCGGGCCGGGGGCGAAGGAGCGGTATCGCAGCGAGGACACCGCGAACGCGATCACGGGGGACGGTCGGGGGACTTCCTGTCGTTCCCCGTCGAGTCTGCGTGTTGACCTTCTTGCGACTGTCTCGCTCGAGCCGCCGTGGCGTGCCCGAAACAGGTCGGGCATCAGGGCCTGGTGGCGGTGTGGGCCCGGTGTTCGCGGATCTCGCCGTGGTGGTCGGCGACCCAGGTGATCAGAGACGTGACGATGTGGTGGAGGCTGCGGCCCAGGGGGGTGAGGGCGTACTCCACACGCGGCGGCACCTCCGCGTAGGCGGTCCGGGTCACCAAGCCGTCCTGCTGGAGCTGGCGCACGGTAAGGGTGAGCATCCGCTGTGAGATGCCGGGGGCGTCGCGCTGCAGGTCGGTGTAGCGCAGCGGGCCGGCCTCAAGTGCGGCGATCACCAGCAGGCTCCACTTGTCCCCGACGCGGTCCAGCACCTGGCGGATGAAGTCCATCTGCTCGGCGGGGATGCCGGCGCACGGTCCCCGGTCTGCTGCGGCACCTGACCGGGCTGCGACGTCCATGGCGCACATTCCCTTCCGGCACGCACATCGATGTGCCTTTTGTACGGCCTTCCATACTGGTCCATCATGGCGCTACGCACAAATAGTAGGAATTGGGGTGCACCATGAGAGTCGAAATATGGTCCGAGATCGCCTGCCCCTGGTGCGGCCTGGGCAGCCACCGCCTGGACCGCGCCGTGGCGCGGTTCGAGCACGGCGACGAGGTGGAAGTGATCCACCGCTCGTTCCCGCTGAGCGACGGTCTCACGGTCGGCAGCACGATCAGCGTCCGCGAGGCCCTGTTGCGAAGGTACGGCCTGGCCGGCGCCCGCCTGGAGGCGTCGACCCGCCAGATCGAGGCGGTGGCCGAGCAGGAGGGCCTGCGCCCCTACCGGGTGCTGGACAATCAGGTCGGCAACACCCGGCTCGCCCACGAGTTCCTCGCCCACGCCTCGGCGGAGGGCAAGAACCGCGTCGCGTGGAACGCGATCTTCCGGGCCTACTTCGGCCAGGCTCGGCCCGTCTTCGACCTTGACGATCTCCTCGGCCTGGCCGACGAGATCGGCCTGGAGCGCGAGAAGACCCGGCGCGTGCTCACCGAGGGCCGCTTCGGGCAGCAGGTCCAGGACGACATGGAGACGGCGCAGCGCCTGGGGGCCACCGGCACGCCGTACATCGTGGTCGACGGCCGATACGCCCTTCCTGGAGCACAGGACACCGACACCCTGCTCGGCATCCTGCGCCAGGTCTGGGACGAGACCCACCCGACCGTTCCCGTCGCCGACAACGACGCGGCGATCTGCGGCCCGGACGGCTGCGCGGTTCCCGCCGACCACGTCGCCCACGCCTGATCCAGACACCTGATCCACGCGCCGGCCGGGTGTTCGAGCTCCGCATGTCCCGGCGGTCACAACACGAAAGAGATCTCACTGTGCCCACTCTCGCCATCGTCGGCGCCGGCCCCGGCATGGGCCTGGCCATCGCCCGCACCTTCGGCAGCCGCGGCTTCGACGTCGCCCTGATCGCCCGTACCAAGGAGAAGCTGGAAACGCTGGTCGCCCAGCTCAGCCAGGAAGGCATCACGGCCGCCGCGTTCCCCGCCGACATCCTCGACCGCGCCTCACTGACCGATGCCCTGGACGCGGCCAAGGCCCGCTTCGGCGGCATCGACGTACTGGAGTACTCGCCGGCCCCGCACTCCCCGGTGCCCGGACTCACCCTGGCCACTCCCTCGGAGGTCACGGTGGACAATCTGCAGCCGATGATCGAGTACGCCTTCTACGGCGCCATCACGGCGGCCCTGACGGTGCTGCCCGCGATGCGCGAGGCGGATGCCGGGACCCTGCTGTTCACCACCGGCGGCGGATCCGTGGACCCGGTGCCGATGTTCGGCAACGCCAACCCGGCCCAAGCAGCTCTGCGCAACTGGGTGATCAACCTGAACAAGGAACTGGCCGGCAGCGGCGTGCACGCCGCCCACGTGGTGATCAACGTCTGGGTCGGCGGGGGCGGCCCGGAAGGCAGCCCGACGGCCACGCCCGAGCAGATCGCGCCCCTGTACTGGGACCTGTACGAAAACCGCGACCGCTCCGAGGCCGTCTTCAACGCCTGACCGGCCGGCCCGGCCCGCTCCCGGGAGAGGTCATGCGCCCGCAGGCGGTCCGGCGGGAGAACACCAGCCTGCTCACCCAGATGATCGCCGACCTAGGCGACCTCGTGCGCGATCCCCTGCCGGAGCAGCCGGCTACGACCTCGAAGGCCGGCGATCAGCCAAGGGTGTCCAGCCCGTTGCGATCGAGCGCCGCTCGGATCTGGCTGAGCCACTCCGTGCCCAGCCGGCGCCCGTTCGGGAGCTGGTCGCCTCGATCCCAGCGCCACGTCGTGATCACCGCCAGCACGAGGATCCGGCACTCGCGCAGCAAGGCCTGATCGACACCGGGATAGTGCTCGCTGACTTCTTCGGGCGCGTGGGCCAGGTCGAAGGCGACAGGCCCACGGCAACACGTCTCGAAATCTATGAACAGCAGCCCGTTCTTCGTGGTGAGCACGTTGCCCGGGTGCGGCTCGCCGTGCAGCAGCTGCTCGGCGCCGCCGCGCTCGCCGATCGCTCGTCTCAGGCTCCGTAACGTGTCGCCGAGCAGCTCCCGGTCCGCGTCGGCGAGCGCCGGAGTGTGATCGCGGCTCGCCACGAGGTGTTGGGCCTGCTCGACCCGATCCGTGAAGTGCGGCACCGGGACATCGAGCTCGCGCATGCCGGCATGCAGCCGCTCGAGCGCGTTGGCGTAGTCGGCCGGCGAGACCTCTCGAGGCGTCACGGGTTCGTAGTAGGTCCACAGCGTGACCACGAAGCCGTCACGCTCATGGACGCGTGGCTCCACCCGGGGCTCGAGAGCAGCCACCGGGCACCCGGACTCGGCGAGCCGCTGAGCAAGCTCGATCTCGAACTGTGCGACCTGATGCGCCACAGGCGCCACCCTGGCCAGGACGTCACACGGCAGCAGCCGCAGGGTGAGCTTGTTCGAGTCATGAAGAACGATCGCGTCGTCGGCTGTCAGGCCAAGTGACGAGGCGGTCGACATGGCCGCGGCCATCGCACGCCGGACATCTGACGCCAGCATCGTCGCCTGGCCCCTCTCCCTTGAGCGCTGCCCTACTCTCCAAGCAGTGCGACCCGGGCACCCTACCAAGGTGTCGGCGGAGACCGCGGTGCGGCGGGGTGCGACCGAGCCGACCGAACCGGAGATCTGCCCTCTTCGGCTGCTCAGCCGACAACCGTCGGACAACGCGAAGATCCCGGTCGCCGGCGCTAGGCCTTCTCGTCCAGGTTGACGAGGGCGCCGGCGCTCAGGCCCGAGTCGTGCACCTCGAGCCCGATCGGCGCGGTATTCTTCGGCAGTTCGAACACCAGCGCGCCCGTGAACGACCCGCCCGCCTCGATGCGGATCGGCGTGATCTCCTTGCCGCCCTTGTCGATCAGCTGGATGCCGCCGTGCGCCCTCTCGTCCTCGTCGATCAGCTTCTGCTGGCCGGGGTAGAGGACGCGGGCCTCGTGGCCGACGTTGTTCACGCGCACGCCTATCCGGCACGTGCGCTTCACCGCCGCCCGCGCCGGCTTGGGGCACTTCGTGCTGGTGACCGCGAAGCGCAGCTTGCCGTCCTGGACGGGCCCGTCCGCGCCGGCGGCCGGCGAGCGGAACAGCCACGTGAGCATGGCCACCAGCGCCACCAGCACCACGACGAGGACCAGCAGCGCGGTCAGGCACCCCGTGCGGAGCCCCTGCCGGCGCCGGGGCGGGAAGCCGGGCAGCGGCCCCCGACCGGTGGTGCCGCGGGGCGGCCGGCCAGGCTGGTGGTGATGCGGCAGTTGCGCGGTCTTACGCGGCAACGGCACCTGCCCGACCGCGGGCATGGGCCCGGTGCGGTCCGGATGCGCGCCGTGCCCGAAGTCCGGCACGGGCCCGGTCCGCTCGGCGGGCGGCGGCTGGTGCATCCCACGCGCCGCCCCGGCGGTGGGGCCGGTACGTTCGGCCGGCGGCTGGTGCGGCATCCGCGCCGTGCCGGGCGTGGGCCCGGTGCGCTCCGCGGGCGGGGACATATGCGCCCCGCGCGGCCCTCCGGCCCCGGACCCGATGCGCTCGCCGGGCGAGGGCTGATGCCCGCCACGGGTGGCGCCGCCGGTGGGGCCGGTGCGTTCGGCGGGCGGTGGCTGGTGAAACCCGCGCGCCGAGCCGGTGCGTTCAGCGGGTGAGGGCTGGTGCCCGCCACGGGTGGCGCCGCCGGTGGGGCCGGTGCGTTCGGCGGGTGGGGGTTGCTGGGGGCCGCGCTGGGCGCCGGGTGTGGGGCCCGTGCGCTCGGCCGGGGGCGGTTGGTGTGGCGGGCGCGCGTCGGGATGGCGGGCAGGGTGCGGAACGGCGCCCGGTCCAGCGCCAGGGGCGGCGTTCGGGACGGCGCCAGGGACACCCCTGGGACCGGCGTTCTGGACGGACCCGTGAGCGGCGCCCGGGGCGGCGCCAGGGGCGGCGTTCGAGGAGGCCGCCGGGCCTGCGCCCGGGTGGCTGCGGGGGGCGTGGGGGCCACCGGGTCTCAGCGGGCCGAACTCCGACGGGTTCCACGCGCTGGTCAGATGCTTGGTGGCGGCCAGTTGCGCCGCGGGCTCGTCCGCCGCGCCCACCAGCTCCAGCAGCAGCTGCCGCGCCGCGGGCCGCCGCGCCGGGTCCGGGTGGATGGCCGCCGCGACCAGCCGGTCGAGCGGCGCCGGCAGCCCGCGCAGGTCGGGCGGCGCCTGCCGGGCCCTGGCCGCCATCACGTACGCGTCACCCTCGCCGAACGGATGCCCGCCCAGCCCCGCGTACGCGATCAGCGACCCCCACGCGAACACGTCGCCCGCCGGACTCGTGCGCCCCTCGAAGACCTGCTCCGGAGCGATCCAGCCGGGCGTGCCCATCACCATGCCGGCGTTGGTGTGCCGCTGGTCGACGTGGGTCGAGCGGGCCAGTCCGAAGTCGATCACCCGCGGCCCGGCCAGCGTCAGCATCACGTTGGCCGGTTTGAGGTCGCGGTGCACCAGCCCCGCCGCGTGGATCGCGGTCAGCGCCGCCGCCACGCCCACGGCCGCCGCGTGCAGCACCGACGGCGACAGAGCGCCGTGCTCGATCAGGTGGTCTTCGAGCGAGATGCCGTCGATGTACTCGGTGACGAGGTAGAGGACGCCGCGGTCCTCGCCGTGGTCGAGCACCCGCGCCGTGCAGAACGAGGCCACCTTGCGGGCGTTGGACACCTCTTCGTGGAAACGGGCGCGGTAGACGGGGTCGGCGGTGAAGTCACGCCGGATGGCCTTGAGCGCCACCCGGGAACCGTCGGGCGCCTTGGCGAGGTAGACGACCCCCATGCCGCCGGAGCCGAGACGGCTGACCAGCTCGTACGGGCCGATCGCCGGCGGATCCTCCGGCTGGAGCGGAGTGCCTGCGGAGCGCCCCAACGTCGCCGTCCTCTCGCCGTCGTCATGCCGTCTCAACCCGAAACCGTTCCTCCCGCCGGTTCGTCGCGTGAGAACCGAACCGTTCCGCCGCCCGGCATCCCGTTTGTACCCCAGACTCTAACGGAGGTCGGCACTGTCCGTTGGACACTAGCGAGGAGCCGAATCCCGCCGCGGCGGGCGCATCCGGACCCGCAGCCGCGACACGTCGATCACGCGTGGCAGCGGCCGGTGGGCCGACAGCAGCCGCCCGGCCGGCATGGGCCGGGCCTCCCGCAGCATGGCGCCCAGGAAGGCCGTGCCGACCGCGAGGGTCAGCCGCACGCCGTCGCAGTCGGGCAGCGCCCACCACTCGTCCGCCGCAGTGCCGTCCAGCCAGATCTCGGGGGAGAACGTGTCGGCGTACGGCAGGCGCGGGCTGCGCGTGTGGGCGGCGAGCGGCACGACGACGGTGGTGCCGACGGGCAGGGCGGTGCCGTACCAGTCGGTGGCGGTGACGGTGACCCGCGACAACACCGGCAGCGGCGGCCACAGGCGCAGCCCCTCGCGCAGGCAGGCGCGCAGGTGACCGGAGTCGGCGCGGGCCGCCCTGCGGTGGGCCGGGTGCGCGGCGAGCAGCGCCAGCGTCTGCGTCAGCCCGGCCGCGGTGCAGCTCAGCCCCATCAGCCAGAACGCCGCCTGCATCAGCCCGCGCGACTCCGGCTGCGGCGTCTCGGCGATGAGCCCGGCGAGGCTGCCCGGCTCGGCCCGGCGCAGGTGGTCGATGATGCGGGCGTCGTAGCGGCCCGACAGGATCTCCCTGCGGCGCTGCGCCCGCCGCCCGGACACCCGCCGCCGCCCGGCCCGCATGACTCCCTCCAGCAGCCGGGTGAGCTCCACGTCGTCGGCCGCGCCGTCGCCGTAGACGCAGCGCCTGGCCACCCGCTGCCAGGCGGCGTCCACTTGCGCGTGGCCCAGCGTCCCGCGGGTCAGCCCGGCGGCCTCCTGCTCCGCGACCCGGATGAACGCCGGGCGCAGCACGTCGGTCGGCAGCGAGAAGGGCCGCTCGTCCACGGCCGGGAGGAAGGCGGTCTCCCGGCCGCACAGCACGCGTACGGCGTCGCGCTTGGACAGCACCAGCAGGGCCGGGCCGCGCAGGCCGCGCACCAGCACGGGACGGCCGCCGTAGCGGGTCTCCAGGTCGGCCAGCAGCGCACGGGAGCGCAGCGGGTCGCGACCGCGCGCCAGGTGCCCCCGCGGCAGCAGCAGCCCGGCCAGCCGCAGACTCTCTGCCACGGTGGCCCTGGGCAGCCCCCTAGGCACGCCCGCCCACCCCGGTCGCGGCCGGCAGCTTCCCCGATCCGAGCCGGGACCGCCGGCCCGCGGGTGAGGGCGGGGCCGTGGGGGGCTGGATCCTGCCGGTCGTCTCCGGGGCGGGTGGGGCGTTCATGCCTTGATGTGATCGCCGCGGGCACCACCCGCGCAATCCGCGGTTTCGGCCAGTGGAACGCTTCGGGCCCCAAGATCGGCCGGTGTTCCGGTGGCCGGAACGCTCACGGGCCGAGCGCGGCCGAGACCGCCTGGGCGTTCCGGCCACGCTCACGGGCCGAGCGCGGCCGAGACCGCCTGGGCGGCGCCGCGCACGGAGATGCCGAGCCGGGCCAGCGAGGCCGTGTGGGCGGGCGCGGCCACGCCCACCGCCATGCGGATCCGGCCGTCCGGCCCGAACACCGGAGCCGCCACGCACGCCACGCCCTCGGTGAACTCCTCCCGCGCGTACGCCACGCCGTGCCGGCGGACCTGGGCCAGCTCCCGTTCCAGCGCGGCCAGTCCGGTGATCGTCCGCCGGGTGAGCCGCTCGAACGAGCCGCGCGCCAGCACCTCCCGGCGCAGCGCCGGGTCGAAGGCCAGCAGCGCCTTGCCGGTCGCGGTGCAGTGCAGCGGCGCCCGGTCGAGGCCGTCGGAGCGGGAGGCGACCCGGTTGTGGCCGTAGAGGCGCTCGACGTAGCGGGCCTCCAGGCCGGAGGGCACCGCCAGGTTCACCGTCTGCCGGGTGGTCTCGTACAGGTAGAGCAGGTACGGCAGCACGACCGCGCGCGTGCCCGGGACGCGCGGGCGGACCAGGCCCGCCATCGACTCCAGCAGCTCGCCCGGCATGTACGCGTTGCCCATCCGCCGGGCCAGCCCGCGCCCGCACAGCACCCCGAGCAGGCGGTGGGCGGTCGACTTGGGCAGCCCGGTCGAGCGGCAGAGCTGCGACAGGGTCACCGGCCGGTCGGCGGCGCTGAGCGCCAGCAGGATGTCGATCCCGCGTTCGAGGCTGCCCGGCTGCGACGCGGGGCGCTCGCCCGGCACGACCTGACTGACCGTTTGCGTCGTCATGGATGTCCCTTTCGCTCTCCGGAGAGCGGAAAGGGCTTCCGGGGGCTGCGTTTTGACATCTCCTGGCGTACCCGAGCCACCACCCGCTGATACCCCGATCAGCGCAGCCGGATGATCTCCGCGTAGACGGAAACGGCCACCTCACCAGGCGTTCTGGCCCCTATGTCCAGACCTGCCGGAACATGTACCCGCTCGCCTGCCTCCACCCGCGCCAGCACCGCCGCGCCGCGCCTGCGGCTGGCGATCAGCCCGACGTACGGCACCTCCGCGGCCAGCGCGTCGCGCAGCACCGGCTCCTCGCCGACGCCGTGCGAGGCGACCAGCACGGCCGAGGTGCCGGGCGCGATCGGGCCCGGCCCGGACTCGACGTCGTAGCCGAGCGCCCGGCCGACCGCGGCGAAGGCGCGCGCGATGGGGCCGTCGCCGTGCACGCGCACGAGCACCGGCGGCAGCACCGCCTCCAGGAAGATCTCCAGCGTGCCGCCCGACAGGCAGGGCTGGCCCACCGCGACCAGTCCCTCCTCCTCGTACGGCTCCCGCGCCTCCGGCGTGATGCGCAGCAGCGTGGCGGCGCTCGCGCGCCCGGCGCGCAGCAGGCGCAGACCCTGGTCGCGCACGGTGCCGGCCGCGCACACGCCGCCCACGAACCCCTCGACCGTCCCGTCCGGCAGCACCAGTGCGCGGTCGCCCGCCCTGGCGCTGGCAGGCCGCCGCACCCGCACCACCGTGGCCAGCACGTACGGCTCCCGCCCCGACCGCAGCCGCGTCAGCCGGTCGTCCAGGGCGGGCGAGCCGGGCGCCCCGCCGCGGGGACGGGGCGCCGGCATGCCGAGGAACTCGCTCACGGGATCGCCAGGTCCGTGCGGAAGGGGTCGCCGTTGATCACGCGCCACACGTTCGCCGGGGTGAGCGGCATGTCCGCGTGCCGCACCCCGTACGGGGCCAGCGCGTCCACCACGGCGTTGACCACCGCCGCGGGCGAGCCGACGGTGGCCGACTCGCCGACGCCCTTCGCGCCGATCGGGTGGGTCGGCGATGGTGTCACGGTCTCGCCCAGCTCCCACGACGGGCACTCCATCGCGGTCGGCAGCAGGTAGTCCATGAACGACGCCCCGAGGTGGTTGCCGTCCTCGTCGAACGCCATCACCTGCATGAGCGCCATCCCGATCCCGTCGGCCAGCCCGCCGTGGATCTGCCCCTCGACGATCGTCGGGTTGATCCGCACGCCGCAGTCGTCCACCGCCACGAACCTGCGCACCTTCACCTGCCCGGTGCCGGGGTCGACGTCCACGACGCAGATGTAGGCGCCGAAGGGATAGGTGAGGCTGGGCGGGTTGTAGACGGTGACCGCGTCCAGGTGGCCCTCCACGCCCTCCGGCAGCTCCAGGTCGGAATGGGCGGCGAGAGCGATCTCCGCCATCGTCTTCCCGGTGGCCGGGTCGCCCACCACCGACCACGTCCCGCCGGTCCACTCCAGGTCGTCGGGCGACGCCTCCAGCATGGCCGCCGCCACGATCCTGGCCCGCTCGCGCACCTTCCGCGCCACGATCACCGCCGCCGCGCCGGAGACGGGGGTCGAGCGGGAGCCGTACGTGCCGAGGCCGAACGGCGTCTGGTCGGTGTCGCCGTGCACCACCTCCACGTCGTCGGCCGGGAGGCCCAGCTCCTGCCCGACGATCTGGGCGAACGTGGTCTCGTGCCCCTGCCCCTGCGTCTGGCAGGAGACCCGCAGCACCGCCTTGCCCGTCGGGTGCATCCGCAGCTCGGCGCCGTCGGCCATGCCGAGGCCGAGGATGTCCATGTGCTTGCGCGGTCCCGCGCCGACCGCCTCGGTGAAGAAGCTGAGGCCGATGCCCATCAGCTCGCCCCTGGCCCGCCGGTCGGCCTGCTCGGCGCGCAGCTTGTCGTAACCGGCCATGTCCATGGCCAGCCGCAGCGCCCTCGGGTAGTCGCCGGAGTCGTACTCCCAGCCGGTGGGGGAGCGGTACGGGAACTGCTCCGGCCTGATCAGGTTGCGCAGCCGCAGCTCGGCCGGCTCCATGCCCAGCTCGGCGGCGAGCACGTCCACCATGCGCTCGACCAGGTAGACGGCCTCGGTGATCCGGAACGAGCACGCGTAGGCGACGCCGCCCGGGGCCTTGTTGGTGTAGACGCCGGTGACCGCGCAGTGCGCGGCCTCGATGTCGTACGAGCCGGAGAAGACGTGGAAGAAGCCGGCCGGGAACTTCGTCGGCTGCGCGGTGCCGTTGAACGCGCCGTGGTCGGCCAGCACCTTCACCCGGATCGCCTGGATCCTGCCGTCGCGGGTCGCGGCGATCTCACCGCGCATGTGGAAGTCGCGGGCGAAGGACGTGCTCATGAGGTTCTCCGAGCGGTCCTCCATCCATTTGACCGGCCTGCCGGTGACGATGGAGCCGACGATCGCGCACACATACCCGGGATAGATCCCGACTTTTCCTCCGAAGCCGCCACCGATGTCCGGCGAGATCACCCGGATCTTGTGCTCGGGCAGGCCGGCCACCATCGCGTACAGCGTCCGGTGGGCGTGCGGCGCCTGCGTCGGGCACCAGACGGTCAGCTTCCCCGTGACCTTGTCGAAGTCGGCGACCGCGCCGCACGTCTCCAGCGGCGCGGGGTGCACGCGCGGGTAGAGCATGTCCTGCGCGACCGTCACCTCCGCCCGCGCGAACAGGGCGTCCGTGCGTTCCCCGTCGCCGGCCTCCCAGTCGAAGACGTGGTTGTCGGTACGCCCCTCCAGGTCGTCCCTGATAACGGGGGCGTCCGGGTCGAGGGCCCTCCTGGCGTCGATGACGGCGTCGAGGGGCTCGTACTCGACGTCGATCAGCTCCAGGGCGTCGCGCGCCGAGTAGGCGTCCTCGGCCACCACGAACGCGACCTCCTGGCCCTGGAAACGCACCTTGTCCGTGGCCAGCACCGCCTGGGTGTCGCGCGACAGGGTCGGCATCCAGGCCAGGCCCAGTCCGGCGAGGGTCTGGCCGGTGATGACCGCTCTGACCTTCGGATGGGCCTCGGCGGCCGAGGCGTCGACCGAGACGATCCTGGCGTGGGCGTACGGGCTGCGCAGGATCGCGCCGTACAACATGCCGGGCAGGTGGACGTCGTCGGTGTAGTTGCCCCGGCCCCTGATGAAGCGGGCGTCCTCCTTGCGGTGCATGCGTCCGTGGCTCATCGCTCGGCCTCCGCCTCGGCCCTGGCCGCCCAGCGGATCGAGCGGACGATGTTCTCGTAACCGGTGCACCGGCACAGCTGGCCCGAGATCGCCTCGCGGATCTGCCCCTCGTCGGGGTCGGGGACGGTGTCCAGCAGCCAGCGCGCGGTCAGCAGCATTCCGGGCGTGCAGAAGCCGCACTGCAGGCCGTGGCACTCCACGAAGCCCTTCTGCACGGCGTCCAGCTCGCCGTCGCGTTCCAGGCCCTCCACCGTGGTCACCTCGTGGCCGTCGGCCATGACGGCCAGCACCGTGCACGACTTGACCGGCACGCCGTCCAGCCGCACCGTGCACACGCCGCAGTTGGAGGTGTCGCAGCCCCAGTGAGTGCCGGTCAGGCCCAGCTCGTCACGCAGCAAGTGGACGAGCAGCAGCCTGGGCTCGACGTCCCTGGTGTACGGCTGCCCGTTCACGGTGACCGTGATGCGCATGTCAGATCCTCTCCGCCGCCGCGGCCAGCGCGCGCCGGGTCAGCTCGGCGGCCAGGTGGCGCTTGTAGTCGGCCGGGCCGCGCTGGTCGGCGTGCGGCTCGCAGTGCTCGGCGGCGATCCGGCCCGCCGCCGCGAACGCCTCCCCGGACGGACGCCTGCCCTCCAGGTACGTCTCGGCCTCGGGGGCGCAGAAGTGCTCGGCCCCGACCGCCGTCAGGCCGATGCCGGCCTGCGCGATCACGCCGTCCTCGACGCGCAGGACGGCTCCGGCCGCCGCCACCGGCCAGTCGCCGACGCGCCGCTCGACCTTCACGTACGCGCTGCCGGTGCCCGGCCTGACCGGCACCCTGAGCTGGAGGAGCAGCTCGTCCGGCTCGACCGCGGTCTCGTACGGGCCGAGGTGGAACTCGCGGATCGGCACGGTTCGTGTCCCGCTGTCCTCATGGCCGCCCCGCGTGCGGCGGGCTCGGTCGCCGGGGACGCCGTCGCCTCCGGTCGTCGCTACGGTCGCCTCGTTCCCTTCGCTTCTCCTTCCGGCAACGGCGCTTCCTCGCCGGCCGCGGATGACGGCGGAGGCGCGCAGCGCGGAGAAGACGGCCGACAAATCCTCCGAAGGGTCGGCTTGGCACAACGAGCCGCCGACGGTCCCCCGATTTCGGACTATCGGGTCGGCGATAACCCGCTCTGCATCCCGAAATATCGGGAAAAGGTCGGTCGCAATGGTGTCGGCGAGCAACTCTGCGTGCCGTACCAGTGCGCCGATGGCGAGCTCGTCGCCCTCGACGGCGATCTGCCCGAGCTCCTCCGACAGGCCGTTGATGTCGATCAACGCCTCGGGCTGGGCCAGGCGGAGCTTCATCATGGGGATGAGGCTGTGCCCGCCCGCGACGACCCGGGCCTCGGGGCCGTAGCGCTCCAGGAGTTCGAGCGCGTGCGGCACGCTGTCGGCTCTCTCGTACGCGAACTTCGCGGGAACCTGCATGACAGCACATTGCTGTTACCGATTTGTCGCGACAATCGGCAAATAAGGGATTCCTTATTGCGATGCGCCGCATTATGAAGAGGGAGTGACGCTCAGCCAGCTCGGCGCATTCGTTTTCGTCGCGCGTCTCGGTTCCGTCAAGGCCGCGGCAAGGGCGCTCGGCGTCAGCGAGCCCGCGGTCTCCCAGTCGCTGGCCCAGCTCCGCAGGCACCTCGGCGACCCGCTGGTGACCCGCTCCGGCGACCGCATGGTGCTGACCGAGGGCGGCCGGCGGCTGCTCGGCATCGCCGCCCAGATCGTCGCGCTCGGGGCGGAGGCCGTCACCGCCGTCCAGCCCGGCCGCCCGGCGCGCCTGCACGTGGTGATGGACGCCGGACTGGCCGAGTACGTCGCCGGCCCGCTGCTCTGCCTGTTCACCCAGCGCCGCCCCATGGACGCCTCCAGCGGCGTGGCGGCGACGGCCGAGCTTCCCGTGCTGCTGGCCAGCCGGCTGGCCGACGTGGCGCTCGGAGCGCAGGTGGCGGGGGAGGGGCTGGTGAGCCGGCCGGTGCTGCGCTGCCGCCTCATCGTGGTCGGCTCACCCCGTGGCCGCCGCGACCACTGGCTCGTCGGCCCCTCGGCCACCGACCCGGCCGGCGACACCAGCCGCCTGCTGCGGCTGCTGCGGGTGCCGGAGTCGCACGTACGGGTCTTCGCCAACCAGACGGCGGCCTGGAAGGCGGCGGCCGAGGGCGCCGGTGTCGCCCCCGCCACCGCCCACCTGGTCGCCTCCCAGGTCCGCCGCGGCGACCTCGTGCCGATCGACACGGCCGCCACACCGATGCCCGCCTACTGGTACGCCACCACGCTGGAGCCGCAGAACCGCTCGGTCGCGGCGGGCGCGTTCCTCGACTTCCTCACGACCCCGGCGGCCACCCAGGTCATGCGCACCCCGGACGACGGCATCCCCCGCAGCCGCTTCCGTCCCCCGGTGCGCGTGTCGATCTGGAGCTGAACGCCGGCGTCAGCCGTTGAGGATGTCGCCGTGCGGCGCGTTCGGCATGCCGTACACCTGCTCGACGTAGGCCGCGTACGCCTTCGGCGCCGCCTCCTTGATGAAGTCGCGCTGGTCCGGCGGCAGCGTGCCGACGGCCTCCTGAACGGTCTGCGGGGAGCCCCCGTAGATCATCATGCCCAGGATCACCAGCGTCTTGTCCTGCGGAGTGCTCTCTACGATTTTCGCGGTCATCTCGTACCACTCGGCCGCGGTGATGTGCTTCTCGATCAGCGGAAGGACCTGCTGCTCCTCGGCGTCGAGGTGCTCGAGCACCGCCGGGACCATCCGGTCGAGGGTCTCGGCCACGGCCGTGCCCCCCGCGGCCTCGCCGGTGCCGCGCCAGGCCGCCACCGCAGCCTCGAGTTCGGTGATGGTTTCGGCGAGCCGCTCGTGCTGTTCCTCCATCAGGTGGACCGACGGGGCGATCTCCTCCGGGCATCGTTCCAGCAGCCTCGGCCAGATGGCCGTGTCCTCGGCCTGGTGATGGTGGTGCAGCATGTAGCTGATCAGTTCGATGTGGCCGGCGACGAGTTCGACTCGCTCCCGGTCCCCGTCGGCCACCCCTCGGGCCAGCTCGGCGAGCGGCCCGAACTCTCGCCTGAACGCGCCATGCACCATGATCATCTCGCGCGTTTTCGCGCCAGGCGCACTCTCGACCATTTATTACTCCCCCGTAATGTTGAACATTTGACGAACCGACTGTAGTAGAGCTCATCACCTCACGAACAGGAGGGGGTGAAACGGGCGCAAACAGCCCGTGTCGATCTAGTACTTGGTGCGCCTGAGCCGCCTGCCGAGGAGGTGGCCGTTGAGCACTTTCTGGTCTTGCTCGACGTGAACCGTCAGGTGGGGATCTCCCGCCAGCGGGGCGACGCGCCGGCCGCGGACGGCGGCTGGTGACGACCACCCGGATCTCTGGGAAGGCCCTGAGCAGGTCGCGCAGCCACGGCCTGATCGCCTTGCGCTGGTTGCCGGTCAGCTCGTCCACGCCGTCGATCAGCAGCAGCGCACGCCCGGAGGACAGCTGCCGGTGCGCCCAGCCGGACGGCATGAGACCGGCGAGCACCCCGGCCGTCAGGTCGCGGAACTGCTCGGGCCTGGGCAGGTCACCGTCGGCGTGGCTGCGCAGCTTCACCAGGAACGGCACGCAGCCGTTCCACTCGGTCAGCTCGCCCTCGAACCCGCCGCGCGCCGCCGTGATCGCCAGCCAGCGCAGCAGCGTGCTCTTGCCACCCCCCGCCTCGCCGCGGAGCAGCATCCGGCGGCCCTGGCCGAGCGCGCTCTCCACCCGCATCGTCGCCGGCTCGTCAGGGACGTCGTGCCAGGCGTCGTGGGCGGTCCTCGCGCGGGTGGCGGTGACGGACAGGCTGAGGTACGCGGCCTGAACCGCTCGACCCGTACACCGAGGATTTCGAGATTGTCGAGCGTCTCGGAGACGTGCGCCAGGTAGCGGCGGCGGAACTCGGTGTCCCGGTCGGTGCCGTCCGGGGCCTCCAGGGTGCGCACCGGGAGCCGTTCCAGCATGGCGGACAGCTGCTCACCGAGACCGGACAGGCGGCCCAGCATCTCGGTGGCGGCGCGCGGCTGGAACTCGGGCAAATGGCGGACCACCCTGACCAGGCAGTCGCAGCACTCGTCCAGCACGACCTCGTAGAGCCGGGACCGCGCCTCACCGAGGTCCTTGGGGGCGGGCAGGGTCGCGCGGATCGCCCGCGCGAGGCGTACCGGATCGGCGTCGGCGGCCAGCAGGGCGCGGTCGGAGAGGTCCGCGCGGGCCAGGGTGTCGCGGACCTCGGCGAGCACCACCAGGCGGTCGTCGTCGCCGAGGCCGGGGAACTCGTGCCCGCACAGCTTCAGCACCCGCGCCGCCACCGCGTCGGCGATGTCGTCGAGCTGGCGTTCGGCCTTGCGGCGGACGAAATGGTCGGGGGAGCGGATCCGCATCAGCTCGACGAGCGGCGTGCGGGCGCTCTCATCGGTCGAACGGGCGGTCAGCCACGTGCGTAACGTACGCTCGTCGACCGCCGTGCCCACCTTCGGGGGCGGCGGTCTCCAGGGTCACCGGCCCATCATCGCCGGATCAGCCGAGTGCGGCGGCCTCGGCGGCGAGCTTCTCGATGCGGCCCCAGTCCCTGGACGCCAGGGCGTCGGCCGGGGTGAGCCAGGTGCCGCCGACGCAGCCGACGTTCGGCAGCGCCAGGTAGTCGGGGGCGGTGTTCACCCGGATGCCGCCGGTCGGGCAGAAGCGCACGTCCGGCAGCGGACCGGCCAGCGACTTCAGGTAGGGGACGCCGCCCGCCGCCTCGGCGGGGAAGAACTTCAGCTCCTTGACCCCGCGCTCGACCAGCGCCATCACCTCGGACACGGTGGCCGCGCCCGGCAGGTAGGGGACGCCGCTCGCGTCCATCGCCTCGACCAGCGACAACGTCGTGCCCGGCGAGACGAGGAACTTCGCCCCCGCCGCCACGGACGCCGCGATGTCCTCCGTCGTCCGTACGGTGCCCGCGCCCACGGTGGCGTCGGGCACCTCGTCGGTGATACGGGCGATGGCGTCCCGGGCGGCCGGCGTGCGCAGGGTCACCTCGATGACCGGCAGGCCCCCGGCCACCAGCGCCCGCGCCAGCGGGACCGCGGTGTCAACGTCGTCGATCACCACGACGGGGATCACTGGGGCGAGATCGAGCAGGCTCATGGATTTCTCTCCTCGTCGGCCGGGTCACGGCCGTCTGGTCTTTGAACAAGCGCCCAGGTCGCCACCGGGCGAGACTGCCCGGCCGTTCCCGGGTGAAACGCCCCGAATCCCCATCGGACGCGCCGCTTCCCCCGCTCCCAGCGGAAACGCCGGCCGGGGATTCACCCCGCGCCCTCCGTGCGGGCGCGCTGGCGCAGCCACGCGGCGGCGCCGGTCAGCGCGGGCTGGGGCGCGACGATCAGCACGGTCCCGATGGCCGCCAGATAATCGGCCATGTCGGGATTGTCGGTGAAACGTGTGCGAAAGGCGCTGGTACGCACGCGTTCCACCATACGGGGCAGCACTCCGCCGCCCAGATACACCCCGCCCCTGGCCCCGAGCGTCAGCGCCACGTTCCCGGCGAAGCCGCCCAGCATCGCGCAGAAGACCTCGACGGTCTCCGCGCACAGCGGGTCGTCCTCCCGGGCCACGATCTCCGAGGCCGTCAGATCGGGCGCGCCGACGCCGTGCACCTCGGCCAGCGCCCGGTGCAGCCGCACCAGGCCGGGCCCGGACAGCACGTGCTCGGCCACCACGTGCTCCAGCCCCTGCGCGCGCAGCGCCCGGACGACCTCGAACTCGCGCGGCTCCGCCACCGGCACCGTGACGTGGCCGCCCTCGCCGGGCACCGGCGTCCAGCCGTCGCGCGACGGCACCAGCCCGCCGACGCCGAGCCCGGTGCCCGGGCCCAGCACCGCCTTGGCCCCCGCGCCGGGCGGTGGCCCGCCCAGCGAGACGAGGTCGTCGCCGTCCAGGTGCGGCAGCGACACCGCCAGCGCCTCGAAGTCGTTGAGCAGCACGGCGTACGGGACGCCGAGATCGCGCACGGACCCGGCCCACGACGAGTTCGTGAGCCGGTAGCGGTCGCCTTCGACGGGTCCCGCCAAGGCCAGGCAGGCCGCCCCCGGTCGCACTCCGCCCGCGTGTTCCACGAGATAGGCGGCTACGGCTTCGGGGAGGGTCGCGTAGTCGGCCCCGGCCAGTACGGCCACGTTCGAGGGCCTGGCCTCCGGCGAGGTGACCAGGCCGAACCGCGCGTTGGTGCCGCCGATGTCGGCGACGAGCCAGGGCAGGTCAAAGGCGCTCACGCACACCTCCGGCGTCCGGGACGGCGACAAGATCGTCCGTACACCGAAGGATGATGCCACGCGCGGAGACGGCGGCGCTCACCGCGCCAATCCGGCGGGACGCACGCCCGCCGGCGTGCCGGTCTCCAGGTGCGAGGAGCCCGCCTCGGCCGGGAAGCCCAGCCCGGGGCCGTGCTGCGCCGACTCGGCGCCGCTCACCCCGAACACGCCCGCGCCGCGCTCGGCCGGCCCGGCCATGCGGCGGAAGGTGGCGAACAGCTCGCGGCCGGTCCCGACCCACTGCGCGTCGCTCAGCGGCCGGCCCTCGGGTGTGCGGCGGGCCAGCTCCTCGGCGGGCACCAGCAGCTCCAGCGTGCCCGCCGCGGAGTCGAGCCTGATCACGTCGCCGTCGCGCACCAGCGCGATCGGCCCGCCGTCGGCCGCCTCCGGCGACAGGTGGATGGCCGCCGGCACCTTGCCGGACGCGCCCGACATGCGGCCGTCGGTCACGATCGCCACCCGCTGCCCCCGGTCCAGCAGCACGGCCAGCGGCGGCGTCAGCTTGTGCAGCTCGGGCATGCCGTTCGCGCTGGGCCCCTGGTAGCGGATGACCGCCACGAAGTCCTGCCCGTCCAGCCCGCCCGCCTCGAACGCGGCCAGCAGGTCGGCCTGGTCGTCGAAGACCTTGGCCGGCGCCTCGATCACCAGGTGCTCGGGCTTGACCGCCGAGACCTTGCTGACCGCGCGGCCGAGGTTGCCCTCCAGCATGTGGATGCCGCCGTCGGCGGCGAACGGGTTCGCGACCGGGCGCAGCACGTCGAGGTCGGCGCTGCCGCCGGTGACCGGCGCCCAGACCAGCTCGCCGTCCACCAGCTCCGGCGCCTCGCGGTAGCGGTCGAGGCCCGGCCCGGCGACGGTCATCACGTCGGCGTGCAGCAGGCCCTCGTCCAGCAGGTCGCCGATCAGGACCTGCATGCCGCCGGCGTCGCGGAAGTGGTTCACGTCCGCCTGGCCGTTCGGGTAGATCTTGGTCAGCGACGGCACGACCTTCGACAGGCAGGCCAGGTCGTCCCAGGTCAGCTCGATCCCCGCGGCGGCCGCCATGGCCACCAGGTGGATCGTGTGGTTCGTGGACCCGCCGGTGGCCAGCAGCGCGACGCAGGCGTTCACGATGGACTTCTCGTCGACCAGCTCGCCGATCGGCGTGTACTCCGCGCCGTGCGCGGTGATCTCCACCGCGCGGCGCCCCGTGGCCGCCGTGAGCGCGTGGCGCAGCTCCGTGTGCGGGTTGACGAACGTCGAGCCCGGCAGGTGCAGGCCCATGACCTCCATCAGCGCCTGGTTGGAGTTGGCGGTGCCGTAGAAGGTGCAGGTGCCGGGGGAGTGGTACGACTTCGCCTCGGCGTCCAGCAGCTCGTCACGGCCGACCTTGCCCTCGGCGAAGAGCTGGCGGGTGCGCGCCTTGACCTTGTTCGGCAGGCCCGAGGTCATCGGCCCGGCCGGCACGAAGATCGCCGGCAGGTGCCCGAAGTGCAGCGCCCCGATGAACAGCCCCGGCACGATCTTGTCGCAGACGCCCAGCAGCAGCGTCGCGTCGAACATGTCGTGCGACAGCGCGATCGCGGTGGCCATGGCGATCACGTCGCGGCTGTAGAGGGACAGCTGCATGCCGGCCCGCCCCTGCGTGATGCCGTCGCACATGGCCGGCACGCCGCCCGCCACCTGCGCCACGCCCCCGGCCGCGCGCACGGCCGCCTTCAGCTCCGGCGGGTACGTCTCGTACGGCTGGTGCGCCGACAACATGTCGTTGTAGCTGGTCACGATGGCCACGCCCGGCTTGGCCGTGCCGCGCAGGGCCGGCTTGTCCTCCGCGGACGCGCCCGCGAAGCCGTGCGCGAGGTTGGCGCAGCCGAGGTGGGCGCGCGCCGGGCCCTTCGCCCGCGCGGCCGCGCCCTCACGCCGGATCCGCTCCAGGTACGCGGCCCGGCTGGCGGCGCTGCGCTCGGCGATCCGGTCGGTGATCTCCTGGATGACGGTGTTCATGAACCCTCCTTGACCGGGTCCGCGAACCCGAGGTCGCTCCTTGCGTTCACGCGTGCTCCCCGTCGTGCTCCCCGTCGTGCCAGGTACGGCCGCTGCGGCCGAGCAGCTCGTGGGCGGCCGCGGGGCCCGTGCTCCCGGCCGGGTACGGCTCCGGCAGCGCCGGGTCGGCCTTCCAGGCGTCCAGGATCGGGTCGATCCACCGCCAGGCCGCCTCGACCTCGTCGCGCCGCATGAACAGCGTCGGGTTGCCGTCCAGCACGTCGGTCAGCAGCCGCTCGTACGCCTCCGGCACCCGCGTCGTGAACGTCTTGCCGAAGCTCAGCGCCATCGGCACCGGCTTCAGCGACACCTCGCCCGCGCCCGGCTCCTTGGCCATGATGTGCAGCTCGATGCCCTCCTCCGGCTGCAGCCGCAGGACCAGCCGGTTCGGCGAGCCGCCGGGGAAGATGGAGTGCGGCACGTCCTTGAACTGCACCACGATCTCCGAGCGCCGGTACGGCATCCGCTTGCCGGTGCGCAGGTAGAACGGCACCCCCGCCCACCGCCAGTTCTTGATCTCGGCCCGGATCGCGGTGAACGTCTCGACCCGGCTCGAAGCCTCGGTCGGCGGCGTGGAGGCCGGCTCGTCGAGATAGCCCGGCATGCCGTCGGCCCCGACGTACTGGCCGCGCACGGTGAAGCGGTCGACCTCGCCGTCGATGATCGGCCGCAGGGACTGCAGCACCTTGACCTTCTCGTCGCGGATGGCCTCGCGGTCGTTGCGGGCCGGCGGCTCCATCGCGGTCAGCGTCAGCAGCTGCAGCAGGTGGTTCTGCACCATGTCGCGCAGCGCGCCCGCGTGGTCGTAGTAGCCGCGCCGGCCGGGCGTGCCGACGGTCTCGGCGGCGGTGATCTGGACGTGGTCGATCCAGAGCGAGTTCCAGATCGGCTCGAGGAAGGCGTTGGCGAAGCGCAGCACCAGCAGGTTCTGCACCGTCTCCTTGCCCAGGTAGTGGTCGATGCGGAAGATCTGGCGCTCGTCGAAGATGGCGCCGACCTCGTCGTTGATCCCCTGCGCGCTCACCAGGTCGTGGCCGAGCGGCTTCTCCAGCACCACGCGCGAGCGCGGCGTCACCAGGCCGGCCTCCTGCAGCTCCCGGCAGAAGGGGCCGAACGTCCTGGGCGGGCTGGCGAGGTAGTAGACGCGGTCGCGGTCCTCGTGCCCGGCCAGCAGCTCGGCCAGCGCCTTCCAGCCGGACCGGTTCTCGCCGCCGACGTCGACCGACACGTGGTGCAGGCGGCCGAGGAAGCGCCGCCACAGCTCGGGGTCGTCGATCGGGACCTGGTCGCGTACCTCGGCGTCCACCTTGCCGCGGAAGTCGGCGTCGGTCAGCCCGCCGCGGGACATGGCGATGACGCGGGTCTCGGGGGAGAGGCGGCCGTCCCTGTCGGTGTGGTACAGCGCGGGGATCAGCTTGCGCATGGACAGGTCGCCTGTTCCGCCGAAGACGACGAGGTCGGCGGTGTGTGCCGTACCGGCTGCTGGGCCGGACGGGTTGGCGGGCGCCGGGTTGGTGGGCACTGCGGGGGACACGGTGAAGGCTCCGATGATCTGCCTAGCAGGGACAGATCGGACACTAACGAGAGTTTGGGTCGTGCACAAGCGGAGTTTTGGTATCTGAGATGAAAAAGTCGCGACTTTTCATGACAGAAGCCCGTGTGGTTCACTTAGCCGATGCCTCGACGTACTGCCGCGACCCTCGCCACGAGTGGCGAGGTGCTCCGACTGATCCGCACCGGTGAGGCCGTCACGCGGGCCGACCTCGGCCGGGTGACCGGCCTGTCGCGCCCCGCCGTGCAGTTGCGCGTCGGCGAGCTGCTGGAACGCGGCCTGGTCGTCGAGCGCACCGACGCCCCCTCGACGGGCGGGCGGCCGCCCGTCCGGCTGGAGTTCAACGCCGCGGGCGGCGTGGTGCTGGTGGCCGCGCTCGGCGCGAGCCGCACCCGGGTGGCCGTCTGCGACCTGGCCGGCAAGGAGCTGGCCGGCCGGGAGTTCTCGATGGACGTCGAGGAGGGCCCCGACGTCGTGCTCCCGCTGCTCATGGACACCTGGGACGAGCTGCTCGGCGACCGGCCGCGCTCGATGATCAGGGGTGTCGGGATGGGCGTGCCGGCCACGGTCGAGTTCGCCGAGGGCCGTACGGAGAGCGCCCGCGTCATGGCCTCGTGGACCGGCGTGGTCATCCCGCCCGTCATCCGTGAGCGTTTCCCGGTGCCCGTCCTGGTGGACAACGACGTGAACGTGCTGGCCATCGGCGAGCACCGCGGCGTCTACCCCGACCTGGGTGACCTGATGTTCGTCAAGGTCTCCACGCGGATCGGCGCGGGCGTGATCGCCGGCGGCGACATCCTGCGTGGCGCCCTCGGCGCGGCCGGCGAGATCGGCCACATCCCGGTGCTGGACGGCGGCGGCGTACTGTGCCGCTGCGGCAACACCGACTGCGTCGACTCCGTGGCCAGCGGCACCGCCCTCCTGCGCGACCTGCGCGCCCTCGGCAAGGACGTCAAGACGATCGCCGACGTGACCGCGCTGGTGCGGGCCGGCGACGCCGAGACGATGGCCACCGTCCGCGAGGCCGGTCGCCGCATCGGAGAGGTGCTGGCCGGCGCGGTCAACATCATCAACCCGGCGGTCGTGGTGCTGGGCGGCGACGTGGCGGAGGCGTTCGGCCCGCTGGTGTCGAGCATCCGCGAGGTCGTCTACCGCCGTTCCACGGCCCTCGCGACCCGCCGGCTGCGCATCGAGCCGAGCCGGCTCGGCGCGGGCGCCGGCATCACGGGCTGCGCGGTGATGGTCCTCGACCACGTGCTCTCCCCCGAGGCGGTCGACGTGAGCATGACCCTCACGTCCCTGAGCCCCGACACCCTGATCGCCCGCCCCGCCGGCTGATCACCACGGCCGCCACCTGAACGGCCGTACGGCCGGGACGGCGAGGAGAGCGTGGCGGTTGCGTCAGAGATCCCAGCGCGGGGCGGGGCTCTCCTGGACGCGGCCGTCGACGCTGAAGATCAGGTGGCGGTCGAAGGCGTCGGCGAACCAGCGGTCGTGGGTGACCGCCAGCACCGTGCCCTCGAAGCCCTCCAGCCCCCGCTGCAGCGCCTCCGCGCTGGCCAGGTCGAGGTTGTCGGTCGGCTCGTCGAGCAGCAGCAGCGTCGCGCCCGACAGTTCGAGCAGCAGGATCTGCAGCCGCGCCTGCTGCCCGCCCGACAGCGTCTCGAACGGCTGCCCGCCGGCCGGCGCCAACTCGTAGCGGGCCAGCGCGGCCATCGCGTCGTTGCGGGTCAGCGCGTACTCCCGCATCACCAGCTCGGCCACCGGCCGTCCGCGCAGGTCGGGCCGCAGGTGGGTCTGCGCGAAATAGCCGGGGCGCACACGGGCGCCCAGGCGGGCGGCGCCCGTGTGCGCGATCGGCTCGCGGGCCAGCAGGCGCAGGAAGTGGGACTTGCCGGTGCCGTTCAGGCCGAGCACGCCGACGCGCTCGCCGTACCGGATCTCGGTGGAGAACGGCCGCAACAGGCCGGTCAGCTCCAGCTCCTCGCAGACCACCGCCCGTTTGCCGGTGCGCCCGCCCCGCAGCCGCATCCGGACGTTCTGCTCCTTCGGCGGGCGCTCGGGCCGCCCGGCCCGCTCGAACCGCTCCAGCCGCGTCACCGCCGACTGGTACGCCCCCGCCAGCGCGTCGTTGTTCGCCGACCGCTGCCGCAGCGTGTGCACCAGCCGGCGCAGCCGGGCCCGCTCGTCCTCCCACTGCCGCCGCCGCTCCTCCAGCCGCTCCGCGCGCCGCCGGCGGGCCTGCGCGTACGACGCGAAGGCGCCGCCGTGCACCCACACGCCCCGGCCCTCGACGGTGACGATCCGGTCGGCCGCCTCGGCCAGCAGCCGCCGGTCGTGCGAGACCAGCAGCACGGTCTTGCCCGACCCCCTGATCGACCGCTCCAGCCACTGCTTGCCGCGGACGTCGAGGAAGTTGTCGGGCTCGTCGAGCAGCAGCACGTCGTCGGGGCCGCGCAGCAGCGCCTCCAGCATGAGCCGCTTCTGCTCCCCGCCCGACAGCGTCGCCAGACTCCGGTCGCGCACCTCCTCGTACGGCAGGCCCAGCGCCTCGGTGGCGCACGCGTCCCACACCACCTCCAGCGCGTAACCGCCCGAGTCGGCGTAGTCGGCCAGGGCCTGGGCGTAGCCGAGCTGGGTCTCCTCGTCGTCGCGCGCCGCCAGGGCGGCCTCGGCCCGGGAGGCCGCCGCGGCGGCCTCCCGGACGCGGGCGGGCGCCACGTGCGTGAGCAGGTCGCGCACGGTGCCCGTGCCGAGGAACTGCCGCATCACCCCGACGCCGCTCCCGCTGGTGGAGACCCGCCCCTCGGCCGGCCGCAGCTCGCCCGCGATCAGCCGCAGCAACGTGGTCTTGCCGGCGCCGTTGGGCCCGACGAGCGCGGCCTTGGCGCCGTCGCCCACCCGGAACGACACCTCCAGCAGCAGCGGCCGCCCGTCGGGCAGCAGGTACGACACTTCGCGCACGTCCACGTGCCCCATGGCCCCCATCTCCCGCTCGACCGATGTTCCACCAACTAGACCATCGATCCAGTCACCCGTCCACCGTATTATGCGCGGGTGGAGAACGTGTGGTCGCGACCCCGCAAGGCCCCCAGGCAGACGCTGACGCTGGAGCGCATCGTGGCGGAGGCGGTGGCGCTGCTCGACGAGGAGGGCGTGGACCGGCTGACCATGCGCCGTCTGGCCGAGCGCCTCGGCACCGGCTCGACCACCCTCTACTGGCACGTCACGACCAAGGACGACGTGCTCGACCTGGCGCTCGACGCCGTCTTCGGCGAGGTCCGCCTCCCCGATCCCGCGCCGGATCGGCAGGGCTGGCGGCGACCGGCACGGGAGCTGATGCGCGGCTGGCGGGCGGCCCTGCTGCGCCACCCCTGGTCGGCCACCCTGCTCGACCGCCCGCTCATGGGCCCGAACGCGCTCTCGCGCACCGAGTTCCTCTACCAGACCCTGGCCGGGGCCGGCTTCACCCCGCCGAAGGCCGCCGCCTACAGTCTGGCCAACTACGTCATGGGCTCGGTCATCATGCAGGTGGCGTGGGAGCGCGGCGGCGAAGGCGACGCCGGCGCGTTCCTGCGCGAGCGGGCCGCCCGCTACCCGGTCCTCGCCGAGCACGGCCTCGGCCACACCTGGGACGCCACGTTCGACGAGGGCCTCGGCTACCTGCTCGACGGCATGGAGCAGGCCCGCCGGTAACCGTTCAGCAGGTGCACAACAGGCTGCGCAGCGACGTCTCCAGGCACAGCGCCGAGCGCGCGGCCGACGGCCACGGGAAGCGCACCAGCGACTCGTCCACCCGTACGGTCGCCCCCAGCCGGTCCAGCTCCCACAGCCACACCTCGCCGGCGCGCTCGCCGAGCTGCCGCGCCACGCCCGCGGCGAGCTGCGCGCGGTGCGACTCGTTGACGTGCGCCAGCACCCGCTCGGCCACCTCGGTCAGCGGGTCGGGCGCGGCGCCCAGATATTCGTCGGCGTCCAGCGTCCCCGACTCCTGGCCGGTCAGATAGACGACCTGGCCCACGTCCATCCGCAACAACCGGGGCGCGTCCGCCTGCCCGTACCGCTCCAAGGCCTCGAACAGCCCCTCGTCGGGACAGCGCGCGGCCACCGCCACCGCCGCGGAGCGCGCCTCCTCCTCCGGCACGGCCTCCGCCCATCCCTGCACCTCCACCAGCCCCCGCGGATGCGTGGCCGAGCCCAGCCGCCGCATGGCCGTCAGGTTGACCGCCGCGACGGCGTCGTCGCGCACCCTGTGCAGGGGCTCACCGGGCAACACGAGCAGCACGGGCCGGCCGCGCTGGTCCACCCCACCCCGGACAGGCGACGGGGCGCCGTCGACGGTCAGTTTGGCGACGCCGGCGGTCGCGGCGAGGGTGCGGACCCGTTCGGGGATCGGCAGCATGGGCGCCTCCTTTGAGAACGCGGGCGATGGTAAGTTAGGCTCACCTAAGTAAGGATTACCTAAGCACAAGAGGTGAACGTGCGCTACACCGGCCCCAAGGTGCGACTGTCGCGTCGCGCGGGCGTCCCGCTGACCAGGAAAGCCGTCCGCTACTTCGAGCAGCGCCCCTACCCGCCGGGCGAGCACGGCCGCAAGACCAGCCGGCGCAACACCGGCGACTACGGGCTGCGCCTGATGGAGAAGCAGAAGCTGCGCTGGTACTACGACGTGTCCGAGCGCCAGCTGCGCCGCTACTGGGACCTGGCCGTGCGCAGGTCCGGCGCCTCGGGCGCCGAGCTGGTCACGCTGCTGGAGACCCGCCTGGCCTCCCTCGTGCTGCGCGCCGGCCTGGCCCCGTCGATCTACGCGGCCCGCCAGTACGTCAACCACGGCCACATCGCCGTGGACGGCCGCAAGGTGGACATCCCCAGTTACCTCGTCAAGCCGGGGCAGGTCGTCTCGGTGCGTGAGCGGTCACGCCGGATGCACCCGTTCGTGGCCGCCGCCGAGGGCGTGCACGCCGACGAGCGCACGGCGCCGTACCTGTCGGTGGAGCTGCCGGAGCTGCGTTTCACGCTGACGCACCGCCCCGAGCGCGAGCAGATCATCGTCCCCGTCGACGAGCAGCTCGTGGTCGAGTTCTACTCTCGCTGAGGACGGCGGCGGGCCCAGCGGCCGACTCCGCGCGCAGGCGGAGCTCGGCGACCTCCTTGCGCAGTTCGGCGAGCTCGTCCAGGATCCGCTGGGTGTGGGCCGTGGTGTCCTCCAGCGCGGCCCGCTCCTCGGCGTTCTCCTCGTCCATGGCGCTCACCACCACGGCCATGAACAGGTTGAGCACGACGAACGTGCACACCAGGATGAAGATCGTGAAGAAGATCCAGGCGGACGGGTGCCGGCTCATGACCTCCCTGGCGATGTTGCCCCAGTCGTCGCCCGTCATCGTCTGGTAGAGGGTGAACAACGAGGTCGGCAGGCTGCCGAAGCGGTTGGGCGCGCTCTGTCCGTAGAGCTTGGTGGCCATGACCGCGGCCACGTAGAGCACCAGGGAGAGCAGCACCACGATCGAGGTCATCCCCGGCATGGCCCGCAGCAGCGCCGAGACCACGCGGCGCAGGCTCGGCACCACCGACAGCAGCCGCAGCGCCCGCAGGATGCGCAGCGACCGCAGCACCGACAGCCCGCCCGCCGTCGAGGCGAACGCGACGGCGACGATCGCGGTGTCGAAGAGATTCCACGGGTCGCGCACGAACGCGGCCCGTTCGACGTAGAGCTTGGCGGCCAGTTCGGCGGTGAAGATGTAGAGCGCCAGGTGGTCGACCACCGTCAGCAGCGGGCCGTGGCGCTCCACGACGGCCGGGAACGTCTCCAGGCCGAGAGTGCCCGCGTTGACCAGGATGACACCGACGATGAAGCGCTGGAAGTGCCGGTGGGCGAGGAAGGCGCGGGTGCGTTCACGCACGGGGGCAGGCTCCTAGAAGGTCTGATCATGTGCCCTCCCATGATGGCGCAAGATGATCATCCCGGTGCCTGTGGTATAAACACCGACTTGAGCGGAAAAAGGGGGCGACCGGAACGATGGCGTATCAGCACTACTACGGTCCGCCACCGCAGACCCACCCGAACGGCACCACCATCCTCGTGCTGGGCATCCTCAGCCTGGTGATCTGCTCCTTCCTCGGCCCCTTCGCCTGGGCCATGGGCAACAGGGCGCTGCGCGAGATCGACGCCAGCGGCTACTTCTTCGACAACCGCGGTCAGGTCCAGGCCGGCCGCGTCTGCGGCATCATCAGCACGGTGCTGCTATGCCTCGGTCTCGGCCTCACGATCGTGATCCTGGCCCTCGCCCTGCTCGCCGGGGCCTTCGCCTAGCTCACCCAGCTCACCCAGCGCGCCCAGCGCTCCGAGCCCGCGCTCCAGCAGCTCGAACGCCCGCTCCGCGGCGGCCCTGAGGCCGGGCTCGACGCTCTCCCACGGCTCTCCCGCCAGCTGCCTGCGCACCGCGTAGTCGGTCAGCGCCCGCGTGGTGGTGAGGAGGTGGGCGGCGGCGAGCCGGGGCGTCAGGTCGTCGGGATCGGCGTCGATCTCGTCGGCGAGCGCGCGTGCCAGCGCCGTCTCGCGTTCTTCGTGCAGCGCCCGCATCCGCGCCACCAGCGACGGGCTGTCGTCGACGATCCTGGCGAACACGTCGGCGCCCGGGTTGAGCCCGTGGCGCCAGTCTCGCGTGCCGATCGCGTCGAGGAAGTCGCGGCGGAAGGCCGCCACCGCACTCTCGCCCCGCGCGCGCTCCCGCAGCACCCGCACCGGCAGGTCGACGGCCACGTCGTGCCGGTCGGCGAAGAGGTCTTCCTTGGTGGTGAAGTAGTTGAAGACCGTGTTGACGGACACGTCGGCGGCCCGCGCCACCTCGGCCACGGTCACGTTGTCGAACCCTCGCGCCATGAACAGCCCCATCGCCATGTCGGCGATGCGCTGCCTGGTCTCGCGCTTCTTCCGCTCCCGTAGCCCCTCTGCCATGCCTCCATCGTACCAAGTTTGCAGTGACTCTAAAATTATGGTTACCCTAAATTTGGAGGCGATTTAATTGATCAGGACCGCAGGTCTGGGGAAGACCTTCGACGGCGGCGTGCAAGCCGTCAAAGGCGTCGACATCACGGTGGAGCCGGGCGAGATCGTCGGCTTCCTGGGCCCGAACGGCGCCGGCAAGACCACCACCATGCGCATGCTCACCACGCTGCTGCGCCCGACGTCCGGCACCGCCACGGTGGCCGGCCACGACCTCTCCGGCGAGCCGCGGGAGGTGCGCGGGCGCATCGGCTACGTCGCCCAGGGCAGCGGACTGGCGCTCGCCACGCCGCTGAAGGACGATCTCGAGCTCCAGGGCAGGCTGTACGGCCTGAGCCGCCGCGAGGTCGCCGCCCGGGCCGAGGAGGTCCTGGCCCGGCTGGAGCTCACCGGGCTCGACGCCCGGCCCGCCGCCGCGCTGTCCGGCGGTCAGCGCCGCCGCTTCGACATCGCGTTCGCGCTGCTGCACGACCCCGTGCTGCTCTTCCTGGACGAGCCGACCACCGGCCTCGACCCGCAGAGCCGCGCCGCACTGTGGGACCACATCCGCGCGCTGCGCGCCGAGCACGGCATGACGGTGTTCCTGACCACCCACTACCTGGAGGAGGCCGACGCGCTGTGTGACCGGCTGATCGTCATCGACCACGGCGCGATCGTGGCCGGGGGCACGCCGGCGGAGCTGAAGACCGGAGGCCGCACGCTCGACGACGTCTTCCTCGACCTCACCGGCCGCGCGCCGCGCGAGGAGGCGGGCCTGTGATGCCGCGCGACACCTGGGTGCTGTTCCGCCACAACGTACGCGCCATGCTGCGGCAGAAGGCCGGCGTCGTCTTCGGCGCGATCCAGCCGCTGCTGTTCCTGGTGCTGTTCGGGCCGATCTTCGCCACGTTCGGCACGTGGGAGACGCTCGTCCCCGGTCTGATCATCCAGCTCGGGCTGATGAGCACGGGGATGGCCGGGTTCGGCGTCGTCTTCGACAAGCGCACGGGCGTGCTGGAGCGCATGCGCGTCACCCCGGCCCGCCGCCTGTCGCTGCTGCTCGGCCGCGTGCTCGGCAACGTGGTCACGCTGGTCGTGCAGACGGTGCTGCTGCTCGCGGTGGCCTTCGCCTTCGGGCTGCGCGTCCCGCCGGCCGGGCTGCTGGCGGGGCTCGCGCTCGTCGTCGTGCTCGGCGCGGGCCTCGCGGCGTTGTCGTACGCGGTCGCGCTCACCATGAACGAGCATCTGTTCGCGCCGGTGATGAGCACGGCCGTGGTGCCGCTGGTGCTGCTGTCGGGCTCGTTCCTGCCGATGTCGATGGCCCCGGACTGGCTCGACGCCCTCTCGCACGCCAGCCCGTTCCGGTACGCGCTGGAGGCCGTACGCGACCTCTTCCACGGCCGGTACGCCACCGCCACGGTCGCGGTGGGCGTCGCGGTGACCGCCCTGTTCACGGCGGCCGGCCTGCTGATCGGCACGCGCGTGTTCAACCGCGAGCACGCCTGACTCAGGCCCGCGTTCCCCGCCCGCAGCCCGAGGGCGCGGCGATGATCCGGCCGCCCCGGGTGCACGCCCGGGGCGGCCGCCGGGGTGCATCGGCATGGGCACGGCGTACCAGTCACGGCGCCGGCGAAGACCCCGGGCGGCGTCGGCCCGGGGCCCCGCGAGTCGCTTGATCCGTGTGCGCCGCCGCGAGTCAGGCGAGCGCAATCGGATGGAGGCTATGGTCTTCCTGCCGCATAACCTCGCGGAACGGCTCTCGGAACCAAGCGCTCGTTGAGGGGTGGGCAAGCCTCGCTCACGGAGGCCGAGGCGGGCCGGAGGCACCGCCTTACCGTGTCACGCTGTGACGCGATACATCGCGCGACCGCCTCGGCGCCAGGACCGGGAACAGTCCACATGAATTGGACAACCCTTGAGCGTTGATCACTCGATGCCTGCCGCTCGTAACCGTCGGCATGTGAACGCTCACTCTTCATGGTCATAGGGCAATCAGGGCGAGCCTGGAGTTTTGCCTCTACGAGATCAGCCCCTCCGAGCCCGCAAATTAGCGTGAGATCAATCGGCCGCGACCAAGGTCCGTGAGGACCGGCGCGGCCGTCCCGAGTCCCGATGCGTCGGGACCTCAACCCGAGAACCGAGCTAGAGGTGATCTAGCAATGAACCAGATCAAGAACTTCCTCGCGGCCGGCGCAATGGCGGCCTCGGCCCTCGTCGTCCCCGTCGCGGCATCGGCTCTGCCCGCCGCCGCTGAGACCTCCGCCCAGCGGACCACCACGGAGACCATCTCGCAATCCCACCCCTGCAGGTTCCACAGGAATCCGGCTAGGTGCCGCGCTCGCGGCCACGGCGGCGGTGGCGGTGGCGGTGGCGGTGGCGGCGGTGGCGGTGGCGGCGGCGGTGGCGGTGGCGCCGACGTCCGCATCGACAACCAGAACACCAACATCGGCGGTGGCGGTGGCGGTGGCGGTGGCGGTGGCGGTGGCGGCGGCGGTGGCGGCGGCGGCGGTGGCGGCGGCGGCGGCGGCGGTGGCGGCGGCGGTGGTGGCGGCGGTCGCTGATCGACCGAAAGCCCCGATCGCCTGCCAACAGGCCGCCTCATCCGATGTCACGTGCCTGTAGCAGCGAAACCACCAGGGCCGTACCGGTGGCCGGTGCGGCCCTTCGCTGCCGTGAACGGTCCTTGATGACCCGCACCGAGCACGACTCCTCGCACCGGTCACCGCGCCACCCGCCCCGTCCGCCACGACCCGTCCGAGTTACGCCGCCGGCGCCGCGGCCTGGGGATCGGCAGGCGCGTGTGCGACCGCGAGCACGCCTGACTCAGGCCGCGTTCCGCGCCCGCCGCTGGAGCGCGGCGATGATGCCGGCCGGGTCCACGCTGCCGTAGCCGTAGTCGTAGTCGAACCCGGCCTCGCTGCGGTCCTCGGCGGTCCGCCGCAGCAGCGCCCGCAACTCGGCCGGCGACAGCCGGGACGCCGGCCACCGGGTGCGCACCGCGGCCACCAGCCCGGCCGCCACGGCCGCCGCGGCGGCGGTGCCGGCGTCGGGCTCGTCCGCCCCGAACGCCGCCGACCCCGCGAAATGCGCGTACGCGCACACGTCCGGCTTGCGGGCGGTCAGCCGCCCTGGCCCCTTGGAGGAGTAGCCGAGGCGGTCGCCGTTGACGTCCACGGCCCCCACCGACAGCGCCTTCGGATGGGAGCACGCGCCCGCGATCGGCCGCCCGTGGTCTCCCGCCGCGAAGACCACGTCGGCGCCCGCCCGATCGAGCGCGCTCACCATGAGGTTGAACGGATGGGCGGCGTTGCCGGAGTAGCCACCCGGGTGGCCGGCCGGCAGGTCCGGCGCGACCGCCGTCCACCCGTTGCTCACCACCAGCGCCCTCGACTGCTCGGGCTGCGCTTCGAGCGCCGTCCGCAGGCGGGCTAAGGCGGACAGCGCGTCCGACAGCAGGGCGCCGCGCCCCGGGGAGAGCACCGGCAGGTCGATGAGCGTGGCGTGCGCGGCGGCGATGAGCGCGTCGAACGCGGACATCGTGCCGTGGCCGGTCGCGGACTCACCCGGCCGGGCCGACGCGCCCCAGCGGGACCCGGCGTCCAGGGTGACGCTCCGGCCGAGCCGCCTGGCCGCGTGCGCGCCGTCGATCCCGGTGTCGAGCACGGCCAGCGCCACGCCGTCGCCGTCGAGTCCCTCGGCGTGCAGGCCCGCGACGTTCAGCAGCCGCTCGACGTCGTGCCAGTCGCCGACCGACGGGCCGTCTCCGCGCACGGGCACGGCCTCGATGGCCGGGTCGGCGTAGACGGCCACACCGGGGGCGGGCAGCCGGTCGGGCCCGTCGTCGCGGATCGTGCCGCGGACCACGACACAGGCGTCGTCGGAGACGTCGAGCGGCCGGAGCGAGAGGGGGTCGCCGGCCGGCCGCGGCACGGTCACGGGCGCGAAGGCCGTGTCGAGCTCGACCCCGGGCATCCCACCGGCGACGTCGGCCGCGGTGACCGTCCCGCAGGGATCGGAGAGCGCGGAGACGAGGTCGGGGGAGGGGCGGAGCTGGATCAGGACCCGCATGTGTCACCACCGAACGTGTGGAGAGGGGAAGGAACCTCCCAACATTCCTTCATCCGTCCCGGCTCGTCCAGCGCTATCGGCAGGCTCGTGACCTGCAATAATGCGACATTTGCCACGAAGTGGACGATCTTTGTTCTGGGGCGTCAGACTTCCGTGTCCCGGGTCCGTTCACTACGGTGAGGCACCATGACGCTCCAGGCGCAGAAGCCGGTCGACGACGGTGAGAAGGCCCATTGGCTGGCGGTGCGGCCGAGGCTCGTCCTCGCCAGCGCCTTCATGCTCTTCCTCGAGCTCGCGCTGATCCGGTGGACGGGGTCCAACATCGTCCACCTCAGCTACTTCACGAACTTCGTGCTGCTCGGCTCCTTCCTCGGCATCGGCCTCGGCTTCCTGCGCGTGGGGCGCTCGCGGCGGCAGCCGTACTACTCGCCGGTCGTGCTGGCGATCCTGGTGATCGTCGTGCTGGCCTTCCCCGTGACGGTCGACCGTGACACCGAGGGCGTCCTGTACTGGACGAGCCTGTCCACCACCGGCCCGCCCGCCTGGCTCATCCTGCCGGTGATCTTCTGCGCCGCGGCGGCCGTCCTCATGGGCCCCGCCGAGCTGGTCGGGCGCTGCTTCCCCGAGCTGTCGCGCCTGGAGGCCTACCGCTACGACCTCATCGGCAGCCTCACCGGCATCGCCGTCTTCACGGCGCTGTCGTTCCTGAGCGCGCCGCCGGTCGTCTGGGGGATCATCGCGGCCGCCTGCTACGGGGTGCTGCTCGTGCCCCGTCCGCGTGCCCTCTACGTCGGGCTGGTCACCGTGCCGTCCGCGGCCGTGGTGGGGCTGCTGCTGGCCGAGTCGTTGACCGCCGGCGCGCTCTGGTCGCCGTACTACAAGGTCACCTTCCGTGAGCTCCAGGGCCTCAGCGTCCCCGTCACCGACATCGCGGTCAACGGCATCCCGCATCAGCAGACCATGCCCGCCGCCGCCCGCCTGCAGCTGGAACGCCAGTACGGCCTGCCGTACGAGCGGGCCGCCCAGCCGCCGAAGGACGTGCTCATCGTCGGCGCGGGCAGCGGCACCGACGTCGCCATCGCCCTGTCCAAGGGCGCGGCCCGCGTCGACGCCGTGGAGATCGACCCCAAACTGCGCGAGCTGGGCGCCACCGTCCACCCCGACCGGCCCTACGCCGACCCGCGCGTCACCACCCACATCACCGACGGCCGCGCCTTCCTGGAACGCAGCTCCGACAAGTACGACCTCATCCTCTTCGCCCTGCCCGACTCGCTCACCCTCGTCTCCGGGGCCAGCTCGCTGCGGCTGGAGAGCTACCTGTTCACCGAGGAGGCCATGCGGGCGGCCCAGGCGCACCTCAAGCCGGGCGGCGCGTTCTCGATGTACAACTACTACCGCGAGAGCTGGCTGGTCGACCGCCTCGCGTCCACCGTGCAGAGCGCGTTCGGCCACAAGCCCTGCGTCGACGTGGTCAGCACCGCCGGCCACCAGGCCGTCATCACCGCCGGGCTGACCGCCGCCGACCAGCGCTGCGCCGCCGAGTGGCCGGGCGCCGCCGCGGGAACGCCGTCGCCCGCCGACGACGACCGCCCGTTCCTCTACCTCAAGGACGCGACGGTCCCGCCGATCTACCTCATCACGCTCGGCCTGATCCTCGCCGTCAGCCTGATCGCCGTCCGCCTCGTCGCCGGGCCGTACCGGCGCATGCGCCCGTACGCCGACCTGTTCCTGCTGGGCGTGGCGTTCATGCTGCTGGAGACCAAGAGCATCACCGGGTTCGCGCTGCTGTTCGGCACCACGTGGGTGGTCAACGCGATCGTGTTCGCCGGTGTGCTGGTCGCCGTGCTCGCCGCCGTCGAGGTGACCCGCCGCTTCCGCACCCCGCCGCTGCCCGTCATGTACGGCGTGCTCTTCGCCGGCCTGCTGCTGGCCTGGCTCGTGCCCACGGAGTGGCTGCTGTCCCTGCCGGTGCCGCTACGCGCCGTGGCCGCCGTGGTGGTGGCGTTCCTGCCGATCTTCGCGGCGAACGTCGTCTTCGCCAAGCGCTTCGCCGAGACCGCCGACGCCACCACGTCGTTCGGCGCCAACCTGCTCGGCGCCATGGTGGGCGGCTGCCTGGAGTACGCGGCCCTGGTGATCGGCTACCAGGGCCTGCTCGTCGTGGCCGCCCTGCTCTACCTCGGCGCCATGGCCCTGCTGCCGCGACAGCGGGCCCTGGCGTGACCGGCTTAGAAACCGCAGAGCTCGTCGAGGGTCTTCGCGCCGCCGGCCCGCTGTGAGTTGCGGGTCGGCGTCTGCTTCGGCGTCGCCGCGCGGGTGCTCGGCGCGGCGGAGGACGTCACGCTCGGCGAGGCGCTCACGTTGGCGGCCTGCGCCTGGCGGGGCGGCCGCGCCGAGTCGCTGATCGCCTTCTTCGTCGCCTGGCGGATCTTGACCCAGTCGGGCGCGCCCGAGTAGAACTCCGGCGGCACGAACTGCAGGCTCGTGATCTTCGCGTCCTTGACCTTGACGGCCAGCTCCACCAGCGGCTGCACGAGGTGGCGCGGGATGTTCGTCTCCGCCAGCCGCTTGGCCGCCCCGGCGATCTGCGTGAAGCGAGTGAGGATGACCGTCGGCGTGGCCTGCTGGGCGAAGGCGCCGATGACACAGCGCTGGCGGGCCATGCGGGAGAAGTCGTCGCTGTTGACCCGGGAGCGGCCGTACCAGAGGGCCTCCTCGCCCGACAGCTTGCGGTAGCCGGCCCTGATCGTGCCGGCGGTGCCGTACAGGCCGCCCCACTTGATGTCCTGCTCGACCCGGATGCGCAGGCCGCCGATCGCGTCGACCAGGTCCGCGAAGCCGTACATGTTCATCATCGCGTAGTAGTCGATGTGCAGGTTCAAGGTGTAGCCGATGGCGTCCATCAGCGCGCGGGGGCCCTTGTTGTGGCCGCCCATGATCTCCGGGTGGTCGTTGGCGTACTGCCAGACCTCGTTGAGCAGGCCGCCGTTCGGCAGCTCGGCCATGAAGCCGTTCGGGAACTGCTTGCGCAGCGGAGAGGACGGCGGGAAGCGCACGTGCTGCAGGTTGCGGGGCAGGCTGAACAGGACCGTGTTGCCGGTCTTCAGGTCGACGCTGGCCACGTTCATGCTGTCGGTGCGCACGCCGGTCCGGTTGCTCGCCGCGTCGCCGCCGATCAGCATGAAGTTCACCCGGGTCTTGCCGTTCCACGGGTCCTCGGCGTTCTGCGCCGCCAGTGACGCGTCGGCGTCGGGCGTGGTCTTGAAGATGTCGCTGATCGTGCTGCGCGCGGTCACCATGGTCTGCGCCGTCAGCGCGAACGGCGACATCACCGCCACGCACAGCACGCCCACCACGATGCCGGTCAGCATCTGGCCCTGCTGGTTGAGCCGGTTCGGGCCCAGCACGATGTACGACGTCACCAGCAGCGCGAACCACGCCAGCGCGGCCACGGACACGATGACGATCACCAGCATCATCATCCCGTCGTCGGCCAGGACGGCGGCGTTCTCCAGGTTGCTGGCCACGCTCAGCCCGTAGGCCAGGGCCGCCAGCAGCAGCACCGCGTACACGCTGACCAGCACCAGCCCGGTACGACGGTGCCCGGCGCGCAGGTGGGCGGCGCCGGGCACGACGGCGGACAGAGCGGTCCAGCCGAGCACGGAGGCGGGCGTCAGCGGCTTCGCGAAACGCGGCCGGCTGGAGCCGGGCCTGGGGGAGGCGGCGCGGGTGGCGGTACGGCCGGATCCCGGGCGTGGTCGTCGCATGGGGCGCCGTTTCCTGCCTCCCGGCACGGTCTCTACCCCATCGCGATTGCTCACACCCGGCTCCTTACACGCCTACCAGGCAAAACTGATGTCCAGCCCCCATCGGCACAAGATTGCCAGGATTCTAGCCCCCATATATGGACAACAGAGACATGTGCTCAAGCTGAGATGAACGGCACGTCAACATCACGAGGTCGTCGAGGAGGGCGCCCGCCACGTGTTGCACTGGAACGTGCGGTTCTTCTCCCACCCCTGCCGGAACCACCTGTTGTTGTTCGCGGGAGAGCCGTGGTCACGGGGGTATTGGGGGTGGTCGCCCACCTGGCCGTAGAACCAGAACAGCCGGCCGCGGTTCGCCGTGCTGACCGGATACGAGGCCGCCACGGAGCGCATCCACATGCCGCCGAAGCAGGTTGCCTGGAGCTCCATCTTTCTGCTGAGCGCCAGCTTGGTGTTCTGGCTGCCGGTGTCGAGTGTGGCGCTCCACCAGGAGTCCATCAGGCCCGTGATGTTCTGGACGTGGTGGCCGTACTCGTGGGCCATCATGCTGATGATGCCGCCGTGCCAGGAGATGATCTGGCCGTACCCCCGGGCGTTGCCGTTGCCGCGCGCCATCGCCGAGGTGGAGGCGTAGATGGTGTTGTTGCGCGGGCAGTAGTACGGCACCATGCTGCCCGCCGACGGGTAGTCCCCGCACGCGCCCCTGCCCCGCCCCGCGGCGATGGCGTAGCCGGGCGGGCTGAAGTCGATGCCCTGCTTCTCCAGGACCGGCCGCCACGCCCGGTCCATGCACTTGCCGGTCTTCAGGATCAGGGCCTTGAGCTGGCCATGGCTGAAGATGCTGGCGTTGCCGGCCCGGCAGGTGAGCCGCGGCAGTCCGCCGGCCCTGTACATGGTGTTGTTCTTCAGGCTCGTGTTGAGCGCGGGCTGCGCCGGCGGGTCGGCGGTCTCCTGCTCCTGCTCTTGTGCCGGCTCGTCGTCGCGGGTGGGGGCGGGCTCGTCGGACTCCTCGTCCGAGGGCTCGTACGTCGGGATCGCGATCGGCGTCGTCGTGTCCGAGCCGGACGAGCCGCCGATCATCACCGCCCCGACGACGATCAGCACGAACAGTGCCGCCAGCGAGCCGAACACGATGCCGAGCACTCCGGCAACGCCCATACCCTGCTTCCTGCGCGGCGGCGCGGGCTGCCACTGCCGCGGCGGCATCGGCGGCCGGGGCGGCGGTGGGGGAGGCTGCCGGTGCGGTTGCTGCTGGGGCTGCCCGTATGGCGGCCTCGGCGGTCTCGGCGGCGGGTACGGGTTGGCCCGCGGCGGGTACGGGTGTCCCGGACCGCCAGGGCCGACAGGGCCGACAGGGCCGCCCGGGCCGCTCGGACCGCCAGGGCCGCCGGCGCCGCCCGGGCCGTACGGCTGGGGTTGTGGCTGACGGCGGCCTGGTGGCGGCCACGGTAAGGAGGGGGGCCGCTGTGGTTCTCCTGACCCCTGTGGCGGGGGTGGGTAATGCCCGTTGCCTGTCACCGTGTCTCCCCGTTCACCCGCTTGTCCGCAATGCAGGCATTTGCGTCGCGACTTGACGGACCCTTGGCAAATTTGGGGCAAAAGCATACTGATGTATCACCCGTCACGGATGTAGCAGTGCTCGGTTACGGTCCGAAATCATTCGAGGTGATCTCTGCTATCTCCCGGTCTCCGCGGCGGGTGGTGTCCTAGCTTCTTTGGCATGAATCTCCAGCAGCTCCGCTATGTGGTCGCGACTGCGGAGCACCGCACCATGACCGACGCGGCCAGGTCGCTTTACATCGCGCAGCCTGCGCTGTCACGCGCGATCCGCGATCTCGAGCGAGAGCTCGGCATGACGTTGTTCGCCCGTTCCGGCCGAGGCGTGGTCGTCACCGCCCCAGGCCGTCGGGTGGTCAAGCTGGCCAGGGAGGCGCTCGACGCCGTCCACCAGATCGAAGGACTGGCCGGCCAGGGTGGCGTCACCGAGGCGGAACTCCGCATCGCCTCCACCCCGAGCCTCGAACCCGGTCTCGCGGGACGGCTACTGCCGGCCTACGCGGCCGAACACCCGGGAGTGCGCGTGCACATCGTGCGGTGCGACGGCAGAGACGCGGTCGTCAGCGCCATCAGGGATCAGCGGGCCGATCTCGGGCTCACCGATCTCCCCGTGCCCACCGATCTCATCACCCACCCGCTCGAACGCCAGGAGATCGTGCTGATCTCCCCGCCCGGGCTCGAACTGCCCAATCCGGTGCCGATGGGCAAGCTGAACGGCATGCGCCTGGCGCTGCCCGCCCGCGGCAGCCTGCGGCGCAGGGAGCTCGACGCGATGTTCGGCAAGTTCGCCGTGACGCCGGTGGTCGTGCTCGAAACCGACGAGCGCAACGGCTGGCTCAACGCCGTACGAGCCGGGCAGGCGTCCTTGCTCTGGTATCGCGGGATGGCCGAACAGGCGGCCCGTGCCGGACTGGTGGTGCGCTCGCTCGAACCCGCCGTACGCAGGGTCATCGCCGTCGTCCACGCGCGCCGGCGCCTGCCGCTCATCGCCCAGGACTTCCTGGCGACCGCAGAGAAGGGAACAGCGGCCTGACCACTTCGGGAACGATCCATTTCCACACCAGGGGCCTGCGCACCCCACCGAACTCAACCCCCCAACCCGAGAACCAGGACAAGCTCCCCCCAAGGGCCCCGAATCCGCTCCAGGACGGTTTCCGCCCACGTAACCCCCCAACTCCCAGGGACCAGGAACGGTTCACCCCAAGGAGACCGGACCGCCCGGCCTCGAAGGGCTACGCTCAGCCCAGGAGACCGGTACGCCCGATCTTCAGGGACTGCGTTCGGCCCAGGAGGCTGGAACGTTCGATCTTCAGGGACTGCGTTCGGCCCAGAAGGCTGGAACGTTCGATCTCCAGGGAGTGCGTTCAGCCAAGGAGACCCGTACGCCCGATCTCCAGGGGCTGCGTTCAACCCAGGGGATCGGCACATCCGAACCCCCGGGATGGGGACCGGTTCAGCCTGAAGGGTCTGGAAGGCCCGAGGGATGAGACCGTCCCGTTCGAGGGGCCTGGGGCCGTTCGGTCCGAGGGGTCCGGCGAAGGCGCCGCACCCTGAGGATCTTCGGGCATCGGCTCTCAGCCCCTGATCCGCACCACCTCCCCGGAAGCCGCCGTCGTGCCCGCGCCAGGCACGCGGCAGGCCCCCTCCGGCCCCGCCGCCGCTGACGCGGCCATTGACGGCCCCGCCGTCGTTTCCCCGGCCGTTGACGGTGCCGGCCCGGCGACGAGTCTCTCCGTTCCGTCGCGGACCCCGCGACGCGTGTCTCCCGCCGTCCCGCCGTACGGCATCCCGCCGTCGGCGACCGTCAGCACCATCCGCCGTCCGCACCGGCCTCCACCCCTGTGAGCGCCGGGGACCCCGGCGACCGACGTGCAGCCACGGAAGGGCTGCGCCACCGGCGCACCAAGACGCCGCCACGAAACCGTGGCGGCGTCCGCGCGCCAGGTGAACGCGAAGGTGTACGGCGAGGCCGACAGCGGTGAGGCGTACGCCGGCGCGGCCGGCGGCGGCGAGGCGCGCGAGTGTACGACCGGTCCGTTCGCTCAGGCGACCCTGTGGGGCGTCAGCCGGGCGCCCCTGCAGAGCACCGGCCGGGCGGCCCTGCAGAGCACCGGCCGGGCGGCCCTGCGGGACACCGGCTGGGCGGCCCTGCGGCGTCTTGCGCGCTGCACGCATGACTCGTGCCTAACACGCCACGCCCACAGTGCCTAGACACCTGTACCGAACGGGACTGGCGAGGGCGGTCACCGCGGCCCCTGGCGGAAGCGGCGTTCGCGTCGAGTGGCCACGACGCGCATCACGGCGCGGAGGCCCAGGGACGGCGCGACTCAGCTGCTGGGAAGGGTGCGGACGGGCCAGGGGCGTCGGGGTCGGTGGTGGGAAGGGTGCGGACGGGCCTGGCGCGTCGCGGTGGTGACGGGAGGGAGCGGACGGGCCTGGGGTGTCGGGGTCAGATGGCAACGGTGCTGACGGGCCAGCGGCGGTGGCGGGAGGTTGTAGACGACCCTGCGGGCGTCGGGGTCGGTGGTGGGAAGGGTGCGGACGGGCCTGGCGCGTCTCGGTGGTGAGGGGGAGGGAGCGGACGGGCTTGGGGCGTCGGGGTCGGTAGTGGGAAGCGTGGGGGACGGGCCTGGGGCGTCGGGGTCAGATGGTGGGCGGGAGGTGGACGACGGCGCGGAGACCCGGGGCGGCGTCTTCCAGGGTGACGGTGCCGCCGTGGGCGCGGACGGTTTCCCGGACGATCGCCAGCCCCAGCCCCGTACCGCCCTCGTCGCGGCTGCGCCCCGAGTCGAGCCGGGTGAAGCGGTTGAAGACGCGCTCCCGATCCGCCTCCGGGATGCCCGGCCCGTCGTCGGTGACCGTCAGCACGCCGTCGGCCGTCAGCGCCACCTCCACCTTGGACGAGGTGTGGCGTACCGCGTTGTCCAGGAGGTTCGTCAGCACGCGGCCGAGGTCGAGGGCGTCGCCGCGGACCACGACCGGCGCGCACGCGGTCAGCCGCACCTCGGCGTAGCGGTCCACGGTACGGCGTACCACCTCGTCCAGGTCGACGGGCTCGCGCCGGGCCGGCACGCCGCCGCGTTCGTCCAGGCGGGCCAGCGCGAGCAGGTCCTCGGCCAGCCGCGACAGCCGCATCGTGTCCTCCAGCACCCCCTCGGCGGTCTCCCGCCAGTCCTGCCCGTCGGGATGCCCGAGCGCGACCTCCAGCTGCAGCCGGATGCTGGCCAGCGGGCTGCGCAGCTCGTGCGCGGCGTCGGAGACCAGCGCCCGCTGCCGCTGCTCGGCCTCCTCCAGCCGGGCCAGCATGTCGTTGAGCGTGGTGGCCAGCGAGTGCACCTCGTCCAGCGACTGCGGCACCGGCAGCCGGCGCGACCGGGCGGTGTGGGTGATGTCCGCCGCGCCCCGGCGCAGCGCCGCGATCGGCCGCAGCGTACGGCCGATCATGAGCCAGCTCGCCACCGCCAGCAGCACGATCAGCACCGGCGTGCCGACCAGCAGCACCCGCCCGGCCGTGACGAGGCTGGTCTGGATCTCGCCGATGGGCCGGGCCGCCACCACGGTCTGCCCGTGATCCGCGCTGAGCACGATGGCCCGCAGGAACCCGGGGATGGCGTACGGCCGCCCGTCCAGCAGCGTGGCCTCACCGTTCGCGAGGACCTTGGCCCGTGCGTCGGCGTCCAGCAGCGGCACCAGCCGGTCGGTGCCGTACGTGACGTGCGTGATCCGCCCGCGCGCGTCGATGACCTGCACGACCGTGCCGTCGTGGGTGGTGATCGGGCTGGTCAGCGTGCCGGCGTCGGCCGCCACCCGCACGGCCTGCGCCTGGGCGAGCGTCGACTCGTCCACGGTGTCCATCAGCGCCCGTTCGAGCACGCTGAGCAGCACCGACGCCGACAGCGCCAGCGCCAGCGCGAGCACCGCCGAGGCGGCGACCGTGAGCCGGGACCGCAGCCCCTGCCGCCGCCACCAGACCAGCGGCGAGTCAGCCACCGTCGCCCGCCAGCCGGTATCCCGCGCCGCGCACGGTCTGCAGCGCGTTCCTGCCGAACGGGACGTCGATCTTGCGCCGGAGGTAGCCGACGTACACCTCGACCACGTTGGGATCGGTGTCGAACGTGTCCCACACATGCTCCAGGATCTCCGTCTTCGACACCACCTCGTCGCGCCGCCGCAGCAGGAACTCCAGCAGCGCGAACTCCCGCGGCGTCAGCTCGACCGGGCTCTCGCCGCGCTCCACCCGGCGCCGCGCCGGATCGAGCGACAGGTCGCCGGCCACCAGCACCGACGGACGCCGTCCCGCGTCGCGCCGCATCAGTGCCCGCAGCCGGGCCACCAGCACCACGTACGAGAACGGCTTGGTCAGGTAGTCGTCGGCGCCGAGGTCGAGACCGTCGGCCATGTCGTACTCGCCGTCCTTGGCCGACAGCATGAGGATCGGCACCCAGTTCTCCTCGGCGCGCAACTGCTTGCACACGTTGTAGCCCGACAGCCTGGGCAGCATGATGTCGAGCACCACGACGTCGTAGTCGCCCTGCCGGGCCGCGTGCAGCCCCTCCTCACCGTCGTGGGCCAGGTCCACGGCGAACCCCTCGGCCTGCAGACCCCGTTGGAGCGCGGCCGCCATCCGCCGCTCGTCCTCGACGACAAGCACTCTCATGCGGTGATTCTCCTGGTCCTGCGCTGAGACGACGCTGAGAAGGCTGAGAGCACTCTCAGCCGCCCGCGGGCGCAAGACCCGCCCGTCACCCCCGATGAGGCCGAACGTCGATCAAGGGGGCGTATGCGCACGCCATGCACTCTAACCACCGGCTCGACCACGGCCTGTGCGGACGGCTTCCGGGCCGGGCCGGCCGTGGTGCCCGGGCCCGGCCCGCGGGCGCGGCTGAGAGGCGTCTCAGGCTGTCTCAGGTTCACCACAGGATGCATGACGCAGGCTCTGAGCATCGACATACCGTTAAGGAGTGAGATGCGCAGAGGCACGTTCGTGAGGTGGGGAGTGCCGATCGCGGCGGCGGCCGTGATCGGGGCCGCGATCGGCGCCGGCCCGGTGATCGCCGCGGTGAGCGGCGATCCCGTACTGCCGGAACGCTCGGCGGAGCAGTTGCTGGCCGACGCCGCGGCCGCCACCGGCAAGGAGGGCGGCATTCCGCCCATGTCCGGCACGGTGCAGCAGACGGCCTCGCTCGGCCTGCCGTCGCTGCCCGCGCTCTCGCAGGCGGGCGCGTCGTCGCCGCTGAGCCTGCTGTCCGGGTCCCATGAGGTGAAGGTCTGGTACGGCGCCGCCGACAAGCTGCGCGTCGCCATGCCGACCCAGATGAACGAGACCAACCTGATCGTCAACGGCGGCGAGGCGTGGTACTGGGACAGCGCCACCAACACCGCCACGCGGGTGAGCGTCAAGGCGCCCGCCGCCCCGACGCACACCCCGGCCCCCGTGCCGCGGACGCCCGACCTGACGCCGCAGCAGGCGGCGGAGCGGCTGCTCGCCCAGGCCGACGAGCACACCACCGTCCGGGTGATCAACACGGCTGAGGTGGCGGGCCGCCCGGTCTATCAGCTCGTGCTGTCGCCGAAGGACGCGGGCTCGCTGGTGCAGGAGGTGCGGATCGCGCTCGACGGCGAGACGTACGTCCCGCTCCAGGTCCAGGTGTTCGCCAAGGGCTCGGCGGAGCCGGCGTTCCAGATCGGGTTCACCCAGGTGACGTTCACGCCGCCGGCGGCCGAGAACTTCACCTTCACCCCGCCCGCGGGCGCCAAGGTGGAGGAGAACACGCTCGCCCTCCCCGAGGAGGCCGGCAGGCACGCCGAGGAGCACGCCGAGCGGGCCAAGGACGTCGCGGGCGAGGCGAAGGTCGTCGGCGACGGCTGGACGACGGTGGCGGTCGTGCCGTTCGACCTGAACGATGTGACCGCGCAGGCCTCGCAGGAGGGCGGCGAGGGGGCGGCACTGCTCGACAGCGTGCTCGCGTCCGCGACCCCGGTGAGCGGCCCGTGGGGCTCGGGCAAGCTGATCAGCACCAAGCTGGTCACCGCCCTGCTGACCGACGACGGCCGGCTGCTGGTCGGCGCGGTCACCCCGGAGGAGATCACCAGGGCGGCGGGCGTCAAGTGACCGCCGTCACGAGCGAAGCGGGGGCGCCCTTCGGGGCGGCCCCGCCCTCCGGGGGCGAGGCGATCGTCACCCGAGGGCTGACCAAGCGCTTCCGCAGCGGGCAGGTCGCCGTGGACACGCTCGACCTGAGCGTGCCGCGCGGCTCGGTGTTCGGCTTCCTGGGTCCGAACGGCTCCGGCAAGACGACCACGATCCGCATGCTGCTCGGCCTGGTGAAGCCGACCGCGGGGGAGTACTCCGTGCTCGGGCTGCCCCAGGCGGAGGCACTGCCGCGGGTGGGGGCGCTGGTCGAGGGGCCGGCCTTCTACCCGTACCTGTCGGGCGCGGCCAACCTGATGCGCTTCGACGCCGCCGACCCGACCGCGCCCAGGGCGACCGCGCGACGCCGGATCGCCGAGGCGCTCGAACGGGTGGGCCTGTCGGCCGCCGCCGGCAAGCGCTACCGCCACTACTCCCTCGGCATGCGTCAGCGCCTGGCCATCGCCGCCGCCCTGCTGGGGCCGCGTGAGCTGCTCGTCCTCGACGAGCCCACCAACGGCCTCGACCCGCAGGGCACCCGCGAGGTGCGGGCGCTGGTCAAGGAGATCGCCTCCGACGGCACCACCGTGTTCGTCTCCTCCCATCTGCTGGCCGAGGTGGAGCAGATGTGCACGCACGCCGCGATCATGCGCACGGGAGGGCTCGTCGCGCACGGCACCATCGCGTCGCTGAGCGGCGGCCTGGCGGCGCGGATCCGGGTGGAGACGCCGGACGCGGCGGGGGCCGCGCGGGTGCTCGGCGCGCTCGGCCTGGCGGACGTCCGCACGGACGAAGGGGGCACGGTGACGGCGGAACTGGGCGGGCACGCGCCCGAGCGGCTCAACGCCGCGCTGGTGGGCGAGGACGTGGCCGTACGGGGGCTGGCCGTGGTCCGGCCGAGCCTCGAGGACGTGTTCGTGCGACTGACAGGGGAGGGCTTCGATGTCGACGGCTGAGAGCGCGACACCGTCCCGTACGACTTCACCGGCCACGGAGGCCACGACGCCGCCCGCCGGCGGGACCGCGACGGCGACCGCACCGGGGCCGGGGCCGCGGCGGACACCGGGGCTCGTGCCGGTGACGGAGACCCGCAGCACCGCGGAACGCACACCACGCGAGCCCGAGCCCGGCAGGGCGGGCGGTCCTGCGGCGCCGCTGCCCCGCAGGGCGGGCGCGTTCTGGCGGCTGCTCGGCTCCGAGCTGGGCCTGACCTTCCGCCGCCCCCGCAACCTGCTCATGCTGTCCGTGCTCGCCATCGTGCCGATCATCATCGGCATCGCGCTCAGCCTGGTCAGCGCGCCCGACGACGGCATAGGCGGAGTCATCGCCTCGGTGGCGGGCAACAGCCTCATGCTGACGTTCTTCGCGTTCTCGTTCCTGGTGCTGCTGCTCATGCCGGTGACGGTGAGCGTGGTGGCGGGCGACGCGCTCGCCGGCGAGGCCGGCGCCGGGACGCTGCGCTACCTGCTGGCCGCGCCCGCCGGGCGGACGCGGCTGCTGCTGGTGAAGTACCTGAACGCCGCCATCTACGCCTACGCGGCCACGGCCGTGGTGGCGCTGTCGTCGCTGCTGACGGGACTGGTGTTGTTCCCGGCCGGGCCCTTGACGCTGCTGTCCGGCACCACGATCTCCATGGGAGAGGGGCTGGTCAGGATCGCCGTCGCCGTCGGTTACGTCGGCGCCGGCATGGCCGCCCTCGCGGCGGTGGCGCTGGCGCTGTCGGCGTTCACCGAGGTGTCCATCGGGGCGATCGCGGCCACGATGGTGCTGGTCGTCGTCTGCCAGGTGCTGCGCGCGATCCCCGAGCTGGACGTGATCACGCCGTACCTGCTGCCGGCCCGGTTCACCGACTTCGACGCCGTGCTGCGCGCCCCGATCGACTGGGCGGCGCTGTGGGACGGCCTGCTGGCGTTCGCGGCCTACATCGCGCTGTTCGGCTCGATCGCGTGGGCCCGCTTCTCCGGCAAGGACATCACGTCCTGACCCCGTGCCGGGGATCGGCTCCCCGGCACGGGACGGACCGTCAGGCGGTGGGACGGCGGCGCAGGCCGAGGACGCCGACCGCGACGCCGATGACACCGACGACGAGCCCGGCGCCGCCGAGCACGCGGGCCGTGGTGTCGGAAGCGCCGGCCGCGGCCACCGGCGTCACCGACGGAGCCGCGGCGGCCGGCGACGCGCTCACCGGCGCGGCCCCGTGACCGCCTCCGGCAGAGGACGCGGGCACCAGCTTGAGCAGCGGCGCGGGGTGCTCCGGCTCGCTGCCGTCGGCCTTCGGCGCCTGCGCCCAGTCGACGACCTCACCGCCCGAGTACGTCTGCTTCGTCGGGAAGACGAGCTGGTCGACGTCCGTGGGCAGCTGCCCCATGGACACCTCGAACTCCTGGAACTCGCCGGGCTTGATCTCGCCGCCCGACCAGACGACCTTGGTGACGGCCTCCTCCAGGGGGCCGTACTCGGTCGTGACGGGCTGGGGCAGCTTGCCCTCGGTGACCTCGACCTTCCAGCCCGGCACGGGCTTGACCGTGACGAACGCCAGCGGGTGGTCGGTGGGGAAGGACACCTCGACCTTGGTGGTCGAGGCGTCGTCGCGCTCGTTCGGCACCCGGAAGGCGACCTTGGAGAACGAGCCCTGCTCGGCGGTGCCCGGCTGGATGGTGACGTGGGCCAGCGCGGGCAGGGCGAGGGCGGCGGTGAGAGCGGTGGTGGCGGCGAGCACGGTCGCCGCACGGCGTACGAAGGACATGCGGAATCTCCACTTGGGTCTGGAAAGAACGAGGTGTCAGAAGGTCAGGCGGGCAGTGGAGGACCACGCCTGGCCAGGCAGTGCCGGAAACCCGGCTGAGGGGGGACGACCCGGGTGCGGACGACCGGCGCGCACGGGCGCACGGCCGGCACGGCGGCCGGCGGCTCCAGCAGCACGAGGCGGCGGCCGAGGCGGCGCAGCACCGACCAGAGCGCGGCCTCGCCCCGCGACAGCCACAGGCCGGTGATCACCGTGGCGGTCAGGTGGGTGAGCAGCATGCCGGCGTTGACGGCCAGACCGCCCTGGGCGTGGCCGTGCACCGAGACGTAGGCGGCGCCCTCGCCGGCGAACAGCTCGTGCAGCCCGATCTGCGCGCCGACCAGCACGAGGTTGATCGTGCCCGCCGAACGCTCCCGGCCGCACAGCGCGAGCCCCAGCACGGCCACCGCCGCCAGCGCGAAGCCGGCGGTGCCCGGCTCGGGGGCGGAGCCGCCGCCGAGCAGGTGGGCGAACGCGGCCAGCGTCACGCAGACGGCGGCGAAGGCGGCTGTCCGCGCGAGCCTCAGGGGTAGGTGCGCACGCATGGGTGTGCCCCATGCTCTCACGGGGCAGGCAGTCTTACGACCTCTTGTTCCAAGCTGCGCAAGGGCTGGGCCGTAAATGGCTTTTGTCGCTATGGTCGGATCCACCACGTTCACATAGAGGTGAGAAGATTGCGGCATTTGGGTGGATTAGTTGTCGGACTCGTGGTGACCGCGGCCGTGATCGGAGGCGGCGGCTGGGCGGTCCAGCAGGCCGCACTCAACGCCTCGGCCGACCTGCCCAGCAACCAGAACCTGTGGATCGCCCTCGGCGCGTTGGCCGCCGTCGGGCTGGTCGTCGGGCTGGTGGCGGCGGGCCGCATCTCACCGCTCGCGACGTTCGTGCCCTCCATGGTGCTGCTGGCCTGGACGGTGGTCTACGCGCTGGACAAGACGCGAGCGCTGTCGTTCATCCCCACGGGGGAGTCGGTCCACCAGATCATCAGGGACGCCGGCCTCGGCAACCGCACGATGCTCACGACCGGCCTGTACGCCCTGCTCGGCGTGGCCCTGTTCATCCCCGTGCTGATGCCCTCGCGCTGGGCGCGCCGCGACGAGGAGCTCGACGACGACTACGAGCCGCAACCGGAGGGCAGCTACTACTGAGCGCCGGCGGTGTAGAGGCGGGTCACGACCTCCTCGATGGACGCCTGGCCGGGCGCGGTGGCCATCAGCTCCTCCAGGCTCCCGTCGAACGCCAGCCGCCCGTGGCCGATCAGCACGACCCTGCGGCACAACCGCTCGATGTCGCCCAGGTCATGCGTGGTCAGCAGCACGGTCGTGCCGCGCTCGGCGTTGACCCGCCGCAGGAAGTCGCGGATGCCGGCCTTGCTCACCACGTCGAGCCCGATGGTCGGCTCGTCCAGCACCAGGACGTCCGGCGCGTGAAGGAGCGCCGCCGCCAGGTCGCCGCGCATCCGCTGGCCCAGGCTGAGCTGGCGCACGGGCGTGCGCAGGAACGCCCCGAGGTCGAGTGTCTCCGTCAGCTCGGCGAGGCGTGCTCGGAACGTCGCTCGATCTACTTGGTAAAGGTGCCGGATCAGCGCGAAGCTGTCCACGAGCGGCAGGTCCCACCACAGCGTCGTCCGCTGCCCGAACACCACCCCCAGGCGCCGCGCCAGCGCGGTGCGCCGCCGCGACGGGTCGAGCCCGGCCACCCGGACCGTGCCCGACGTGGGCGTCAGGATGCCGCAGAGCATCTTGATCGTGGTGGACTTGCCCGCGCCGTTCGGGCCGAGGCAGCCGACGAACTCCCCGGCCGCCACGGTCAGCGACAGGTCGCGTACGGCGTGGACGACGTTCCGTTTCACCTTGAACGAGCGTCCGGCCCGGTCCAGCTCGATCATGATCATCAACTCCCGGTGGATCGGTAGTGGCGGATGCCCTGCCGCCAGGCCAGCGCGGCCAGCAGGGCGAGGACGAGGGCGGCGGCCGGTCCGAGGAACCGCATGGCCCCGGGTGTGCCGAAGGGGTCGTCGCGGTCGAGGACGTACAGGCCGGGCTGCCAGTTGACGAAGGCCAGCGGCAGTACGTACGTGACGCCTTTGACCAGGTCGCGGGCGTAGACGGCGAGCGGGTACTGGGTGAGCTGGTTGCTGCCGTAGGTGAAGGCGCTGGTGACCTCGGGCGCGTCGGTGAGCACGAACTGCACGGCCCCGGCGAGCGTCCAGAGCGCGGCGAAGATGACCACCCCGGTGGCCACCATGACGGGGATCATCCAGCCGCGCTCCCAGCCGATGCCGAGGGCGGCGATCGCGTACCCGAGCACGACGGCGGCCTGCAGGACCCGGCCGACCCTGGTGGGGTTGAAGCGGTCGGTGGTGAGCTGGACCCAGGCGCCGACCGGCCGGATGAGGAACGTGTCGAGGGTGCCGGCCTTGATGTGCTGGCTGACCCGGTCGATGTTGCTGACGAACGTGTCGCACAGGGTGAAGGACAGGCCGGCGGCGCCGTACAGGAAGAGCACCTCCTCGCGGGAGAAGCCCGCCAGGGCGGTGGTGTTGGCGAAGATGATCAGGACCACGGCGACGTCGAGGGCGGCGGCGACGAAGCCGAGCAGCACCATCAGGGCGAACGAGGCCGGGTAGGCGGCGGCGGCGCGCGTCCACGTCCACGCCAGCAGGAAGTACGTCCTAACCACCCTGGATCACCACCTTGTGGCGGACCGCCCGCGTGCCGAGCGCGCCGAGACCGAGCAGGACGACGGCCCAGAACACCTGGACGGCGAGCGTCTCCGGCACGGGGGCCTTGCCGAGGTAGAGGTCGGCGGGCAGCTGGACCATGGCGGCCCACGGCAGCGCGTTGACCAGGTCGCCGAACCAGCCGGGGAAGAGGTTGAGCGGCACCAGCATGCCGCTGAAGAACGTGGTCAGCACCATCGACAGGACGGCCACGCCGCGGTCGTCGAGCAGCCAGCAGACCGACAGCGCGATCAGATAGCGCCAGCCGAAGCTGATGACCACCGCGATGGCGAACCCGGCCAGGAACGCCGCCCACCGGCCGGGGTCGGCGGGCACGACGATGCCGAAGACGGCGGCGCCGAGCAGCATGGGCGGCAGGCCGCGGACGACGAACAGGTAGGCGGCCCTGCCGACGTCCTCCGCCAGGGTCCACAGCTGCAGGGAGACGGGGCGGACGAGGTCGAGCGCGACGTCGCCGCTGCGGATGCGCTCGGGCAGCGACAGGCCGCCGCCGAAGAGCTGCATCGGCCCGATGAACGCCTGCGTGACGAAGCAGAAGGTGACGGCGTCGGCCACGTCGTAGCCGCCGAGGCCGGGGCGGGCCTGCCACAGCGCGATGAGGACGTAGGCGCGCAGCACGCCGAACACGCTGTTGGTGAACGCGCCGGCGAGCGCCGCCCCGACATAGGTGGCGTGCTTTCTGAAGCCGTACCAGACGAGCCTGGCGTAGAGGGGGGTCGTCGCACACCTCCGGAGAGTGACAGCACAGTGACGGGACGTGCCTGGGTCGGCGCACGGATTTACCGATGGGAAACATGCGATTATCGGCCGCGAGGCGGTGGCCCCGCAACGAATTAATCACCGGGGTGCGGGACGGCCCTCCTGGGGCAGAAGACCAGGACGACGCCCCGTCGGGGAAGGGGCTCAGGGCGAGGGCGCCGTGTCACAGGGCCGAAATATCCATGTAAGGGACGAGATACTTACTGGCCGGTAGGACGATGTTGAAAGGGGAACAACAGTCCTCGGAGGGTCGATATGGGGATCGACAAGGATGTGGTGCCGGACTACCCCATGAGCTGGCAGGCCCGGGCGCTCATCGGGCTCATGTGGGGCACCTTGAAGCCCGCGTCCAGCCTGCTCATGCGCCACCCGCTGGCGTTGTTCGGGGCGGCCCGGCTCGGTGACCTCGCGCGGCTGGTCCAGGTTCCCCACCCGGCGCACGTCTCGCTCGGGCAGGAGGCGTTCACCGCGTGCGGCGGGGAATGGGTGCGCTGCGGCGAAGGGGTCGACGAGCGCAAGGTGGTGCTGTACCTCCACGGCGGCGGCTACTTCTTCTGCTCGCCGTGCACGCACCGGTCCATCACGTGGCGGTTGTCGGCGATCGCCGGGCGGCCGGTGCTGGCGCTGGACTACCGGCAGGGGCCGGTGCACAAGCTGGCCGACTCGCTGACCGACGCTCTGGACGCGTACGAGTGCCTGCTGGGGCGCGGGCACGCGCCCGAGGACGTCATCGTGGCGGGGGACTCCGCGGGGGGCCACCTCACCCTGGCGACTCTGCTGGCGCTGCGCGACCGGGGGATCCCGCTTCCGGGGGCGGCGATCTGCCTGTCGCCGTGGGCGGACCTGACCGACAGCCCGCGCCGGGAGAACCGGTGGCAGGACCCGCTGCTGCCGGAGAGCCGGGTGCGCTGGCTGGCGCGGCGCTGGACGTCCGGGCTGGACCCGCGTGACCCGCTCGTCTCGCCGGTGCACGGGGACTTCACGGGCCTGCCGCCGCTGATGATCGTGACGGGGTCGACGGAGGTGCTGCGCGACGAGGCCCGGCGTGTGGCGGCGCGGGCCAGGGAGGCGGGGGTGCCGGTCTGGTACGAGGAGTGGCGGCGGATGCCGCACGTCTTCCCGATCCTGGCGGACGTGGTGCCCGAGGCGCGGTTGGCCTTCCGGCACATGTCACAGTTCCTGACGGCGGTGGCCGAACGCGCGGATTCGGTGGGCGGCACGGCCGCAGCGTGACTATTGTCCGTTTTGCCAAGATCGGCGTACGCCGGCGCGGCGGAAAGTGTAAGGTTAGGTATACCTAACATATTGTCAGGGGGCTGTTTTGGCTGAACATCGGGGCGTCGTCCAGCGGACCGAGCGCATCTCCCGCCACATGGTACGCGTGGTCCTCGGCGGCGACGGACTGGCGGACTTCGCCACCTCCGGGCTCACCGACCACTACGTGAAGCTGATCTTCCCGTATGACGGGGTCGACTACCCCGAGCCGTTCACCATGCAGCTGTGCCGGGAGACGATGCCGCGCGACCAGTGGCCGCGGCTGCGGACGTACACCGTGCGGGCCTGGGACCCCGACGCCCTCGAGCTGACCCTCGACTTCGTCGTGCACGGCGACGAGGGCCTGGCCGGGCCGTGGGCCGAGCGCGCCGTGCCCGGCGACGAGCTGCTCATGCTGGGCCCCGGCGGCGGCTACGCGCCCGATCCCGACGCCGACTGGCACCTGCTGGTGGGCGACCTGAGCGCGCTGCCGGCCATCGCGGCGTCGCTGGAGGCGCTGCGGGCGGGCGCCCTCGCGCACGTGTTCGTCGAGGTGGACGGGCCCGAGGACGAGCAGAAGCTGACGACGGCCGCGGACGCGCGCGTCACGTGGGTCTACCGCGGCGACCGTCCCGTGGGAGTGGGGCTCGTGGAGGCGGTGCGGGGGCTGGAGTTCCCCGAGGGCGACGCGCACGCGTTCGTGCACGGCGAGGCCGGGTTCGTCAAGGAGCTCCGCCGCCACCTGCGGGTGGAGCGCGGGATCGGCCTCGACCGGCTGTCGATCTCCGGTTACTGGCGGATCGGCGTCGACGACGAGGCGTGGCGGGCGGTCAAGCGCGACTGGAACCGTCAGGTCGAGGCGGAAGAGGCCGCCGCGATCGCCTCCTGAGTCGCCCGTTTCACCACTTCAGACCACCTGATCACAGTATTTACTGACTTAAGGGGTACGAAAGCCTTACCTCCAATACCCCTTATGCAAGACGTGCGGAAAGCCTCTCCGGATGCGGCCACAGTGTGCTTGGCCGTGACCGCGGACAGGAGAGGCGAACCGGATGGCGCGTGGTGCGAGCGACATGCCTGCGGGCGTGCGACCGCTGACGGTGGGGGACCCGGTCGTCATCGGCCGATATCTGCTCCTCGGCCGCCTCGGCACGGGCGGGATGGGAGTGGTGTACCTGGCCGAACACCCTCAAGGCGGCCTGGTCGCCCTCAAGACGCCGCACGCGGTGCATCTCAACGATGCCACGTTGCGGGCCCGCTTCGCTGAGGAAGTGGCGTTCTCGCGCAGATTGGTGCCGTTCTGTACGGCCGCCGTCGTCGAGGACGGCACCGACCGGGACCGTCCTTACCTGGTCAGCGAGTACATCCCGGGCCCCGCGCTCTCCCAGGTCGTCCTGGACCGGGGGCCGCTCACGCCGGACCTGGCCTACGGCGTCGCGTTGGGAGTGGCCGCCGCGCTCGTGGCGGTGCACGAGGCGGGACTGGTGCACCGGGACCTGAAGCCGGGCAACGTGCTGCTGTCGCCGAAGGGGCCGCGCGTCATCGACTTCGGCATCGCCCGTGACGTGGACACGGCCGGCGCGCTCACGCAGGCCGGGCAGGTCATGGGCAGCCCCGGCTGGGTGGCGCCGGAGCGGCTGACCGGCGGGCCCGCGCTGCCGTCCTCCGACGTGTTCGCCTGGGGCTGCCTGGTGGCCTTCACCGCGACCGGGCACCATCCGTTCGGGGGCGGGGAGCCCGACGTGCTGACCCGGCGCATCCTGTTCGAGGCGCCGCGGATCGACGGGGTGCCCGCCCTGCTGCGTCCTGCCGTGGCGGCGGCGCTGGCCAAGGAGCCCGCCGACCGCCCGAAGGCCGCCGACCTGCTGCGGGCGCTGCTGGCCGCCGGGGGAGTGGCGGAGCCGTGGGACCTGCGCCGCGCGGTGGAGGACGTGCTCGCCAAGACCTGGACGCCCGTACCGCACACGGGAGGACACGAACGGCTCGCCGAGGAGATGGAGCGTTCCGGGCCGCGCCGGCGCCGGGCCCGGTCGGGAGCCCGGTCGGGGGCCCGGTCGGGGGCCCGGTCGGGAGCCCGGTTGGGAGCGCAACTCTCGCACGCCAGCTTCGCGGCCCTGGCCACGGTGTCGATGGCGGCCGTCACGGTCGTCGCGGCCTCCGGTGGCGACGGGCTCGGTGTCGCCGAGGGCGCGCTGCGGAGCGACCCGCCGGCCGTGCGGACGTACGGAAGCGCCGACTCGACCGTGCGGCCGGTGACCGCGACCCCGGTGGTCCGGCCCCCGGTGCGCGCGGTCAGGACGCCGACACCCCGGCCCGAGACGCCCGCGTCCACGGTGCCGATGTTGATCGTCACACGCACCCTGGGGCCGCCCACGGTGGTGAGCCCTCCGCCGCGGCGCGGACGCACCCGACCGCCGGCGCCTACCGCCGGACCGGGACGGCCGGGCGTCGACGAGCCGGGCTGCATGAACCCGGCCGGTCGCGGCCGCGGCAACCCGGCCATGCGGCGGGACTGCCCGCGGCCGTCCGGCTCGATCACCACGATCCCGCAGGACGGCCCCGGCGAGACCCCGGAACCCACCTCCTCGGCCTCCGAAGCCCCGACGCCGACCGCGACGCCGAGCCCGTGAACGCTCGAACGCCCGGCCCCGGACGACGGCTCTGCGTCCGGGACCGGGCATGAGCAGGCCGCGCCAGTGCTGGGGGGACTGGCGCGGCCGTCGCCGGGGAGCCCTCGCATGCCCTGGAGGAGTCCGGCGAGCTCATATGGTCAGCCGTGGAACTGCTCCTCCTCCGTGGAGCCCTTGAGCGCGGTGGTCGAGGAGTCGGGTGCGACCGCGGTGCTGACCAGGTCGAAGTAGCCGGTGCCGACCTCGCGCTGGTGCCGGGTGGCGGTGTAGCCGCGCCGCTCGGCCGCGAACTCGGCCTCCTGCAGCTCGACGTACGCCGACATGCCGTCGGTGGCGTACCCCTGGGCGAGGTCGAACATGGAGTAGTTGAGCGAGTGGAACCCGGCGAGGGTGATGAACTGGAACTTGTACCCCATGTGCCCCAGCTCGCGCTGGAACTTCGCGATGGTGGAGTCGTCGAGGTGTTTCTTCCAGTTGAACGAGGGCGAGCAGTTGTAGGCGAGCATCTGGTCCGGGTACTCGGCCTTGATCGCCTCGGCGAACGCGCGTGCCACGTCCAGGTCCGGCGTGCCGGTCTCCATCCAGAGCAGGTCGGAGTACGGCGCGTACGCCAGGCCGCGCGCCACGCAGGCCTCCAGGCCGTTCCTGACCCGGTAGAAGCCCTCGGCGGTGCGCTCGCCGGTGATGAACCGCTGGTCGAGCGGGTCCACGTCACTGGTCAGCAGCGTCGCGGCCTGGGCGTCGGTCCGCGCGACGATCAGTGACGGCACGCCGCACACGTCGGCGGCGAGCCGGGCGGCGTTCAGGGTCTTGATGTGGTGGCCGGTCGGGATCAGCACCTTGCCGCCCAGGTGGCCGCACTTCTTCTCGGAGGCGAGCTGGTCCTCCCAGTGCACGCCCGCGGCGCCGGCCGCGATCATGCCCTTCATGAGCTCGAACGCGTTGAGCACGCCGCCGAAGCCGGCCTCGGCGTCGGCGACGATCGGCGCCAGCCAGTGCGGCGCGTCCTCGACGCCCTCCGACCAGGTGATCTGGTCGGCGCGCAGCAGCGCGTTGTTGATCCGCCGGACGACCGCCGGCACGGAGTTCGCCGGGTAGAGGCTCTGGTCGGGGTAGGTGTGCCCGCCCAGGTTCGCGTCGGCGGCCACCTGCCAGCCCGACAGGTAGATCGCCTTGAGCCCCGCCCGCACCTGCTGCACCGCCTGGTTGCCGGTGAGCGCGCCGAGCGAGGAGACGAAGTCCTCGGTGTGGAGCAGGCTCCACAGCCGCTCGGCGCCGAGCCGGGCGAGTGTGTGCTCCTCCTGGACGCTGCCGCGCAACCTGATGACGTCCTCGGCGGTGTAGGTGCGCTCGATGCCCTCCCAGCGAGGGCTGTTGTCCCATTCGTTCCGCAGCTGCTCAGCAGCTCCCTTGAGGCGATCTGTCACTGTTCACTCCTTTGCCGTCCCCTGGGGGCCTACGGCGAGTTTCTGCCCCAGAGGACCGGGTCAACAGCCCACAGCCGGAAGAACATTCGTAGAAATTCCGTCACTGTGCATTACTCACGGGTATTCAGTAGCGAAGAAATCGCAAGTTTTACCAATGGCCTAGACCAATGTCCCGGGGAGAACGGGGATGCCGGAGCTCCGGCGCCCGCGGGCAAGGCCGGCGCGACTGGCCGGGCGCGAAGTCTGGAAAATGGCCCGATTTTCTGTCTAAGATGCCGCCATGGTCTCCTTGCTGGGCGAAGAACCGCTGTCTTTGACGCAGGAGCTCGATCTCATCGCGTTTGGCCAGCGCCTGCGCCACCTGCGCAAACAGCGCGGCCTCACGCTGTCCGACCTGGGATCCCGCGTCGGGCGCGCCCCCAGCCAGCTCTCGCTGCTGGAGAACGGAAAGCGCGAGCCCAAGCTCTCTCTGCTCAAGTCGCTGGCCGCCGCCCTCGGCGTACCGGTCGAGGAGCTGCTGCGCCGCCAGCCGCCCAACCGCCGCGCCCAGCTGGAGATCGCGCTGGAGGAGGCGCAGCGCGACCCCCTCTACGCCGGGCTCGGGCTGCCCCGCCTGAAGGTCTCCGCGCGCGTGCCCAACGACGTGCTGGAGCACATCCTCGGCCTGTACGGCGAGCTGCGCGCCCGGCAGGCCCGCGGCACCGCCACCCCCGAGGAGGCCAGGGTCGCCAACGCCGAGCTGCGCCGGCGGCAGCGCGAGGTGGGCAACTACTTCCCCGACATCGAGAAGGCCGCCGCCGAGGCGCTCGACGCGGTCGGCTACCGTACGGGCGCCCTGTCGCAGAGCACGATCCAGGGCCTGGTCACGCACTTCGGCTACACCGTGCACACCGCCCAGGACCTGCCGCGCTCGGTGCGGTCCATCACCGACCTGCGCAACCGCCGCATCTACGTCAAGCACGAGCAGCTCGGCATGCACACCCCGCGCACGATCCTGCTGCAGACGCTCGGCCACCTCGCGCTCGGCCACGACCGGCCGCGCGACTTCGCCGACTTCCTGCGTCAGCGCACCGAGGCCAACTACTTCGCCGCCGCCGTGCTCGTGCCCGAGAGGGCCGCCGCGCTCTACCTGCAGGAGGCCAAGGCGGCGCGGGCCCTGTCGGTGGAGGACCTGCGCGACGTGTTCGCGGTGTCGTACGAGATGGCCGCCCACCGCTTCACCAACCTCGCCACCCACCACCTGGGGCTCGCCTGCCACTTCGTGCGCAACGACGCCAGCGGCACCATCTACAAGGCCTACGAGAACGACGGCATCGTCTTCCCCGCCGACGAGCAGGGGGCCATCGAGGGGCAGCGGATGTGCCTGCAGTGGTCGGGGAGGCAGGTGTTCGCCTCACCCGACCGGTTCTCGGTGTACTACCAGTACTCCGACTCACCCACGGGTACGTACTTCTGTGTGGCCCACGTCGATCCGTCGAGGGAACGGGATTTCGCCATCACACTCGGAGTGCCGTACAAGGAGTCGCGCTGGTTCCGGGGGCGCGAGACCACCCACCGCACCAAGTCCAACTGCCCGAACGGCGACTGCTGCCGGCGCCCGCCCGCCGAGCTGGCCGAGCGCTGGGAGGGCTACGCCTGGCCGTCCGCGCGGGCCAACTCCCACGTGCTGGCCGCGCTGCCGCCCGGGTCGTTCCCGGGGGTGGACGAGGCCGACGTCTACACGTTCCTGGAGCGGCACGCCACCACCACATAAGCTGACATGTGGGGATACGGGGGGAGGCTCGCATGCTTCCTGAAGTGCAAGGATGGTTGCGACGCCGTACTTCGTCCGCCGGAGACTGGAACATCCGGGACCTGGCGGCCGCCAAAGGGGCGACCACGGTCAGCGTGGTGCTCCCGGCCCGCGACGAGCGCGAAACCGTGGGGCAGATCGTCGGAGTGATCCGGCGGGAGCTCGACGCGCTCGTGGACGAGGTCGTCGTCATCGACTCGCGCTCCAGCGACGACACGGCCCAGGTGGCCGCGCGGGCGGGGGCCAAGGTGCACGCCCAGGACGAGATCCTGCCCGACCTGGAGCCGCTCAGCGGCAAGGGGGAGGCGCTGTGGAAGTCGCTGGCGGTGACGTCGGGGGACGTGGTGGTGTTCGTCGACGCCGATATCCGGAAATTTCGCTCTTCTCTGGTATTCGGGCTTCTTGGCCCGTTGCTGGCGGATCCGAGGGTCGCGTACGTCAAAGGCTGCTATGACCGGCCGCTCAACGGCTCCCCCAACGGCGGGGGCCGCGTCACCGAGCTTGTCGCCCGCCCGCTCATCAACCTGCACTGGCCGCAGCTCGCGGGTTTCGTCCAGCCCCTCGCCGGGGAGTACGCCGGCCGCCGCTCGGCCCTCGAACGCGTGCCGTTCCTGACCGGCTACGGGGTGGAGATCGGGCTGCTGATCGACCTGCTCGACCTCGCGGGGCTGGACGCGTTGGCCCAGGTGGACCTGGGCTCGCGCGAGCACGCGCCGCAGTCGACCGAGGCGCTCGGCTGCATGGCCTGCCAGATCATGCTCGCCGCCTGGTCCCGCCTGGAACGCCAAGGCAAGATCACCGCCGGTCACTGCCCGTCGCGCCGTTTGGCCCAGTTCCGCCGGACGGAGACCGGGCACGACGTGTGCACCAAGGACGTCGGCATCGACGAACGCCCGCCCATGATCACCATCGGCGGCCGCCTCACCGGCTGGGCTGTGTGAGGGCGGCGGCGACGAACCCGGCGATGTGGTCGCGCATGGCCTCGTGGTCGTCGGCGTCCTCGCCCAGGATGATGCGGGCCAGCTGCGGCATCATCGCGGGGAACAGCGCCAGCCCCGTCAGGACGAACAACATCCGCGCCGTCTCGGCGGACGGCTCCTCGCCGCGCGCGGCCGCCAGCGAGGCGGCCTTGCGGGCGCAGCGCTCCACCCGGCTCTCCTGACCCGGGAGCAGCTCCTGGCCGCGGTAGTTGAGCGCCTCCCACATGAGCAGCCGCACCAGCTCGGGATGGGCCTGGTAGTAGTCGGCCCGCTTGGCCACGTAGTCGGCCGGATCGCCCCCCGGCAGCGCGATCTGGGCGGTCAGGTCGTCGAGCGCCTCGGTGATGACCGCGTCGAACAACTTCTCCTTGTTGCCGAAGTGTCCGTAGATGCGCTCTTTGTTGACTCCGGCGCGCTCGGCGATGCGATCCACGCGGGCGCCCGCCACGCCGTAGGCGGCGAACTCCTCCCGGGCGGCCGCGAGCAGGGCCGCCCGGGTGGCCGCGGTCGAGACCTTGGGTGCCATCCGGCCATCATAGCCACCTCCAACCGTATGGTTGCAAACCAACCATACGGTTGACATCCAACTAGTTGGTTGGCTACGGTCCCGGCTCATGACGCTCGTCTCTCCTGTTGTGGCGCCGTTCGGGCGCACGCTGACCGTTTTCACCCTCACCGGCGTCCTGGTCAGCGGCCAGCTGTACGTCGTGATCCCGCTGCTCGACGCCATGGCGGCCGGATGGGGGGCCTCCGCCGGAGACCTGACCTGGCTGGTGACGGTGTTCGGCATCGGCTACGCCGTGGGATTCCTGGCGTTCGGCCCTCTTTCCGACCGGTACGGCCGGCGCAGGCTGTTGCTGGCCGGCCTCCCGCTGGCCGCTCTGACGACGGCGCTGGTCGCGTTGAGCCCGTCCCCGGAGGCGGCCCTGGTGGCGCGGGCGCTGCAGGGCGGCACGGTGGCGATCTTCCCGCCCGCCGGCATGGCGTACCTGGCCGAACGCGTCGCGCCCGGCCGCCGGGTGGTCGCGATCGCGACGGTGACCGGCTCCTTCCTCACCTCGGCCGTGCTCCTGCAGGTCGCCGCCCAGCTCCTGGTGGACGCGATCGGCTGGCGCGGGCTGTTCGGCCTGTCGGCCGCCGGGTTCGCCGCGGCCGCCCTGGCGCTGCGCGCCGTCATGCTGCCGGACCTGCCGCGTGACGGCGGCGGCTCGCTGGTGTCGGTCTACCGGGCGGTGCCCGGCCTGCTCTTCGACCGGGTGCTCGGCCTGCGCTACCTGGCCTCGGCCATGCTGCTGGCCGTCTTCGTCGCCGTCTACACCGGCCTGCAGGTCTACGGCGTGGCCTCTCCGGCCCACCTCCTGGTCCTGCGCGCGGCCGGGCTGCCGTCCATCGTGCTGATGCCCTTCGCCATGCGGTGGCTCGGCCGGATCCCCACGACCACGCGCGCGGTGTCCTTCCTCGGCGCCGCCGCCGTCACCCTGGCGGCCCTCGGCCTGGCGGGCGACGCCGCCATGGCGCCGCTGCTCGCGCTCTACGCGGCCGCCATCGCCGGCGGCCTGCCCGGCCTGAACGAGGCCGTCTCCGCCGGCGCCGGCGCGGCCCGGGGAACGGCCCTCGCGCTGTTCTCCTTCATGCTCGCCGTCGGCAGCAGTCTCGGCCCGCAACTGGCCGCCGCGTTCGGCGCCTTCACCCCTCTCACGTACGGCCTCGCCCTCACCATGGCCCTGTCAGCCCTCGCCGTACGCATCTCCACGTCCTTGCCCCGCTCTGACCGATCCCGCTGACCACCGGCGCCGCCGCGTCCGCGAGCGGGCGGGTACGCGGCCCGCGAAGCTGACCGCCGGCCTGTCCGGCAGCGCGTGCACGCGCGCCCCGTACGAGCACTACCCCGGCTGGTGGACCGGCTCCGGCTCGACGCCGGCCTCGCGGGGGTGGGCATCGGTGGGGCGGTGGAGGAGGAGCATGGCGGCGTCGTCGGGGAGAGGGCCGCCGGCGTGGGCGACGAGATCGGCGCGGAGGGCGTCGAGGGCCTCCTGGGGGTCGTCGCGGGTGAGGAGCCCGGCGCGTTCGGTGAGGGGGTAGAAGTCGCCGGTCGCGTTCCTGGCCTCGATGACCCCGTCAGTGACGAACAGGATGCGGTCGCCGCCGTGGAACGGGACGCGATGCGCCTTGGGCGCCCCCGGGCCGAAGGCGCGCAGGCCGAGCGGCAGGCCGGCCTCCGGCGGCTCGACCGTGCGCGGCTCGCCGCCGGCGAGGACGAGCAGCGGCGGCGGGTGGCCGAAGTTCACCAGCGTCAGCTCGTCCTCGCGGACCTCGGCGATGATCGCGGTGACGAACTGCTCGGGGCCAAGGTGGCGGGCCAGGCTGACCTCCAGCCGTTCCCCGATGTCGGCGAGGTCGGCCTGGTCGTAGGCGGCCTCGCGGAACGCGCCGAGCACCCAGGCCGCCGTCTCCACCGCGGCCAGGCCCTTGCCCTGCACGTCGCCGATCAGCAGGCGCACGCCGTGCGGCGTGGTGACGATCTCGTACAGGTCGCCGCCGATCTGGGCCTCGGCCGCCGCGGAGGTGTACGACAGCGCCACCCTCAGGTCGCCGGCCCTGCGGGGCACGGGCCGCAGCAGCACCCGCTGGGCGGCCTCGGCGATCTGCCGGACACTCGCCAGCTCGCGCTCGCGCCGCAGGCGCAGGCGGGCGGCCAGCATGCTCGCCGCGGTCACCCCGGCGATGCTGACGACCGTGAGGTTGTTCTCCCAGGTGAACAGCAGGCCGTTGTGCATCGCCATGGGCACGCAGATGGCCAGCGCCACCGCGCCCACCATCGCGGTGCGCCGTACGCCGCCCGACACCGACGCGAAGGCCGGGCCCAGCGTGAGCAGCGGCAGGAACACCAGGGACCGGCCGGCGAGCACATCGATCAGGGCGACACCGAACATCACGACGAAGGGCAGCCAGCGCAGAACGCGCAAAGACCTCATCCGACCCCCGGAGCAGAACATCGACCGCCGCCTGACGTATCAGCATCCCGCACAGGAGACGCCCTTCTCAAGCCGGGGCAACAGCGTAAGCCTTCCGCTGTCAGGGGCGATGTCGCGCAACATTTCCCGGCAGCTCCAAAAAGATCTAAGGGCGCCGTCGCTTTGCCCCGGAGACCGGGTGCGCTGGATAGATTCGAGCGGACGGAAAGGAGCCACGATGGCTGTCGCGCACGCGGGTATGCGCCGATTACTGGCTGATTCGGGAGAACCTCGCGCATGGGTGTCCCTCAGGACAGATCTCGTCACGGCGTTGCTCGGGGTCTGGTTCGGCATCGGGCTGATGATCGACGCCTGGGCGCACACCAACCTGGCGGAGCTGGAGACGTTCTTCACGCCCTGGCACGCCGTGTTCTACTCAGGGTTCGCCGTCGTGTCGGGGTGGATCCTCTGGCAGGCGTGGCGGGGCGTCCGCGCCGGGCGGCAGGGGCTGGCCGCCGTGCCCAAGGGTTACCTGGCCGGGCTGCTCGCCATCCCGGCGTTCGCCGCCTTCGGCTTCGTCGACATGATGTGGCACACGTTCCTCGGCATCGAGACCAGCATCGACATCCTGTTCAGCCCCTCACATCTCGGGCTCATCGTGACGATGCTCCTCATCGTCACCACGCCGCTGCGCTCGGCGTGGCACGCCCCCGACGTGGGCGAGCGGCCGTCGCTGGGCCGCCTGCTGCCGGCGCTGATCGGGCTGGCGTTCGCCACCACGCTCGTGTCGCTCTTCCTCATGTACGGCGACGCCATGCAGTACCGCGCCGAGCGCGTCGTGGAGGCGTTCTCCCTGCTCGACGGGCCAGGCGCCGACCGGCTCGCCGCCGCGATGGTGCTCACCAACGTCGTCCTGCTCGCCCCCGTGCTGCTCCTGGTGCGCCGCTGGAACCTGCCGTTCGGGTCGGTGACCGTCATGTACGCGATCGCCGTCCTCATGCCGGGCGCGCAGACGGAGTTCGAGAACCTGCCGATCCTGCTCGGCTTCGTGGCCGCCGGCGTGGTGAGCGACCTGCTGATCCGGTGGCTGCGGCCGTCGGCCGCGCGGCGGGGGGCGTACTGGGCGTTCGCGGGGCTGTCGGCGTTCGCGACCTGGGCGCTGTTCATCGGGGTCGCCTCGGCCACCGGCGGCGGTCTGCCCGCCGTGCCCGAGCTGTGGACCGGCGCGCCGGTCATCGCGGGGCTGGTCGGCCTCGCGCTCGGGGCGATGTTCCTGCCGAACGCCGCCGCCGAGCGGGCATGACCCGACTCCTCCGGTTCCCCCGACTACTCTGCCTCGTCGCCGTCCTGGCGCTGGCGACGGCGGCGCCGGCCGCGGCGCACAACGTCACGGCCGGGGCCGATCTGCGCATCGCCCAGACGATCGCCGGCACCGAGCTGACGGTGGTGATCAAGGGGACGTCCCGGGTGCCGGGGCCGCTGCGGATCGGGGTGGTCGCGTACGAGCCGGTCACCCCGCTGCGGATCGGCCTGCAGGTCCGCTCGGTCGAGGACGGCCGCACGGTGACCGGCACGGCACAGGCGGCGCCCCGCGACCCGCCGTACGAAGAGCTCCCGGTGACCCGGACGGGCCCGCACGAGCTGACCCTGCGGGCCGGGGACGAGGTCGCCGTCATCCCCTTCCGCGTCCTGGTCGAACGCGGCTCGGCGGGGGACTTCCTGATCTACGGCGGTCTGTTCCTCGCCGGGACGCTGCTGGTCGGCGGCGTGCTCACCGGCGCGGTCGCCCGCCCGGGGTCGGCGATGCTGCTGGCCGGGGGCGCCGCGGCCGGGGTGACGGTGGCCGCCATGGTCGTCGTGTTCGAGTCGTCACTGCCCCCGCCGCCGCCCGACGGGGCCGCGCCCACGGCCGCGACGCCGGTGGGCGGGCGGCCGTTCGCGCAGGGGAAGGTGGCCACGGTGCCGGACCGGCCGGCGGAGGGGGAGGAGTTCACCCTGCGGCTCGACCTCGTCGACGGCTCGACCGGGCGGCCCGTGGACGACCTCGCCGTCCACCACGAGGCCATCGCCCACGTGGTCGTCACCAGCGAGGACGGACGGTACTTCCGCCACGTCCACCCGCTGCGCACCGCGCCGGGACGGCTGGAGGTCCGGCTGCGCGCCGACCGCCCCGGCCGCTACTTCGCCCACGCGGAGGTCGAACGCCAGGACTCCGGCGGCCAGCTCCTCACCGGCGCCTTCACGGTGCACCCCGCCGGTGATCCGGCGGGCGAGAGCCTCCAGGCGGCGGCCGCGGCGCCACGGCTGCGGCCGGCGGCCCCCGTCGCGGGGCGGCCGGCCACGATCGAGCTGGACGCGCCCGGCGACGTACGGCCCTGGCTCGGCATGACCGGCCATCTGCTCGTCCGCAGCCAGGACGGCGCGTTCATGGGGCACGTCCACGAGATGGGCACGCCCGGCTCCCTGCTGCGCTTCACCTTCAGCTTCCCCGAGCCGGGCCGCTACCTGGCCTGGGCCCAGTACGCGACCGCGGACCGCATCGTGACCGCGCCGTTCACCGTGGACGTCGCGGCGGCGGGGAGCGCCCGATGAAGCGGCTCGCGGTCGTGGCCGTGCTGGTGGCGGTCGGAGTGGCGCTGTTCGTGGCGGGCCGGAACGCGGCGGCGGAACCGCTCCGCACGAGCACCGCCGGAACGCGTTACGCCGCCACCGTGCTGATCGAGGAGCCCGTCACCGGCCGTGTCTCGATGGAGGTCGTGGTGGACGCGGGTGATGCCGACACCGTGGCCGTGTCGGCGGTCATGCCGGAGATGGGTCACTCCACGCCGGAGCTCACCGCCCGCGAGCAGCGGCCGGGCCGCTTCCTGGCCGAGGGAGAGCTGTTCTCGATGAGCGGCGTCTGGGACGTGTCACTCCGCCTCGACGGGCCCGCCGGCGAGGAACAGCTCATCGTCAAAGCCCTGATCAGCGACAGGTGACGGGGGCTGGCAAGCTGGACGGCATGGCGTTCGGGGTGCGGGAGTTCGAGCTGGCGTTGATGCATCGTATGCGCGATCTCAACCCCGGCCGGGTCGAGGAGGCGCTGGAGGCCATGGGGGCGTCCCGGGGCGAGCTTCGGGCCGCGCACTCCCACTGGACGCGCACGGCCCACGCGCCGAGGGCGCCCAAAGAGGCGGCGGCGGTGCGCCGGGCGCTCGGGCCGGCACCGTACCGGGGGAGCAGGACGGCGGGGAGCCTGCGCTGCCAGGTGCTGCGCTGGCCGCTGCCGTCCTGGCCGGGGCTGGAGTTCGAGGTGCTGCTCGGTCCCGGCGGGCAACTGTGGAACCAGTGGTTCGTACGGCCCTCCGGCGCCGCCGCGCTGACCTTCGCCGAGCTCGTCCCGTGGGCGTGCGTGGTGGCCGACGTGGGGGCGAGTTTCCCCGGCGCCGTGCACATGGACGGCCCCGCACCGCAACACTGGACGGTCGACTTCCCGTACGGCGGCACGACTCACCGGGCCCGGTTCGTCCACGGCCTCCTGCAGCGCCTCGAACCGGGTCCGGCCGGACGCGGCTAGCGGCGCTGACGGGGCACCGTCAGCAGCGCGTGGTACGCGGGCTTGGGCGCGAGGTTCTCGTCCATGACGCACGCGGATCCCTCGCCCTCGAACCAGCCGGGCACCCACGAGTGCCGGTCGGTGTAGCCCCAGAGGGTCATCTCCTCGCACGCCCTGACGCTGACGCAGTCGGTGAGGGCCCGGCGGTAGTAGTCGGCCTGGGTGGCGAGCTTGTCGGGGGTCACCGGCAGCACCATGCGCACGTCCAGCTCGGTGATGGCGATCTCCAGGCCGAGGTCGGCGAAGCGGCGCATGACGTTGGCCCAGTCGCCGGGGTAGTCGTACTGGATGCCGAGGTGGCCCTGGAAGCCGACGCCGTGGATCGGCACGCCCTCGGCCTGCAGGTCCTTGACGATCGACAGCGTGGTCTCGATCTTGGGCTGGTTCCACTCCAGGTTGTAGTCGTTGATGAAGAGCTTGGCGCGCGGGTCGGCGCGGTGCGCCCAGCGGAAGGCGTCGGCGATGTAGCCGGGGCCGAGGTGGGTGAGCCAGATGCTCCGCCGCAGCGTGCCGTCCTCCTCCACGACCTCGTTGACCACGTCCCAGGCCCTGATCTTGCCCTTGTAGCGGCCGACCTGGGTGGTGATGTGGTCGCGCAGGATCGAGCGCAGCTCGGCGGCGCCGATGGAGCCGTCGGCGACGCCGGAGGTGAGCCAGGCGGGCAGCTGGTTGTGCCAGAGGAGGGTGTGCCCGCGGACCTGCTGGCGGTTGCGGCGCGCGTTCTCGACGACGGCGTCGGCGTCGGCCCAGGTGTACACGCCGCGCTGCGGCTCGACCGACTCCCACTTCATCGCGTTCTCGGCGGTGACGTGGTTGAACTCGCGGTTGAGGACCTTGCGGTAGTCGGCCTCGGCGCGCAGCGCGGCGACGTCGACGGCCGAACCGATCTTGATGCCGTGCCGCTGAGCCAGCTCCCGCAGGTCGCGGGGCTGACTCGGGTGGGCGTGGGCCGGTAAGGGGGCGGCGAGGATGAGGGCGAGGGCGATGAGCAGCGGCTTCACCGAGATGACCTCCGGAGGGGATGCCGTTTCCGAAAGTTTCGGATATGTGACGATATTTTCACCGATCGCCGGAAACGTAAGCGCTGACGGGCGCTCCGTCAAGCACCAGAAGTCCTGATAAGTCACTTGATTTAACAAGTTGGCCGACTTACGCTGCAGCTTCCAACGTCTCCCGCATCCGTCGGAAAGCGCCCGTTCGACCGTGCACGCTCGAGCAAAGGAGCCGCGATGGCAGAGGAATGGGACAAGATCGTCGATGTGCTGATCGCCGGCAGCGGCGCCGCGGCCATGAGCGCGGCCATCACGGCGGCCGACAGGAAGCTCGACGTGCTGCTCGTCGAGAGCACCGACAAGTGGGGCGGCACGACCGCCATCTCCGGCGGCGGCTTATGGATGCCGAACAACCCCCTCATGCGGCACGCCGGCGCGCACGACTCCCTGGAGGAGGCGCTGGCGTACATGGAGGACGTCATCGGCGACGTCGGCCCGGCCTCCTCGCGCGAACGCAAGCTGGCCTTCCTGAGGACGGCGCCGGAGGTCGTGCGGTTCCTGCACCGGCACGGCGTGCGCTGGGCCCGCTCGAAGGACTACCCCGACTACTACCCCGACCGGCCCGGCGGCAAGATCGGCCGGGCGATCGAGGTCAGGCCGTTCGACGCCAAGCTGCTCGGGCCGTGGGCCGGGCGTTCCCGTGCGCTGGACGGCCTGCCGGTGCCCGTCATGACCGACGACGTGTGGCAGCTCTCCCGCGCCTGGTCCAGCCCCGACGGCTTCGTCCGCGGCGCCCGCCTCGTCCTCCGCACGCTGGGCGGCGTGGCGACCGGCAAGCGCCTGCTCGGCTCCGGCGGCGCGCTGGCCTGCTCCCTCATGTACGTCGTCCGCAACCAGCAGACTCCCGTCTGGCTGTCGTCCCCCCTGACCGAGCTGATCATGGAGGACGGCCGCGTGACCGGCGCCGTCGTCTCCCGCGAGGGCCGCTCGCTCCGCGTACGCGCCAGGAACGGCGTCATCCTGGGCGCCGGCGGATTCGCGCACAACCCCGAGTGGCGGCAGAAGCACCACGGCGTCCCCGGCTGGTCCTCGGCCCCCGAAGGCGATCTCGGCACCGCGATCGAGCTGGGCGCGCGGGCCGGGGCGGCGCTGGCCCTGATGGACGACGCCTGGTGGGGCTCGGCCTTGATCGGCCCCGACGGTCACCCCAACTTCGTCCTGTGGGAACGCTCGATGCCGTTCTCGATCGTGGTGGACACGCAAGGACGGCGCTTCACCAACGAGTCGGCGTCCTACATCGACTTCGGGCACGACCTGCTCGCCCTCGGCAAGCTGCCCGCCTGGCTGGTCACCGACGCCCGCCACGCCCGCCGCTACCTGTCGGCCGCGCTGCTGGCCGGTCGGCAGCGATGGTACGACGCAGGCCTGCTGCTCAAGGCCGGCTCCCTCGGCGAGCTGGCCGCCGGGATGGAGGTCGACCCGGCCGCGCTGCGGGCCACCGTCGAGCGGTTCAACGGGTTCGCCGGCACCGGCGTCGACGAGGACTTCGGCCGGGGCCGCACCGCGTACGACCGCTACTACGGCGACCCGCGCGTCAAACCCAACCCCAACCTCGGCCCCCTGGAGAAGGCCCCCTTCTACGCGATGCGCGTGCACCCCGGCGACCTCGGCATCGGCACCAAGGGCGGCCTGCTCACCGACGAGCACGCCCGTGTGCTGCGCGAGGACGGCACCCCCATCCCCGGCCTGTACGCCGCCGGCAACACCACCGCCTCGGTCATGGGCCGCACCTATCCGGGGCCGGGCTCGACCATCGGCCCCGCGGTGGTGTTCGGCCACCTGGCCGCCCTGCACGCCGCGGCAGGCCAGTCACCAGGCGTCATCGGGAGGTGAACACGGCGGCGTGGACGGCGCCGATCAGCACCCGGCTGCCCTCTTCGGCCGGCCGCTCGGCGGTCGCCGCGCCGATGCCGGTGGCGCCGCCGCGGACGACGATGCTCTTGTTCGCGAGGCCGCGCATTCAGGTGTCCGTTGTCGTCGGGGGGTCGTCGGGGAGCGCGGTGACGGGGGCGAGCCACAGCCCGACCACGGCGTCGATGAGGCCGACGGCGGTCGCCTCCCAGGAGGTGCGCGTGGTGGGGCCGCCCTCGTGCAGGGCCCGCTCACGCTCGGCCAGCGTGTGCACGATCAGCACGCGGCTCATGTCGGAGCGCTCGCGGTGGACGTGGCCGGGCACGCCGGGCACCGCGCGGCCCAGGCCCTCCAGCGTGCCGCGCATGGCGGGCGTCGCGACCGTCTCGTCGATGACGATCTCGCGCAGGGCCGGCTCGGTCGTGACCTGGGCCATGCAGCGGGCCCGCCAGCTCGGCACCCCCAGCGAGTCGAGGTGGCAGGTGAACGGCCGCACCAGGCAGGACACCCAGGCACGCAGGTCGGAGGAGCCGGCGACCTCGTCCAGCATCCGCACGCGCAGGTGCTCGACGGCGGCGGCGTGCCGGCGGACGATCTCGCGAACGAGGTCGGCCTTGGTGCCGAAGTGATAGCCGACCGCGAAGTGGTTGCCCTGCCCGGCCGCCTCGCTGATCTGCCGGTTGGACACCGCGGCCACGCCGTTCTCGGCGAACAGCCGCTCGGCGGCGTCGAGGATCGCCGCCCGGGTCGTGGCGGCCCGCCCGCCTGACTCGCGGGCGCGGGCGACGTTCACCATGCGACCGGCACCGCCTGCAGGCCGCCGACCACGAGCCCCTCGCGGCGGATCAGGGCCTCGGCGGGCTCGGCCAGGCGCAGCGTGGGCAGGCGGTCGAGCAGCACCTGGAGCACCGTCTGCAGCTCGGTGCGGGCCAGTGCCTGGCCGATGCAGGAGTGGGGGCCCGCGCCGAAGGCGACGTGCGTGTTGGGCCGCCGGTCGAGCACCATGGTGGCGGCTTCGGCGAACTGCCGCTCGTCGCGGTTGGCCGAGGCCATGCTGCACACGACCGTGGTCCCCGCGCGCAGCCGCTCGCCGCCGACCTCGACCTCCTCGCTGAGGTAACGCGGCATGCCGAAGCCCGGGTTGGCGTCGAAGCGCAGGCTCTCCTCCACCGCCGTGCGGATCAGCGCGCGGTCGGCCAGCAGCCGCTCCCAGCGCGTACGGTCGGCCAGCAGCATCGCCACCATCTTGCCGATCATGTTCGCGGTCGTCTCGTGCCCCGCGACCAGCAGCCCCTTCGCGGTGCCGATCATGAGCTGCTCGGTCAGCCGCCCGTCGAGCGAGCCCACGATGGAGATCAGCTCGCTGATCAGGTCGTCGCCCGGTTCGGCCCGCTTGGCCTCGACGTGGGCCTTCAGGTAGCTCTCGAAGTCGGCCTGCGCCGAGTCGATCTCGTCCTGGGTGAATCTGGTCAGGCTCAGCATGGTGTCGGACCAGTACGCGAACGTGTCGCGGTCGGAGTCGGGCACGCCGAGCAGGTCGCAGATCACCCACACCGGCAGCGGGAAGCCGAGCGAGCCCACCAGGTCGGCGGGCGAGCCCTGCTTGACCATCTCGCCGACCAGGTGGCCGGTCATCGCCTCGATGCGCGGCTGCATGGCCGAGACCCGCTTGGCGGTGAACGTCTTGCCGATGAGCTGCCGCCACGCCTTGTGGTTGTCGCTGCTCATGCTGGACATGCCGCCGAACACGCCGCCGGACTCGTTCGCGGTCACCTGGGCGGCGTCGGGCGCGTCGAGGTCGCGGGTGAAGCGGGGGTCGGACAACACCTGCTTCACGTCGTCGTAGCGGGTCAGCAGCAGCGCCTGGTCGCCGCTCGGGAGCCGGATCGGCGCCACGGGACACCCCTCCCGCAACCGCGCCCACTCCTCAGGCGGCTCCAGCGCCGTGGGGTTGCTGAACGGATAATCCGGTACGTGCACATCGGCGTTGCTCACGATGCCTCCCACGATCGTGGACCAAAGGCCCATTCAAGCCGCCCCATCATTTTAAGTCAATCGACTCAACTCAGTGCCGCCGACCCGGGCTACGGTGGAGGTGACGGAAGATCGTCCCAGGGAGACGTGTGAAGCCCCTGTCCCGCGCCGCCGACGGCCGTCCCGCCGCGCCCGTGCGCATGCTGCACCTCGGGCTGGGCGGGTTCTTCCGCGCCCACCAGGCCTGGTACACCGAGCACGCCCCGGACGCCGACCGCTGGGGCATCGCCGCCTTCACCGGCCGCAGCACCGGCATCGCCGAGCGGCTGGCCGCCCAGGACGGCCTCTACACCCTCGTCACCCGCGGCCCGGACGCGGACGCGTACGAGGTGATCTGCTCCCTGTCGGCCGCGCACCCGGGCGGCGACCACGACGCCTGGCTGCGCCACTGGCGGCGGCCGGAGCCGGCCGTGGTCACGCTGACGATCACCGAGGCGGGCTACGCGCGCGCCGCCGGAGGCGGGCTCGACACCGGGCTGCCCGCCGTCCGCGCCGATCTCGCCGCCCTGCGCGCCGACCCCGAGGCCCCGGTACGCACCGCGCCCGCCCGTCTGCTGGCCGGGCTGGCCGCGCGGCGCCGCGCCGGGGGAGGGCCGGTGGCGATCGTGTCGTGCGACAACCTGCCGGGCAACGGCGAGGTCACCGAGCGGGTGGTCGGCGAGCTGGCCGGGCTGACCGGGTTGACCGGCGCCGCGTCGTACGTGACCGCGATGGTGGACCGGATCACGCCGTACCCGGCCGAGGAGGACGCCGCCGTGGTGGCCGCCGCCACCGGACGGGCCGACGCCGCGCCCGTGGTGGCCGAGCCGTACGCCGAGTGGGTGTTGTGCGGGGAGTTCCCGGCGGGCCGGCCGCGCTGGGAGGAGGCGGGCGCCCGGTTCGTCACCGACGTCACCCCGTACGAGCGGCGCAAGCTGTGGCTGCTCAACGGCGGCCACTCGCTGCTGGCCTACGCCGGCTCCGTGCGCGGGCACACGACGGTCGCCGAGGCCGTCGCCGATCCCGCCTGCCGCGCCTGGCTGGCCGAGTGGTGGGCGGAGGCCACGCGCCACCTCGGCCTGCCCGGCCCCGACCTGGCCGCCTACCGGGCGGCGCTGCTGGAGCGGTTCGCCAACCCGCGCATCCGGCACACCCTCGCCAAGATCGCCGAGGACGGGTCGCGGAAGGTGCCCGTCCGCGTCCTGCCGGTGCTGCGCGCCGAGCGGGCGGCGGGCCGGATGCCGGACGGGGCGGTCCGGGTCGTCGCGGCCTGGCTGCTGCACCTGCGCGGCGGCGGCGTGCCGGTGCGCGACGACGCGGCCCCCACCGCCGCCGGGCCTGTCGGGGAGGCCGCGCGCACGGTGCTCGGCTTCCTCGACCCGGCGCTGGCGGCCGACGCGGCGCTGACCGACGCGGTCGCGCGGCAGGCCGAGCTCATCGCGAGACGGTGATGACGACGTTCCCCGTCTTCCGGCCGGTCTCGACGTAGCGGTGGGCCGCCACGATGTCGTCGAGCGGGTAGAACCGGTCGATCACCGGCCGGAACTCGCCGGACGCCATGAGCTCCGCGAAATGCCGCGCCGTCGCCGCGTCGTTCCTCGGCAGCGGGAACCGCACCCGCCTGCCGCCCAGCAGCGGGCCGGCCAGCGCGAGGAAGGGGTTCTGCCACAGCGGCCCGAGGTCCGACGCGACGTAGACGCCGCGCGGTTTCAGCAGCCGCCGGCACCGGCCGTACGTGCTCTTGCCGACCGCGTCGATGACGGCGTCGTAGCGCCCGGCGTCCTTCGTGAAGTCCTCGGCCGTGTAGTCGATCACCCGCTCGGCCCCGAGGCCGCTCACCAGGCCGGCGTGCACCGGCTCGCAGACCGCGGTCACCCGGGCCCCGGCGATCCGGAGCAGCTGGACGGCCGCCGAGCCGATGGCCCCCGTCGCGCCGTTGACCAGCACGTCGTGCCCGGCCCGCACGCCCGCGCCGCGGATGATCGACAGCGCGTAGTGGGCGCCCTCCAGGCCGGGGGCCACCTCGTCGTACGCCAGCCCGTCGGGGATGAGCGCGACCGTGCCGTGCTGGGAGATGGTCATGTACTCGGCGTGCGCGCCCCAGCCGACGTCGTTGTAGCCGAACACCCGGTCACCGGCCTTGAACGCCGTGACCTCCCGCCCGACGGCCACCACCCGGCCCGCGAACTCGTTGCCGAGGACCGCGGCCTTCGGGCGGACGAGCCCGGTGGACAACCGCCAGAAGAACGGTTTCGCCGCGCGTAACGCGCAGTCGGTGCGGTTGACCGTCGTCGCGTGCACGGCGACGAGCAGCTCACCGTCCTGGACCGCCGGTTCGGGCACTTCTGCGACGCGCACCACGTCCGGCGGTCCGTAGGCGGCGCGTACTGCGGCCTTCATGACCGGAGTCTAGCCGCCGAGCGGGACGAGAATCAGGGCGAGAATCGCCGCCCCCAGCGTGAAGTCGAGAACCGCGCAGAACTCCGCCATCGAGCGCGCCACGACCTTGCCGGACCGCCAGACGGCGACGTCCTGCACGGCGTGGCCGATCAGGGCCGCCGCCACGAGAGCGCCCCCGGCCTCGGGGGAGAGGGACAGCGCGAACACGGCGGCGGCCCCGAAGACCAGCATCGCGGGCAGTTGCGCGGCGGTGAGCCCACCTTGGCGCAGCAGCCCGGCGGTCAGGCCGAGGACGACGACGGTGACCGCGCCGGCGATCAGGAGCGGCCATGGATCCACGCCGAAAACCTTCAGCAGCGTCACCGCCACCACCGAGAACCCGAACAGCACCCACACCATGCCCGGCCGGTCGATCACCGCCGTGGCGAGGTAGATGAGCGCGGCCAGGTACACGACGAACCCGAGAGAGCGGCCGTCCCGCGCGTCCGCGAGGTTCAGCGCGGTGGCCGCCAGCCCGCACCAGGTGGGCCAGCGGCTCGCGAGCGCCGCGACCACCCGGCCCGGCGACGACCGGTGCGTGGGCACGGCCGGGGACTCGGCGGGGGCGATCCGGGCGTGAGGAGTGTCGGTCATGCTCACGATGCTGGAGCAGGGCGCCGCCGACAGCCGAGGCGCTGCGGTGATATGTCGTAAATATTGGGAGGCATGTCCTGTCGGACTACACTCGGCGCGTGAACGAGCGTCTGGTCGTCGTGGTGGGCTACGACGACGCCGAGCTGATCGAGATCGCCGCCGTCACCACCAGCCTCGGCATGGCGAACAAGATCGGCTCGCCGCGGGAGCCGTACCGGACGGCCTTCGTCACCCCGGGAGCGCGCCAGATCACCCTGCCCACCGGGCTGGCCCTGGCGGGCGGCGACGCGCTCGAACGCATCACCGGCCCCTTCGACACGGTGGTCGTCGCCGGCGGCTGGGGGCACCGGCGGGCCGCCGACGACCCGCTGATCGTCGCCCACGTGCGCCGCATCGCCCGCGAGAGCCGGCGCGTCGCGTCCGTCTGCACCGGTGCCGCCATCCTGGCCGCCGCCGGGCTGCTGGACGGCCACCGCGTCACCACCCACTGGCGCTGGGCCGGCGACCTGGCCGCCCGCCACCCCGAGGTGAGCGTCGACCCCGGCCCGATCTACATCCGCGACGGCGACCTCGTCACCTCCGCGGGCGTCACCAGCGCGCTCGACCTGTCGATGGCGCTGATCCAGGAGGACCACGGGCCCGAACTGGCCCGGCGGGTGGCGCGCGAGCTGGTGATCTACCTCCAGCGCCCGGGCAACCAGGCGCAGATGAGCATGTTCACCGCCGCGCCGCCGCCCGGCAACGACCTGGTCCGCCGGGTGGTCGACCACGTCGGCTGCCACCTCGGCGGCGACCTGTCCACCACCGCCCTGGCCGCGGTGGCCGGCGTCAGCGCCCGCCACCTGACCCGGCTCTTCCTCGCCGAGCTCGGCCAGACCCCCGGCCAGTACGTCCGCCGGACCCGCCTCGAAGCCGCCGCCCATCTGGTGGCGGGCACCTCGCTGACGATGCCCGCGGTGGCGGCCCGCTGCGGCTTCGGCTCGGCCGAGACGCTCCGCCAGGCGTTCGTCGGCGCGTACGGCGTCGCGCCGTCCCACTACCGCAACACCCACGCCCACAGCCGCCCCGGGTAGCCCGTGGGGGTCAGGGCCCTTCGACCGCATACGTGACCAGCGTCGTCAGCACCTCCTTGACCGACGCGCGCTCGCGCACGTCGCACAGCACGATCGGGATGGACGGGTTGAGCCCGAGCGCCCGCCGCACCTTGTCCGGGTCGTAGCGGCGGGAGCCCTCGAAGCAGTTCACTCCCACCACGAACGGGATGCCGCGCTGCTCGAAGTAGTCCACGGCCGGGAAGCAGTCCTGCAGCCGGCGGGTGTCGGCGAGGACGACCGCGCCGAGCGCGCCGAGCGCCAGCTCGTCCCACATGAACCAGAACCGGTCCTGCCCCGGTGTGCCGAACAGGTAGAGCCACAGCCCCTCGCGGATGGTGATGCGGCCGAAGTCCAGCGCCACCGTCGTGGTGATCTTCTCCTCGACGCCCGAGGTGTCGTCCACGCCGACGCCCCGGTCACTCAGCAGCTCCTCGGTGTGCAGCGGGCGGATCTCGCTGATCGTGCCGACCATGGTCGTCTTGCCGACGCCGAATCCGCCGGCGACCAGGATCTTGATGGCCAGGGCCGGGGCGACCGCGGTGGTCCCCGGCTCAGAGGCTGCGTAGCCCATCCAGCACTTCCCTGTAGATGCGTTCGTCGATCGTCTGCGCGGCCGGGCGCGGGCGCTCGATGCCGACCAGGCCCTCGCGCCGCAGGTCGCCCAGGATCACCCGGGTGATGTTGACCGGCAGCCGCAGGTGTGCCGCGACGTCCGCCACCGGCTTGGGCCTGCGGCACAGCGCCAGCACGGCGTGATGCTCCGGTTGCAGGTCCGCGGGCGGGCGCGCCCCGAAGACCGTCGTGACGATGGCCACCAGGTCGAACATCTCACCCTGGGGGCGCGCCCGGCCCCCGGTCAGCCCGAACAGCCGGATCAGCGGCCCGGGATCCTCACCTGTCACGGCCCGCGCCGTTCCAGACGGGTGCCGGTGCCGCCCCCCTCGGCTGCGCGCTCAGGTGCTCGCCGACCCGCTTGACCATCAGCGCCATCTCGTACGTCACCAGGCCCAGATCGGCGTCGCCCGAGGCGAGCACGGCCATCCGGGCGCCCTGCCCGGCCGCGGTGACGAACAGGAAGCCCTCGTCCAGCTCGATGATCGTCTGCCGTACGCCGCCCAGGCCGAAGTGCCGCCCGGCGCCCGCGGCGAGGCTGTGGCTGCCCGCGGAGATGGCAGACAGGTGCTCGGCGTCCTCCCGGGTCAGGTCGCGCGAGGCGCCCATGGCCAGCCCGTCGGCGGACAGCACGATGGCGTGCCGGACGCCGGGGACCCGCTGGGTGAGGTCGTCGAGCAGCCAGCTCAGTTCACTTCTGGAATCGGGCATCGGGATGGTCGTCCTTTCCGTTGCGCGCGTCGTGTTCCTGCCCCGCCTGGCTGCGGCCCTGCTGCCAGCCGCGTTGCATGGACGCCATGATCCGTGCGAGCTCCTCCGGCGAACGCTCCGCGGCCACGCGCCGGTCGGCGCGGGCGTCGGTGCGCAGCTGGGGAGCGAGGCTGGCCTGCGGTATCCGCATGGGCAGCCCGTCGAGGTCCTCGTCCGCCTCGTGAGCGGGCACCGTGACACTCCACCCGGCCGGCGGCCCCGGCCGCTCCGGTGACGGGCCCGGCTCGGTGGGCGCGGGGCGTCGTGGCGGGCCGGGCTCGAACCAGGTGGACGGCTGCGGCCCCGAGGCGACGGCCACCCCGCCGCCCTGCGGCGGCCTGGACGGCACGTCCGGGTCCGTACCCGACGTGGACGGCGCGCTCGCCGCGCCGAGCGCACGCGGCGGCCTGGCTCGTCCCGCCTGCTCGGCTGAACTCAGCGCCAGGACCGGCGTCAGCGCGGGCGGCTCGGCGGGGGAGAGCAGCGTGCTGGGCAACAGCACGATCGCGGTCGTCCCGTCGTACGGGGAGCGACGCAGCACCACCTTGATGCCGTGCCGCACCGCCAGCCGGGCCACCACGAACAGGCCGAGCCGGTCGCTGTCGGCCAGGTCGAACTCCGGCGGGTCGGCCAGCCGCGCGTTGAGGTCGGCGAGGCCGGCCTCGGTCAGCCCGAGACCCCGGTCCTCCACCTCGATCGCGAAGCCGTTGGCCGCCGTCATCCCCCGCACGTGCACGGTCGTGTCCGGCGGGGAGAAGACGGCGGCGTTCTCCACCAGCTCGGCGACCAGGTGGATCACGTCGGTGACCGCGCCGCCCGCCAGCAGCGCGGGGTGCTGCATCGGCACCACGGTGACGCGCGTGTAGTCCTCGACCTCCAGCACCGCCGCCCGTACGACGTCGAACAGCGGCACCGGGTCGCGCCAGCGGCGGGCGGGGGAGGCGCCGGACAAGATGATCAGGTTCTCGGCGTGCCGGCGCATGCGGGTGGTGAGGTGGTCGAGCTTGAACAGGTCCTCCAGGACCTCCGGCTCCTCCACCCGGCGCTCCATGGTGTCGAGCAGCGCGAGCTGGCGGTGCAGCAGCGCCTGGTTGCGCCGGGCCAGGTTGAGGAAGACCTGGCCGACGCCCTTGCGCAGGGCCGCCTGGCCGACGGCCGCCTCGACCGCGGTGCGGCGGACCGCGGAGAAGGCCTCCACCATGCGGTCGACCTCGGCCGTGCCGGCGGGCTCCAGCACGGGGGCCTCGGCGGCCGGATCCACGTCGTCGCCGCGGCGCAGCCGTTCGACCAGGCGGGGCAGCCGCTGCTCGGCCAGCTCGACCGCCGACCTCTGCAGCCGCGTCAGCTCGTCCACGAGCGAACGCCCGAACCGGAACGACAGCGCCAGCGACAGCAGCACCGCGGCCAGCCCCAGCAGCACGACGAGGCCGATCCGCAGGTACGCCCCCGTCTTCAGCTCCTCGCTCTCGGCCTGGACGCGGGCCAGCTCCGTCTGGGTGTCGCGGTTGATCGCGGCGAGCACGGTCTCGGCGTCGCCGCGCCACGCGAGTGCGCCGACCGGTGGCGTGCCGCCCGTGTCCCACGAGAACAGCAGGTCCTCCACGGCCTCCAGCCGCTGGTACGCCGAGCTCGCCACCAGCGTGTCGTACTTGGCCCGCAGCTCGGGCCCCACGTCGCGCCCCGCGTTGGAGAAGGCGAGCCGGCGGCCGGTCATCGCGGCGACGAACGCGGCCCGGTCGGTGGGCGTCATCCTGCGGTGCACGATCGTGCTGGTGAGCACGGCGTGCTCGCGGCCCAGGTACTCGGCGGCGGTGCTGTAGGCGGCCATGCCGCGCACCGCCTGGAAGGAGGAGACGTCGCTCAGCACGTCGCGGTCGTTGAACTGCCGGTTGGCCACGGCGATCAGGCCGTCGTACGCCTGGATGATCGTCAGCGGCGGCGCCAGCACGCCGCCGTCCGCCGACGCGCGCAGCTCCTGCAGCCCGTCGAGGGCCTGCACCATCGCCCGTACCTGCTCGGGCTGCTGCCCGCTGTCCGGGTCGGCGGCCACGGTCCCGATCACCTCGCGCAGCCGTGCCACCTGGCCGTCGGTGACCCGCCGCTGCTCGGCCAGCGGCTGGTGGGCCGCCGTGCTGCCCGGCGCCTCCGCCGAGAGCTGCCGCTCCCGCTGCAGCTCGACGATCAGCTGCAGCACCGGCGCGCCGATGGCCTCCCACCGGTCCTGCGTCTGCGAGACCGTCCTGATCTCATCGACGCTGGAGTACGCGATGAACCCCCATAGCGCCACCATGGAGACCAGCGGAAGCAGCAGGATCCTCAGCAGCTTCGTACGAATCGGCGGGGGCGAACTCATGCATCATGTCCAATTCCGCGCGTTCTGGTGCGCTAGGGCAGCCGTGATCCGGTACCGCCCCCCGAAGAATGTCCGCCACGACTGGCTACGTCTGTGACCCGTCCACTATGCCGATGGGGCACATGTACTTCAAGGTGCGCATGTGAGGAAAAATCACGAATGGCGGGTTGACTCTTTGTCAGCATACGGTTCGTGACGGTGACGGCCATCCGCTCACTCATCGTGACAGCCGGTTGTGCGGCCGCGGCGATTTTGTCATGCCCTTTTATGTAGGAATCTCCCGGAATTAGCGGTGAAAGCCGCCCCCGTGGTCTTCTGTCTCCCGGGGGACGGGGCGTGAGCACACGGTTGAGTCATTCGCTGCGGACACGCCTGGCGCTGTTCGCCAGCATCGCCATGCTGCTGCTGAACATCGTCGTCGGCGCGTTCGTGCTGTTCGGCATCCGCAGCGAGGTCGCCGACATCCGGGCGCACGACATGTCGGGCAAGGCCGTACGCGTGCTCCTCATGGTCAAGCACAACACCTTGCCCCGGATGCTCGACGCCGACGGCCTCGACGGCATCCAGGTGGTCGACGCCGCCGGGCGCCTGGTCGCGTGGACGCCCAACCTGTCCGGCGAGCCGCGCCAGCTGAACGCGATCCCCCGCCGCGGCCTGGCGAACGACAGCGCCGAGATCTGCGGCCTGCCCGCCTTCCACGAGGAGTGCAAGCTCGTCGTGACCCTGGTCGCCTTCCAGCCGGACGGCGAATGGGTCGTCTACGCCTTCGGCCCCGCCATCCCCTGGTACGTCAGCCTCGAGGCGCTGCTCTTCCAGATCGGCGTCACGCTGCTGCTCGTCGGCTTGACCTGGTTCGGCGTCTCCCGCGTCGTCTCCAGGACGCTCGCGCCGGTCAGCGGCATCACCAGGAGGCTGGGCGAGATCAGCGCGGGCGGCGGCGGGATGCAGATCCCCGTCCCAGAGTGCGACGACGAGATCCGCGACCTGGCCCGGACCGCCAACCAGACACTGGAACGGCTCCAGACGGCGCTGCGGCAGCAGGAGGCCGCGATGGAGCAGCAGCGCAGGTTCGCCGCCGACGCCTCCCACGACCTGCGCAGCCCGATCACCGCGATGCGCACCCAGATCGAGGGGGCCCTGCTGCACCCCGAGGACACCGAGTGGCGCGAGGTCGGCGGCGAGGTGCTGACCAGCCTCGACCGGCTGCAGGCCATCGTGGCCGACCTGCTCACCCTGAACAAGCTCGACTCCCAGGTCACCGCCGAGCGGGTGCCGGTGGACCTGGCCGGTCTCGTCAGGGACGAGACCGCGCGGGCGCGCGCCAAGCACGTGACCACCTCGACGCGGGAGGGCGTGGTCGTCTCCGGCGACCGCCTGCAGCTGGCCCGGCTGCTCACGAACCTGCTGGACAACGCCGAACGGCACGCCGACAGCCGGATCGCCGTGACCGTGCGGCGCGAGGGCGGAACGGCCGTCATGGAGGTGCTCGACGACGGCGCCGGCATCGCGCCCGAGCAGCGTGAGATCGTCTTCCAGCGCTTCACCCGCCTGGACGCCTCACGCAGCCGCGATGTCGGCGGCACCGGGCTCGGCCTGGCCATCGCCCGCGAGATCGCCCAGGTCCACCACGGCACCCTCACCATCGAGGACTCCGACATCGGCGCCCGCTTCGTCCTTCGCCTGCCGCTCCTGGAGGGTCTCAGCGACCGGCCGGAGTGATGGGGGCGATCCGCTCGGCCAGCTCGGCCAGGTACGCCTGCCACGCGCCGTCCGCCGGGTCGGGCACGGCCGCGATCACGTGGTCGATGCCCATGGCGGCCAGGTCCGCGCACCGCTTGACGCTCTCCTCCATGCTCTGCCCTTCGGCGATGCGCATGTGCAGGGTCTTCTCGATCTCCTCGTACGGCCGCCCGAGCCGTTCGCAGTGGGCGCGCAGCACGCCGAGCTTGTGCCGGACGTCGGCGCCGTACAGGAGGTTGGCGGCGTCGGCGTACTGGGCGACCAGGCGGAGGGTCTTCCTCTCGCCGCTGCCGCCGATGAGGATGGGCGGGTTCGCCTGCGGCGCGTTGAGCGTCCGTTCCAGGCGGTAATGGCGGCCCTCGTACGGCCCGTCCGCGTCGCTCCACATGAGCCGGGCGATCCGCAGCGTCTCCTCCAGCCGCTCGAACCGTTCGGCCACCGGCGGGAAGCGCAGGCCGAGCCCGCGGGCCTCCGCCTCGTACCAGCCGGCGCCGATGCCCAGCACGGCGCGGCCGCCGGAGAGCGCGTCGAGGGTGCTGACCTGCTTCACCAGCAGGCCGGGCTCGCGGTGGCCGACGCCGGTCACCAGCGCGCCCAGGGTGACCCGGGAGGTGAGCGCGGCGGCGTACGACAGCGCGCCGTACGCCTCCAGCATCGGGTTCTCCACCGCACCGAAGTTCGGGATCTGGAACAGGTGGTCCATCACCCACAGGCTGCGCAGGCCCGCCCGGTCGGCGCCGCCGGCGACGGCGGCGAACCGCTCGCCGATGGCGGCGTCGCCGCCGGGCCACAGGAAACGCGGGCAGGTCAGACCGAGGTCCATGAGAGCACTCCTTGAACGGGGTGAGAAGGGGGAGCGCCCGCCGCGGGAAGAGCCTCACCACGGATACGCGGGCACGAAAAAACCCTCTCGCCGAAGCGGAGAGGGCTGTGTGCTCTTATTCTCTCACGGCCGGGGGCCTGGGGATCACGTCTCGCGGCCGGGCCCGGGGATCACGCCGGCACCGTCGTCGCGGTGCCGGCGCGGCTGTGGCGCCCTTCAGGACGTCAGGAGACGGTCAGGTAGAACGCCGTGTCACGCCCGCGGTCGCGCACGTCCCTGCTGTGCACCCCGATGACGTCGACCCGCCAGTCCCCGCACATCGGCGCACCGACGTGAACCGACAGCACACGGACGGCGTGGTTGTGGCCCGCCGGCGTCGCGTGGACCGCCTGTGTCTCCTCCAGGTTGACGCTCGGGTCGACCGCGACGCAGTAGTCGCCCGCCCCGACGCGCCAGGCGCGGATGATGTTCGTGCCGTTCTCCAGCGAACCGTCGGGAGCGACCAGCGCCGACGCCTGGGCGTACGGCGTGTCGGCCCCGGCGGGAGCCGTGAACGTCAGCACGGCAGCGCCCGCGAGCGCCCCCGCGGCGAGGCGGTGGATGGTTTTCACGATCGCCCCCGGTCAGAGAATCGCGAGATCGAAGCCGCCGTCGGCGGGCCGGTTCGTGATCGTGCTGTACACCTGGACGGTGACCGTGTTCTCCTCGTTGCCGCAGACCGCCGACGGGCTGCGGTAGGCGATGAAGGGCAGTCGCCTGGCGTGCCGCGGGGTGAGCTGGATCAGCGAATCCGCCACGTCCACCCGGCTCCTGACCTGCACGCAGTACGTTCCGGTCGCGGCACGCCGGGAGTTGATGACGTTCTTGGAGTTGATCAGCATGCCGTTCGCGTTGACGATCGCCGCGGCCCTCGTGTACGGGGCGTAGATTTCGGCGTTCGCCGCCGGGGCGGTGGCCAGGACGAGACCGGCGGCGGCAAGCGCGAGCCCGCCCGCCAGGGTACGACGGAACATGGAGTCCCCTTTCGGTTACACACAGAAGTGATCTGCAGCCGAAAACGTAGGTGAGCGGAACCCCTCACGCCACGAACCACCCCGCACCGCGATCCCCAAGAAAAATTGACCACCAGGGCGGAGAAGCGACCGTTCCACCGGAAGAAAAGGGGCGAATTATGAGAACCCGGCAAGGCTTCCGCGCGTGTTACCGGATCCGGACGACCGCGTCCTGCTGATCCGGGTCCGTGACGACGGGAACGTCGTGGTGCCCGCCGCCCGGCTCCTGGCCGGCGGCTGACGGTGGCCCCTCCGCGTAGCCGAACACCAGGGAGAAGTGGTCGCGGGAGGGGCCGCTGCACGTGTTGCCGCCCGGCTCGGCGCCGGACGCGTCGAGCTCCGCGGCCGGCTCGCGGGCCTGCCGCTCGCCGTGCCGCAGCCGGCGCGGCGGGTCGCCGTTCCGGCCGTGCGCGCACACCAGGACCTCGACCGGCTCCCCGGACACCAGCGACTCACCCTGCCCGCGCCGCCCCAGCACGCCGGCGCACGGGTCGGCCCGCCGGGGGAGCCGCCAGACGCCTTCGCGGTACGCGGCCGCGAGGCCCGGCCCGATGTACGCGGGTGTCTTGGCCGTGCCGTTCGTGGTCGTCACGCAGGAGTTGGGCTCCTCGGCGCTGCCCACCCAGAGCGCGCGCCCGTCGGGGTAGGCGAACCGGAGGAGGTGGTTCGTCGGCAGGCCGCCCATCAGGGTGCACGCCCGCCCGGGGAGGTGCCGGGCGACCGGCTGGGGTCCTGCCGAAGCGGCACGGGGACTGTCGTCGTCACCTGGCCCTAGACCGCCGGGCCGCCCCCAGGGAAGGTCGAACGCCGGCCCCGGCGAGGCTCGGGGAACCCCACCCGCTCTGACGAAGGAGGGACCTTCATGACCCGCTCTACCGGAGGTACGGCAACGCTCGAACCATCCGTGCTGCCCGCGCCGAACCTCCCGGATGCCGAAGACGGGGACGCCGCCGACTGGGGCGCCAACCCGGACGTGTCCATCATCACGGCGTGGCCGCCGAGCAGCTCATCCGGATGACCGACGACGGCTGCAACAGCACGTGCGGGCCGCGTGCACGATGCCCGTAGGCGCCGCCACGGGCATCGTGCGCCTGTGACATCCGACGTCTGACCCCTTTGGGAGGCGACGTGGATGTTCCGTGGCGGCAAGTCAACGCCGCCTTCTCCGACTGGCAGACAGCGGAGCGGACGGCGGTGACCCACCTCGCTCCGCTGCCGACCATGGTTGAAGACAAGCAGCTCATCACCGCGTGGTCCTTCATCCGCAAGTCGGGTCCACCATCTGGGACGAAGGGCGCGGCCGTGCACGCGCACGGGCTGGATGTCGCCCGCGGCGCTTCGAGGGGCGACGCCGACCTCGCTGTGATGCTGCCGTCCCGACGGGTGCAGGACCTCTGGTACTGACCGACATCACGACGGCAAACGCCCAGAACCCGGTTACGCCGCAGCTCGGCGTCCGTCACGCTGCGACGTCGCCGGGCTCTCGGAGCTCGGCGGCAGCGGTGTGCCGGATGGCGTGGAACATGGCGTGCGCCGCCGGGGTGAGGTCGCGGTCGGCGGGAATGGCGATCGAGGTGGAGAACTCCGGCGCGTGCTCCCGGATCTCGACAAGGCGTACGTCGGCGGCCGAATCGACGACGGACGGCGGCAGAATGGCGACCGCGAGGCCGTAGTGGACGAAGTCGACCAGGCTCGCCATGTCACCCACCTCGTAGCCCACCGTGCGATGGACACCCGCCGCTTCGAAAGCACGGTCGACGACGATCCTGCTGCCCCAGTCGGCGGGCGAGTCGGCGAACGTGTCCTCGGCCAGCTCGCGTAGTTCGACGCTGTCGCGGCCGGCGAGCCGGTGGTCGCGAGGGCAGACCAGCCGCATGGTCTGGCTGGCGAGCGGCGCCAGTGTCAGGTCGCGCGCCGCTCCGGCCGGCAGCGCCAGGAACGCCAGGTCCAGGCGGCCTTCGCGCAGATCGCGCGCGTGGGCGGCGCTGGCTCCGCAGCGCAGATCCACGCGCACCCCCGGGTACTCCGTGCGGAAGCCGGCCAGCAGCCTGGGCACGCTCACCCAGGGCGGTCGCTGGGACTGCATGACGCCCAGCCGCACCGTGCCGCGCAGTCCGCCGGTCATCTGGTCGACGACGCCGCGCATGGCCTCGGCCGCGTTCAGGGCGCGCCGGGCCTCGGAGAGCAGCAGCCGTCCGGCGTCGGTGAGATCGACCACGTGCGTGGTCCGCTCGAACAGCGCCACGCCCAGTTCACGCTCCAGGTTGCGCACGGCGGCGGACACCGCGGACTGGACCAGGTGCAACCGCTCGCCCGCGCGGGTGAAGCCGCCCTCCTCCGCGACAGCGACGAATGCGGCCAGGTGCCGTAGTTCCATCTCATCTGTTTATCACGACTCACGATGAGCCGTATCTTGTCTCTTCATCTCCCGAGATGTCCGGTCACGGCACCATGGAACTCGTCCCGAACCACTCATGTCGATAAAGGCGAATCGATGGTGCTTTCCGTCCCTTCTATGCTCCCCTTCTGGCCGCCAGGCGGCACCGTTGACGGGGGCCGCCGATCATGACGCCCTTCGCTATCCGGGCCGGTGGCATGTTCGACGGCGAGAATCTGTACGGATCCACCATGGTTCTCGTGGCGGATGGACGGATCACGGCCGTCGACCGTACGGGCATTCCCGCGCCGGACGGGATGCCGACGATCGATCTCGGCGCGGACGCGTTCCTGCTGCCCGGCCTCATCGACACGCACGTACACCTGGGCTTCAACGCCGGCGTCGACGCGCTCACCGCGTTCACCTCCGCCGACGACACGGAACTGCTGGCCGTGATGCGGGCCGCGGCCGACAGGGCGCTCCAGGCGGGCATCACCACCGTGCGTGATCTCGGCGACCGCGGCTATCTGACCTTGGCACTGAGGGGGGAGCTGGACCGGCGTTCCGGCGGAGGCCCGACGATCCTCTCCGCCGGACCTCCGATCACCACCTACGGTGGCCACTGCCACTTCATGGGCGGCGCCGCCGAAGGCGCCGAGGAACTGCGGACAGCGGTCCGGGACCGCCATGAACGTGGCTGCGCCGTCGTCAAGATCATGGCGAGCGGTGGGAACATGACCCAGGGCTCGGCACCGCACGAGTCGCAGTACTCGCCGGCCGACCTGCGGATCGTCGTGGAGGAGGCGCATCGGCTCGGCCTGCCCGTGGCCGCCCACGCGCACGGCGGGGCGGCGGTTCGGGACGCCCTGAACGCGGGCGTAGACAGCCTGGAGCACGTGTCGTTCATGGCGGAGAACGGCATAGAGGCCGCTCCTGACATAGTCGCCGCCGTCGCGGCCGGCGGCGCCTTCGTGAGCGAGACCATCGGATTCACGCCCGGGACCGCGATGCCGCCCGCGATGACCAGCCGGCTGGACGACATCCAGCAGGTCTATCGGCGGCTGAACGAGCTGGGAGCGAACATCATCATCGGTACGGATGCCGGCATCATGCCGCTGAAGCCGCACGACGTACTGCCCTACGCCATCGCCCAGATGCCCGCGGACGGTTCGTCCCCGCTGCAGGCGCTGACCGCGGCCACGAGCCGCGCGGCTCGCGCGTGCGGGGTCGCCGAGCGGAAGGGCCGGATCAGAGTGGGGGCGGACGCCGACCTCCTGGCGGTGGCCGGGAATCCCGTGGACGACCTCAACCGCCTCCGGGACGTCAAGGCGGTCTTCAAAGAGGGCGTTCGTACCCGATGACCGGACACGGGGGATCTACGGATGGGTAGTTTTCGACAAGCAACGGCAGTCGTCAGGCGCGGAGACGTCTACGAGGCCGATCTGGACCCGCAATGGAGCGTGGGCGGACAGTCGCACGGCGGCTACCTGCTCGCGGTGATGGGCCGCGCGGCCTGTGACGGCGCGGATCTTCACCCGAGTGCGGTGAGCGGGTCCTTCGTCGCCGCGGCGGCGCCCGGCCCGGCCGAGATACACGTCGTGACATTGCGGACGGGGCGCACCATCACCCAGGTACGAGCCCGGCTGACCCAGGGCGGCACCGTCCGCGTCGAGGCGTTGATGACGCTGGAACGGCTGGCGAGGTGCGGCTCCTGGTGGTCCGGGCAGGACCCGGTCGACGTCGCCCCGGAACGGGAATGCCCGCGCACCGCCGCCGTGGCGCCGGGCGGAGCCTTCGCGGTGCCTCTCATGGAAGTGATGGAGCAGCGACTGGACCCGTCCTGTCTGGGTTTCCTGTCCGGCTCGCCGTCCCGCCAGGGCGTCATCGCGGGCTGGCAACGCCTCGCCGACGGCTCCGACTGGGACCCGTTTTCGGTGCTCATCGCCCTCGACCCGGTCCCGTCGGTCAACTTCGATCTGGACCTGCCCGGCAGGGCACCCACCATCCTGCTGACCGCGTACATCCGCCGCCTGCCCGCGCCCGGGCCGCTGCGCGTCCGGGTGCACGCCGCCGACCTCGCGAACGGGCGGATGGACGAAACCGCGTACGTCTGGGACAGCGACGACCGCCTGGTGGCCCAGGCCACCCAACTGGCGGCCGTCCGCATGCCGACCTGAACGCATGCCAGGACTCGCTCGGGCAACAACCTTGGAAGCAGGCATGAACGGGCTGCGTGCGTCGACGACCGCGAAGCCCTGAGAAGAGGCAGACATGATCTCCATAGAGGGAGCCACGGTCCTCGTCACGGGCGGGACGCGCGGCCTTGGCGCGGCATTCGTGACCGAGTTCCTGCACTGCGGCGCAGCGAAGGTGTACGCCACCGGACGCACGCCCGCGCCGGTCGGCGATCCGCGGATCGAGTCCGTCGTCCTGGACGTCAGGGACGACGACGCCGTCGCGAAGCTCGCTCGGTACGCGCACGACGTCTCGATCGTGGTCAACAACGCCGGCATGGCGGCCAGGGGACCGATCGTGGCGGAGCCCATCGCGACCGTCCAGGCCGTGTTCGACACCAACGTCTTCGGCCCGTTGCGCGTCGCCCAGAACTTCGCGCCGGTCCTGGCCGCGAACGGCGGCGGCGCGATGGTGAACATCCACTCCGCGCTGTCCTGGGCGGCGGGCGCGGGAGCGTACGGCGCGTCGAAGGCCGCGCTGTGGTCGGTGACCAACGCTCTGCGCGTCGAACTGGCCGGGCAGGGCACCCACGTCCTGGGCGTGCACCTGGGCTACACCGATACCGAGATGACGAGCAGGCTCAAGGTGGCCAAGAACGATCCGGCGCAGGTCGCGCGGGATGTCCTGACCGCCCTGCGGGCGGGCAAGACCGAGGTCCTCGTCGACGACGTGAGCGCGCGGTTCAAAGCAGCGCTTTCTGGACCCGTCGAGGGACTGTCCTGGACGATCCGTGACGGCGAGGTCATCATCGGCGCCTCAGCCCCCGACCGGCACGACACGTAGCCGCGCCGGACGGGCGACAACCCGTGAAGCGACGGCCACCGTCCGGACGGCACCGCGCTTGCACGCCGCATGGCGCGGCAATCGGGACATGAGATCGCCGACGCCCTTTTCCGCGCCGCAGGCCCGCCACCGCCCCGTAGGTGAATGCTCGCCTGGTGATCCGGGTCCGGCAGCATCGGAACGCCGCACCGTTCATCACTGATCGCGATTTCCGATAACTCATTCCATCATCTCCTGAGCTGGGAATTTCCGGCAGCATCAGAGGACGAGACCATATCGGGCTCGCCATACCGGTGGCCGGCCCGCAACACATCGAAGGAGTATTTCGTGAGTCTGCCATTCCCCCTTCCGGATGAGAACCACCGGCAGGACACCAAGGGCGGCGCCATCCACGTACCCGCGGGCGGAGGCATCACGAAATGGATGGTCGGCGACGTCTATTCGCTCAAGATCACCGCAGCCCAGAGCAACGGCTCGCTGCGGGCGCAGGGCCGGTGGCGCATATCCACAACGGCTCCGATGAAGCGTTCTATCTGCTCTCCGGCGAACTGGAGTTCCTCGACGGCGATCGCACGTTCATCGGCCGGACGGGGGATTTCGTCTACATTCCTCGGGGACACCTGCACCGCTTCAAGAACGTGGGGCTGCACACTGCCCGGTTGCTCTTCCTCTTCACGCCCGGCGGCCCGGAAGGTGCCTTCCTCGAGGGCGGCGACGACCCGCGGCCTGGTGAGCAGCCGCCTGCGTGGGGGCCCGAGCGGTACGCGTCCATGATGGACATCGTCAGGCGCCATGACTCGGTCCTGCTTCCGGAGGCGGACCTGTAGGCCGCCACCAGGGTGGCGACAATCCGGTAGCGAGCGGCTGAACACCGTCGGCGGTGCGCCCAGCGGAGGCCACCCCCGACAACTCGCCGGCCCACTCGTCCTCAACGCCCGGCCGCCGGGGGTCCTCTCTGCCCACGTCGGCGAGGTGAGCTCTCCCGTCGGCACACAGGGAGAGGAGACGTTCACCTGCCGGCTGAACCAGCTCTGCCCGCACCATGGAGGGGACAGGATGCACAGGACACCAGCTCCGCTGCGGCACATCCGATCGCGCATGAGTCCATGGCCGATCCAGAAGGGCGTCACCGTTCTGGTCGCCCTCATCGCGGTGGTGGCGCTGGTGCCCGGTGGCCCGCTGAAGAACCTGCCGACCGGCCGGCCCCTCGTCGTCGACATGCCCTTTGTGACATGCGTTTCGGCTCTCGTCCTGCTCAAGGCGGGGGCGACATCGCAGACCGCCGGCTCGACTCTCCAACGGCTCAACCGGATCCGGGCCGGACTTGCGACGATCAGCGCCAACGATCTCAGCGGCCGCGTCCCGCAACCGGCCGACAACATCAACGCTCTGACCGGCAACAACCCGCTGAACCAGCCGGAACGGGCCGACGAGCAGACACGACAAGCGCTGGAGCGACATCGGCAGTTCGCCGGCGACGTCTCACACGAGCTGCGTACTCCCCTCGCGGGACTGCGGCTGCGGCTGGAGGAGGCGCAGCTCCAGGTGGACGACTCCCATGTGTGCCAGGTCCTGGACCGGGTGCTGGAGGACGTCGACCGGCTCCAGGCCATCGTCACCGACCTGCTGCTCCTGGCCAGGACAGGCGCCGAGATCAACCGCATCTGGGAGAAGGTGGACCTGGGACAACTGGTGCGGGCCGAGGTCTCCCGCCGGATCGATCAGGACGCGGTGCGCCTGTACCTGGACCCGGCGGTGACCGTCGACGCAGTGCCGACCCAGATCACGCGCGTGCTCACCAACCTGCTCGACAACGCCCACCGCCACGCCCGCAGGGCCATCATGGTGCGGGTGCGCCGGAACGGGACGGCGGCGGAACTGATCGTCACCGACGACGGGGACGGAGTGGCCGAGAAGGACCGCGAACGGATCTTCGAACGATTCCTCCGGCTCGAGTCCGCCCGCAGCCGCGACCGCGGAGGCACCGGGCTCGGCCTGGCCATCGCCCGTGACCTCGCTCGCGCCCACCGCGGCACTCTCCACGTGGAGGACGGACCCGGCGGGGGCGCGCAGTTCGTCCTCAGGCTCCCCCTCGGCAACAGCCGGCCAGGTGGCCTGTCTGCCGAAGTGGCCCCAGACCGGAGAAAAAGCCGGACGTCGTAGGGACAAGCACATCTCGAAGCCCGACACACAGCTGGCCAACTACAGGGACCACCGGCTCGGCTCGGCCTGCCGTCACGGTTCAACGGGTTCGCACAGAACAGGCGGAGGATGCCGCCGCTCCTGGGTGGCGTCCCTCGGCGACGTGGAAACCCTGGTACGGGCCGGGGATTCCGCCTTCTCGAACGGAGATGAGGGCCTGTTCCGGCCCATGGCTTACGGGACCAGCCCCGCTCGCGCCGCCGGGGCCACTTATGACACCCCTACGCCACGCTCGCTGTGGCTCGCCCACCAGTTTGGCGAGGCCGCCCTGGAACCGGTCGAACGTTGGCGCCTGGCCGCCGCGCTGAAGGCGGTCGGACTGGCGGCCGGCACCGTGGCCCAGATCGTCGGCCTGCCCCGCCCGAGAGGCCCCTTCGGGTGAGCAATCCCATGGAGTCAAGATGGGCACGGCGGGTTCGGTGCGCGGCCGGCTCACGTTGATGCTCCGCGCCGGCGCGGAGGCCGTCGCCGGCGGCTACGTCGGCCACCCGCGGCGGCCGAGCGGCCTCATCCTCGGCCGGTACGACGGGGCGGGACGGCTCCGCGTTGTCGGCCGCACCACCCGGCTCACCGCGCGGGCGGCGGCCGAGGTCGCCCTCTGCTCACCCCGGCTGCCGTGTGCCGTGGCCCATCCGTGGCCCATCCGTGGCGCGTCCGTGGCCGAGGTCGCTGCCGCCGAGTGCGGTGTCCAGTCCGTACGGCCGGCGCGACCCGATCACCTACACGCAGGTCCGGCCTGACCTGGTGGTGGAAGTGCTGGTCGACACCGCCCAGGACGGCCACCGGCACCGGCATCCCGTGAAGTACCCGCGCCCGCGCACTGACCTCGATCCAGCGCACGTCGTCGGATGACCCCGGACACGCGAAAGGGGCTCTCCGCACCTGCGCGCGGTGAGCCCCTCCTGGTTCGACGGTCCTCATGGCTGGCGTTCTCCAGCTCGGCCGCCGCCTGCCGCAGCCGCTCGGCCAGCTGCGTGATCTGCTCCTGGATCCGCGTGTGCGACTCCTCCACCGCCCGCCGCTGCTCGGCGAACATCTTCTCGATGCCGTCCGCCGGCTGGGCGAGGGGCTGCTCCAGGGCCCGGACATGCTCGGCGTCCAGCTGCCTGGTCGCTCGGCCAGGCCGGTGAGCGTCGTCGCCGCCTCGGCAAGGAACTCGGTGATCCTGCGGCCTGATCGGTCAGCGTCCGCGACCCGGCCAGCGGCTCGCCGCCCGTGCCCGCGTGCTGGCCCGGATAGACGCAGATCAGCGCGCTGACAGGTTCCCCGGGCACCAGCGTGTCCTCGACCTCGTCCAGGTCGGCGGCGGCCGTGAGCCCGATCCAACCGGCACGTTTCACACCATGAACCCGCTCGCGGGCCGCCGCCGGTTCACCCGGCGACGGCCTCCTTGGCGGCGTGGTCGATGGCGGCCAGCTCGTCATCGGTGAAGTCGAGCCGGTCCACGGCGGCCACGTTCGTCTCCAGCTGCTCGGGGCTGGAGGCGCCCACGAGCACCGACGTGACGCGCGGGTCGCGCAGCGCCCACGCCAGCGCCAGCTGCGCCACCGTCTGCCCACGGGACTCGGCCAGCTCCGCCAGCGTCCGGACGAACGTCAGCACCTGCGGCGTCACCCGGTCCGGCGTCAGGAAGCGGCCCTCGGCCGCCCGCGAGTCGGCCGGGATGCCGTTGAGATAGCGGTCGGTCAGCAGGCCCTGCGCCAGCGGCGAGTACACCACGCAGCCGACGCCTTCGCGCTCCAGCACGCCCAGCAGGGAATCCTCGATCCGCCGGTCGAGCAGCGAATAGGGCGGCTGGTGCACCAGGAGCGGGGTGCCGAGGTCGCGCAGCAGCCGCGCCGCCTCGGCCGTGCTCTCGGGCGAGAAGTTGGAGACGCCGACGTAGAGGGCGCGGCCGGTGCGGACCATGTGGTCGAGCGTGGCGAGCTGCTCCTCCAGCGGAGTGTCCGGGTCCTCCCGGTGCAGGTAGAAGATGTCCACGTAGTCGAGGCCGAGGCGGGCCAGCGAGCGGTCGAGCGTGGCCAGCAGGTGCTTGCGCGAGTTGCCCTTGCCGTACGGGCCGTCCCACATGGGGTTGCTGCCCTTGGTGGTGATGACCACCTCGTCGCGCAGCGACCTGGGCAGGATCCGGCCGAGCGCGGCCTCGGCCGCGCCGATCGGCGGGCCGTAGCGGTCGGCGAGGTCGAAGTGGGTGATGCCGAGGTCGAGCGCCCGGTGCAGGATCGCACGCTGGCTTTCGAGGGTCTTGCCCTCGCCGAAGTTGTGCCACAGGCCGAGGGACACGGCGGGCAGGAGCAGGCCGCTGCGGCCGCACCTGCGGTACGGCTGTCGTTCGTAGTCCAAGGATGACCTTTCGCGGAAGATCCGGATTTGCCGTGCTCAGTTAAGCACCCTCTCCACCTCGTCCGCCGCCGCCCCGGCCCCTCCGGCGGCGGCCAGCTCGCCCTGCATCCAGCGCAGCCGCTCGCGTACGCGCTCGTCGGCGGCCACCCCCTCGATCGCCTCCCACAGCGCGGCGCCGGTGACCCCGTCGGCGGGCAGTGCCTGGCCCAGGCCCAGCTCGGCGATGCGGTCGGCGTTGGCGCGCTGCTCGGCCATCTGCGGCACCGCCACCATCGGGACGCCGAAATGCAGGCTCTCCATCGTGCTGCCCATGCCCGCGTGGGTGACGAACGCCCGGGCGTGGCGGAGCACGGCCAGTTGCGGCACGCGCGCGTGCACCTCCACGTTGGGCGGGATCGGGCCGAGCGTCGCCGGGTCCACCCCGCCGACGGCCAGGACGACGTGCCAGGGCCGGTCGCGCGCCGCGTCCAGCACCGTACGGTAGAAATCGGGCCGGTGGTTGTAGGTGGTGCCCAGCGAGACCAGCAGTACCGGACGCCCGTCGCCCGGCGGCTCCCAGCCGCCCTCGCCGGCCCGCTCGCTCAAACCCGGCCCGACGAACACGTAGCCGTCACCGAACGTCTCGCCCGCGTACTGGAACGCCCGTGGCAGCATCACCAGCCGGACCGCCGCCCGGTCGCCCCGCATGAACGCCCGCACGTCGCCGAACCCCTCCTTGCGCAGGAACCGGGCCAGGCGCACCCCGGTGCGCAGGAAGCCGAAGCTGAGCGGGTTGACCGTCGTGTAGTCGTGGTGCATCGACCAGTGGTCGTTGCCGACCAGGTTGGGCCAGGTCTCGACCGAGGGCACCTGCCAGCGTTCGGCCAGGATGCGGCCCCACCAGCACATCGTGCCGTCGTGGACGACCAGGTCGGGCCGCTCGCCCCCGTCGAGCTGGGGCAGGGCCGCCCTGGTCTCCTCCAGCAGCAGGCCCATGGCACGGACCAGCTCCTTGCCGTGCATCTGCGGCACGTCGCCGATGTCGAGCGACTCCCAGGTGGAGGTCCAGGGCACGATCTCGGCGCCGGTCTCGGCCACGCGGGGCGCGTTCGACTCGTCGGTGGCGTACGTGACCCGATGGCCCCGCCGGACGAGCTCGGCGACCAGGCCCAGCTGGGGGTTGACGTGGCCCGCACCGAGGGGGGCGAAGAACGCTATCGTTGCCATACCACTGTATTTTAATACCACGGTATGGCAAAAGGAGGGATATGCCGAAAAAAGTCGACCACGAGGAGCGTCGGCGGCACATCGCCGAGGCCGTGCTGCGCATCGCCGGCCGTGACGGCCTCGACCAGGCGAAGCTGCGCGACGTGGCGGCCGAGGCGGACATGTCGCTCGGCTCCGTGCAGCACTACTTCGGCAGCAAGGACGAGATGCTCCGCTACGTGGTCCGCTATCTGGGCGAGCGCGTCACCGAGCGGATCGTGGCCGGGATGGGCGAGGCGCGGGAGCGGCCGGTGCGCGCGTTCCTGCTGTCGATGGCGGCCGAGGTGCTGCCGCTCGACGCCCGCCGCCGCGCCGAGCGCCGGGCGGGGCAGGCGTTCGAGGCGCGCGCCGTGGCCGCGCCCGAGCTGATCGGCGACCTTCGCGAGGGCGATCGATGGCTGCACGAGCGGGTGGCCGAGCTGATCGTTCAGGGAATGCGTGACGGTGAGCTGCGGACCGGCCTCGACCCGGGGCGCGAGGCCGTCGTGCTGCTCGCCCTGCTGGAAGGGCTCGCCTCCGCCCTCGTGGTCGGCGTGCGCGAGCCCGCCGAGGCGCTCGCCGTGGTCCGCTACCACCTCGATCGGCTGACCGTTCTTTACTGATGTGTACATAACGCGCTAGCCTTCCGCCATGGGAAGGCCGCGCGAGTTCAGCGATGAGGCAGTGGTCGACGCCGCCATGGAGGTGTTCTGGGAGAAGGGGTACGAGGCCACGTCCACCCACGACCTGTGTGCCCGCACCGGGCTCGGCCGAGGCAGCCTCTACAACGCCTTCGGCAGCAAACACCACCTGTACGAGGCCGCGATCCGCCGCTACGCCGACACCTGGGCGCAGGCCCAGCTCGAGATGCTCGACCGGCCTGGACCGGTCAGGCAACGGTTGCGGGAGCTGATGCTGGGCGTCATCGACGCCGACATGAGCGACCCCGGCCGCCGCGGCTGCCTCGCGCTCAACGCCGCCACCGAGTCCAGCGGGCGCACCGAGTCCGTCGCCGCGCTCGTCCACCGCCAGTTCGCCGACCTGGAGCAGGCCGTGCTCCGGCTGGTGCGGGTCGGCCAGGGCAGCGGCGAGCTGTCGTCCGGCCGGCCGCCGGAGCAGGTGGCGCGGGCCTTCCAGAGCGCCTACTACGGGCTGCGCGTGCTCGCCAAGGTCACCGATGACCGCGACGCGCTGCTCGACGTCGTCGAAGGGGCCGTCGCCGCTCTTTGATCCCCTCCTAGGGGGGTGCCTTTTTGTGCTGCGCCAGTTCTGTACTGACCTGTAAAGAAAATGGGAGTCATGAGACCTGTGACCGTGCCGTCCTTGATGGTGTGCGTGTTCGGCATCACGACCGGTGAGTTCGTCATCGCCGGCATCCTGCCCGGCGTCGCCGGCGACCTCGCGGTCTCCATCCCCGCCGCCGGGCTGCTGGTGACGGCGTACGCCATCGGGATGGTCGCCGGCGGGCCGTTGCTGACGGCGCTCACCACGAGGTTCCCGCGCAAGCCGCTCATCATGGTCCTGCTCGCGATCGCGATCGCGGGCAACCTCGGTTCCGCGCTCGCGCCGTCCTATCCCGTGCTCTTCGCCGCCCGGATCGTCACCGCGCTGGTGACCTCGACGTTCTTCGCCAACGCGATCGTCATCGCGGTCTCCACGGCGTCGCCGGACCGGCGGGCGTCCACCGTGTCGCGGCTGGTGTTCGGCATGAACCTGGCGATGATCCTGGGCGCGCCGATCGGCACGTTCATCGGTGAGCGCCACGGCTGGCGGGCCGCGTTCCTGGCCGTCGCCCTCTGCTGCGCGGCCGGGTTCCTGCTGGTGGCGCGGCTCGTGCCGGACGTACGCGACGCCGCCCCGGCCACCTCCGCCGTGGCCGAGCTGCGCGTCCTGCGCGGCCGCGACGTGCGGCTCGCCATCGCCGTCACCGCCGTGGCGAACACGGGGCTGCTCATGGTGTTCACGTTCTTCGCGCCGCTGGTCACCGGCGTCACCGGGTTCGCCGCCGGGACGGTCGCCGTCCTGCTGCTCGTGTACGGGATCGGCGCGGCGGCCGGCAACCTCGCCGGCGGCCGGCTCGCCGACCGCGCGCCCCGGCGCTCGCAGCTCGGGCTGCTCGCGGCGCTCGCGGCCGGGCTCGTCGTGATGTGGGCGGTCAGCGGCAGCATGGCGGCCACCGCGGTGATGGTGTTCGCCGTCGGCGCGCTCGGGTTCGCGGTGATCCCCGGCATGCAGGCCCGGGTTCTCGCCACCGCCGCCGCCGCGCCGACCCTGGCCATGGCGGTGAACGCCTCCGCCTACCAGCTCGCCGCCGCCTTCGCGGGGTGGCTGGGCGGCCGCGTCATCGACACGGGCCTCGGCCTGTCCGCCCTCTACCTCGCCGGGGCCGCGGTCACCCTCGCGGGACTCTCCCTGAGCGCCTACGCCTGGCACCACACCGGCACGCAGCCGGCGCCGCGACCTGATTCGCCGCGGCTCACGTGACCGGCGCGCACCCTAAGGGCGGGGGTGGGCCGACCTGGGCTTTGCGTAGCGGGCCGGGCGCGGAGACTCGCGGATGCCGGATGCGGGAGTGAAGGACGCCGCGACCTCCTGGTTCCTGATCGGCGCCCGATGTAGTTCGAGAATCAACCAATTTTGCTGTTACGTGGTGGATTGAGGGGTCCCGTCAAGGCTGTGTGAAATGAGTGAATATTGGATGATTTGTCATGATTTGGGTGCTAGCGTCGTTTTTGGAAATCAACCAACGGGGGAGGAACCATGGCTAGTCCGCATGTGTCCCAGGTTGGCTTCCACCTAGGGGGATGCCCGCGCCGCTGGCGTCGCCGCCGCTCCTGCCGCCGCCGTCGCAGGTGGTGGGGTGGCTGGGGACACTGGGACGACGACTTCTGGTGGTAGTCCAGCCCTGTGAGAGCCGAGCGGCTGAAGCCGCCGGCTCTCTTTCATGTCCGGGTGTCAGAGTGAGCGTTTGAACGGTGCCAGCGCGGCGGCGACGGCGTCGTCGACCGTTTCGTGGATCGGGATGTGCGCCACCACGCCGGTGATCTCGAAGAGCCGGGCGGGCAGGCGCTGCACGGCGGCCAGATGGATCGCGCCACCATGCCGGAGACAGTCGGTGGCGCACGTCAGCAGCACGTGCAGGCCAGAACTGTCCATGAACGGCACCTGGGAGAGGTCGAACACCACCGCGTCGGAGGGCGCCCGCCGGGCTTCGCTGAGGTAGCGCTCGATCTGCCCCCGGTTGGTGGCGTCCATCTCACCGCAGACCATGATCACCGTCACGCCGGTCAGATGCCGGTGCGCCAGCCCCAGCGACGGCATCTACGGGCTCACCGCCCGCGGAACATGCATCATCAACGAAGCATAATCCGCGGACGTCGCCCGCGACATCCCGCTTACTCGCCGCGGCGCAGCAGTGACAGCATCGTCTGGACCAGCACCCGCTCGACCTCGTCCGCCGCCAGCCGCCCCGCCTCCCGCTCCTGCGCGGCGCTGTGGACGACCGAGAAGAAGACCGTCACCAGCCACGGCAGCGGCAGGTCCGTACGGAAGTCGCCGTCGCGCCGTCCCCGATCGATGAGCCGCTCGACCCGCCGCAGCGGCCGCTCGTGGTGCTCGCGGATGCGCTCGGTGGCCAGGGCCCGGTCGGCGGCCAGGAACAGGCGGCGGTGCCGGTCGAGGATCTCCCACGCGGAGCGCAGCAGCCGCGCCATGGCCTCCGGCGCCGGCGCCGCGTCGATCGACTCGTCCTCCAGCACGTCGTCGGCCATGCGCACCGCGTGGTCGAGCACCGCGTCGACCAGCGCCTCACGCGACGGGAAGTGACCGTACAGGGTGACCCGGCCGACCCCCGCCGCCTTCGCGATGTCCGCGACGCTGGCCGTGGGATCGGCGCTCAGCAGCCGCGTTCCCGCCTCCAGGATCGCGGCGATGTTGCGCTCGGCGTCCGCGCGCCGGGCCGGTACGGGCTGTCGTGCGGCGGTCTTCACCATATGCCCACCCTACGACCGCGCTCCGTCGTGCCCGGACGGGGGCGCGCGCTTGTCAGAGCTCCAGGGCGCGGTCCATCAGCGCCTGGAGGGTGACGGCTCCGACGAGGCGTTCGTTCTCGACCACGGCGACGACCGGGCTGCGGGTGCGGGCCATCAGCGCGGCCAGCTCCAGCACGGTGGCCTTCGTGTCGGCCACGGGCAGCTCGCGCGGCTGCTCCGGCAGGCACTGGCGGACGGTCTTGCCGTCCAGCCGGTGCAGGAACTGGTCGGCGTGGGCCTCGTCCACCACCCGGGCCAGCGCCGGGTCGTCCTGGCAGTAGCCCGGCACGGCCAGCCGCAGCACCTGAGTGCCGGGCAGGATGGTGAGCGGCCGCCCTTCGTCGTCGACGAGGATCAGCCCCGGAAGGTCCTGCTCGGCCAGCAGCCTGGCGGCCTCCATCGCGGGGGTGTCCATGGTGACCGTCGGGAACTCGACGGCGAGATCGCGTGTGCGCATCAGTGGCCTCCGTCGCCAGCCTAGCCAACGGGCTCCGCCCGCGGCCCTACGGCAGCTCGGCGAACCGTTCGACCTGCTCGGTGCGGCCGGACACGAGCACCACGTCGCCGTAGGACAGCTCGGTGTCGGCCGTGGCGTACGTGAACTCCTCGCCCGACGGCTTGACCGCCACGATGGTGACGCCGTACTTGCGGCGCAGGTTGGAGCTGCCCAGGGGCACGCCGACGTACTCCTTGGGCGGGGTGGTCTTGGCCAGCGCGAAGTTCTCGTCGACCTGCATGTAGTCGAGCATGCGACCGCTCACCAGGTGCGCCACCCGCTCGCCCATGTCGTGCTCGGGGAAGACGACGTGGTGGGCGCCGATGCGGCTCAGGATGCGGCCGTGCTGGGTGCTGATCGCCTTGGCCCAGATGTCGTTGATCTCCAGCTCGACCAGCAGCGACGTGGTCAGGATGCTGGCCTCGATGTCGCTGCCCACCGCGACCACCGCCTGGTAGAAGTCGGGCACGCCGAGCTGGCGCAGCGCCTCCATGTCGGTGGCGTCGGCGGTGGCGATCTGGGTGATCTGCCCCGCCAGACTCTGGGTGATCTTGGGTCGGTTGTCGATGGCCAGGACCTCGGTGCCGCGCCGGGTGAGCTCCAGCGCCAGCGACGTGCCGAACCGGCCCAGGCCGATGACGACCACCGGGTCGCCCTTGTACTCAGCCAACGATGACTCGCTCCTCGGTGTAGCGCCCTCGAGAGATCCTCCGGCCGGGCTCCGGGCGCAGGGCCCTACCGTAACAGTGCCCCGGACGGCCACCGTACTTACCCGTCCTTGACGGCAAAAGCATGCGATCTTGACGCGTGTGATGTGGCACCGTGGGCGACATGTCAGATGAAGTGCCCCTGCCCATGACGGTCGACGAGGCGATCGCCGCGGAGAAGTCCGGCCGCCGCCTCACATACCTCTTCTTCTGGGGCCACCAGCCCGCGCGGGACGGCGGCGTGGGCCCCGGTTGCCTGAGCCAGTGGTGGCCGGTCACCTTCACCGAGGACGGGCACACGTACGCCTCCGCCGAGCACTACATGATGGCGCACAAGGCGTGGCTGTTCGGCGACGAGGAGAGCGCCGCCCTGATCCTCGCGGCCGGGCATCCGGGCGAGGCCAAGGACCTCGGCCGAACCGTGCGCGGCTTCGAGGAGGACACCTGGCGGGCCCGCCGCTTCGACATCGTCGTACGCGGGAACGTGGCCAAGTTCGGGCAGCACCCGCAGCTCAGGGACTTCCTGCTCGGCACCGGGAACCGCGTCCTGGTGGAGGCGAGCCCGCGCGACCGGGTGTGGGGGATCGGCCTGACCGCCACCGACGAACAGGCCGCCTCGCCGTCGGCCTGGCAGGGCCTCAACCTGCTGGGCTTCGCCCTGATGGCGGCCCGCGCCACCCTCCGCGACCGCTCCTGACGGCGGGCCCGCCCGGCTTCCGCGACCGCTCCTGACGGCGGCCCGCGCCACCCTCCGCGACCGCTCCTGACGGCGGCCCGCGCCACCCTCCGCGACCGCTCCTGACGGCGGCCGGCGTGGCCGGGTGCGTGCGGGGTCAGGACGGGAAACGCAGGTAACGCGACGGTACGTGGTCCGCCAGCCAGACGCCGTTCGCGCTGCGCCGGAAGGGGTGCCCGTCGCGGTGCATCACGCCCGCCGCCACCACCAGCACCACGGGCACGCCCCGGCGCGACCCCACCCGCGTGGCCGTCTCCCGGTCCGGCGACAGGTGCACGTGGTGCCGGCTCATCGGCCGCAGGCCCTCGTCGCGGATCGCCGCCAGGAACCGCCCCACGGTGCCGTGGTAGAGCACCTCGGGAGGCTCGGTCACCGGCAGACCGAGGTCCACCGGCACCGAATGCCCCTGGTTCGCCCGGATCCGCCCGTCCTCAAGCGTGTAGCGGCGTTTGTCGTTGGACGCGACGACCTCCCGCAACTCCCCGGCGGAGATCGGGAACCCGTGCTCGGCGGCGGCCCGCAGCAACGCGTCCACCTCCACCCAGCCGGCGGGGTCGAGCACGAGCCCGATGCGGTGCGGATCGTGGCGCAGATGCCGGGCCAGGTACTTGGAAATGCGCGTCATGCGCCGCTCGTCCATCGATGTCATGGTGCCCCCGCACCGATCGTGCGGCCAAGCGGATTACGAAAGAGTCTCAACGTTCCCGCCACGCCCGGCGGGCATGAGAGTTTCTCTCGGTGACCGCGCAAATCCCGGACACGATCGACATCGACGGTTGCAGCCACGCCCTGGCCGCCGTCGACGGAGATCCGCTTTTCGACCCCGTCGAGCACGACCTCATCCCGGGGCCGTTCCACACGGCCTGCTACCGCGGGTACGTCTGCTCGTACACGACCGAGAACGACCGCCTGGCGCTGCGGGAGCTGACGCTGGGTCCGCACGCCACGGTGGCCGGCCGCCCGATCGGCCGTGGCGTGACGGTGTTCGGCACGCAGGTCGCCGAGAACGGCGACGACGGCTCGTTCACGGCGGCCCCGCTGGACGTGGCGGTGCCGTTCTCGGGCCGGCTGCTGGCCGGGCGCGACCTCATCGCGGACGCCGACATGGGTTTCGCCCCGGGCTGGAAGTACGCGCACGTCGTCGAGCTCGTCCTCGACGCGGGCCACGTGGTCGCCCGGCGCGACAGGTCCGCGGACGTCGCCGGCGTCCGCGCCTCGATCCTCGACCGCGTCATCCCGGACCCGGACGGCGACCCGCGCGGCGCCGGCTGGGTCAGGCGCACGTTCACCCTCACCTACGACCGCACCTTCCCGCCCGGTCACCGGTAGCCGGCCGCTGACCTCGGCGGCGGTGGGAAAATCTGCCACGGGAAGAAAAGGAAGACGGCGATCGGCGGCAGCGCGGCCAGGAGGGGGCTCGGCATGTTCTGGGCGAAGACCACGCCGTAACCGCTGATCACGCTCGGGAGCCCGAGGGGCCAGGGCCATCAGGTCGGGGCCGTTGGCCACAGGAAGTCGTTCCACGTGAAGATCGCCAGCGTGATCGGCCGCGACAGCCTGACATGGTCGGCTACTGCTACACGCAGCTGACCCGGAACGTCGTCTACCGCTTCGACCGGGCGACCAGGCTCGACGTCGAGCGCATCCGTGCCGTTCAGTCCGGCCGCCGCGTCCGGACGGTGACTCGCGGTTCGTAGCGGCCGGTTACACGTGCGCCCACGGCGGGAGAGGCTCCGACCGGGCGAGCCACTGCGGGGGTGGCGGGGTGCGGGAGCCGACGATTCCGCCGACGATCGCGCAGGTCGTGTCGACGTCGCCGCCGGCCGCCGCCGTCGTCCAGAACGCGGCGGTGAAGTCGCCGAGGTTGCGGGCGGCGGCCCACAGGGTGAAGGGGACGGTGTCCTGGGCGGAGACCTCGCGGCCGTTGCCGAGGGCCCGGGCGGCGAGCACCGGGTCGCTGATCGTCAGCAGCTTTCGCGCCTGGGCGATCCCGTCGCGGACGCGGCCGGGCGGTGTGTGGCCGAGCACCTGGTCGATGAGCCCGCCCGGCGTGGGCCGGGGATCGCCGGCGGCGACGGCCGCGGCCACCGCGACGGCGATCGCGCCCGCCGCCGCCTCGGGGTGCGTGTGCGTGACCTCGGCCGACAGCCGCGCCTGTGCCGCCGTCTGGGGCAGGTCGCCGGCGAACCACGCGCCGAGCGGCGCCACCCGCATGGCCGCGCCGTTGCCCCACGACCCCCTGCCGTCGAACAGCTCGGCCGCCAGCGCCCGCCAGTCGCCGCCCGCGCGGACGAGGCGGAGCATCCGCCCGGTCGCGGGTCCGTACCCGCGGTCGAAGTCGTGGTGCGCGGCGAAGGAGGCGGCGAGCAGATCCTGGTCGATGCGGCCGCGTTCGGCCAGGACGCGGTGGACGGAGCAGGCCATCTCCGTGTCGTCGGTCCACTGCCACGGCTCCGGCGGCAGGGCCCGGTCCGCCAGTGCCCGCCGGTTGCCCGGAACGAAGAACTGCGACCCGAGAGCGTCACCCACGAGCAGCCCGCGAAGGGAAGCGGTCGCCCGCTCCAGAGGATCCCCTGACATCGCCGCCCATTGTGTCACGCGGGCGGATGACGGGGTCACGAGTCGAGGGTGAGGGCCAGGCGGCGGGGCAGGCCGGTGTTGCGGCGCTGGCCGAGGCGGTGGACGGCGAGCTCCAGGGCCTCGCGCTGGCCCACCAGCACCACCCACGCCTTGGCGCGGGTCGCCAGGGTGTAGAGGAGCTTGCGGCGCAGCATGATCCCGCCGGACTCGGCCACGATCGGCGCCACCACGAACGGGTATTCGCTGCCCTGCGACCGGTGCACGCTGATCGCGTACGCGTGGGTCAGGTCGTCGAGCTCGTCGAACCCGTAGCGCACGCTCTCGCCGTCGTCGGTGCGGATCTCGATCGCGCGCTCCTCGAGCACCACCGCCGTCACCGTGCCGGTCTCCCCGTTGAAGACCCCTTTGTCGTAGTTGTTGCGGATCGGCATCACCCGGTCGCCCACCCGGAACACCGTGGACCCCGACCAGTGCTCCGGCTTGTCGTCGGCCGCCGGGTTGAGCTGCTCCTGGATGAGCCGCGCGAGTGCCGTGGCGCCCGTCTCGCCCTTGCGCATCGGGCACAGCACCTGCACCTGGCCGGGCGGCACGCCCTGCTTGCGGGGGATCGCCACCATGGCCAGGTGGGCCACCCGCTCGGCCACCCGCACGGGATCGTCGAGCTCCTCGAACCAGAACCCGCCCCCGCCCGGCAGCGCCGGCAGCCGCCCGGCCCGGATGCGATGGGCGGCGTCGACGATGCCGCTGCCGGCCGCCTGCCGGAAGACGTGGGTGAGCTGCACGCGCGGAACCGCCGGCACCCGCAGCAGGTCGGCCAGGACGTCGCCGGCGCCGATGCTCGGCAGCTGGTCGCTGTCGCCGATGAGCAGCAGGTGGCTGCCCGGCCGCACCGCGGCGGTGAGCCGGGTGGCGAGATGCAGGTCGAGCATGGACGCCTCGTCGACCACGACCAGGTCGGCCTGCGCGGGCCGCTCGTCGAACAGCGTCTCGGGGTCGGGGTCGGCCTCCTGCTGGGCGAGCATGCGGTGGACGGTCATCGCCGGCATGCCGGTCAGCTCGGACAGCCGCTTGGCGGCCTTGCCGGTCGGCGCCGCGAGGGTCACCGAGCCGCCCGCGGCCCGCACGGTGGTCGCGATGGCCTTGACCGTGTGGCTCTTGCCGCAGCCCGGCCCGCCGGTGATGATCGACACCGTGCTCGTCAGGGCCATGGTGACGGCGGCGCGCTGGTCGTCGTGGAGCGAGGGATCCTCGCGGTACGCGCGCAGCGGCAGGGTGGAGCGGGCCCGCAGCAGCGCGGCGAGCTGCGCCGCCAGCGCGACCTCGCGGCTGTGCACGTGTTTCGCGTACGCCACCACCTGCCCCGGCTGGTCGGGCGCCGCCTCCAGCACCAGCCGCCGCTCGGCCGCCAGCGCGTCGACCACCGGCCGCACCAGCTCCTGGTCCTGCTCGATCAGCTCGGCCGCCTGCCTGACCAGCGCGGACACCGGCAGGTAGCAGTGGCCGTCGCGGCTGCCGGCCGCCTCCAGCCGGTCGAGCAGCGCCGCCTTGACCCGCTGCGGGCTGCGCTCGGGCACCCCCGCCTGCAGCGCGATCTTGTCGGCGACGCGGAACGCGATGCCCCGGACCCGCCCGATGAGGCGGTAGGGGTCGGTGGCCAGCACCTCGTCGGCGTCGGAGCCGAACACCTGGTAGATCTTCGCGGCCAGCAGCGGGCTGACGCCGAGCCCCTGCAGCGTCACCATCAGCGCGGCGACGGCCTTCTGCTCCTGCCACGCCTGCACGATCTGCGCCTGCCGCAGCGGCCCGATGTTGACCACCTCGGTGAGCCGCTCGGGCTCGGCGTCGATGACCTTGAGGGTGTTCTCCCCGAAGTGGTCGACGATCGCGTACGCCAGCCGCGGCCCGATGCCCCGGATCAGCCCCGACCCCAGGTAGACGCGGATCGCCCGCACCGACGACGGCGTGACCCGCTCGCACGCGGTGACCGCGAACCGCCTGCCGTGACGCGCGTGCGTGCTCCAGTCGCCGAGCAGCCGCAGCGTCTCACCCGGCTGCACCCCGGCCAGCGCCCGCCCGGTCGCCACGAAGCCGGGCACGCCGTCGGCGCTCATGCGCGCCACGGTGTACGCGTCGTCGCGGACGTAGACGAGCTGCTCGACCGAAGCCTCCACGGCACCGATCCAACCACCACCCACCGACAAACCCGCTCACATGGCCGTCGGGAAGGTCTCCGGCTCGGCGTCCCCGGCGGGCTCGCCGTGCAGCGGGCGCACGGCGGTGGTCTCGTCCACCCAGAGGAAGGCGTCGTAGCGGCGGCCCACGATGGTCGGCACGTAGTTGCCCCACCGCTCCCGCTGCGGCCGGTAGACGACGCCGATCGCCCGGTGCGCCATCGGCTCGTCGTACCACTCGGCCCGCAGTCCGGCGGGCGGCACCAGGAAGAGGGCGTCGTGGCCGCCCAGCGCCTCGTGCAGCAGGGCCTCCAGTGACGCCGGGCGCGCGGGCGGCACCGGCATGCTCTGATGCGGGGCGCCCCACCGCTCGCCGGCCATGACCGTGCCCCGGTGGGTGCCGAAACCGACGAGCACGACGTCCTCGCGGTGCCGCTCGCGGGCCAGCTGCCCGAGGTTGGTCAGCCCGGCGGCGGCCATGTCGGTGGCGCGGGCGTCGCCGACGTGCGTGTTGTGCGCCCACACCACGCCCCTGGCCCCGTGGAACTCGGCCAGCCGGTCGAGGGTGTCGGCCATGTGGACGTCGCGGATGTTCCAGGAGTCGGGGCCGCCGCGGACCATCGCCCGGTAGTAGCGTTCGGCCCCGGCCACGACCTCGGCGTTCTGCCGCACGCCGAGCCCGCCCTCGCCGCCCGGCGCGGTGCCGGCCACCGCGGTCAGCAGGCTCACCACCTCGTCCTCGCAGCTGTCCGGCACCAGGCGGGTCTCCAGCCCGTACCGCTCCGCGTCGTGGCCGTAGGACTCGAAGCAGTGCAGGGCCTCCATCACCGTCTCCATCTGGTCCGGCAGGTGGGCGGCGGCGTAGCGGCGGACGGCGTGCAGCGAGTCCCACAGGCTGTAGACGTCCAGGCCGTGGAAGCCGCAGCGCTCACCGGGCGGCCGGCCGGCGTTCCAGCGCCGCAACCACCGGCAGAAGTCCACGACCTCCTCGTTGGCCCACATGAACGTCGGCCAGCGTTCGAAGGCGTACAGGGCGTCGAAGGGGTCGGCGCCGGTGGTGACCGCGTGGTGCACGCGCCGGCAGTCGGGCCAGTCGCCCTCGACCGCGACGAAGCCGAACCCCTTCTCGGCGATCAGCCGGCGGGTCAGCTCGGCCCGCCAGGCGTAGAACTCGTGGGTGCCGTGGCTGGCCTCGCCGATCAGCACGAAGGTGGCCTCGCCGACCCGTTCCACCAGCGGGCCGAGGTCCTCCGGCCCCGTGAGCGGGAGCGCGGCGCGGCGCATCTCCTCCAGGTCGGTCATGCGTCGTCCTCCTCCGCGAGGACCCGCAGGCATTCGCGGGCGAGCTGCAGTTCCTCCCGCACCTGCACCACCAGGACGGGCACGGCGGCGCCGTCCGCGCTGACCGCGCCGTCGTCGCTACGGTTGCCGAGCACGGGCGGCTCGACGCCGAGCAGGCCGAGGCGGCGGCACACGGCCTCGCGCACCTCGGGCTGGTCCCAGCCGATCTCGCCGGTGAACACCAGCGCGTCGATCCGGCCGAGCGAGGTGGCCGCGGCGGCGATCTCCCGGCTCACCCGGTGGGCGAACACGCGCAGCGCCAGCGCGGCGGCCTCGTCGCCGTCCCGCTCGGCCGCGACCAGGTCGCGGGTGTCCCCGGAGCGCCCGTCCGACAGGCCGAGCAGGCCGGAACGGCGTTCCAGCCCCTCGGCGAGCTCCTCGACCGACAGGTGGCCCTCCGACAGCAGCCACACCAGCATCCCCGGGTCCACGCTGCCCGACCGCTTGCTCATGGGCAGCCCGTCCAGCGGCGTGAACCCCATCGAGGTGTCCAGGCTGCGCCCGCCCGACACCGCGCACACCGAGCAGCCGCCGCCCAGGTGCGTCAGCACGAGGTCCAGCTCGTCCGCCGGACGGCCGAGCAGTTCCGAGGCCCGGTCGGCGGCCCAGGCGTAGGACAGGCCGTGGAAGCCGTAGCGGCGCAGTCCGTGTCGCTCACGCCACTCGCGCGGCAGCGCGTACGTGGCGGCGGCGTCCGGCAGGCCGGCGTGGAAGGCGGTGTCGGGGCAGATCACGTGCGGGACGGCCGGCAGCTGCTCGCGGGCCGCCTCCAGCAGGGCCAGCGAGGGCGGCAGGTGCAGCGGGTCCAGGGGGACGAGGCCGCGCAGCCCGTCCGCCGTCTCGTCGTCCGCCACCGACGGCTGCGGCACCAGGTCGCCGCCGTGCACCACGCGGTGCGCCACCGCGCGGACGTCGCGGTCGAAGTGGCCGCCGAGGAACGACGCCAGCTCCTCGCGGGCCGAGCCCGGGTCGGCGGCCCGCTCGCTGTGCGCGCTGTCCAGGACGCTCCCGCCCTGGACGAGGTCGAGGCGCAGGCTCGACGAGCCCGCGTTGACCGTGAGGATCGCCGCCGGCTCGTCCATCTCCTCGCCCGCTGCCCAGCCCATGCCGCCCGGCTACCCGACGGCGTTCCGGCGAAACGAACGCCTGAAACGTCCGGAACCATCGGCTTTACCGCGGTCAGGGGTTGTCCCTTCTGCCCCTCGGGTAGTCGTGCGCCTATGGAAATCACCCTGCAGGTGAACGGCAAACCACGCACGGTGGACGTCGACCCGCGGATGTCGCTGCTGGACCTGCTCCGCGAGCGCCTCGGGCTCATCGGCGCCAAGAAGGGCTGCGACCACGGCCAGTGCGGCGCCTGCACGGTCCTGATCGACGGGCGGCGGGCCCTGTCATGCCTGGCGCTGGGCGTGGCGGTGGACGGCTCCGAGGTCACCACCGTCGAGGGGCTGGCGAACGGCGACGAGCTGCACCCCCTGCAGGCGGCCTTCATCGAGCACGACGCCTTCCAGTGCGGCTACTGCACGCCGGGCCAGCTCTGCTCGGCGGCCGGGATGCTGGGGGAGCCGGGCCCGAGCGCCGTCACCGAGGACATCCTCGTCGATCCCGACCTGACGCCCGAGGAGATCAGGGAGCGCATGAGCGGCAACCTGTGCCGGTGCGGCGCGTACGTCAACATCGTCAGCGCGATCTCCGAGGTGGCCCGGTGAAGCCCTTCGACTACACCCGCGCGGCCAGCGCGGCCCAGGCCGTGCGCGAGTACGTCCCCGGCACCATGTACCTCGGGGGCGGCACCAATCTGGTCGACCTCATGCGGCTGGGCGTGGCCGAGCCCGAGCGGCTGGTCGACGTCAGCCGCCTGCCGCTCGACACGATCGAGTCCGTACGCGACCGCGTCCGCGTCGGCGCGGCCGTGCGCAACACCGACCTGGCGGTCGACCCGATGATCCGCGCCCGTTACCCCATGCTCGCGAGAGCGGTGCTGCTCGGGGCGTCCGGGCAGGTGCGCAACGTCGCCACGGTCGCCGGCAACCTGTTGCAGCGCACCCGCTGCGCGTACTTCCAGGACGTGACCAGGCCGTGCAACAAGCGCCGCCCCGGCTCCGGCTGCCCGGCGATCGCCGGCGACCACACCAACCTCGCCATCCTCGGCAGCTCGGAGGCGTGCGTGGCGACCCACCCCTCCGACATGGCGGTGGCCCTGGCCGCGCTCGAGGCGGAGGTGCACGTGACCGGGCCGGGCGGCGACCGCATCATCCCCATGCCGGGGCTGCACCGCCTGCCCGGCGAGGAGCCGGAACGCGACACCGTGCTCGAACCCGGCGACCTCATCACCGCCGTCGAGCTGCCGCCCCCGCCCGCCGGCGCCACGGTCTACCGCAAGGTCCGCGAGCGGGCGTCGTTCGCGTTCGCGCTGGTGTCCATCGCCGCGGTGCTGGACGTCGGCGACGACGGTGTGGTCGCCGGCTGCCGCATCGCGCTCGGCGGCGTGGCGCACGCGCCCTGGCGGGCCGAGCGCGCCGAGCAGGCCCTGATCGGCGGGCCGGCGACCGGCGAGGCGTTCCTGCGGGCCGCCGAGGCCGAGCTCGAACAGGCCAGGCCGCTGCCGCGCAACGCGTACAAGGTGCCGCTGACCCGCAACCTGATCGTCTCCACGCTGGAGGGGCTGGCATCGTGAACCGCATCGAGGGCCGCGTCAAGGTCACCGGCCTGGCGACGTACGCGGCGGAGTACCCGGTGGAGGACGTCACCTACGCCTTCCCCGTGCAGTCACAGATCGCCAAGGGCCGGGTCAGGCACGTGGACGCCCAGGACGCGCTGGCGATGCCGGGTGTGCTCGCCGTGCTGTCCGGTGAGGACCCGCCGCCGCTGGCCTCCGGCGCCGACGGGGAGCTGGCGCTGTTCCAGAGCCGCGAGGTCGCCTACCGCGGCCAGATCGTCGCCGCCGTGGTCGCCGACACCTACGAGAACGCCCGGGCCGCCGCCGCGGTCGTCCGCGTCGACTACGACTCCGACGACCACGACGTGAGCCTGCGCGCCGACCATCCGGGCCTCTACAAGCCCGACCACGTCAACCCCGCCTACCCGACCGACAGCGAGAAGGGCGACATCGAGGCCGGCCTGGCGCGGGCGGCCTCCGTCGTGGACGTCGTCTACGAGACGCCCGTCCTGCACAACAACCCGATGGAGCCGCACGCGGCCCTGGCCTGCTGGGACGACGAGGGCGGGCTCCTGGTGTACGACACCGCGCAGGGCACCACCCTGAGCCGGGACACCCTGGCCCAGGTGTTCGGCCTGCCGAAGGAGCGGGTGCGCGTGGTGTCCCGGCACGTCGGCGGCGGTTTCGGCTCGAAGGGCACCACCCGGCCGCAGGCGGTGCTGGCCGCGATGGCCGCCAGAGTGGTCGGCCGCCCGGTCAAGATCGTGCTGACCCGGCAGCAGATGTACGACGTCACCGGCTACCGCACGCCCACGATCCAGCGGCTGCGCCTCGGCGCGGACGCCGAGGGCCGGCTGACAGCGCTGGAGCACGTGGTGTACGAGCAGACCTCCACGCTGGAGGAGTTCGCCGAGCAGACCGCGACCCCGACCCGCATCATGTACGCCGCGCCCGCGCTGCGCACCGCGCACCGCCTGGTCCGCCTGGACGTCGCCACCCCGTCGTGGATGCGCGCCCCCGGCGAGTGCCCCGGCATGTACGCGCTGGAGTCCGCCATGGACGAGCTCGCCTACGCCCTCGGCATGGACCCGGTCGAGCTGCGCGTGGTCAACGAGCCGGAGACCGAGCCCGACAGGGGGCTGCCGTTCAGCTCCCGCAACCTGGTGGGCTGCCTGCGCGAGGGCGCCCGCCGCTTCGGCTGGGAGCACCGCGACCCGACGCCCGGCGTCCGGCGCGACGGGGAGTGGCTGGTCGGCACCGGCGTGGCCGCCTCCACCTACCCGGCCAGGCGCCGGCCGTCGAAGGCCAGGGCCGTGGTGGAGGACGACGGCGACTTCCTCGTCCAGGTGGCCGCCGCCGACATCGGCACCGGCGCGCGTACGGCCCTGACCCGGATCGCGGCGGAGGCGCTCGGCGTCGCCCCGGAGCGGGTGCACGTGGAACTGGGGGACAGCGACCTGCCCGAGGCGCCCGTCGCGGGCGGCTCGATGGGCACCGCGTCGTGGGGGTCGGCGATCGTGCGCGCCTGCGAGGAGCTCAAGAGCGACGGCAAGGAGGGCCTCGCCGACACCACCGAGGAGGTCCAGGGGGACGCCGCGTTCTCCCGGCACGCCTTCGGCGCCCAGTTCGCCGAGGTGCGGGTCAGCTCCGTCACCGGCGAGGTACGCGTCCCGCGCCTGCTCGGCGTCTTCGCCGCCGGCCGCATCGTGGACCCCAAGCTCGCCAGGTCGCAGTTCATCGGCGGCATGACGATGGGCATGGGCATGGGACTGATGGAGGAGACGCTCACCGACGAGGAGTTCGGCGGCTTCCTGCGCCGCGACCTCGCGCAGTACCACGTGCCCGCCTGCGCCGACGTGCCCGACGTGGAGGCCTTCTGGCTGGACGAGCGCGACGCCGAGCTCAACCCGATGGCCAGCAAGGGCATCGGCGAGATCGGCATCGTCGGCACGGCCGCCGCGATCGGCAACGCGGTGTACCACGCCACCGGCCACCGCGTGCGCGAACTGCCCATCACACCGGACAAGATCCTGATGCCGAGGTTTTAGCCTCTCTTGGCAAGGAAGAAGAAGTCTCTCGTTTGCCGGGCGGGAGGCAGGGACACGTGAAGAACGAGTCGCACGAGGAGCGCGCGGACCGGAACTTCGTGGAATTGTTGCAGGGCGCGCGCGTCGCGGTGACCGGGGTGCAGGTGCTGTTCGCGTTCCTGCTGACGGTGCCGTTCTCCTCCGCCTTCGCCCGGCTCGACCAGACCGACCGGTGGCTGTACTACGCGGCACTGGTCAGCGCAGCGCTCGCGTCGATCTGCTACATCGCGCCGACCGCGCAGCACCGCGTGCTGTTCCGCCAGGGCCGCAAGGAGATCCTGGTACGCCGCTCCAACTTCTACGGCATCTTCGGCGCGCTGGCCCTGGCGGTGTCGATGACGACGTCCACCATGTTCGTGATCGACTACCTGTTCGACGCGGTGCTCGCCTGGATCACCGCGGGCGCGCTGGCCGCGCTGTCGCTGTGGACGTGGTTCGGGCAGGCGGCGCTCAACCGCTCGGATCACTCGCCGGAGGAGCCGTCGTCGCCGGCGGACCGACCCCGGTAGTCGGCGCGCGCCACCATGTACGCCGCCACCGACACGGTGACCACCTGCGCGGCCCCCACCAGCAGCAGCGGCCCGGCGTAGGCCCAGGAGGGCCGGTGCAGCCACATCGCCAGCAGCACCAGCAGCACGCCGAGGACCTGCGGCTTCGTCCCGGCGTGCATGCGGTCCAGGGTGGTGCCGAAGCGCATCAGCCCGACGCCCGCCGTCAGCGCGAGCGCCGCGCCTGTCAGCAGGCAGACCGCCGCCGCCACGTCGAACGCGCTCATCGGGATCTCCCCGAGTAGAACCGCGCCAGCGACACCGCGCCGACGAACCCCAGCAGCGACAGCACCAGCAGGATCGGCAGGTCGGAGTAGTCGTCCCTGGCCACGGCGAACGCCCCCACGCCGCACATCGACAGCGCCGTCAGCACGTCGAGCGCCACCGCCCGGTCCAGCATCGACGGCCCGCGCGCCAGCCGGTAGAGCGAGGCCGCCGCCCCGCACGCCAGCAGCACCAGCGTCACCAGGTACACCGCCGTCATCCGAGCTCCTCCCGGTCGCGGCGGGTGCCGAACGCCCGCACGATCCGCGACTCCAGATCCGCCACGTCCGCCCGCGCGATCTGCGTCGCGTCGCCCCGCCGGCCCAGGACGTGCACCACCAGCTCCTGCCCGTCCACCTCCAGGACGAGGGTGCCGGGCACCGTGCTCAGCGCGACCAGGACGAGCACCACCATGGAGTCGGACGTCGTCCGCAGCGGCGCGCGGACGACCTGCGACGGGGGCGGGCCCGGATGCGCCACCCAGAACACCACCCGCGCGGTCGAGAGCACCAGGTCCCACGCGAACCACACGAGGAACGACACGAGCGCGACCGGCCGCACCCGCAACCCCGGGTCCAGCACCGGGATCGGCAGCAGCCATGTCACCACGAGCCCGGCCACCAGCCCGCCGAGCACGTTGCCCACCGACAGGTCGCCCCACAACGTCACCCACACCGCCGCCAGCCAGGCCACCAGGACCAGTGGCACCCGCCGGCCGAACAGCCGCGGCGCCAGCCGCTCAGGGTTCACCGCTGCCTCCCCAGGACGGCCGAGATGTACGGATCGCGCGACATCAGCTCGCCGGCCGCCCGCTGCGCCAGCCCCGACAGCGGTCCCGCCAGCACCGTGAACGCCAGCCCGAGCGCGACCAGGGCCGTCACCGACAGCGGCAGCGCCGCCGGCAGCGCGACCGTCGTCACGGTCGGCTCCTCACCGGTGGCCTCCTCGCTCTCCACCACGGTGCCCACCCGGTCCTCGCGCGGCAGGCGCCAGAACGCCTTGCCCCATGTCTTCGCGACCGCGTACAGCGTCAGCAGGCTCGTCACCAGGCTCCCGGCCACCAGCATGAACGCGTGCCAGCCACCGGCGCTCAGCCCGGCCTGCACGAGCATGAGCTTGCCCAGGAACCCGGACAGGGGCGGGATGCCGGACAGGTTCATCGCGGGCACGAAGAACAGCACGGCGATCAGCGGCGTCGCCTTCATCAGCCCGCCCAGCCGGTTCACCGACGTCGTGCCGGTACGCCGTTCGATCATGCCCGCCACCAGGAACAGGGTGGTCTGCACGGTGATGTGGTGCACCACGTAGAAGATGGCGCCCGCCAGGCCCGCCACCGTGGACAACGCGACGCCGAACACCATGTAGCCGATGTGGCTGACCAGCGTGAAGGAGATCAAGCGTTTCATGTCGGTCTGCGCGACCGCGCCCAGCACCCCGACCAGCATCGTGGCCAGCGCCACCCACATCAGCAGCCCCGCCACCGGCCCGCCGGGGAAAAGCAGCGCCTCCAGCCGGATGATCGAGTAGACGCCGACCTTGGTGAGCAGGCCGGCGAACACCGCCGTCGCCGGGGCCGGCGCCGTCGGGTAGGAGTCGGGCAGCCACGCCGACAGCGGGAAGATCGCCGCCTTGATCGCGAACACCAGCAGCAGCGTCAGCTCCACCAGCAGCTTCACCTGCTCCGGCAGGCCGCCGAAGCGCACGGCGAGTTGCGCCAGCGACAGCGTCCCCGTGGCGGCGTACGTGATGGCCAGCGCGATCAGGAACAACATCGACGAGGCCAGCGCCATCAGCGTGTACGTCGCCCCGGCCCGGATCCGCGACTCCGTCCCGCCGAACGTCAGCAGCACGTACGAGCCGCTCAGCAGCAGCTCGAACGCCACGAACAGGTTGAACAGGTCGCCCGACAGGAACGCGTCGCTCACCCCCGCCACCATCACGAGGAACGCCGGATGGAAGATCGCCATGGGAGCGTCGTGCTCCTGCCGGTCGTAGGCGTTGGCCACCGAGTACGTCATCACGCACAGCGTCACCGCCTGCGAGACCACCAGCACCAGCGTGGACAGCCGGTCGGCCACCAGGCTGATCCCGACCGGCGCGGCCCAGCCGCCGATCTCCGTCACCAGCGGCCCGTGCCGGTCGGCCGCGACCAGCAGCACCACCGACACCGCCAGCGTCACGCAGAGCGTGCCGAGGCTGATGAGCGCCTGCACGTGGCGCAGCCGCCCTCCGATGGCCAGTTTCACCCCGGCCCCCAGCAGCGGCAGCAGCACGGGCACGCAGATCAGGCTCTCCAGCGACACGGGTCAGTCCTCGCCTTCCAGCTCGGGGTCCTGCGCCAGGGCCTGCCGTTCCCGCTCGTCCCTGATCGCCGCCCGCATCTGGCGGCGCGCCTCCCGCTGGCGCGCCTTGAGCCGCCTGCGCAGATCCCGTTCCCTGGCGGCCTGCTCCTCCCGGCCGCGCGTGTGCTCCCGGCGCAGCTGCTCGATGCGTTCCTGGTTGTCCATGGCGGCCTGCTCCGCGCGCAGCCCGGCCTCCTCCAGGCGGCGGTGCAGCTCCTCCTCCGGCACGCCCGCCTCGCGCAGCCCGCGCGACCACTCCTCCAGCTCCGTGTGCACGCGGGAGATGCGCTGCTCCAGGTCGGCCTCCTGAAGCCGCTCCCGCTCGGCCTGCTCGGCCTCCAGGTGCGCCAGCTCGGCCCGCTGCTCGGCCACCAGCCGCCGGTAGGCGTCGCGGCGGGCGCGTACGGCGTCGCTGAGCTCACCGCGCCGCGAGCGCAGCCGGATCCGGCGGTCCTCGGTGTCGTCCTGGACCTCGTCGCTGCCGGACAGCTGCCACGTGCGGTGGACCAGCGCCAGCAGGAACGCCGTCACGCCGAGCGTGATGACGATGGCGGTGAGCACCATGGCCTGCGGCAGCGGGTCGGCCATGCCGGCCGTGCCGACGAAGGGCGGGTGGCCGGCGTCGCCGCCCGAGGTGACGATGAGCAGGTTGACCCCGTTGCCCAGCATGATGACGCCGGTCAGCACCCGGACCAGGCTCCGTTCGAGCAGCAGGGTCACGCCCGCGGCGATCAGCGCGCCACAGGCCAGGAAGGGCAGCAGGGAGATGCTCACGACTCGCTCTCCGCGTCGATCTGCCGGTCCAGCTCGGCGCCGAGGCCGCGCAGCACGTCCTGCACCATCCCGACGACGGAGACGTACACGCCGAGGTCGAAGATCAGATTGGTGGACAGGTGCAGGTGGCCGACGAGCGGCACGGTCACGTCCGTGGCCAGCATCTCCAGGGCCGCGCGGCCGAACAGCAACCCGGCCAGCGCGGTGCCCGTCGACAACGTCAGCCCCACCCCCATCAGCACGCCCGCGTGCATCGGCACGGCCGCGGCCAGCTCGTTCCTGCCGCCGGCCAGGTACCGCACGGTGATCGCCAGGCCGGCCACGATGCCGCCCGCGAATCCGCCGCCGACCCCGCTGTGCCCGATGAACAGCAGGAACACCGACAGCAGGAGCACCGTGTGGAACGTCAGCGTGGCCACCACCTCGAACGCCAGCGCCCACTGCCCGCGCGGCAGCGTGGAGGCCAGCCAGTGCGGCCCCCGGTCCCGTCGTGCCCGCGTCCCGACCCGCTCGATCCGGTACGCCGTGCGCCGCAGGAACACCAGGCTCGTCACGCCCAGTGTCAGCACGATCAGCACCGCGCTCTCGCCCATCGTGTCCCAGGCGCGGACGTCCAGGATGATCGCGCTGACGATGTTGCTGATGCCCTCCCGCTCGGCCGCCGCGCTCATGAGCTCCCCGACCGGCCGCGTCGTCCGCGCGCCCATCGCCAGCATGGCCCCGCCGGTCGCCACCACGCCGACCGCCAGCCCGAGCGCCAGGCGGAACCGGAAGCGCAGCCGTCCCCTCGGAGGTTCGATCGGCAGCCGCCGCAGCACCAGCGCGAACATCACGAGGCTCAGCGTCTCGGCCAGGAACTGGGTCAGCGCCAGGTCGGGGGAGCCGTGGGCGAGGAACAGCAGCGCGGCGCCGTACCCGGTCATACCGACGACGACGGCGAGCGCGATGTAGGCCCGGGTGAACAGCGCCAGCACCGCCGCTGCGATCAGCAGCACGGCCACGATCGGCTGCTCGAGCCGCTGCCAGGCCACGACCGGCAGGCCCAGGCGGGGCGCGCCGCCGTACGCGACGGAGAACAGGCCCACTCCGACCGTGGTCGCCAGCGCGAGCACCAGGTAGTCGGGCAGCGAGCCGCGCTGGACGAACCCGGTGGCCTGGACCGCGAACCGGTCGAGCCGCCGTACGACCGCCCAGAACAGCCGCGAGGAGTCCACCGCGTGCAGCGCCGCCCCCACCCGCGCCACCGGCTCGCCGGCCAGGAACAGCACCACCCCGGCGGCCAGCGCCACCGCCGACAGCAGCAGCGGGAGGGAGAAACCCGCCCAGAGCACCAGGTGCGTCTCGTGGCCAGGGTCGCGGAAGGTGCCCGTGTAGCCGGACATCGCGCCCGCGTACCAGGAGGCCAGGGGCGCGAGCAGCAGCCCCAGCACCGACAGCAGCGCCGCCGGCACGTACATGACGGCCGGTGTCCCGTGCACCTCGGACGCCGCCGCGCCCGGCTTCGCGGCGAACGCCCCCCACAGGAACCGCAGCGTGTACGCCGCCGTCAGCGCCGACCCCGCCACCACGCCCGCCAGCGCGGACGGATGCTCCAGGAACGCCTCCAGCGCCGCCTCCTTGGCGACGAACCCCGCCAGCGGCGGCAGCCCGGCCATGGACGCGCCCGCGAGCACGGCCGCCGCGCACACCCACGGCATCCGCCGGCCCACCCCGCTCAGCTCGCCCAGCTCCCGCGTGCCGGCCGCGTGGTCGACGATGCCCACCACCAGGAACAACGACGCCTTGAACAGCGCGTGCGCCAGCAGCATCGCCACCGCGGCCAGCGCCGCCCCCTGGTTCCCCGAGCCGAACAGCGCAACGAGGAAACCGAGCTGGCTGACGGTGCCGTACGCCAGCAGGCGCTTCAGGTCCGTCTCGCGCAGCGCCCGCCACCCGCCCAGCAACATCGTCACCAGCCCGAGCGGCACCGCCACCGCCCGCCACACCATCACGTCGCCGAACACCGGCCCCAGGCGGGCCACCAGGTACACCCCGGCCTTCACCATGGCCGCCGCGTGCAGGTACGCCGACACCGGCGTGGGCGCGGCCATCGCCGCCGGCAGCCACGTGCTGAACGGGAAGATCGCCGACTTGGCCAGCGCCCCGGTCAGGACCAGCACGAGGGCCACCGGCCCGGCGTCCGGCGGGCGGGCGGCGATGTCCGAGATCCGGTAGCTGCCGGCCGCCTCCCCGATCAGGACGAACCCGGCCAGCATGGCCAGGCCGCCGAACGTGGTGACCGTCAGCGCCTTCATCGCCGCCTGCCGGCTGGCCCGGCTCTCGGGGTCGTAGCCGATGAGCAGGTAGGAGAAGACGGTGGTCAGCTCCCAGAAGACGTACAGCAGGATCAGGTCGTCGGCCGCCACCAGGCCCAGCATCGACCCGGCGAAGGCCACCATGGCGCCGCCGTAGCGGCCGAGCCCGTCGTCGCCGCGGCCGAAGTAGCGCACGCTGTAGACCAGCACGAGCACGCCCACGCCGGTGACCAGCGCCATCATCAGCACGGCCAGGGTGTCGGCGCGGAACGACAGCTCCAGCCCCAGCACCGGCGCCCACGGCCGGCTCTCCCGCGCGGGCAGGCCGCGCACCGCCAGCCACACCGTGTAGCCGAAGGCGGCGGCCGGGGGAACGGCCAGCAGGAAGAACGAGGCGCGGCCCAGGCGCGCGGCGAGCCAGGGAGCGCAGACGGCCGCGGCCGCGTGCAGGACCAGCAGCGACTCCATGGGCTCCTCGGGCGGGAATCTCCGGCTACGTCCGCCCAATCTGCCCCGTCATGTCACCGCCGCAGCGCAGGCGCTCCCGGGATTGACCCGAACGTCACCGGCCCCACACCGTCGTGTGGGACGGTGCGGGGCCGGTGGCTGAGCGCGGGGGCGTTACGCCTTGCAGGTGCCGTCCTGCGGGCGCTTCGCGCTGATCAGGTATTCGTCGATCTTCCGGTCGAGGCAGTACGACCCGCCGTAGGCGGTGTGGCCGTCGGCGTCGTTGGTCAGCAGCACGCCGTTGGCCAGCTGCTTGGCCAGCGACTTGGCCAGCTTGTACGGCGTCGCCGGGTCACGCGTCGTGCCCACGACCACGATCGGGGGCGAGCCCTCGGCCCGCACCTTCTTCGGGTAGCGGGTGCCCTTGACCGGCCAGTGCGGGCAGGGCGCCTCGGGGTGGTCGACGCAGTTGATGGCCATGAGGGCCTCGAAGTCGTTGTCGTAGGTGCCGTCGGAGCGCCGCCCGTTGCCGACGTCGGCCAGGCGCAGCAGCTTCGTCCCGTCGCCCTTGAACGCGTCCGTCAGCGCGTGGCGCAGGTGCGGCCACGACGACGTCTGGTACATCGAGAAGTCCACCGCCGCCCGCACGACCGCCTCGTTCACCTGCCGGGCGTCGCGGGTGTTGCGCAGCGGCGCGTCGTCGGCCCGCGCGTAGAGCTTGTCGAGCTCGTCCAGCGCGCCCGTGACCGTGCGCTCGCGGAACGGGCAGTCGGCGGACTTGAAGCAGTCGCGCAGGAACGACTCGGTCGCGATCTGGAAACCGCGGTCCTGGTCCTCCGTGAACGCGTCCATGTCCAGCGACGGGTCCTCGGCGCCGTCCAGCACCATGGCCCGCACCCGCTTCGGGTACATGTCCGCGTAGAGCGAGCCCAGGTAGGTGCCGTAGGAGAAGCCCAGGTACGTCAGGCCGGCGTCGCCGAGGGTGGCCCGCATCACGTCCATGTCGCGCGCCGCGTCGACCGTGCCGACGTGGGCGAGGAGCTTCTTGCCGGAACGCTCCAGGCAGTTCTTGGCGAACGTGCTGTCCCAGCGCTCGGACTGCTTCTCCTCGCGCGGCGTGTCGGGCGTCGGGTCGATCGACAGGTAGGCGTCGAGGCCGAGGGTGCCCATGCAGCGCACCGGCGAGGAACCGCCGACGCCGCGCGGGTCGAAGCTGACCACGTCGAAATGCTCGCGAACGGCAGGGGAAACGGTGCCGTGGCTGTCTTTCAGCGACTCGACACCGGACGCGCCGGGGCCGCCGAAATTGAGGACGATCGAGCCGATCTTCTTTCCTGTGGCGGGCAGGCGGATCAGCGAGATCTGAATCTGGTCGGCTTCGGGCTGCGCATAGTCCAGTGGTACGGACATTTTGCTGCATTCGAAACCGCTGCCGCAGTCTCCCCAGGTCAGGCGCTGGCCGTAGAAACGGTCCAGCTTTCCAGGGGCCGCCGCTTCGGCCGTGCCGGTGAATCCCGACATGGCGAGCGCGCCTGCCACGACAGGCGAAAGAAGTTTTGACAGGATTCGCATGGTTCCAAGGGGTGGACGGCAAAGGATCCGACGCGTTAGATTGACGGCCGAATAGATCGTTTGCGGGAAACGTCCCCATCAGGGTAGCGGAGCTAAGAGGGTTCAACGAATACCATGACGGGTAAAATTCCCGGTCACATCTGAACCGTCAGTACCAATAGTGCTGCGCTTTCCCGTCCTCGCCGCGGCATGCCCTGTCAGGCCGGGCTTTCCGGCCGAAGGTAGATCATCCGGCGTCGTGGATACGGCTGTCGACCTCTTCTGCCAGGCGGTCGAGGGAGCGGTCGAGCAGCTCACGCACCTCGTCGGCGCGCGGCCCTGAGTCGGGCTCGTCGAGGAGGCTGATGTGCACGGTCACCTCGCTCGTCCCGCTGGCCGCGTCGGAAACCTGCAGCCAGCCCGAGTAGTCGGGGTGGTCACGCCCGCCCCACTCGACCCTGAGCTGCTCCTCCGAGACGCGGAACAGGCCCTCGTGGTGCCCCGTGCCGGGGACGAGGTCGCCGTCGGCCTCGATGGTGCCGGGCCCGGTGTCGTGCACCGACAGGCCCTGAGGCAGCCAGCGGTCCATGAGTTCGACGTCGGACGCGACGCCGAAGACGACCATGCTCTCCGCGGGCATCCCGCGCGTCGCCTCGAACTCCGCCATTGCCGTCCCCCCGGGTTCCGATAATGGTGGCGCCGTACCCCCGTGATGTGCTCGCAAACAGCGGTCGCCGCGAAGCCCTGTGACGCTACGGTGGCTCGTTGTAATCGTCCGGGGGAGGGAGCGGGGTGATGGCGGAGCCGCCACGAGTGCCGCCCGAGATGTTCCGGTTCACCACCACCGAGCGGGCGGACCTGCACACAGCGGTGCTCTACGCCTTCGGCGAGGCCGACGAACGGCTGGAGACGGCGCTGACGGCGGAGCAGGTGCGCGAGCGGCTGCGCGCGGTGGGCTGGTACGCGCCGGTCGGCGAGCACGACCTGGCCGGCACGCTGAAGCAGCTGACCGGCTGGGGCCTGCTCGACGTGATCTTCAACCACGCGGGCACCTTCGCCACCGCCGAGGAGTACGAACGCAGGAACCTGCAGTACGCGCTCACCAGGCGCGGCGAGGCCGCCCTCGCCGGGATGCGGCACGCGATGGCCGTGCTGGCCTCGGCGGGCGCGCTGCAGACCGCCGTGCTCGACGCCGTCGCCGACCGGCTGGCCGAGCTGGACGGCCTGCTCGGCGATCCCGACCCCGGCCGCAACCGGCGCATCTTCACGAGCCTGCAGGAGCTGGAGGCCCACCTCGACGCGCTGCGCGGCAACACCCGGCGGTTCAACGGCGAGCTGCAGCGCCTGCTGCGCGTCGAGGGCGCCGACCTGGCCACGTTCCACGAGGTCAAGGCCGCCACGGTGGCCTACCTGCAGGAGTTCGTGACCGATCTGGAGCAGCGCGGCGACAGCATCGCCGCCGCCCTGCGCGCGGTGGCGGCGCACGGCGTCGGCGTGCTGCACGCCCGCGCGCTCGACGGCGCCGACCTTCCCCAGACCCCGGGCGCCGACCCCGCGGCCGACTGGCTGGCGGCGCGGCGGGAGCGGTGGGAGGGGCTGCTGCTGTGGTTCGCGCCCGGCGAGGCCGGCGCCGTGCCGCGGGTGCGCCTGCTGCACGACGTGGCCCGGCGGGCCATCGTGGCGCTGCTGCAGGTGCTCGACCGGATCACCGACTCCCGCCGCCGCTCCTCCAGCGCCGCCGCCGACTTCCGTACGCTGGCCCGCTGGTTCGCCGCCGCACCCGGCGAGGACGACGCGCACCGGCTGTGGGACGCCGCGTTCGGGCTCGGCTCGGCCCGGCACGCCCACCTCGGCCACGCCGATGCCGAGCTGATCCCGCCCGGCATCCCGTGGGCGCAGGCGGAGCCGGTCGAGGTGTCGGCGCTGCTGCGCTCCAGCGGCCGCACCGAGCGCATGGGCCGCACCGGCCGGATCCGCGACGTGGCGGCGCTGCGGGCCGAGCGCCGGGCCAGGGCCGAGAAGGAACGCGCCGAGCTGGAGGCCGCCTGGGCAGCGCTGGCCACCACCGGCGCGCTGCGGCTGTCGGAGCTCGGCGAGCTCGATCACGACACGTTCGGCCGGCTCCTCGACCTGCTCGGCCGGGCCCTGGCCGAGCGCCCCGACGCGACCGGCGTCCGGCGGGCGGTCACCTCCGACGGACGGGTGGAGATCATCCTGCGGGCCCCCGGCGACGGGGCCGTGGCGGTGCTGCGCACCCCGGAAGGATGGCTGCGCGGGCCGGACTACCTCGTCGACGTCCGCGCGACCGGCGAGGCCCCGATGGCGACCAGAACCGCGACCAGAACGGCGGCCGGAACCGCGACCAGAACGGCGGCCGGAACCGCGACCAGAACGGCGGCCGGAACCGCGGCAGCAGCGGCGGCAGGAGCGGCCCCGACGGCGGTCAGGGCGGCGGGCGCATGAGCAGTCTGGCCAACCAGCTCGTCAGGGCCGAGAAGGAGGAGATCGCCCGCGCGATCAGGACCCTCCTCGGCCGGCCGCTCGTGTCCCGGCACGACGACCCTGCCGCGTTCGACCTCATCAGGAAACGCCGCCGGCCGCTCGTGCAGTGGTTCGACTACTTCTGCGGCTGGCGGCTCGTCGTCGAGCCGCGCCAGGGCTACGCCCGCCTGGTCAAGGTCAGGTCCGAGCCCGCCGCCACCCGGCCCGCGCGCCGCCGTCGCGCCACGGGGGCGCCCTTCGACCGCCGCCGTTACACGCTGCTGTGCCTGTGCGCGGCCGAGCTGCTCGCCGCGCCGGTCACCACCATCGGGATGCTGGCCCGGCGGGTCGCCCAGGCGGCCGCGGTCGAGCCGGGCGTGCCGGCGTTCGACCCGGTCAGGAACGACGAGCGGGCCGCGTTCGCGGACGCACTCAAGCTGCTGGAGCACTACGGCGCCCTCACCGCCATGGACGGCGTCACCGACTCCTACCTCGGCGACGAGGACGCCAAGGTGCTCTACCGGGTCGACACCACGCTCGTGATCAGGCTGCTCGCCGCGCCCGTGCCACCCTCGCGCGCCGACGCCCGCGGCCTGCCCGGCTCGCTCACCACCGAGTCCCGCTACGGCGGCGAGGAACAGGGCGGGGAACAGACGGCGACCCAGCGCGCCCTGCAGACCCGCCACTCGCTCATCCGCCGCCTCCTGGACGAGCCCGTCGTCTACCGCCACGAGCTGACCCCCGCCGAGGCCGCGTACGCCGCCTCCGCGACCGGCCGGCGGCTCATCCGCCGCGCGGCCGAGGAGGCCGGGTTCGTGCTGGAGGAGCGGGCCGAGGGCCTGCTGCTGGTCGACGCCGACGCGATCGCCACCGACACCCGCTTCCCCGACGACGGCGGCCACGCCAAGGTGGCCGCCCTGCTCCTGCTCGACCTCCTCGTCACCGCCGGGCCCGTCACGACGGCCCGCCTCGACGCCGAGGCCGCCGACCTGCTGCGCCGCTTCCCGCAGTGGGCCAAGGCCTACCAGTCCGACGGCGGCGGGCCGCGGCTGGCGGCCGACGCGCTGGAGGTGCTCACCCTTTTCGGCCTGGCCCGCCGGACGGGGGAGCGGGTCGCCGCACTGCCCGCCGCCGCCCGCTACCGGGTCGATCCCGCGCCGGACGATCAGGAGGACCGATGACCGTGACCGAGCTCGCCGCCCCCCGTGCCGCGCGGGGCGTGGACGCCCGCTGGATCCCCGTACGCGCCGGGATCCTCAACGTGTGGCGCTACTACGACGAGATGTTCGAGTTCCACCGGGGCCGGGTGCTGCTGCGCGGCCCCAACGGCAGCGGCAAGTCGAAGGTGCTGGAACTGCTGCTGCCGTACGTGCTGGACGCGAGTCTCAAGCCGAGCCGGCTGTCCACGTTCGGTGGCACCGAGCGCACCATGCACTGGAACCTCATGGGCGACGGCACCGGCGGCGCCACCAGGGTCGGGTACGTGTGGCTGGAGTTCGGGCACGGCGACGGGCGCTGGTTCACCTGCGGCGCCCGGCTGCAGGCCACCGTGCACACCAAGAACGTGACCGCCGCGTACTTCACCTCCGAGGCGCGGGTCGACACCGCCGACGGCATCCGGCTCAGCGGCGAGAACGGGCAGCCCCTCACCAGGGCCCAGCTAGCCGAGGAGCTCGGGGCCTCCGGCACCGTGTACGACTCCGCGGAGGCCTACCGCACGGTCGTGCGCCAGACGCTCTACCGCGGCCTCAACGAGCAGCGCTACGACTCGCTGCTGACCGCGCTGCGCCAGCTGCGCACCCCCAAGCTGTCCGAACGGCTCGACCCAGGGCTGCTGTCCGACCTGCTGTCGAGCGCGCTGCCGCCGCTGGGGGAGGGCGAGATCCACGAGATCGCCGAAGGGTTCGAACGGCTCGACCGGCAGCGGGAGGAGCTGCGGCTGCTCGACCGCGACGTGGCGGAGGCCGAACGGCTCGCCGGCCGGCAGCGCGGCTACGCCCAGCGGGTGCTGCGCGCCGCCGCCGCGGCGGTGACCTCGGCCGGCTCGGCGCTGGAGTCGCTGGCCGCCGAGGTCAGGGGCAAGGGGGAGACGCTCAAGGAGGCCGAGCGGGAGCTCGACGCGACCACCGCGCGGCTGGGGGAGCAGGAGGCGCAGGAGCTCGCCCTGGCCGCGCAGATCGACGGGCTCAAGGAGAGTGAGGCGTACCGGTCCGGGCGCGACCTGCACCGCCTGCGCACGGAGGCGCAGGCGGCGCACGAGGCGGCCGCCCGCCTGCGCGACCAGGCCGGGCACGCGGCCCGCGCGGTCACGGCCAAGCAGGAGCTCGCCGCCGAGGCCGAAGCGGCGGCCCGCACGGCGGCCGGCCTGGCCGAACGCGCCCGCGCGGAGGCCCGCCACGCCGCCGAACGCGCCGGGCTGCTCGCCGTCCACGAAGAATCCGAACACACCACCCGTGACCGCCCGGCCACCACCACGACCACGCCCGGCGGAACCGCCACCGACCGGGCGACCGCCGACGGCGGTCCCCAAGGAGCCGATGACGGCGGGGCCCTGGTCCGAGGCGATGGCGAGGGAAGTGACGCCGGCCGCGTCGTGCCCCGCGGTGGCGCGGAGCCGGCGGAGGCGGGCGTCGGCCGGGGTGACGTCGAGGGCGGCGCGGTCTCGTGGGGGACGGGCGGGACGGACGAGACCGGGCGGCGGGTCAGGGAGTTGTTGCGGGCCGCCGTGAGCAGCCGGGCGGCGCAGATCAGGGAGGTCAGGGCCGGCGCCGCCGCGCACGGCGAGGCCGTCACGCGCCGCGCCGCCGCCGAGCACGACCGCGACCGCGCGCGCGACGACCTCGCCTCCGCCCAGGAGGCGCACGAGCGAGCCGAGCGCGTACGCGCGGAACGCGCCCGAGACCTGGCCGCCGACCTCGGCGAATGGGCGGGCGGCTGCACCCAGCTCCAGCTCGACCCCGGCACGCTGGCCGGCCTGGCCGAGCACTTCGAGCGCGCCGACGACCTGGTCGGCACCGCGCGGACGATGGCCGCCGTCGAGCTGGCCGCCCGTGAGCAGCAGGTCACGGGTCTGCGCGAACGCCTGGTCGCCGAACGCGCCGAGCTGGTCGGGGAACGCGAACGCCTCGACGAGCAGACCGTCCTCGCGCCCCCGGCCCCGCACACCCGGGGCGCCGCCGCCCGTCGCGGCCCCGGCACCCCGCTGTGGCGCGCGGTGGCGTTCCGCTCGGGCCTCGACCCGGTCGCCCAGGCCGGGGTGGAGGCCGCGCTCGAAGCCTCCGGCCTGCTCGACCTGTGGCTGCGTCCCGACGGCGGGTTCGACCCCGGCGAGCACGACGCCTTCGCCGTGGTCGCGCTGTCGCGGCCCGCGCCCGGCTACAGCCTGGCCCACGTGCTGTTCACCGAGCCCGACTCGCCGGTGCCCGCCGACGCCGTGCTCGGCGGCATCGCGTTCGCGCCGACCGCGATCGGCGTCGACCACTCGGCCGTGATCGGCGCGGACGGCACCTGGCGGCTCGGCCCGGCGGCCGGCCGCTGGGTCAAGCCGGAGCCGTCGTACATCGGCGCGACCGCCCGCGAGCGTGCCAGGCGGCGGCGTGTGGCGGAGCTGGACGACCGGCTGAGTGAGCTGGCCGGGCGCATCGCCGAGTGCGACCACCTGCTCGCCGTGGTCCAGGGCGAGCGGGAGACGCTGGCCGCCGAGCTGCGCCGCAGACCCGACCGCCGGCCGTACGCCGACGCCGTGCGGGCGCTCGACGGAGCGGTGCGGAAGGTGGCGCTGCTGGAGGACGACCTGCGCCGCCACGAGCAGCGGCTGCGCGAGCGCGAGCAGGACGTCGGCCGCTCGCTGCGCAGGCTCACCGAGCTGGCCGCCCGCCACGCGCTGCCCACCGCGGCGGCCGCGCTCGACACCCTGGAGGAGGCGCTGCGCGCCGCCGAGGCGACCGGCGCCGTCTGGCACGACCGGCGGGCCGAGGCCCGCGCCGCCGGGGAGCGCGCCGAGCTGGCCGCCGAGACCGCCCGCGCCTGCGAACGGCTCGCCGTCGAGGCCGTCGAGCGCGCCGAGGAGTCCGCGTCGCAGGCCGTGGTGCTGGCCGAGCGGCTGGCCGCCGTCGAGTCCACGGCCGGCGACGATCACGACGGCGTGCTCGACCGGCTCCAGGACGCCCAGAACGCCTACCAGTCCTGCCGCCGCCACATCAAGGCCGGCCACGACGACCTGGCGCGGCTCAACGCCCGGCTGGGCCGGCTGCGCGGCGAGCTCGGCACCGCCGAGGACCGGCACGCCGAGGCCGGGCGGGTGCGCGACGAGGTGTGCGACCGGTTCCGCCGCCTGGCGGCCGGGCACCTGCCGGTGGACGCGCAGGTCACGATCGAGCTGCCGCCCGGAGCGGGGGCGCGGGCCGTCCTGGAGGCGGCGGGGTCCGTGGCCGAGCAGCTCGCCTCGGTGCCGTACGAGCACAAGAACGTCAGGGCGGCCGAGGCGCGGCTCCGGGACGCCTTCCACCACGCCAGGGAGGTCCTCGCCGACCGGGCCGACCTGGAGCTGGCCCCGGACGAGGACGTCCAGGTGCTCACCGCCACCGTCAACGGCGTCAGGACCGGGGCGGCGGCGCTGAGCAGGGCGCTGCGCATGGAACGCGACGAGCGGCGCTCCGACATCACCGACGCCGAACGCGACCTGTTCGACCGTACGCTCGCGGGCGACACGCGGCGGCACCTGGCCGACCGGATCCGGCAGGCGACGGCGCTGGTGGAGAGCATGAACCAGCGCCTCGAACGCGTCCGCACCGCCTCCCGGGTGGCCGTCCGGCTGGTCTGGCAGGTCGACCCCACCCAGTCGCCGGGCACGCGCGCCGCCCGCGACCTGCTGCTGCGCGACCCCGCCGGGCTGAGCGAGGCCGAGAAGGAGGAGCTGTACGTCTTCTTCCGCGACCGCGTGGAGGAGGCCCGCGCCGACGACTCCTCGGCGAGCTGGGAGGACCAGCTGATGAAGGTGCTCGACTACACGGCCTGGCACCGGTTCGCGGTCAAGCTGGACCGGGGCGACGGGCAGGGCTGGCAGGAGCTGACCAGGAAGTTGCACGGCGCCCTGTCGGGCGGGGAGAAGGCGATCGCCCTGCATCTGCCGCTGTTCGCCGCGGTGGCCGCGCACTACCAGACCGACCCGGGATGCCCCCGCTTCATCCTGCTGGACGAGGTGTTCGTCGGGGTGGACAAGACGAACCGGGGTCAGGTGTTCGACCTGCTGGTGGACCTCGGGCTGGACCTGGTGCTGACGTCCGACCACGAGTGGTGCGAATACCGCGAGCTTGACGGCATCGCCATCCACCAGCTCATCACGGGCGACGGCGACGACGCGGTGACGACGGCCCGCTTCGTCTGGAACGGCTACCGCACGGTCCCCGCCGACTGACGGCGACGTGAGGTCAGGGGGTGAGGTCGCGGGCCCAGGGCGGGTTCGCCCCGGGGACCGTGCAGGTCAGGGCGGCCACCCGGACGGCGAACTCGGCCGCCTGCACGGCGGCGGGCAGGTCGAGGCCGTCCAGGCGGCCGCCGAGCAGGCCCCGCGCGCCGAAATCGTGCAGCAGGCCCGCGGTGAACGCGTCGCCCGCCCCGACCGTGTCGGCGACCGCCACCTCCGGCGCCGGCACCGCGGCGCGGTCGCCGTCCAGCGAGACGAGCACGCCGGAAGCACCCCTGGTCACGACGACCAGACGGGCGCCCGCCTCGTGGTGCATGTCGCAGGCCGCTTCGAGCGGCACACCGGGCAGCAGGAAGCCGAGGTCGTCCTCGCTGAGCTTGAGGATGTCGGCCCACGCGCACCAGCGGGCCACCTGGTAGTCGTCCTTCGTGGCCAGGCTCGGGCGGACGTTCGGGTCGACCGAGACCGTGGCCCGCCCGGCCGCCGCCCGCGCGAACTCCTCCACGACCTCCCCGCCCGGCCCCTTGACCAGGGCGAGCGAGCCGGTGTGCAGGCAGGCGGCCGGCCCGAGGCGTTCCGGCCCCAGCTCGTCCGGGCTCCACTGCCAGTCGGCGGTGCCGGTGGCGTAGAAGGTGTACGCGGCCCGGCCGTCCTCGTCGAGGGCGGCGACGGCGAGGGTGCTCGGCTCGGCGGCCTCGACGGAGGCGGACAGGTCGACTCCGGAGGACGCCAGGTGCTCGCGGAACAGGCCGCCGAACACGTCGTGGGAGAGCCGCCCGAGGAAACGCGTGGGCGTGCCGAGCCGGGCCAGCGCCACCGCCGTGTTCGCCGGCCCGCCCCCGGGCAACACCCGCAGGTCCATGGAGCCGGCCCGGGAGGCGGAGGTGAAGGCGTCGGCGACGCACTCGCCGAGGACGGCGATCATCGGGGGGCTGCCTCTCCTGAGCACGTTTCCGGCCTGTCACGGCCCGTGGGCATTGACGTTTCCCGGACCGGAGTTCATCATCGCAGCACAGCGGATGTCAACGTTGACATATGTCGGCGATGACAGCGAGTCCCCCCTGATAGGAACCGCCATGAACGCGAAGATTCCGGCAGGACTCCTGGTCACAGCGCTTCTCCTCACCGGGTGCGGAGGCGGGGGCGGCGGGCAGAGCGCCTCCGCCCCGCCCAAGGTCGGCCTGATCACGAAGACCGAGACGAACCCGTTCTTCGTCAAGATGAAGGAAGGCGCCGAGAAGGCCGCCCAGGCGGGCGGCATGGAGCTGATGAGCGCCGCGGGCAAGTTCGACGGCGACAACGCCTCCCAGATCACCGCCATCGAGAACATGGTGGCCGCCGGCGTGAAGGGCATCCTCATCACGCCGAGCGACACCAAGGCCATCGTCCCCGCGATCCAGAAGGCCCGCGACGCCGGCGTCCTGGTGATCGCGCTGGACACGCCGACCGAGCCGCAGAACGCCACGGACGCGCTGTTCGCCACCGACAACTTCAAGGCCGGCGAGCTGATCGGCCAGTACGCCAAGGCCGCCATGGCGGGCAAGCCCGCCAAGATCGCCACGCTCGACCTGGCCCCGGGCATCACGGTCGGGCAGCTCAGGCACGACGGCTTCCTCAAGGGGTTCGGCGTCCAGGAGGGCGACCCCTCCGTCGTCTGCTCCCAGGACACCCGCGGCGACCAGGCGAGGGGGCAGACCGCCATGGAGAACTGCCTGCAGAAGGCGCCCGACATCAACCTCGTCTACACCATCAACGAGCCGGCGGCGCTGGGCGCGTACACCGCGTTGAAGGCCAAGGGCCGCGAGAAGGACGTGCTGATCGTCTCCGTCGACGGCGGCTGCACCGGCACGCGGGCCGTGCAGTCGGGGCAGATCGCCGCGACCAGCCAGCAGTACCCGCTGAAGATGGCCGAGGAGGGCGTCAAGGCCGTGGCCGCGTTCGCCAGGACAGGCCAGAAGGCCGGCGGCTACACCGACACCGGCGTCACCCTCATCACCGACAAGGCCGTCCCCGGGGTCGAGGCGCAGGACACCGCCTTCGGCCTGGCCAACTGCTGGGGCTGACATGGCGGTGATCGAAGCGCCGTCGCCGGCGCGCCGCCTGGTCGTCACGCCCGTCGCCGGGCCGCTGGCGGCGCTCGTGCTGGCGTGCGTGTTCTTCGGCGTCAACAGCGACCAGTTCCTCACCGGCCCCAACTTCTCCCTGATCATCCAGCAGGTCATGGTCGTCGGCACGCTCGCCATCGGCCAGACCCTGATCATCCTGACCGCGGGCATCGACCTGGCGTGCGGCGCGATCATGGCGTTCGGCGGGATCGTGATGACCAAGCTGGCCGTGGACCACGGCCTGCCGCCGCTGCTCGCGGTGGCCGCCGGGCTCGCCGTCTGCGCCGCCTTCGGGCTGGTCAACGGGCTGCTGGTGACGCGGATCTCGCTGCCGCCGTTCATCGTGACGCTCGGCATGCTGAACGTGGCGTTCGCGCTCACGCACATCTACTCGAACGAGCAGACGGTGGTCGGCCTGCCCGGCCTGCTGACGTTCCTCGGGCAGACGTTCCAGGTCGGGCAGACGAACGTCACCTACGGCTCGCTGCTGACGATCCTGCTGTTCCTGCTGTTCGCGTACCTGCTGGGCTCGACCGCGTGGGGCCGCCACGTGTACGCGCTCGGCAACAGCCCCGAGGTGGCCCGGCTGACCGGCATCAGGACGCGCCGGCTGACGGTCGGCGTCTACACGCTGGCCGGCTTCGTCTACGGCATCGCCGCCCTGCTGCTGGTCTCCCGTACGGGCGTGGGCGACCCGCAGGCCGGCCAGACCGACAACCTCGACAGCATCACCGCCGTCGTGCTCGGCGGCACCAGCCTGTTCGGCGGCCGCGGCCTGGTCATCGGGACGCTGGTCGGGGCGCTCATCGTGGGGGTCTTCCGCAACGGCCTGCAGCTCATGGGCGTGCCGTCGATCTACCAGACGCTCATCACCGGCATCCTCGTGATCCTCGCCGTCGCCGTCGACCAGCTCTCCCGCAGGAGGAACCGATGACCACCCCGGTGCTCCAGGCCCGCGGCCTGACCAGGCGCTACGGTCACGTCGTCGCGCTCGACGGCGCCGACTTCGACCTGATGCCCGGCGAGGTGCTCGCGGTCATCGGCGACAACGGCGCCGGCAAGACCAGCCTGATCAAGGCGCTGACCGGCGCCCTGCAGCCCGACTCCGGCGAGATCCGGCTCGACGGCGAGCCCGTGCGCTTCCGCGACCCGCTCGACGCCCGCCGGCACGGCATCGAGACCGTCTACCAGGACCTCGCCATCGCCGCCTCGCTCGACATCGCCACGAACATGTTCCTCGGCCGCGAGCTGCGCAAGCCCGGCGTGCTCGGCAAGGTCTTCCGGATGCTGGACAAGAAGCGCATGCGGCAGGAGTCGGCCCGGCACATGGCCGAGCTGAAGATCGGGCTGCGCTCGCTCAGCCAGCCGGTCGAGTCGCTGTCCGGCGGCCAGCGCCAGGGCGTGGCCGTGGCCAGGGCGGTGGCGTGGGCCACCCGCGTCGTCGTCATGGACGAGCCCACGGCGGCGCTCGGCGTCAAGGAGTCGGGCCAGGTGCTCGACCTGATCAGGCAGGTCCGCGACCGGGGCACGCCGGTCGTCCTGATCAGCCACAACATGCCGCACGTCTTCGAGATCGCCGACCGGATCCACATCCAGCGCCTCGGCCGCCGGGTCGCCGAGATCAGCCCGCGCGAGCACAGCATGGCGGAGGTGGTGGCCGTCATGACCGGCGCGCTCCAGGTGTCGGACGGCAAGTCCGTGGTGGTGGACCAGAGCGCGGCGGACGCGATCGGCTGGTCCTGAGGACGGACGGCGAGCATGGGCGCGATGCGGCGTCCGACGATGACCGATGTGGCCCGTGAGGTCGGGGTCACCGCGAAGACCGTCTCCCGGGTGCTCAACGACGGCCCGGTGGCCGTGGAGACCCGCGAGCGCGTCCTGGCGGCGGTCAGGAAGCTCGGCTACCAGCCCAACCTCATGGCCCGCAACATACGCGTGGGCGCCCGCGACGCCGCGATCGGCCTGGTCATCCCCGAGATGGGCAACCCGTTCTTCGGCACGGTCGCGGGCGGCGTCGAGAGCGCGGTGCGGGCGCGCGGGCTCACCCTCATCGTCGGCTCTTCCGACGAGGCGGCCGGCCTGGAGCAGTCGTTGATCGCGACGTTCCTGGCCCGCCGGGTCAGCGCCCTCATGGTGGTCCCCGCGGCGTCCAGCGACCACCGCCACCTGCGTTCCGAGCGGGTGGCCGGGCTGCCCATCGTCTTCCTCGACCGCCCGGCCGCCGGCCTGCGGGCCGACTGCGTGGTCAGCGCCAACCGCGAGGGCTCACGGGCGGGTGTCGCCCACCTCATCGCGCACGGGCATCGCAGGATCGGCTTCGTCGGCGACGTGCCCGCCTCGCTCTACACCCGCCGCGAACGGCTCCAGGGCTACCGCGACGCCCTCGACGGCGCGGGGCTGCCGTACGACCGGGCGCTGGCGGAGACCGGTCATGACATGGAGGCCGCGGCCCGGGCGACGATGCGGCTGTTATCCCTCGCCGACCCGCCGACGGCGCTGTTCGCGGGGAACAACCTGGCCTCGATGGGCGCGGTGGTGGCACTGTCGCGGGCGGGCCGCAAGGACGTCGCCGTGGTCGGCTTCGACGACCTGCCGCTGGCCGAGGCGCTCGACCCGCCGCTGACGGTGGTGGCCCAGGACCCGGCGGCGGTCGGGGCCGCGGCGGCCGAGATGGTGCTGAGGCGGCTCGACGGCGACCGCTCCCGGGCGCGCCGCACGACCGTGCCGACCCGGCTGATCGCCCGCGGCTCCGGCGAACTGCCTCCGCCCGGCTGATCGCCCGCGGCTCCGCCTGAACGCCCCCGTTCCGCCGGCCCTTCAGGCGCCGGCGTTCGGGAAACGCGACAGGGCCGCCCGATGCCGGGCGGCCCTGCCAGGAGAGACCTTCTCTAGCGCTTGACCGTGAACCGCCCGGTCAGCGGCCCCAGCTCGACGGTGTGGTCGCCGGGTTCGGCGCGCAGCGCGAACGTGACGCGCGTGCCGCGGCCGGGCTGCAGCGGCACCGTACGCTGCTGGACCTTCTCGCCGTCGACGCGCAGCACGGCCTCGTACGAGCCCGCCCGTTCGCCGATGTTCTTCACCAGCGCGCGCACCTCGACGCGCCCCGACCGCGAGACGGCGGGGGAGACGTCCAGACCGGCCAGCGTGAACAGCGCCTCCGGCCCGGCCACCAGGTCGTGCACGAAGATGTCGGACCGGTGGTTGGTGTCGCCCTCGACCAGGTTGCCCGAGGTGCTCTGCCAGACCACGTACCGCCCGTCGTCGCTGATCGACGGCAGCTCGGTGCGGTCGTCGCCCTCCTCGCCGTTGGGGCCGGTGGACAGCAGCGTGGTGGTGCCCGCCGCGACGTCGCGCAGGAACACGTCGCTGCGCGCGTTCGTGTCGCCCTCGGTGAGCCGGCCCGAGTCGCTGTAGAAGACGACCTTGCTGCCGTCCGCGTTCAGCTCCGGGGCGAACGACAGGGCGCCCGCCCCCTGCCCGTCCAGCGTGACCGACACCATGTCGGTCTTGCCGGTGGCCAGGTTCTGCACGTAGATCTCGCCGAGCCCCACGCCGTTGGCGAAGGCCACCGCGGTCCCGTCGGCGCTGAGCACCGGCCCGGTGGTCTCGGTGTCCGGGAACGGCCCCTCGATCCGCTTGACCGTCCCGCTCTGGCGGTCGAGCACGAACGCGTCGTTCAGGCCGTCGGCGTCACCGGGCACGACGTTGGCGGCGTCGCTCTGGAAGGCCACGTACCGGCCGTCGGCGCTGATCGACGGCTCGCGGGCCTGGCCGTTCAGCTGGGAGCCGTCCTGGGCGACGGACAGGCGCACGGTCGTGCGCTCCTGCCGGTCGCGCAGGAACACGTCGCTGCGGCCGTTCGTGTCACCGGGCACCAGGTTCGTCGCGTCGCTGCTGAAGACCGCGTACCGGCCGTCCGCGCTGATGACCGGCGAGCCCGACAGCCCGTCGCCCGGCGTGCCGTCGGACGACACGGACACCAGCTCCGTCGTCACCGTCTGCCGGTCGTGCACGAACGCGTCCGTCTGACCGTTCGTGTCTCCCTCGGCGAGGTTGCTCGCCCCGCTGTTGAACCCGACGTACCGCCCGTCGGCGCTGACCGTCGGCGACAGCGAGAACGAGTTCGCCAGGCCGCCGCCGGTCGGCACCGAGACCCGCTCGGTCGTCCGGGTGCGCAGGTCGGTGGCGAAGACGTCCAGCTCGGCGTTGTCATCCTCGTCGTCGAGGAGGTTGGCGGCGAAGCTGGCGTACACGACCACGCTCGCGTCGCCGCTGAGCTCGGGCCACCACGTCTCGTGGTTGCCCTGGCGGCCGTCCGGGCCCACCGACACGCGCTCGGTCTGCGGGCGGCGCGGCAGCGTCACGTCCGCGGACGCCTTCTGGCGGCCCACGGTGACCTGCACCGGCTGCGAACGGGACACGCCCGGGGCGTACGCGGAGATCTGGTGGTCGCCGACCGGCACGTCCTTGATCGTGTACCGGCCGTTCCGGTCGGTGGCGCCCGTCAGCTCGTCGGGGACCCCGAGCACCGAGACGGTCGCGCCCGGCACCGCAGAGCCGGTCGGCCCGTACGTCACCGTGCCCGAGATCGTGCTCCAGGGGGTCCGCTCCAGCGCCCAGCGCACGTCGGAGAGCCGGTCGTCCTCGACCCGGACGCTGCGGGAGTCGTCCTGGTAGCCGAACCTGGACAGCGTCAGCTCGCGGGTGCCGGCCGGCAGCCGCAGCTCGAAGTGCCCCTCGTCGTCGGTCACGGTGCTGCGGCCGGTCTCCGCGGCGACCTTGACGCCGGCCAGCGGCCTGCGGCTGCGCTCGTCGGTGACCGTGCCGCGCACGCCGCTCTCCAGCGCCGCCTCGGCGACGGCGGCGTACGCGTCGACGCGGCCGAGGCCGATGCGCGGGTTCGGACGCGGGCCGTACCGGTCGTCGGAGACCGACGTGCCGGCCAGGATCTCCTCGGCCGCCTCCACGGTCAGGCCGGGGCGCGCCTCCAGCATGAGCGCGACGGTGCCGCTGACGTGCGGGGTGGCCATCGAGGTGCCGTTCAGGGAGCCGTACTCGCCGTTCGGCAGGGACGAGACCACGTCCACGCCGGGGGCGGAGACGTCCGGCACGACGTAGGAGTCGGGCCACTCGGGCGGCGCGCTGAACCAGTCGCCGCGCTGGACCACGCCGCCGCAGGAGAAGTCGGCCACGTTGTCGTCGGCGTCGGTCGCGCCCACGGCCAGGGACTCGTACACGTTGCCCGGGCTGTTGGACTGGCCCTCCACGCAGTCGTTGCCGGCGGCGAATGCCGGGAACGCTCCGGCCTTGATGATGTTCCGCACCGGCTCGATGAACTCGTCCGCGTAACCCTCGGCGCCCAGCGACATGCTGACGACGTCGGCCGGCTCGCCCGCCGGGCTGCCGTCGGCCGCGTACGGAGCGACGGCCCACTGCATGCCGGCGATCACCTGGGCGAGCGTGCCGGAGCCGCCCGGGATGACCAGGGCGGCCATCAGCTCGGCGCCCGGCGCGACGCCGATCTGCGTGCCGGACGCGTCACCGCCCGCGATCGTGCCCGCCACGTGCGTGCCGTGGAAGCTGCTGTCATGCGGCTCGGACGGCACCGGCATGCCGGACGGGTCGAACTCGATCCAGCCGCCCGGGTGCTTCGGGTCCGAGGCGTCGTCGGTGGCCAGCTTGCCGGCCAGGTCGGGGTGGGCGGCGTCGATGCCGGTGTCGAGCACGGCCACGCGCACGCCCTCGCCCGTCAGGCCGCGGTCGGCGCGCACCCGATCTGCGCCGATCTTGGCCACGCCCCAGGTCGCGCTCCCGGCCGCCGTGGCCTTGGGGGCCGCGGCCTCCGGCTTGTCCGGGTCCGGGGTGGTCAGGGTGAAGTTCGGGATGATCCGGTCCACCACGTCGAGCTCCGCCAGGGCGGCCAGCGTGGCGGGCGTGGCGCGTACCAGGAGCATGTTCTTCAGCCAGAACCGGTTGACCACGACGTCGCCGCGCTGGGCGACCAGCGCGGCGACCGGGTCCTGGGTCGGCTCGGCGCTCGCCGTCAGCGCGGCGCGGGCCTCGGCGCGCGACTTCATCGCCGGCGCCTCCTGCGGGGTGCGCAGCACGACGACCGCCTCCAGGCGGCCGCGAGCGCTCGTCATCCGGTCGGCGAGCTTGGGGTCGATCTTCGGCGCGGGGCCTGGCTCGTCGGCGGTGACGGCCTGCGCCATCGCCGAGGTCGCGGCTAACGGTACGAGCGTCCCGGACATCCCTGCGGTCACGAGCAGGGCGGGCAGGACGGCCGCGAGCAGGCGTCGTCCAGGAGGCCGACGGGGGGACAGCGGCAAGGGGGCTCCTTCATCCTGTGGCCACAGGGGCCGATGGTGCCCAAGAACGCTGACATCTCCGTCTATTTCCTGACAAGATCCGTGGGTGACGAGTTTCTGTCATCTGGCGTAAACCCGACATCCGAGGGGGCGGGATTGCTGCAGGCCATCGGACTCAGCGTCCAGGACGAGGAGGTCTACGACGCTCTCGTGCGGCGGACCCAGGCCACGGCCGCCGAGATCGCCGCCGACTGCCACCTGCCGGTCACGGCCACGCGGCGCATCCTGCAGTCGCTGGTCGAGCTCGGCCTGGCCACCCGCTCGACCGGCCGCCCCACCCGCTATGTCGCCGTCTCGCCCGACAGCAGCCTCGAGGCCATCCTGCGCGAGCGCGAACGCCAGCTCGACGGCGTCCGCACCCACATCCGCGTGCTCATGGACGTCTACCGCGCCAACACCCTCTTCTCCCACCCCGGCGAGCTCATCGAGGTCGTCTCGGGGCGTGACGAGGTCAACCAGCGCTTCGCCCAGCTGCAGCGGAACACCAGGGCCGAGATGCGCGGCTTCGACCGCCCGCCGTACGCCGCCCCCGAGCAGCACACCCGCTCGAACCCGATCGAGCTGGACCTGCTGCGGCGCGGCGTGAAGTACCGCGTCATCTACGACACCAGCGTGCTGGAGCTGCCGGGCTGGCTGGAGGACGTGACGGCCGGGATGCAACGCGGGGAGCAGGCGCGCATCGCCGCCGACCTGCCGATGAAGCTGGCGATCTCCGACGACCGGCTGGCCATCATCCCGTTGCTGCGGGCGGGCGACAGCGCGGTCACGGCGTCGTACCTGATCCATCCGTCGCCGCTGCTCGACGCGCTGATGGCGCTGTTCGAGGCGCTGTGGGAGCGCAGCGTCCCCGTACGGCTGACGCCGCAGGGCGGGGAGCTGTCGCAGGACGAGGAGCGCCTGCTCACGCTGCTGGCCTCGGGCGCCACGGACAAGGCGGCCAGCCGCGCGCTGGGATGGAGTGAGCGCACGGTCCAGCGGCACATCACGAAGCTGATGCGCCGTCTCGGCGCCCAGACCCGCTTCCAGGTCGCGATGGAGGCCACCCGCCGCGGCTGGATCTGACGCCGCTCGCCCACCCGGCGCGGTACGTCCGACATGCGAGAATGAGGGGGAGATGCCTACGGGCGAACGTCCACACGGAGGACCGGATGGAAGTCATGGACGTGTGGGTGGACGTACTGTCCAGCGTGGAAGGGAGCCGGCAGCGGGTGACGGTGCACCTCTACGGCGGCCAGTCCCTGAAGGGAGTCGTCGTCGAACTGGACCGGGCCCGCAAGAGCGTCGTCCTCGACGAGTACGCGCAGGGCTCCGCTTCGACCCGGCATGAATCGCCCGTCCACACGATTTTGCTGACGGCGGTTCAGGCCGTCACCGTGCACAAGGTGGAGTGAGGCCCGGCGCGAAAGCCGGGCCTCCCACCGTGCCGGCGAAATCCGCCCGATATCAGTGACGCCGTGACCGGAACTTGTCCAGGAACCGCCGCATCTTCTGCTGCGTGTGCGGGTCACGGGCCATGCGCTTCGCCTTCTCGACATTCTGTCTGCCCTGAGGGCTGCGCAGGTACGTGCGCACTCGATCCATGAGTGTGGCCATGCGCCCACCCCTACCCGGCCGGGCTGCGGGCAAGCGTGTCGGGCCGGTTGGGGAACTCTGACCGCCGGGAACGGCTCTGCGCCGTCCGCGCGGGAACTCGACCGGTCGCAGCCCACGGTCCGCCGACGGCGACGGGTTGATCACGACGCGCGGCCGGTTGAGGACCATCGGCAGTCGCTCACCGACGACGAGTTCGCCCGCTTGCCGGGAGCGGGCACGCCGGCCGGCCCACCCGACCGGCCGGCGTGGCCGCGCCGCTACTGCCACCGACGTCGCCTCCAGCGCCTGGCCGTCTCGCCGGACGGAGCCGGCTGCTAGTCGTCGACCTTGAGCTCGTGCCCGGTGTCGGAGATGAAGATGACCAGCAGTTTCGCCGGTTTCGTCTGGCTGGTGTTCTCGGCGAGCAGGTGGTGGGCGCCCGGCTGCTCGACCCAGTCCTCGCCCTGCTGGTACGTACGCGCCGGCCCGTCGGCGAGCCGGCTGCGCACCGAGCCTTCGAGCACGTAGGCGTAGACGAAGGCCGAACCGTGCCGATGCGGCGCCGCGCGACCGGCAGGCGGGAAGTCGACGATCGCCGAGGTGAACGTCTTGCCCTTGACGTTCGGAAGCGCCTGCTCGTACAGCGGCGTCAGTTTGTCCGACGGTGGCGTCGTCACCACGGCGGCGACCGGCGCCACGTCGGGCGCGGGCTGGGCCGCGGGGGCGCACGCGGTGGCCACCATGGTGGCGGCCAGACAAGCGCCGGCGAACCGTGTTCCGATCATGACGGCCTCCTCATCGGGCTTCCGTGACGCGAATGATCGTCTTGCCGGGGGTGCGCCGGTCGGGAGTGAACGCCGCCGGCGCTTCTGCCGGCGTCCGTACGGCGCCGACGATGGGCTTGAGCCGGCCGTCCCGCAGCCGCTGGACGAGGTCGGCGAGCCACGCGGGCTCCCGCCTCGCGCGCGAGCTGCACCGCGACCGAGCCGACCGCGCCCGCGGCGCCGTGGATGAGCGCGGTCTGGCCGGTCGTGAGACGGCCGTGGTCGAACCGGCCCTGCCATGCGGTCAGCCCGGAGATCGGCAACGCGGCGGCCACGGTGTGGTCGACGTCGGCCGGCAGCGGCGCGAGGTTGCGCGCCTCCTCCGCCACGTACTCGGCCAGCGAACCGTTACGGCACCGGTCGGTCAGCCCGAACACCCGCTGCCCGACGGTAAGACCGGTGGTGCCGTACCCCAATTCGGCGACGACCCCCGACACGCCATGCCCGGGCACACTCGCCGCCCGGTCATGACCGGCTCGATCGACCCACGTCCCCGGCCAGTCGAGCTCTCCGGCGATGAACCCCGCGGCGTGCACCCGGACGATGACGTCGTTCTCGGCGGCATGCGGGTACGGCATCTCGGTCAGCGAGAGCCCATCGATACCGGCGGCGCGGTCTCGAGCGGCGACGGCTCGCATGGCGGCTCCAAAACACACAAACCAAAATGGCCTTGAACCACATATCCTCCCGTAATAAGCGAGAGGGTGGATTGAACGAGCGCTCCCGATATCTCCACGATTACCCCAACAAATATCGCCCCAATTCCGGGCTTTTCGCGCGCCCTGTCAACGCCTCCCCCACAGCCACGGCTACGAAAACCGCCCGCCGTACGCCACCCGGCAGTCCACGGGACCTCACCTGTTCACGGTGCCTCACCACGACGCGATGGCCCCCTCGGGACAGAGCGGGATGAAAAGCCCTCGGGGCGGCTGGTCTGGATGGCAACGATGTGGGCCGGGCCACCGCTGATCGGTCCGTCTGCGGGTCATGTTCATGGGGGCATAGCCGGTGTGGAGGCGTTTGGGCGTGTTCGGCGGTCTGTCCCGTGTGGTGGTGTCAGGGGTGTTTCGCCTGGACGAAGTGGCTGTGCCATGTACCTGCTGGAGCCGGCGGCAGGTGGTTCGAATGGTTCCTCGAAGGGGATCAGCCGGAGTGGCTACCCGGTAGAGGACGCACCAGCGCTGGTCATCGGCGCCTCCGCACAGCTCCGCGAGGATCGCCTCACACGCCCGGCCAGGTCATGCTGGGTTCCGGGCCCCGTCCGGGTCAGGCCGAGGGCCTGGGACCGACGGTCACCCCCACATGGGGCCTTTCCATCCACGCCCGGCCGAGGCGAACGGAGGTGATTTTCTCCGCCAGCGTCAGCGTTGCCGCCAGCCAGTTCTGATCCCATGCGTTGAGACCTACACCGTGATCGACGACCCAGCCCACCTCTGCCATCTCGGGGTTCACGGTGTCGAGGGCCGGCGGTTCGAAGATATGGAGCACATGGCCATGCTCGGCCCACTTGACGTAGGCATCGACGTTGACGGTCCAGGAGACGCTCAAGGCGGCTCCGTTCACGGAGAGCTGCTTCAACAATGCGGAGGAGATTCCGCGGTAGCTCGTCGGCTCCACCACCACCACCCAATCGCCCTGCTGATCGAGCAGGATGGCGCCGTCGCTCGGCTCGTCGGGATCGAGGTCGTAGCCTTCCTCATATATGTCCTGGAAATCAGCCTCCCGCGTCTGGAGCGGATCCCCGCCGAAAAGGCGGACGCATTCCGGCAAGGGCAGACCACCGATCCAGGTGATGCAGGTAGGTTCTTCGAAAATCAGGTGTGCTGTCGCGTTATAGGTGTCGAATATGTCGTTCACCATGCCCCCCGCAACGATGGCGTGGCACGATCGTGGACCCACGACCGTGCCGCGCGTAGATCCGAATCACCTAGAAGAGTGCCTCATCTCAGTTGATGACCATGGCGAAGGAGAAACGCAGGCCCTGCGCTCCCGCAGGGCGGAATGACTTCTGCGCCCGGGGGCCGGAACGACGTCTTCTCGCTCGGCGTGCCCGTAGGTCGGGATGACGGCTCCTCGGTCTGTGCGTCGGTCAGTCCGGGGGCGGCTTTTCGTTCGTCAGCCGTCGCGGAGGCCGGCGAAGAGGTCTTCCTCGTGGGCGGGAGTGTCGACCTTGCTGAGGACACGTTCGAAGGCCTCGCGGGAGAACGCCGCCTGGCGGATCTCCTCCGGCATCTGCCACAGGAAGATGTTGTCGCCCTGGCTTTCGTGGGCCTGCAGCGCCTTGAGCTTGCGCTCGACGTAGGGGGAGACCTCGACGAGCGTGGTCACGCGCTCGTCAGGGGTGCCGAAGTCGTCGGACGGCGTGAAGCCGACGTCGATGCCCTGCTCGCGCATCAGCTCGAACATCTGCTTCATGGCCGAGCGGGGCATGGCCGTGTAGTAGAGCTTGGCGGGGATGCCGCTCAGCTCGGTGGCCGCCACCGTGACGCGGTGGGTCTGGACGTGGTCGGGGTGGCCGTATCCGCCGCCGCCCGTCTCGTCGTAGGTGACCACGACCTGCGGGCGGTAGCGCTCCATCAGCGCGGCCAGCCGGGCGGCGGCCTGGTCGACCGGGACCTTCGCGAACGCGTCGGGGTGGGCGTTGCCCTCCCAGCCCTGCATGCCCGAGTCGCGGTAGCCGAGCAGCTCCAGATGCTCCACGCCCAGCAGGGCGACCGACTCGCGCAGCTCGGCCAGGCGCTTCCTGGCCACCGCCGCGTCGTCATGACCCGGCTCGCCCGGCTTGACACCGCCGTCGCCGTCGCCCTGCTCGCCGTTGGTGCAGGTGACCAGAACGGTGCGGACGCCCTCGTCGGCGTAGCGGGCCAGGACGCCGCCGGTGCTCAGGCACTCGTCGTCGGGGTGGGCGTGCACGACCATCAGGGTGAGTTGGCGATCCATGGCTGGAACCCTACTCGCCGCCCCCGACAGTTCGGCCGGCGCACGGCGGATCGTCCGGGGCTGACCGGTCAGTCGGCCAAGGCGGTGCGGGTGAGGGTGGCGGCCTGTCGGCGGGCCAGGGCCGCTGCGGCGCGGTCGCCCGCCGACTCCGCGAGCGCCGCCTGCTTGAGCCAGTTGTACGGGCTGCACGGGCGCACGTTCACCCGCTCGCTCACCAGCACCCGCGCCACGTCATGCCGCCCGGACCGCAGCGCCGCCTCCAGGAGCGTGCGCTGCACCGCGTCACGCTGCGCGTGGCTGCCGCCGAACTCGCCGACCCGGTGCCGGATCGGATACAGCAGGTCGACCACGGCCGCGTAGTCGCCGCGCCCGAAGGCGGTGATCGCCCGGCACACCGGCAGCCCCACGCGCAGCGTCATGTCGTGATTCGTCACCCCAGGATGCGGCTCCCGCACGTACGCCTCCCGCCCCGCGATCAGCTTCTCGGCGTCGTACAGCCGCCCGGCGCCCACGTACGACATGACGGCATGCATGTCGTTGAACGCGTAGAACGGCTCGGCGACCCGCACCGGCCAGGCGTCGGCGAGGGCCCGCCAGCGTACGGTCTGGTCGGAGCCCTCCAGGTGCAGCCGCCACAGCAGCGCCGCCGCGTCCAGCAGCTCCATGCAGGACTGCCCGTCGGACATCACCGCGTCGTAGATCGCCAGCACCCGGTCCACGTCGCCGGCCTCCAGCGCGTACAGGCAGTAGTGCCACCAGCTGTGCACGTTGAAGAACGTCCCGGTGGACCAGTCGGGCACCCGCGCGTCCAGGTAACGCAGGCCGTCGCCGAAGCGCCCCTGCATCTCGTACGTGTGCACCACCGCGTGGATGCCCCACACGTCGCGCCGGTTCAGCTCGACCGCGCGCAGCCCCACCTCCTCCGACCGGTCGTAGTGACCGGCCTCCTCCAGGCCGAAGGCGTACATGCCGAGCAGGTGGCCGAAGTGGGGGTCGTCCTCGCGCCAGGCGGACAGCGCCCCGCCGATCCGGTCGCGCAGCATGCGGGCGTCGCCGGTGAAGAAGTCGATCTGGTGACCGGCCGCCAGCGCCAGCGCGTCGCGCGGGTGCGCCACGGTGATCTCGGCCAGCCGCGCCCCGCAGGTCAGGAAGTCGCCGTCGAGCAGCGCCCCCACGGCCGCCAGGTGGGCGCGCTCGCGCGGCGGCAGCCGGCTCTCGTCGATCCTGCGGCGGAACGCCCCGAATCGCACCCGCGCCGTGCGCGCGTCCTCCACCTCGGTGGTCAGCAGCCCCAGGTACGCCGCCAGGACGTTGCCCATGGGGAAGTCGGGCGACTCGGCCAGCGCGGCGCGGGCCTCGGCGTCCACCTCGGCGCGGAAGTGCAGCAACTCGTCGATCGCCCGGTCGTAGTGGCGGGCCGCGGCGGACCCCGCGCCCGTCATCGCCAGGCCGTGCTGATCCTGCGTCACGCAGTGAATGTAACCAGCGAAAAGCCCCGCGACACCTGGCCTGCGACGCCTAGACCGCCGTTTCCGGGGCACTCGTGGTCCCTGCAGACCTCATCGAGGAATGGTGATCATGGCGAACACAGCGGAACAGGCGGGCCGCGAGGCGAAGGCCGCGACCCGGCGGGCGGCCGGCAGCCGGCCGATGGAGGTGCTGACCAGGGTGGGCCTGGCGTGCCGCGGGGTGCTGTACGCGCTGATCGGCATCGTGGCGGTGCAGATCGCGTTCGGTGACACCTCGCAGGAGGCGGACAAGTCGGGCGCGATCTCCACGCTGGCCGGCCTGCCGTTCGGGGCCGTGCTGCTGTGGGTCATGGCCGCCGGGTTCGCCGCGCTGGCGCTGTGGCAGGCCTCCGAGGCGGTGTTCGGCGGCGGCAAGGCGCTGGACCGGGTCGAGTCGGTGGCGCGTACCGGCGTCTACGTGCTGGTCTTCTTCACCCTGCTGAGCGTGCTGACCGCGCACGGGGCGCCCTCCGACGACCAGAAGTCGCAGGACCTGACCGCCAAGCTGCTCGCCCTGCCCGCCGGCGCCGTCATCGTGGGCGTGATCGGCCTCGCCCTCGTGGTGCTCGGCGTCTACTGGGTGCGGCAGGGCGTCACGAAGGGGTTCAGGGAGGAGCTCGACCGCGGGCGGATGTCCCCGCGAGCCCGAACCGTGATGGACCGGCTGGGGCTCGGCGGGTACGTGGCCAGGGGAGTGATCGCCGCACTGGCCGGGATCTTCGTCGTCCAGGCGGCGATCACCCACGACCCGGAGGAGGCGGGCGGCATCGACGCGACACTGCGGGAGTTCGCGAACACGCCCGCCGGTCCGTGGCTGCTGGTGGCGGTGGCGCTGGGGGTGCTGCTGTTCGCCGGCTACTGCTTCGGCGAGTCCCGCTGGCGCCGTACGTGAGCCAGGACGCGAGCTACGCCGACAGCCGCGCCACGACGGCGCGGCACATGCCGGGGTCGTCGCAGAACAGGCCGTCCACGTCCTGCTCGACCAGCGTCGAGATCCAGCGCATCACGTCGCCGGTCGCGCGCGGGTGGACGGGGCTCGCCGGGTCGCCGAGCCGGTAGTCGGCGGGCAGCTGCGAGTTCTCGTTGCGCACCGTCCAGACGTGCACGTCGAGGCCCCTGCGGTGAGCGTCGCGGACCAGCGAGGTGGGCTGGGTGGTCCTGCCCTCGGCGTCCTGGGGCACCACGCGGCGGGTGTCCGCGCCGATCACGTCGGCGTACTCGGCGACCTCGCGCAGCCCGGCGGGCGTCACCATGTCGTCGTACGTGCGCGTGCTGCCGGCGGCGACCCAGTCGTACGGCGCGCCGCCGAACGTGACCAGCTGCACCAGCGGCAGCCTCGTCCTCTTGCTCAGGTCGCGCAGGTTCGCGGTCTCGAAGGACTGGATGTACGCCTCGCGCACGCGGTACTCGTTCAGCACGTCGAGCAGCGGCTCCTCCAGCGACAGGCCGATGGAGTCGAAGTAGGTCGGGTGCTTGGTCTCCGGGATGACGCCGACGCCGTGCCGCAGCGCGAGCTTCACGACCTCCTCGAACGTCGGGATCTCGGCCAGCCCGTCGAACGCGGTGTTGTCCGGCCGCAGATCGGGCACGCGCTCCTTGGCGCGCAGCGTCTTCAGCTCGGCCAGCGTGAAGTCCTCGGTGAACCAGCCGGTGACCGGCCGGCCGTCGATGGTCTTGGTGGTGCGCCGGCCGGCGAACTCGGGATGCTCGGCCACGTCGGTCGTGCCGGAGATCTCGTTCTCGTGCCGGGCGACCAGCACGTGGTCCTTGGTGGAGACGAGGTCGGGCTCGATGTAGTCGGCGCCGATGGCGATGGCGGCCTCGTACGACAGCAGGGTGTGCTCGGGCCGGAGGGCGCTGGCGCCGCGGTGGCCGATCACGAGCGGGGCCTGGCCGCGGCGCTCGGCCGCGGCGGGCGGGATCTGGGTCAGCACGACGGCGAACGTACCCCCGGCGAGGACGCCGGACAGCACGGTCGCGAGTAACCTGCGGATCTTCATGCGCGCACGGTAGACGGCTCAGGTGGACCGGGAGTTACTGGTGAGCACACAGTGATCGACGCTCCGTCCTCGGGATCTCCAGTCAATAGTAAAGTTTACAAACAGAAAAGCTTGACCGGGAATACGCGGGGCGCTTAGGTTCGCCATCGTCCGCAAGCCGCTCAGGTTCATTCCGCACACGTACGTGGACGAAGGGACTCCCCCCATGCGCAGCCGTGTCCTCCTTTCCGTGTCCGCGCTGGTGGCAGCGTTGGTCACCGGGCTGCCCGGCGGCCCGGCCGAGGCCGCTCCCGCCACCTTCACCCATCCCGGCGTGCTCGTCAGCCGGCCTCAGCTCGACTTCGTGCGGGCCAAGGTCCAGGCGAACGAGCAACCGTGGAAAGCCGCCTACGACCAGATGAACGCCAGCCGGTACGCCTCCCTGACCAGGACCCCGAGCCCTCGGGCGATCGTCGAGTGCGGCTCCTACTCCAACCCGAACAACGGCTGCACCGACGAGCGCGAGGACGCCCTGGCCGCGTACACGCTCGCGCTGCGCTGGTACATCTCCCGCGACAGCAGGTACGCCGAGAAGGCGATCTCGATCATGGACGCCTGGTCCGCGACGATCAAGGAGCACACCAACAGCAACGCGCCCCTGCAGAGCGGCTGGGCGGGCTCGACCTGGCCGCGCGCCGCCGAGATCATCCGCCACACCTACTCCGGCTGGCCCAACGCCGGCCGTTTCGCCACGATGCTGCGCGAGGTGTACCTGCCCGAGGTCGCCGGCGGCTCCAGCAGCAACGGCAACTGGGAGCTGACCATGACGGAGGCGGCCCTCGGCATCGCCGTCTTCCTGGAGGACCGCGCCGCCTACGACCGGGCCGTGGCCAAGTTCCGCGCCCGCGTGCCCGCCTTCCTCTACATCACCGCCGACGGCGCGCTGCCGGTCGCGCCGCCCGTCGGGGGCGTCGACACCCGCGACGAGATCATCCGCTTCTGGCACGAGCAGACCACCTTCGTCGACGGTCTCAGCCAGGAGACCTGCCGCGACTTCACCCACACCGGCTACGGTCTGGCCTCCATCTCGCACATCGCGGAGACCGCCCGCATCCAGGGCCAGGACCTCTACCCCGAGGTGGCGGAACGGCTCAGGCACGGGCTCGGCTTCCACGCCAAGTACCAGCTCGGCGCGGCCGTGCCCAGCTGGTTGTGCCGCGGTGACCTCACCCTCGGCCTGGGCCCGGTCACCGAGGTCGGCTTCAACGCCCTGCACAACCGGATGGGCATCCCGATGACCAACACCCAGACGCTGACCGAACGGCAGCGCCCCGCGGGGACCAACAACCTGTTCGTCGCCTGGGAGACCCTCACCCACGCGAACAACCCGCACTGAGGCAACCCGCACTGAGGCAACCCGCACTGAGGCAACCCGCACTGAGGCACCGCACCTGAGGCCGGCGGAACGCCCTCCCGCCTGCGCGTCCGTACAGGCGGGAGGGTGTGAGCGGCCGTCAGCCGGTGGCGAGGGCGGCGGTGTCGAAGAGCAGAGGCTCGTGGCCGGGGCGGCAGAGGAGCTGGAGGCCGACCGGCAGGCCGTCCACCGTTCCCGCCGGGACGGTCAGGGCGGGCAGGCCGAGCACGTTCCACGGGCTCGTCAGGGACAGCAGCGCGGGCCTGACCGCGATCGGCCGGCCGTCCACCTCGATCTCGCGCCGGTCCAGCGGCGGCGCGACGATGGGCACGGTCGGCAGCGCCACCACGTCGTGCCGGGCGAACAGCGCGTCCGTGAGGGCGGCCAGCCGCGTGCGCGCCTCCATGGCGCGGACGTACCGCCAGCCCGGCAACTCGGCGGCCACCCGCAGCCGCTCCAGCACCTCCGGGTCGAACAGGCCGGGGTCCCGCTCCAGCCGGTCGGCGTGCACGGCCGCCGCCTCGCAGCTCTGCACGATCGTGTACGTCTCCCGCAGCTCCTCGCCGGCGCCGTCCGGCAGCCGCACCTCCTCCTTGGCCCCGGCCCTCCCGGCCGCCTCCCTGACGGTGCGGGCCACCCGGGGGTCTCCGTCGAACAGCCCGGCGGGATCGAGCCACGCCACCCGCGCGGGCCCGGACACCTCGCCCGGGCCGCCGTCCCGGGCCAGGCGGCCGTAGGCGAGCAGGCAGTCCGCGGCGTCGCCCGCCAGCACGCCCACATGGTCGTACGTCCGCGACAGCGGGAACACCCCGTCCGCCGGGATGGCCCCGTACGCGGGCTTGAACCCGGCGATCCCGCACAGAGCGGACGGGATACGGACGGAGCCGCCCGTGTCCGTGCCGATCGCCAGCGGGACCAGGCCCGCCGCGACGGCCGCCGCGCTGCCGCCGCTGGAACCGCCCGACATGCGCGCGACGTCCCACGGGTTGCGCGAGGGCCCGTTCGCCGAACGGTCGCCGGTGGGCCCGTACGCGAACTCGTGCGTCGTCGTCTTGCCCACGATGACCGCGCCCGCCCGGCGTAACCCGGTCACGCAGGCGGCGTCGGAGCCGGCGACGTGACCGGCGAAGTGCCGCGAGCCCATGGTCGCGGGCAGCCCGGCGACCAGGACGAGGTCCTTGACCGCGACCGGCACGCCGTGCAGCGGCCCCCGGTCGGTGCCGGCGGCCAGCTCCTCGTCGGCCCGCCGTGCCGCGGCCGACGCGCCGGAGGCGTCGACGGTGACGAAGGCGTTCAGTTCGGGGTCGAGGGCGGCGACCGCGTCGATGGCCTGCCGGGTCAGCTCGGCGGAGGAGGTACGGCCCGCGCGGAGGTCACGGGCGAGGGAGGCGATGCTACGCCCACGGAAGGGGCCAAGGGGGATCGGCATGGCCTCTTTGTACACATATCGGGATCTGCGCGGCATCACCGGTCCTGCGCCCCCGTTCTGGTCGGGCGTCAGGTCAGGTGCCGTCCTGCTCGGGGGTGGGCGGGCGGGAGGAGTCCGAGGTCACGCCGGAGACGCCGATGGTCGCCATGTACGCGCGGTCCCACTGCCCGTCGCGCAGCCACCGGGCGATCAGCCCGTTGAGGTAGTCGCGGAAGACCGTGTCGTCCTTGCGCACGCCCATCCCGTACGGCTCCCGCCCGAACGGCTTGCCGACCAGCCGCAGCGTGGCGGGATGCTGGGCGAGCAGCCCGAGCAGGATGGTGTCGTCGGTGCTGATGGCGTCGACCCGCTCGGCCACCAGCGCAGGCACGCACACGCTGTAGGCGTCGACGATCTCGATCTCCGCCCGGGGGATCATGGAACGGAGCCGGTCGGCGGAGGTCGAGCCGATCGCGGTGCAGACGGTCTTGCCCTCCAGGTCGCCCACGTTCTCGATGGTCGAGTCGCCCGCCCTGACCAGCAGGTCCTGCCCGGTGTAGTAGTACGGGTCGGTGAAGGTCACCCGGTTCGCGCGCTTCTGCGTGATCGAGTACGTGGCGATGACGACGTCCACCACGCCCTGGGACAGGAAGTTCTCGCGCTCGCGCGAGACGGTCTCGACGAAGCGGACGTTGCGCTCGCTGCCGGTGAGGTCCTTGGCCACCAGCCGGGCCATCTCCGCGTCGAAGCCCGTGATCCGCCCGCTGGCCGGGTCCTTGTAGCCGAACATCGGCTGGTCGAACTTGATGCCGACGGTCAGCACCCCGCGCTCCCTGATGCGGGCCATCGTGGAGTCCTCGGGGAACGCCTGCGCCTCGCCGCAGCCGACCGGCAGCAGGCAGCACAGCACCGCGGCGAGCAGTGCTCGCAGCGCCTTCACCGCACCCGGTACCGGTGCTGGGGACGGCCGGGGAGGCCGTACCTCGGGCCGCCCTCGACCAGGCCGCGGCCGGCGAGGTACTCCAGATAGCGCTGGGCGGTGGCGCGGCTGACGCCGACCATCGCCGCCAGTTCGTTGGCCGAGGCGTCCGCCTCCACGTTGGTCAGCGCGGCCAGCACCGCCCGCTCGGTCGCCGCCGTGATGCCCTTGGGGCGGGCCAGGTCGAGGTGCATCGCGCGGTAGAGCTCGTCGATCTCCTGCTGCTCATCGAACATGCAGCCCGGCTGGAGCCGCTCCAGGGTGTCCGCGTACCGCAGCAGGGTGTTCGTCAGCGTGCTCGCGCGGGTCGGTTTGACGAGGTAGTACAGGGCGCCGCGCTGGATGGCCGCGCGTACGGTGTCGGACTCCTTGCGCCCGGAGATGACGATGACGTCGGTGGGCGGCCGATCGGGGTGGCGTAACCGGTGCGCCACCTCGAGGCCGGTCATGTCCGGAAGGTGGAGGTCGAGCAGCACGAGCCGGGGCGCGAAGCGGGCGGCCGCGTCGAGCGCCGTCTGACCGTTGGGCGCGATCGCCACCACCCTGAACCCGGGGACCTTTCCGACCTGATGCTTCAGCGTCGTCGTGATGACCGGGTCGTCGTCCACGATCAGAACGGTGATGTCCCTGAACTCAGGCACAGCCACGCTCCTCATCCCTATGGCAGATAGTTTCAGCTTAGATGCGCTTTATTCGATTATTTCGACTTTTGCTCGTTGTGCTCAGCGGAAAAGGGCGCTCAGCACCTTTTGCTCCTAACCTGATACCCAAGAGTCCGGGTCGGGAAAGGATGGACGGCGGTGCGATGGCTGCTCGCGGTGACGGCCCTGTGGACGCTGCTCGGTCTGCTGCCTCTGGCGCTGCTCACCTCCTCCAGCATCTCCCTGTCGGAGCAGGCGGTGCGCGAGGAGGTCACGGACCGGGTCAAGACCACCGCGTCCGTCAGCCGGGTCGTCGTCGACCAGCAGATGAGCTCGCTCACCCAGCTCGTCACCGCCTTCGCCCAGCGGCCCGAGGTGCGCGAGGCCGTGGGCGGCCCGCGCCCCGGCGTGCTGCGTGACTGGCTGGCCGAGCTCGAGCGGATGCGCGACGGCGTCAGCGGCCTGATCATGATCTCGCCGGAGGGCGACATGCTGGGCGGTGAGCCGCCGAGCGTGCTGCCCCAGGACATCGTCAGCACCGACTGGTACCGCGCCGTACGCGACCGGCCCCGGGCCCACGTGTCGCAGGCGTACACGCCGACCATGGTCGGGGTGTCGCGGGCCGTCGCCGTGGCCGCGCCCATCCCGAGCGCCGACGGCACCCGCATGCTCGGCATGCTCACGGTGGTCTACAGCCTCGACGCCATCCAGGAGTTCGCCGAGGAGGCCGCCGACGCGCAGGACATCCGCCTGCTCATCACCGACCGGGCCGGCGTGCTCGTCGCCGACCCCGGCAGGAAGCTGTTCGCCCTCACCTCGCTGCGCGAGGACCCGCGCGTGGACGCCGCCCTGGCCGGGCAGGCGTGGAGCGGCGACTTCCGCGGCATCGACGGCACGGTGTTGTCGGCCTCCGAGCCCATCCCGAGCATCGGCTGGACGGTCACCGCGGAGGTGTCGGCCGCCGAGGCGCTGGCCGAGGCCGAGCAGGTGCGGGCGAACGTGCTCACCGTCGCCGCCCTGCTCGCGCTGCTCATCCTCATCGGGCTCGGCCTGCAGATCCACAGCACCCGCGGCCGCCGCCGCGCCCAGGCCACCCTGGCCAGGTACGCCGCCGAGCTGGCCGCCGCCCGTGACGAGGCCGTCAGTGCCTCCAGCGCGAAGTCCGAGTTCGTGGCCAAGATCAGCCACGAGATCCGCACGCCGATCAACGGCGTGCTCGGCATGAACTCGCTGCTCATGGGCACCCGCCTGGACGACGAGCAGCGGTACTACGCCGGCACCGCCCAGTCCGCGGCGCACAACGTGCTGCGCCTGCTCGACGACTTCCTCGACCTGTCCCGCATCGAGGCGGGCCACCTGCAGGTCGACGAGGTGCCGTTCGACCTGCCGCGACTGTGCGACGAGGTGGTGGCGCCGTTCGCGCCGCGCGCGTACGAGCAGGGGCTGTGGCTGACGCTCCGGCTGGAGGAGGGCGTCCCGCGCCAGGTCTGCGGCGATCCGGAACGGCTGCGCCAGGTGCTGACGAACCTCGTCGGCAACGCGCTCAAGTTCACCTTCCAGGGCGGCGTCGACCTGCACGTCGCCATGGAGGACGGCGGGCCGGGGGAGGACCGGGCGGTGCTCAGGTTCGCGGTCGCCGACACCGGCATCGGGGTCGGGCCGGAGGACCGCGAGCGGGTGTTCGGCGTCTTCCGCCAGGTCGACTCGGCCATCACCCGCCGCACCGGCGGCAGCGGCCTCGGCCTGGCCATCAGCCGGCAGCTCGTCGAGCTGATGGGCGGCCGGATCGGGCTGGACAGCGTCGAGGGCGTGGGCAGCCGGTTCTGGGTGACGCTGCCGGTCGACGTCCTGACCTGGACCGAGCCGGAGCACGAGACGCTGGAAGGACGGCGCGCGCTCGTCGCCGACCCGCGCCCGGAGGACCGCGCGCTGGCCGCGCGCTTCCTGACCGAGGCCGGGCTGGAGGTGGCGCAGAGCAGGGACGAGGAGTCGGCTCTGGCACTGCTGAGGGCCGCCGCCGCGGGCGGGGAGCCGTACGAACTGGCGGTGGTCGCCCTCGACCTCGGCGCCGCCCCTGAGCCGGGCACGAGCTCGCTCGCCCACGCCATCCTCACCGACCCGGCGTTCCAGGCCACCAGCGTCGTCGTGGTCGTCACGCCGGGCCGCTCCGGCTTCGCCTGGCCGGGCGGCGCGGGGGAGCGGCACGTGCAGTCGATCACCCGGCCGCTCAGCCGCCGCCGCCTGCTCGCCGCCGTGGAGAACGCCCTCGGCGACGGCGAGAGCCCCGGCGAGCCGCTGGAGGGCGCCGAGGCCGGCGGCGGGGGAGCGCGCATCCTCGTGGCCGAGGACGACGAGGTGAGCAGGCAGGTCGCGCTGCTCGTCCTCGAACAGGCCGGGCACGAGGTCGAGGTGGTCGAGGACGGCGCCCAGGCGGTGCGGGCGGTGCTGGCCGGCGGGTACGACCTGGTGTTCATGGACTGCCAGCTGCCGGTGCTCGACGGCCTGGCCGCCACCGAGGAGATCAGGACCCGCGAGGAGGTCCACACGCCGATCATCGCGATGACCGCCGCCGCCATGCCGGACGACCGGATCCGGTGCCTGGAGGCGGGCATGGACGACCACCTGGCCAAGCCGGTCGACTGGCAGCGGGTGCTGGCCAGGATCCCGGAGTGGGCGGCGTCGGCCGGGCTGCCGCCCGAGCTGGCGGGGCTGTCGCCGGAGGCGCTGGCGGACGTCGCGCAGGCGTACCGGGGGACGGCAGGGAAGACGCTCGCGGAGTTGCGGCAGGCGCTGCGCGACGGCGACCGGGCGCTGGCGGCCGAGCTGGCGCACCGGCTGAAGGGCGCGTGCGCGACCGTCGGCGCGGTCCGCGAGGCCGAGCTGTGCCGGCAGGTGGAGGAGCTCGCGCGGGCCGGAGCCGCGGTCGGGGACGAACTGCTCGACGAACTGGGCGACCTGCTCGACGACGTTCCCGAGTGGATGAACGCCTGACCCCTCACGGAAAGATTTGCTGACTCGCGGGCATGACCGATGGTGGTGAGTCATGACATCGTGGATCGTGGCCGCCGGCCGCCGTCACACCTGCACTTCCGCACCAAGCTTTCCCGCCTGTCCGCCGTACGCGAAGACACCTGGAGAGAGTCTGTGGAATCGTTCGGCACCGCCATCCCCTTAGACCCCACCGGCCGTGACATCCACGGTGAGGCCGCCCGCATCCGTGGCACCGGCCCGGCGACCCGGGTGGAACTGCCCGGCGGGGTGACCGCGTGGGCGATAACCCGGCACGAATCCCTCAAGCAGCTCCTGGCCGATCCGCGCGTCTCCAAGGATCCACGCCGTCACTGGCCGGCCTACATGTCCGGGAAGATCACTCCGGACTGGGTGCTCTACTCCTGGGTGGCGGTGGACAACATGTTCACCGCCTACGGCTCCGAGCACCGGCGGCTGCGCTCACTGGTCTCCAAGGCGTTCACGGCCCGCCGCACCATGGCCCTGCGCCCGCGTATCGAGGAGATCACCGAGGAGCTGCTCGGCACGCTCGCCGGCACCGCGGCGGGTGAGCCGGTCGATCTGCGCGAAGAGTTCGCCTACCAGCTGCCCACCCGGGTGATCGGCGAGATGTTCGGCCTCCCCGACAGCGCGCGAGGGGATCTGCGCCGGATCGTCGACGGCGTCTTCCACACCTCCGCGGACCCGGAGCAGGCCATGGGCACCCTGCGCCATGCCTACGAGGTCCTGGGCGGCCTGGTCGCGTCGAAACGCGGCAACCCCGGCGACGACATGACCAGCGACCTGATCGCCGCACGCGACGAGCAGGGGGACGGCTCACGCCTCAGCGAAGCCGAGCTGATCGACACCCTCTTCCTGATGATCTCGGCCGGTCATGAGACGACCGTCAACCTCATCGGCAACGCCGTCGTGGCTCTGCTGACCCATCCTGCCCAGTTCGCCCTCGCCCGTGCCGGTCAGGCCTCGTGGGAGGACGTGATCGACGAGACGCTGCGCTGGCAGCCGCCGGTGGCCAACCTGCCCCTGCGGTACGCGACCGAGGACATCCCCCTCGGTGACGTCGTGATCCGCGAGGGGGAGCCCATCCTCGCCGGTTACGCCGCCACCGGACGCGACCCGGCGCAGCACGGGGACGATGCCGGCCGCTTCGACCTGACCCGTCCCACCCGGCGCGACCATCTGTCCTTCGGCCACGGCGTCCACTACTGCGTGGGTGCTCCGCTGGCCAGGCTCGAAGCCGGCGTCGCCCTGCCCGCCCTGTTCGACCGGTTCCCCGACCTGGCCCTCGCCGTCCCCGCGGACGAACTGACGCCTCTGGACTCCTTCATCGCCAACGGCCACCGGGCCCTGCCCGTGCTGCTGCGCCCCTGACCCGCCGGAGGCGGCCGGAGCTGTCTGGGTCGCTGTCTGGGTCGCAGTCTGGGTCGCTGTCTCGGGCGTCGTCTCAGTCGCAGCAGGAGCAGCTGCAGCCGTCGCAGCAGCAGCCGTCCGAACTGCAGCAGGAGCAGCAGTCCCCGCAGTTGCTGCAGCAGTCGCCGTATCGGCAGACGTAGCAGCGCTCGTCCCAGGACTCGCCCGCCAGCGTGCTCCACTCCGGCCGCCACAGCCCGCAGGTGAGGAAGATCGCCGTGCCGGCCGCCGACCTGCGGATCCAGCCGGGTCGCCGGCGCAGGTCGGCGGCGGGGCGGAACGCGCGGTCCACCGCCCGGCGCACCTCGGCGCCGAGCAGCGCGTCCACCAGGTGGCGCTCCTCGAAGCGCACCTCGGCGAGCGCCAGGGCAAGGCCGTGGGCGGCGTCGTCGCACAGCCGCCGCGCCTCCTCCGGCGTGGTGCCGGTGGCGGTCAGCGGGTTGAACGCCCCGCGGGCGTCGTCCTCCGCCCGATCCTCGTACGCGTCCACCAGGTGCGCGATGCGGCCGAAGAACCTGCCCGCCTCGGCCAGCGCGGCGGCGTTCTCCGGCCGGCCGGCCAGCACCGCCGTGTGCGCGAACGCCGCCGCGACCGCCTCCTCGGCCGGCGCCGTCAGCTCCAGCACCCCGGCGACCGCCTCCCGCGCCGGTTGCCGGGCTCCGGCGAGCGCCGCCTCCGCCGCTCCGGCGACCGCTTCCTCCGTCGGCTCCGGCACCGCGGCGACCGGCGGCGCGGCCCGTTCGAGCACCGCCGTTTCGTGACCACGGGCTGCGAACGCGCGTTCCAGGGCCAGCTGGCGGGTGACCGTCGCGGCGAGGGGCGTCGTGTCGAAGCCGACCTCGGCCGCCAGGCGGGCGCCGGCCTTCTCCCAGCGAGCCGCCAGTCGCGTCCGCGCCCCGGCCGTGGCGCGGCCGGCGTCGCCGTCGGCGACGTGGTCGCGGATCTTGCCGGCGGCCAGCACGAGCGACACCCCGGCCGCGAGCCGGGCGCCGCTCGCCCGCGCGTCCACCACCTCGGCGCCGCGGAAGCCCCGTAACGCGCACGGTCCCGCCGTCCGGCGCGGCGCCGCCGACGGGAGCTGGGCCTCGGTGAGCACCGAGATGATCAGCGTGTCGTAGTTGGTCGCCAGCCGTGCGCCCTGCCCATGGCCGTCGCGCAACGTCAGGCACAGACCACACAGATGGGCCCGCCACGCCTCACGCAGCGACGGGCAGCCGTGCTCACCGCACGGCCGGATGATCCCGAACACATGACCTCTCAGCGGTATCGCCCCGATTGGCGAAGATCATACGGGTCCGCACCCCACACCCGCGCCGCTCCCGACAGAACCGGTCTCGTCTCACCTGGCATCCGCGCTGTCGCCGGCGGAACCGGACCCGTCTCACCTGGCATCCGCGCCGCTCCCGGCGGAACCGGTCTCCCCGAACACCCCGACGAGGTCGGGCGCCCCGGCGGGTCGCGGTCATGCGCCGGCGCAGGTTCCAGGTGGCTCCGCCGTCGGCGGACTCGCGCCCGATCCAGCGGAAACCGCCGGGGGTGATGTCGGCGAACCGCCGGCGGTCGAGTGTGCCGTCAGGCTCGGGCTCCGCCGAGATCACGGTGTCTCCCGTCACGGCGGAGGTCACCGTCTGAGCGCCCACCGTCGAGGTCTTCGACCAGAACGGCAACATGGTCATTGACGACTTCGGCATGGCGCCTGCCGGCACCGTGGAAGGAAGCGGGCTCACGTTGCGTGCCGGGCGCGGCCGCCCGGGGAGTGGCTGAGGCCGAGCGGCATCGGGGTAGGGCGGGAAGGCGACGGCTGCCGCATCGAGGTTCCGCACGAGCAGGTGGACGGGCAGAGCCGCTGTCCTACGTGACACCGCCGTGTGACTGCGGCTTGACGACGGGCCGGTCGTCGTCGACGTCGGCGAGGATGTCGAAGGAGTTGGTCAGCATGTTGACCAGCTGGGCCTGGCCGCCGCGTCACCGCGATGTTAGCGTTATCAGTACTAATGAGTACTTTGCCCGGTATGTCTTTTTGCTGGATGGTCGGGTTGGCGTGGGGTGATTCGCTCGCCGCGACCACGGCGGGCCATTCGATCGGCGTGGGCAAAGGGGCTGGGGGGGAGCGCTGATGGCTCAGAAGGTGGAGGAGAACACGTCCGGCGGACTGGCGCTGGACGTCTTTTCTCCTGCTCTTGTCGGGGTGGCCGTCACCAGCGGCCCGGACCACCGGCTCATCTACACCGACGACGCCTACCGGACCATCTTCGGCGACCGCTCACTCGACGTGCCCTTCCGCGAGGCGCTCCGCGATCTCCTCCAGAGCAGCTACTTCTCCCAGCTCGACCACGTCTACACCACCGGGGAGTCGCTCTCCCTCAGGGAGGTGCCCTTCGAACTGGGCAACCAGGGACAGGAGCGCTACGCCTCGATCAGCATCTCCAAGGTCTCGCTAGGCCGCGGCAGGACGGGCGTGCTCATGATGGTCATGGAGGTCACCGACCGGGTCCACTCAGCCCGCATGATCGAATCGATCGCCGAGAGCCGGCGCAGGTTCCTGCAGCGCTACCAGAGCCTCCTGCAGATCGACACGCAGGTCGTGTGGGTGACGGACGCCAACACGCAGGCGATCGAGCCGAGCCCCGGCTGGCAGCGGATGACCGGGCAGACCTGGAACGAGACCCGCGGCATGGGCTATCTCCGCGCCGTACACCCCGAGGACCGGGGGGCGGTCAAGGACGAGTGGGCCGCGGCGTCGCGCACCATGCGCTTGTTCGACAACGTCGCACGGGTGCGGATGGCTGACGGGAACTACCGGCACGTCAGAACGCGCGCCGTACCCGTGATCGAGGACGACACGGTGATCGAGTGGGTCGGCGCCTGCTCCGACGTCGAACAGGAGTGGCAGGAGGAACGGCACAAAAGGCTGCTCGACCAGGCCGCCGCGGCGACCGCCACCATGGCGGATCCGGATGAGGTCCTGCGCATGCTGACCAACGTCATCGTGCCCAACGTGGCCGACGCGTGCGGGATCTACCTCCTTCCCGAGTTCGACGGAGAGCCACCCCACCCGCTGGTCGTCGAGCGGTTCGTGAGCATCGTGCGGGAAGGGGACGACCTACAGCCCCCCGTCAGACCTGGCACGATCTCCCTGGAAAGCGACTGCGGCTTCGTCGAGGCCGTCAGGACCAGGCAGCCGGTGCACAGAGTCTTCCCACCAGGTCAAGCGCCGCCCGGCCTGGCGCCGCCCGGGGCAGCGGAGTGGTTCAGGGCCAACGGGATCAACAGCATGGCCCTGCTTCCGGTGATCGTCGACGGCGCGGTGGCGGCCGTCTTCGACGCGGTGATCTGCGGCGATCGGGAGCCGATCAGTGGAGCCGACGTCGACCTGCTGAACCGGCTGGTCGACCACGCACACGCCCACCTCAGCAACGCCAGGCGGTTCCAGCGCACCCAGCGCGTGGCCCTCGCCTTCCAGCACTATCTGCTCCCTGACCCGCCCCAGGTGCCCGGCCTGGAGATCATCGCCCGCTACCGGCCCAGCACCACGGCCGCCGAGGTCGGCGGCGACTGGTACGACTGTTTCCGGCTTCGCGACGGCTCGGCCATCCTCACCATCGGCGATGTGGCCGGGCACGATCTGGCTGCCGCGGTGACCATGAGCCAACTCCGCAACATGCTCAGAGGGCTCGCCATGGACCGCGACGAGCCGCCCGGCGACATCCTGCGCCGTCTCAACGTCGCCACGGAGTCGCTGTACGGCGAGGTCACGGCCACCTGCGTGCTCGCCCGCTTGGAGCACCCAGCAGACGGAGAGTGGCGGCTCACCTACGCCGTGGCCGGACATCCACCGCCGCTGCTGGTCACCAGGCACGGCGAGGCCCGCTACCTGGAAGGCGCCGCCGATCCCCTGCTCGGCCTGCTCGACGACTGGCCCCGGTCCAGCACCGTAGCGCCCCTGCCCCGGGGCAGCACCCTGCTGCTCTACACCGACGGTCTGATCGAGCACCCCGGCGAGCACCTCGACGAGGGCCCGGCCTGCCTGCTCGAGAACGCCGCCTCGCTAGCCCGCGAACCCCTCGACGTCCTGTGCGACCAGCTTCTCACCCGGATGAGCATGGCGGCGAAGGACGACATCGCGATAATGGCGTTGCGGCCGCCCGGACCCTGACGTTCACGATGCGGCCGTTGGCCCGGGGCACGGGATCGAGGAGGTGGCGGCCGCCGGCCGGGGCGACGTCGGCGATGCGGTCGCCGCCCAGCCGGGCCGAGCAGGGCGATGAAGTCGGCGGCCTCCCGCTCCACCAGGGCGGTCGGGTCGGGCGCCCGCGGCGGCGGCCTCGGACACGTAAGTCGCCGGGCGGCCGGCAGGCCACGCCGTTGCGGTAGACGTACACAGCGGCGACGGCCGCACGGTGAGTTTGCGCTCGTCGCGGCGCAGACAGCCGCGGCCGTTGACGGCGAGCCGTACCTGGTCGGACCCTCGCCGGAGGGGCCGCCGGCGGGCGGATAGGTGAGCGTCGAGGACCCAGCCGAAGGTCCGGACGCCGGGTTCGCGACAGACGCGGATCCCGGCGTCGTCGAAGAACTCGACGACCAGGTCTCACGTGCCGACGAACTGCCCGAACAGCATGAGCTGCTCGGCGGTGCCCGGATGCGGCCCGGTGGCGTGCAGGATCGGGGAGAGCGTCATGTGATGTGTTCTCTCCCTCAGCGGGACCGTCGCCAGAGGCCGGGGTAGTCGACGACGAGCCCGTGGTCGTCCACGGTGATGTCGGCCCGGAACGACCCCGACTCGTAGCGGTACACCGTCACCGCCCCACTGCGCCCCAGGCACGTGTAGCGCTGGGTCACCGCGCGCGGCTCCAGGTCGGGAACGTCGACGTAGACCACGAGCAGGTCGGCGGCGGCTCCCGGAGCGAGGCCGAGCCTGCGGATCGGCAGGGTGTTGGTCAGCGGCGTCGTGGAGATGTCGACGTCCACGCAGCCGGACAGGCCGGGCAGCGGCCGGCCGCCCGCGTCGGTCCAGGCTCCCCGGCCGTCGCCGGCGATGACCAGGGCGCGCCCGCCGACCTCGACCGACAGGCGCCGGGTGCGCCCGCCCTCGTCGGCGGTGAGCCGGTACGCGACGCGCGCCGGCCCGCCCGGCAACTCGTGCACGGCCAGGCCGTCCGCGTGCGGACCGTCGCCTTCCGTCCATCGGACGTGCTCAAGGCCGGGCCAGGCCAGCGACGACCACATCACGTCCATGCGCACCTCCGTGTAACCGGCTATTTCACTAGCAGGTTAACGAGCGACGACCGAATGTGGCAACCGTTAACCTGGATAGGTGGTTAACGTTCGTGATGGGTCCCCGCAGGAGGCCCCGGGCGCGCTGGAACGCGTGCGAGAGCTGCTGAACACCTGGCTGATCCCCAACGACACCCGCCGGCCGGCCGACCGCTTCGACGACTACGCCGCGCCCCTCCCGGCGCCCGACCGGGTCGTCGTGCGCCGGCTCCGCGACGACCTCCGCGCCGCGGTGGAGCGGCAGCCCGGCTCCGACGACCTGATCAACGCCTGGGTCCACGACCTCGGCCTCGGCGTACGCGTGCACGACCGCACGCTCGTCTTCCGGCACGACGCCGGCACCGCCGGCGAGATCCTCGCCATCGTCCTGGAGGCGATCACCACCCGGCAGTGGGATCGGCTCAAGGCCTGCCCCGACTGCCGCTGGGTGTTCTACGACCACACCAGGAACGCGAGCAAACGCTGGTGCCTGATGAACGCGGGCGGCCCCGGCGGCCGGGCGTGCGGCACGATCGCGAAAGTACGCCGTCACCGCCGCAACCGCGCCGGGCGCGACCCCGGCGGTCAGCTTTCGAGATAGCGCAGCACGGCCAGGACACGGCGGCTGTAGCCGGGCTGGCGGGGCAGGTCGAGCTTGTCCATGAGGGCGTTCACGTGTTTCTCGACCGTGCTGAGCGATACGTGCAGGCGTTCGGCGATGGCCGCGTTCACCAGCCCCTCGGCCAGCAGGCGCAGCACCTCGCCCTCACGCGGGCTCAGCCGGCTCAGCGGGTCGGCGTGGGTGGTGCGGGCCAGCAGCTGCCGCACCACCTCGGGGTCGAACGCCGTGCCGCCCGCGCTGACCCGCTCCAGCGAGTCGAGGAACTCGGCAACCTCCGACACGCGGTCCTTCAGCAGGTAGCCGAGGCCCTCGGTGGAGCCGGCCAGCAGCCGGGCCGCGTAGTGCTGCTCGACGTACTGCGACAACACCAGCACCCCGACGCCGGGCAGGCGCTCGCGGATCTCCAGCGCCGCGCGCAGACCGTCGTCCTTGTGCGTCGGCGGCATGCGCACGTCGACCACGGCCACGTCGGGACGGTGCCGCTCGACCGCCTCGACCAGCGCGGGCGCGTCCCCGACGGCGGCCACGACCTCATGACCGGCGTCGGCCAGCAGCCGCGTCAGCCCTTCGCGCAGCAGCACGGAGTCGTCGGCCAGGATCACCCGCACGGCGGCGCCTTCGGCAGCATGGCGGTGACGCGGGTGGGACCGCCGGGCGGGCTGTCGACGGTGAACGTGCCGTCGAGCGCCAGCACCCGCCGGGCCAGCCCGGACAGCCCGCCGCCCGACGGGTCGGCCCCGCCCTCGCCGTCGTCGGAGATCGCCACGCTCACCGTCCGCTCGTCCTCGCTCAGGACCACCAGGATGTCATGCGCGCCGGCGTGCTTGACGGCGTTGGTGATCGCCTCACGGACCACGAAGTACAGGGCGGTCTCCACCTCCGAGACGGGACGGCCGGACAGCCCGTCGTGCACGGTCACCGGCACCGGCGAGCGCTCGGCGACGCCCGCGAGCGCGGCCCGCAGCCCGAGCTCGTCGAGCGCGGTCGGGTAGATCCGCCAGGCCACGCTGCGCAGCTCGTCGAGGAGCCGGCGCGACTCGGTGTACGCCTGGGCGACCAGCTCGTGGACCTGCTCCTCGTCGCGGCTGTGCCGGGCCCGCCCCAGCAGCATGGCGAGGGCGACACCGCGCTGCTGGACGCCGTCGTGCAGGTCGCGTTCGATCCTGCGCCGCTCGTCGTCGACGGCCCTGACGATGCCGGAGCGGGTCGCGGTCAGCTCGGCGATGCGCCGGCGCATCAGCTCGCCGCCGTCGGGGCCGAGGAAGTGAACGGCCACGCGGCGTTCGAGCGCCGCCATGCCCAGCACCAGGAGGGCGCTCACCACCAGCAGCAGCGCCCCGCTGCTCAGGCCCACCACGTCGCTGCTGGTGACCAGGTTGACGCCGGGCAGCTCGAGCGGGATCGGCTCCGCCCGCCCCCACAGCAGCGCCCACGTGCCGCCGGCCAGGAACAGCAGGGCCAGGAACAGCAACGACGTGCAGGCGTACCCGCCGAGCAGGCCGAGGGCGGCGCGGGCGGCGAGGAAGGCGTACCCGCCGTTCTCGCGCGAGGTGTCAAGGCCGAAGAAGCGCGACAGCCGGGCCCGCTCCATGGCCGTCAGCCGGGCCAGCCCGCGCTGGGCGACCGGCCGCAGCGCGGGCACCAGGCACGCGGGCGCCGCCGCCAGCAGGAAGAGCGACTCGGCCAGGCCGAGCGCCATCCCGAGGACGGCTCCGGCCAGCGCGCGGGGGAACCTGCTGCCTGACATCGGCGTGAGTCTAGGCGGTTCAGGCATCGCGGCGGCGCAGCATGACGTGGCCCGCCGCCACCGCCACCGCAGCCCAGGCCAGCAGCCACGCCAGCCCCTCCCAGGCCGGGTAGGGCATCGGCCCGCCCGTCATGTTCACCGCGCTGCCCATGAACGCCAGCCCCGCGAACGTCGGCATCCGCAGCGCCGCCCCCAGCGCCGCCGGGCCGCCGGCCATCAGCAACATCAGCGGCAGGCCCAGCAGCAGCATGAACATCACCGTCAGCGTGCCGGCCGCGCTGCGCATCGCCAGCCCGGCCCCCACGGTCATCACCGACACCAGCGCGTAGAACACGCCCACGCCCAGCAGGTCGCGCACCGCCTCGCCGGGCGGCAGCACGACGAGCCCGCCGAACAGGTCGATCGACAGCAGCAGGTAGACGGCCGCCGTCGCCGCCGCCCCAGACAGCACGCCCGCGACCGCCATGACCGGCGCCACCACCAGCGCCTTGGCCGCCAGCATCACCCCGCGCACCGGCGTCGCCTGCAGCGTCACCCGGACGGTGCCGGAGGCGTACTCGGAGGTGACCGCCAGCATCGCCGCCGCCACCAGGGCGAACTGGGCGAACGACGTGGCCGCGACCACCGGCTCGCTCGCCGTCAGCCGCAGCCCCGTCGCGCCGTCCCGCAGCGCCTCGGTGGCGGTGGAGCCGCCCAGCGTGACCGCGCCGAGCACCATGAGGACCAGCGCGCCGCCCAGGCACCACCACGTGGACCTGACCGACCACAGCTTCACCCACTCGGCCGCGACCGCCTGCCGCAGAGTGCTCATGCTCCCGCCCTTTCCGCTCCGTACTCGACGCTGTCCGAGGTCAGCTCCTGGTAGGCCTGCTCCAGCGAGGCCTCGCGGGTGCGCAGCCCGTGCAGCCGGATGCCCGCCTCGTACGCCAGGTCGCCGACCCGCTCGACGGGCGCGCCGGTCGCCTCCAGCTCGTTCTCGCCGAGCCGGTCCACCCGGATGCCGGCGGCGCGCAGCCGTACGGCGAGGTCGCCGGCGTGCGGGGTGCGGACCAGCACGGCCGTCAGGGAGCTGCCCGCGATGACCTCCGCCAGCGGCGCGTCCATGATGAGGCGGCCCTTGCCGATCACCACGAGGTGGTCGGCGGTCAGCTGCATCTCGCTCATCAGGTGACTGGAGACGAACACCGTGCGGTCCTGGGCCGCCAGCGAGCGCATCAGCCCGCGCACCCAGCGCACCCCGTCGGGGTCGAGCCCGTTGACCGGCTCGTCGAACAGCAGCACCTCCGGGTCGCCCAGCAGCGCCGCCGCGATGCCGAGCCGCTGGCTCATCCCGAGGGACAGCGTCCCGGCCCGCTTGCCGGCCGCGCCCGCCATCCCGACCATCTCCAGCACCTCGTCCACCCGCCGCCGCGGGATGCCGTTGCTGCGGGCCAGCGCGAGCAGGTGCGCCCGCCCGCTGCGGCCCGGGTGCACCGCCCGCGCGTCGAGCAGCGCCCCCACCGTGCGCAGCGGGTTCTTGATCCGGTGGTACGGCACGCCGCCGACGAGCGCCGTGCCCGCGCTCGGCCGGTCGAGGCCGAGGACCAGGCGCATGGTGGTCGACTTGCCGGCGCCGTTCGGGCCCAGGAAACCCGTCACGGCGCCCGGTTTCAGCTCCAGCGACAGGTCGTCGACCGCCACCCGGTCTCCGTACCGTTTGGTCAAACCCCTCAGACTGATCACGTCGCACCACGTTAGGCAGCCGCGCTGGCGGCGGCCATGGGGGCGGACCGCCGACCTCGATGGCGGAAAACCGTAACCGGATTGTCCCGGAAACGGCCGGGTAGGGACATCCGCGCCGTTCAACCGGGGGGAAAGGACCACGTATGACCGTCAAGCTCGCCGACGGACGTTCCATGCCGCGCATCGGCCTCGGCACCTGGCCGATGAACGACGACGAGGCCCGCCAGGCCGTCGCCCACGGCATCTCGCTCGGCTACCGCCTGATCGACACCGCCGCCGCGTACGGCAACGAGAAGGGCGTGGGCGCCGGCATCGCGCAGGCCGGGGTGCCGCGCGAGGAGTTGTTCGTCACCACGAAGCTGCGCGGCTCCCAGCACGGCTACGACGCCGCCCTGCGCGGCTGCGAGGAGAGCCTGGGCCGGCTCGGCCTCGACTACGTCGACCTCTACCTCATCCACTGGCCGCTGCCCGGCCGCGACCTGTACGCCGACACCTGGCGGGCGTTCGTGCACCTGCGCGAGCAGGGGCTGGCCCGCTCGATCGGCGTGTCGAACTTCACGCCCGAGCACATCGAGCGGGTGGTCGCGGGGACCGGCGTCCGTCCGGTCGTCAACCAGGTCGAGATGCACCCCGGATTCTCCCAGCGCGAGCTGCGCGCCTGGCACGCCGAGCACGACATCGTCACCGAGTCGTGGAGCCCGCTCGCCCGCGCCGGCAAGCTGCTGGACGATCCCGTCGTCGCCGCCCTGGCCGCCGCCCACGGCCGTACGCCCGCCCAGGTCGTGCTCCGCTGGCACACCCAGCTCGGCGCGGTGCCCATCCCCAAGTCGTCCGACCCTGAGCGGATGCGGCAGAACTTCGAGGTGTTCGACTTCAGCCTGTCGCCGGACGACATGGCGCGGATGGAGTCGCTCGACGGCTCCGGCCGCACGGGCGGCGACCCGGACTCGAACGTCGAGCTCTGACGGTCAGAACCTGGTGTGGGCCAGCCAGTGGTCGAGCAGCTCCCGGTCGCCGGTCACCTCACGGGCCGGCACCCGGCCGGTGAGCACCAGCATCAGCTCGGCGGCCGGCCCCCGCACCGTCACGTCGCCTTCGCCGCTCGCGCGCTCCCACCGAGGCCCGTCCGGGGTCCTGCTGACCAGCCAGCCCTCCGCGTCGTACGGGCGGATCGCCAGGCATTCGCCTGAGCCGCGCAGCTCGGCCAGCTCCGGTTTGAAGTCCTCGGCCGCCGGGGCCGACAGCAGCTCCATGCCCTCGGTGATCACGTCGGCCGCGAGCTCGGCGGAGATCTCGAACGGCGCGCCGGTCGCCGCCGCGGCGTCGTAGTGGTGGACGGAGATGTCGTTCAGCATCCTGCGCAGCCAGAACGCCGGCGGCACCATCCCCACCACGGACCACACCTCGGCGCGCTCGCCCGCGTCCCTGACCGCCTCGATCAGTTCCTCGGCGCCGTCCGTCAGCCACCGCTCCCACCCGGCCGGCGCGCCGGGATCGACCTCGCGCGGGTCGGGGATGGGCAGCGGTGCGGCCTTGCGCACCAGGTCGGCCGCCCAGCGCGGGGCTTGCCCGATGTGCGCGACCAGATCGCTCAGCCGCCATTCCGGGCAGGTGGGCACCGTCGCGTCCGGGTCGCCCGCGGCCGCGGCGCGGGCCAGCCCGGCCGTCTGCTCGCGCAGGTCCTTCATCAGCCGGTCGCTCTCCCAGGTCACCATCGCGTCGCTCCTCTCGTCGGGGTACGCGATTACGGTAGGAACTCCAGTCCAGTGGAGGTTCAAGTGCCGTTGCGCGACGACACGATCGGGATCGGAGAGCTGGCCCGGCTGACCGGGGTGCCGGTGCGGACCATCCGCTTCTACTGCGACGAGGGCATCATCGCCTCCGTGCGCAGCGTCGGCGGTCACCGCAGGTTCGACGGGGCCGCCGTCGAGACCCTCCACCTGGTGCGCCGGCTGCGCGGGCTCGGCCTCGGGCTGGCCCCGATCGCCCGCGTGCTCGCCGGTGAGAGCACCGTGGCCGACGCCGTCGCCGCCGAACGGGCCGCCCTCGACGTGCGGCTCGCGGGCCTGTCCTGGCGCCGTGCGGCGCTGCTGGCCGTGGAGGAGGCCGGTCCCGCCGCCCGGGCCGCCCGGCTGGAGCTGCTGGCCGCCGTGGAGGACGGCCCCGCCGCCCACGACCGGCTGGTGCGGTTCTGGCGGTGGCAGATGGTGGCGCCCATCTCCGAGGAGCTGTTCGCCGCGTTCGTCACCATGGCCGTGCCCGTGCCGCCCGCCGACCCGACGCCGGCGCAGGTCGTCGCGTACGCCGAGATGGTCGCCCTGGCCGCCGACCGGGCGTTCACGCGCCGCCTGCGCGCCCGCGCCGTGGCCAATCTCGAGGCGATCGCCGACGAGGAGGACCTCCTGTACGGCCTCGGCGAGGCGTCCGCGCTGGCCGAGCCGCTCGTGCTGGCCGGGGAGGCGCCGCGCGGGGGCCCGGAGCTGGACCGGTTCGTGGCCGCGCACGCCATGGCCCGGCGGCGTGCGGACTCCCCGGCCTTCCGCCGCGAGCTGCTGGCCGGCGTTGAGCCCGACCGCGACCCCCGCCTGCGCCGCTACTGGCGGCTCGTGGGCGAGGTGAGCGGCGAGCGCGCCACGCTGGGCGCGACCCAGCTGTGGCTGACCGACTCTCTCGAACGGTCGCTCCTGTGACGCCTCACGCCGGCGGCCGGCCCGGCGGGTCCTGCGCCAGCCGGACCGCGAGCTGGCCGACGTTGCCGCCGGCCATCATCGCGACGAGGGCGGCCGGTGCGGAGTCGAGGCCGTCGCGGATGTCCTCCAGGATCGTCAGCTCTCCTGCGGCATGCATCCGCCGCAGGTCCCGCAGCGCCTCCTCCCATCGGGGCCGGTGGTCGGCGACCAGGAAGCCCTCCATGCGCAGGCTCTTCGCGATGAGCCGCACCGCCAGGTCGCGCGGTCCCGGCGGCGGGTCGCCCAGGTCGTAGTGGGAGGTGACACCGCAGCAGACGATCCGGCCGTGCTTGACCAGGAGCGGCAGCACGGACTCCAGGATGGGGCCGCCGACGTTGTCGAAGTAGACGTTCACCCCGTCCGGGCAGGCCGCACGCAGGTCGTCCTGGAACGACGCCGATCGCCGGTCGACCGTCGCGGCGTATCCCAGCTTCGATTCCAGGATCCGGTTCTTGTCGTCGGAGCCGCTGATGCCGACCGCACGCGCCCCGGCCGCGCGTGCGAGCTGGCCGGCGAGATGCCCGACGCCGCCCGCGGCGCCGGAGACGAGCACCGTCTCACCTGCTCGGACCCGCGCGATCGCGTGAATGCCGAAATATGCCGTCAAACCGTTCAGGCCGAGGAACCCCAACTGGTGCGAGAGCGGGCCGACGGGCTCCAGCGGGCGGACCGCCGACGCGGGGACGACGGAGTACTCCTGCCATCCGGCCGTGCCGGTGACGACGCTCCCCGGCGCGGGTCCGTCCGGCGGCCCGGCCACCACCTCGGCGACGACAGAGCTCGGGATCAGCTCACCGGGGACCAGCTGGGGGCGGTGGGTGGGCCCCTGCATCGCCGCACGTGCGCCCGGGGCGACGGAGACGAGGATGTTGCGCAACAGCACGGCGTCGGCCGGGCGTTCCGGCATCGGCACGACCTCGGCACGGAAATGGTGGAGCGCCAATTCCCCCGACGGCCGCTCCGCCATCACGATCTGCCGATTCATTCGGTGATCAGGCATGAAATCCCCTCATGGTCGAGGAACCCCGGCATTCCGCATCCCCCGGTGCAGGCCAGGTTGCACCCCCGCCTGCGGCCGGCGAGCCGAGGTCCCGCTTTCCTGGCGCCGGTCACCATAGAGGACGACCAGGGACGATCCACGGCCCGGCTCACCCGAAGGCCATCAGGCCGGCTCGGCGAAGGCGCGCGCCTGGCGGCCGCGGGTCACCAGGACGGCCAGGGCCGCGAGCACGAGCCATGCCGAGGTCAGGGCGATGAGCCAGGCCCAGCCCGCGTGGCCGTAGACGATGCCGCCCGCCGTGCCGCCCGCGCCGCTGCCGAGGTAGTAGCAGAGGGTGTAGAGGCCCGCGGCACGGCCCCGGGCGGCCGGGGGAGCCTCGGCGGTGGCCCAGGCGTTGGCGATGGCGTGCGCGGCGAAGAACCCGGCGGTCAGCACGGCGAACCCGAGCGCGACGACCGGCAGCGACGAGTGCGCGGTCAGCACGCTGCCCACCACCGTGACGGCCAGCGCCGTGACGAGCGCCGGCGTACGCCCCAGGCGGCCCGCCAGCCGGCCCGCGGCGGCCGAGGAGACGGTGCCCATGGCGTACGACAGGAAGACCAGGGAAGCGGCCGCGGGGCTCAGGTCGAGCGGCGGCGCGGCCAGCCGGAACCCGGCCGCGTTGTACAGCGCCACGAACGCCCCCATCCCCAGTGACCCCACCGCCAGCGGCCCGACCATACCCGGCCCCGGCCGAGCCTTCTTCGCCGCCGCGGCGCCCCGCTCACCCCCGGCCGCTCCGCCGCCCCCCGCCGCTCCTCCTCCGCCCGGCGCGAGGTCGGGATCCGCCGCGCGTGCGCGGTCGGGCGCGAGGTCGCGAGCGGCCGTGCGTCCGTTGTCCGGCGTGCGGCCGGCGTCCGCAGCGGCGCCGGCGGGCCTGGGCTCGCGGGGGAGGGCGACGGCGGCGAAGACGGCGCAGGCCAGGGCCACCGCCGCGACCGCGAGGAGGGCGCCGTGCCAGCCCAGGGGGCCGGTGGCGAAGCCGGCGCCGAGGCGGCCGAGCATGCCGCCGACCGAGTTCCCGGCGATCATCGCGCCCACCGCGGCCGGCAGCCGCGCCGTCCCCAGCAGATCCGCCAGGTACGCCGCCCCCACCCCCGCGAACCCGGCGACGGCCACGCCCTGCACCGCCCGCATCACCAGCAGCACAGGGAAGGACGGCGCCAGCGGCAGGGCCAGCCCGATCACCGCCGCCAGCAGCACCGACCAGAGGATCACCCGCCGCCGCCCGACGGCTCCCGCCATCCAGGCGACCGGCAGCACGGCGACGGCCAGCGCGGTGGTCGCCACCCCGATCGCCAGCGACGCGCTGCCCGGATCCAGCCCGTACGCCTGTGCGAGCTGCGGCAGCACCGGCTGCGGCGCGTACAGCAGAGCGAACGACGACAGCCCGGCCGCGGCCACCGCGGCGCTGACCCGCCGCGTGTCCACGGAGACATCCTGGAGAACGACCACACCTCAGACGCTAAGCAAAGCTAAAAAATACGTCTAATGCAGAAATAGGCGATAATTCATACTGTGACGCATGAATCCGATGAGGAGCTGGCCGCCCGCCTGGCTCCGTCCCTGGCCCTGCTGGCCGCCGTCGGTGAAACGGGCCAGGTCACCCGTGCCGCCGAGCTGCTCGGCATCCCCCAGCCCACGGCCAGCCGCCGCCTCGCGGCGCTGGCGGACATCGTCGGCGCCCCGCTCGTGCTCCCCGCCGGCCGCGGCATCCGCCTGACCCGGGCCGGCCGCACCCTGGCCGCCGCCTCCACCCGCGCGCTCGCCGCCGTGACCGCCGCCGTCCGCGAGGTGCGCGAGGAGATCGACCCCGGCAGCGGCCGCGTCGTGCTCGGGTTCCTGCACCTGCTGGGGCGCACCCTGGTGCCGTCGCTCATCGGCGGCTTCCGCGAGCGCAACCCGGGCATCCGCTTCAGCCTGGCGCAGGGGTCGCGCCAGGACATGCTGCGGGCCCTGCGCGCCGGCGAGATCGACCTGGTGTTCGTCGCGCCCATGCCGCTGGACGACCCCGATCTGGTCAGCCGGCCGCTCGCCGACCAGGAGCTGGTCCTGTCGGTGCCGCCGTCGCACCGGTTCGCCGCATGGGGGCGGGTGCGGGCGGCCGAGCTGGCGGGGGAGGAGCTGGTGACGCTGGAGCACGGGTACGGCCTGCGCCAGATCACCGACGACCTGTGCGCCGCGGCCGGGTTCGAGCCGCGCATCGCCTTCGAGGGCCAGGAGTCGGAGACCGTGCGCGGCCTGGTGGCGGCCGGCCTGGGCGTGGCCGTCCTGCCCCGCTCGGACCAGCCGCCCACGGGCGGCATGCGCGAGATCCCGCTGTCGCCGCCGCTGTTCCGCACGATCGGCGTCAGCTGGCCGGCCGGGGACCACCTGACCCCGGCCGCCCGCGCGTTCCGCGACCACGCCTGCTCCGGCCTGACCGACCTCGGCCCCGGTTTCCGCCCTCCGGCACCCCGCCCCGTCCGGCCGGCCGGCATTGATGATCATCGGCCAGACTGGGCGCATGACACATGACGGGGATGCGGGAGTGCCCGGGTCGCTGGCGCGGGCGCTCGGCGACGTGGCGGCCGAGCGGGCGGCGCAGGACGCCAGGTGGGGCATGCAGATCCTGCCCGACGGCACCGGCGCCGACGGCGCGACGGCCGCCTCCGACAAGGCCCGGCTGGAGACCGAGGCGGCCTCCCGGGCCGGGACGCTGACCTGGCGGCACATCCTGGCCGAGGAGGTGCTGGAGGCGTTCGCCGAGAGCGACCCGCGGCGGCTGCGGGGCGAGCTGGTCCAGGTGGCCGCCGTGGCGGTCAAGTGGATCCAGGCCCTCGACCGCCGCCCGGCCTCCTGAGCCACGGTCCTACTGCTCCCTCCTGGCGACGGGTTTCTCCTCATGTGCGTGGTCCCCGTCGAGCGGGACCTGCTCGCCGCCGTACGCGCGGCTCATCTTCACCCTGAGCCGCCCGAGCAGGCTGCGGGCGTACTTGGGCGGGACACGCTCGCCGTCCCCCCGGGCCGCGGGCAGCATCGGGACGGGCGTCTTGCCGCGCAGGTGGGCCTCGATGTCCTCCGACGGCGGCGAGTGGACCTCGATGTACTCGCCGTGCGGCAGGCGCTTGATGACGCCCGACTCCACCCCGTGGCTGACCACGCTCGCGTCCGACCGCTGCAGGCCCACGCACATCCGGTACGTGATCCAGTACGCCAGCGCCGGCCCGACGAAGATCAGCACCCGTCCGATGTACGTCGTCCAGTTGAGACTGACGCGGAAGAACGTCGCGATCTCGTCGTTGGCGCCGAGCAGCCAGAGCAGGCCGTAGAAGGTGACGCCCGCCATGCCGATCGCGGTGCGGTGCGGGTTGTTGCGCGGCCGGTCGGCGATGTGGTGCTCGCTCCGGTCGCCGGTGATCCAGCGTTCCAGGAACGGATAGAGCACCAGGCCGGTGATGATCAGGCCGAGGGGCAGCAGCGCCGGGATCAGCACGCTCAGTGGCAGCGTGCCCGCGTTCGCCGTGCCGAAGAGGTTGATCTCCCAGGCCGGCATGAGCCGCAGCGAGCCCTCCAGGAAGCCCATGTACCAGTCCGGCTGGGATCCGGCGGAGATGTCCGCGGGCGTGTAGGGGCCGAACAACCAGATGGGGTTGATCTGCGCGAACGTCGCCAGGCCCGCCAGGACGGCGACCGTGAACAGCATGTACGCGCCCGACTTCGCCATGAAGGCGGGCAGCAGCGGGGCGCCGACCACGTTGGTGTTCGTGCGGCCCTTGCCCGGCATCTGGGTGTGCTTCTGCACCCACATCAGGATCAGGTGGGCGGTGATGAGGGCGACCAGGAGGCCCGGGATCAGCAGGATGTGCAGCGTGAAGAACCGCGCGATCACCACCTCGCCCGGATACTCCCCGCCGAACAGGAAGAACGACAGGTACGTGCCGACCAGCGGCAGCGACTGCACCACGCCCTGGGTGATCCGCAGCCCCGCGCCCGACAGCAGGTCGTCGGGGAGGGAGTAGCCGCTGAGCCCCTCGAACAGCGACACCGTGAACAGCCCGATGCCGATCAGCCAGTTCAGCTCGCGCGGCTTGCGGTAGGCGCCGGTGAAGAACACCCGCAGCATGTGGATCACGATGCTGGCCACGAAGAGCAACGCCGCCCAGTGGTGCATCTGCCGCATCAGCAGCCCGCCGCGCACCTCGAAGCTGATCTCCAGGGTCGACGCGTACGCCTCCGACATGCCCACGCCTCTGAGCGGCGCGTACGGTCCCTGGTAGACCACGTGCCCCATGCTGGGCTCGTACCAGAAGGTGAGGAACGTCCCGGTCAGCAGCAGGATGATGAACGAGTACAGCGCGATCTCACCCAGCAGGAACGTCCAATGGTCAGGGAAGATCTTGCGCAGGTTGCGCTTGAGAAAGTTCGCGCCCCCCAGGCGCTCGTCCAAGAAGTTGCTGGGCCCGGTGATGAACTTGGGCAATGTGGTCATTAATGGCCTCCCCTGGCCGGACTCCAACGGCGGGGGGAAGCCGGACGGCGCCTCGGCGCTGCCGGATGACTGGTACGCGGCAGTACCAGAGCGTAGTCGCGCGATCGTCATCCGACTCGATGGCGGACCCCGGGCACCGGCAAAATTTGTAACGTTCTGCCGGATTCGCCGCAGTTTTATGCCGGTGTTGTCCCGTACACGGCGACGGTGAACGGGCGCGGCGGAGTCGTGTAGACCCGCTCGGTCAGGCGCGACAGCGACGGGTGCCCGTCGAGGAAGCGGTGCAGCCGCCTGGCCTCCGGCCACGGGTGCACCGCCACCAGCACGCCGTCCGGGGCCAGCAACGCGCTGAGCTGGTCGGAGGCGCGGTGCAGGCGGTCGTGGCGGCCCAGGTAGTAGAGGGTCTCGGAGCAGAACACCAGGTCGTAGCGGGGCTCGACCTGGTGGGTGAGGATGTCGGCCTGCAGGAACCGCACCCGCCCGTTCTCGGGGACGCGCGCCCGCGCCCGCTCCAGCGCCCGCTCCGACACGTCCACCCCGGTGATCTCGGCCTCCGGGTACGTCTTCGCGAGCGTCCCGGTGAACACGCCCTCGCTGCAGCCGACCTCCATGATGCGCTGGTACGGCCTGGCGGGCAGGCACTCCAGCGTCGAGCGGTACTTGTGCTGCTCGTAGTCGTCGGTCGACAACTTCCACGGGTCGGGGCTGCGGTGCCACCAGTCGAAGTAGCGGCGCAGGACCACGGCCTGACCCCTCGGCGACAGCAGCGACAACGTCCGGAAGAAGGTGCGGTGCATGAGCTCGGGCAGGCTTGGCATGCGGCCTCTCTAGGTCGACACGGGGGGAGTCCCGGGCTGGGCGGGCAAGTGGTCGCCGAGAGGGCATGCCCGCTCCGGACCGGGGTGAAGCGTGATCACTCCGAAGTCGTGCCCGAGGCCGCGGACGTTACGCCAGCGTGTCGCGCAGCTCCCGCTTGAGCACCTTGCCCGAGGCGTTCTTCGGCAGCTCCGGCACGAACACCACCCGCTTGGGCACCTTGAACGCCGCCAGCCGCTCCCGCAGGAACGCGGACAGCTCCTCGGCGGTCACCTCCGCGCCCTGCCGCGGCACCACCGCCGCGGTCACCGCCTCGATCCACCTGTCGTCCGGCAGCCCGAACACCGCCGCCTCCGCGACCCCCGGATGCTGGTAGATCGCCTCCTCGACCTCGCGACTGGCGACGTTCTCGCCGCCGGACTTGATCATGTCCTTCTTCCTGTCCACCACCGACAGGTAGCCGTCGGCGTCCATGACGCCGAGGTCGCCGCTGTGGAACCAGCCGCCGCGGAACGCCTCGGCGGTCTTGTCCGGGTCGTTCCAGTAGCCGAGCATGGCGTGCGGGCTGCGGTGCACGATCTCGCCGACCACGCCCGGCGGCACCGGCTCGTCCTGGTCGTCCACGATGCGGGTCTCCACGTTCAGCGCGGGCCGGCCGGCCGAGCCGAGCCGGGTGAGCTGCTCCTCCGGGCGCAGGATCGTGGCGACCGGCGCCATCTCGGTCTGCCCGTAGAAGTTGAACAGCCGCACCTCCGGCAGCCGGGCGGCGATCTCCTTCAGCACCTCCACCGGCATGATGGAGGCGCCGTAGTAGCCCTTGCGCAGCGACGACAGGTCACGGCGGTCGAAGTCGGGGTGGCGCAGCAGCGAGATCCAGACGGTGGGCGGGCAGAAGAGCTTCGTGGCGCGCTCGCCCTCGATCGTGGCCAGGATCGCCGCCGGGCTGGCGCCGGGCAGCACGATGTTGGTGGCGCCCAGATAGAGGCCAGGAGTGAGGAAACAGTGCAGCTGGGCGCAGTGGTAGAGGGGCAGGGCGTGCACCTCGACGTCGTCGGGGCTCATCTCGCCGTCCACCATGCAGGTGACGTACTGGGCGATCAGGCTCCGGCTCGACAGGGTGGCCCCCTTGGGGCGCGACTCGGTGCCGCTGGTGTACATGATCTGGATCGGGTCGTCGTCGGCGACCTCTGCCCGCGGCTCGGCGTCGTCGTCGTGCGACGACCACGCGGTGAACGCCTCCCAGCCGTCCCGCGCCGCGCCGATCACGCCGCGTACGGACACCTTGCCGGTGACCGCGGCCTCGGCGACCGGCAGCAGCGCCTCCTCGACGAGCATCCCGCTCGCCCCGGAGTGCTCCAGGACGTACGCCACCTCCTCGGCCCGCAGCATGAAATTGACCGGCACGGAGATCGCCCCCAGCCGCGCCAGCGCCAGGTACGCCACCACGAACGCGTGGTTGTTGTGGCTCAGCACGGCGAACCGGTCGCCCTTGGCCACACCGCGCGCGGCCAGCGCGTTGGCCGTGCGGTTCACCGCCCGGTCGAGGTCGGCGTAGCTCTGCCGCAGGTCGCCGAAGACGATCGCGGTCTTGGCGGGGTGACGGGCGGCCGAGCGCCGCAGGAGATCGCCGAGGGAGTGCTGACGGGTCAAGGCGGGCACCCTTCATCCGGGCAGAACGACATTCGGGCGATAGTAACGCCCTCGATCAGCCCCCGAACACCCCCGCGAGCCGCCGATAGGAGTCGAGCCGGCGATCGAGGTCGTAGGTGTTCATCGTGACCAGCACCTCGTCCGCACCGGTGGCCTCGACCAGCGTGCCGAGGGCGACGGCGACCTCACTCTCCGTCCCGTTGACACGGCTCTTGAGCGACTCCTCCAGATACGCCCGCTCGCGCTCGCTCATCTCCGTCCGCGCGACCTCCGCGGCCGGGATCAGCGGCGGGAAGACGCCCGCCGTGCGCGAGCGGACCGTGGACCACGCCTCGGGCAGCTGCAGCAGCGCTGCCTCCTCGGCGCTCGGGCCGACCGCGACGTCCGCCGCCACCATCACGTACGGCCGCGCCGCCCACGCCGACGGCCGGAACCCGGTCCGGTAGCGGGCGGCGGCGTCCACCGCCCGGGGCCCGCCCCCGATCACCACCGGCAGCCCCAGCTCCGCCGCGATGTCCGCGCCTGCGCCCATGGCCAGCACGAACGCCTGCGGACGCAGTCCTTCGGCGGGCAGCGCGTGCACGCCGGGATGAGCCGTCTGGGTGCCGGTGAACCAGCCGAGCAGCTCGCCGAGCTGCTCGGCGAACCGGTCGGCGTCGTCCTTGCCGTGGCCGAGCGCCCGGCGGATGCCGCCGGTGAACCCCACGGAACGCCCGAGCCCCATGTCGACGCGCCCGGGATACAGCGACTCCAGCACGCCGAACTGCTCGGCGACCACCAGCGGACGGTGGTTGGGCAACATCACGCCGCCCGTGCCCACCCGGATGCGGGAGGTCGCCGCGGCCACGGCCGCCGCCAGCACGGTCGGCGCCGAGCCCGCCGCGCCTGGCACGCTGTGGTGCTCCGACACCCAGAACCGGTGGTAGCCGAGCTCCTCCGCCTGCCGCGCGAACCGCACGGTCTCCCGCAGCGCCTCGGCCGGGTCCGAGCCCTGCCGCACGAGCGAACGATCGAGAATCGAGTACGCGGTCACGTACCGGTGCAACGCGCCCGGCCGCCGGATCAATCCACCGGATCCCCGGGAATGCCGTCGTAGAAGGCGCGCAGCCGCGCCATCAGCGCGGCGTCCTGCCGCAGCGGCACGCCGTCCACCTCGCCGACCGGCGTCACGCCCCAGGAGTTGCAGAGGAACACCAGGTCGAACCCGGACAGGTCGGCCACCTTCAGCGGACGCCGTTCCTGCGGCACGTCCATGCGCCGCAGCAGCGCCATCGTGACGCCGGTCAGCATCGGCGCGTCCGGCCAGACCAGCCGGCCGTCGGCGAACCCGCCCACGTTCGTGATCGCGCCCTCGCTGATCAGGCCGTCATCGGTGGTGAGCAGCGCCTCTCCGAAGCCGTCACGGGCGGCCGTCCGCAGGATGTGGGCCTGCTGGAACCCACCGGCCTGTTTGATGTGCGGGAGATAGCGCTGGTAGACGACCGAGCGCAGGCGCAGCGGCCCGGCGAGCGGCTCGTGCGGCGGCCCCGCGGTCGCGACGACGCGCGGCCGGTCGTGCTCCAGGACGTACACCCGCACGCTCGCGTCGCGCTCCTCGCCGAGAACCGCGCGGATCGACTCCAGCACCGTCGTGCGGTCGAGCTCGGCGCCGAACAGCTCGCGGGTGGCACCCCGGAGCCGTTCGAGGTGCAGCTCCAGCCCGCGTACCCGCCGATCCCTGACCTGCATGGCGGTGAAGTGGCCGTAGCGGGCCTCCATCGCCCACCGCGCCTGCGCGTCGTCCACCGGCCGGCCCTCGATCACGGCACGTCGCATCACGGCCACCTCCTCATGTTCCGATCTACCGTAGGGCCCGCTATCGGTACAAGCCGACCGACCAGTCGACCGGCCGGTTGGTGTGCTCTCCCCAGAGCCCGATCTGCCCCGTCACGGTGACCCGCTTCCCCTTGGGGACGTCGAACGGGATCCTCCCCGACGGGAACGAGCCCTCCTTCCAGACGTCGCAACCCACCGTCGAAGGATCCTCCACGCCGTCGATCCGGAACCTGAACCACATCCGGCCGGCCAGGTCGCCGGAGCAGAGCCGCTCGATGCCGATCGTGCCGTCGGCGCTCACGCCCTCGAAGGTGAACGTCGAGTCCTGCGGCCACACGCCCGACGCCGAGGCGGCCAGTCTCAGCTCACCCAGCCGGCCGGGAAAGGCACGGACCGGTTCGGGGGAGACCGGCCGGGCCGGCGGGGTCCACTCGTAGACCGCCAGGCCCCAGTCGCCCGGTTGCGGCGTCGCGGCCTCGCACGGCCTCGTCTCGTCGGCGCAGCGCCAGCCCATGTCCGTCATCTCGAACGTGATCGTGACGTCCCGGACACCCGGGGGCACGGTCAGCGGCCACAGCGCCCGCTCCGGGCGGCACGGAGAGAACCCGGGCGGTCCGGTGCGGTTGCCGTTCACCAGGACCTGCACCTCCAGGCTCGGCAGCCGGCCGTCGCACACGGCGCCCACGTCCAGCGGCCGGCCGGAGACCGGCACCGTCACCGACGACCGCCGCACGTCCGGGCCGAGCGAGGTGAGCGCCAGGCGGCGGTACGGAGTCCCGTCCGGCGCCGTGAAGCGCTCGGGCAGCGCCTCCGCCACGGCGGCGGCCGTCGTCTCGCGCGACGGTGGCGCCGCCACGCCCGGCACCAGGACGGCCGCGGCCACGACCGCCGCCACGGCCGCCGCCCCCGCCAGCACCCGCCGGCGTCGCCGCATCCTGCGGACGCGGGCGTGGATCTGATCGTGGCGGCGCGGGTTCGCCGGCGACGGGCCGCCGGCGTGCTCGCGCAGCACGTCCCGCAGGTCTTGCACGCTCATCGGCGCAGCTCCTTCACGATCGTCTCGTCCACGCGCAGCTTGGCCAGCGCCTTCGCGGTCTGGCTCTTCACCGTGCCCTCCCCGCACCCCAGCAGCCCGGCGACCTCGGCCACCGGCAGGTCCTCGTAGAAGCGCAGCACGACCACCGCGCGCTGCCTGGCCGGAAGGCGGCCCACGGCCTGCCACAGGCCGTCGTCGCGGCCGTCCCCCGCGTCGTGCGCGGGTGATTCGGGCAGGTCGTCGCTGGGCAGCTCCCCGCGCCAGCGCCGCCGCCACCACGAGACGTACGTAGTCACGAGGATCTTGCGCACGTACGCCTCGGGCTCCTCCACCCGGGGCCAGGCGAACCACGCCTTGGCCAGGGACTCCTGCAGCAGGTCCTCCGCGACGTCCCAGTCCCGGGCCAGTAGGTACGCCGTGCGTAACAACCGATCCGACCTCGACACCACGAAGTCCTGAAATATCGCCCTATCCGCCACCGGGATGCCTCCTGCCACGAGCCGGCCTGCCGCTAATGACGCGGTGACCGGCCCACCGGGTTGCCCCGCGGCTCAGGCGCCCTCGGCGCGCCCGATCGTGTACGGGGCCAGCTCGCCCAGGCCGCGCACCGACAGCCGGTTGACCTCGCGCAGCCGGAAGGCCCGGTCGCCCTCCAGCTCCTCGGCGAGCCGCGGGTCGGCCAGGATCGAGCCGGGCAGCGACAGCGCGGTCAGCCGGCTGGCCAGGTTGACCGTGGTGCCGAACACGTCGCCCATGCGCCAGATCACCGGCCCGGACGCCAGCCCCACCCGCAGCTCCGGCATGTCACGCCCGCGGGCGTGCGTCTCCACCAGGCGCAGCGCGATCTCCGCCGCCACGTGGGACTTGTCGGCCACGAACAGCACCGAGTCGCCGAGTGTCTTGATCACCCGCCCGCCGGTGGAGGTGACGATGTCGGCCGAGCGGCCCTCGAACCTGTCGACCAGCCTGGCCAGCTCGCTCGCGGTGATCTGCCTGCTCAGCCGGGTGAACGCCACCAGGTCGGCGAACCCGACGGCCAGGCGTACGGAGCTCATGTCCTGGTCGGCGATGCGGCCCGCGGCGGCGGCGAGCTGGCGCTGCCAGGCGTAGACCAGCAGCCGCGCCAGGTCGGGCACCACCAGCTCGGCCCGCCGCCGCCAGGCGCGCGGGCGCTCGGCCAGCGGCACGCCCGCCTGGTCGAGCGCCTCCGCGCCCAGCTCGGCCTGCGACTCGGCCAGCCGCGCCGTGGCCCGGCCCAGCGAGCGGGCCATGAGCAGGACGTGCTCCTCGTCGTAGACGCCCGAGGTCACCATGCCGAGCAGCGTCTTGAGCGCCTCGACGTCGGAGTCGGTGAACTCGACCGCGTCGTCGGGCACGTTGGGGAAGCCCAGGGCACGCCAGAACCGCCGCGCACGATAGACCGGCACCCCCGCCATCTCGGCCACCTGGTGGCTGGTGTATCGCCGCGGCTCGCGCAGAAAGGCCTCCGCCAGCCCGTCCCCGTCGCGCGCCACGGGGGCAACATAACACCCCTGTGGGCCAGGTCACTCCTACGGGATGGGTCAGTCCAGCAGGGCCCGCAGGACGCCGCGTTCGGCGGCGGGAACGTAGCCCGCGTAGTAGTCGTACATCGCCTTCCTGGACAGCCGGGCCGCCAGGGGGCCGTCGGCGAGGCGGATGGCCGCGATGACCTCCTCGTGGTGGCGGATGCTCTGCCGCATCAGCGCGTCCCTGTCGGGGGCGCCCGCCAGCTTCTCGGAGATCAGCCGCACCACGATCGAGCGCACCACGTCGGTGCAGATCTGGATGAGCTTGTTGCCGCCCGCCCGCGCCACCACCTCGTGGAAGGCCACGTCGGCCGCGCTGAAGGCGTCCTCGCCCAGCTCCAGCGCGGCCCGCATGCGCGCGACCGCCTCCGCCATCTCGGCGAGCTGCTCGTCGGTACGCAGCCGCGCCGCCAGCAGGATCGCCGCCGAGTCGAGCACCATCCGGAACTGCACCAGCTCCGCCAGCGACAGCTCCTCCACCCGGGCCAGCGTCGTCATCGACTTGTGCAGCGCGGCCGGCGTGAACGGCAGCACCTCCGCGCCGTTCGGGTCGCCCGGCCGCGACCGCACCAGGCCGCGCGCCTGCAGCACCCGCAGCGCCTCGCGCACCGTGGAGCGGCTGACGGAGAACTGCACCATCAACTCGCGCTCACTCGGCAGCCGCTCGCCCGGTGAGAGAGCGCCGCTCTCGATGGCCTCCTCGACCTGCTCCACGACCCGCTCGTAAGCGCGTACGGCCCGTACGGGCTCGAACCTCGGACCACTCACGTCCTGCCCCCTTGACCCGAGCCGTCGCCGACTGGCAATGTGCGTAGCCTACTGGTCCGACCAGTGCACTAGCCAGGAGGCTGTAAGAGATGAGGCGCATCGGGACCTGGATCGCCGTCGGCGGTCTCCTGCTCAGCACCGCAGCCTGCGGTGGCGGCACCGCCGGCACCGCAGGCGGCGGCGGCGCCCCCGCGGCCCAGACGCTGTCCGTCGGATTCGTGGCCGAGCCCGCGAATCTCGACTTCACCTCCACGGAGGGCGTCGCCATCCCCCAGGCACTGCTCGTCAACGTCTACGAGGGCCTGGTCAAGCTCGACCAGAACGGCCAGATCGTGCCGCTGCTGGCCGAGAAGTGGGACGTCTCGGACGACCGCAGGTCCTACACCTTCACCCTGCGTAAGAACGTCGCGTTCAGCAGCGGCGCGCCGTTCACCGCCGACGACGTGGTGTTCTCGCTCGACCGGGTGAAGACGGACTGGAAGCTCAAGATCAAGTCGCAGCTCGACGTCATCGACACGGTCGAGAAGAAGGACGACTCCACCGTCGTCGTCACGCTCAAGCGCCCGAGCAACGGCTTCCTCTACTCGATGGCCACCAGGCTCGGCGCGATGTTCAGCCGCACGGGCGTCTCCGACCTGGCCAACAAGCCGATCGGGACGGGCCCGTACGTGCTCGGCTCGTGGCGGCGCGGCGACTCCATCCAGCTCCAGCCCAACCCCGCCTACTGGGGCACCAAGCCGTCGCTGTCGTCGGTCACGCTGAAGTACTTCAAGGACGCCACGGCGATGAACAACGCGCTGCTGACCGGCGGCATCGACGCCATCTCCAGCGTGCAGGCGCCCGAGTCGCTGCAGCAGTTCGCCGACCCCAACCGCTTCCAGACGGTCGAGGGCACCACGAACGGCGAGGTGGTGCTGTCGATGAACAACGGCCGGCCGCCGTTCGACGACAAGAAGGTCAGGCAGGCCGTCCGGCACGCCATCGACCACAAGGCGCTGCTCGACACCGCCTGGGCCGGGCGCGGGCAGCTCATCGGCTCGATGGTGCCGCCCACCGACCCCTGGTACGAGGACCGCACCGGCGACTACCCGTACGACCCGGCCAAGGCCAAGGAGCTGCTGGGCGGCAAGACGTACGACGTCAAGATGCGCATCCCCAACCTGCCGTACGCGGTCAACAGCGCGCAGGTCGTCAAGTCGCAGCTGGCCCAGGTGGGGATCAACGCGGAGATCGAGCCGCTGGAGTTCCCGGCGCGGTGGCTGGACGTGGTGTTCACCCAGGGCGACTACGACATGTCGATCATCAACCACGTCGAGCCGCGCGACATGTCGATTTTTGCCGACAAGTCGTACTACTTCCGGTATGACAATCCCGAGTTCGGCGAGCTGCTCGCCGCCGCCGACGAAGGCACCGAGCAGGAGCAGACCGAGTCGCTCAAGCAGGCGGCCAAGCTGCTGTCCGACGACGCCGCGGCCGACTTCCTCTTCCTCTTCCCCAACCTGGTGGTGGCGAAGAAGGGCGTGACCGGGCTGCCGAAGAACGCCATCGCGGAGCAGTTCGACTTCACCGCGCTCGCCAAGCAGTGACCCGATCCGCATGACCCTGTACCTCGTCAAACGGCTGGCGGTGCTCCTCGCGAGCACCGCCGTGGCCGCCGTCGTGGTCTTCGCCTTCATGGCGCTGCTGCCCGGCGACCCGGCCGAGATCGCGCTCGGTGTCAACGCCACCCCCGAGGCGGTCGCCGAGCTGCGCCGGCAGTTCGGCACCGACCGGGCGCCCGTCGCGCAGTTCCTCGACTGGGCCGGCGGCCTCCTGCAGGGCGACTTCGGCACCTCCTACGTCACCAGCGCCCCCATCGGGCCCCAGATCGGCGACCGGCTCGGCGTCACGGCCGTGCTGGTGCTCGGCGGCATGATCCTGGCGGTGGTGATCGCGGTGCCGCTGGGCACGTTCGCCGCCGTCCACCACCGCGACGCGCTCGGCGCGGTGATCAGCGCCGCCAGCCAGCTCGGCATCGCGATCCCCGCCTTCCTCGCCGGCATCCTGCTCGTCTTCGTCTTCGCGGTGCAGGCCCAGGCGCTGCCGTCCGGCGGCTACGTGCCGATCTCCGAGAACCCGGCCGAGTGGCTGCGCAGCCTGCTGCTGCCGTGGTTGTCGCTCGGGCTCGTCCAGGGCGCGGTGCTCACCCGCTACGTGCGCAGCGCCGTGCTCGACGTGATGCGCGAGGACTACCTGCGCACCGCCCGCGCCAAGGGCCGGGGCTCGACCGGCGCCCTGTGGCGGCACGGCCTGCGCAACGCCTCCATCCCCGTCGTCACCGTGCTCGGCCTGCAACTCGCCACGCTGCTCATCGGCGCGGTCGTGGTCGAGCGGGTCTTCGTCGTCCCCGGCCTCGGCGACCTGCTGCTCAACGGTGTCGCCCAGCGCGACCTGCTGCTCGTCCAAGGCGTGGTGATGGTGCTCGTGGCAGCCGTCCTGCTGATCAACTTCGTGGTGGACGTCGCCTACCACCTGCTCGACCCGAGGCTGCGATGAGAGGCCGGATGAACGCCGGGCTGCTGGTCGGCGGGGTGCTCGTCGGGATCGTCGTGCTCGCGGCGCTGGTGTCGTTCTTCTGGACCCCGCACGACCCCACGCTCGTGGACGCCGCCCGCAAGCTGCGCGAGCCCGGTGGCGGCTCCCTGCTCGGCGCCGACAAGTTCGGCCGCGACACCTTCAGCCAGCTCATGGTCGGCGCCCGTACCACCCTCTACGTCGGCATCGTCGCCGTCGGCATCGCCGCGGTCATCGGCACGCCGCTCGGGATGGCCGCCGGGATGACACCGCGCGGCTGGCTCTCCGAGCTGATCATGCGGGTGAACGACCTCGTGTTCGCCTTCCCCGCGCTGCTGCTGGCCGTCATGCTCGGCGCCGTCTACGGGGCGGGCACGCTCACCGCGATGATCGCGATCGGGGTGGCGACCGTGCCGGCGTTCGCCCGCGTGGCCCGCGCCGCCACGCTGCAGGTCATGGTCACCGACTACGTGCTGGCCGCCAGGGCGGCCGGGCGGCGGCGTCCCGCGATCGCCTTCCGGCACGTGCTGCCGAACATCGGCTCCGTGCTCATCGTGCAGGCGTCGGTGTCGTTCGCGATCGCGATCCTGGCCGAGGCGGCGCTGTCGTTCCTCGGCTTCGGCACCCGCCCGCCGACCCCGTCGTGGGGGCGGATGTTGCAGGAGTCGCAGGAGCTGCTGTTCTCCACCCCGCGCCTGGCCCTGTGGCCCGGCCTGGCCATCGCGCTGGCGGTGCTCGGGTTCAACCTGCTCGGCGACGGGCTGCGCGACTTCCTCGACCCGAAGCTCAGGAGGATCCGTGCTGAAGGTTGACGGGCTCACCGTACGCGCCGACTCCGTGGAGCTGGTCCACGACGTGTCGTTCGCGATCGGGCCGGGGGAGCGGGTCGGGCTGATCGGCGAGTCCGGGTCGGGCAAGTCGCTGACCGCGCTGTCGCTCATGGGCCTGCTGCCCGAGGGCGTCGCCGCCTCAGGGGTGGCCAGGCTGGGCGACCGCGACCTCGTCGGCGTCCCCGAGAGCCGGATCAAGGAGCTGCGCGGGCGCGAGATGTCCATGGTCTTCCAGGAGCCCATGACCGCGCTCAACCCGCTCATGCGGGTCGGCGCCCAGGTCGCCGAGGTCATGACCCTGCACGGGAAAGCGCGCCACGAGGCCCGCGCGCGGGCGGTCGAGCTGCTGGAGCGGGTACGGCTCCCCGAGCCCGCGCAGATCGCCCGCGCGTACCCGCACCAGCTGTCCGGTGGGCAGCGTCAGCGCGTCATGCTCGCCATCGCGCTGGCCAACGAGCCCGGCCTGCTCATCTGCGACGAGCCGACCACCGCGCTCGACGTCACCGTGCAGAAGCAGATGCTGGAGCTGATCGCCGAGGTCGCGCCCGCGCTGCTGTTCATCACCCACGACCTCGCCGTCGTCGCCTCCGTCTGCGAACGCGTCCTGGTCATGTACGGCGGCCGCGTCGTCGAGTCGGGCCCCATCCGCGAGGTGTTCACCCGCCCTCGCCACCGCTACACCGAGGGCCTGCTGGCCGCCTCGAAGCTGACCCCGCGCGGCACCCGGCTGCCGACCATCAGCGGCAGCGTCCCCCCGGCCGGGCGCTTCCCCGGCGGCTGCGTGTTCAGGAACCGCTGCCCGCAGGCGACCCCCGCCTGTGAGACGGCACCGGAGCTGACAGGAGACGGACATGCCTTCGCATGCTGGCACCCCGCTGATTGAGGCGCGCGGCCTCACCCGCGTCTACCACCGTCCCCGCACCTCGCTCACCAAGCCGGGCCACGACGTCCAGGCCCTGCGCGAGGTGTCGCTGACCGTGCACCGCGGCGAGCGGTACGGCATCGTCGGCGAGTCGGGCTCCGGCAAGTCGACGCTGCTGCGCCTGTTGTGCGGCCTCGACCGGGCGACCAGCGGGTCCATCCTGTTCGACGGCCGGGAGATCATCGGGCTGCCCGAGCGGCGGCTGCGTTTCCTGCGCGAGAACCTCCAGATCGTCTTCCAGGACCCGATGAGCTCGCTCGACCCGCGCATGCGCGTCCGTGACCTGGTCGCCGAGCCGCTCGTCGCCCTCGGCCTGCCGGTCGGCGGCCGGGTGGCGGAGCTGCTGGAGGCCGTCGGGCTTTCCGCCGAGGCGGCCGAGCGCTACCCGCACCAGTTCTCCGGCGGGCAGCGCCAGCGCATCGCCATCGCCCGCGCGCTCGCGCCCCGGCCGCAGGTGCTGGTCGCCGACGAGCCCGTCAGCGCCCTCGACGTCTCCGTACGCGGCCAGATCCTCAACCTGCTGGCCGACCTCGTCGACGAGCTGGGGCTCACGCTCGTGTTCGTCTCGCACGACCTGTCCGTGGTCCGGCACGTGTGCGAGACGGTCGCCGTCATGAGCGCGGGGGAGATCGTGGAGACCGGGCCCGTGGACGACGTCTGGGCCGCGCCCGCCCACCCGTACACGCGGGCGCTGCTGGAGGCCGTACCGACTCTGGAGGGGTTGTCTTGATCGACGTCGATGCCGGCGGGGTGGTCGCGTTCACCCAGGCCCTGGTGCGCATCCCCAGCACCAACGACCCGGCGCGCGGCCGCGACGAGCGGCCCGCCGCCGAGCTCGTCGAGGCGAGGATGCGCGAGTGGGGCTGGGACCCGGTCGTGTACGAGGCCGCGCCCGGCCGGCCCAACGTGGTCGCCGTGGTCGAGGGCGGCGGCGGTGACGGGCCGACGCTGATGTTCGAGGGCCACACCGACGTCGTCACCGAGGGCGACCTGTCCACCTGGACCGTCGACCCGTTCGGCGGCGAGATCCGCGACGGGCGGCTGTGGGGCCGGGGCAGCGCCGACATGAAGTCCGGCCTGGCCGCCACCCTCTACGCCACCCGCGCCCTGCAGCTGGCCGGGCCGTTCCCCGGGCGGATCAAGGTGTGCGCGCTGGCCGACGAGGAGGGCCTCATGATCGGCGCGCACCACTTCGTCTCCGAGGGCCTGGCCGCCGGGGTGGACGGCGCCATCGTCGCCGAGCCCGAGGCGGGGGAGATCTGCGCGGTCGCCAAGGGCGCCCTGCGGCTGCGCGTCGACCTGACCGGCAAGATGGCGCACGGCGCGATGCCGCAGCACGGCCGCAACCCCATCCCCGCCGCCGGCGCGCTGCTCGCCGGCCTCGCCGCGCTGCAGGACGAGCTCCAGGCGCGCCACCCCGCCCACGAGCACCTCGGCGAGGTGTACGTGACGCCGACCGTGCTGCGGGCCGGCTCCGAGGAGCAGGTGAACGTCATCCCCGCGGTCGCCTCGCTCTTCGTCGACGTGCGCACGATCCCCGGGGTCGAGCACAAGGACGTCGCCGACCGGGTGGCCGCGCTCGCCTCCGGCTCCGGGATCTCGTCCGAGGTGTCGGTGCTGGTGGACCGGCCGCCCGTGGACGTCCCCGTCACCACGCCGGTGGTGGCCGCCCTGGCCGCCGCGCACCGGGCCGTCACGGGGGAGGAGCCCGTGTACGGCGGGGTGCCCGGCTCGACGGACGGCACCGTGCTGACGCACTGGGGCGGGATCCCGTCGGTGGTGTACGGGCCCGGCGGGAAGTGGATCGCGCACCAGTCGGACGAGTACGTGGAGGTGGAGGAGATCGTCCGCTGCACCCGTGTCTTCGCCGAGGCCGCCCGCCGTTTCCTGACCGGCGACTTCTGATGCGGCCCGGGCCGACGAACTCGCTGGCGGACGTGGCGGGGCTGCGGATCGGCCACGCGCACCGGGTCGGGGACGGTTACCGTACCGGGACCACCGTCGTCCTCGCGCCCGCCGGCGGAGCCGTCGCGGGAGTCGACGTACGGGGGGCCGCCCCCGGCACCAGGGAGACGGAACTCCTGGACCCGCGCAATCTGGTGGAGCGGGTGCACGCGATCGTCCTGTCAGGCGGAAGCGCGTTCGGCCTGAGTGCGGCCTGCGGCGTCATGGACCGCCTCGCGGACGCCGGCATCGGCTACCCGGTCGCCGGCGGCACCGTCCCGATCGTCCCGGCCGCCGTCATCTTCGACCTCGGCCGAGGCGGCACCTTCCGCGCCGTCCCCGACGCTCCCTTCGGCGCAGTCGCCTACCAAGCCGCCAGCGCCGTCCCAAACCCCGACTCCCCTCAAGGGACCTCAGCCCGGGGCGGTGGGGCGGTGCCGAGGCAGGGGGACGGCGCCGCTTTCCCGTCCGGGCAGGCTTCGGCCCCGGTCGCTTCCGGATCGACCCTCACCCCCGACTCCCCCCGAGTGACCTCAGCCGTGGACGGCGGGGTGATGACCGCTGACGCGGTGTGGCGGCCCGGCCCTTCGTCCCGAGGGGCGTTCGGGACGGCGTCGGCCACGGCGAGTGGGTCCGTCGGGGCGGGCACCGGGGCGGTGGCCGGAGGGCTGGCCGGGGGTGTGGGGACGGCGAGCGTCGTGCTGCCCGACGGCACCACCGTCGCCGCCCTGGCCGTGGTCAACGCCGCCGGCTCCGTCCTGGATCCTCTCGACGCCACCCTGGCCGGCGCCAGGTACGGGCTCCCCGGCGAGTTCGACCACCTCCGCCCGCCCACCCCCGAGGAAGCCCGGGCCTGGAACCCCGAGAAGGGCCCGTCGTTCAACACCACCATCGGCGTCGTCGCCACCGACCTCGCCCTCACCAAGGCCCAGTGCGGCAAGCTGGCCGCGGTGGCCCACGACGGTCTGGCCCGGGCCATCAGACCGGCGCACACCATGACCGACGGCGACACGGTCTTCGCCCTGGCCACCTGCGCCCGCCCCGCCCCGGACCACGACACGTTCCAGGACGTCCTCGCGACCGCCGCCGACGCGTTCAGCCGCGCGGTCGCGCACGCCGTCCTGGCCGCCACCGGACGCGAGGACGCGCCCGCGTACCTCGACGTGTTCCCGAGCGCAGTACGGAAAGAGACATGACCTTCGACCTCGCATGGCCCGCCGGCCTGCCCATCGGCGACGAATGGACGCAGACCGCGGACACCACCGACGTGACCTTCCCCTATGACGGCTCCGTGGTCGCCGCGGCCCCGCTGGGCACGGCCGAGCACGCCCGCCGCGCCCTGGAGGCGGCCCTCGACGTGGCCCCCGCGATGGCCGCGCTGCCGTCGCACGCCCGCCGGGCCGCACTCACGCACGCCCATGACGCCCTGGCGGAACGGCGTGCGGAGTTCGAGCGGCTGCTGGTCCTGGAGACCGGGAAGCCGTTGGTGGACTGCAGGGTCGAGGTGGCCAGGACGCTCGTCACCCTCGCCACGGCCGCCGAGGAGGTGGCCAGGCTGCACGGCGAGACGGTGCCGCTCGACCTGCTGCCCGCGGGTGAGGGGCTGATCGGGTTCTGGACGCGCCGGCCCATCGGCGTCGTCGTCGGCATCACCGGCTACAACTACCCGCTCCTCCTCGCCGCCCACAAGATCGCGCCGTCCGTGGCCGCGGGCTGCCCGGTGATCGTCAAGCCGGCTCCGGCGACCCCGCTGGCCACCCTCTGGCTGGTCCACCTCCTGCGCGAGTCCGGCGCGTTGCCGCCGGCCGGCGTCCAGCTCGTCACCGGCGACGTCGAGGTCGGCCGGACCCTGGTGGAGGACCGGCGGATCGGCGCGGTGTCGTTCACCGGCTCCGCCGCCGCCGGACACGCCATCGCGCGCAACGCGGCCCCCACGAAGGTGCTCCTGGAGCTGGGCTCCAACGCGGCCCTCGTGGTCGCGGCGGACGCCGACCTCGAGGCCGCCGCCGACGCGGTCGTGCGCGGCGGTTACTACGCCTCCGGCCAGGCGTGCATCTCGGTGCAGCGGGTGCTCGTCGAGGACCCCGTACGCGAGCGGTTCCTGTCCCTGCTGAGCGAGCGCGTCAAGGACGTCTCCGTCGGCGACCCCCGCCTGCCGGACACGCGCGTCGCCCCGCTCATCGACGACAAGGCCACCGAGCGCGTCCTGGAGTGGGTCGCCGCGTCCGGCGCCGAGGTGCTCGCGGGCGGGCACCGCGACGGGCGGGCCATCGCGCCCACGGTGCTGGACGGTGTCCCGGACGGAGCCGCCGCCTGGGACGAGGAGATCTTCGGGCCGGTGGTGTGCGTCCGCTCGGTGCCCGACCTGGACGCCGCCTTCACCGCGGTCAACCGGTCGCGGTACGGGCTGCACGCCGCGGTGTTCACCCGCTCGCTGGCCACGGCGTTCGCCGCGATCGAGCGGATCGAGGCCGGCGGAGTGGTGGTCAACGACGTGCCCGGGTTCCGGGCCGACAACATGCCGTACGGGGGCGTCAAGGACTCCGGCGCCGGCCGCGAGGGCCCCCGCTTCGCCATCGAGGAGCTGACTGTCACCAGGATGGCCATCATCCGGCCGTAGCCGCTCCGGCCCGGCCGTGCGTGCCCCGTCATGGTGGTGGCCGGCCGAGATGCCGGCCAGGGCGGCTCGGTGCTGCGGGAGCCGCTGCCAGGCCGGGCTCGGTGGTGCGGGCGGGCTGTTCTCCGGGCGGGAAGTCGGCCGAGCGGCTCACCTGGGCCCACTGGGCCGCCTGCGCGGCGCGGGCCCCGGACGAACGTCGGGCCCGCTCCACCGCGTCCGCGCCGAGCAGGAGGCGCCCTGCTCGCCGCCGTGTTCGCTCCACGGAGCGGGTCCTCGCCGAGACGCGGTGCTCATGGACGCGCCTGTCCCGTGGCGCTGCACCGCTACGGGGAAGGCATCGTCCCGGTGAGCAGGGAGCGGCCGTGGGAGACCCGCCGCCTCATACGCGCCGCCGACCCCGCGGCGAACGCGCTGCGTGCGGAGCAGATCGCCCGCCTCGACAGGTTCGTCCAGCGGGCGGCCGACGAGAGGGTCCTGCGGCCCGACGTGCCCTCCCGGGCTGGGCACGCGCCCTGACCCAACGGGTCGACACGGTCGCCCACCGGTTCCCCTCGATCGACCCGCCGCAGGCCGCCGACCTCGTCATCGACACCCTGCTGAACGGCCGGCGCTGACTTCCGGGCAGCGCAACGGCCGGGACCAAACCGGCCCCGGCCGTCGATTCCGCGCGGTGTGACCGCTCCAGCCGTCAGAGCTCCAGCGTCAGAGCTCCCTGCGGTGCTGGAGCTACCGGCGGTATCAGAGCTCCCGGCGGTGTCAGAGCTCCGTGCGCACCATGTGCAGGTGGTGCCGGATCACCGGTGCGCTGTCGCGCGCCAGGTCCTTCACCCATCCGGAACTCCCTCGCCGGAGCTGTCGCTCACCCAGCCAGAGCGCGTGTTCGTGCGCTTCCCGCTGGAGTCGCAGCCAGGCGCGGTCGAAGCGGTGACCGTTCCTGGCGACCACGGCGCGCAGATCCCTGCGCTGCTCGGCGCTGGGGGAGTCGGGCAGGCTGACGCGGAGCCGCCTGGCGGCCTCGCGGAGCCGCGCGTCCAGCCTGCCGTGGTCACGGATCAGACGCGCCGCGATGCTCCGGACATCTCTGTCACGCGACTCGCGCAGCGCGGCCCGTCCGGCCGCGATCTCGGCGAGATGCCCTCGGTGCGCCTCCCTCAGGTACGCCCTGTCCTGGGCCGAGACCCGCTGCGCCCAGCTCACGGGGGCGACCGCGGCGGTCTCCGGCGTGGGGGACTGCGCCTGTGCGGCGGGGGCGAGGGTGAAGGCCAGCACGGCCGCGGCACCCGCGGGGACTAACTTCCGTGCCGCTCTCATAGGTCCTCCTTTCGTAGGACCCGTGCCCGCTGCCCGATCCGGTCAGGAGTATTCGTGTTAATTCGGCGGATCGAAACGCCCGTCCACGGCGGTCCATCCGCCGTCCACGTAGAGCACGGAGCCTGTCACGAAGCTCGCCGCGTCACTGGCCAGGTAGACCACCGCCCCGGCCATCTCCTCCGCCCGCGCCCAGCGGCCCAGGGCGCTCTTGGCGGCGTACGCGTCGTACCAGCCGGGATTGTCCTTGATCTGCTTCGTCAGCGGCGTCTCCACCACGCCGGGCGCGACGGCGTTCACCCGGACGCCGTGCGGGCCGAACTCGGCCGCGGCCGTCCGCAGCAGCTGCACCAGCCCCGCCTTCGTGGCCGAGTAGACGCCCTGCCCCGGCTCGGTGACCGAGGCCCGGATCGAGGCGAACCCGATGATGGAGCCGCGCCCGCGTTCGACCATCCCGGCCCCGAAGGCCCGGACCACGTCGAACGACGCCCGCAGGTTCAGCGCCACCACCCGGTCGAACTCCTCGCCGGAGTAGTCGAGCAGCCGCTTGCGCACGTTCATCGCCGCCGTGAACACCAGCACGTCGGCCGGGAAGCGCGCGGCCAGGTCGCGCACCGCGCCGGCGTCCAGCACGTCGACCTGCCGGGCCTCGCCGCCGCACCCGGCGGCGGTCTCCTTCGCGGTGTCCAGGTCGCGGTCGGCGCAGACCACGGACGCCCCGTGCGCGGCCAGCGCGAGCGCCGCCTCCCTGCCGATGCCGCTCCCGGAGCCGATCACCACGGCTCGCCGCCCGTCCAGGCGGAACAGCGCGTCATATCCCATACGAGGCACCCTAGCGACTGGTCAGACCAGTGCACCAGGTCTACCCGGCCACGAACATCACGCCGCCTCCCGCTGAGGGGTGAGGTCCACCGGCACACGCGATTCCCCGTACGGTCGGGCTGTGAGCCCGGAAGATCGGAAAGCCGCGAGCAGGCCCGCCCTGGAGTGGCGGCGCGGGCGGGTCCTCGCGTCGGCCGCCGTGCTGGTGGGCGCGCTGCTGGCGTTTCCCGCCGTCGTGCCCGACGCCGTGGGCAATCTCGGCAGCCTGCTGGAGACCTTCCTGCCCTGGGGCGGCCTGGCCGTTCCGGCGCTACTGGTCCTGGCGCTGGCGCGTCGCTCGGCCACCGCGCTGGTGGGCGCTGGCGCTGCCCGCGGCGGTCTGGGCCGCCGTCTTCGGCGAACGGTTGCTACCGGCCGATCAAGGGGCGGTTCACGACCTGACCGTGCTCCAGCACAACGTCAACGACGAGAACCCCGACCCGGCGGCGACCGCGCGAGCCCTGGCGGGGGCGGGAGCCGACCTCATCGCCCTGCAGGAGCTGACGCCCGGCGCCCTGCCCGCCTACCAGGCCGTCCTGGCTCCCGGCCATCCCCACCACGCGGTCGTGGGCAGTGTCGGGCTCTGGTCGGAACACCCCCTGACGGACACTCGCGCGGTGGACATCAGGCCCGCGGGCCTCGGACCGGACTGGAACCGGGGGATGCGGGCCACCGTACGGACGCCATCGGGTGACATGGCGGTCTACGTCGCGCACCTGCCCTCGGTCCGCATCCGGTTGCCCGGCGGCTTCGACACCGGATGGCGCGACGAGAGCGCCGCCGCGCTGGGCGCTGCCGTCGCCGCCGAAGAAGTGGACAGGATCGTGCTGCTGGGCGATCTCAACGCCAGCCTCGACGACCGCGGCCTGAGCCCGGTCACCTCCCGGCTGACCCCCGCGCAGGACGGGTTCGGCTTCAGCTGGCCCGCCGCGTTCCCCCTGGCCCGGATCGACCATGTCATGACCCGCGCGGCGATCCCTGTCACCACCTGGACCCTGCCCGCCACCGGCAGCGACCACCTGCCGGTCGCCGCCCGCATCAAGCTGTAGCTGCTCGGATCACCGGCCGCGGAGCACGTCGCCGGCCACGGCTTCCGGCCGTCAGGGACGGCTCGGCAGACGACGCACGGGCTCCTCGGGGACGGTGTCAGGAGGTGGCCTCCCAGGCGGCGCGGGTGATCTCGTATTCGACTTCGCCGTGTTCCGATCCCGGGATGGGCTCGGGCCAGTCGAGACGGAAGGTGCGCGCCAGGCGCAGGCCGCACTTCTCCATGACCCGGCGCGAACCGAGGTTGACCATCATCGTCTGGGCGAACACGCGCCGCGCGTCCAGCTCCGTGAACGCCTGGTCGATCAGTGCGCGTGAGCCCTCCGTCGCGTAGCCCTTGCCCCAGGCGGCCTTGCGCAGGCGGTAGCCGAGCTCGGGCTCGTCGGCGGGGCCGCCGTCCGCCGGTCGCAGATGGAACCAGCCGAGGAAGTCGCCCGTCGTCTTCTCCTCGGCCGCGAAGAAGCCGCCGCCGATGAACCGGGGCAGGGTCCGCTCCACGATCACCTCGCGCGGCGTCGGCTTGCCGCCGTTGAGGTAGCGCATGACCTCGGGGTCGTTGTGGAGGGTGTACAGGCGGTCCTCGTCGGACGGCGTGAAGCGGCGCAGCACCAGCCGCTCGGTCTCCAGATATACGTGCACCGACGCACGGTATCGGGTGAGACCGACCGGTTTCGAGTAATTTTCGGCCACCGGTCGCGCGCGAATATGTAAGGCGGCTTGCGAAATTGCTGTAAGGCGGCTTACGGTTCTCGTCATGATCGACATGGAATCGCCGTCGTTCGACGAACTGCAGGCCCGATACGGCCCGCCGGTCGGAGTGGAGGACGCGCGCGCCCACTGGGGCACCCTCGTCCGCGCCGCCAGGGACGGCACCACCACGCTGATCACCCGTGAGCGCTGGGAGCTGGCCGCCCTGGTGCCGCTGTCGCAGGTGTCCGGGGTGCTGAGCGGTCTGCCGGTCCTGTCGCTGTCGACGGCCCGCGCCAAGCTCGGCGATCTCGTCCGTCAGGCCGCCCAGCCGTACGACGAGGGCCCCGTGCTGCTGACCCGCCACCGCAGCCCGGTCGCCGCCCTGGTCAGTGCCCGGCGACTGCTCGGCCGCCCGGCCACCCGCCGCCGCCCGCCCGCCGAGACGCTGCTGGCGGAGGGCCATGCCATCGCGCTGGCCGGCGGACCGCTCGGCGGGGTCGTCGCGATCGCCCGCGACCGGGACGGCGAGGTGGTCGCGACCGGCCTCGGCGAGACGGTCGCCGAGGCCCTGCGGTCGCTGGAGGATTGACTACTGCGGCCGGGCCGGTTCGATCACCGCGTCGGGCCCGGGGAAGACGAGGTGCTCGTGGCCGTCGTCGTAACGCACCAGGTAGGGGGGAGCCCCGTCGGCGCCCCTGATCTCGATGATCTCCGCCTTCTTGTTCCCCTGGCCGACGACGTGACCGTGGACGACCAGCTTGTCACCGACGTTCGCCTGCATGGTGGGTTCCTCTCAGGGCTTCGGAGGGTCACCTCCACCTTGCACCAGAGCGGCCCTCGCGCAAAGACGCGGGAATCGCGTACCTTGCCGCCATGCGGGCCTTCGTCATCACAGGGCCGGGCCGCGCCGAGGTCCGGGAGGTCGATCCGCCCCGGCCGGGCGCGGGCGAGGTGGTCGTCGAGGTCGAACGGGCCGGCGTCTGCGGCACCGACATGGAGTTCTTCACCGGCGCGATGGCGTACCTGCGCACCGGCGAGGCCCGCTACCCCGTGCGGATCGGCCACGAGTGGGCGGGGATCGTCCGCGAGGTCGGCGAAGGCGCCGACCCCGGCTGGCTCGGCCGCCGCGTCACCGGCGACACCATGCTCGGCTGCGGCCGGTGCCCCCGCTGCGGGTCGGGCCGGCAGCACCTGTGCGCCGACCGGTACGAGATCGGCATCCGCAACGACTGGCCGGGCGCGCTGGCCGAGCGCCTCCCCGTTCCCGCGCATGCCCTGCAACCCCTCCCTGACGGCCTCGACCCGGTCCTCGGCGCGCTGGTCGAGCCCGGCGGGAACGCGCTCAGGGCCGTCGACGCCGCCGCGCTCGAACCCGGCATGCGCCTGCTGGTCATCGGGCCGGGCACGATCGGCCTGCTGGCGGCCTTGACGGCGGCGGCCCGCGGCGCCGAGGTGCACCTGCTGGGCCTCACCGAGCGCTCGCTCGACTTCGCCCGTTCTCTCGGCTTCACCCGCACCTGGACGGAGCCGCCGGAGCGGCGCTTCGACGCGGTCATCGACGCCTCGAACGGCTCCGGCGCGCCCGCGCTCGCCCTGCGGGCCGTCGAGCCGGGCCGGCGCGTGGTGTTCATCGGGCTGTCGGCCGAGCCCAGCACGGTCGACACCCGCGCGCTCGTGCTCGGCGACATCACCGCCGTCGGCGTGCTCAGCGCCTCGGGCGGCCTGGCGGGCACCGCGGAGTTGTACGCCTCCGGCCTCGTCGATCCCCGCCCGCTGGTGGCCGCCACGGTGGCGCTGGACGAGGTGGCCGGGGTGCTCGCGGGGGAGCGGCGCCCGGAATGGGGCGACGCTCCCAAGATCCACGTGGATCCCCGTCTCCCCGCCTGACTCCAGCCTGGCCCGTGGCCGGTCCCCCGACATGCGGCTCATGGACGCAGAAAGCGATGCCGCGCGTAAGCGCCCTGTTCAGTGCGCCTTCTGCGCCGTTTCCGGCCGTTCCGCCGGATCGGCTGGCGGTCCCGGATGAGGTCGTATCGCCCCATAAAACTGGAGTCCCATGTTGGGAGAGGTTTGACTCACTGTGAGGGGATGTGGTCATCTCGTGACTTATGTTTCTGACGGGATGATTGGTCCGGGGGAGAACGCTTCATGCCGCACGCCTTTCTGCGCGTGCTCGCCGCCACGTCCGTCGCGGGCTCGCTCCTCGTGGCGCAGCCGTCCGCGACGCGGGCCGAGGCAGGCCAGCCCGTCCAGGGCCAGGCGCCCACGCCTGTCCACGCCCAGGCGGGAACGCCGAAGCCGGTGTCAGCGCGGACGCCGAAGCCGGACCGAGGGCAGGCGGCCGGTGTCGACCTGAAGCCCGTGCCGGGGGTCGAGGAGCCGTCCGGCGCCGTCGCCACCGTCCCGGAGCGGCCGTCGCTCGCCCTGCGTTCCGCCGGCGACGACGCGGCGGGGCCGCAGGCGCCCCAGGTCACCACGCCGGCCGGGCCCGCGCTCGCCCGCGAGGTCAGCGCGCGTGCCGCCGCCGTCCAGGAGGAGCAGGGGGTCGGCGGGCGGGCTCCCGACGTGCACGGCGTGCTGCCGGACACCGCCGGAGCCCGGCTGCTCACCCTGGTGAAACCCCTCGCCCCGATCGCTGAGGTGCTCGACCGGCTCGGCGAGGGCGCGGGTGAGCGAGTGGGGGCGTCCGGGATGACGTACCGGTTGTGCGTCGAGAGCGCGGACGTGCCGGTTTCGTGTTCGGCGCGGCGGCTGGTCGGCGTGCCGGCCGCGGCGGACGTGACCGCCGACGACCGGCCCGACCTGGCCGCGACCCTGGTGCCCGCCGCCCTCCCCGGCAAGGAGGTCGGCCTGCGGTTCGCCGTGCGGCGGCTGGGGCGTGCGGACCTCAAGGCGCTGGTCTGGGCGGAGTACGACGGCAAGGTCTCCGTCGGCTTCGACGGCCTGCGCCGCGGCTCTTCCCTGTCGGCGGCCGACCGGGGGACGTTCACCGTGGCGGGCGGGCGTGTCACGGCCGACGTGGAGCGCACCGAGCCGGGCGCGTCCGCGGCCGTGGTGGCCGGCCTGACCGGCCGCAGCGCCGTGAGCCTGCGCCAGTCGCCCGCCACCGGCCGGCTCACCGTGAAGGCCGCCCTCGACCCCCTCACCCTGGACGCCACCGCCTCCGCGCCCGCCCGGCTGGAGGCGCTCGCCGTGACGGGGCGCCGCTTCACCCACGCCGCGCTCGACCGGATGCCCGCCCGCGCCGAGGTCCGGCTGTCGGGCGGCCGGGTCGCCTTCACCGGGTCCGCACCGGCCGGCGACGCGCACGTGCACGACTTCACCTACCGCGACGGCCGCCTCACCAGGGTGACCGACGTCGAGCTCCAGCGCGTCCCCCGGTCGTTCAACGCCCGCTACACCACCACGGACGCCGGGCAGACCCTCACCGTGGACGCGGCCGCGCCCGCCGGCGCCGCCCGCCTGCTGTACTCCGACGCGGCCGGGACCGTGCTGAAGTCCGAGCTGAGCGAGCTGCCCGCCCGGCTGCGCCTGGCCAACGACCTGGCCGCGCACCGCGTCACGCACACGGCGAGCTCACCGGTCGGCAGGTTCGCCGTCGTGCTGCAGCGCCGTGGAGGCGCCCTCGCCGCCCCGAGCGGCGCCCACGTCACCATGATCAAGGACGGCGCCGCGCTGGGCGTCTCGGCCCTGCTGACGGACGTGTCCGGTTTCGACGTCGCGTACGGCTCCAGGCCGCACGCCCACCTCGACCTGGCCTCCGCCGGCCGGTCGTTCGTGGGCGCCGCCAGCGTGGACCGCACCCGCCTGGCCCGCGTGGAGCTCTCCAACACGCCCGCCACCGTGGACGTCACCCTCGACCCCGCCAAGGGGACGGCCGCCTACCGGGCGTCCGGCGCGATCGACCGGCTGCGGGCCGCGTACGCCGATCTCGGGTCGGGGCCGGTCATCGACGGCACCGTCCTCGGCGTGCGGGGCGACGTGACGGCCGCGTGGGAGCTGGGCGAACGCTCGTCCGTCAAGGTCACGACCACCGCCGAACTCCGCCAGATACGGATTTATGCGGATAAAAAGCCTGGACCCTCCGGCGAGGACGTCCGCGCCCGCATCGACGGCCTCCGCGAGCACGCCGAGCTCGTCGCCGCGCCCGGGACGCTCACCTGGACCGCCGACGCCCCCGTCACCGCCGTCTCCGCCCTCGCCAGAGGCACCATGGGCGGCCGGTACGTCCGCGCCACCGCCGAGGTCCGCGGCGTCCCGGCCCGGTTCGACGCCTCGTGGAACCCGGCGTCGTACCGCTTCCGCGGCCTGTCCGGCCCGGTCGGATCGGCGGCGCTGGCCTTCACCAACCACGACGGCGCCACCGCGCCGACCGGGCCGCACCTCGCGGCCCACCACGATCAGGCGAGCGGCGACCTGGACGCCAGCGTTCAGGTCAAGGGCCTGTCGCACGTGGAGTTCGGCCCGTCCGCGCAGGGGTTCGCCGCCGCCTTCCGCGCGGCCCGCCAGACGCTCGCCGTGGACGCCGACGTCACCAGGGGCGACGACCGCTTCGGGCTGGCCGGCACGCTCGGGCCCCTGCCCGGCAGGCTGGCGGTCTCGTCGGAGGGCGGGCGGCTGACGTACTCGGGTTCGCGCCTGGACGTGCGCGCCCGCGCCTGGCTCGGCAAGAGCGCGGCCCTCGCCCGCATGCGTTCCGCCCCCGCCGTGCCGGACGGCGTGTCGCTGGTGGACGGCGCGTGCCGCGAGGGGTCGCCGGGCTGCGCGCCGGGCGCGTTCTGCCTCCCCGGGCGCGGCTGCTTCGGCCTGCAGGCCCACCTCGACGTACGCGGCCTGCCCGAGCAGGTGTCGGTGGACCCGGCGGCCGGCACGTTCACCTTCTCGGGCTTCCGGCCCAGGCGGCGCAGCCTCGGGGTCTACCTGGACAGCGGCGTCCTGTCACCCGTGCCGGTCAAGGCCGGCGCCACGCTGACCGGGCTGCCGTCCACGATCACCCGCATGTCGCTCGGGCCGTTCGGCGCGGGCGGGAACGCCGTGCGGGCGGCGTACCGGATCGAGCCCGCCGCCACGCTGGGCGCGCTGGACGTGCGGGCGGAGGCGGGCGGGGTGCGCGGTCACGTCGCGATCGACCCGGTGCCCGCCGCCGTGGCGGTGGACGGCGCGTACGGCGCGCGCACCCGCGTCCGCGTCCGTAACTCGGCGGCCGTGCGCGAGCTCACCGCCGAGGTCACCGTGCCGGGCAGGGGCACCGGGGCGCTGCGTTTCGCCGACGTGCCCGCCGCCTTCGGGGTGGACGCCGACGCCTCGGCGGCCGGGCTCGGCGTGCCGGCGGTGACGTACAAGGCCGAGGGAGGGGCGGGCACGCTCGACGGGAGCCTCGGGGTGGAGGGCCGCCTGGTGGACCCGACGGGCCGGCTCGGAGACGTGTCGCTCGCGGTCGAGGATCTGGCCGCCGACACCACGATCCGTCTCAACCCGGACCGGTCGCTCGACCTGGTCTCCCGGCCCGCGCCGACCGGACGTGTCACGCTGCACGCCGGGCTCAGGGTGGACCCGGTCGCGCCGCAGCGTGTCGCGGTGCGCAAGGAGGTCCCGTACACGGGCGGGTTCCTCACCTACCACGTCGGCGGCCGGTTCGCGCTCGCCAGGAGCGTGGTGCGGGACGTGTCGCTGGAGGCCCGGCGGGTGTCCTGGCTGCGGGTGCGGCCCGGCCGGATCCCGTTCGGCCTGAAGGCGCCCCCGGCGCTCGGATACGTCACCCCGGGCTTCGAGGGCGGCTACGGCAGCCTCAGGATCGCCGCGACCGGCGTCGACCTGCGGCCCGACATCCGCCTCGACGTCCGGCTGAGCCGGGAGATCGGCGACGACGTCTTCCGTGAATCGGTGCGCATCGGCCCGTCCGACTCGCTCGACCTGCGCCGCTACGACCAGCGGATGCGGCGGATCGGGGCCCGGCAGGAGATCAGGGCGGCCGGGGTCGGCCTGGCCTGTGTCACGGTCGCGGCCCAACCGGGTTTCGCCGCCCGCGCGTCCGGCGGCGCCCTGACGCTGCGCGGCGCCGACGGCCCCCAGATGGTCTCCCTGCTGGACCTCGGCGGTCAGGCGCCCGACTACGCGGTGGACCTGCTCACCTCCTTCATGAGCCCGTTCCCCGGCGCGGACTGGCAGGTGTCCGGCGCCGAGGCGGGCGGCTGCCGCACCTCTAGTGAGGCCGGCGCAGCCCGGCGATGAGCAGCTCGACCAGGCGGCGCGCGTCGTAGCGCGGGTCGGTCTCGGCGCCGATGCACAGGTTGCCGACGCCGCGCATGAGCGCGTAGGCGTCCACGTCGGAGCGGATCTCGCCGGCGCCGGCCGCGGCGTCGAGCAGCCGGGCGCACACGGGCACGAGCCGGTCGAGGAAATAGGTGTGCAACGTCCGGAAGCCGGCGTCGTCGGACTGCAGCACGGCGGCGAGACCGTGCTTGGTGACCAGGAAGTCGACGAACAGGTCGATCCATCGCCCCAGCGCCGCGTGCGGGCTCCGGCTGCTCTCCAGCAGGGACGGGCCGGCCTCGGCGCACGCCTCCACCTGGTGCCGGTAGACGGCGATGATGAGATCCGCCCGGGTCGGGAAGTGGCGGTAGATCGTGGCCGTCCCGACGCCGGCCTTGGCCGCGATGTCGCGTACCGGCGCTTCGACGCCGGAGGTGACGAAGACCTCGGTGGCCGCGTCGAGCAGGGTCTCCTTGTTGCGCCGGGCGTCCGCCCGTTTGGGCCGGGTGGTATCGCTGTCGTTCACCGTGCCGTTCCCTCCGCGCTCGAGCTTGCTAAACGGGACAACGTTCCGTATCGTCAAGCGGGACCTTGTTCCGTTTGTTCATGATGCCAGAGCGGCGCACCGGCGTCCAAGCCGTGCGTTGACGCCAGGCTTCACCCCATGGAGGAGACACCATGCAATACCGCACGTTGGGCCGCACCGGCGTACAGGTCAGTACTCTCGCGCTCGGCGCGATGAACTTCGGCCGGATCGGGCGCACCACCCAGGCCGAGGCCACCGCCATCGTCGACGCCGCCCTCGAAGCCGGGATCAACCTCATCGACACCGCCGACATGTACAGCGGCGGCGAGTCGGAGGAGATGGTCGGCAAGGCCGTCGCCGGCCGCCGCGACGACGTCGTGCTGGCCACCAAGGCGAGCATGCCGATGAGCGACGAGCCCAACCACCGGGGCAGCTCGCGCCGCTGGCTGGTCACCGCGCTGGACGACAGCCTGCGCCGCCTCGGCGTCGACCACGTCGATCTCTACCAGATCCACCGGTGGGACCCGGCGACGAGCGACGAGGAGACGCTGTCGGCCCTGACCGACCTGCGGCGCGCGGGGAAGATCCGCTACTTCGGCACCTCGACCTTCCCCGCCTACCGCCTCGTGCAGACCCAGTGGGCCGCCCGCGAGCACCACCTCGGCCGTTACGTCACCGAGCAGCCCAGCTACTCGATCCTGCAGCGGGGCGTCGAGGCCCACGTCCTGCCCGTGACCGAGCAGTACGGGCTCGGCGTGCTGGTGTGGAGCCCGCTGGCCTCGGGCTGGCTGTCGGGCGCCGTCCGCGAGGGCCGGGAGGTCGCCACGAACCGCTCGGCGTTCATGCCGGAACGCTTCGACCTGTCCATTCCGTCCAACCGCGCCCGGCTCGACGCGGTCGAGAGGCTGGCCGAGGTCGCCGACCAGGCCGGTCTGACGATGATCCAGCTCGCGCTCGGATTCGTGACCGCGCACCCGGCCGTGACCGGCGCGATCATCGGCCCCCGCACGCTGGACCACCTCACCGCGCAGCTCGCCGCCGCCGACACGGTGTTGCCCGCCGACGTCCTCGACGCCATCGACACGATCGTCGCACCCGGCACCGACCTGGCCGCACACGAGAAGTTCGACACCCCGCCCGCCCTGCTCGACCCCTCGCTGTGCCGCCGCCGCTGATCGCGGCAGCCGTCAGGCGAAGCTCAGGGCCAGGGTCGTGTGGCGTTTCTCGATCACCACAGGGTTTCCCGGCACCGGGCCACGGTGGGCCTCGACGCGCAGGTCGTCCACGCTCGGTCGGCCCGCCGCGTCCCACGCCCGGACGTGCGCGGCCAGGTCGGCCGCCGGCCGATCGGCGCCGGGCCCGTAGCCGCGGGCGAGCAGGGCGCCGTCCTCCAGGGTGAGCAGCGCGACGGCGTCGCCCTCGACGATGCCGGCCGTGCCGCCGTACCCGCGCCCGAGCTTGCCCGCCACGGTGCACCAGCGGGGCTCGTGCAGCGCCAGCCACAGCGACACCCCCACGTGGACGTCGAACACGGAGCCGCGCTCCTCCTGCCGGATGACGATCTCGCAGGGCTCCGCGTCGAGCGCCGCCGCCACGTCGCCGATCTCGCGCCGCTCGGGCAGCACCAGCGACAGGTACGGATCCTCGCGCACCACCCTGACCACCTCGGGGCCGGCCGCCGCCCCGCGCATCCGCATGAACCCGCACGGCGCCACCGACCGGCTCACCCAGTGGTCGTCCGCCCGTTCCATGGCCGCCGACACCTGCACGCCGCGCAGGTCGAGCGGCACCACCAGCCGCCCCTCAGGGCGGAGCTGCTCCAGCCACGCCGGCTCCAGGTCCCACACCCCGACCGTGGCGATCAGCCGATCGTACGGCGCCCCGGCCGGATGACCCTCCGCCCCGTCGGCGCAGATCACCTCCACCTGCCCGGACCCGGCCGCCGACAGGTGCCGCCGGGCCTGGTCGACGGTGTCGGGGTCGAGGTCGAGACTCACCACGTGGCCGCCGGGCCCGGTCAGCCGGGCCAGCAGGGCCGCGTTGTAGCCGGTGCCGGCGCCGATCTCCAGCACCCGGTGCCCCGGCTCCACGCCGAGCTGGTCGAGCATGACGGCCATGATGAGCGGCTGCGAGGACGAGCTGATGGGCAGGCCGCCGGCGTCGCGCTTGGTGACGATGGCCTCGTCGCGGTAGGCGTGCTCGGGGTCGACGCCCGGCAGGAAGAGGTGACGCGGCACGGCCAGCATGGCCTCGGCCACGGGCTCGCTGATGGCGAGGCGTTCGCGCAGCGCCGCCACCATGGCCCGCCGCCGTGCCGTGAGGTCCATCCCTCCATTGTCCACGCCGGGTTCTCCCGTGAAGCGTCGGTAAAGAAACGGTCAAGAAGGATTGAGGTGAGGACGGGTGGGCATGGCAGGCAACTCATGTACTCGAACGTGAGGAGGAGCCCTAGTGCTCACCCTGACAGCTAACGCCGCTCAGGCGATCCGTGACCTTACCGCGACGGCGCCCGAGCCTTCCCAGAGCGGGATCCGCATCTCGTCTCAGGGGGAGGGCGCCAACTCGCTCACCCTGACCCTCGCGACCGCCCCGGAGCCGGCGGACGCGGTCGTCGAGGCCGAAGGCGCGCGGGTCTACCTGGACCCCGTGGCCGCGACCGTTCTGGAGGACAAGTCTCTGGACGCCGGAGCCGACGCGCAGGGCAGCGTGTCGTTCCTGGTCACAGAGAAAGAAGCGTGACGAGGCGCCGCCGTGCCGGGATCGCCCGTCCCGGCACGGCGGTGGCCCTCACTCAGCTCCCGCCGAGCAGCTTGCGTAGGTAGCGCAGCTGCTCTTCCGTCTGGTAGCCGCCGCCGCCCTCATGGTTGTTCCAGGGCCACACGGTGATCTCCTTGGGCCCCTGCCAGTGGTTGTACGCGGCGAACACCGTCGACGGCGGGCAGACGTCGTCCATCAGAGCCACCGAGTAGAGCGCGGGAACGCGCCCGCGGGCGGCGAAGTTCAGCCCGTCGAAGTACGACAGCGTGCGGAAGACCTGCTCGCCGCTGTCGCGCCGGGCGGCGAGGAACCTGACCAGCTCCTGGTACGGGTCCCGCCCGGTGATCTCGACGGCCCGCCGGAAGTGCGTCAGGAACGGCACGTCGACGAGCGCCGCCCGCACACCCGGGTGCAGCGCCGCGGTGGCCTGCGCGATGGCGCCGCCCTGGCTGCCGCCCGAGACCACGATCCGGGAGGCGTCCACCGCCGGATGCGCCGCCGCCGCGTCGACCGCCCGCACGGCGTCGGTGAAGACGCGCCGGTAGTAGTAGTCGGCCGGGTCGAGGATGCCGCGGGTCATCATGCCCGGCGCCTGCGGGCCCGAGCTGCCGTGCGGGTCTCCGGTGGAGCCGGGGCTGTGCGCGCTGGCGCCGCCGTGGCCGCGCGTCTCCATCACGAACACCGCGTACCCCGCGGCCGGCCACATCAGATGGTCCTTCGGGAAGCCGCGCCCGCCGCCGTAGCCGATGTAATGCATCACGCACGGCACCGGGTCCTGCGCGCCGCGCGGCAGCAGGAACCAGCCGTTGATCCGGTGCCCGCCCCACCCCGCGAACGACACGTCGAACACGTCCACACTGGCGAAGGGCAGGTCGTACGGGACGTACTCGGCCGCCAGGTCGAACTCCCCGGCCTCGGCCAGGGTCGCGGACCAGAACGCGTCGAAGTCGGCGGGCTCGTCGCGGTCGGGACGGTAACCGCGGAGCTCCTCCAGCGGCAGGTCGAACAGGGGCACGTGGTTCTCCAACCTGTAGAAACGATGCTGATATTTCACATCATCGGGATGGAAAGTGCTATCTCGTCCCACTTTCACCGGTGATGCCGGGCACGTTGGGTAGACGCCTGACCGTGAGCGAACTTCTGGTCGAAGTCCCCTACTCCCACCTCCACCCCGGCCTCCTCCTGGACGCACCCGCGGACACCGTCGACTTCCTCGTGGTGTTCGGCGACGAGTCCGAGGCACGCGCCCAGCTGCTGCGCGACCACGCGGGCCGGCCGCTGCTGCGCGTGGGCGGCTACATGACCGCCAAGGGCACGGTGATCGGCGAACGCGTCTGGACCGTTCGCGAGGTCATCCGCCAGGGCGACCGCGTCCGCCTCCGCCTGGGCAGCGCCCTTCCCTGACCCGTATTTCGCATGTAATGCCGCAAAACGCTCTTTTATTGCGGGCAGGGCAGTTGACAGAAAACTGCCCTGCTTCTGTGTGCCGGTATAGCGATTTGGGGTATTCGTCCCTTTTGAACCAGGACGAACACATCAGGGGGATCGTCGTGGCTATGCAAACAGAGATCCGTAACCTGCTCGACTGCCATGTGGTGGGGTCGGACGGGCAATCGATCGGCAAGGTGGGACAGGTCTATCTCAACGACCGTACGGGCGAGCCGGAGTGGGTGACCGTACGCACGGGGTTCTTCGGGATGAAGCAGACCTTCGTGCCTCTGGCCAGCGCTCGCCGCTCGGGCGGGGAGATCCGGGTCCCCTACGACAAAGAGATGATCAAGGGGGCGCCCAACATCGACGTGGACGACCGCCTGAACCTCGACGAGGAGGCCGACCTCTACCGGTACTACGGCATGCAGCCGTCGACCATCCCGCGCCAGCGCGTCGGCGAACAGGGCGCCGCCGGAACCACGGCGGAGACCGCCGGCACCGCGGGAACGACCGCGGGAACGACCGCCGGGACGACCGCCGGGCGGTTCACCGAGAAGCCGGGGGAGAGGCCGTACGAGCCCACCGGCAAAGGCGTGGCCGGCGAAACCCGCGAAGGCTTCGCCGAGGACCGCGACATCGAGATGATCCGGTACGAGGAGCAGCTCCACATCGGCAAGGAAAGCCGCGAAAAGGGCCGCGTGCGGCTGCACAAGTACGTCGAGACCGAAAGCGTCCAGGAAACAGTCCCGCTCTCCCACGAGGAGATCGTGATCGAGCGCGAGCCGATCCGCGAGGGCGAGGTCACTGGGACGTACGAGATCGGCGAGGACGACCGCCAGCTCATCCTGCACGAGGAGCGCCCGGTCGTCGGCAAGGAGACCCGGCCGGTCGAGCGCGTGCACGTCCGCAAGCAGGAGATCCGGCACGAGGAGACCGTCGAGGGCCAGGTGCGCAAGGAGCGCCTGCAGATCGACGAGGAGGGCGACACCAGAGCCGACACCAGAGGCGACAAAAAGCTGTTCGGCCGCGGCAAAGAGCCTCCGCCGAGACGGTGAGGCTCGCGCCGGGGGGCGCGAACGCGTCGCGCGGGGGTACCGGAAAGGACCTCCGCGGACGCATTCAGCGAGCACACGATTTCGCGGCACCGCAGGAACGCGTAATAGGCACGCGGCCGGAGTGTGACGCGAATGCGGGTGCGGCGCCAAGCGTTTATCGGAATTTACCCGCGGGAGGCCGGAAGGCGCAGGTTCGCACGGCCGGGACAATCTGTCTTTCCGGGGCGTGCGGAGAAATTCAGGAATACAGTTCGACCTCGTTCAGCATGCTGCACGACGCGCCGATCTCCGGGTCGCAGTCGCGCGTCGGCTCGGTGACGATCCTGACGTGCCGGGCGGTGCGGCCGATGGCGTCGTACCGCATCGCGTGGTCGGTCCTGTCGCGGATCGTGACGACCGGCTCGCCCCAGGAGCGCCCGTCGGCGGACACGTAAACCCGGGCCCCCGCCGGATGCCCGGGGCGCAGGCTCAGGCCGATGCGGCTGAGCCGGTACGGCCGCTCGAAGTGCAGCTCGTAACGCCCCCGCCCGGGGGCCACCGCGCTCGACCAGTACCCCGTGCTGCCGTCCATCGCCGCCGCCGGGTTCGTCCGCGCGCGGTACGGGCTCGACCAGCGCATCGTCGTGGCGATCCGCAGGTCGCCGCTGCGGCGCAGCGCGTCGAGGTCGACCCTGTGGCCGGGCGTGGCCACGGTGAACAGCAGGCGCTTGATCGCGTACCAGCCGCCGTGCTCGAACCTGCCGTGCGCCGGGCAGGCGGTCTCGTTGAGCGTCCCGTCGGCGCTCACCCCCGGCAGCTTGCAGTTGTCGACGACCTGGATCAGCCGATGCGGCCCGACCGCCGCCAGGCCGGTGTAGCCGGACGAGCCGTGCGTGTCCCAGATCCCGTCGCGGTTGTGGTACGTCACCCGCGGCTCCGTCCACTCCTCGCCGAGCCCGTCGGGGGAGACCGCCAGCCAGGTGTCCGGCCGCCCCGCGCTCAGCACGAGCAGACCGCCGGGCGTCAGCAGCGGCCGCGGCGCCACGCCGCGCACCACGCAGTCCATGCCGGCGAAGCGCACCTCGCGCACCGGCGACCAGGTGCGCCCGCCGTCGCGCGAGCGGCTCTGGTGCAGCGTCGCGTACTGGCCGCCGTCGCGCCGCAGCACCGCCAGCAGACTGCCGTCCAGCGTCTGCTCGATGCTCGCCTCGGTGAACCAGAACCCGCCGGCGGGCCGGGCGATCACCCCGCGCCGGTGGAAAGTGGCGCCGCCGTCGTCGCTGGCGTACACCTCGGCCTGGTACGTGCCGGTGTCGGTGTAGCGGGCGTAGAGCGTGATGAGGATCGTGCCGTCGGCGAGCTGGATCGGGGCGCCGTACGCGGCCCCGCCGGGCAGCAGGTCGCCGGGCGTGTGCAGGGTGGCCGCCGAACGCAGCCAGCTCTCGCCGTCCTCCAGCGCGGAGGAGGTCAGCACGCCCAGCCGCGCGGTGTGCGGGCCGGTGCGGGCCGGATAGTACTCGGTGGCGAAGAACCGGCCGTCGTGCAGCTCGATCGGCGACTCGCGCAGCGGCGTCCCGTCCGGCGGGCCGAAGGTGACGCCGCCGTCGTCGGAGACCGCCGCCGCGTTGGTGAGGGTGACGACCTGGTCGACGTTGGTGGCGTAGGTGGTGATCACCTTCTGCTCCGGGACGCCGCGCGGGCCGGTCACGTCGAGGACCGACACGTTGGGGAACCCGGCGAAGTCGAGCCGCTCGGAGGCCGAGGGCTCCCGCCGGGCGGGAGCGGGATGGGGGTGGATCCACTCCAGTGAGGAAGCAGTATCGATGAGGTAAGACCCGTCTGCCCCGGCCGGTGTGAAGTCCTCCGCCAACACGCAGTACGGAGCCCCGGCCGGCGCCGGATCCGGCGGCGTGAAAGGTCCCGCGGCCATCGACACGGCCGTGACCACGGCTCCGGCCACCCGCACGGGCTCGCTCCTCGACTGTCGTACGCCACCACCAACGCCGTTCGGAACTCTAGATCAACCACGCGCCGTAACACGGGATTCACGCGAGTGAAGTCGCCGGTTCACTACCCCGGGCCGGGCCGCGCCACGCGATCCATACTGGATTCGTTAAGTGACAGTTGACAGAAGAGCTCCGCCTGACGACGATCAGGACCGGCACCATTAAGTGTCAATTTACGCACATCGACAGGACCCGCGGGTCTGGAGGTGGCCCAGATGAGCATCGAGCCAAGGGCGCAAGTGGCCCCCGAGCGGGTGCTGCCGGCCCCGGTGCCCATGGCGCCGGAGACCGCGGCGCAGCAGCGGGTCGTCCACCGCATCTGCGCCAGAGTCGCGCCACCCGGCACCGACGTCGGTGTCGCCGAGCTGCCCCCGGGCGGCCTGCAGGTGTGGATCGACACCCCGGCGCCGGTCGGCGGGCCGGAGTCATGGGTGCTCCACCACCGCATGGCCCGCGAAGTGGCGCTGGTCGGCTGGCACTGCGAGGCCGACGCCGACCGCCTGCTGGTGCTGGGCTGGAGCGCCGCCTGCCTGCACAACCGGGTACGCCTGCTGCAGAGCGGCCTGCGCCGGCTCGCCGACTACGAGCCGACCGCGCAGCGCGCCGTGCAGCTCGACGGCCGCGGCCCGGAGGACCTGGCCGCGCTGTCCATCGGCCAGGTCGTCGCGGACGTCTGCGCCTCGATCGAGCGGCGGCTGCGCTGGCCCGCGCGGCTGGCCGAGCTCGACGGGTTCGAGCGCAGCTCGGGCCTGGCGCACCTGCAACTGCTCCTCGCCCAGGTCATCGGCCTGGAGGGGAAGGTCGCGGCCGCCTGCGAAGAGCACCTCGTCATGGCACGGGTGCTCGCCGGAGGCGTCTGCGAACACTACGCGCGGCACTCCGACCTGCGCCGCGCCCAGCGCGAGGTGCTGGCGGAGTCTCGCCACTGGGTGCACGCCAGCTCCCTCATCCGCAGCTCGGCCGCCGCACGGCCGGGCTCCACCGGTGCCGGCCGTCCCCACATGGGGCTGGCGGAGCGCCGCATCGCCGCGAGCGTCATCAACCACGGCGGGCCGCGGGTGATCCCCGCGACCGTCGCTCCCCGGGCCGGGCACGCCGGCCTCGGAGAGGCCGCGCGCTGACCCCCGCCGCTCAACGGCGAGCGGTACCCCGGAAAACCCCACCGTCCGGTAGGAGAGCCCCGTCATGCGAACCCCCCCGCACCTGCCCGCCCGCCCCGGGCGCGAGCACCGAGACACCGAACACGCCCGGCGGCACCCGTACGTGCTGCACGAGGTCACCCCGCAGGGTGCGCGCGACTTCGCGGCGCACGACGTGCCCGAGCCGTTCGCCGAGCAGCGGCTGCTGGACATCCGTGAGATGTCCAACCAGGCCATCGGCTCGATCGACGACCTACTGCAGCACACCGCCTGACGTGTGCCCCGGCGGCTCCCGGAACGGGAGCCGGAAAAAGCGAGACCGCACCCTTTGAGGAGAATCATGCAGGGACTGTCGCGAGTGGAGCTGAGGTCGCGTGACGTCGGGGGTCACCAGCCGCGCTCCGTGGCGGGCATAGAGACACCGCACACCCTGGACGAGGTACGCGCCCTCGTCCGCCAGGCCGCGGCGGCCAAGCGCCGCCTGTACCCGGTCAGCACCGGCAGGAACTGGGGCATGGGCTCGGCCATGCCGGTGACCGACGACAACGTGGTCGTGGACCTCGGCGGCATGAACCGCATCCGCAGCCTCGACCTGGAGGCCGGCTACGCCGTCATCGAGCCGGGCGTCACCCAGGCCCAGCTCGCCGCCGTGCTGCGCGACACCCCATGGATGCTGAACGTCACCGCCTCGTGCGCCGACACGTCGGTCATCGGCAACGCGCTCGACCGCGGCGACGGCTGCGTACGCTCCCGCGTCCACGACGTGGCCGGGCTGGAGGCCGTGCTGGCCGACGGCAGCGTGGTCACCACCGGCGGCCTCGACTCCGCGGGCCGCTACCACGGGCGGGTCGCCGGGCCGGACCTGACGCAGGCGTTCGTCCAGCACAACCTGGGCGTCGTCACCGCCATGGCCGTCTCGCTGGTGCCCCGCCCGCAGACCATCGGCCTCGTGCACGGGCGCCTTCCCCGCGGGCAGGCCGGCGCGGCGCTCGGCGCCGTCACCGGTTTCCTGCGCGGCGGCAACCCCGCCGACGGCCTGATGCGCATCCGCGAGCTGTCGCTCGCCCCCTCCCACGGCGACTGGACGCTGCCGGCCGGCGTCGACCCGAGCCTGTTCACCGTCCTCGGGACCCTGCTCGGCAGCGACGCCACCGTGGAGCTCGCCGAGGAGCTGCTGCGCAAGTCGCTGGTCGGCGTCGAGGGCGCCGAGGCGCTGCGCGTGGTCGACGCGGCGGAGATCGGCCCCGACGACCCGATGTACGCCCGGGCGCTCATGGCGCAGGGCGTCCCGACCTGCCTCGGCGTGCACCACGCGCTGGGCGTGACCTCCTGCGACCAGATCGACGAGGGCGCGATGGGCTTCCTGGCGCTGCTGCCGCTGATGCCCATGGACGCCGCCAAGACCGACCAGATCATCGCCGCGCTCCAGACCGCCGTCGACGCCCACACCACCGCCCTCATGGCCGAGTGGAACCTCGTCGGCAGGCACCTGGCCAACGGCGTCATGCAGATCTTCTTCGACCGCGGTACGCCGTCCGGCGCCCACCGCGCGCACCAGCTCCGCAGCGACGGCAGTGCCCTGCTGCGGGGCCACGGCTGCGCCATCTACCGCTCCGACATCGACCACGCCGCCGCCGCCGTCTGGTCCGAGACCAGCACCGCGGGCCTCGGCATGCTGCACCGGATCAAGACGGCGCTCGACCCCGACGGCCTGATCTCGCCCGGCCGTTACGGCGCCTGACCCCACCCCTCGCCCCGCTCCGCCGTCCGGCGGAAGTCACTTTCCTAGGAGGACCCACGTGCGTTCGTCACCAGCGGCCGCCGGCGCGGCGGGAACAGCCGGCCTCACCCGGCGTCACGGAGTGATGCTGCGCCTGGTCGGCGCCGGCGTCATGCTGACGGTGATGGCCGACACCACGGCCACCACCCTGGCCGTCGGCGTGTTGCGCTACACGCCGGCCGGCTCCGGCATGCCGCTCGGTGACCTGGTCTGGCTGACCAGCGCGGCGTTCATCCCCATCGCGGCCCTGCTGGCCACGGCGGGCCGCTGGGCCGACCTGTTCGGCCGCCGCCGGGTGCTGGCGGTCGGGCTCGTGGTGTTCGTGCTGGGCGGGATCGCCACGGTCACCGTCGAATCCTGGTCGTTCGTGCTCGCCGCACGGGCCGTCCAGGGCGCCGGAGCCGCGGCCATGATCCCGGCCAGTCTCGGGCTGCTGCTCGGCGAGCTGCCGGAGTCGCAGCGCCGCGGCGCGATCGCGCTGTGGAGCTCCGCCTCCGGCCTCGGCTGCCTGCTCATGCAGGCGGGCGGCGGCTGGCTGGCCGCGACCGTCGGCTGGCGGGCGCTGTTCATCCCCGACGTCGTCATCGGCGTCGCACTGCTCGTCGCCTGCGCCGCGCTCCCGCCGGGCCGGCGCACACAGGCCAAGGGCCGGCCGGACGTGCTCGGCGCCTGGCTGCTGGCCGCCGGCATCGCGGTCATCGTGCTGGCCATCTCCAAGGCCATGGACTGGGGCATGGACGTGCTCTGGCTGGCGGTGGCGGCGCTCGCCCTGCTCGGCGGCGCGCTCGCGCAGGCCAGGCACCACCGGCTGCCCGCGATCGACCTGGCCCTGTGGCGGCGGCCCAGGTTCGTCTGGGGCTGGCTGGCGACCTGGGGCTTCGGCGCCCTGTCGTACGGGCTGCTGACCGTGCAGCCGCTCTACCTGCTGCACCTCGGCTATCCGATGCTGGAGGTGGCCATGTGGCTGACCCCCACGTCGGTGGCCGTCGTCCTCACCAGCGTCCTCGCCGGGCGCCTGATCAAGCGGGTCGGCCCGTACGGGCTGATCTACGCCGGCTCGCTGCTGTGCGGCGGGGCGTGCGTGCTCGTGCTGGTGCAGACCGGGCCGACCGTGTGGGGCCTGATCGCCAGCGTCGTGGTCGGCATGGGGGTCGGGGCGCTCGCGCCCGGCACCTCCGTCGCCACCACCCTCGCCGCCCGGCCCCACCAGTACGCCTCCGCCGTCGGCGCGGCCACCATGGCGCGCATGGTGGGCGGCGCCGTGGGCGTCGCGGTGGTGTCGGTGGTGATCGACCACCCGTTCTTCATGACCGGCCCCTTCGCCGGCCTGGCCGGAGCGATCGCGCTGTGCGTGGCGATCTCCGTGCTGATCGGCGCGCTCGCCCTGACCAAGATCACGAAGACGCGGCCGGATCCGGACGACGTGATGGTGAAGGTGCCGCGCCGCCTGCTGCTCGAACTGCGCATGACGCTCGCCACCGTGGCGGCCGAGGCCGACGCGCTCCTGCCGGCCGAAACGCGCACCCCGGTCACCGACCCCCGGACGGCGCTGGAACCGCGCGCGGCCGTCGACCCCCGGACGGTGCTGGACCCGCGTACGGCCGTCGACCCCCGGACGGACCGCGTACCGCGACCGCGCGCGGCCGAACCCGGGCCTCTCGCCGGGACCCGCGGGCACACGAACTAGTTGAACCATTCAGAAGGGCTCTCGTCATGGCAACCACATCGTGCGACGTAGCCGTCGTCGGCGCCGGGCTCGGAGGCTGCTTCCTCGCCTTGCTCCTCAGCCGCCGCGGCAGGCGCGTCGTCGTCATCGAGCAGGGGCCTTCGGTCCCCAGCGCCGGCGCCGACTTCCTCAAACCCCCGGGGCTGCGCGTGCTGGCCCGGCACGGCCTGGCGGACCTCGCCGGGCGCCACGGCCTCAGGCGCGACACCATCCGCTACTACCACGACGGCGACCTCATCCAGGAGTGCCGCTTCCCCGACGGCGGCTACCTCATCCGCCCCTACCGCGACCTGGTCGAGCTCATCTACGCCTCGTGCGCGATGGAGGGCGTCGAGTTCTGGTTCGACGCCAGCGTCGCCGGCATCGCCACCGACGGCGACCAGGTCGAGGAGCTGACCCTCACCGACGGGCGGCGGCTGCGGCCCGGCGTCGTGGTCGGCGCCGACGGCGCCCGGTCCGCCGTGCGCGAGGCCCTCGGCGTCGAGCAGGTCATGACACCGTACGAGCGGCTGATCATGCGCGCCGCCACCGTGCCGCTCACCGCGAGCGTCGCCCAGCTCAACCGGCTCTACTTCAGCTCCGAGGGCTGGCTCGCCTACCTGTACCCGCTCAACCGCGACGAGGCCCGCGTGTTCGTCGGCCTGCCGCCCGAGGACGACCGGGCCATCTTCGAAGACGGCATCCCCGTCCTGCTGGACCAGCTCAAGAAGTTCGTCACCGACAGCCCCGACGCCTTCGACATGCTCCAGCCGGCGCACTGGCAGCGCATCAAGGTCTCGTCGCTGCGGGTGGGGGCCTACCACCGCGGCAACGCCGCCCTGCTCGGCTCGGCCGCGTTCGCCTGCCACCCGATGACCGGCATGGGCATGAGCTACACGCTGCACGACGCCGAGATCCTGGCCGACGCCATCGGTGACGCCGCGGGCGACCCGGTGCTGCTCGACCGGCTGCTGCACGCCCGTTACGAGCCCCGCCGCGACGCCCACCGGCAGCTCATCGACTACGGCGACGCGCTCGCCGCCACGTTCCGGGACCGGGCGGCCTACCTCGCGGCCTTCCGCGCGGACCTGCACATCTTCGGCGAGAGCGAGGTGCCGGTCCTGCAGCCCGCCTGAGGCGGGACGTCCCCCGAGCCGCGCCCCCGCCGCTCGCCGTTCCCCACCTGGTGAGGTCGTCCGATGCCCCACGCTGAGTCCGGCCCAGCCCCAGGCGGCGGGGGTGCCCACAAGGTAGGGCACGCACTACCACGAGGACGGGTGACAGCGGGGGTCCGCCGGCGCCCGCCGCTCGCGATGCTGAGGAGGGACCCTGACCCCTCGGCATCGGAGACAACGTGACTGTGGCAGATACGTCCCCCGCCCCGGCGGCGGCGCGACGGGGCAGCGACTACGCGGGGCTGTCGCGCCGCATCGCCCAGGCGGGGCTGCTGGAGCGGCGGCCCGGCTACTACGCCGTCCGGATCGGCCTGGTGGCCGCCCTCTTCGCGGGAACGTGGGCGGCCTTCGCCGTGATCGGCGACTCCTGGTGGCAGCTGCCGGTCGCGGTGCTGCTGGCGGTGGCGTTCGCGCAGGTGACGCTGCTGGCCCACGACCTGGCGCACGGGCAGATCTCGCGGTCGCGGCGGACCAGCCGGATCGCCGGGCTCATCGCCGGCAACCTGGCCGTCGGGCTCAGCTACGGCTGGTGGATGGACAAGCACACCCGCCACCACGCCAACCCCAACCACGAGGACCACGACCCCGACGTCTCTCCCGACGTCCTGCTGTGGTCGCAGAAGCAGGCCGAGGCCAGCCGGGGCGTCGCCCGCGTCATCGGCCCGTGGCAGGCGTGGCTGTTCTTCCCGCTGCTCACCCTCGAAGGGCTGAACCTGAAGGTGGCGAGCTTCCGGGCGCAGCGCCGCCCCTCGCTCAAGGGCCGCACGACCGAAGGGCTGCTGCTGTCGGCGCACGTGCTGGCGTACCTGGGAGCGGTCTTCGCCGTCCTGCCGCCGCCGAAGGCGCTGCTGTTCCTGGTCGTGCACCAGGCCTGCTACGGCGTCTACCTCGGCTGCACGTTCGCCCCCAACCACAAGGGCATGCCGGTGCTCACCGCCGAGGACGAGCTGGACTTCCTGCGCCGCCAGGTGCTCACCTCCAGGAACGTCCGCGGCGGCCGGCTGATGGACGTCGCGCTGGGCGGCCTGAACTACCAGATCGAGCACCACCTGTTCCCGAGCATGCCGTCCGCGAACCTGTACCGCGCCCGCCCCATCGTCCGCTCCTACTGCGCCTCGCTCGGCGTCGCCTACGCCGAATGCGGCCTGCTGCAATCGTGGGGACAGGCACTGCGCCACCTGCATGAGGTCGGCCGGCCGCTGCGCCGCGTCAAGAGGTGACGACCAGCTCCAGGCCGTTACGGTCCTCCTCGACCTGATGGCCCGCCGCGATCAGCACGGCGCGCAGGGCCAGCCGCACCGCGGCCCGGACGGTGCCGTACCTGATCAGCTGCCCGGCGGCCACGTCCCAGGCGACGACCACCCCGCGCGCGGGGTCGTGCCAGACGGAGAGCCCGCCGTCCGCGGAGACCGGGGAGGCGTCGACCGTGAAGCCCGCGTCCGTAAGCTCCCTGCGGACCCGCTGTTCCAGGTCCTGGCCGGCGCTCAAGGCGGTGTCCATCCAAGTCCGCTGCCCGCGCATCAGCCGTTCAATCCTGAAGTGTGTGGAAGGATGGCGACTGTGTCCTGCGCGCCATCCGCGGCGTCAGCGGTGCTGCGCCTGTCCAGGGCCGTCGTGTTCGCGACGGCCTGCGGCGCGGTGTCGGCCGCCGGTCACGCCCTCGCCGGTGGGGGCCGCGTCCCGCTCGGGGCCTGCCTGGTGGCCGTGCTCACAGTGCTCGCGCTGGCGTACGCGATCAACGGGCGCGAACGCGGCCCGGCCGCCGTGCTCGCGGCCACCGTGGGCACGCAGACGGCGCTGCACCAGCTCTTCGACCGGCTCGCGCCCGGCGACGTCACCGCCCACGGGCACGGGCATCCGGCGCCCGGGATGGCGCTGGTCCATCTCACGCTGGCGGCGCTGACGGCGTGGTGGCTGCACCGCGGCGAGAGCGCGCTGTGGCTGATGATCCGCCTGTACGGCGCCCCGCGCCCGGCCATCCGGCTCTTCGCCGCCCTCCCGGCCGGCGCCGCCGCCGGCCCGATCCCCGCTCCGGCCGTCCCGTACGACGCCCCTGTTCTCGCGGGTGCCAGCGTCTCCGCCGCGATCTCCCGCCGAGGCCCGCCCGTCCGGGCCTGACGCCCGTCCCGCCCGGTGTGCGTCCGGGCGGGTGCGGGCGTGCCGGTTCCGTCCGTCGGCCCGATCCGGACGCCGTTCACGTCCGGGAGATCGTTCTGGAGAATTCGATCATGGCATTTCTGTCACGGCGGCTGCTCGGGGGAGGGCTGGCCGCGCTCGTCTGCGCCGCCGTCCTCACCTGTCCCGCGTCGCCGGCGTCGGCTCACGACGCGCTCAAGCGCAGCTCACCCGCCAAGGACGCGCAGGTCGCCTCCGTGGCGGAGATCGAGCTCGAATACAGCGCGAGCGTCAGGTTTCCCTTCGTCGTGCTGCACGACGCCGCCGGCAAGGAGGTCCCGCTCGGCAAGCCGCGGCTCGAGGGGCCGAAGGTGCTCACCGACGTCCCCCAGCCGCTCGCGCCGGGCGCGTACACGATCGGCTGGCGGGTCGTGTCGTCCGACGGGCACCCCATCGAGGGCGAGATCCCGTTCCGGGTGAAGGGAACTCCCTCGCCGCGGGCTACTCCCACCGGTGAGGCGGCTCCGCCGTCCGCCGCTCCCTCGGACGTGGGCAGCGCCGCGACGGCGGCCGATCAGAGCGCCGCGGCGCAGCCGGGGGTGCCCGGGTGGATCTGGGGCGGCCTCGCGCTGCTCGTCGTGCTGGGGGCGTTCGTGCTGTTCAGGAGCTCGCGCCGCAAGCCCGCGGAGCCGGATGCCGGCTGAGCGGGCCAGGCGGGCGCGCGGCGGTAGGTGCTCGCCCGCCACGAGGAGGGCCTGCGGGAACTCCTCGCGGACCGCGGCGCGGAGACCTACGAGCACCGCCGCCACCGCGGCGCCCGCGTGCTCGCCTTCCTTCCCACCCTCCGGCGAACCGCCACCACCCTGCGCCGACCCCCCCGGGGTCAGCGGCCGGTGAGGCGGGGGAGGGCGTCGCCGTACAAGGCTGGGCTGCGGTCGGCCTCGGCGATGAAATCGCCGGGGAAGCCCAGCTCGAAGTCCACCGCCGACTCCAGCCGGCGCATCACCTCCTCCGGCAGTTCGACCTCCAGGGCGCCCAGGTCGTCCTTGAGCTGCTCGGCGCTGCTCGTCCCGAGGATGGGGTGCACCCCGCGCCGCAGCGCCCACGCGATCGCGACCTGCGCCGGCGTGACGCCCAGCTCGCCGGCCACCTCGATCACGACCCGCACCCCGGCCCGGTCACGTCCGCTGATCGAGTCGGGCGACACCCGCGACGCCGCGGCACCCGGCTCGGCGTACCGGCCGGACAGTACCCCGTGCGCGAGCACCCCCCACGCCGCCACGCTCATCCCGAACGCCCGCGCCATCGGCAGCAGCTCCCGCTCCACATCCCGCCGCAGCAGGTTGTACGGCACCTGCAACCCGGCGAACGGCGTCCACCCGCGCCACTCCGCCAGCGTGTTCGCCCGGCTGACGACCCACGCCGGGGCGTCCGAGATCCCGGCGTACAGCACCTTCCCGGCGCGGACCGCGTCGTCGAGCGCCCGCATCGTCTCCTCGACCGGAGTGTGCCGGTCCCAGACGTGCACCCAGTACAGGTCGATGTAGTCGGTGCGCAGCCGGCGCAGGCTCTGCTCCAGCGACAGGGTGAGGTTCTTGCGGTGGTTGCCGGCGGCGTTCAGGTCGGTGCGGTCGCGGCTGCCGGTGTACTTCGTGGCCAGCACGAAACGGTCGCGGCGGCCCTGGAGCAGCTCGCCGACGACGTCCTCGCTCCCGCCGTACATGGAGGCCGTGTCCACGACGTTGCCGCCGGCCTCGGCGTACAGCTCGAAGACGCGCCGGACCTCCGGCGAGAACTCCTGGTACGTCATCGCGCCGAGGAACAGCTCCGAGACGCGCAGCCCGGTCGGCCCGAGCAGTCGGTAACGCATGGTCGTCATGCCCCCACCCTGACGGTCGGCCGCCGGGCGAGGGAGACCGCGCCCATACTGGCCCCCGCGGGGCCATGATGAGCGCGCGGCGGCCCCGTACACTCGGGGCGTGACCGACAACGAGCTCGGCGCCTATCTGCGCGCCCGCCGCGAGTCCGTCAAACCCGCAGACGTCGGCCTGCCCGACGCACCACGGCGGCGCACGCCGGGGCTGCGCAGGGCGGAGCTGGCCACGCTGGCCGGGGTCAGCGTCGAATACCTGACCAGGCTGGAGCAGGGGCGCGACCGCAACCCGTCCGCGCAGGTGCTCGCGACCCTCGCCGGAGCCCTGCGCATGACCCCGGAGGAGCGCGTCCACCTGCGCCTGCTGGCCAAGGTGGCGGGCGGCGGGCACGCGCTGTGCCCCGGGCCGGCGCGGGCGCCGTCCCGTGAGGTGCGCCCGACCGTGCGGGCGCTGCTCGACGGCCTCGACCCCGCGCCCGCCGTGCTGCTCAACCGGATCGGCGACGTGCTCGCGCGCACCGCGGCCTTCCAGCGCGTGTACGGCCCTGTCGGCCTGCTCGACGGCGACGATCCCAACCTCATCAGGTACGTGTTCGCCGACTCCCGCGCCAGGATCGCCTTCCCCGACTGGAGCCGCGTCGCCGACGAGCAGGCCGCGGCGCTCAAGCTGGACAACGCCCCCGGTGACGACTACGCGGCCGAGCTGACCGCCGAGCTGGCGTTCGCGGCCGGCGAGGAGTTCACCTCCCGGATGGCCGCGCCGGCCGCGCCCCCACCGGCCGCGCCCGTGGAACGGCTGGCCCACCCCGAGGCCGGGGAGCTGCGGCTGGCCAGGGAGCAGCTCCACCTGTCCGACGGCGAGCAGCGCATCGTCGTGTACGTGGCCGCCGACGCCGCCACCGCGGCCGCGCTCGACCACCTCACCGGCCGCCGCCCCGGCGCCCTGCGCGCGGTGAACGGCTGAGCCTCACGCCCGCCGCAGCGAGCGGGTGAGGCCGGCGGCGATCGTCGTGGCGAGCACCCACCCTGCCGCGATCAGCCCGTACGCCAGCCACTGCGTCGCGCCACCCGGGTTGTAGGCCCGCTCCTGCCCGAAGTCGATGATCGGCAGCAGCAGGTCGAGCGTGTAGACGAACGGGTTGAAGTGCGGCGCCTCCCCGGGTTTCAGCGCCGGCGGCTCGACCCGCGTGAACACCACCGTGCCCACGGCCAGCAGCGCCGCCAGCCACGCCGCCGCGCGCAGGGGGCGGAAGCCGTAGCCGACGGTGACGTCCTGGAGGTGGCCCCAGAAGCGGGCGTACCACGGCAGGGTGGCGCGGCGCCGCTGCTGGCTGGCCAGCAGCGTGTCGCGGGCGTCGGCGTCGCTGCCCAGCCGCCGGTACATGCCGGCCAGCTGCTCGTAGGCGTTCGGCAGGTAGCCGTCCGGGTCGCGGCGCAGCCACCTGAGCCGCTCGGCGGCCGGCAGCACGGGTTCGAGCACCTCGTACGCCAGCCCGTCCATGCACACCTCGCCCGGCCACACGGCGGGGCTGTCGCGCAGCACCCCGATGCGGGCGTAGCGCAGGTCGACCCTCCCGACGACCGGCTCGGCGGTGCGCAGCGCCAGCTCGCGCGTCTCCAACCGCCAGCACTTGAGCGCCTCGCCGCCCGGCGTCTCCAGGGTGGCGTCGTCGAAGCACAGGCGGCTGCCGATCTGGGCGTTGGTCAGCCGGATCCGCCCGCGCGCGGAGAAGCCGTCGCAGAGCTTGAGCATCTTGCCGACCGTGATGCCGTTGGCCGACAGGGCGGCGCCGCCCGGGTTGGCCAGCCGGGCGCCCTCGAAATGGGCGGACCCGGTGACGGAGGCGTCGCACAGGCTGATCTCGCCCTCGGCCGCCATGCCCTCGCGGGCCAGCAGCGAGCCGTCCACGGCCAGGCCGTCGCCCGCCAGCGCCACGCCGCCGGGGTGGCGCAGCAGCGCGCCGTCGAGGCCGAGCGTGCGGCCGATCCTCGCCGCCTCCAGCCGCACCATGCCCTCGGCCTCGACCAGCGACAGGAACAGGCCGCCCTCGGCGTTCAGCCCGCCCCCGCGCACCGCCAGGCCGCCGGGATTGCGCAGCCGCGAGCCGCGCAGCGTCAGCGGGCCGCCGACGCGGGCATGGCGCAGCCGGACCTCGCCGTCGACCTCCATCCGCCGGGCGAACAGCCCCACCTGGACGTCCAGGTTGGACGCGCCGAACGCGAGCCCGCCGGGCGCCCGCAGGCGCGCGCCGTCGAGGCGCACCGCGGAGCCGATCCTGGCCGCGGTGAGGACGATCTCGCCGTGGCAGGCGAAGCCGTCCTCGGCGCGCAGGTCGCCGCCGACGTCGAGCTGCTCGCCGTTGATCGCGACGCCGCCGGGGTGCTCGAGGCGCGCGCCGCTGAGCGTGAGGTTGCCGGTGACGCGGGCGCCGTGCAGGCGCACCTCGCCGGTGACGTGGCAGCCGTTCAGCCGCAGATTGCCCTCGACCTGGAGGTTGGACGCGACCAGGCCGGGCAGTCGCGAGTCGGCGAAGCTCAGGAAGCGGGTGCGGGCCTGGTACAGATCGGGCGGCTGGTCGAAGGCGCATTCCTCGAACGTGACCGGGAAGCCCACCTCGGCGAAGCCCAGGTGGAGCCGCCCGGTGATCCGGGCCCCGGCCAGGCGCAGCGCGGGCTTGTCGGCCGGCCCGGCGTACTCGGCGAGCAGCAGCCCGGCCAGCACGTCCGCCCGGACGACCCGCTCGGCGCCCCAGGAGTCCGCGCGGGCGGGGGAGTCGGCGGCGGGATCCCCCGCCCGCAGATCCGCCTTCCGCCCGCGTGGTACGGCGTCGGCCACGGCCTGCTCCGCGGGGGTGAGTTCGGCGGGGGTGAGTTCGGCGGCGAGCACACCGCCATTCTCGCGGTGAACCCGCCGCTTCCGCGCGCCGATCGCCCGTTCAGGCCCGTTTCGCGATGGCCGTGATGAACGGCTGCACGAGCTTGGCCGCCAGCGGCCCGAACGCCGCCAGGATCAGCACGTACGCCGCCGCCAGCGCCCCCAGGTCGGGGTGGACGCCCGCGCCCACGGCCAGACCGGCGATGACGATGTTGAACTCGCCGCGCGGGATCAGCGCGATGCCCGCGCGGGCGCGTCCGGCCCTGGCGATGCCCGCCCGTTTGGCCGCGTACGCGCCGGTCAGCAGCTTCGTGATCATGCTGACCAGGGCCAGCAGCGCCGCCAGCCCGGCCACCGGCAGGATCTTCGCCGGGTCGGTCTGCAGGCCGAAGAACACGAAGAAGATCGCCGCGAACAGGTCGCGCAGCGGTGCCAGCAGCGCCCGCGCGTCCTCGGCCAGCTGACCCGACAGCGCGATCCCCACCAGGAACGCGCCCACGGCGGCCGACACCTGCAGCTGCTGGGCCAGACCCGCCACCAGCAGGGCCAGCCCGACGACCTTGAGCAGCAGCACCTCGGAGTTGGGGCTGCGCACGAACGCCTCGATGAAGCGCCCGAACTTCAGCGCCAGGACGAGCACCACGCTCACCGTCGCCAGCGCGATGCCCACCGAGATGGCCCCGCTCACCAGGCTCAGCCCGGCCAGCATGGTCGTCAGCACCGGCAGGTAGATCGCCATCGTGAGGTCTTCGAAGACCAGCAGCGACAGCACCGTCGGCGTCTCGCGGTTACCGATCCATCCGAGGTCGGACAGCACCTTGGCGGTGATGCCCGACGAGGTCGCGTACGTGACGCCCGCCATGGCGACGGCCGCCACCGGCCCCCAGCCCAGGAGTAAGGCGATGATCGCGCCCGGCGCCGCGTTGAGCACCAGGTCGACGATGCCCGCGCGGGCGTTGCTGGTGAGGCTCGTCACGAGCTCGTCGGCGTTGTACTCCAGGCCCAGGGTGAGCAACAGCAGGACCACGCCCAGCTCGGCGCCGACCGAGATGAAGTCCTCGCTCGTCGCCAGCGGCAGCACGCCGCCCGTGCCGAACGCCAGCCCGGCGATCAGGTAGAGCGGGATGGGGGAGATGCCGACGCGCAGGGCCAGCGCGCCGAGCACGCCCAAGCCGAGGACGACAGCACCGAACTCCAGAAAAATGACCGCGGTATGGTGCAACCCGCGGCCCTACCCTTCTGCCAGGATGCCGGCGACATCGGCGGTGCTGTCCTCGCTGCCGACGACCACCACCACGTCACCCGCGTCGAACACGAACTCGGGGCCGGGGCTGGCGAACACCTGCCCGGCGCGGACCACGGCCACGATCGAGGCGCTCGTCCGCGTCCGCACCCGGGCGTCGCCCATGGGGCGGCCGGCGTACGGGGAGCCCGCCGGTATCGGCAGCTGCACGCTCACCAGGCCCGCCACCTGCTGGTGGAGCTGGTTGAGCCGCTGCACGATGCGGGGCGCGCCGAGCAGCTCGGCGAGCGCGTCGGCTTCCTCGTCGTTGAGCTTGACCGTGTGGCAGACCGCGTCAGGATCGTCCTTGTCGTAGATCACCAGGTCGCGGCGGCCGGTGCGGTGGGAGATGACCCCCACCCGCTGCCCTCTCCGCGTGGTGAAATCATGCCTCAGGCCGATCCCGGGCAGTGCTGTCTGTTCGACCTCCACCTATCCCACCTGTCCAGAGCTGCACATTTCCGGACACCCTACCAACGAGTTACCCCTCCAAGGTGTACCCTGCCGCACTCGAGCCGTTACTTTCCGCCAGGATGGGTCCGCCTTTCCCGAGCGCGCATCATCAGGTGTCCCCGGCGGATCGGGTGATGAGGTCGAGCGCCTGGCGGGCGATCTCCCCTTCCTCGTCCGTGGGGACGACCAGCACCGCCACCTCGGCCCCCGGCGGCGACACCGCGCGCTCCTCCTGCGAGGGCGCCTCGTTGCGCGCCGGGTCCACCGCGATGCCGAGCCGCTCCAGGCCCGTCAGCGACTCGGCGCGGGTGGCGGCGTCGTGCTCGCCCACGCCGCCGGCGAACACGATCGCGTCAGCCCGGCCGAGCAGCGCGTAGTAGGCGCCGACGTACTTGCGGATGCGCCGCGTGTAGACGGCCAGCGCCAGGCGGGCCTCGGCGTCGTCGCGGGCCCGCACCTCCCGCATGTCCAGGGTGCCGGCCAGCGCGCGCAGCCCGCCCTGGTGGCCGAGCAGGTTCTCCACGTGCTCGGCGTCCAGTCCGGCCACGCGGGCGAGGTAGCCGGGCAGGGCGGGGTCGACGTCGCCCGAGCGGGTGCCCATCACCAGCCCCTCCAGGGGCGTCAGGCCCATGGAGGTGTCCACGCTGCGCCCGCCGGAGATCGCGGTCGCGCTGGCCCCGTTGCCCAGGTGCAGCACGATCAGGTCGAGTTCCGCCAGGTCGCGGCCGAGGAAGGCGGCGGCGCGGCGGGAGACGTACGCGCAGGAGGTGCCGTGGAAGCCGAAGCGCCGCACGCCGAGCCGCTCGCGCCACTCGCGCGGCACCGCGTACGTGTACGCCTCCGGCGGCAGCGTCAGCTGGAACGCCGTGTCGAACACCGCCACCTGCGGCACCTCGGGGAACGCCTCGCGCGCCACCCGGATGCCGGCCAGGTTGACCGGGTTGTGCAGCGGCGCCAGCGGGGCCAGCTCCTCGATGGCGGCGATCACGCCGTCGTCGACGAGCACGGCCCGGTCGAACCGGTCGCCGCCGTGGACCACCCGGTGCCCGACCGCGACCGGGTCCAGCTCCGGCCCGGTCGTCCGGAACGCCTCCATGACCGCGGCCAGCCCCTCGTCGTGCCCGGCGAAGTGCTCCCGCCGCTCGTACGGGGGAGCGTCGCCCGCGTGGTGGACGAGCCTGCCCTGCTCCTCGCCGATGCGCTCGACCAGTCCGCGCGCGGGCCGTTCGCGGGTGCGCATGTCCACGAGCTCGTACTTGATGGACGAGGAGCCGGTGTTCAGGACGAGAATGCGGCCTGCCATGTCCACGTTCTGATCTCCGCGGGGTCCTCGCCGTGGTCTCGGGTGTACTGGCGCGCCCGCAGCCGCTCGTCGCTCATGCGCTGGCGCAGATGCGCCTGCCTGGAGCCGAGGCCGGGGACGCGGTCGATGACGTCCATGACCAGGTGGTAGCGGTCGATGTCGTTGAGCATCGCCATGTCGAACGGTGTCGTCGTGGTGCCCTCCTCCTTGTAGCCGCGCACGTGGATGTTGCCGTGGCCGTGGCGGCGGTAGGTGAGCTGGTGGATGAGCGACGGGTAGCCGTGGAAGTCGAAGATGACCGGCTTGTCGACGGTGAACAGCGTGTCGAACTCGGCGTCCGACATGCCGTGCGGGTGCTCCGTCGCCGGCTGCAGCCGCATGAGGTCGACCACGTTGATCACGCGCACCTTCAGCTCCGGCAGGTGCTCGCGCAGCAGCGCCGCGGCGGCCAGCGTCTCCAGCGTCGGCACGTCGCCGGCGCAGGCCAGCACGACGTCCGGCTCGGTGCCGTCGTCGGTGGAGGCCCACGGCAGGATGCCGAGACCGCGCGTGTTGTGCGCGATCGCCTCCTCCATCGTGAACAGGTCCAGCACCGGCTGCTTGCCCGCCACGATCACGTTGACGTAGTCGCGCGAGCGCAGGCAGTGGTCGGCCACCGACAGCAGCGTGTTGGCGTCCGGCGGCAGGTAGACCCGCACCACCGACGCCTTCTTGTTGATCACCACGTCGAGGAAGCCGGGGTCCTGGTGGCTGAAGCCGTTGTGGTCCTGCCGCCACACGTGCGACGACAGCAGGTACGTCAGCGACGCCACCGGCCGCCGCCACGGGATCTTCTGCGACGACTCCAGCCACTTGGCGTGCTGGTTGAACATCGCGTCGATGATGTGGATGAACGCCTCGTAGCAGTTGAACAGCCCGTGCCGGCCGGTCAGCAGGTAACCCTCCAGCCAGCCCTGGCACAGGTGCTCGCTGAGCACCTCCATGACCCGGCCGCCCGCGCCCAGGTTCTCGTCGGTCGGCAGCAGCTCGGCGTTCCAGGCCCGGTCGGTGACCTCGAAGACGTCCGACAGCCGGTTCGAGGCGGTCTCGTCCGGGCCCAGCAGCCGGAACGTGGCCGGGTTGGCGGCGATCACGTCGCGCAGCCACCCGCCGAGCACCCGCGTGGGCTCGCTCGACTGCGAGGCCGGCGACTTGACCTCGATCGCCGTCCTGCGGAAGTCGGGCAGCCGCAGCGGCTCCAGCAGTTCGCCGCCGTTGGCGTGCGGGTTGGCGCTCATCCTGCGGGTGCCGTGCGGCACCGTCTCGCGGATCTCCCGCGCCGGCCGCCCTTCGGAGCCGAACAGCTCCTCCGGCCGGTACGACCGCATCCACTCCTCCAGCATCCCCAGGTGGGTCGGGTTCTCGCGGACCTTGGCCAGCGGCACCTGGTGGGCGCGCCAGGTGCCCTCCACCGGCTTGCCGTCCACCTCGCGCGGCCCCGTCCAGCCCTTCGGCGTGCGCAGGATGATCATCGGCAGCCGGTCGGCGTCGCCCGCCTTGTACGCGGCGATCTGCTCGAACGCGGTGTCCAGGGTGCCCGCCATCTCCGCGTGGTCGGGGCCCACCAGGTGGGGGCGGTAGCCGTACCCCTCCATGAGCTTGAGCAGCTCCTGCTCGGGGATGCGGGCCAGCACGGTCGGGTTGGCGATCTTGTAGCCGTTCAGGTGGAGGATGGGCAGCACGACGCCGTCGCGGCGGCGGTCGAGGAACTTGTTGGAGTGCCAGCTCGCGGCCAGAGGGCCCGACTCGGCCTCGCCGTCGCCCACGATGCAGGCCACCACCAGCTCGGGGTTGTCGAAGGCCGCGCCGTACGCGTGCGTGAGGGCGTATCCCAGCTCGCCGCCCTCGTGGATCGACCCAGGCGTCTCCGGCGCGGCGTGGCTCGGGATGCCGCCGGGGAAGGAGAACTGGCGGAACAGCCGCCGCATGCCCTCCGCGTCCTGCGACACGTCCGGATAACGCTCGGAGTACGACCCCTCCAGCCACGCGTGCGCCACCGCCCCCGGGCCGCCGTGCCCGGGGCCGCAGATGTAGATCATGTCCTGGTCCCGCTCGCGGATCACCCGGTTGAGATGGGCGAAGCAGAAGTTCAGCCCGGGCGTCGTCCCCCAGTGACCGAGCAGACGCGGCTTGATGTGCTCGGGCCGCAGCGGCTCGGTCAGCAGCGGATTGTCCAGCAGGTAGATCTGCCCGACGGACAGGTAGTTCGCCGCCCGCCAGTACGCGTCGATGTGCTCCATCCCCTGCTGCTTCCCCACACGCCGTGCTGAATCCCCCTCAGGCTGGATAAGCTGCCGCATATGGGGTTCAGGAGTTCGCACTGGTATTCGGGGGACGACCGCAACTCCTACATCCACCGGGCGTGGATGCGGCGGGGGCTGCCACGCGAGGCGTTCGAGGGCGGAAAACCGCACATCGCGATCGCCAACACCGCCTCCGACCTCACTCCCTGCAACGCCCACCTGAACGAGGTCGCCCGCAGCGTCATGGACGGCGTGTGGGCGGCCGGCGGCGTGCCGCTCAACCTGCCCGTCGTCTCCCTGGGGGAGACGAACGTGCGCCCCACGGCCATGCTCTGGCGCAACCTGGCCGCCATGGCGACCGAGGAGATGCTGCGCGCCAACCCCATCGACGGCGTGGTGCTGCTCGGCGGGTGCGACAAGACGATCCCGTCCCTGCTCATGGCCGCCGCCTCGGTGGACCTGCCCGCGCTCGTGGTGCCCGGCGGTCCCATGCTGACCGGCCACTTCCGGGGCGCCCCGCTCGGCTGCGGCACCGACGTGTGGCGCCTCAGCGAGGAGGTACGCGCCGGAACGCTCTCCCGCGAGGCGTTCCTGGAGTCGGAGTCGTCCATGATCCGCAGCCGCGGCCACTGCAACACGATGGGCACCGCCTCCACCATGGCCTGCGTGGCCGAGGCGCTCGGCATGACCCTGCCCGGCACCGCCGGCACCCCCGCCGCCGACAGCCGCCTGCTCGAACGCTCCCACCAGAGCGGCCGCCTCGCGGTCGAGCTGGTCAAGGCGGGCCGCCGCCCGAGCCACGTGATGACCAGGGCCTCGTTCCTGAACGCCATCGTCACCCTGGCCGCCGTCGGCGGCTCCACGAACGCCGTCGTCCACCTGCTCGCCATCGCGGGAAGGCTGGGCGTCGAGCTCACCCTGGACGACTTCGACCGCACCGGTTCCGGCGTGCCCCTGCTGGTGGACCTGCAGCCCGCGGGGCGGCACCTCATGGACGACCTCTTCCGCGCCGGCGGCCTCGCCGCCGTGCTCAAGGAGGTCGAGGACCTGCTCGACCCGTCCGCGATCACCGTGACCGGGCGGCCCCTGGCCGAGCACCTGGCCGGCGCCGAGATCCTCGACGAGGACGTCATCAGGCGGCGCGCGGCACCGCTGCTGCCCGACGCCGGGATCGCCGTGCTGCGCGGCAACCTGGCGCCCGACGGCGCCGTGATCAAACCCGCCGCCGCCTCGCCCGAGCTGCTGCGCCACCGCGGCAGGGCCGTCGTCTTCGACAGCGTCGAGGACGTGCACGCCCGCCTCGACTCGCCCGACCTCGACGTGGACGAGACCTCCGTGCTGGTGCTGCGCGGCTGCGGACCGCGCGGCTACCCCGGCATGCCCGAGGTCGGCAACCTGCCGCTGCCCGCCAGGCTGCTGGAGAAGGGTGTGCGCGACATGGTCCGCATCAGCGACGCCCGCATGAGCGGCACCGCGTACGGCACCGTCGTGCTGCACGCCGCGCCCGAGGCGGCCGCCGGCGGGCCACTGGCCAGGGTGCGCACCGGAGACCCGATCGTGCTCGACGTGGCCGCTCGCCGGCTCGACGTGGACGTGCCGGAGGCCGAGCTGGCCGCCAGGGAGCCCGTCACGACCGGCCACGCCCGGCCTGCGCGCGGGTGGGAGCGGCTGTACGTCGAGCACGTCACCCAGGCCGACCGCGGCGCCGATCTGGACTTCCTCGTCGGGTCGAGCGGCGACCGGGTGGGCCGCGAATCCCACTGAAAATCGGCTCCGTCGTGCGCGGAATCAACCTGCCGGGGTACGGGGTTACGGGACGATGGGACCGGCGCATCAGCCGGTCAGGGGACTCTAGGAGGACGCGTGAACGGCGACATCACCCAGAGCCAGGAGTGGGCGGCCCTGGGCAAACACCACGAGGAGCTCGCGGGCAGGCATCTGCGCGAGCTGTTCGCGGAGGACCCGGGCCGGGCCGGCCGCATGACGGTGACCGCCGGCGACCTTTACCTCGACTACGCCAAACACCGAGCCACGCAGGAGACCATCGACCTGCTGGTGGCCCTGGCCGAGCGGGCCGGGCTGCGCGAGCGCATCGAGGCCATGTTCCGCGGCGAGCACATCAACGTCAGCGAGGACCGCGCGGTCCTCCACGTGGCGCTGCGGCTGCCCCGCGACGCCGAGCTGGCCGTCGACGGCCAGGACGTCGTGGCCGACGTGCACGCCGTGCTCGACAAGATGAGCGCCTTCGCCGGCCGGGTGCGCTCGAAGGAGTGGCGGCGCGCCACCGGCAAGCCCATCGAGACCGTCGTCAACATCGGCATCGGCGGCTCCGACCTCGGCCCCGCCATGGCCTACGAGGCGCTGCGCGACTACGCCGACGCCGGCATCACGGCCCGGTTCGTCTCCAACATCGACCCGGCCGACATCACCGGCAACCTCGCCGGGCTCGACCCCGAGACCACGCTGTTCGTGGTCAGCTCCAAGACCTTCACCACGCTCGAGACGCTCACCAACGCGCGCGTCGCGCGCCGCTGGCTGGTCGAGGCGCTCGGCGACGACGCCGTCTCCAAGCACTTCGTGGCCGTCTCCACCAACGCGGCCAAGGTCGCCGAGTTCGGCATCGACACCGACAACATGTTCGGCTTCTGGGACTGGGTGGGCGGCCGTTACTCGTACGACGGCGCGATCGGCCTCTCCCTGATGATCGCCATCGGGCCCGAGCGCTTCCGCGAGATGCTGGCCGGCTTCCACACCGTCGACGAGCACTTCCGCACCGCGCCGTTCGAGGCCAACATGCCGGTGCTGATGGGCCTGCTCGGTGTCTGGTACACCGACTTCTTCGGCGCCGAGACCCGCGCCGTGCTGCCCTACAGCCAGCGGCTGCACCGCTTCCCCGCCTACCTGCAGCAGCTCACGATGGAGTCCAACGGCAAGTCGGTGCGCGCCGACGGCACCCCGGTCACCGCGGCGACCGGCGAGATCTTCTGGGGCGAGCCGGGCACCAACGGCCAGCACGCCTTCTACCAGCTCCTGCACCAGGGCACCAGGCTCGTGCCGGCCGACTTCATCGGCTTCGCCGAGCCCCACGACGACCGCGAGGGCATGCACGACCAGCTGACCGCCAACCTGCTGGCCCAGACCACGGCGCTGGCGTTCGGCAAGACCGCCGACGAGATCGCGGCCGAGGGCACCGCGCCCGAGATCGTGCCCCACAAGGTGATGCCGGGCAATCGCCCCACCTCCACGATCCTCGCGCCGAAGCTGACCCCGTCCACGCTGGGCCAGCTCGTCGCCCTCTACGAGCACGTCGTCTTCGTCGAGGGCACCGTCTGGGGCGTCGACTCCTTCGACCAGTGGGGCGTCGAGCTGGGCAAGAAGATGGCGCTCGATCTGGCGCCCGCGCTCACCTCCGACGCGCCGCCGACATCCTTCCCCGACGCCTCGACCGAGCAGCTCATCCGCCGCTACCGCGAGCTGCGGGGGCGGCGTGTCTGAGCAGGCGGGCGCGCTGGTCCTGTTCGGCATCACCGGCGACCTCGCGCGCAAGATGATCCTGCCCGCCCTCTACCGCCTGACGGCCGACGGGCGGCTCGACCTGCCGATCATCGGCGTGGCCAGGACCGACCTCGACCTCGACGGGCTGCGCGAGCACGTCCGCGCGGCCTGCGGCGGGGTCCACGACGCGGCGTTCGACAAGCTGGCCGGCAACCTTCGGCTGGTCAGCGGCGACTACGGCGACCCCGCCGTCTTCGCGCGGCTGCGCGACGAGGCCGAGGGCAAGGGCTTCCTCGTCCACTACCTCGCGGTGCCGCCGTCGCTGTTCGCCTCGGTCGCCGAGGGGCTGGCGGGCGAGGGCCTCAACCGCGAGGCCAGGCTCGTGGTGGAGAAGCCGTTCGGGCACGACCTCGACTCGGCCCGCGCCCTCAACGCCGAGCTGCTCAAGTACTTCGACGAGGACCACCTGCGCCGGGTCGACCACTTCCTGGGCAAGGAGCCGGTCGAGGACCTCATGGTGTTCCGGTTCGCCAACATGTTGCTGGAGCCCATCTGGAACCGCTCCTACATCCGCAGCGTCCAGATCACCCTGGCCGAGGACTTCGACGTCACCGAGCGCGGCGGCTTCTACGACGCCAACGGCACCATCCGCGACGTCGTCCAGAACCACCTGCTGCAGCTGCTGGCCATCCTGGCCATGGACGCGCCGCCGTCCAAGGACGCCCGGGCCCAGCTCGACGAGAAGTGGCGGGTGCTGCGCGCGGTCCAGCCGATCTCGCCCGCCGACGTCGTCCGGGGCCAGTACGACGGCTACCTCGACACCGAGGGCGTGCGTCCCGGCTCCACGACGGAGACCTACGTCGCGCTGCGCGCCTACATCGACAACTGGCGCTGGGCCGGGGTGCCGTGGTGCATCCGCTCCGGCAAGGCGATGCCGATGACCGACCTGGAGATCGTCGCCGAGCTGCGCCGCCCCCCGGTGGCGATGTTCGCCAACGGCGGCGCCCCCGACAGCCCCAACCTCATCAGGTTCCGGCTGCAGCCCGACGCGGGCGTGACGTTCGACCTGCTGGCCAAGGAGCCGGGCCGGCAGCGCACCCGGCCGGTGCCGGTGAGCGTCGACTTCACCAAGGTGCTCGGGCCCCTGGAGGCGGCCTACGAGCGCATCATGGCCGACGCCGTCAGCGGCGACCCGCGCAGGTTCGCCAGGTTCGACCTGGTGGAGGAGTCGTGGCGGATCGTCCAGCCGGTGCTCGACCTGCCCGACCCGCCGCTGGTGTACGCGAGGGGCTCGTGGGGGCCGCAGCCGGCGCAGGACATCCCGCCGGGCGGCTGGCACGAGATCTCCACCACCTTCGACTGATCCTCGACCGATACGGCATCGACGCGGGCGGGTCCTCCGGGTGACGATGGCGGGATGGACATCATGGAGATGGTGGAGCAGTCGAAGGACGTCGCGACCGTCAAACGTGTCTTCGGGGAGCCCGTCCGCCACGGCGACGTGGTGGTCATCCCCGTCGCCCGCATCGCCCAGGGCGGCGGCGGGCGCCAGGGGCAGGGCAAGAGCGAGAAGGGGGAGCAGGGCGACGGCAGCGGGGGCGGCTACGGGTTCGGCGCCACCCCGGCGGGGGTCTTCGTGCTCAAGGACGGCGACGCGATCTGGCGGCCCGCCATCGACGTCAACCGCATCGTGCTCGGCGGCCAGTTCGTGGCGGTCGTGCTGCTGCTGACGCTGCGCACCATCCTCAAGAAGTGGCGCCGCAGGCGCTGACCGACGGCCGTGCTGATCGACCTGCTCGACGACGCGGAGCTGCCCGGCCACCCCTTCCTGATCCCGGGGTCCAACCTCCCGGTGCGGCTGGCCCGGCTGGGCGGTTCGGCGGCGCTCGTCCGCTTCCCGCCCGGCTGGGCGCGGCACGAGCGCGGCCGCTACCTGGCGGGGGAGGAGCTCGTGCTGCTGACCGGCGAGTTGCACGTCTCGGGCGTCGTCCTCACGCCCGGGCAGCACGGCTGGCTGCCCGCCGGCACGCTGCGCCACTCGGGCGCCGCGCCGTGTGGGGCGCTGGCGTACGTCGCCTTCTCGGGGCAGGCCGCGTGGGTGCCCGGTGAGCGGGACGAGCCCGACGGGGCGACCTGCCGCACCCCGCTCGACACCGTGGTCATCCCGGGGGGTGGCCTGCCGCTCAGCCCGTGCTCCGCGCTGCTCGACACGCCGGTGCCGCTCGACCGCCCGGCGGAGATGATCACCGTGCCGACGTGGACGTGGGAGCGTTCGGCCGTGGTGCCCGAGGGACGCGTCCTTGTACGGTGGCCGCCATGACCTCTATGACGCATATCGTGGCGTTTGGCGGGATTGTGCTGCTCGGGGCGATGTCGCCGGGGCCCGACTTCGCCGTCGTCGTACGCCGCTCCGCGATCTCGGGCCGGGGCCACGGCATGGCGGCAGCCGTGGGGATCGCCGTCGGCGTGTCCGCCTGGGTGGTGGCGGCGGCCACCGGCATCGCGGCGCTGATGGCGGCCTCGGCGGCGGCGTTCACCGTCGTCAAGGTCGTCGGCGCGGCCTACCTGCTCTACCTCGGCGTCAGGTCGTTGCGCGCGGCCCTGGGCGGGGGCGGCGCCTTGGAGCTCGACACCGCCGCCGCCGTCAGACGGGGGCCGTGGGCGGCGTTCGCCGAAGGACTGCTCACGAACGTCCTCAACCCCAAGGCCGCGCTGTTCTTCGTGGCCCTGGTGCCGCAGTTCGTCAGCTCGGGCGCGGGCATGGGGGAGACGCTGGTGCTGTCGGCGGTCGCGCTGGCGGGCACGGTCGCCTGGTTCCTGCTCGTGGCGGGCGTCGTGGGGACGCTGCGCAAGGTGTTCGCCCGGCCGGGCGTGCGCCGGGCCGTCGACGGCCTGACCGGCGCCGCCCTCATCGGCCTCGGCATCCGACTGGCCACCGTCACCCGCCCGTAACGGGTCACCCGCCGGTCACGCGGCGGTCGCCGGTCACGCGGCGGTCGCCCTCACCCGCCGGTAACCCGTCACGCGGCGGGAGTGTCGCTGGATGGGCGGCGCTCCGAACCACGGGTGACGGCACGCTGCGGCACCAGTTCGCCAAGCAGCGTTTCCTGCCGGTGCCGGGTGGCGGGGTCAGGAGACGGTGACGCCGAGCAGGTGGCCCAGGCCGAACGTCACGGCGGCGGCGCCCATGCCGAGGACGAGCTGGCGCAGCCCGCCCAGCCACCACGGCCGCGCGGTCATCACCGCCACCGCCGCTCCGAACCCGAACAGCGCGATCATGCTCACCAACAGGGCGACCAGCAGGCCCGACGCCCCGAACAGGAACGGCGCCAGCGGCACCAGCGCCCCCGTGGCGAACGCGCAGAAGGACGACACCGCGGCCAGCCGCGGCGAGGGCAGGTCGTCAGGATCGACGCCCAGCTCCTCGCGCACGTGCACCCGCAGCGCCTGCTCCGGATCGGCCGACAGGCCCTCGGCCACCCGCTCGGCCAGCTCCGGGTCGAGGCCGCGCGAGCGGTAGAGCGCCGCCAGCTCGGCCCGTTCGCCCACGGGGTTGCGGGCCAGCTCGCGCCGCTCGACGGCGATCTCGGCGCGCATCAGCTCGGTCTGCGACTTCACGGACGTGTACTCGCCGGCCGCCATGGAGCAGGCCCCGGCCACCAGCCCGGCGAACCCGGCCAGCACCGCCCCCCGCCCGGCCCCGGCCGCGCCGACCACGCCGGCGATCAGCGCGAAGTTGGACACGAGCCCGTCCATCGCCCCGAACACCGCCGGCCGCAGCCAGCCGCCGGTGACGTCCCGGTGGCTGTGGTGCTGCTCGGGGGAGTACGGCCGGGCGAGCTCGATGGTCATGAAAATCCTCCCGTTTTGCCATCTCTTGCCTTGAATGTGGCATAAGTGGCCCAAGATCCGCAACGAAGGGAAGGCTTGCCTGAGCTGCGCAAACGCCCTTGGGGCTGTCGCAAGCCCAGGGCCATCGCTGCGCGCTTGTTGTCCGCCCATGCAGCTCCGTGCGGAACAAGGGGAGTTCGTGCAGGGCCGCGTTCACCCGTCAGGTGAGCGCTGAGGCCGTGGGACCGTCGAGGGCCGCACCGTCGCGCGGGTGGCCACCGCGCGATCTCCGGTTGTTCTCACGAACACCTGATGATCGCGCGATGGCCGACCGATCACTGCGTGGGTGGGTCAGCTCGCCCGGCGGGCGGCTTCGATGAGCTCCGTGCCTTCGGCGGCGGTGATCGCCTTCGCGGTGATCAGCTGCCCGACGACCTTGCCGACGTGACCCACGAGGCCGGAGCCCGTGTGATCCTCGTCCTCGATCAGGTCCTCGATCGTGCAGCCGTCAGGACGGTAGCGGTTGGGCACGCCGCTGCCGACGTCCTTGACGGTCACCTCGCGCGACAGGTCGGAGCCGGCGCAGGCGTCCGCGGGCGGCGTGTACCGCAGCAGCCGGGCGCCGCCCTGCACGGCGTTGTTGACGCCCTTGACGCCGCTGCGGAACCACAGGTTGCCCGCGGCGTCCTGGCTGGAGCGGTACGTCCCGTCCTCCCGCAGTTCGGTGACGTCCATGGACAGGGGGTCGATGCGCAGCAGGTGACCGTCGAGCGAGGCGTAGACGTGCTCGTCCGGATTGACGTGCAGCTCGTCCTGGACACCGCCGTACCCGCCGGGCAGGTCCACCCGGCGCCGCACCTCGGAGGTGTCCGGGTCGAGGACGAACAGCTCGCCGTCGGCCAGGCCCCATAGCAGGCCGTCCGGGCCCTCCACGATCGAGGTGATCGAGTCCGCCCCCGGCACGGGCACGAACTCCGACGTCTTCGTGCCGGTGGCCAGGTCGAAGGTGAAGATCTTGGCCTCGTCGGCCTTCGGGGTGGTGCCGCCACCGCCGTTGATCGTCGTGCCGCCCCACAGGGTGCCGCCGCGCGCCACGAGGGAGATCACGCCCTGGTCGGCGACGGGCGGCTTGATCACGTCATGCTCGCCCGTGGCGAAGTCGTAGACCGTCAGGGCGCCGCCCCACAGGCCGTAGTCGGGCGTGGTGCCGACGTACAGCTTGCCTGCGGCGGCGGCGAAGGCGTGCGGGCGGTTCTGGCCGTCGCCGATGAGGCGGAACAGCTCACGCGGGTTGCTGCCGCTCCTGAACGGCTGCGACGGGTCGTACTCCAGGACGGCGCCGTTGGGATAGGTGCCGAGGTACATCGTGCCCTCGTGCCAGAACCAGCCGTCGGTCTGCGCCACCCGGCCGAGTTCGGTGACCTTCCCCGTGGCCGGGTCGAGCGTGGCGACGGTGCCGTTGATGTAGAGGTTCGTGTAGATCTTGCCGTCCTGGCCGGCGCTGACGTTGTTGATGTCGATCGGCTGGGCCGGGAAGGGCAGCTTGAACCGCTCCGAGGCGCCCGTGGCCGGGTCGTACGACAGCGCGTCCTGCGCGTAGTTGCCGATCAGCCCGTAGAGCCGGCCGTCCACGAAGCCCCAGCCCACGCCGGGACCGCCCGCGGTCACGGGGCCGGGGACGGGCTCGGGGGTGTCGGTCGTCAGGTCGTAGCGCCACAGCGTCGTGCCGGAGGTGAAGTAGACGTACGAGCCGTCCGCCACGCGGGTGGTGCCGCGCGAGCTGATGGTGAAGTCGCGCGCCAGCACCGCGCCGGTGTCGGGGTCGAGCACGATCCCGTCGAGCTTGTTGCGCTTGACGAACAGCTTGCCGCCGACCAGGTTGATGTCCGCCGGGTAGTTCGCGTCGCCGCGCAGCTCCTCGGGCCAGATGTCGCGCTTCTCGCCCGTCCGCAGGTCCATCCTGACCAGGTGGCCGGCGGAGCCGATGGCGGCCCACAGCACCTCGCGCTCGGTGTCGACGGCGACGTCGACGACGTACTGCTGGCCCTCGTACATGACGCCGAGGTCGCGGAAGCCCTCGGACGGCGAGTACGAGAACGCGTGCGCGCCCGGGTAGGTGCCGCCGTAGATCTTGCCGTCCTCGCCGGGCTGGAACCCGTAGAGCACGGTCTGCCCGGGCACCGGCGCGCCCAGGTCGGTCATCTCGTCGCTCTGCGGGTCGTAGCGGTAGACGTGCGCGTTCGGGTAGCTGCCCGTGTACACGGACCCGTCACTGGCCTGGGTGACGGCCCAGGCGCCCGACGAGTCGGCCATCGTCGCCGTGTGCAGGTGCTCGCGGGTGACGGGGTCGACCACGGCGAGCACGCCGGGCGTGCCCATCTGGACGCTGTAGACGACGGGACGCCCGGTCGTGTCGGCGCCGAAGAAGCCCTCGAACACCGTGAGCGCCGTCGACTGGACGCCGAAGTCGGTGACCGTGCCGACGGGCGGCCGCGGTTCGTCCTGCGCGAGCGCCGCGGGGGCGCCCGTACCGAATAACAGGGCCGCCAGCAGGATCGTGGTCAAGCGCATGCTCAGTTCCTTCCGTGGGGGGTGTCGATCCGGACCAGGTCGCGCCCGCGCAGCGTGTACAGACCGCAGTGGTCGGCGGCGAGCTTGGCGCCGTCGAACCAGTCGCCGGCCAGCCCGTCGGCGACGGTGTGGGTCGTGAAGGCGCGCAGGTCCACCCGGTAGACCCGGTCGCCCTTGTTCACCGTTTCGCCTGAGACGCCGTACACCTGACCGGCCTGGATCACCAGGTCGCCGCCGAACGCGCCGACCTTCGTGGTCCTCGTCACCTGCCGGCGTGCCGGGTCCACCTCGAAGAGCACGCCTGTGTCCGTCACCCCGTAGAGGCGGCCGCGATGGCGTACGACGTCGGCGACGAAGGCCGCTCCAGGCACCGGCTCCATCTGCCAGAGCAGCTTGCGCTCGCGCAGGTCATAGGCGGCCAGCCGGGCGGTGGAGGTCTTGGGCGGCAGGCCGAAGCCCTCCTGGATGTACGTCCCGAGGTAGGCGACGCCTTCGGCGGCGGCCACCGAGTAGACGCTCTGGTCGGGCACGACGGGACGGCGCACGTCCAGCTCGCCGGTGCGCGGGTCGTAGAGCGACAGGGCTCCGTTCTCCTGGCCGGGCTCCGGCTGGGTGCCGATCGCGATCAGGCCGGTGTCCGCGTCGTGGGCCATGTCGCGCGGCCGGTCCTGCCGGTTGCCGATCCCGGTCAGCAGGCTCGCCTCGTCACTGCCCGGGTCGTGGCCGTAGAGCAGCGCCTGGGTGTAGACGCCGAGGTACAGGCGGCCGTCCACGAGGGCCATGGACTTGGGCTCGCCGGGCATGCCGACGCGGCGCGACTCGCCGTCGGGGCCGTGGACCTGCATCCCGCCCTTGCCGGAAACGTAGACGTACGTGCCGTCGGAGAAGACGGTCATCGGCTGCTCGGGGCCGGCGCGCATGCCCCGGGCGACGAGGTTGCGGTACTCCAGCTCGCCGGTGGCCGGGTCGTAGACGAAGACCGCGCCGTCCTGGGTGCCCCAGATCTTGCCGTCGTGCGCGTGCAGGACCTGCGTGCCCGCCTCCGGGTACGGCACCCCGAGCGCCTCCACCTCACCTGTCTCCAGGTGGTAGCGGTACAGCGTGCCCGTGGGGCGGCCGGTGAAGTAGACGTGCTCGCCGAGGAAGGCCACCGAGGTGACGTACTTCTCGCCGGGGGCGGCGGCGATCCGGTAGTCGCCCGGGTCGTCCTTGTCGAGCACGAGCAGCTCGCCCTGCGACGAGATGCCCATCGCCAGGTGGGTGTCGTTCATCGCCATGCTGGCCACGAAATCCCGGGAGGCCAGCTCGGGCGGGCTGATCTCGCGCTTGACGCCGGTGGCGCGGTCGATGGCGACCAGGTGGGCGTGGCTGCCGACGCCCGCGTAGACGGTGGTGTCGTCGGCGGCGATGCTCCGGACGTACTCCTCGCCCTGGACGGCGACGCCGAGGTCGCGGGTGGCGCCGGAGGCCGGGTCGTACTCCACCACCCGGCCCGTCGGGGACATCCCGAGGTAGACCTTGCCGTCGGGGGAGGCGGCCATGTTCCAGACGTAGGTGTCCTCGAAGGAGGCCACCTCGCTCACCTGGCCGGTGAGGGTGTCCAGCTTGTACAGGTCGGCGGGGCCGTGCGTGCCGACGTAGACGTCGGTGCCGACCTTGGTCATCGCCCAGGCGCCGATGCCGGTGGGGATGTCGTGGTGGGCGGTCACCGCGTCCGCTGCGGTGTCGTACGCGCCGACCACGTTGGGCGACAGGCCGCGGGTGACGGCGTACAGCGTGTCGCCGACGAACACGGCGTTGCCGAGCGCGTTGGTGACGCTCGCGGGTCCGTACGAGGTGATCGGGCCGCCGGTGGGGCCGCAGCGCGATGGCGCGGTCTGGGCGTGGGCGGCAGGCGGCGACCCCGTGAGAAGGAGGGCCGCGGCGGCGGGCAGGACGAGAAGCCGGCGTAACCAGGACATGGGGCTCCCGACGGGTTTCTGGATTACGGTCACACCTGAAATGCGTGAAGCGTGAGGATGGACCTCGGATAGCACCAGTAACGGACCCGACCGTAATCAGCGGATCGCGAGACTGTCAACACCCGTGATCCCCGGGAACGGCCGAGGCGCTGGGATGATGTTTGGCATTTCTGGCAGACGTGCATGAAAGGGAGACAGCCGTGCGTATCGCTCTGGCCGGCCTCGCCACCAGCCACCCCTACACCGACGCCCGCACCCTGGCCCGCCACGCCGACCTCGTCGTCTGGGAGCAGGACCCGGAGCGGTTGCGGCGCTTCACCGACGAGCACCCCCGCGCGAAGGTGGCGGCGAGCCTGGAGGAGGCGCTGTCCGGCGCCCCCGACGGCGTGGTGCTGACCGTGCCCAACCCGCAGGTCCCGCGGGCGCTGGCCAGGGTGCTGGAGACGGGCGCGCCCTGCTTCGTCAACAAGCCCGCCGCCGCCACCCGCGCCCAGCTGGAGCAGCTCGACCGGCTGCCGATCCACGACCGCGTGCTGTCGGGCTCGGTGCTGCGCTTCGCCCCGGCCTTCGCCGGCGCGCGCGTCGACCGTGACGAGCTGCTGGCCGTGCGGGCGACCGTACGGCACGACGTGGGCCTGTGGGCGAACGGCTACAACGCCTGGCAGGACACGCCCGGCGAGGGCGGCGGCACGATGGTGACCATGGGCGTTCACGGGGTGGAGCTGCTGGTGGCGCTGCTCGGCCCCGCCGTGCGGCTGGCCGGCGCCGCCGGGGCAAGACGGCACTACACGACGCTGCGCTCCGAGGACACCGGCGTGCTGGCGCTGCGCTGGGACGACGGCGTCACCGGCACGGTCGAGATCCTCGGCGTCTCCGCCTCGGAGTCCTACACCGTCACCCTGCACCATCGCGACTCCACCGAGACGATCGTGATCGAGCCCGGCGACGACCCGGTGAAGGGCCTCGGCTACGAGGGGACGATCGAGGCGTTCCTCGCCATGGTGGGCGGCGCGCCCAGCCCGGTGCCGTGGAGCCAGACCAGGGCCGTGCTCGACGTGCTCGTCCGCGCGCGCGAACGCGCCTGAGCAGCCCGCCCCCCCGTTGACAGCCGGACTCCTGCCCAGTTACGGTCTGGACCGTAAATAACGGATGGAGGAGACCGCGTGCGGACGACAGCGGAACTCGAGGAGCGGCTGGCACGGCCCGGTGCCGGGCTCGTCGGCGATCTCGGCAGGCTCGAGGGCGACATCATGATCCTGGGCGCCGGCGGCAAGCTGGGCCCGAGCCTGGTGCGGCTGGCCCTGAACGCCACCCGCGGCGACCGGCGGATCATCGCGGTGTCGCGCTTCTCCGAGCCGGGGCTCGCGGACGACCTCCGCGCCGCCGGCGCCACCGTGGTCGCCGCCGACGTCGCCGACGACCGGGCGCTGCGCGAGCTGCCGGACGCGCCCAACGTGGTGTTCCTGGTGGGCGCCAAGTTCGGCACCCACGGCCGCGAGCACACCGCCTGGTTCACCAACACGTACCTGCCCGGCCGGGTGGCCGAACGGTTCGCCGGCAGCCGGATCGCCGCGCTGTCCACCGGGAACGTCTACCCGCTGGTCCCCGTCGCCGGCGGCGGCTGCGCCGAGGACCATCCCGTCGGCCCGGTCGGCGACTACGCGATGAGCTGCCTCGGCAGGGAACGGGTGCTGACGCACTTCTCCGAGGCGGCCGGCACGCCCATGTCGCTGATCCGCCTCAACTACGCGGTGGAGCTGCGCTACGGCGTGCTCGTCGACCTCGCCCAGAAGGTGCTGGCGGGTGAGCCGATCGACCTGACCACGGGCCAGGTGAACGTGGTCTGGCAGGGCTACGCCAACGAGGTCGCGCTGCGCTCGCTGCTGCTGGCGAGCACGCCGCCGTACGTGCTCAACGTCACGGGCCCCGAGCTGATCTCCGTACGGCAGGCGGCGCAGGCGCTCGGCGACGTGCTCGGCAAGGAGCCGGTCTTCACCGGCGAGGAGGCGCCCACGGCGCTGCTGTCCAACGCCTCGCGCTGCCACGGCCTGTTCGGCTACCCGGAGCTGACCCCCGCCGAGCTCATCGAGCACACGGCGCGCTGGGTCGCCGAGGGCGGGCCGCTGCTCGGCAAGCCCACCAAGTTCGATCGCCGCGACGGGCGGTTCTGACCCGCGTGCTCACTTCTGACGACAAAGGGGGACCTCACGTGCTCAGCACGGCTCCGCAGGCGCACACGTCCGTACGGGACCTGTTCAGACGCGGTCTGGTGATCCCGGCCCATCCCTTGGCCCTGACCGAGGACCGGAAGCTGGACGAGCGCCGCCAGCGCGCCCTGACCCGCTACTACGTGGAGGCCGGCGCGGGCGGGCTGGCGGTCGGCGTGCACACCACGCAGTTCGCCATCCACGGCACCGGCCTGCTGCGGCCGGTGCTGGAGCTGGCCGCCGACGCGGCGGCGGAGTTCCCGCGCGCGGTGGCGCTGGTGGCCGGGGTGACCGGGCCCACCGAGCGGGCCGTGGCCGAGGCGGAGCTGGCCCGGTCGCTCGGCTACCACATGGTGCTGCTCAGCCCGTACCGGGAGCTGGACGAGGACGGGCTGGTCGAGCGGGCGCGGGCCGTGGGGGAGGTGCTGCCGGTGATCGGCTTCTACCTGCAGCCCGCCGTGGGCGGCCGGCCGCTGTCGCGCGACTTCTGGACGCGGCTCGCCTCGATCGAGTCGGTGGTGGGCATCAAGGTCGCCCCCTTCGACCGCTACCGCACCCTCGACGTGCTGCACGGCGTCGTACGCGCGGGCCGGGCCGGCGAGGTGGCGCTCTACACCGGCAACGACGACCACATCCTGGCCGACCTCATCACCACCCACCGCGTGATCGTGGACGGGCGCGAGGTCGAGGTGGAGTTCGTCGGCGGCCTGCTCGGCCAGTGGGCGGTGTGGGTCCGGCGGGCGGTGGAGCTGCTGGAGCAGGCCACGCTGGCCCGCTCCGGCGACGACGCGGCGGTGCGCCGGCTGCTCAGCCTCGACGGCCACCTCACCGACGCCAACGCCGCCATCTTCGATTCGGCCAACGGCTTCCGGGGCTGCATCCCCGGCATCCACGAGGTGCTGCGCCGCCAGGGACTGCTGGCGGGCCGCTGGTGCCTGGACCCGGAGGAGGAGCTGTCGCCGGGGCAGCTCGCGGAGATCGACCGTGTCTGGGCGGCGTACCCGTGGCTGCGCGACGACGAGTTCGTGGCCGAGGGCCTGGACCGATGGCTGGCCTAGAGGGTGAGGCGGTAGAGCGTGAGCGGTCGGCCGCTGGAGCCGCTGGTCAGGTTGCCGGTGCGTTCGGCCAGCCCGGCCAGCTCCAGCCGGTGCAGCATGCGCCGGGCGGTGCGCTGCTGGACGGCGAGCCGCTCGGCGATCTCGCGGGTGGTCAGCGCGGCGCCGCCGGCCGCCTCGCGGGCCTCCAGCAGCTTCTCCAGGGTCGGCACCGACAGGCCCACCCGGCGGGCGAGCACCGACAGGTTCTGCGTGCCCGTGGGCGCGCTGGCCACCGACTCCAGCACGATGTCGGTGTCGGCGCGCAATGACAGCACCGCGGCCACGTCGCCGATGCGCCGCGCGCGGGCCAGCGCCCGCCGGGCCAGGCTCTCGGCCTCGGCGGCGCTGCGCCCGAGGCCGAACCCGACCCGTGCCACGGCGCTGTGCGCGGCCAGCCGGGCCAGCATGGGCAGCCCGGTGAAGCCGCCGGTCGCGTCGTTGAGCGGGCCCCGCGTGGTCACCAGCAGGTGGGTGCCGCCGCGGAAGGCGGCGAGCGTGCCGCCCAGCGCGCCGGCCTCACGCAGCAGGCCCTCCTCGCCGTCCACCTCCACCAGCCCGAGCGCGATCTGCGCGTCCTCCTGCGCCTGGCCCTCGGCGGTCAGCAGGAGCTGGCGCAGCGCCACGCGGACCGAGTGCACCGACGGCGCCAGCCGCAGCACGTGCATCTCCTCGCGCAGCGCCTCGTGCACCGAGCTGATGCAGGTGATCACCGGGTGGGCCGGGCCGCGCCGGTGGAAGGCGATGACCTTCTTGGAGGTCGCGTCGGGCCGGTAGCCGAGCGTGCGCAGGCGGTCGGTGGGCAGCCCCGCCTCGACGAACGTGGTGGTGACGTCGGCGGGGGACATGGTGTCGATGGACAGGCGGGTGATGTCGTGGCCTTCGTGCTGCAGCCGTACCAGGGCGCCGAGCAGCGTGGCGCCGGAGTAGTCGACGAACGCGGCCGGCTGCGAGAGCACGTCGGCGTTGCGGGCCAGCATGTACGGGACGATGCCGGTGAACAGCCACCCCTCGACGGAGGAGGCGTGCCCCTCGACGATCGCGGGGGCCTGCGACTCGTGGTCGTAGTCGAGCCTGAGCGTGCTCACGCCCGGCTGCTCCTCGCAGGTGGCCGCGACGTCGTCGACCAGATCGTGGGGGCCGACGACTCCGATGACGATACCCACCCGCGCCTCCTCTTTATTACGGTCTAGACCGAAAGGTTAACTGGTGACTCTGCATTTTCCCAACATGGCCGAACCCGCCGGCCGCACCCTCGGCGACGAGGAGACGGCGGCGCTGGAACGGGTGGTCCGCTCCGGCATGCTGAGCTCCGTCTGGGGGACCGAGGCGCGGGCGCTCGAACGCGAGATCGGTGACCTGTACGGCGCCCGCCACGTGGTCGCGTGCAGCTCCGGCACCGCGGCGCTGCACCTGTCGGTGGTGGCGGCGGCGCCCGACCCCGGAGACGAGATCATCACGACCCCGATCACGGACTTCGGGACCGTGGCCCCCATCTTGGCGCAGAACGCCGTTCCTGTCTTCGCCGATGTCGATCCCTCCGACGGCACCCTAGACCCGGACGCCGTGAAGCGGCTCATCGGGCCGCGCACACGGGCGATCATGGCCGTCCACTTGTTCGGCGTCCCCGCCCGCGTCGGCGAGCTGCGCGCGCTGGCGGACGAGCACGGACTCACGCTGATCGAGGACTGCGCCCAGGCGTGGCTCACCGAGCTGCCCGGCGGCCGGTACGCGGGCACGGCCGGCCACGTCGGCACCCTGAGCCTGCAGCAGTGGAAGCACATCACCTGCGGCGACGGCGGTTTGACGCTCACCGACGACGACGAGCTGGCCCGGCGCATGCGGCTGTTCGCCGACAAGGGCTGGGACCGGGCCGCGGGCCGCTCCCACGAGAGCCTCGGCCTCAACTACCGGATGACCGAGCTCCAGGCCGCCGTGGCCCGGGCCCAGCTGACCAAGCTGCCCGGGGTCGTGGAGTCCCGCCGCCGCACCGCCGCCCTGCTCGTCGAGGCCCTGCGCGGCCTGGACGGCGTCGCGGAGGCGGACGCGCCCGGCGAGGCGGTGATCCGCCTGCCCCGCACCGACGGGCACGCCTGGTGGCTCTTCCCGCTCGTGCTGCCCGGCGGCGACGCCCCCGGGCTGGCGGCGCACCTGAGCGCGGCCGGGATCCCGGCGCGGGCCGGTTATCTCCAGGAACCCCTCAACCGGGCCCCGCTGTGGGGCCGGCCGGTCTACGGGAGCTCCGCCTACCCGCTGGAGGGCTACCGCCCCGCGGCCTGCCCCGAGGCCGAGCGGCTGGTCGAGGCCACCCTCGTGGTCATCGACTGGAACGAGCGCTACACGCGGGAACACGTGGACGCCGTCGCGCGGGCGGTGGCGAGCTACCCGAACCTGCCCTAGTTACGTTCATGTATCACCCATTGACCCGTTCCGCTCCGAATAACTAGGTTTCGGTCAGGACCGGTATTCATGAAAGGACGCCACCGATGAGGAAGGCAACGGCAGCCGGAATCGTGGCCGCTATGAGCGCCGTGATCGCCGGATGCGGGTCCGGTGGCTCGGGCTCGGACAAGAGCGCGGTGACCCTCTGGATGTATCCCGTCATCAGCGACGTGGCCAAGAACAAGACGTTCTGGGACAAGGTCGAGAAGGACTTCGAGGCCGCGAACCCCACGATCGACGTCACCATCGACCAGCAGCCCTGGGACGGCCGCCAGGAGAAGGTCACCACCGCCCTGGCCTCCAGGAAGGGCTTCGACCTGGTCGTGCTCGGCCCCGACCAGATCCCGCAGTACGCCCAGCAGGGCACGCTCGAGCCCGTGGACGACGTCGTCGCGCCCGACAAGGCGGCGTACCTGCCCAACTCGCTCAGCGGGCTCACCGTGGACGGCAAGCTCTACGGAGTCCCGATCTACCAGACGATCACCGCGCCCATCTACAACAAGAAGCTCTTCGAGGAGGCGGGCGTCGCCAAGGCGCCCGAGACGCTCGCCGAGCTGAAGGAGGCCGCGCCCAAGCTGGCCGCCAAGGGCGTCGCCGTCCTCGACTACCCGGGCAAGCCCGACGCGCTGAACCAGAGCTTCTACCCGATCCTGTGGGCCAACGGCGGCTCGGTGTTCTCCCCGGACGGCAAGAGCGTGACGGTCAACAGCCAGGAGGGGATCGACAGCCTGCAGTTGCTGCTCGACCTGAAGGCCGCCGGCGGCCTGCCGGAGAACACCGCCAGCAAGGGCAACGACATCGAGGGCGGCCCGCTGGCCGCCGGCAAGACGGCGATGTACCACGCGGCCACGGCGCTCCAGGCCGACCAGCTCGGCGCCGCCATCGGCCCCGAGAACGTGGGCATCGGCCTGCCCCTGGAGGGCAGGAAGCGGGTCGCCTTCGGCATCCCCGGCGGCCTCGTCCTGGCCAAGCACTCCGAGGTCAAGGACGCGGCCAAGAAGTTCGCCGGCTACCTCGCCTCACCCGAGGTGGCGGCGGCGCTGGCCAAGGAGTCGGGCTTCTACTCGGCGCGCACCGACGTGACCATCCCCGACCAGTCGGAGACCTCGAAGCAGTTCGCCAAGGCGCTGGAGTTCGCCTTCCCCGGCGACACGCACCCCAAGGCCCGCCAGGTGATGGCGATGGTCGGCGCGCACGTGCAGGCGGCCCTGATCGGCAAGGAGGACGCGAAGACCGCCCTCGACGCCGCCGCCGCCGAGGCCAACGAGCTGCTGGCGAGCGGCAGCTGACCAGCCCGTCTTCTCGAAAGGTGTGAAACCAGGTGCGTCACCGCCTGCGTGATCCGATCACGGGACTGCTGTTCGTCCTGCCGATGCTCGTGCTGTTCCTGATGTTCAGGATCTTCCCCACCCTCGGGGCGGCGGGGATGAGCCTGACGAACTGGAACATCGGCGGCGAGTGGAGCTTCACCGGCGCCGACAACTACGTCCGGCTCGTGAACGACCCGAACTTCTGGTCCAGCCTCCGGGTCACGCTGGTGTACACCGCCATCTACGTGCCGCTCGTCGTGCTGGTCTCGCTCGGCACCGCGCTGCTGCTCAACGCCGTCGTCTTCCTGCGCGGCCTGTTCCGCGGCATCCTCTTCCTGCCGTACGTGACCAGCTTCGTCTTCGCCGGCATCATCTGGCGCTGGATCTACGAGATCGACGGCCTGCTCAACGGCCTGCTGGCCAAGATCGACATCGGGACGGTGGCGTTCATGGAGCGGGCCGACCTGGTGCTGCCCGCGCTCGCCGTCGTCTCCTGCTGGAAGGGCTTCGGCTACTCGATGCTGATCCTGCTGGCCGGGCTCAAGGCGATCCCTGGCACGTACCTGGAGGCGGCCACGGTGGACGGCGCGAGCGCCTGGCAGCGCTTCCGCAGCATCACGCTGCCGCTGCTCAAGCCCGCGCTCTTCTTCGTCCTGGTGATCGAGACGATCTCCTCGTTCCAGGTCTTCGACACCATCTACGTGATGACCGGCGGCGGCCCGGCCAAGGCCAGCTACACCCTCATCTACGGCATCTTCGAGCGCGGCTTCCGGTTCTGGGAGTTCGGCTACGCGGCCACCTGGGGCATGGTGCTCTTCGCCGTCGTGCTGGTCGTCGCCCTGATCCAGCGCCGCATCGTCGGCAAGGAGGACACATGACGCTGACGGCCACGCGCCCCGCCGCCCGCGCCGGGCGGGCCGCCGCGCCGCGCCGGCCCGCCCGCGGACGGGCCCGCACATGGGCGCTGTACGCGCTGCTGTCGGTCATGTCGCTGCTGACCCTGGGCCCGTTCATCGCGATGATCATCGTGGCGCTCTCGCCGCGCGGCGCGCCGACCGTGCCCGTGCAGTGGCCCGACGCGCTCACGTTCGACAACATCACGCAGATCCTGGGCGCGTCGGGGTTCACCGCATGGACGCTCAACTCGCTGATCTACTCGGTCGTCTCCGTGGTGATCATCCTGCTCACGGCGTCGATGGCCGGCTACGCCTTCGCCAAGAAACGCTTCCCCGGCCGCGACGCCATGTTGTGGACGTTCATCGCCACGATGATGGTGCCGTTCCAGGCCACGCTCATCCCGCTGTACGTGCTCGTCTCCGACCTCGGCGGGGCCGACACGTTCTGGGGGCTGATCGTTCCGACGCTGGCCAACTCGCAGGCGGTCTTCCTCATGCGGCAGTTCATCATGGGGCTGCCCGACGAGCTCTTCGACGCCGCCAAGGTGGACGGCGCCTCGGAGCTGCGCGTCTACTGGACGATCGTGGTGCCGCTCACCAAGCCCATCCTGGCCACGCTGGGCGTGTTCGTCTTCCTGTGGCACTGGAACGACTTCCTGTGGCCGCTGGTGATCTCGCAGAGCGACGCCACCCGTACCCTCACCGTCGGCCTGACGGTGCTGAAGACCGAGGAGCTGCAGTGGGCGACGCTGATGTCGTCGGCGGCGGTCTCGGCGGTGCCCTGCCTGGTGGTGTTCTTCCTGCTGCAGCGCTACCTCGTCAACAGCATCGCGATGACCGGACTGAAGTAGGGTGCTCCCTTCGCCGGTTCCGTACGGCCTACGCTGGTCGCCCGGAACGTCCGGTGAGGGGAGCAACTGATGAGCACGCCGATCGATCCGGGGGCCGCCCGGCTGCGTGACCGCCTGCGCGGCGCCCTGGTGGCCGCCGCGGCGACGCCGATGACGAGGTCGGGCGAGGTGGACCTCGATGTCGCGGAGGCGTACTTCCGCCGTCTGGCCGCCTCCGGCGCGGACGCCCTGGCCGTCCTCGCCCACACCGGCCGCGGTCCCTTCCTGGCCCCGGACGTCCGCGCCGGGCTGATCGCCCGCGCCCGCCGTACGGGCGTGCCCGTGATCGCGGGCGTCGGCGGCGGCCGGTCAGCCGCCCCCGAGGAGGCCAGGGTCGCCGCCGAGCTGGGCGCCGACGGCGTGCTGGTGTTCCCGTCCCAGGGGGACCGGGCGGCGCTGCACGAGGCGGTATGGGCCGCCGCCGGGCTGCCGATGATCGCGTTCGACCTGTACACCGATCCCTGCCCGCCCGCCGCGCTCGGCGAGATCCTGCGCCATCCGGGCGTCGCCGGGCTCAAGACGGCGCTGCTGTCCGACGCGATGGGCTGCCAGCGCACGATCGCGCTCACCCGCGAGACCGGCCGGCTGGCCATCACGGGAGAGGACCGGATGTTCGGCCCCTCGCTGCTGTGGGGCGCGCAGGCGGCGCTCGTGGGCATCGCGGCGGCGTCGGTGGAGACGACGGCGGCGGTGCTGCGCGCGTTCGAGGGCGACGACCTGCGCGGTTTCGAGAAGGCGTCCGCGCGCCTCGACCGGCTGGCCGCCGCCACCTTCACCGCCCCCATGGAGGGGTATGTCCAGCGCATGCTCTGGCTGGCCGCCGCCGAGGGCCTGATCCCCGAGTCCCACGCCTTCGACCCGTACGGCCCCGGCCTGCCGGAGCCGGAGCGCGCGGCCGTGCTCGCCGCGGCGGCGTAACGGGCAGGTCGGAGCGGGCAGGTCGTAGCGGGCAGGTCGTAACGGGCAGGTCGGAGCGGGTACGGCGTAGCGGGCGCTAGGGCGTGAGGTCCAGGCCGAAGAGGCGGGCGGCGTTGCGCCAGGCGACGAGCTGGGCCGTCTCCTCGTCCAGGTTCGCCGCCGCGACCGCGCCGAACGCCGAGGCCGGGTCGATGAGGGTCGAGTCGGTGCCGAACAGCAGCCGGGTGCGGTCGACCGCCGCCGCCACCCGGGCCACCCGCCCGGCCGGGGCGTGGGAGTAGCACGGCTCCAGATAGAGGCGGTCGCACCCGCGCGCCGCCTCGATCGCGTACGCGTACCCGTCGGCGCCCATGTGGCCCGCGATGACGCGCAGGCCGGGCGTGTCGCGGCAGACCTCGGCGAGGTCCAGCACCGTGGCGCCCCAGGTGTGGACGAGCGCCGGCACGCCGGCCTCGGCCACCATGGCCAGCGCCTCGCGTGTCTGCGGCGAGGAGGCGGGCGAGCCGGTGTAGTCGGTGTGGATCTTGACCCCGACGAACTTCCCCGTGGGGAGGTACTCGCGCAGGTCGCGTTCGGCGTCGGCCGGGCGGCGGGGGTTGACGGTGACGTAGCCGAGGTGGCGGTCCTGACCCGTCAGCCAGCCGGCCAGGGCCCGGTTGCCGGCACGGGCGTCGTAGATCACCGCCTCGGTGGCCGAGACGATCGCGAGGTCGATGCCGTAGCGGTCCATGGCCGTCAGGTTGGCCGCGGCCACGTCCATCGTGAAGAACCACGGGCCCCAGTGGGCGTGCACGTCGATGATCATCCGAGTAGCCTCCTCGCGTTGCCGCCCGCCACGGCGGCGATCTCGTCCGGCTTGAGCCCGCTGGTCGCCAGGCGCAGCAGGGGGACGAGGGGCTCGTAGTGGGGGGTGCGCGAGCCGTACAGGAGCCGGTCGGGCGGGACGGTCTCCAGCGCGTCGGGGGAGTTGAGCAGGCGCGTCGAGGTGTGGAACCCGGGCTCGTCGGCGGCCACCACGAGGAAGTCGCCCAAGTGGTAGAAGTGCGTGTCGAGGAAGACCACCGTCGCCTCCAGCCCGGCGAACGGCTGCCAGAACCTCCGCACGTCGCCGCCGGTCAGCACGACCAGGCCGAGCCCGGCCGCCTTCCGCGCGACGTGCCGCACCGACGGGAAGCCCGCCTCGACGCCCTGCTCGTCCGGGAAGAGCCTGATCGCCCGCACGCCCAGCTCCGCCAGCCGGTCGATCTCGCGTACGGCGCCGAGGGGGTCGCGCAGGTCCACGGCGCCGACGGGGACGACGCCGTCGAGCGCCAGCACCTCGTCGTTGCCTGAGGGCACGTCGAACAGGGCGGCCCGCAGTGACGCGACCGCGCCCGAGCGGATACGGTGGGCGGCCAGGACGTCCAGCACCGACCCCGGCGTGCCCGGCGGCCCGTCACGGTCGGGGTGGGCGCCGACCAGCACGTCCACGTCGAGGGTCACCTCGAGGTCGCCGACCAGCTTGCGCGCGTCGAACGCGGTCACGTCCGCCTCCCTTGACTCGTGGCGGACAGCACATTACGGTCTGGGCCAAAATCCGGCAAGCGCACCTTGACCGGCGCTCAGGGTTGCGGCTAATTTCGGTCTGTGCCGGAATTAGTGATGGACGTCCACCGGCTCGTCGGGCCCGTGCCGTTCGACGACCTGCCCCAGGACCCGCGGCCCGAGATGGACCGGCTGGGCATCCATCGGGCCTGCGTCACCCACACCCTCAGCCTCTACTCCGACGTCCGCGCCGGAAACGAGGCGCTGCTCGCCCTGCGCGACCCGCGGCTGCTGCCGGTTCCCGTGCTGCTGCCGGCGGCGGGCGAGCCCGTGCCGGACCGGGACGTGCCCATGGTCCGGCTCTGCCCGGCCCGCCACCGCTTCGAGCTGACCGGGCCCACCGCCGTCCGCCTGCTCGCGCAGCTCGGCGTCACCGCGGCCGTCGAGCTCGACGAGACCTCCCCGAAGGAACTGCTCGCCCTCGCCCGGATGTTGCCCGGGCAGCGCCTGCTGCTGCTCAACCCCGGCTACCGGCGGCTGCGCGCCGTCGCCGAGCTCATGGCCGAGATCCCGAACCTCTGGGTGGAGATCGGCACCGTCAACACCCAGCGCGGCGTCGAATGGCTGGCCGGGCGCTTCGGGGCCGAGCGGCTGGTGTTCGGCACCGGCGCCCCCGTCCTGGACGACTGCGGCCCCCGCTTCCTGCTCGACCACCTGGAGCTGTCCCAGGCCGACATCGACCTGATCGCCGCCGGTGGCAGCCTCCTCGGGAGCGCCCGATGATCCTCGACGCGCACGGACACCTCGGCACCTGGCCCGACTTCCTCATCCCCGACCCGTCGGCCGACGGCATGGTCACCCTCATGGACCGCCTCGGCATCGACGCGATCGGGATCAGCCACCTGCTCGCCGTCGGCCCCTCCGCCGAGGAAGGGAACCGGCTGGCGTTCGCCGCCGCCGAACGCCACCCCGGCCGGATCGGCGTCTGGCAGGTGTACAACCCCCACCAGCGCAACCGGCTGACCGACCAGGGCGTGTGGGGCGTCAAGATCCATCCGGACGTGCACGAGTGCGCCCTCGACGACCGCCGCTACGACCCCGTCTGGGAGCTCGGCCTGCCCGTGCTCGCCCACGGCCAGACCGGCTCGCCGTGGAGCGACCCCGCGCAGTTCGCCGCCGTCGCCCGGCGGCACCCCGGCGTGCCGCTGCTGCTCGGGCACGCCGGGCTGTGGCAGAACGGTTTCCACCGCGCCGCCGAGCTGGCGGGGCCGTACCCGAACGTGTTCCTGGAGATCTGCGGCTCCAAGATGACCGGGCGGTGGATCGCCCGCCTGGCCGGCCTGATCGGCGCCGACCGCGTCGTCTACGGCTCCGACTCCTGCTTCCTCGACCTGCGGACCGGCTTCGGCCGCGTCGTCCTCGCCCCGCTCGAAGACGCCGACCGGGCCCTCATCCTCGGCGGCAACCTCGCCCGCATCCTGGAAGGACGTCTCCCATGACGCTCGCCATCCACGGCGGCACCCCCGTGCGCACCGCGCCCTGGCCGTCCTGGCCGCCGCCGCTCGACCATCCCCAGCGCGAACGGGTCACCGCCGTCCTGGAGAGCGGCCTGTGGGGCGCCACGCAGGGCGGCACGGCCTGCGCGGAGCTGGCCGCCGAGTTCGCGCGCCGCTCGGGCGTCCCGTACGGCGTCACCGTGGGCAACGCGACCCTGGGCCTGTTCGCGGCGCTGCGCGGCCTGGGCGTGGGACGCGGCGACGAGGTGATCGTGCCGGCGTACACGTTCGTGGCCTCGGCCACGGCCGTGCTGCTCGCCGGGGCCACCCCCGTGATCGTGGACGTCGACCCGGCCGACCTGCACCTGTCCGCGCAGGCGGCGCAGGCGGCGGTCACCGGCCGCACGGCCGCCATCATGCCGGTGCACCTGGCGGGCAGCCCCGCCGACATGGACGCCCTGAACGCGCTCGCCGCCCGCCACGGCCTGGCCGTGGTGGAGGACGCGGCCCAGGCGCACGGCGCGACGTACCGGGACCGGCCGGTCGGCGGGCTCGGCGACGCGGGCGTCTACAGCTTCCAGGCGAGCAAGGCGATGACGGCGGGGGAGGGCGGCCTCGTCGTCTGCCGCGACGAGGACGTCCACGAGGCCGTCTGGTCGGTCTGCAACCTCGGCCGCCGCCGTGGCGGCGAGTGGTACGGCCACCCCGGCCTCGGCTGGAACCTCCGGCTGACGGAGATCCAGGCCGCCCTCCTGCTGCCCTGGCTCGACCGCCTGGACAAGGAGATCGACCGCAGGAACGCCTTCAGCGCGGCCGTCGAACGCGAGCTCGCCACCGTTCCGTGGCCCGACGCCCCACCGGCGGCCGGCCCTGCGGCGGGGCGGCCGGTGACGGTGGTGCCGCAGCCGGCGGGCACGACGCTGGACTCGCGGCACCTGCTCATGCTCCGCGTGCACGTGCCCTTCGACCGGTCGTTCGCGCTGGCGGCGATGGCGGCGGAGGGCGTGCCGCTCGACGGCGGCTACCCGCCGCTCGGCGGCATGGCGGCGCTGGTCGAGGCGGGCGCCCGGGTGGAGCCCTGCCCGGCCGCGGAGGCCGCCGCCCGCGACGTGCTCTGGGTCCGCCAGTCGATGCTCATGGACGACCCCGCGAACGCCGCCCACATCGCCGAAGCCCTCGCCAAGGTCCTCGCCCACGCCCCATGACCCCGGCGGGTTCAGCGCGGGTGCCGGCGTCCGAGGCGGTCAGGCGTGGGCGGGGAGGGTGGTGCCGGCCGGGGCGGTCGATTCCGGGACGCGGATCAGGGCGGTGCAGTCGGCGATCGCGTCCGCCAGCAGCTGCCGCAGCAGCGCGTCCGGGTCGTCGATGCACGCCTGCACGATGCCCACCACCGACAGCTGCACCGCGTTGGGCGCGGCGTACCGGCGGAAGCCCTTCTCCGTGATCCGGGCGGCCCGGCTGAAGCGCCTGGCCTGCTCGGCCGCGTGCGGCACCTCCTCCATGGCGCGCCGGCTCCGCTCGCTCATCCGCCCCGACGGCGCGCCGTCGAGCCGGGCCAGCATCTCCTCGGCGGCGAGCACCGAGACCGCCAGCGCGAGCTGGCGCTCGGCGGCGGCCACCGGCAGCGCCGTGGTGGCGCAGCGCAGCGCGATCCGCGCGTCCACCCGGAGGTCGTCGCTGGTCAGCCCGATGATGGACGGCACCAGCCGGACGAGCTTGGACCGGCTCTCGTCACTGGTGTTGTCGTTGACGAGGCGGGCGAGTGCGGCCAGCAGCGGGTGGGTGCACGACGGGTGGTCGCTCCACCGCTCACCGGCCAGGTAGGAGGCCAGCTCCATGAAGCAGGCACCGCGCTTGGGGTTGCGGTGCCTGCCGCGGGAAAGAACCGGCATGTGATCAAGGTGATTGTCCACGGGTGCTCCACTGCTCCACGCGATCGCCGTCTATCCAGTTTGTGCCGTCATGCGGCTCGATGCCAGTGATGTGCGGGCTACCCCATAAGGCTTCCCCCTACCCCGCGGGGTCACACGCAGACACCCCCGTCCCGACGAACACCGCCACCGTGCGCGCGGGAACGCTCACCGTGCGCGCGCCCGGGTCGTACGCCGACTCCCGCACCACCGGGTCGCGCGAGGCCGCCTGGACCGGATGCGGCGCCACCGCGGCCGGCACGCCCTGGACCTGCGGGTACGGCGTGGCGTTGAAGACCACGGTGACCGACGTCCAGCGCGGGTCGAGGCCGGCGGTGTCGACGTGCATGGCGATCACGCCCTCCGCCGAGCCGGGGAAGGTCAGCCGCCGCCGTACCTCCTCCGCCGACCCCAGCGCGAACGCCGGTGAGGACGACCTGATCCGCAGCAGCTCCCCGAACCCGGCGCGGCACGCTTCGATCGCCTCACAACCCGGCCGCAGCGCCGGATCGGCCAGCAGCGGCCGGGCGTACGGCCAGCGGGCCTCGTTGTCGGCCCTGGGCGGCAGGCCCGCGCCGAAGCCGTTGCCCTGCGCGCAGTCCCACAGCAGCCGGTTGAACCAGTCGCCCGAGTCGTAGGAGTTGCGGTCGAGCGACTTCGAACGCAGCCGCTCCGAGCCCGCGAGCACGAACACCGTCCCCTGCGCCAGCAGCACCGTGGCCAGCGACAGCAGCTGCATGCGCACCCGGTCGGCCATCGGCGTGTCCTGCGGCAGCTTGTACGCCAGCGCGTCGAACAACGTCTCGTTGTCGTGCGCGTCCACGTACGTCACCGCCTCCCCGGGGGCGGTCGTGTACCCGGCGGGCGCGCCGTTGTAGTCGAGGTCGCGGGCTTTCACGCCCGAGGGCAGCACGTAGTCGGCCAGGCTCCCGGTCAGCCCCACCCGGATCAGGTCGGAGTAGTGCGCCAGCCGCGCCCGCTGCTGCTCCGGCGTGCCGTTGGCCGGCGACCCGTTCGGCGCTCCCGCGAGGCCCGAGCCGAACCCCTGCACGCGCGGGTCGGAGTCGAACGCGCCGCCGCCGCGCACCGCGTCGCGCATCCGGTCGCTGAACGTGCCGATGCCGGTGCCGGCCATGCCGGCCTGCGTCGCCTGCTCGAACCGGGCGCCGCCGGCCACCTCACCGAAGTCCCAGCCCTCGCCGTACAGCAGGATCGAGCGGCCGTCCACGCCGTCGCGGGCGGGCGTGAGCGCGTCGAGGGCGCGGCGGACGGCCAGGATGTTCGCCTTCGGGTGGTGGCCCATGAGGTCGAAGCGGAAGCCGTCCACCTTGTACCGGCGCGCCCAGGCCACCACCGAGTCCACCACCAGCCGGCCCGTCATGAGGTGCTCCGGCGCGGTGCCCGGGCAGCAGGTGGAGGTGGCCACCGCGCCGTCCTCCAGCAGCCGGTGGTAGTAGCCGGGGACGATCGGGTCGAGCACGCCGGTGGAGTGCGTGTGGTTGTAGACGACGTCCATCACCACGCGCAGCCCGGCCCGGTTGAGCGCGGCGACCATGCCGCGGAACTCCCTGATCCGCCGGTCCGGATCGGTCGCGTACGAGCCCTCCGGCACCGTGTAGTGCAGCGGGTCGTAGCCCCAGTTGTAGGAGTCGGTGGCCGCCGTACGGGCGACGCACTCCTGCTGCAGCTCCGAGTCGGGCGGCAGGGCGGCGAAGTCGCACTCGGGCTCCACGCGGTCGGCCCCGCGCTCGGGCACGGTCGCGAAGTCGAACACCGGCAGCAGGTGCACGTGCGTCACCCCGTCGGCGGCCAGCGCCCGCAGCTCGCGCGTCCCCCGGCTGTCCAGCCCGAACGCCGCGTACGTGCCGCGCAGCTCCTGCGGGACGCTCGCGTCGGAGGCGGAGAAGTCGCGCACGTGCAGCTCGTAGACCACGGCCCGCTCCGGCGGCACCGGGGCGGGCTTGGCCAGGCGGTCCCAGCCCGGCGGCCGGTGCGCGGCGGCGCCGGGGTCGACGAGCACGCCGCGCCCGCCGTCCGGGGTGACGAGCACGCCGTACGGGTCGGCGACCTCGTTCGTCACCACCGCGCCGGCGGCGGGGGAGTAGACGGTCACCAGGTACGCGTACGCGCGGCCGTACCAGGTGGGCAGGCCGCGCACCGACCACACGCCGGTCGCGTCGTCGCGGCGCATCGGGTGCACGGTGCGGCGGGAGCCGTACAGGGCCAGTTCGACCCTCTGCGCGGTCGGCGCCCACACCGACAGCCTCGGGAACATCCCGCCGCCCGGCCCCAGCGGGGCGGTGGCGGCCGCGGCGTACAGGTCGTCGAGCACGCCGGGAATCTGCACTCCGGTCGCCTCCCGCAGGGTGCCGCCGGAGTCCCAGGCGGCGGCCACGACCTGGCCGCGCAGCGCCCGCGCGGCCAGGCCGGCGTCGCGCGGGTCCACCGTGAGCGCGGTGTACCCGGCCAGGTGCGGCCACCGGCGCTTGTGCTCCTCGCCGAACGCGCCCGGTTGGAGCCGGATGAGCCGCGGCGCGCCGCCCAGCCCGTCCGGGCTCGCCGGGTCGGGCGCGATGCCGCCGGTCGCGCTGAAGGCCAGGCCGTGCCGCAGCGACGGATCGGCCCGCCAGGCCACCGTCGCGCGGTCGATCCAGTGGGCCGCCGCCCCGCTCAGGCCGGCGCCTTCGATGTGGTCACTCAGGCTCTTCGCCCCCTCGGCGAGCGGCACCCCGGACAGCCGTCCTCGTTCCCTCAGCTCGGCGGGCCATGCGGATCCGTAAAGTCATGACGCATATCAAATGCGTAACCAATTAGTAACTGTACGTAATTGAGATTGCGGTTCCACCCTTGTGACATGGACGGATTCCTCGACCGGACCTGCGGAGGTGTCACGGAGCTACGCGTCCACGGCGTGTCCGGCACCCCGCCCGCCGGCATACTCAACCACCCTCACCCCCGGCTCGTGGCCGGCGACGGCACCACCGGCTTCTACCGCCGCTGGTGGGCCGCCGGGCAACCGGCGGGCGACCACCCCGACGTGCCCGGCGTGCGCCGCCGCGAGGCCTACGCGTGGGGCAACCTCACCTCCGGCGGGCGGACGATCGCGCTGTGGCTGCTGCTGCTGCCGTTCGCGCTGGCCAACCTGTCGTACTTCATGTTGCCCAGGCCGCCGGGCGCCGACCGGCTGCGGCACCTGACGGAGGCGGCGCAGCGGCTGTTCGGCCTGCTGCTCACCGGCACGCTCGTCGGCGCCGTCACCCGGGCCAGCGTCGACCTCGTCGGCTGGCAGTGCACCGCGGCCGGCCGCGCCTGCACCCTCGACACCGCCCCCGTCTGGGTGCACTGGCTGGGCGCGCTGTGGGGTGGCGAGCCGTCGAAGCGGCTCGCGGTCACCGCGCTGGTCCCGCTGCTGGCCGTCGTCGTCCTGTGGTGGATCGCCCGCCGTACCTGGCGCCGCGACGAGCGCACGGACGTGGCGCCGGAGGAGCTCCGCGGCACCGGCCGCGGCGGTGTGCTGCTGGGGCAGCCGCGCCTGTGGCACGGGCGCACGCCCGTGTGGCGGCTGCGCGTCGTGCACGTGTCGTTCGCGATCGCCTCCATCGGGCTGGCGGTGTCCGCGCCGTTCGCGCACACGCCGGTCGGGTTCGCGCTGACCGCGGGCAACGCGGGCGTGCAGCTCGCCGCCGCCGTGCTGGTGGTGCTGCCGGCGACCGCGCGGCGGCTCGACCCGTACACCGGCGGGCCCGAGCCCGCCTGGCTGGGGCGCGCGATCCGGGCGCTGCGGGTGGCGGCGCCGGTCGTGTTCCTGGTCACCGCCGGGGCGGCGCTGGCCGGCCTGCCGCCCGGACCGTACACGCCTCAGCTCCCCGGCGTGGGCGTCGGCGTGCTGGAGTACGCGCTCATGATCGCGCTCGGGGTGTTCATCCTCGCCGCCGTCACCGTGCTGGCCCGCAGGGGCCGCAGGCCCGGCGAGCGGCGCGCGATGGGCGGGCTGGCCGCCTGGTTCGCGCTGATGGTGGCCGTGGGCAGCGCGAACGTGCTCGCGCTCGGCGTGCTGTTCTGGACCGCCTCGTTCTTCGGCGTGGCGGCCACCACGGCCGGCGCCGGCGCCGGCCCGCTCGGCAGGAAGCTCTTCCTCGACGACGCGGTCTGGTGGACGGCCGCCCTGGTGCCGCTGCTGGTGCTCGGCGCCGTCGTGGTCGCCTGCGTGCTGAACGCGCACCGCACGGCCGAGGCGGAGCGGCTGGCGCCCCTGCTGGAGCCGTACTACGGAGAGGTGAGCGACGCGCGGGAGGTCGCCGGGAAGTGGGCGCTGGCCACGCTGACCGACCGGATCGGGTTCGTGGTGGCGGTGCTCACCGGGCTCGGCGTGGCCGGGTTCGCCGCGGTGACCGTGATCTACCGGCTGGGGCTGTTCACGCCCGACGGGGGCGTCGCGGGGCTGCTCGCCTCGATCGGCAGCTGGGCCATGGTGGCGATCGTCGTCGGGCTGGTGCTGGTCGGGCGGCGGACGTACATCGACTCGCGGCTGCGCAGGACGGTCGGCATCCTGTGGGACATCTGCACCTTCTGGCCCCGGGCCATCCATCCGCTGGCGCCGCCCTGCTACACCGAGCGGGTCATCCCCGAGCTGATGGGGCGGGTGGCCCGCCTCGCCCGTACCGACCGGGACGAGGTCGTGCTGTCCGGGCACAGCCAGGGCAGCGTGATCGCCGCCGCGCTCGTGCTGCAGCTCCGGCCCGAGCTGCGGGGGCGGGTCCGGCTGCTGACCCACGGCTCGCCGCTCGGCCGCCTGTACGCGCCCTTCTTCCCCGCCTACTTCGGCGCGGCGGGGCTGTCGGCCGTACGCGACTCCGTCACCTGGTGCAACCTCTACCGGCTGAGCGACCCCATCGGCGGGCCCGTCTTCGCCACGGCCGACCCGCTGGCCGGCGGCGACCCGGAGCGCGCGGACGCCGGCGTGGACCGGTTCTGCTGGGACCCGCCGCTGCCCGGCCCCGGCGAGCCGCTCCCCGAGTGCCGCTGGCATTCCGACTACTGGCTCGACCCCCCGTACGCCGAGGCCCTCTCCCGCCTCGCCACCGCCTGACCCGCCGCCCGATCGCCCCGCCTCCGACCCGGCCACCCCGGCGCCGCGTCCGGCCCGCGAACCCCGTCGCGCCCGGTGACGTGCCCCGATTCCCCCGCCTTCCCGGAAGCCCTCGGCGCGCGGTGGCGGGCAAGATCTGAAATTTAGTTTTAGTTCACCCTCAAGTCTTGAAAGTTATATCCGCGGGCGATTGAGTCTGGTCGTGCAGACCCTCAGAATCCTGGCCTCCGCGCTCCTGTTAGCCCCCTTGGCGCTGAGCGCGCCCGCACAGGCCGACCCGGCACCGCCCGCAGAGGACGCGCTCGAAGCGTCGTCCTATCCGGAGTCCTCCACGCTGCTCGCCCGGGCCGCCGCCGCCCAGCCGAGACTGGAGACGGCCAAGACGACCCGGCCGGTCGCCCCCGGCATCTCGCTGACCTCGTTCGACACCTACGACGCCCTCGGCTGGCTGCGCGCCGACGCGCTCACCGCCGACCTCGGCAGCGCCGAGGCCGACTACGTCTTCTCCGGCGAGGTCTCCAGGACCGAGCCGCTGTCGGGGCCGGCCACCCGCTCGCGCGCCGTCGCGGCCGTCAACGGCGACTTCTTCGACATCAACAACTCCGGCGCCGCCCAGGGCATCGGCGTGCAGGACGGCACCCTCATCCAGTCGCCGGTCGCCGGCCACGAGAACGCCGTCGCGGTCAGCGGCGACGGCGTCGGCCGCGTGATCAAGATGTTCTTCGAGGGCACCGCCACCCCCGCCGGTGGCTCGCCGATCGCGCTCACCCAGTTCAACCAGATCATCCAGCGCGACGGCGTGGGGTTGTTCACGCCGCTGTGGGGCTCCTACAACCGGGCCCGCGCCGTCGAGGGCGCCTCGGCCGTCACCGAGGTCGTGCTGACGGACGGCGTCGTCTCCGAGGTGCGCACGGCCGCCGGCACCGGCCCCATCCCGGCCGGCACGTCGATCCTGCTGGGCCGCGACGCCGGGGCGGCCGCGCTGGCGGCGCTCAGGGCAGGCGACAAGGTCGACGTGACGTACCAGCCGAAGCCGGCGGACGGCGGCGCCGTCGAGGCCGCCGTCGGCGGCAACTGGGTGCTGGTCAAGGACGGCGTCGTGCAGAACTCCACCGACGCCTCCGCCCACCCGCGCACCGCCGTCGGCTTCTCCGCCGACGGCAGGAAGATGCACCTGCTGACCGTGGACGGCCGCCAGGCCGACAGCCGCGGCGTCACCCTGAACGAGCTGGCCGCCATGATGGTCGACCTCGGCGCGGCGAACGCGCTCAACCTCGACGGCGGCGGCTCGTCCACGATGCTGGCCCGCGAGCCCGGCTCGGCCGAGGTCCAGGTCGAGAACAGCCCCTCCGACGGCGGCGAGCGCCACGTCCCCAACGGGCTCGCGCTGTACGCGCCCGAGGGCAGCGGCGAGCTGAAGGGCTTCTGGGTGGAGACCGCGAGCGACCCGGCCAAGGCGCCCGGCGTCGCGCCCGTGGCGGGCGGCCGTCCCGACCGCGTCTTCCCCGGCCTCACCCGCCGGCTGACCGCCGCCGGCTACGACGAGATGTACGGCCCCGCCGCGGGCAAGCCGTCGTGGCGGGCCACCCCCATGGTGCACGGCGTCGTGCGCGACGGCAGGTTCCACGCCCTCGTGCCCGGCCGGACCACCGTCACCGCCTCTCGCGGCAAGGCCGAGGGCACCATCGAGCTCACCGTGCTGCAGCCGCTGGAGCGGCTCGGCACCACCGCCGACCGGCTGGGCATGGCCGGCAAGGACGGCACCGCCACGTTCGGCGTGGTCGGCTACGACCGCAACGGCAACTCCGCGCCCGTCGAGCCCGCCGACCTCGAGCTCGACTACGACGAGAGCCTGTTCGAGGTGACCGCCGCCGAGCAGGGCTACTTCACCGTCAAGGCCAGGCAGGACACCGCCTCCGGCCTGATCACCGCCAAGGTCGGCAAGCTCACCACCGCCGTGCCGGTGACCGTCGGGATGGAGTCCAGGCCGGTCGCCGACTTCGAGGACGCGGCCCGGTGGACGTTCTCCGCCGCCCGCGCCACCGGCTCCCTGTCGGCCGCGCCCGGCCAGAGCGGCGGCGGGCTGAAGCTGTCCTACGACTTCTCCACCTCCACCGCCACCCGCGCCGCGTACGCCGGCCCGCCCGAGCAGATCGTGGTCGACGGGCAGCCGCAGGCGTTCGGGCTGTGGATCCACTCGACCGGCAAGGGCGAGTGGCCGAGCCTGGAGTTCTACGACGCGCTCGGCCAGTCGCAGATCCTGCGCGGCCCCTACCTGACGTGGACGGGCTGGCGCTACGTCGAGTTCACCGTGCCGGCCGGCGTCAACTACCCGCTCAAGCTGCGGCGCTTCTACGTGGCCGAGACGAAGGCCGCCGCGAGCTACACCAACGAGATCATGATCGACGGCCTGGTCGCCAAGGTGCCGCCGTCCGTCGAGGCCCCGGCCGCGCCCGAGGTCGCCGACCCGGTGCTCAGGGACGAGGTCGCGAAGATGCCGTGGAAGTTCGCGGTCATGTCGGACGCCCAGTTCGTGGCCAGGAACCCCGACAGCGACCTGGTCAAGAACGCGCGCCGCACGCTGCGCGAGATCAAGGCGGCGAACCCGGACTTCCTGGTGATCAACGGTGACCTGGTGGACGAGGCGTCGCCCGAGGACTTCGCGCTGGCCAAGCGCATCCTCGACGAAGAACTCGGCGGAACGGTGAAATATCACTACATTCCGGGCAATCACGAGGTCATGGGCGGCGACATCGCCAACTTCCGGGCCGTCTTCGGCGACACGTACACGACCTTCGACCACAAGGGCACCCGGTTCGTCACCCTCGACACCTCGCGGCTGAGCCTGCGCGGCGGCGGCTTCGACCAGGTCGCCCAGCTCCGCTCCGAGCTGGACGAGGCCGCGAAGGACGACGCGATCGGGTCGGTCGCGGTGCTGTTCCACGTGCCGCCGCGCGACCCCACGCCCGGCAAGGCGAGCCAGCTCGGCGACCGTAAGGAGGCCGCGCTCGTGGAGGGCTGGCTGGCCGACTTCCAGCGCACCACCGGAAAGGGCGCCGCCTACATCGGGGCGCACGTCGGGACGTTCCACGCCGACCGGGTGGACGCGGTGCCGTACTTCGTCAACGGCAACTCCGGCAAGAACCCCGCCACCGCGCCGGACGACGGCGGGTTCACCGGCTGGTCGTTGTGGGGCGTCGACCCGGTGACGCCCAAGGAGGCCGAGCACGTCAGGCGCAACTGGTTCGCCGACGCGCCCGACTGGATCGGCACGCAGGTGCGCCCGCACGTGGACGACCTCGTCCTGACGGCCCCCGCGACCGCCGCCGTCGGCGCCCCCGCCCCGGTGACGGCCGCCGTCGAGCAGGCCGGCCGGACGGTCCCGGCCGCGTACCCGGTGTCGGTCTCGTGGTCCGGCTCGCCGAACCTGCACGTCGGCTCGCGCAAGACGGCCAAGCCGTGGCACGTCGCCGTCCTCGACCCGCGGGCGGGCACGCTCACGGCGCTGCGCCCGGGCCAGGTCACGGTCGCCGTCACGGTCAACGGCGTCACGAAGCGGGCCCAGGTGGCGCTGACCGCCAAGGCCGCCGCCTGACCACCCCTGGGGCCCCGCCGGACGAATGCCGTCCCGCGGGGCCCTCCCGTGTTCGTCCCCGCGGGTCGCGGGAAGGGGCATCGGGTACGAGATCGTGGAAACACCGGGGGAGGGGCAGCCGATGTCCATGGAGCTCGATCTCGTGCCCCGCGGGCTGGCCTTCGTCATCGAGGAGCTGCCGCTCGTGGACCACCACGTGCACGGCGCGTCCACGCAGGACCTGTCGCGCACGGCGTTCGAGGAGCTGATCACCGAGTCGGACCGGCCCGTGCCGCAGTGGATGACGCAGTTCGACTCCCAGGTCGGCTACGCCATCCTGCGCCACTGCGCCCCGCTGCTGGAGCTGGAGCCGTTCTGCGCGCCCGAGGAGTACCTGGCCAGGCGCGCCCGGCTCGGCGCCGCCGAGACCAACAGGACGCTGCTCGGCGCCGCCGGGATCGGGCACTTCCTCGTCGAGACCGGCTACCGGGCCGGGGAGTTGCTCGGGCCGTCCGGGATGGCGGAGGTGAGCGGCGTCCCCGCCGACGAGGTGGTCCGCCTGGAGACGGTCGCCGAGGAGGTGGCCGCCGCCGGGTGCGAGGCGGGGGCGTTCTCGCGCCGGTTCGAGGAGGAGCTGTGGGAGCGCACCCGTACGGCGCGCGGGCTCAAGACCGTCGCCGCCTACCGCTGCGGGCTCGACTTCGACCCCGCGCCGCCCACTCCCGAGGAGGTCACGGACGCCGCCGGGCGGTGGCTGGCCGCCGGGGGCGGGCGCCTGACGGACCCCGTGCTGGTGCGCTACCTCGTCTGGGCCGGCATCGAGCGCGGGCTGCCGTTGCAGTTCCACGTCGGCTACGGCGACCCCGACATCGACCTGCGCCGCTCCGACCCGCTGCTGCTGCGCGGTCTCGTCGAGCTGGCCGAGCCCACCGGGGTGCCGCTGATGCTGCTGCACTGCTACCCGTACCACCGGCACGCGGGGTTCCTCGCGCAGGCGTACCCGAACGTCTTCTTCGACGTCGGGCTGGGCGTGAGCTACGCGGGGGCGCGGGCCGAGGCCCTGGTGGCCGAGAGCCTGGAGGTGGCGCCGTTCGCCAAGCTGCTGTTCTCCTCCGACGGGTTCGGGCCGGCCGAGCTGCACTACCTGGGGGCGATGTTGTGGCGGCGGGCGATGACGCGGGTGCTGGGCGGGTTCGTGGCCGAGGGGGAGTGGTCGCCGGCGCAGGCGGTGCGCGTCGCGACCATGGTCGGCGCCGAGAACGCCCGCCGCGTCTACGGGCTGGGGGCCGTGGAACCCATGGGGATGCGCACGAGGTGAAGGAGGGCGGCAGGTGAAGGAGGACAGCAGGTGAGGGTGGAGAACAGGTGAAGGTAGACGGTCGCCGCGCGGATGCGGAGACGGCGCTGCGGGCGGCGCTGCACAGGGAACTGCCGACCGCGATCGCGTTGCGGCGGGAGCTGCACGCCTGGCCGCGCGTGTCCGGCCACGAGAGGCCGACCCTCGAACGGGTGCTCGGCGCCCTGCCCGGCCTGGACGCCGAACGCGTGGCCGGCACGGGCGCCGTGGTGCGGGTCGGCGGCCCGGGACCGGCCGTGGCGGTGCGCGGGGAGCTGGACGCGCTGCCGATGGACGAGCGCACGGGGGTGCCGTGGGCCGCCACCAACGGCGCCATGCACTCCTGCGGTCACGACGTCCACCTGGCCGCCGCGGTCGCACTCGCCCGCGCCCTGGCCCGCACGATCTCCGAGCCTCGCGCCACATCCGAGTCCCGCACGCCGCCCCTCGTGACCCCCGAGCCCCGCGCCACCTCCCTCGCCGGCGCCGAACCCCGCGCGGGCTCGCACGCGGTCGTGGGGACGGCGCCGCTGCTGGTGGTGCTGCAGCCGCGCGAGGAGACCCAGCCGTCGGGGGCGCTCGACGTCGTCGGCTCCGGCGTCCTCGAACGGCACCGGGTGCAGGCCATGATCGGCGCGCACGTCCAGCCGCTGCTGCCGGAGGGCACCGTGGCCTGCACCCCGGGGGCGGTGAACGCCTCGGCCGACGAGTTCACGGTCACTGTGACGGGTGTGGAGGGGCACGCGGCCTACCCGCACCTCACCCGCGACCCCGTGCTGGCCATGGCGCAGGTCATCGTGGCCGCCCAGCACCTCGTCAGCCGGGCCGCCGACCCCATGGTGCCGACCGTGGTCACGTTCGGCACCGTGAACGCGGGAACCGCGCCCAACGCCTTGCCCCGCGAGGCCACCGCCAGGGGCACGATGCGGACGATGTCGCCGGCCTGGCGCGAGCGGCTGCACCAACGGTTCACCGAGGTCGTGCAGGACACCGCCCGAGCGTACGGCTGCACGGCCGAGGTCGAGATCCGGCCCGGGGAGCCGGTGCTGATCAACGACCCGGCGCTGACCGTGCGAACGGGAGAGCGGCTGCGCGAGCACGGGTGGGACGTCACGGACGAGCTGCGCTCGTGCGGCGCCGACGACTTCGCCCGTTACGGCGAGGTGGCGCCGTCCCTGATGATGTTCGTCGGCGTGGACACCGAGGCCGGGCTGCACAGCCCCGCCTTCCTGCCCGGCGACGACAGCGTGGCGGCGGTCGCGGAGGCCCTCCTGGCGGGTTACCTGGAGGCGTCCTCGCCCAGCAGGTTCGCCGCGGACGGCCACCCAGCGGGACACAAAACTCATCCATGACGAAACCGCCGCGAACCTCTAGGCTCGGCGGCGATGGATCTCGAAACTTTCGCCCCCGGTTCGGGACGCCTCGAACCCCGGGCCTTCCTCCGCTCCGACGCCCCCGCCCTCGATCTGAACGGGACGTGGCGCTTCCGACTCTCGCCGGTCGCGGACGTCCCCGCCGACTTCGCCGACCCCGGCTACGACGACTCCTCGTGGGACGAACTCCCCGTCCCGTCCCACTGGGTCCTGCACGGCCACGGCACGCCGGCGTACACGAACGTCGTCTATCCGATCCCCGTCGACCCGCCGCACGTCCCCGACGAGAACCCGACGGGCGACTACCGCCGCGTCTTCGACCTGCCGGGCGACTGGACGGGCGGCAGGCTGCGGTTCGAGGGCTCCGACTCCTTCACCCGGGTCTGGCTCAACGGCCACGAGCTCGGCCACTCGACCGGCAGCCGGCTGCCCGCCGAGTACGACGCCGGGCCCCATCTCCGGCCCGGGCGCAACGTGCTGGCCGTACGCGTGCACCAGTGGTCGGCCGCCACGTACCTGGAGGACCAGGACATGTGGTGGCTGCCGGGGATCTTCCGCGACGTGACGCTCACCCGCTCGACCGCCGACGTCTTCGTGCACGCCTCCTACGAAGCCGGTCGCGGCACGCTGAGCTTCGCGGGCTCCGGCACGCTCAGCGTGCCCGAACTGGGCGTCACCGGCCTCGAACCCGGCGCGCGGGTCACCGTCGACGCCGAGCCGTGGACGGCCGAGACCCCGCGCCTGTACGACGCCGTGGTGACCTGCCCAGACGAGACGGTCCGGCTGCGGATCGGCTTCCGGACGATCTCCATCGAGGACGGCGTGCTGCTCGCCAACGGCCGGCCGCTGCTGCTCAAGGGCGTCAACCGGCACGAGTTCCACCCGGAGCACGGCCGCGCGGTCCCGTACGAGACGATGCGCGAGGACGTGCTGCTCATGAAGCGGCACAACGTCAACGCCGTCAGGACCAGCCACTACCCGCCCCACCCTGCCTTCCTCGACCTGTGCGACGAGCTGGGCCTGTGGGTCGTCGACGAGTGCGACCTGGAGACCCACGGTTTCGGCGAGGTCGGCTGGCGCGGCAACCCCACCGACGACCCCCGCTACGCCGACGCGCTGCTCGACCGCATGCGCCGTATGGTCGAACGCGACAAGAACCACCCCAGCGTCATCATGTGGTCGCTCGGCAACGAGGCCGGCGTGGGCCGCAACCTGGCCGTCATGGCCGACTGGACGCGCGAGCGCGACCCGTCCCGGCCGCTGCACTACGAGGGCGACCGGTCCTGCGCGCACACCGACGTCTACTCCCGCATGTACGCCTCCCACGCCGAGGTCGAGGCCATCGGCCGCTACGAGGAGGACCCGCTCGACGACCCCGCGCTGGACGCGCGCCGGCGGGCGATGCCGTTCCTGCAGTGCGAGTACGCCCACGCCATGGGCAACGGCCCCGGCGGCCTGGCCGAGTACCAGGAGCTGTTCGAACGCTACCCGCGCCTGGCCGGCGGGTTCGTCTGGGAGTGGATCGACCACGGCCTGGCCCACCCCGAGTTCGGCTACGCCTACGGCGGCGACTACGGCGAGCCCCTGCACGACGGCAACTTCGTGATCGACGGCCTCGTCTTCCCCGACCGGACGCCGTCACCCGGGCTGCTCGACCTGAAGAAGGTCTTCGAGCCGGTGCGGATCGAGTTCGGCGACGGCATCGTCCGCGTCGTCAACGGTTACGGCTACACCGACCTGTCCCACCTCGAGTTCGTCGCCACGGTGCAGGTCGAGGGGGAGACGGTCGCCGAGCACCGGCTCGACGTGCCCGCCGCGGGCGGCGAGTGCAAGCTGCCCGACACGGCGGACGGGCCCGCCGGGGAGCGATGGCTGACCGTACGCGCCGTGCTGGCCCGCGACCTGCCGTGGGCGACGGCGGGCCACGAGGTGGCCTGGGCTCAGGCGCTGCTGGCCCGCCCCGAGCCCCGGCCCACCGCCGGCGACGGATCCCGCGCCGGCGCCCACGCCCGGGTGGCCGTGTCGGCCTTCGCGCGTGAAGCCGGCGAGGTGACCGCCGGCGGGTGCGCGTTCGACGCGGCCACCGGGCGGCTGACCCGGCTGTTCGGGGTGGAGGTCGAAGGCCCCCGGCTGGACCTGTGGCGCGCGCCGACCGACAACGACCGGTACGGCGGCCTCGAACGCAAGTGGCGCATGCTCGGCCTGCACCGGCTCACCCACCGGGTGGACGACGTCTCCTTCGGCGAAGGGCTCACCGTCCGCACCCGGGTCGCGCCGGCCGCCACCGACCTCGGCATGCGGGCGACGTACCGGTGGACGTTCGACGGCGGGCTCCGGCTCATCCTGGACATCGAGCCCGACGGCGAATGGTACGACCCGATCCCGCGGCTCGGGATCACCATGTCGCTGCCCCGCGCCGCGGTGGACCGGGTCACCTGGTTCGGGCCCGGCCCCGGTGAGGTCTACCCGGACACCGGCATGGCCGCCCGGATCGGCCGCTGGTCGGCCACCGTCGAGGAGCTCCAGACGCCGTACGTCCACCCGCAGGAGAACGGGCACCGCGCCGACGTCCGCTGGGCCGACCTCGGGGCGTTCCGGGTGTCGGGCGAGCCGACGTTCGGGCTGACCGCCCGGCCGTGGAGCACGGACGAGCTCGCCCGCGCCCGCCACCGGCCCGACCTGGTGCCCGGCGACCGGGTCCACCTCCACCTGGACCTCGCCCACCAGGGCATCGGCACGGCCACCTGCGGCCCCGGCCCCCTCCCCGCGTACAACCTCATGGCCCGCCGCGCCACCCTCCGCCTCCGCTTCGACCCCTCCTGACCCCGCCGTGCGGTGGGGGCGAGCCGGCGAACCCGCCTCGCCCCATCACGCGACGGCGCCGGACGGTTGCCCGCAATCGAGCGGGCGGGGGGTGGAGGGGACCCGGCCCCTTCCATCAGGGCCGGGTCCGCGAGGTCAAGCCGGGGCGGTGAGGATGGTGCCGGCGCCGACCGTGAGGCCGCCCTCGCGGACGGCGAAGCCGAGGCCGGCCTCCAGCGCCACCGCCTTGCCCAGCCGCACCGTCACCTCCACGGTGTCACCCGGCCGGGCGTCCAGCCCGTCGGGCAGCGTCAGCTCCCCGGGCACGTCGGTCGTGCGCAGGTAGAACTGCGGCCGGTAACCCGACGCGATCGGCCTGCGCCGCCCGCCCTCCTCCGCGGTGAGGAGGTACACCCGGGCGGTGAACGACCCCAGGGCCTGCTGCGTGCCCGGCGCGGCGAGCACCATGCCGCGCCGCACCTGCTCGCGGCGCACGCCGCGCAGCAGCACGGCCGCGTTGTCGCCGGCCTCACCGCGCTCCATCGTCTTGCCGAACGTCTCCACGCCCGTCACGACGGCGGAGAACCCGTCGCCGAACCCGACCGCCTCGACCGTGTCGCCGACCCGCACCGTGCCGCGCTCGATCGCCCCGGTGACGACCGTGCCGCGGCCGGTGACCGTCAGCACGTTCTCCACCGGCATGAGGAACGGCGCGTCCACGTACCGCACCGGCACGGGGATGTGCTCGTCCACCGCGCGCAGCAGCGCCTCGACCGACGCCGTCCAGGCCGGGTCGCCCTCCAGCGCCCGCAGCCCGGACACCCGCACCATCGGGACGTCCCGGTACCCGTGCTCGGACAGCAGCTCCTGCAGCTCCAGCTCGACCAGGTCGGTCAGCTCCGGGTCGGCGCCGTCGGCCTTGTTGACCGCCACGACCAGGTGCTCGACGCCGACCCGCTTGGCGAGCAGCACGTGCTCCCTGGTCTGCGGCATGATCCCGTCGTGCGCGGACACGACGAGGATCGCGCCGTCGAGCTGCGCCGCCCCCGTGATCATGTTCTTCACGTAGTCGGCGTGGCCCGGCATGTCCACGTGGGCGTAGTGCCGGGTGTCGGTCTCGTACTCGACGTGCGAGATGTTGATCGTGATCCCCCTGGAGGCCTCCTCCGGGGTCCGGTCGATCCGCTCGAACGGCGTGTACGTCGCCTGCCCGCGCGCGGCCAGCACCTTCGTGATGGCCGCGGTCAGCGTGGTCTTGCCGTGGTCGACATGGCCCATCGTGCCGATGTTGAGATGCGGCTTGTTGCGTACGTAGGCCTGCTTGGCCATGGTTCCTTCTCTCGAAGCCTGAAGAATGCGTGACCCGTCAGGGCCGACAACCTCCCCCCGCCGGGTCACTTCAGGACTTACGGGAAGAGGTCAGCGCTCCAGGCCGTCGCAGGCACGCCCGAGCGCGCCCGGCAGTGCGGGCGTCGCGAGGTGGGCGTACCGGAACATGATGACCATAGTGCGGCGATCAGCGCCGCACGGCAACGGATTATTCCCTGGCGGCCTACGGGCGGCCGACGCTCATGTACGTGAAGCCGAGCGCCCGCATCGCGGCCGGGTCGAGCAGGTTGCGGCCGTCGAACAACACCGGGCGGCGCATCACCGCGGCCGCGTGCGCCCAGTCGGCCTCCTTCAGCTGCGGCCACTCGGTGACCAGGATCGCCGCGTCCGCGCCTTCGACCGCCAGCTCCGGCGTCTCGTGGCGGGTCGTGGACGACCACGGCTCGGCCGCGGGCGGCCTGGCCATCGGGTCCCAGCAGCGCACCTCGGCCCCCTCGGCCAGCAGCCGGGCCGCCAGCACCGTGCTCGGCGCCTCCCGCATGTCGTCGGTGCCCGGCTTGAAGGTCAGCCCCAGCAGCGCCACCCGCATGCCCGTCAGCGTGCCGAGCGCCTCCTTGAGCGTCTGGATCGCCCGGCGCTTCTGCAGGTTGTTGACCTCGATCACGGCCGACAGCAGCTGCAGGTGGTAGCCGGTGTTGCTGGCCAGCTGCCGCAGCGCCTCGGAGTCCTTCGGGAAGCAGGAGCCGCCCCAGCCGATGCCCGGGCGCAGGAAGTGGGGGCCGAGCCGGTGGTCCAGGCCGACGGCCTTGGCGACCTCCTCGACGTCGGCGCCGGTCTTCTCGCACAGGGTCGCGATCTCGTTGATGAAGCTGATCTTCGTGGCGAGCAGCGCGTTGGAGGCCAGCTTGACCATCTCGGCCGACCGCACGTCCATCACCACGACGGGGCCGTCCACGCCGGCGTGCAGCTCCTCGATGAGGCGGGCGGTGGCGTCGTCCTCGGCGCCGATGACGACGCGGTCGGGGTGCAGGAAGTCGTCGACCGCCCGCCCCTCGGCGGTGAACTCGGGGTTGGCGGCGTACCCGACGTGGGAGAGCCCAGCCTCGTCGAGCGCGGCCCGCACCCGGGCGCCGGTGCCCACCGGCACGGTCGACTTCACCACCACGGCCTTCAGATGGGCCGCCCCCTCCAGCGACCGCACCACCGACCACAGCCGCGACAGGTCGGCGTCGCCGGAGGCCGACGGCGGGGTGTCCACGCAGACGTACGCGATCTCGGCGCCGTCGAGCGTCTCCTCCAGATCCAGCGTGAACGTCAGGCGCTCCTTGTTGCGGGCGATCATGTCGCCGAGCCCGGGCTCGTAGATCGGCACCTCACCGGACCGCAGGAGGGCGACCTTCTCCGGGTCGATGTCGCGGACCACCACCCGGTGGCCCAGCTCGGCGAAGCAGGCGCCGGTCACCAGACCGATGTAACCGGCACCGAACACGGCGACCCGCCTTTCCGGCGTGCGAACCATGCTGACCATCCATTTCTCGTGCGGGGGAAGACCCGGGCCACCCGCGCCCGGGAGGGGTTGACCGGCGAAGAATGCTTCACCATAACGCGCCCCCGGAGCCCTCACGCCGGTAGCCCTCGTCACCGCGGTCCGCGCGCGGTCACGCCTTCCGTACGACGTACCAGGAGCGGCCGGCGAAGCCCGTGACCTGGCGGCCCTCCGCCATGAGGCCGCCGAGCACCTCGCGGACGGCCAGCCGCCACGCCTTGGCGAGGCCCGGGTCCGTACGGCGCAGGGATTCGACGTCGGCGGGCACCGCGACCAGCACGGTCTCGGCGTCCGCCGGCCCGCGCACCGGGCGTCCGCCCTCGTCGGCGAGCGCCACCGCCGCGTCCCGCGGCACCGGCGTCGCGCGGGCCTCCCGTCGTGCGAGGGCCTCGACGTGCGGCGCGGTCAGCGGCCAGACGGTCAGCAGGCGGTCGGACTCGTCGCCGCGGTTGATCGCGTCCTCCATGACGCCGTAGAAGCACGGCAGGTACTCCTGGGGCCGTGCGCCCAGCTTGGCCAGGTTGAAGTGGGCGTTGCGGCGTACGAGAGGGTCGTAGGTCCAGGTGACGCGGTCGATGCCGCGCTCCAGGGCCCAGCGGCGCTGGTGCAGCTTCAGCTCCAGCCCGGCGCCGCCCGCGGTCACGCCGGTCACGTGGGAGTGCAGGACGCCGCCGGCCGCGAGCAGCCCGACCGAGGCGCCGACGAGGCGGTCGCCGTCGAACGCGCCGGCCACGTATCCGCCGATGTGCGACAGGACCCGCATCAGCTCCAGGGTGACGGGCGGCTCGGCGGGGCTGAAGTGCCAGATGTCGTCGAACAGCGTGTTCACCCGCTGGAACTCCGCCGTCTCGCGCAGCTCCCTGACCTCGATCACGCTGCCACCGTACGCGACCGGCCGCCGCCTCCGGCCGCCGGGTTCAGGGTTTCCGGCTGTGGAGGACGAGACCGCGGCCGTGCGCGGCTCGAATCAGGACCGCGTGTCGTGCTGTTCGGGGAGCCCGGCCTCGTGGGCGAGGATGGCGGCCTGCACCCGGTTCTCGGTGCCGAGCCGGTCGAACAGGCCGCGCAGGTACTGCTTGACGGTTCCGTCGGTGAGGTGCAGCCGCCGGGCGATCTCGGCGTTCGAGGCGCCGGTGGCCAGTTCGGCGAGGACTTCGCGCTGGCGCGCGGTGAGGGTGTCGACAAGGGTCCGGGCCGAACGACCGCGGCGGATGCGGGCCGTCGCCTCCGCGCGTACCAGCCAGCGGGCGACCCGCGGGGAGAACGCCGCGTGGCCGGCGGCGATGGCCTTGACCGCGGTGATGAGTTCGCGGGGGCCGTCGGACTTCAACAGGAATCCCAGCGCGCCCAGGCTCACCGCGTCGGCGATGTAGCCCTCGTCGGTGAACGTCGTGAGCATCGCCACCGGCAAGAGGGGATGTTCGTGGCGCAGGTGTTCCAGCGTGCGCAGCCCGTCCAGGCCGGGCATGCGGATGTCGAGGAGCATGAGGTCGGCCCGGTGACGGCGGACGGCGTCGAGAGCGGCGTGCCCATCGCCGGCCTGGGCGACGACGGCGAGCGCCGGATCGGTGTGCAGGAGCGCCACGATTCCGGCCCGTACGAGGTCATCGTCATCGGCGACGATGAGCCGTACCTCGTCCTGCACGGGCGGGAGCTCGGTCATGTGCGAGGACGGCTCCTCAAGGTGCGGAAATGAGGTCGGCGGTGGCCACGGTTCCGTCGCCGAAGCATACGCGGTGGACGTCGTCGCGGGCGAAGAAGCTCAGCGAGGCTTCGTAGAAGCGGCACGTCTCGCCGGGTCGGGGCGCCGGCACGTCGCGCGGCGCGTCCAGCATCTCCACGGACGGCAGGAGTTCCTCGGCCTCGGCCTGGTCCATGCCGATCCGGATCCGGGAGAACTCGCCCGGTGACAGCACGGAGAACGCGGTGACGTAGACGAAATAGGACACCGCCAGGGTCACCGCCGCCCCGGACAGCGCCACCGGGACCGTCCAGGCCAGCCGCCGGGTGCGGCGGGCCCGTTCGGCCATGGCACGTTCCTGGAGGACGACCTGTTGCGTCCGGTTCGGCGCCGGCGACGGCGCCGCGTCGGCCGGCACCCAGGCGCGCAGGACGAAACCCCGCCCGCGTTCGACGTCCAGCCGCCCTCCGAGGATCTCCAGCCGGTGGCGCAGGGATGCGAGCCCATGTCGCGACGACGGCGCGGGCGATTCGGCGGTGCTCGCATGTCCCGGCGGCGGCGCGGGAGCGGTGCTCGCATCGGGGGTGTTCCGTACCGTCACGGTCGCGATGCCGTCATCGATGTCCGCCTCGACCGTGATCGCCGATCCGGGGGCGTGCTTGGCGGCGTTCGTCAGCGCCTCGGTGACCACCCGTTCCACGGCGGCCCGGGCGTGTGCGCCCAGCCGCCCCTCCAGGCCCTCGGCCAGCGTCGCGGTGATCCGCAGGCCGGATCGGCGGGCACTCTCGACGATCTCGCCGAGCGGCTGGACCGCCGGCGCCCGGGCTGATCCGGCCCGCAGGAACTGGACGGTCTCGCCCAGCTCGGCGGCGGCGTCGGCGGCGTCGGCCCGGATCTCCTCGATCGTGTCCCTGATGGGGGCCGGTACGTCCGGGTCCAGCGTCATCCGGCCGAGCCGGACGGCGATGAGCGTGAGCTGATGTCCGAGCCGGTCGTGGACCTCCCCGGCCATCGTGGCGCGCTCCTGGGCGACGGCGCTCTCGACGCGGGCCTCCTCCTCGGCGGCCACGGCACGGGCGAGTTCCCACCCCTGCCGCCGGTGCGCGGCCCGTTGCCGTACGACGGCGCCGATTCCCGCCGGCAAGGCCGCGACGACGGCGATCCCCAGCGCTGCCACCGTGCCGAGGACGGCACCTTCCAAGGACTGATCCGCGCCGGCCGCACCGGCGATGGCCGCCGTCACGACGAGGACGGCCGGTGCGATCGCCGGCACGGACGCCGGACGTACCGCCCATACCAGACCGGCGCTCAGGGCCACGCCGGCCAGCACCGTCCATCCCGGACCACCCGAGGTGGTGACGCCCGCCGCGGTGCCGGCGACCGCGGCGAGTACGACGGGGAGCCAGAGCCTCCGGACGGTCTCATCCTGCATGCCCGTGACGCTAGCGGGCCGCCGGGCGCGGGCAGTAGTCACTTTGGTGAACTCCGGCGGCTCACCGAAGGGACTGATCGGGCCGCCGGTGCGGTTCCTAGCGTTACCGCCATGACCTCGGCTGTCACCGACCTGCTGAACCTCGCGTCCGAGCACGGCCCCACCCTCGTTCTGATCATGTTCGCCGCCTCGTTCGCCGAGGCCGCCTTCGGGCTGGGGGCGTTCGTGCCCGGCGAGACGGTCGTGGCCGCCGGCGCCTTCGCGCTGAGCGGTCAGGGGCTTGTCCTGGGCGCCTGGCCGGCCGTGGCTTTGGGCGCCTTCCTCGGCGACCACGCCGGATACCTCCTCGGACGCCGCTTCGGCCCGGCCCTGGCCCGCAGCGCCCCGGTCCGCAAAGCCGGAGAGGACCGTTGGAACCGGGTGACCGGCCTCGTCCGTGAGCGCGGGCTGTGGGTGCTCGTGGTCGCGCGGCTCGTGCCCGGCATCCGTACGCTTGTCGCCGCGGCCGCGGGGGTCGCCGGGGTCGGCTACGGCAGGTTCGCCCTCGCCGACGCGGCCGGGGCGCTCCTGTGGTCGTCGTTGTGGGTGTTCGGCGGCGTGGCCATGGGACGGTCACTGGTCTCCACCACGTCCAGCGTGGCGGTGCCCGTCTTCGTCGGCATCGTGGCCGTGGCCGGAGCGGTGGCCGTGATACGGCGCCGTCGCGGCCGTTCGTGACGGGGCCCGCGTCGGGTCAGCGTTCGAGCACGTGCAGGGTGTGCGGGCTGGAGCCGAGCACGACCGGACCGGCGGCGGTGCACGCCACGACGTCGGCCACCCGGGCGCCGAACAGGTCGGGCACGTAGATCGCGGGCTCCAGGCAGAACGTCATGCCGGCCGCCAGCACGGTGTCCTCGCCGGGCCGCGGCCCCTCGTCGTGCCCGAGGCCGATGCCCCGGCCCACGTGCGCCGCGGCGAAGCGGCCGTACCCGCTGCCGTCGACCACCTCGGCGACGGCCCTCGCCACCTCCGTCACCGGGACGGCCGGCCGCAGCGCCGACAGACCGGCGGCGTGCGCGGCAGGCACCACCGAGTACATCGCCTCGAAGTCCTCCGGCGGCTCGGCGACCGCGAACACGCGCGCGACCTCGGCGCAGTAGCCGTCCCACCGGCCGCACACCGACACCGTCAGCGCGTCGCCGGGGTTGATCACCCGTTCGCCGGGGACGTGCGCGGGCACGGCCGTGTGCTCGCCGGCCGCGACCCGCACCGCCAGCACCTCCTCGCAGCCCGACTCGGCCATCAGCACGCGCAGCCGGCGGGCCATCGCGCGCTCGGTCGCCCCGAACCAGGCCAGCTCCCGCGCCTGCCGGAGCACCGCCTCGGCGGCGGCGACCGCCCGCCCGATGGCCGCGATCTCGTACGGCTCCTTGCGCAGCCGCAGCGGGGCCAGCACGGACGAGGCGGGCACGAAGTCGGCCTCGATCGCCAGCCCGAACAGCTCCCGCACCCGCATCTCGGGGTCCACACCGACCCGCCGCGCCCCCTCGGGCACCAGCGCGGCCGGATCTCCGGTCTCCGCCACCACGTCCGCGGTGACGACGAGGTACGCGCCCCCACGCCCGCCCAGGAACCGGTAGTCGGGAGAGGGCCGCAACACGAGCGCGTCGACCCCGGCCCGCGCCATCCCCTCCCGGACGGCCACCACCCGCCCCACGGGCTTGTCTCCTTCCAGGAAGGAAGGGAGCGGGAGACAAGCGGCCGGTGCCTCGGGGCTCTGCTCGGGTGAGGGTGCCGGGTGGTCCTGCGTCAGGGGTTCTCTCCTTCGGGGGAACGCGGGGGAACGGTGGTCACCGCTGGTCGTGCAGCCAGCAGGCGACCGGGCCGAAGTCCGGGTCCTTCTCGCGGCACACGTCCATCACGAGCGGGCAGCGCGGATGGAACCGGCACCCGCCCGGCGGGCTCGCCGGATCCGGCACGTCACCGGGCAGCTCGGCGGGCAGCACGCCGAGCCCGTCCGGCTTGGGGACGGCCCGCAGGAGCGCGCGGGTGTACGGGTGGCGCGGGTCCGCCCACACCTCCGCCGTGTCGCCGACCTCGACGATCCGGCCCAGGTACATCACCGCGATCCGGTCGGCGATCAGCCGGACCACCGACAGGTCGTGGCTGATGAACAGCAACCCCGCCCCGGACTCCACGGCCAGGTCCCGCATCAGCCGGGCCACCTGCGACTGCGCGGAGGCGTCCAGCGCGGAGATCGGCTCGTCGCCGATGAGCAGCCGCGGCCGGGCCGCCAGCGCCCGCGCGATGGCGACGCGCTGCCGCTGCCCGCCCGAGAACTCGTGCGGGTGCCGCCCCGCGAACTCGCGCGGCAGTCCGACGCGTTCCAGCAGGTCGGCGGGGGCGGTGGCGGTGTCGCGCACGGTACGCAGCCCGTCGGCGATCTGGTCGCCCACCCGCCGCCGGGGGTTCAGCGACGCGTACGGATCCTGGAACACCATCTGGATGCCGATCAGCCGTCTGCGCCGCAGCCCGAGCGGCGTGACCGGCTCCCCGTCGAACGTGATCGAGCCCTCGGTGATCGGGTTCAGCCCGCACACGGCCCGGGCCAGCGTCGACTTGCCGCACCCCGACTCGCCCACCAGGCCGACGACCTCCCCTGGTCCGACCGTCAGGCTGGCCCCGGCCACCGCCCGCACGACGGGACGGCCGGGGGAGCGGTGCTCGACGACCAGGTCGTCGATGCTCAGCAGGGTCATCGCAGCTCCGCATCCGGTAGGGAGTCCAGCAGGGACCGGGTGTAGGCGTGCGCCGGCTCGCGCAGCACCTGGCCGCGCGGCCCCGACTCCACGACCAGTCCGTCCTTCATCACGCTCACCTCGTCGGCGACCGCCGACATGACGCCGAGGTCGTGCGTCACCAGCAGCACCGCCAGGCCCAGCTCGTCGCAGAGCCCGCGCAGCAGCCGCAGCACACCCGCCTGCACGGTCACGTCCAGCGCGGTCGTCGGCTCGTCGGCGATCAGCACCTTCGGCGAGCAGGCCAGCGCGATGGCGATCGCGACGCGCTGCCGCATCCCGCCGGAGAACTGGTGCGGGAACCGCCCGTACGCCTCCTCCGGGCCCGGGATGCGGACCTTGCCGAGCAGTTCGACGGCCCGCGCCTTCGCCTCGGCCCGGCCCAGTCTCAGGTGGTGCCGCATGTGCTCGGTGAGCTGTCTGCCGATCGTCAGCATCGGGTGCAGGCTCGTCGCCGGGTCCTGGAAGACCATGGCGACCTCGCCGCCGCGCACCCGGTTCAGCTCCTTGGGCGGCAGAGTCAGCAGGTCCCGCTCGCCGAGCCGGATCGAGCCCGACACCCGCGCGCCGTGCGGCAGCAGCCCGAGCACCGCGAGGCCGGTCATCGTCTTGCCCGACCCGCTCTCCCCGGCCAGCCCGTGCACGCGCCCGGCCGCCAGCCGCAGGTCGACGCCGCCGAGGATCTCCTTGCCCCCGATCGACACCTTCAGCCCGCTGATGTCCAGCGTCACAGCGCACGCTCCTTGATCGCGCGGGCGGTACGCGGGTCCAGCGCGTCGCGCAGCGTGTCGCCCAGGAAGTTGAACGCCAGCACCACGGTCAGGATCGCCAGGCCCGGGAACGTCGCCACCCACCAGCTGTCGAACACCTCCACGCCCGAGGCCACCATCGCCCCCCACTCCGGGGACGGCGGCTTGGCGCCCAGGCCCAGGAACGACAGGCCCGACAGCAGCAGCAGCGCGGTGCCGATGTCCAGGGTGGCCAGCACCAGGACGGGGCCGGTCACGTTCGGCAGCACGTCCACCCGCAGCGAGCGCCACGCCGAGAAGCCCAGCAGCCGCCCGCTCAGCACGAACTCCCGCTCCCGCACCCCGAGCACCAGCCCCCGCGTCACCCGCGCGTAGGAAGGCCAGGCGACGACCAGCACGGCCAGCACCGCGTTCGCCAGGCTCGGGCCGAGCGCCGCGGCCACCACCATGGCGAGGATCACGGTCGGGAACGCGAACACCAGGTCCGCCACCCGCATGATCGTCTCGTCGGCCCAGCGGCCGAAGTAGCCCGCGCACGCGCCCAGCAGCCCGCCGATCAGCACCGACAACGCCACCAGCAGCAGCGTCAGCGGGATCGACACGCGCGCCCCGTACATGACCCGGCTGAGGATGTCGCGGCCGAGCTGGTCGGTGCCGAACCAGTGGTCCGGCCCCGGTGGCGCCAGGCGGGGCAGGTCCTGGGCGAGCGGGTCGTGCGGCGCCAGGACGGGCGCGGCCAGCGCGATCACCAGCCAGGCCACGGCCAGCACCGCGCCCACGACGGCCAGCGGCTGCCGCCACGCCTCGGGCAGCCGCCGCAGCAGCCCCTTGCGGGCCAGGGGGTCTCGCCGTCTCAATGGAGCCTCACTCGGGGGTCGATGACGCCGTACAGGACGTCCACGACCAGGTTGATGACGAGGTAGACGACGCCGACCACCAGGCCGACGCCCATGACGGCGGGCAGGTCGAGGGTGGTGGCGCTCTTGTACGCGTACTGGCCGATGCCGGGCCAGGCGAAGATGGCCTCGACCAGCACGGTGCCGGACAGCAGGCTGCCGAACGCCAGGCCCGCCACCGTGATGATCGGCACCAGGGCCGAGCGCAGGACGTAACGGAAGAGGACCACCCGGCCGGGCAGGCCCTTGGCACGGGCGGCACGCACGTAGTCCTGCCCCAGCACCTCCAGCACCGCCGAGCGGGTGAAGCGGGTGAGCAGGCCGATCGTGTACAGCGCCAGCACCAGCGCCGGCGTCACCAGGTGGGCGACGGCGGAGGAGAAGATGTCCCAGCGGCCGGCCAGCAGCGCGTCCACCGTCTGCATCCCGGTCACCGCCGGGGCCAGGCCGAGCGCCGCGTCCACCCGCCCGCTGCCCGGGGTGAGCTGCAGCCGGTAGAAGAACACGTAGAACGCCATCAGCGCCAGCCAGAACGTCGGCACCGAGATGCCGATCAGGCTCAGCACCCGCAGCGCGTGGTCGGAGAGCCGGTCACGGCGCAGCGCCGCCACGACGCCGAACGCCACGCCCAGCACGAGCGAGACCAGGATCGCCGCGCCCGCCAGCTCCAGCGTCGCCGGGACGAACTCCGCCAGGTCCTGGCTGACCGGGCGGTGGCTCTGCTGGCTCGTGCCGAGGTCGCCCTGGAGCAGGCCCTGCAGATGGAGCAGGTACTGGCGCCACAGCGGCTGGTCGAGGCCGTGCTCGGCGCGCCACTGGGCGACGATGGCCGGGTCGCCCAGCGCCCGCTGGCCGAGGTTCGCGGCCACCGGGTCGCCGGGCACGAGGTTCGTCAGCACGAACGTCACCAGCGTGATGCCCCACGCCATCAGCACGGCGAGCAGCACCCGCCGGACGAGGAACCGCGCCAGCGGATGCGCCCCCCGCCTGCGGCTCTTCCGCGTGGCGAGCGGGCCCGCGCCGTCGGACGGCGGGGGTTCTTTCCGCGTGGAGGACGGGCCCGCGCCGCCGGACGGCGGCGGGCCCGTGGTGTCGGACACCTGCGGCTCCTACTTCACGCCGAGGTCGGCGATGTCGACCGTCCACACCGGGTGGTACTCCAGCCCGGTCACCGAGGCCGCCGTCACGATGTTCTGGCTCGGCTGCAGCAGCGGGATGAACGGCCCCTCGGCGTTCAGCTTGTTCTGCACGTCCGCGTACGCGGCCGCACGGTTCTCGTCGCCGATCGCCGCCGCGGCCTTGTCGCCGGCCTCCTCGAGCTCCTTGTTCGAGCCCTCCTTCCAGCCGGCCCGCAGGCCCACCGTCTTGCCGGGCAGGAAGACCAGGTAGTCACTGGGGTCGGGGTAGTCCGGACCCCAGTACCACAGCCCCATCTCCTCCTTGCCGTTGCGGTAGTTGTCCAGGGCCGTGGTGACGGGCGCGGGCTGGAGGTCCACCGTGATGCCGACCTCCTTGAGGTTGGCCTGGATGCGCTCGGCCAGCGGCTGGAACGACAGGCCGTTCACGGTCAGCTCGCTCGGGTACTCCAGCTTGACCGTCGGGTTGCTCAGCCCGCTCTCGGCCAGCGCCGCCTTGGCGCCCTCCAGGTCGCGCGCGGGCGCCTGGCCGGCGGGCAGCGCGCCGAGGATCTGCGACGGGATGACGCCCGGCGCCAGGGTCGAGCCCTCACCGGCCAGCTCCAGCAGCCCCGCGTAGTCGACGCCCTTGCGCACGGCCTCGACGAACTTGGCGTTCGGCGTGGTCTGGCTGATCGCGGAGTCCTGGTTGGCCAGCAGGAAGATGACGTTCGCCGAGGCGGTCTTCTTCACCTGCAGCGTCGCCGGCATGCCGGCGACCTGGTCGCCCGACAGGTTGAGCGCGATCTGGCTGTCGCCGCGTGAGACGTTCAGCTTCTGCGTGGCGGCCTCGACGTTGCGGATGACGACCCGCTCGTAGGCGGGCTTGGGGCCGTGGTACTTGGGGTTCGCCTTGAGGGTGACCTGGCTGCTGACGTTGAACGACTCGATCTGGTACGGCCCCGACCCCGCCGAGGAGGAGTTCAGGTACTGCTCGGCCTTGTCCTGCGGGTTCGTGGTCGCGCCGTGCTGCTGGGCCAGCTTGCTGTTGATGATGCCGAGCGCCGGGTTCGGCAGGATGAACGGCAGCGCCGGGTTGGGCGCCTGCGACGTCAGCGTGATCGTCGACTCGTCCGTCTTGGCCACCTCGACGCCGTCCAGGAGGAACGACGGCGTGCCCTTCATGTCGCGTACGCGCGTGAGCGAGAACACCACGTCGTCGGCCGTCACCGGGGCGCCGTCGGCGAACGTGGCGCCCTGCTTCAGCTTGAGCGTCAGCGTCTTCCCGTCCTCGGACAGCTCGTACGACTCGGCCAGCGCCGGCATCGGCTTCGTCACGTCCGCCCCGTCGAACGTCAGCAGCGTCTCGTAGACCGCCTTGCCGACGATGAGCCCCGTCGGCTCGTACGTGCGGCCCGGGTCGGCCGTCTTGAGGTCGAAGGAGGTGTCGATGACGAGGGTCTTGCTCCCGGAGGCGGCCGGGGCCTGGGGAGTGCCGCCGCTTCCGCAGGCGGCGAGGGCGAGTGCACCGGCGAGCAGCACAGCCGCCGTCTGCGAGCGGGTCGCCATGAGGGTCCTCCAAATTGGACGTTCGGCAGAAAGATGTCCAGGATTGTCGGGCAGATCGTCCAGGCACCGTGCGGTCACCGAGACGTATATCGAGCGCGATGAGGTAATGATGAGTGAAATTTCCAGAAATGGGAGTGGCGGCGGCGGTCAGGCTGGACGGATCGGCATCGGTCTCGAACTGGACGACGTCCACATGAAGATCCTGGAGGTCCTGCGCGAGAACGGCAGGATCTCGGTCGCGGCGCTGGCCGAGCGGGTGGGCATCTCCCGCGCCAACGCCTACACGCGCTTCGAGGCGCTGCGCGCCGACGGCGCCATCAAGCGCTTCACCGCCGAGATCGACCACGTGCGGGCGGGGCTGGGCATCACCGCGCTGATCTTCGTCACCGTACGCCAGCAGATGTGGAAGCAGTTCCGCGCGGAACTGGCCAGGATGCCCGAGGTCGAGTACTGCGCGATCACCACCGGGCAGCACGACGCCATGATCCAGGTCCGGGTGGCCGACGTGGCCGCCGTGCACACCATGGTCACCGACCGGCTGGCCAACATCCCGGCGGTCAAGGCCACGGAGACCGTCTTCATCCTGGACGAGGTGCTCAAACGGCCGTACGTGCTGCCGAGCGACCGCGATCCCGCCCACCGCCCCGCGCGACGTACTGCCCAGGAGACGCAGGGCGACGTACCCCTCGGCAAGATGCGCTTCGTGGGCGCCGCCGAAGGCCGCAACGCCCTCCGCAAGGACGACTGACCCACCGAACCCGACCGGCGGTCACGGCCTCTGTCCGTCGCCCACCCTGCCGAAGGGACAGAACCCCTGACCGCGGGCGGGCACGCCGAAGGGGCCGGCCGGCGGGACGTGCCACGACGGCCGGCCTGACCCACCGACCTCACTCCGAGGGGACAGAAGCCCTGATCACGGTCACGGGCGTTCGACGCACACGCTGACGTGAGGGGTGTCGTCGCCCTCGAACGTGAACTCTTCCACCAGGCGCAGGAGGCCGTCGTCGCCGGTCTCGATGCGGCTGGTGCTGCGGCCGCCCGCTTTGCCGCCGGCCACGAGTGCGTGCGCGTACGAGATGGACACCTGGTCGCCGTCGCGGGTGCCGACGAAGCGGCCGTGGGTCACGGTGTCGCCGGTGTAGCCGCCCCACACCACCTCGTCGCGTTCCCAGTATTCGAACTCCGTCGGACTGTCGGGGTTCACCGTGCTCGCGGTCGAGCTCACCATCACGAATTTGCGGCCGTTGAGATTCACGCCGTCCATGGTCCCCGACATTTCCGAAATATCAGCGATCGACTGGACATTTTGTGAGGCGCGCTTGTCAGCAACCGCAATCCGTCCACCCCGGCCCGGAGACGGGGGCCGCCCGGCGGCGGCTCGGTCCATCGCCGGGCGGCGGGCCGCGAACCTTGCCCGGGACTTTACCGTTCCTGGCCTGACGCCATCATTGCGCTGCGTGATAGTAATGTGACGCTGCGTATCGACAACAGTTTCGGGAGATTTTCATGGTGGCGTACACGCTCTCGATCGTGGCGGCGGTGGGCGTGGTGGCGCTCACCGCGCTGGCGTTCAGGGGGGTGAGGAGAGCGGGCGACGACCGCGACCCGGCCGGCCCGTCCGCCGCCCACGCGGGCGCGATGCTGTCGGCGATGTTCCTGCTGGTGTTCGCCATCGCGGTCATCGTGCCGTGGACGACCGCCGACGCCGCGCGGCTCAACACCCACGCCGAGAGCCAGGCGGCGGTGGACGCCTACTGGGCCGCCTCGGAGCTGCCGGACACGGCGTCCCAGGAGGTCCGCAAGGGGCTGCGCGACTACGTGGCGTTCGTGGTGCGCGACGAGTGGCCGCTCATGGCCGAGGGCAAGATGCACCCGGTCGGTGCCGAGCGGCTCGACGACCTGCGCGGACGGGTCCACGCGATGGAACCGCGCGACAGTCAGGAGGAGGACGCCAAGGCCGGCGTCCTGCACCACCTCAGCGTCATGTCCAACGCCCGCGCCCTGCGCACCGCCGACGCCGACGCGAGCCCGCCCGCCGGGCTGCTCCCTCTGACGATCCTGACCGGCTTGCTGGTCGTCGTCTTCCCGTTCCTCGCCGGGGCCAGGCCGCGTGGGCCGGTGATCCTGCCTCTGGTGGCGACGGCGGGGTTGCTCGGGTTCGGCGTCTATCTGTCGTGGGACATCTCGCACGTCTTCACCGGCCCGCTGGCGGTCGGGCCAGAGGCGTTCCGTGGGGCGCTGGAGGACTTCGCCCGGATCGCCGGGGGGATGTGACGGTGGGGGTCGGACGCGCGCCGCTCCTCCTGGCCACCGCGCTGCTCGCCCTCATCGCCACCGGCCCCGCCGGCGCCACCGGCGCCACCGCCCACACGCCGTCCCGGAGCGATCACGGATGGGGTGACCGGGTCCCAGGGATGGCGGGTCAGAAGGCGCGGCCCGTGCGGGCGCCGGAGGGCGCGGCCCGGGTGCCGACATCGTCGGGTCGGGCGCCCAGAGGCTCCGCGCGGCTTACGGTGCCCTCTGTGCGGGTGCCGAGGGGGCCCGCACGTGCTCCCGTGGGGCCGGGGCGGGTGCCTGAAGGGGTCGCGGGGGTGCCCGTGCCGTCGGGGCGGGCGCCGGTGCGGCCGGTGCGGCCGGTGCCGCCGAAGGGGGTGAGGGTGGGACCGACGGTGGAGGTGCCGAAGGTGTCGGTACGTCGCTCGCCCGGCCCCAGGGTGTCGATCGCCGTGCCGGGCGGGAAGCGGCGGGTGGCGCCCAAGATCACGCTGCCCCGGGTGACGATCTATCCCGGCGGCGTGTGCGCGGGCCAGGCCCGGAGCGGGCGATCGGCCGAGGGCGCCGGACCGGCTCGGGCCGGGGGGTCGGTCCAGGTCGGGGAGTGTCCGCGTGGTGGAGGGCAGAGGGCCGTGCCGTTCGCGGGGGCGGTTCGGGTGCCGGATGCCGTCACGCCGACGCGGGAGGAGACGCCGGTCGCGCGGGCGTTGTTCAAGCGCCCCGAACCGCCGGCGCGGCGGGTGAATCCGCTGGGCACCGTCCTGCTCACGGTCGTCGTGGTGACGGTGATCACCTCGGCCACCGCCGTGGCCTTCCGAGCCCGATGACCACATCGCCGGCGGGTCGGCGAGGAACCTTGCCTTCAGGGCGTGGGTCCGGGCCCAGCCGCTGCGCCACCGCGAACCGATCATGTCCAGCAGGACGATGTCGGGGCGGTCGCGGCGGACGTGCTCAGCGCCCGCGTGCCCGACGCGGCCGTGCGACAGGGCGTCGGTGAGGAGTTCGCGGATGGCGGGCTCGTCGTCCACCACGCGCACCACGGGGGCGTCCATGACGCCTGGTTGTATCCGCCTCACCTGGATGTTCGGCGTAAGCCCAGGAGAAAAAGGGCGCTCGAGCGGGCCGGGCCGCGTGGCACACTGGCCGGCGGGTCCGACGTGATGGGGAGTGGCGGTGACCGGCGACGAGGTGCTGACCGGCGGCGGCGTCAACCACGTGGTCAGGGCCGGCGACACCGTGCGCCGCCCCGCCGGGCCGTGGACGCCGGCCGTGCACGCGCTGCTGCGCCACCTGCGCGAGCGCGGGTTCACCGGCGCGCCCCGCTGTCACGGCCTCGACGAGCAGGGGCGGGAGGTCCTCGACTTCGTGCCGGGGGAGACCGCCGGCTACCCGCTGCCCGCCTGGGCCAAGGCCGACGGCGCGCTGACGGCCGCCGCCCGGCTCCTGCGCGACTACCACGACGCCACCGCCGGCTTCGCCGCGCCGCCGGACGCCGTCTGGTACTTCCCGCCCGTCGAGCCGGCGCAGGTGATCTGCCACGGCGACGTGGCGACGTACAACTGCGTGTTCCGGGAGGGACGGCCGGTCGCGTTCATCGACTTCGACACCGCCCACCCCGGCCCCCGCGTCTGGGACGTCGCCTACGCCGCCTACCGGTTCGTGCCGCTCGGCGACCCCGGCCACGCCGGCGCCCGCCCGGTGGCGGAGCAGACGCGGCGGCTGCGGCTGTTCGCCGACGCGTACGGGCTCGGCGACGGCGACCGGCGGGCGCTGGTGAGGACCGCGCGCGCCCGCCTCGACCATCTGGTCCGCCACATGCACGAGCGGGCCGCCGCGGGCGACGAGGCGTTCGCCGCCCACGTCGCCCGCGGTGACGACCGCTGCTACCGCGTCGACATCGAGCACCTGGCCCGGCACGAGCCGGAGCTCACGGGGGCTCTCACGGGGGCTCTCACTTGCCGAAGCCCGCGGTCAGACCGCTGAGCAGCTGGCGGCGGCCCACGACGTACAGCACCAGGATGGGCAGCGTCGACAGCAGGACCGAGGCGAGCACGGCCGGCACGTTGATGGTGTACTCGCCCTGGAACTCCGCGAGCGCCAGCGGCAGCGTCCGCCTGTCGGGGCTCTGGGTGAGGACCAGCGGCAGCAGGAACCCGTTCCAGATCTGCAGCGCGTTGTAGATCGTCACCGTCACCACCGCCGGGCGGGTCAGCGGGAACGCCAGCCGCCACAACATGCGCGTCTCGGTGGCGCCGTCGATGCGCATCGAGTCGAACAGCTCCTTCGGCACGTCGCGCAGGAAGTTCGACAACACCAGCACCGACAGCGGGATGGAGAACGCGATCGACGGCAGGATCATCCCCAACAGCGTGTCGTACATCCCGAGCCGGATGATGATCAGATAGATCGGGATGATCGTCGCCTGCAGCGGGATGGCCAGGCCCATGAGGAAGAGCGAGTTCGTCCACCGCAGGAACCGTCCCGACCCGCCCCGCACGATCGCGTACGACGCCATGAACGACACCAGCACCGCGGGGATGACCGCGCCCATCGTGACGATCAGGCTGTTGACGAAGTACAGCGGGAAGTCCGCCTCGATGACCATCCGGTAGTTGGCCAGTGTCGGCTCAGCCGGCGGTACGAGCGGATTCTCCATGTAGTAGTTGCTCTGCGACTTGAAGCTCGTGATGACGATCCAGTAGATCGGCACGATCACGATCGCCAGCCAGAACCAACTGATCAGGCCCGCCAGCCAGTTGGGCCGTGCGCCGCCCCTGCGGCGGTCGCGATGCCGCCCGGACGGGGCCGAGGCCGTGCCCTGCGGGCCGCTGCTGAGGATGGTCGTCGCCATCGTCACATCCCCTCGAGCTGGCTGTGGCTGTTGTCGCGCCCGCCGAGCCGGCGCAGGAACAACGCCAGGGCGAGGCCGACCAGGACCAGGATGACCGCGATCGCGCTCGCCGGGCCCATCAGGTTCGCCTGGAAGCCGCGCTTGTACATGTCCAGGGCGAGCACCCGCGTCGCGTCGCCGGGGCCGCCGGCCGTCAGGACCCAGATCAGGTCGAAGAACGTCAGCGAGCCGACGACCATGAGCGTCGACGACGTGATGACCGTGTACTTGAGCTGCGGCAGCGTGATGCTGAAGAACATGCGCACCCGGCCCGCGCCGTCCAGCTCGGCGGCCTCGTACATGGTGCGCGGGATCTGCCGCACCCCGCCCTGGTAGATCAGCGAGTGGAACGGGATGAACTGCCAGGACACCACGAAGATCACCACGCCGAAGGCGAGCCACGGCTCACCCAGCCAGTCCTGCGTCAGCAGCGGCAGCCGCAGCCCCGCGCCGAGTCCGAAGTTCGGGTCGAGCAGCGCCTTGAACGTGATCGCGATGGCCGCGGAGCTGAGCAGCAGCGGGATGAAGTACAGCACCGACAGCACGGCCCGGTAGCGCTGCTGACCCGCCAGGAACACGCCGAGCAGGATGCTCGCCGGCGTCTGCACCGCCCAGGAGGCCACGATCACCAGGAACGTGATCCACAGCGCGTGCGGCAGCCCTGGATCGGACAGCACCGCCCGCCAGCTGTCGAAGCCCGCGAAGTTGATGGCGCCGAGGCCATCCCAGGAGGTGAAGCTGAGGACGAGGACGCCGGCCAGCGGGATCACGCCGAAAGCGGCGAAGAAGACCAGCGCCGGAATGGCCATCCAGGAGAGCGAGCCGCCACGGCTCCTGTCGTCCCCGGCTTTCGCGGAGGCCGTGGCGGAAGTCGCTATCGCGCTCACTTGCCGATGACCGCGTTCATGTTCTCGGTGAACTGCTGCGGCGAGATCGAGAGCTGGAACAGCTTGGAGATGTTGTCGAGCAGCACCTCGGCCGCGGTCGGGCTGAGCGCCTGGTCCCACGACTGGCCGAAGGTCTTGGCGTTGGCGGCGATGTCGTAGACGAAGTTGAGGAAGTCGGCGTCCTCGGACCCGGCGAAGTGGGCGTTGGCGCCGTTGACGATGGGCACCGCGCCGGTCCCCACCCACTCCTTGACCGACGCGTCGCTGATCAGCTCGGTGGCGAAGAACTTCTTGGCGATCTCTTTCTGCTCCGGGGTGGCCTTGGAGGAGATCGACATGTACTGGCCGGGGTTGCCGACGGTGTTGCCGGGGTCGCCCTTGCCGCCCTCGACGGGCGGGAAGTTCATGTAGCCGAGGTTGCCGCCGGAGACGAAGTCGCCGCCGTCCTCCTTCATGCCGCCGTACGTCCAGCCGCCGTGCAGCATCATCGCGGCCCTGCCGGTGTACAGCAGCGCCTGGTCGGCGTTGGAGTCGGCGGTGATCGAGGAGAAGCCCTTGATGAAGCCGTTGGCCTTGACGAGCTCCTGCGTCTTGGTGAGCGCGTCGATGGCGGCCGGGTTCGACCAGGCGTCCTTCTCGCCGTCGAAGACGGCCTGGAACACCTCCGGGCCGCCGATGCGGTCGAAGAGGAACTCCAGCCACATCATGTTGGTCCAGCGCGACTGGCCGCCGAGCGAGAACGGCGCGATGCCGGCGTTGTTGAACTTGGGCACCAGGGCCATGATGTCGCCCCACGACTCGGGCGGCTTGGCGCCGATCTTGTCGAACGCGCGCTTGTCGTAGTAGAGGACGATCGGCTGCATCGTCTCGCACGGCATCGCGTAGATCTTGCCGTCGACGGTGGCCGCGCCGAACGACGACGGGAACAGCCGGTCCTTCACGGCCGGGTTCTCGTCGAACCACGAGGTGAGGTCGTCGACCTGGCCCGCCTGCACGTAGCTGCGCAGCGTGCCGCCGCCCCAGCCCCAGATGAGGGTGGGCGCCTGGCCGGCGCCGATCGCGGTCTTGATCTTGGTCTTGAAGGCGTCGTTCTGGAAGGTCGTCCCGACGATCTGCCCGTTGGGGTTCGCCTTGTTGAACCGCTCCATGGTGCGCCTGCGCACACCCTCCTGCGGTTCGGTCGACAGGTACCAGTAGGTGGCGCTGCCGGCAGGGGCCTCCCCGCTGCCGCTGCCGCCGCCGGCGCCGGCCTGGGTAGGTCCGGGGCTGCCGCAGGCAGCGAGGGTGGCTCCCAGGGGCAGGCCCATGGAGAGGCTGAGGAAAGTGCGGCGAGACGTTGTCCTGGACTCCACGCTGATCTCCGTACTCGAGTGCCGCGGGCTGGGGCGCGGCTCGTTGATCATCGGATGCGGTGGCCGCCGGCCGTGGCCCGGCGCGTCGCCGGGGCCACTGGTCGTGTCCTCCTGATGTCAGATCACCGAAACATTTTCGACATGACCGAGTGGCTCGCCAATCTAGGTTTCGGCAATTGGTGTGTCAAGACCTTGTTGATCACGATGCCGCTGGATATCTGGTGGGTCACGTGTAAGGTACTTTCGCGCGGGCCTTTCGTCGGAGGCTGGAGCGGCGGGACAACCGCGTGGTGGTCGTGCATCGGCGTCGAAACATTTTCGAAAACTTCTAGCAGCACCGCACTTCTTTAAGGAGAGCAAAGTAGATGACGGCTCTAGATCGGACCCCGTCGGCGGACCGGGCCCTGCGCCCGTGGCAGGACCCGGCGCGACCCGTGGCCGACCGAGTCGAGGCGCTCCTTGCCGAGATGACGCTGGAGGAGAAAGTCGGCCAGCTCGGCAGCCGGTGGATCGGGAACGACATGCAGGAGCCGGAGCCCGAGCCGGGCGCCGAGCCGCTCAACGTCGCGCCGATGCAGGACGTCTTCGCCGCCTCCGGCACGGTGCCCCTGGAGGAGGCCGTCCGCCACGGGCTCGGCCACCTGACCCGCGTCTACGGCAGCGCCCCCGTGACTCCGGCCGAGGGCGCCGCGGAGCTCGTCCGCCTGCAGCGGGCCGTCGTCGAGCGGTCCCGGCTGGGCATCCCCGCCATCGTCCACGAGGAGTGCCTGACGGGCTTCACCGCCTACGGCGCCACGGTCTACCCGGCGGCCATCGCGTGGGCGGCCACGTTCGACCCCGAGCTGGTCGAGCGGATGGCCGCCGCCATCGGCCGCGACATGCGGGCCCTCGGCGTGCACCAGGGGCTGTCGCCGGTGCTCGACGTGGTCCGCGACTACCGATGGGGCCGGGTCGAGGAGACCATGGGGGAGGACCCGCACCTCGTCGCCATGCTCGGCTCCGCGTACGTCCGCGGCCTGGAGAGCGCCGGGATCATCGCCACCCTCAAACACTTCGCCGGCTACTCCGCCTCGCGCGCCGCCCGCAACCACGGCCCCGTGCCGATGGGCCGCCGCGAGCTGATGGACATGATCCTGCCGCCGTTCGAGACCGCGATCGCGCTCGGCGGGGCGCGCTCGGTGATGAACTCCTACTCCGACGTCGACGGCGTGCCCGCCGCGGCCGACCCCTGGCTGCTGACCGAGGTGCTGCGCGAGGAGTGGGGCTTCGGCGGGACGGTGGTCTCCGACTACTGGGCGGTCCCGTTCCTCGCCACCATGCACCGCGTCGCCGCCGACCCCGCAGAGGCGGGCGCGCAGGCGCTGTCCGCCGGCATCGACGTCGAGCTGCCCGACACCCTCGGCTACGGCCAGCAGCTCGCCGAGCGCGTGCGCCGCGGTGAGCTGCCCGAGTCGCTGATCGACCGAGCCGTCCGCCGCCTGCTCACCCAGAAGGTGGAGCAGGGTCTGCTCGACCCGGGCTGGTCGCCCGAGGGCTCGGTCACCGGGGCCGAGGCCGTCGACCTCGACTCGCCCGCCAACCGCGCCCTGGCCAGGGAGCTGGCCGAGCGCTCGGTCATCCTGCTCGACGCCGGCACCGCGCTCCCGCTGCTCGGCGAGGGCCGCGCCGCGCCGGGCCGGGTCGCCGTCGTCGGGCCGGGCGCGCACGACCCCCGCACGTTCATGGGCTGCTACGCCTTCCCCAACCACGTGCTGCCCCGTCACCCCGGCCTCGGCCTCGGCATCGCGGCGCCCAGCGTGCTCGACGCGCTGCGCGAGGAGCTGCCGGAGGCGGAGATCCGTTACGAGAAGGGCTGCCAGGTGCGCGGCGACGACCGCTCCGGCTTCGCCGCCGCGCTGGCCGCCGCCCGCGACGCCGACGTGTGCGTGGCCGTGGTCGGCGACCTGGCCGGCCTGTTCGGGCAGGGCACCTCCGGTGAGGGCTGCGACGCCGAGGACCTGCGGCTGCCCGGTGTCCAGGCCGACCTGCTGGCCGAGCTGGCCGCCACCGGCACGCCGGTCGTCGTGGTCGTCGTCTCCGGCCGCCCGTACGCGCTGGGCGAGGTCCATGAGCGAGCCGCCGCGCTCGTGCAGGCCTTCATGCCCGGCGAGGAGGGCGGCGCGGCCATCGCCGGCGTGCTGTCCGGACGGGTCCAGCCTGCGGGCCGGCTGCCCGTGCAGATCCCGCGCACCCCGGGCGGGCAGCCGGGCACGTACCTGCAGCCGCCCCTGGGCGCGGACAGCCACGGCATCAGCAACCTCGACCCGAGCCCCCTCTTCGCCTTCGGGTACGGCTCCTCCTACACCTCCTTCGAGGTCGGCGACCTCGAACTAAGCGACACCGAGGTGCCGACCGACGGCGAGTTCACCGCCTCCGTCACCGTGCGCAACACCGGCGGCCGGGCCGGCGAGGAGGTCGTCCAGCTCTACCTGCACGACGTCCTCGCCCAGGTCACCCGGCCGGTGCGGCAGCTGACCGGGTTCGCCAGGGTCCGCCTGGAGCCGGGTGAGAGCACGCGGGTGCGCTTCCTGGTGCACGCGGACCGCACCGCGTTCACCGGCCGCGACCTGCGGCGGATCATCGAGCCCGGCGACGTCGAGGTGCTCGTCGGCACGTCCGCGGCCGACCTGCCGTGCCGCGGCGTCGTACGGCTGACCGGCCCCCTCCGGCACGTCGGACACGAGCGCAGACTCGTGACACCTGTGGAGATCGGTCCTGGTGCGCGATCGCAGGGGGGTGCCGATGCCGGCGAGTCCTAGACGCGCCACGCTGGCCACGGTGGCCGCGTCGGCCGGCGTGTCGGTCGCGACCGTCTCCAAGGTGCTCAACGGCCGCAGCGACGTCTCGCCCGCGACCCGCTCGCTGGTGCAGGCGGTGCTGCGCGAGCACGACTACGTCGCCCCGGCGCCGCGCCGCGAGGCCACCGGGCTCGCCACCGTCGAGCTCCAGTTCGACGCCGACCTCAACGCCTACTCCACCGAGATCGTCCAGGGCGCCGTGGCGGCCGGGGCGGAGGTGGGCGTCGGCATCGTGGTCAGCATCGGCAACGGTGTGGACCGCACCACCGCCTGGGCCCGCGAGCTGGTCGCCGCGGGCCGGCGCGCGCTCATCGCGGTGACCAGCCAGATGAACGCCGGGCAGCCGGCCGCCCTGGCCAGGGCGCGACTGCCGCTGGTGCTCATCGACCCGCTCAACCTGCCGCGCACCCGCGTCACCAGCATCGGGTCGACCAACTTCGCCGGCGGCCTGGCCGCCACCCACCACCTGCTCTCCCTCGGCCACCGCCGCATCGCCTACGTCGGCGGCCCGGCCACGGCGGGCTGCAACCAGGCGCGCCTGCACGGCTACCGCGCCGCCATGGAGTCGGAGGGCGCGCCGGTGCTGCCCGGTTACGTGCGCTCGGGCCACTTCCGCTACCACGACGGCGTGGAGGGCGGCGCGGCCGTGCTCGACCTGCCCCGGCCGCCGACCGCCATCTTCGCCGGCAGCGACGAGATGGCCGTCGGCATCATGGAGGCGGCCAGGGCGCGCGGGCTGCGCATCCCCGAGGATCTCAGCATCGTCGGCTTCGACGACACCCAGATCGCGCAGGTGACCTCGCCGCCGCTGACGACCGTCCGCCAGCCGCTGCGCGAGATGGGCGGTGTCGCCCTGCGCACGGCGCTGCGCCTGGCGGCGGGGGAGAAGGTCGACTCCCACCACGTGGAGCTGGCCACCGAACTCGTGGTGCGCGGCTCGACGGCGCCCGCCCCGTCGGGATGACGGGAAGAGCCCGGGCGCGGTCGCGGTTGCAGATCACCGTGGAGGAGAGCGAGGTCGTGGTCATCGGCGCCGGGCAGGCGGGCCTGTCCAGCGCCTACCACCTGCGGCGTTTCAGGTACGAGCCGGTCGTGCTCGACGCGGCCGACGGGCCGGGCGGCGCGTGGCGGCACCGGTCGCCCTCGCTGACCATGGAGAAGGTGCACGGCATCTTCGACCTGCCCGGCGTCCGCCGCCCGCCCGGCGGCGACGGGCGGCGGCCGGCCGCCGACGTCGTCCCCGGCTACTACGCCGCTTATGAGCGCGCGATCGGGCTCGACGTGCTGCGCCCGGTGCGGGTCACCGCGGTGCGGCGCGGGCCCGGGGAGCGCCTGGTCGTGGAGTCGGGCTCGGGCGCGTGGGCGGCGCGGGCCGTGGTCAACGCGTCCGGCACGTGGACGCGCCCGTACTGGCCGTACTACCCGGGCCGCGGCTCCTTCGCCGGGCGGCAGCTCCACTACGCGTGGTACCGGGGGCCGGAGGAGTTCGCGGGGCGGCATGTGGTCGTCGTCGGCGGCGGCGCCTCGGCGATGCACGTACTGTCCGAGGTCGCGGGCGTCGCCGCGGCCACCACGTGGGTGACGCGCCGGCCGCCCGTGCTGGAGGAGGAGTTCTTCGGCGAGCAGGCCAGGCGCGCGGCCGTCGCCAAGGTCGAGGAGCGCGTACGCGCCGGGTTCCCGCCGCAGAGCATCGTGAGCGTGACCGGCCTGCGCTACAGCGTCGCCCTCAGGGAGGCGCTGGCGAAGGGGGCGCTGGAACGGCTGCAGATGTTCGACCGCATCGTGGCGGACGGCGTCGCCTGGGACGACGGCGGGTTCGTCCCGGCCGACACGATCGTCTGGGCCACCGGGTTCCGCTCGGCGCTCGACCATCTCGCGCCCCTGCGACTCAGGGAGCCCCAGGGCGGCATCCGCGTCGACGGCACGCGCGTCGTCAAGGAGCCCCGGCTGCAGCTCGTCGGCTACGGGCCTTCGGCCAGCACGATCGGCGCCAACCGGGCCGGTCGCGAGGCGGCCCGCAACGTCCGCGAGCACCTGGCCGCGCGTCCTTCCCGGCCGGCCGCCTGACCGCGTCTCAGCTCTCCGCGACGCCGAACGCGGTCCAGGAGCGGTCGGGGAAGCCCGCCGCCCGTGCCACGGCCGCCGACGCGGTGTTCGTGACGGCGTGCAGGTACGTCGGCACCGCGCCCTCGTCGAGCACCCGCCGGGCCGCCTGCGCCACCAGCCGCCGCGCCAGCCCGCGCCCGCGCACCCCGCGCTCGGTGACCACCGCCAGCTCGTGCCCGTACGGGTCGTGGCGCTTGATCCCCACCCCCGCCAGGTGCTCGCCGGTCTCCGGGTCCACGGCCACCAGGACCTCCCCGCCGAACGGCCACAGCCACTCCGGCACGCCGGGGGCGGTGGCGGGCACCCACTGCCCGGCGTCCTCCAGCGGGGCCGGGCTCGTCGTCCACCGGAAGACGCCCTCGAACCAGCCGCGCTCGGCGTACCCGACGAGCGCGGGCACCTGCCGCGGCGAGGTCGCGGCGGCCACCCGCGCCACGTGCTCGGGCGGCACCGACAGCACCGCGCCGTCCGGCGTGCCGACGCCCAGGGCCGGGTGGACGCGACCGTCCCAGCCGGGCTCGGTGCGCCGGTCCGAGCCGGTGACCTGCAGCTTCTCGCGCGGCGGCCACGCGCCCAGCCAATGGCGCAAATGGTCAGTTATCGACACGAACTTACTATAAAGAGCGGAAAGATATCGATCGCGGCGGGGCTTGGTAACGCACACGAAGGGGGTCGACACAGGCCGTGACACCGGCTAGCTTCCTGACATAAGGATCTTTATCCGGTCAGGAGGTCCGTATGCACGTTCCCGGTTACACCGAGATCCGGGAACTCGGCCACGGGGGAACGGGGCGGGTCATGCTCGCCGTACGCGACTCCGACGGTCTGGTCGTCGCCATCAAGCACTTGTCCGAGACGCTGCGCGCGGACGCCGCCTTCGTGGCGGCGTTCCGCGCGGAGGCGGAGCTCATCCGCGAGATCGACAGCCCCCACACCGCCCGCGTGCTCGACTACACCGAGGGCGAGGACGACGCCGTCATCGTGATGGAGCTGGTCGACGGCGTCACCCTGCGGCGGCTGCTGGAGCACGAGGGACCTACCGGCGCCGAGGCCGCGCTCGTCGTGCTGAAGGGCGCGCTGCTCGGGCTGGCCGAGGCGCACCGGCGCGGGGTCGTGCACCGCGACTTCAAGCCGGAGAACGTCCTGGTCACCCCGGACGGCGACAGCAAGCTCGTCGACTTCGGCGTGGCGGCGCGCGCGGGCGAGACGGCGCCCCGCGTGGGCACCCCCGCGTACATGGCCCCCGAGCAGTGGGACGACGCCCCGGCCGGCCCGGCGACCGACGTGTACGCCGCCACCCTGGTCTGCTACGAGTGCCTGACCGGCCACCGCCCCTTCCACGCCGACGACATCGCCGCGCTCGCCTACCAGCACCTGCACCTCCCGCCCCCGCTGGAGGAGATCGACGAGCCGCTGCGCCCCCTGGTCGGGCACGGCCTGGCCAAGGAGCCGGCGCAACGCCCGGAGTCGGCCGAGGCGTTCCTGGCCGAGCTGGAGGAGGCGGCGCGGGCCGCGTACGGCGAGGAATGGGAGCCGCGCGGCCGGGCCGGGCTCGCGACGCTGACCCTGCCGCTGGCCGCCCTGCTGCCGCGACCCGTGCCGGGCGGTGGCGGCGACGGCGGTGTCACGAGCCTGTTCCACAACGCGCTCACGCCCGCGGGCAAGCTCGCCGTGACCGGCGGGCTGGTGCTCGCGACCGCTGCCGCGGTGACGTCGGCGTTCGTGATCTGGAGCGAGCCGCCGGGGCGGAGCAGCGGCAGCGCCCTGCCGCCCGGCACCGCGGTCGCGCCCGCCGCGCCCGCGACGACGTCCGCCCCGCCCACGCCGTCTCCGGCGGCGTCCCGGACGCCGTCGCCGGAGCCCACGCCGAGCGAGGCCGCCACACCTGCGGCCGTCACGCCGCCCGTGACGGACGCAAGGCCGCCGAGCCGCGCGCCCGTGCGGAACGTGGCGCCGCCCCGGAGCCGGCCGACCGGCGGGCCGGCGACCCGGGAGCCGACCCGCGCGCCCACCCGCGCGCCTGTACCGACGCGCACGCAGCGGCCGGAGCCGAGCGGCCCGCCGTCCACGACCTCGCCCCCGGAGACCGACCCGCCCGAAGAGCCGCCCGTGGACGTGCCCGACGATCCCTCCGACGGCCCGCCCGACGGCCCGCCCGACGGCCCGCCCGACGGCCCGCCCGACGGCCCGCCCGGCGGCCCGCCCGGCGGCGGCGAGGAGCCGCCGCCCGCCACGCAGGCGCCGCCCCCGCCGCCCGAGCCCGCCCCGCCGGCCCGCGAACCGCTGTTGTCGGTCTCGGTCAGCGTCTCGCTCGACCTGCCGGTGCTCGGCGGCGAAAGCGGTCAGGGCGGCGAAGGCGGTGGAGGCGGCGGACTGGTGGACGCCGGCATCGGCGTGGGCCTCGGCTCCAGCCTCCTGGGGTTCGCGGTGGTGCCCGGATCCATGCTGCTCGCCCGCCAGATCGTCGTCCGCAGGGTACGAAAGGGCCGCGACGCCGAAAAGTCGTGAAATACAGGCAAAGGCGGCCGATCTCCTACTATCGTGCGTCCGATAGAGGGCGCCCTCTGGCCTGAAAAGCTCATGGCCGGAACCTGCCCTGCGCGTCCGGGGTGAGGAGAAGAGTGGCGGTATGGCGGGCCGTGACCACGCTCGCCGCCGTGCTCCTGGTTACGGCGGTGCCGGCGCAGGCCGAACCGAAACCGACGGTGAAGCGGCTCAAGAAGGAGCTGTCCGTGCTCCAGAAGGACGCCGACAAGCTCATCACGGACTACTACGCCGGTCGCATCGCCCACCAGAAGGCCGAGAAGGCGGAGAAGGCGGCGCGTGAGAGGCTGGCCACCGCCCAGGAGGTCTACGACAGCCACTCCACCAGCCTCAGAGCCATGGCCGTCGCCCAGTACGTCGGCGGCGAGCCGAGTCAGCCGGCCATGCTGACCGGCAACCGCGACCCGTCGGCGCTGCTCGACCGGATGGCGCTCGCCCAGCACCTCGTCGACGTCCAGGACGCCAGGGTGCGCGGCTACGCCGAGGTCAGGAACGCCCACCGGCAGGCGAGCGCAGAGGCCGAGACCCGCGCGAAGGACCTGCGGCGGACCGTCGAGGACCTGGGCGAACGCAGGGAGAAGGCCGAGAAGCAGATCGAGAAGGTCAAGGACAGGATCGACCTGCTCTACACCGCGCCCGGGATCCGGCGACCCGACGGGACGTGGGTGCCGCAGCTGCCCGACGGCCCCGACAACATCACCCCCAGGATGCGCCTGGTCAGGAACCTCATCGGGGACCGGTTCGAGGTGCCGTACGGAATCGGGTGCTACCGGCCGATCCAGGACGGTGGCGAGCACCCGCTCGGCCGGGCGTGCGACTTCATGCTGAGCCGGGGCGGCGCGATGCCGTCCGCGGCCGAGTTGCGGCGCGGCGACCAGATCGCCGCCTGGGCCGTCAAGAACGCCGAACGGCTCGGCATCATGTACGTGATCTACCGCCAGCGCATCTGGCACGTCGGAACGGGCTCCTGGCGCACGATGTCCGACCGCGGCGGCACCACGGCCAACCACTACGACCATCCGCACATTTCGGTCTATTGACCGGTTGGCTCAACGGGTGCTTACTGAAGGTCGCAAAGCACCCTTGATCGGAGCCTCCCCGAAAGGACCCCTCCGGTGTCGCGTGAGCGCCTCGCGTTACTGCTGGCCGTGCTTCTCTCCCTGTCGTCCCTGGTGGGACAGACGCCGTCCGCCTCCGCCGCCCCCGCCGCCGAGCGGAACGGGTTGCGCGGCGACTACTACCTCGCCTCGGCGGCGGGCAGGTTCGACTTCGCCGAGCTCAAGGCGAGCGTCGTCGACCCCGCCCTCGACCTGGCCGACCTGAACCCGGTGTTCCGGGAGCTGACCGGCAGGGAGGACGACGTCACCGTCCGGTGGACCGGCGAGATCGAAGTCCCGCGCTCCGAGACGTACACCTTCTCGATGATCGGCGACAACGGGTTCCGCCTCTGGGTGGACGGGCGGCTGATCATCGACCACTGGGTGGACGACTGGGACGTCGAGCAGACCGGCGAGCCCATCGCCCTGGAGGCGGGCAGGAAGTACGACGTCAAGGTCGAGTACTTCGAGCACCACGGCGGCGCCCACCTGCGGCTGCGCTGGCAGAGCCCGAGCGTGCCGAAGGCCGTCGTCCCGACGGAGGCGTTCACCGTGCCCGAGGACTTCCAGCCCCCCGGCCCCCGCGACGCCCGGCTCGACGAGGCCGGGGACGTCGCGACGCTGACGTTCGGCGCGCCGCTCGCGCCGCTGCCCGAAGACGCGGCCGAGCGGCTGGCGCTCACCGTCGGCGGCGCCGCCTGGCCGGTGACCTCCGCCGTCCTGCGGACGCCGCAGACCGTGGAGCTGAAACTGCGGCATCCGGTTCCCGCCAAGGCGGGCAACACCGTCCGCACCGCGTACGACGGCGGCGGCATCACGTACGCGGACGGCACGCCGCTGCCCGCCTACACCTACGTCCCCGTGGTCAACGCCTCCACCTACGTCCTGCGCACCCGATGGGCCGCGGAGGTCGATCCGGACGGCCCGCTGCCCGAGTACCCGAGGCCGCAGCTCGTCAGGGACCGCTGGCGCAGCCTCAACGGCACCTGGCAGTTCGCCCCCGCCGAGGAGGGAGAGGCCGCGCCCGTCGGCCGGGAGCTGCCCGAGCGGATCGTGGTGCCGTTCGCGGTGGAGTCGCAGCTGTCCGGCGTCGGGCGGCACGAGGAACGCATGTGGTACCGCAGGACGTTCGAGGTGCCTCGCACCTGGCGCGGCGAGCGGCTGCTGCTGCACCTAGACGCCGTCGACTGGCACGCCACCGTCTACGTCAACGGCGAGCGGGTGGCCGAGCACAAGGGCGGCTACGACCGCATCACCGCCGACGTGACCGCCGCGCTCCGGGGCGGCGGCCCGCAGGAGCTGGTCGTCGGCGTGTACGACCCGACCGACGAGGGCGCCCAGCCGATCGGCAAGCAGCGGCTCAGCCCGAGCGGCATCTGGTACACCGCCGTCTCCGGCATCTGGCAGAGCGTCTGGATGGAGCCGGTCCCCGCCCAGCGGATCGACCGTGTGGACACCGTGCCCGACCTGCGCGGCGAGGCGCTGCACGTCACCGTCCACGGCTCACCGGGCACCGCCACCGTGATCGCCAGGGACGGCCGGCGCGTGGTCGGCACCGTACGCGGCCCGGTCGGCGAGGAGCTCCGCCTCCCCGTGCCCGACCCCCGGCTGTGGTCACCCGACGACCCCCATCTGTACGACCTGGAGGTCAGGCTCAGGAACGACCGGGTGGAGTCGTACTTCGGGATGAGATCCATCGCGGTCTCCGGCGAACGCATCCTGCTCAACGGCCGGCCGGTCTTCCAGATCGGCCCCCTCGACCAGGGATTCTGGCCCGACGGCGGCTACACGGCCCCCACCGACGAGGCCCTGCGGTACGACCTGGAGCAGACCAAGGCCCTCGGCTTCAACGCCGTGCGCAAACACGTCAAGGTCGAGCCCGACCGCTGGTACCACCACGCCGACAAGCTCGGCCTGCTGGTGTGGCAGGACATGCCGTCGGCCTTCCGCACCACCGGCCGGGCGCAGTTCGAGGCCGAGCTGAAGGAGATGGTCGACCAGCATCGCAGCAGCCCGTCGATCGTCATGTGGGTGCCGTTCAACGAGGGCTGGGGCCAGTACGACCAGGCCCGCATCGCCGACCTGGTCAAGAGCTGGGACCCGTCACGGCTGGTGAACAACATGAGCGGGGTCAACTGCTGCGGCGCCGTGGACGGCGGCAACGGCGACATCAAGGACTTCCACATCTACCCGGGCCCCGGCAACCCCGGCAAGCCGTCGGGCGGCCGGGCGAACGTCCTCGGCGAGTACGGCGGCCTCAGCCTGCCGGTGGTCGGCCACACCTGGTCCGGCGGCGGCTGGGGGTACGCGGCCGAGCCCGACCCCGAGGCACTCACCGCCCGGTACGTGTCCATGATCGAGGAGATCCGGCGGCTGCAGTCGTGCGAGCGGCTCAGCGCCGCCGTCTACACCCAGACCACCGACGTCGAGACCGAGATCAACGGCCTGATGACGTACGACCGGGCGGTCACCAAACCCGACGCCGCCCGCCTCCGCGCCGCCCACGAAGCCCTGACCACCACGAACCCGCCCTGCGACGGAACCCGGTGAGATGACTAGCGGACCCGGCCGCGGGGCTTGAGCGGCGTGCCGGGCAGGACGGGCGCGGGCAGCGGCTCGCCGTCGTACCCCTCGACGGCGCCGAAGCCCTCGCCCTCCATCCACTCCTTGCGGAAGGCGGCGATCTCGTCGTGTGAGCGGCCCACGAAGTTCCACCACATGACGATCTCCTCCTTGAACGGCTCCCCGCCGATGAGCAGCACCCGCCCGCGCCCCGACAGCCGCACCCGCGACCGCCCGGGCGGCAGGTACGTCAGCGCCCCCGGCTCCAGCTCGGCCACCTCGCCGTCGAGCAGCAGCAGCCCGTGCTCGAACCCCGGGTCGACCGGCACCTCGCACACCCCGCCGACCGCGATCTGGGCGCCCACGAGCGGGCTGTAGGCGGTCGCGGGCGAGGTGACCCCGGCCAGCGATCCCATGACGACGGTCGCCTCGAAACCCGTGCCGGACACCACCGGCAGCGCCGGATGGTGTTCGAAGCCCGGCCCGACGTGGCGGTGCTCGCCGGGCAGCGCCACCCACAGCTGCACCCCGTGCAGCACGGCCTCCGGCGACTCCTCCGAGTGCGCGATGCCGCGCCCGGCGGTCATGAGGTTCAGCTGCCCGGGGCGGATCTCCTGCAGGGTGCCGACGCTGTCGCGGTGCAGCACCTCGCCCGCCAACAGCCAGCTCACCGTCTGCAGGCCCGTGTGCGGGTGCGGCGGCACCCGCATGGCGGCCCGCTGCGGCCCGTACGCGTCCACGAAGCACCACGCGCCGATCATGCGCCGGTGCACGTGCGGCAGCGTCCGGCTCACCAGCATCGCGCGCGGACCGCCCAGCGGCACCTCACGCCCCGTCAGCACCTCACTGCCCGCGCCCGCCTCGGCGGCGCAGCGGATCTCCCGCGGGTCGCGTTCCAGATTGCTCACGGTAGGACTGTACGCGACCCCGCTCAGGCGGAGATCTCCCACCAGTCCTCCACCGGCGGCACGGCGGCCGTGTCGACCGCCTCGCCCGGACGAGGCACCACGATCGAGACGTCGCGCGCCTTGGCCTCGCGCCACAACCGCTCCACCGGCTCGGCCCAGGGGTGCAGGGCCAGCGTGAACGTCGCCCAGTGCACCGGCAGCAGCAGCCTGCCGCCCAGGTCGAGGTGCGCGGTTACCGCCTCCTCCGGCGTCATGTGGGTGTCGGGCCACGCGGGGCCGTACGCGCCGATCGGCATCAGCGTCAGGTCGAACGGCCCGTGCGCCGCGCCGATGCCCTTGTAGCCCGCGAAGTAGCCGGAGTCGCCCGCGTAGAACACCCGCTTGGCCGCCCCGGCGACCACCCACGATCCCCACAGGGTGTCGTTCGCCGCGAAGGAGGCCCGCCCGGAGAAGTGCCGGGCCGCCGTGGCGACGAACCGCAACCCCGCCACCTGCGCCTCCTCGCCCCAGTCGAGCTCGACGATCCGGTACGCCGGCACGCCCCACCGCTCCAGGTGCGCCCCCACACCCAGCGGCACCACGAACGGCGACTTCTGCGTGTACGTCAGATGGCGCACGGTCGCCATGTCGAGATGGTCGTAGTGGTCGTGGGAGATCGCGACGGCGTCGATCGGCGGCAGCTGGCCGAGCTCCACGGGCACCGGGTGGTGCCGCTTCGGGCCGACGAACTGCGAGGGGGAGACCCGGTTGCTCCAGACCGGGTCGAACAGCACCCGCTTGCCCTCGATCTCCACCAGCGTCGAGGCGTGGCCGTACCAGACGGCGCGCAGGCCGTCGGCGGGCGGCTCGTCGGACGGCGGCACCCGCAGCGGGACGAATCCGTGGGGACGGCGCCGCCTGCTGCCGGACAGCTCGTCCAGGACGCTCGTGGCCGGTCTGGGCGGGTCGGGCATGGGGTTGACGAAAGCGCCGTTCACGAACTGCGGCGAGCGCCGTATCCGCGCCGCCCGGTCCGGCCCCGTCGTCAGAGGCCGCACGCCCAGCTCGGCCGGTACCTCGCGCATCGCCCAGCCGGCCGCGGCCAGAGCAGCGCCGCCCGCGACGATCCGCCACGCGGTCCGCATTCCTGCCATCGCCCACACTCCCTGAGAGGTCCCCTTCCCGCCCTGCGGGATTCCCGATAGGTCAGGCCGTGGTGATCGCCGCGCCGCCGACGCTCGCGGCATACGGGGATGCCAGCCACGTCACCAGGGCGGCGACCTTCTCCGGCCCGACGAACCTATCGGTCGCCTGGCCGGCGCCGCCCGGCAACCCCCGGCGAAACGCTCATGCGCGGCGACCTTGACACCATGATGGCTCAGTGGCTCAATTGCGGACCTGTGCGCATGATTCTCGTGACCCTGGTGGTCGCCGCCCTGGTCGCCGGGTGTTCGGGCACCCCCGCCGGCGTGTCGCCGCCGGTCGATTCCGTCCGCGTCTCGCCCACGGCCGCGAGCCCCGTTTCCCCCACCCCGTCGCCGCGCGTGTCGCGGGCCGCGCTGACCGTCGAGCAGGCGGCCCGGCGCTATCTGGGCATCGTGCGGCCGTACAACGTCGCGCTGGAACGGCTGGAGCAGGCGATCAACGGCGGCCGGCCGGTCGCTGAGCTGCGCCGCCGGGCCGCGCAGGTCGCCACCGCGAACGAGGCGCACATCCGGCGGCTGACCGGCACCCCGTGGCCCGCGGCGGTGCGCGGGCCGACGCGCCGGCTCACCGCCGAATCCGGCAGAGCGCAACGCCACTGGCTCATGGCCGCACGCGCCCAGAGCCGCGACGCGCTCGTCCAGCAGGTGCTGAACGCGGTCCGCCACGACGGCAAGGCCCCGGCGGCGAAGATCCGCGCCCTCCTCCACCTGGAGCGCTACGACGAGGACGACTATGCGTGAGTCAGGTGACGACGAGGGCTTCCGGGCGGCCGGCGGGGAACGCCCAGACGTGTTTGCCGGCCGCGATGAGGAGCCCGAGAGGCGCGTCCAACCCTAACTCGATCACCCGCAGGACGCCGGTGGCGGGGGAGAGGGCGAACAGGTCACGGCCGCCGCCCACCAGGACGCCGTTCGCGCACACCAGGAACGGCACCGGCCCCTCAGGAGTCCCGACGAACCGGCGCGGCTCGCCCGACCAGGCCGACACCCGCCGCAGCCCCCCGCGCGCACTGATCCACACCGAGCCGGCGCACACGGCCATGGCCCCGCGCTCGCCCTCCCCGAGGTCCACCTCGTCGGGGCCGCCGCGGAGCAGGGTGTCGTGCCGGGAGGTCCACCACAGGCGTTCCCCCTCGACGGCGCAGCGGTCCAGGCCGGGCAGCTCCACCGGCTCCCCGAGCCGGCCGGGACCGATCAGCCTGCGGGCCAGCCCGTCGCCGACCGCCCAGATCTCGCCGCCGCCCGCCACCACCCGCCCGTCGAACGGCGCCTGCGCCGGCGGGCCGGCTCCGAACCACAGGACGCGGTCGCCGGTCGTGGCCGCCAGCGTCCCCCTGGACAGCGGGTTCGCCGCCGACAACGGGCTCGCGGGCGCCTGCCCGGCGAACGACCGGGGCACCACCACGGTCTCGGCCAGCGTGCCGGGAACGCCGGCCGTGCCGCTCACCGTCCCGGGCACGGCCGCCAGCGACCGCAACTCCGGCCCGGCTGGGAAGACGCCGCCCTCCAGGGTGTCGCCGGTCGTCAGGAAGCCTTCCCGGGCGTCGCCCTTCTTCAGGGAGACCCGCGGCCCACCTCCATGGAGCTCCTGGGCTGGCCCGTCCTCCGGCAGCGCGTCCGGCAGCGCGTCCGGCAGGGGCTGCCGGACGGGGAGGGCGTCGCGGAGCGAGATGTCCCTGAGAAAGGTGCCCGAGGCGGTGTACGCGCGCAGCCCGCCGGGCACCGCGCACCAGACGGTGGTCCCGTCCGATGCGGCCACGCGGACCGGGCAGGGCAGACCGATCCTGGTGACGGCGATGTCCATGCGCTGACCATAAACCCGTAAGCCGGACATGACCGACATGTCGGGCGGTTCGCCGGGAGGATCCCGGGGTCGGCGTGGCCGGGTGTCCGGCGGGCATGGGCGTTCGGCGGCCATGGGCGTTCAGGGCAAAGGGGTGTCCGGCGGCAAAGGGTGTTCGGCGGGCAAAGTGCGGGATCCCGGTCATCGGGTCGGTTCACCCGAGCTGAGAGCATGAGGCCATGCGTGTAGTGGTGATCGGAAGCGGCATCGTGGGGGCGGCCGCGGCCTACTACCTGAGCCGCCGCGGCGCAGAGGTGACCGTGGTCGACGGGGGGTATCCGGGCGCGGCGACGCCGGCGAGCGCGGGCATCGTCTGCCCATGGGTCGACCACGCCGAGGACGACGCCTGGTACCGCCTGACCCGCGAGGGCGCCCGCCGCTACCCGGGCCTGGTGGGGGAGCTGGGCGAGGACATCGGGTACGCCAAGGTCGGCGCCCTGCTCGTCGCCGAGGAGCCGGTCGACCTGGAGCCGGTGCGGGGCCTGCTGCGCCGCCGCTACGACGAGGCGCCGGAGATGGGTGAGGTCACCGACGTCACGACGCCGACCGAGCTGTTCCCGCCGCTGTCCGACACGCTGAGCGCGCTGCTGGTGCCCGGCGCGGCCCGGGTCGACGGCGACGCGGTGCGCGCCGCCCTCCTGCGCGCCGCCCTGGAGGGGGGAGCCCGGATCCGTACGGGCGCCGCCCGCCTCACCCCCGCCGGCGAGGTGATCGTGCACGCGACGGCGGCCGAGGACGCGGCGGCGTGCCCCCTGCCGGAGGCGGAGACCAGCGAGGAAGCGGGGTCGTGGCGGCAGAGCCGGCCGCTCGACCCGGCCGCCCCGCAGCCGCCAGCGGTCACGGCCGCCCGGCGGCTCACCGGCGAGGGCGTCCCGGTCGAGGCCGACGCGGTGATCGTGGCCGCCGGAGCGTGGACGGGCGAGGTGTGCCGGCCGCTCGGCGTCGCGCTGCCGGTCTTCCCCCGGCGCGGCCAGATCCTGCACGTCTGCATGGAGGGCGTCGACACCGCCTGGTGGCCCATCATCCTGCCCAGGAACGGCCCCTACCTGCTCGGCTTCCCCGACTCCCGCATCGTCATCGGCGCGACCGTCGAGGACGTCGGCTTCGCGCCCCGCGTCACCATGGGCGGCCTCGACGAGGTGATCGAGGCGGGGCTGCGGACGGCGCCGGGGCTGTACAACGCGACGGTCGTCGAGACGCGGGTGGGCCTGCGCCCGGTGTACGCCCCCGGCCCCGCCCTCATCGGCCCGGTGACCGGCCGCGTGGTGGTGGCGACGGGCCTGAGCGCGTACGGGCTGACGGCCGGGCCCTTCACCGGCGCCATCGCCGCCGACCTGGCCCTCGGCGAAACGCCACCGATCGATATAACGCCCTACGCACCGCCAATTCCCTGAAAAATGGCCACCCTGTCCGCGAAGTGCGACAACAAGGGCACGTAACATCGGATCCCTCCCCACCGTGACACCGTGGGGAGGACGCACATGCCGCTGCTCGCACTGCTGGTCCTGATCCTGGCCGCCGCCGCGTGCGGCACCGCGCCGCCAGGGCCGCCCGGGGCTTCGGAGACTTCAGGACCTTCAGGGCCGCCGGCTTACGTCCCGCCGCCGAAGCTGCCGCCGACCCTGCCTCCGCCGCCCCCGCCGCTCGCGCCCGGGAAACGCGACCACGAGAAACTCCGGGTGCCGCACTCCGCCTCCGGCCGCTACACCGTCGTGCGCGGCGAGGCCCCCGCCAGGCCAGGCCGGGGCAAGGTGATCCGATACCTGGTCGAGATGGAGGACGGACTGCCGTTCGACCCGCGTTCGTTCGCCGACGAGGTGCACCGGACGCTCAACGACATCCGCGGCTGGGGCCGCTTCCGCCGCGTGGACCGCCCGCCGGTGCGGCTGCGCGTCGCCCTGTCCAGCCCCCGCCTGACCGACCGCGAGTGCAAGCCGCTGCGCACCGGCGGCGAGCTGTCCTGCTGGAACGGCCGCCGCTCGATCATCAACGCCCTGCGCTGGGCGAAGGGCGTCCGGCAGTACGGCGACGACCTCGACGCCTACCGCCACTACGTGATCAGCCACGAGGTCGGCCACGGCCTCGGCCACCGTCACCGCCCGTGCCCGGGCCCCGGCCGCCTGGCCCCGGTCATGACGCAGCAGTCGAAGTCGCTGGGCCGCTGCCGCCCGAACCCGTGGCCCTTCCCGCACCGCCGCCCCGGCGACGACCGCCCGTAACCGTCGCGCCGGCCCGGGCCCCATCCCGTGGCCCGGGCCGGCGCGAATCACCGCGCCGGCCCGGGCGCCGCGGTCAGCGGACGGGCACCTGGGAGGCGTCCGTGCCGCCGCCGTCGCGTGCCTGCCAGCCGGCCACCACCGTCGCCCGATCACCCACGGCGCGGGTCAGCGGCACCTCCACGGTCGTCGTCCCCCGGCGGGACACCGTGACGACGCGGCTGCCCGCCGTGCCGTGGGCGTCGCGGACGAACAGGTGCGCCCGCCCGGGCGCGGCGGCGCGCACCCTGACCTGCACCGCGCCCTCGGCGCCCTCGGCGCCCTCGCCGTCCTCGGCCGCCGTGGCGGAGACGGCCTCGCCCGTCCGCGCCGGTCCGGCCGCCGGGCCGCCGGCCGGCGGCAGGTCGACGCGTACCGCCTGCTCCAGCGACTGCGGCGAGTCCAGGCTGGACAGCGCGGTGTCGGGGATCACCGGCTCCGGCGGCGTCTCAGGCCGGTCCGCCGGCGGACGGTAGCCGGTCAGCGCGGCCGCCCCCCACCGGTACGGGTCGCCCTGCACCCCGCCCCACGTCGACCACCCGATCCGCGTCTGACCGGTCTTGTCCTGGGTGTCGGAGTCGTACACGAGGATGTTCAGCCCGAACCGGTCGGGGTCGACGGCCCCGGGCAGGACCTCCATCGGGATCGCCATCTCCACCACGTACGAGCCCTCGGACACCGTCGAGGCCACCCGCATCCCCGGAGCCGTCTCCTCACCCGGCCCCTGCCGGTTGTCGGCGTCGCGCAGGTGGCACGGCGGCCCCTCGGCCGTCACCGGCAGCACCGCCGCCTTGAACGTCGTGGAGGTGTTCTCGGAGACGCCGCGCGGGTCGACGGCCACCTCCACGGAGTCGGTGCGCCAGTGGCGCTTGCAGTCGGAGGCGTCCAGGCGCGTGCCGAGCACGTCGTCCCTGACGTGGACGACGAGGAACAGCGTGTCGTCGTGCCAGGCGGCCTTGGCCGTGCCGGAGCAGTCGGCGGCCGACGAGCACGCGCTGCCCTCCCACAGGCGGGAGACGTCCAGAGCGGGCCCGGCGTACTCGCCCTCGCCCTCCCTGCCGTCCACGGCGGGCGCGGCGGCGGCCTCGGGCACGGTCGCCGCGGGCACCAGCTCCAGGGCCGGCCTGCTGGTGCTGGAGCCGTCCCCACTGGTGACGGTGATCGTGTAGGCGTAGTCGCCGCCCTCGTTGGACGTCTTCAGCGACGGGTCGGAGTTCGTCACCGTGAACGGCACCGTCGTCTCCGCCCCGGGGGCGAGGTCGCGGTACGGGGCCTCGGCGCGGTCGGCGGTGAACCCGGCGGGCAGCTCCAGCCGGACGGCGCCGGACTGCGCGGTGTCGCTGACGTTCGTGACCACGACGCCGATCTCGCGGCTGCCGCCCGAGGGCAGCGTGAGCACCGGCGTGACCAGCCCCCGCAGCTGCGGGACGCCCACGTCGGCGGTCCACTCCGCGTACTGGGCGACCTGGGGGAGCGGCTGCTGCGCGGCCCGCACGGCGGGGCTGACCTCGACCTGCCGGTCGGTGTGGCCGCGTCCCCGCTCGGTGGTGAGCGCCGCCGCGATCCTGGCCCGCCCGGCGGCCCCCTCCGGCGGCGTCACCGTGAACGTGGCCGACCGGGTACGCCCGGCGGCGAGCCGCCCCAGGTCACGGGAGCCCTGCTCGACGCGCCAGCCCTCCGGCAGGCGCAGCGCGACCGACGACCGGCCGAGCGGCTCGCGCGGCGGCGCCGTCACGCTCACCTCCACCTCGAACGGCGTGCCGGGCCGCACGTCGAACGCGCCGGTCTCCAGGGTGAGCAGGGTGCCGAGCGGCGTCGTACCGGCGGGCCTGGTCAGCGAGCCGTCGAGGATCGCCGTCGGCGCGGCGGCCGCGGGGGTGCCCGGCTCCGGGAACGGCACCCGCGCGTCCACCTGCGTGAAGAAGTCACAGCCGAGCCGCGCCGGGTCGGCCGGCACGTCCGGGAAGGACGCCCAGCCCTGCGAGGCGTACGTGCGCTGCGCCTCGCGCTCCACGGCCGCCCACGTCGTGCCCCGGCTCGCCGAGGCGCGTCCGCTCCAGACGCCGAAGACGTTCTGCGCCGGGTTGTTCGGCCGGAAGGTCGAGGCGCAGTCGGGCCCGGTCTGCGAGGTGCCGCGGGCCCCGCCGGTCAGCACCCGGGCCGGCGCGAACGGCTTCAGCCCCTCCCCGTTGATCTGCTCGGGGAACGCCTTCGGGTCGGCCGCCGCGTAGAACGCCGCGACGGCGAGCCGCGCCGCCTCCTGGTGGTTGCCGTGGTTGCCCGGCGTCGGCGCCGGGTCCATGGTCAGCAGGATCTCGGGCCTGGTCTGGCGGACGACCCTGACGACCTTCTCCAGCGTGTCGCCGCCCCACACCTGGTCGGTCAGCGGCGCGCTCACCGTGTAGTAGAAGTCGACGTCGTCCAGGTTGAACACCTCGGTCACGCCGGCCTTGCCGACGGCCTCGCGCTCCTCGGCCTCGCGCAGCAGGCCGAGCGCCGGGCCCTCCTCCGGGCCGACCGCGTTGCCGCCGCCCTCGCCGCGCGTGACGGTGATCACGCCGGTGCGCACGCCGTGCTCCTCGTTCCACTGGCCGAGCGTGGACAGCGTGGACGCCTCGTCGTCGGGATGGGCGCCGACGAACAGCGCGTCGAGGTCGACCGGCGCGGCGCGCCCGCCGGCGGGCTCATCGGCGGGCTCATGGGCGGCGGCGGGGACGGCCGTCGGTCCGGCGAGCGCGACCGCCGCGCTCGCCAGCAGTGCCGCCGCCCGTGTTCTGATACGCATCCAACCTCCGGGTGGTTACTCGCGGACCGCCCCCTGGAGCAGCCCGCGGACGAAGTGACGCTGGAGGAACAGATAGAAGATCACGACGGGCGTCGCCACGATGACGGAGCCGGCCGCGAGCAGGGTGAAGCCGGAGGTGTACTGCCCCTGGAAGAAGGCCAGCCCCAGCGGCGCGGTGCGCAGCGACTCCTTGGTCACCATGATCAGCGGGATGAGGAACTCGTTCCACGTCCACATGAAGACCAGCACGGTCAGCGTGACGACCGCGGGGCGGGCCGGCGGCAGCAGCACCTGCCAAAGGATGCGCCAGCTCGACGCCCCGTCGATGCGCGCCGCCTCCACGATCGCCCGGTTCGAGGCCAGGAAGTAGGCCCGCATCCAGAACGTGCCGAACGCCACCGACAGCGCCACCTGCGGCAGCGAGATCGCCCAGAACGTGTCGGTCAGCCCCAGGGTGCGCAGGTCGAAGTAGAGCGGCACCGCGATGGCCTCGCTCGGCATCATGATCCCGAGCATGAACAGGTAGAACAGCGCCGTCCTGCCGCGGAAGCGCATCGTGCCGAAGGCGTACCCGCTCATGATCGACAACACCACGCTCACGACCACGACGAACGCCGACACCGCCAGGCTGGTCCGCAGGTACGTGCCGAACCGGCCGATCTCCCACGCCGCCGCGAAGTTCGCCAGCCCGGCCGTGCCGCCCGCGTCGGCGGGGCCCAGCGCGGCCGACAGGATGACGATGATCGGGTAGAGCGCGAACGCCGCGAACACCGTCAGGATGACGTAGTTGGCCGCCCGCTCGGCGCGCGAGATCACGAGACCCTCCTGTCGGCGAACCGGTTGATCCCGAACGAGATCGCGAAGATGACCACGGTGAGGGTGACCCCGACGGCCGCGGCCGAGCCGACCTGGCCGAGCCCGAAGGCCCGGTGGTAGACCTCGTACGACGGCACCGTCGTCGAGGTGCCGGGGCCGCCGCGCGTGGTGACGTACACCAGGTCGAACGTGCGCAGCGCGGCGATCACCGTCAGCGTCAGGGCGACCGCGATCTCGCCGCGCACCGACGGCAGCGTGACCGCGAAGAACTCCCGCACCGCGCCGCAGCCGTCCAGCCGCGCGGCCTCGTACAGCTCCGGCGGGATGCGGCTCATCCCGGCCAGCAGCAGCACCGTCACCAGCCCGGTCTCGAACCACGTGCCGACCACGCCGACCGCGGGCAGCGCGAAGGTGTAGTCGCCCAGCCAGCCGCGGGTCAGCACGTCGAGGCCGAGCGCGCTCAGCAGGCCGTTGAGCGAGCCGTCGGGGGCGTACACCCGCCGCCAGGCCACCGCCACCACGACCATGGCGATCACCTGCGGCAGGAACACGACCGTGCGGAAGAACCCGAGGCCGCGCACCTTGGCGTGGTGCAGGATCGCCGCCAGCGCCAGGCCGATGACCAGTGGCCCGAGCGCGTAGAACACGATCAGCACGAGCGCGTGCCCGAACGCCGCCCGCAGCCCATCGTCGGCGACGATGGCCACGTAGTTGTCCAGGCCCGCCCAGGTGCCGAGGGTCAGGCCGTCCCAGTCGTACAGCGAGATCTGCACGGCGCGCCCGATCGGGTAGAGCAGGAACACCGCGTAGATCGCGAACGCCGGCAGCAGGTACAGGTAGGCGACGCGGCGGGGCTCTCCCGGAGGGCCGGCCGCGCGTGGCTTGGAGCTCAACCGTTGCTCTCGGCGAAGGTCTTGTAGTCCTCCTCCAGCGTGCCGAGGAACTCCTGCGGGGTCGCCTTCCCGGCGAGCAGGTCCTGCAGCGCCGCGCCCAGCGTGTCGGCGAACGTCGGGGTGGCGTAGTCGAGGTACGGCACCAGCCCGTTCTCCGCGCTCGCCGTCCCGAACGCCGTGAAGACGTCCTTCTGCGGCCCGTCGGGGACACTCTGGTCGGCGGTGTCGGCGACCGGCAGGTTGCCGGTGTCGGCGAGCACCTTCATCGCGTCGGCGCTGGTGATGAAGTCGATGTACGCCGCCGCCGCGTCCGGGTTGGGGCTCTTGGCGGTGATCGCGAACGGCAGCCCCGTGCCGCCCGTCGCCACCGGCGGCGCGTCGGCCGTGGAGCCGGGCGGCAGCATGAAGCCCAGGTCGTCGCCGAGCGCCTTCTGCAGGTCGGCCAGCAGCCAGGTGCCGGCGATCATGAAGACGCCCTGGCCCTTGCCGAACGCCTGCCAGGCGGCGTCGTAGCCCTGCCCGTTGAAGCCGTCGGCGAAGTAGCCCTTCTCGGCCCAGCTCACCAGCTGCTCGGCGGCCTGGGAGTTCTCCGGCGTGTTCCACGTGGCGCCCCTGCGGCCGAAGGCGAGCGTGCTGATCTGCTCGGCCGGGACGACCCGGCTCTGCACGGTGCCGAACACGTGGACGGCCGGCCACTTGTCGAGGTTGCCGAACTGCAGCGGCACCTCGCCCTCCGCCTTGGCGGTGGCCAGCGCCGTCTCGAGGTCGGACCAGGTCTTCGGCAGCTGGATGCCCAGCCCGGTCAGCTTGGCGCGGTTGTAGAAGACGCCGACGACCTCGCCGACCTGCGGCAGGCCGTACAGGTTGCCCTCGCCGAACAGCTTGCCGTCGGCGCTGTAGCGGGAGTAGCGCAGCACCGACTCGGGGTAGCGCTCCTTCCACCCGTACGCCTCGGCGTAGGCGTCCAGCGGGCGCAGCTGACCGGCCTTGACGAACGCGCCCATCGACGAGCGGCCGTTGTTGGCCTCCACCACGTCAGGGGGTTCGTTGCCGCTGAGCGCCAGCCGCAGCGTGGTGTTGAGGTCGTCGAACGAGCGGGACACCCGGTTGAGCTTGATGTTGGGGTACTTCTCCTGGAACGCCTTGTTCAGCTGCTCCATCTGGGCGGCCTGGCCGCCGCGCACCTCCTGGTCCCAGACGGTGAGCGTGACGTCGCCCAGCGCGGCGGCGTCGGTGCGCACGGCGGACGCGCTCGGCTGCGCCGAGGGGGAGGCGGGCGGGGCGGAGGAGCCGGGCGCGCACCCGGCCAGGGCCGTGGTGATCGCGGTGATCGCGGCGAACAGGGGGAGTGTCCTGGATGCGCGCGGCTGGGCGGTCATGTCTTACTCCTTCTGCGCTGGCGCGCGAGGCGTGTCCGGGCCCTCCGGCGGGGGGTCGTCCTCGGCGCGCGCGGGGTCTCGCTCCGGCTGCTTCCCCGAAGCGGGCGGCGCCATGCCGACGTCGGCGTAGCGGGCGATCGTGGCGGCCGCACGGCGCACCGCCCCGACCGGGACCGTCGGCACCAGTCGATCGAGGAAAGCGTATCGGCGGGCCAGCGAGCTGCCGTACGCGCCGCCGTGGCCGGCCGAGGCGCGCACCTCGTGCCACCAGTCGGCGATGTCGCCCCAGCCGGGCGCGGCCAGCGAGCCGCCGAACTGCTGCACCGCCAGCGCCGCGCACACCCCGGCGAAGGCCAGCCGGTCGTCCAGCGGCCACTCGCACAGCGTGCCGAGCACGAAGCCGGCGCCGAAGACGTCGCCCGCCCCTGTGGGGTCCAGCGCGGTCACCCGCGGCGCCGGCACGAACGCCTCCTCGCCGGTCGTCGAGTCGATCGCCATCGCGCCGTTGGCCCCGTCGGTCACCACGGCCAGCGGCACCTTGTCGGCGATCGTGTAGAGCGCGTCGCGCGGGGTGTCGGCGCCCGTGTACGCCATCGCCTCGGTGGCGTTCGGCATGAACGCGTGACAGATGGACAGCTGGTCGAGCAGCGCGCGCGACCACGTGCCGGACGGGTCCCAGCCCACGTCGGCGAAGATCAGTGCCCCCTCGCGGTGCGCCAGCTCGGCCCAGCTGGACGCGCCGGGCCCGCCGAGCGGCTCGTCGGGGGAGAGCGAGACGATCACCGCGCGGGAGCGGGGCGGCGTGCCGATCATCTCCGAAACCGGCATGGGCGGCGGGTGGCCGTGCGTCACCATGCTGCGGTCGCGCTCGACCGCCATGGAGACCGTCACCGGAGAGTGCCAGTGCTCGAAGCGCTGCGAGCGCGTCAGGTCCACCGCCTCCTGCTCCTCCAGCGTGCGCCAGCAGAAGTCGCCGTAGTCGTCGTCGCCGAACGCCGCGGCCAGCGACGTGCGCAGCCCCAGCCGGCTGGTCGCGATGGCGAGGTTGGCGATGCCGCCGGGGCACGAGCCCATGCCCTCGGCCCAGATCTCGGTGCCGGCTTCTGGCATCGCGGGCAGGCCGGTGAAGATGATGTCCAGGAAGACAGTGCCGGCCAGGAAGACGTCGAACTGCGGCCCTTCCGGGGTCCGCTGGCCGGCGAGCGGGTCGTACGCCTGGGCAGACACGGGAACGGGACCTCCTCGACACATCGAGATGTGCGCAATCTTGCACGTTTGCTCGCACACTGCAAGTGTTTCACGCGAGCATATGGAGCAATCTGCTTACTTCTGGGCAAAACTGACTGATAGAATCCGGGCGTGCTCCAGCCCCTGAGGCATGCCGAGATCACCCGCCGCGTCCGCAGCTCGGGAGCCACCAGCGTCCGCGATCTGGCGCGCCAGCTCGGCGTGAGCCCGTCCACCATCCGCAGGGACCTCGAGGTGCTCGACCGCGACGGCACGCTGCGGCGGGTGCGCGGCGGCGCGCTCCCCCCTTCCGGCATCACCGTCGACGCCGACACCGTGCGGCCCTTCGCCGAGGTGGTGGCCACCGACGAGCACGACAAGGAGGCGGTCGCCGCCCGCGCCGCGGAGCTCGTCCGCGACGGCGACGTGGTGCTGCTCGACATCGGCACCACCACGATGCGCCTGGCCCGCCGGTTGCGCGGCCGCCGCGTCACCGTGGTCACCTCCAGCCTCGCCGTGCTCGACGTGCTGCGCGCCGACCCGGAGGTCGAACTGCTGCTGCTCGGCGGCATGCTGCGGCGGCCGTACCACTCGCTGGTCGGGGTGCTCACCGAGGCCGCGCTCGCCCAGGTGGTGGCCGACCGGGCCTTCCTCGGCGCCAGCGGCGTACGCCCCGACGGGCAGCTCGTCGACACCACGCTCGCCGAGGTGCCGCTGAAGCGCGCCATGATCACCGCGGCGCGGCAGGTGGTGCTGCTGGCCGACCGGCACAAGTTCCCCGGCACCGGCGCACTGCGCGTGTGCGGCCCCGAGGACGTCGACACGTTCGTCACGAACAAGGGCGCCGACCCGGCCACGCTGCGCGCCTGCGCGGCCGCGGGCGCCGAGGTCCTGCTCGTATGAAAGGGCGACGATGAGACTGGCCGTTCTCGGCGGCGGTGGCTTCCGGGTCCCGCTCGTGTACGGCGCGCTGCTGCGCGACACCGCCAAGCCTCGCGTGGAGGAGGTCGTCCTCCACGACGTGTCGCAGGAACGCCTGGAGGCCGTCTCCCACGTGCTGCGCGGGCTGGCCGCCGGCCACGACGACCCGCCCCGGGTGCGCACGACCACCGACCTCGACACCGCGCTGCGCGACTCCGCGTTCGTCTTCTCGGCCGTCCGGGTGGGCGGGCTGGCCGGGCGCACCGCCGACGAGCGGGTGGCCCTGGACCTGGGCCTGGTCGGCCAGGAGACGACCGGCCCCGGCGGCGTCGCGTACGGGCTGCGCACCGTGCCGGTCGCGATGCGGGTGGCCGAGCGGGTCGCCACCGTGGCCCCGGACGCCTGGGTGATCAACTTCACCAACCCCGCCGGGATGATCACCGAGGCCATGCGGCGGGTGCTCGGCGACCGGGTGATCGGCATCTGCGACTCACCGATCGGGCTGGTGCGCCGGGCCGCCGCCGCGCTCGGTGTCGACCCGGCGCGCGTGTCGCCCGGTTACGTGGGGCTCAACCATCTCGGCTGGCTGTGCGGGCTGACGTACGAGGGGCGCGACGTGCTGCCGGAGCTGCTGGCCGACGACGCGGCGCTGCGCCGGGTGGAGGAGGCGCGGCTGCTCGGCCCCGACTGGGTGCGCACGCTCGGGGCGCTGCCCAACGAGTACCTGTACTACTACTACTTCACCCGCGAGGCGGTGGCCGCGCTGTCCGGGCGCACCCGCGGCGAACTGCTGCTGGGCCAGCAGGACCGCTTCTACGCCGACGTGCGCGCCCGTCCGGGTGAGGCGCTGGCCGCCTGGCGGCGGGCGCGCCGGGAGCGCGACGAGAGCTACATGGCCGAGGCCCGCGACACCGCCGAGGCCGGCGAACGCGACGCCGCCGACCTGGAGGCCGGCGGCTACGAGGGCATCGCGCTCGCCCTCATGGCCGCCATCGCGCGCGGCGAGCCGTCCACCATGATCCTGAACGTGCGCAACGGCGCGGCGGTGCCCGGCCTGCCCGCCGAGGCGGTCGTGGAGATCCCGTGCGCCGTGGACGGCTCGGGCGTCCGGCCGCTGGCCACCCGCCCCCTGCCTGGCCGCTTCCTGGGGCTGATGCAGCAGGTCAAGGCCGTCGAACAGACCGTCATCGAGGCCGCCCTGTCGGGCTCGTCGCGGCTGGCGGTTGAGGCGTTCGCGCTGCACCCGCTGGTGGACTCGGTCTCGACCGCCCAGCGCCTGCTCGACGGCTACCGCGCCCGCATCCCCTCACTGGCGGCCGTCTTCCCGCGCTAGCCGCTCGGCGGGCGCACCGCCACCCGCCTCATCCGCCTCCGGGCGCACCCCCGCCCGCCTCCGGAGGCGCCGCCGCCCCCGCCGGCCGGCTCCTAGCCGGCGCCCCAGCCGTACGTCTTCATGAGCCGGGCCGCGACCCGGGCGAAGCGTTCGCCGTCGAGCACCGCGCCCTCGCGCCGGATGTCGTCCTCGTCCAGCACGAACACCCGGTCGATCCGGACGTACGACACGCGGCCGTCCCGCCCCCACGCGCCCAGCTCCACCCAGTCGGGCCCGTCCTCGCCCTTGCTGGAGAGCATCACGCCGACCAGCCTGCGCCCGGTCCGCCCGACGACCAGCAGCGGCCGGTCCTTGCCCCGGGACGGGTCCTCCTCGTACGGCACCCACGCCCAGACGATCTCGCCGGGATCGGCCAGGCCGTCGAGGTCGGGGGAGTAGGCCAGAGTGGCGGCCCCGCCGAGGGAATGGATCTCGCGTACCGCGCCCCGAGCGGGCCTGGGGTCCTCACCTAGATCACGCATTGGGGGAGCCTACGACCCCGAACCCTCACAGAGCCACTCACCCCCACTTTCACCCGACCGGCGGGGGCCGCGCCCAGCCACTCGGGCGGGCAGGCCATACCGGTGGAGAACTCGTGGTCGGTGCCGCTCATGGCGTGAAGACGCTCAGCCCATGGATAACGGGGGGTGTAGGGGCCATCCATGGAACGGGAGCCTAGGGCAGATCGACTCACGGCCACACGTGGCAAGACCCCGCGACAGAACGGCACCCCCCGCCCACCACGAGGACCCCGAGCCCCCACCCCACCACCTCCTCAACTCCCGGAGACGGCACTCCTCAACCTCCAGGGACGGCAACCAACTGCGGCGGGTGGGGGGTGAGTCAGCCGGTGTGCTGGGCGGCGAGGAGGCGGCGGAGTGCGGCGGGGGTCTCGCCGCAGTGGCGGCGGATCGTGCGGGTCAGGTGGGCCTGGTCGGCGAAGCCGAGGTCGGCGGCAAGCGCGGCCAGGCTGGGCTCGCCCTGCTCCAGCCGGTCGAGCGCGCGGCCGACCCGCACCCGGTTGCGGTAGTGGGTGAGGGAGACGCCCAGCTCCCGGGTGAAGGCCCGGCTGAGCCGGTACGGCGACACCCCCAGGATCTCCGCCAGCGACACCAGCCCCGCGGCCTCGGGGACGTCGGCGGAGATGGCCTCACGCGCGGCATCGACCACCGCCGCCGCGCTCGTCCGCGCCCTGGCCGGGCCGCCCGCGGATCGCGGGCCTCCGGCCGGGCCGCCCGTGGCGGCGCCGACCAGCGGCAACATCGCCTCGACCACCTCGAACGCCGTGTCGTCGTCGCGCGCGGTCCGCAGCAGGCGGCGGTGGAGGAGGTCGAGCCGCGCGTCGACGTAGAACGCGAGATCGGCCGGCCGGCCGGGTCCGTCGCCGATGATCGCCCGCCACAACGCGGGAGCCAGCGTCAACGCCGTGCAGACGTCGCCACCGGCCGGATGGGCGAAGCGTTCCTCGACCCCCGGCACGGCGAGGTAGGCCATCGTTGGGTCGGCCACGGCACGCCGGCCGTCGGCCATGCGCCGGAACGTCCCCCGCCGCACCAGCACCACCCGGTAGTGGTTCTCCACCTCGGCGGACGACCACCCCCGGTGGTCGTCGAGGCAGGTCACGGTGTCGACCCGGAACCCGGAACCCCGGGCCACGGATGTGGAGCAACGCATCCGCCGGACGCTACACCGCGCCTGCGACAGTTCCGCCCGCCGCGGACGAGCGCAAGGATGTTCAAGAACCGCGGGGGCGCTCACCGGCAGGGTGGAGGCATGACAACGACCATCGCCTCTCTCGTGATCGACTGCGCCGAGCCCACCACGCTGGCCGGCTTCTACGCCAGGCTGACCGGATGGCAGGTCACCGGCGACGGCGGGTACGCCGCCCTCGAAGGCGGGCCCGTCACCATCGGTTTCCAGCGGGTCGACGGCTACCGGGGCCCGGGCTGGCCGGCCGACGGCAAGCACGCGCACCTCGACTTCACGGTGCCCGACGTCGAGACCGCGGTGAAGGAACTGGTGGCCCTCGGCGCCACCGTCCCGGACTTCCAACCGGGCGGCGGTGACTGGACCGTGGTCCTCGACCCCGAGGGCCACCCGTTCTGCCTCATGGCCGCGTCCTAGACCAGCCCGGAGAAGAACGCCCTGACGTCGGCGACCAGCGACGCCGGGGCCTGGAGGGCGGCGTAGTGGCCGCCCTCCGGGAACTCCGACCAGTGCACGACGTTGTGCACCTGCTCGGCGTAGCGCCGCACCGTCGAATCGCCGGGGAAGACCGCGAACCCGGTCGGAGTCGGGTCGGGCTCGGCCGGGGGAGCCCAGTCGGGGCCGCTCTCCTTGTACAGGCGGCCGGACGAGCCGGCCGTGCCGGTGAACCAGAGGATCGACACGTTCGTCAGCACGTCGTCGGGGGAGACGCCCTTGACGTCCTCGCCCCAGGAGGCGAACGCGTCCAGGTGCCAGGCGAGCTGCCCGGCCGGCGAGTCGGCCAGGGCGTAGGCCAGGGTCTGCGGCCTGGTGCCCTGGATCACCGCGTACCCGGAGACCTCCTGCCACTCCGCCACGCCGGCGGCGCGCGCCCTCTCCTCCTCCGTCAGCCCGGACAGGTCGTCGCTGGGGAAGGCCGTGACGGAGGCGTTCAGGTGGACTCCGGCCACCCGGCCGGGGGCCCGCCGGGCGACCGAGGCCGAGATGAGCGAGCCGAAGTCGCCGCCCTGCACGCCGAACCGGTCGTACCCGAGCCTGCTCATCAGCTCCGCCCACGCGGCGGCGATCCGGCGCACGCCCCAGCCCGGCACCCGCGTCGGCCCGGAGAACGCGAACCCCGGGATGGACGGGATCACCACGTGGAAGTCGCGCGCGAGCTCCCCGGCCACGTACGAGAAGTCCGCGAACGTGCTCGGCCAGCCGTGCGTCAGCAGCAGCGGCAGCGCGTCCGGCCGCGCCGAGCGCACGTGCGCGAAGTGCACCCGCTGCCCGTCGATCTCGGTCGTGTACTGCGGCAGCCGGTTCAGCCGCGCCTCGTGCGCGCGCCAGGAGTACCCGTCCCTCCAGTACGCGGACAGCTCCCGCACCGCCTCCAGCGGCACCCCGTACGACCAGCCGGCCCCCTCCAGCTCGTCCGGCCAGCGGGTGCGGGCCAGGCGGTCCCGAAGGTCGTCGAGCCGCTCCTGCGGTAGGTCGATGACGAATGCGTCGATGTCCTTCATGCCAGGCACGTTAGGGAGTCATGCGGTCAGATTCGGGCCACAATGGGACGATGCTCGACACCTCGGCGCGGCTCCTGCGCCTGTTGTCCCTCCTGCAGAGCCGGCGCGACTGGTCCGGCGCCGACTTGGCCGAGCGGCTCGGCATCGGCCACCGCACCGTCCGCCGCGACATCGAACGGCTGCGCGCCCTCGGCTACCCCGTCCACTCCACGCCGGGCGTCGCCGGCGGCTACCGGCTCGGCGCGGGAGCCCGGCTGCCGCCGCTGCTGCTGGACGACGAGGAGGCCGTGGCGGTCGCGCTCGGCCTGCGCACCGCCGCGGGCGGCACCGTCACCGGGATCGAGGAGACGTCACTGCGCGCGCTCGCCAAGCTCGAACAGGTCCTGCCCGAGCGGCTGCGCAGGCGCGTCAACACCCTGCAGACCCACACCGTGCGCGTCAACCGTGACGGCCCCACCGTGGACGCCGACGTGCTGAGCCGCATGGCCGCCGCCTGCCGCGACCGCGAGCAGCTGCGCTTCGACTACACCGGCCAGAACGGCGAGTCCGCGCTGCGAAGGGCCGAGCCGCACAGCCTCGTCGCCAGGGGCCACCGCTGGTACCTCGTCGCCTGGGACGCCGACCGCCGCGACTGGCGCACCTTCCGCGCCGACCGGATCCGGCTGCGCACCCCCAACGGCCCCCGCTTCGCCCCGCGCGAGCCGCCCGCGCCCGACGTGGCCGCCTGGCTGCAACACCGTCTGGCGCACGAGATGTGGCCGGTCGAGGGCCGCTTCCTGCTGCACGCCCCCGCCGAACGGATCACCGGCCGCACGAGCGGCACGGTCGAACCGGCCGGCGACGACCGGTGCGTGCTCACGCTGCGCGGCGACGACCTGCGCCTCATGGCCGTGATCGTGGCCTTCCTCGACGTCGGCTTCGAGGTGCTCGACCCGCCCGAGCTGAAGGAGCACGTGCACGCGCTCGGGCACCGGCTGCTCTCCTCCTGAGCAATCGTCTAGAATCTCATTCTGTGTCGTCGTCAGCGTTCTTCACGCAGAAGGGGGACGAGTTCGTCCCCGCCCCCCACGCCCGGGGCCCCTGGTCCCCCGACATGCTGCACGGCCGCCTGCTCGGCGGGCTCGCCGCCCGTGTGCTGGAGGAACGTCACGGCGAGCCGGGCCTGCTCTTCGCCCGGCTGACCGTCGACCTGTTCCGCAACAGCCCGCTGCTGCCGGTCGCCGTCGAGACCACCCTGGTCAGGGACGGCCGCCGGATCCGGGTGGCCGACGCGGTGATCTCCACCTCCCAGGGGGCCATCGGCCGGGTCTCCGCCGTGCTGCTGCGCAAGGGTGAGCAGCCCGAGGGCGAGCGCACGGTCACCACGCCCCCGTGGGACGAGCAGCCCCCCTCCGGGCCGCCCGCCCCCGGCCGCGGCGGCTGGATCCCGCCGTTCGAGCTGTGGCAGCTGTCCGGCTGGAGCCTGCCGGGGCCCGGCCGGGTGTGGATGCGCGAGACGCACCCGCTGGTGGACGACGAGCCGCTCACCCCGCTCGTGCGCGCCGCGCTGGCCGCCGACTTCGCCAGCCCGCTGAGCAACTCCCAGCCCGACGGCCTGCGCTTCATCAACGCCGACTACACGCTCACGCTGGCCCGGCTGCCCGAGGGCGAGCTCGTCGGCCTGGAGGCCACCGGGCACGCGAGCGCGGACGGCGTCGCGACCGGCCAGGTCACGATGCACGACACGGCGGGGCCGATCGGCTTCTGCCTGGTCACGGCCGTCGCCAACCCTCCGATGCGCGGCACGCGCTGAGCGGTCAGGCCGGGCTCTCGGTGCGGTCGCCCGACCAGTCGGTGTGGAAGGCGCCCTCCTTGTCGACCCGCTGGTAGGTGTGCGCGCCGAAGAAGTCGCGCAACCCCTGCACCAGCGCGGCCGGCAGGCGGTCGCGGCGCAGCGCGTCGTAGTAGGCCAGGGCCGAGGAGAAGCCGGGCGTCGGCACGCCGGTCTGCACCGCCGTGGTCACCACCCGCCGCCACGACTCCTGCGCCGCCTCCAGCGCCGCGGCGAACGTCGGGTCGGCCAGCAGCGTCGGCAGCTGCGGGTTGGCGTCGTACGCCTCCCGGATGCGGTCGAGGAACTTGGCGCGGATGATGCAGCCGCCGCGCCAGATCGTGGCCATCGCCCCGAGGTCGAGGTCCCAGCCGTACTCCTTCGAGGCCGCCGCCATCTGGTCGAACCCCTGCGCGTACGCGACGATCTTGGACGCGTACAGGGCCTGGCGCACGTCCTCGATCAGCTCGCGCCCGCCCACGCCGGACAGCTTCGGCCCCGCCAGCGACGCCGCCGCGGCCCGCTGCTCCGGGTGGCCCGACAGCGCCCGCGCGAACGTGGCCTCGGCGATGCCCGTCACCGGCACGCCCAGGTCGAGGGCGCTCTGCACCGTCCAGCGGCCGGTGCCCTTCTGCTCGGCCTGGTCCACCACGACGTCCACGAACGGCTTGCCCGTCTCGGCGTCCACCTGGTCGAGCACCTCGGCGGTGATCTCGATCAGGTAGGAGTCGAGCTCGCCCCGGTTCCACTCCCTGAACACCTCGGCCAGCTCGGCCGGCGAGGCGCCCAGCGCCTGGCGCAGCAGGTCGTACGACTCCGCGATCAGCTGCATGTCGGAGTATTCGATGCCGTTGTGCACCATCTTCACGAAGTGGCCGGCGCCGTCGGGGCCGACGTGCACGCTGCAGGGCACGCCGTCGACCTGGGCCGCGATGTCCTGCAGGATCGGGCCGAGCGCCTCCCACGACTCCTTCGACCCGCCCGGCATGATGCTCGGACCGAGCAGCGCGCCCTCCTCGCCGCCGGAGATGCCGGTGCCGACGAAGTGCAGGCCCTTCTCGCGCAGCGCCGCCTCGCGCCGCCGAGTGTCCTGGAAGTGCGCGTTGCCGCCGTCGACGATCATGTCGCCCGGCTCCATCAGCTCGGCCAGCTGGTCGATGACCGCGTCGGTGCCGGCCCCGGCCTTCACCATGATGATCGCCCGTCGCGGGCGCTTCAGCGAGGCCACGAACCCGGCGAGGTCCTCGGACGGCACGAACGTGCCCTCCCCGCCGAACTCCTTGACCAGCTGCTGCGTACGGCCGTGCGAGCGGTTGTGCACCGCCACCGCGTACCCGTGCCTGGCCAGGTTGCGGGCCAGGTTGCGCCCCATGGTCGCGAGGCCGGTGACGCCGATATCTGCCAAGTCCATCTCAGCTCCTCTATGGGGAATACGGATGGTCCAGCTTCCGAGTTCGGAGGGATATTCCCGTCAGTCGCTCCGCCGTGCGCCGAGCTCCTCCAGCCGGTCCAGCATGTCCGCCGGATCGGCGTGCACCCGGAAGGCGCCCGCCCGTTCCAGTTCGGTCCCTGCCATACCCTCCCGGCAGCAGCCCGATGCCGAGCCCGCCACGCGGGGCGGCTCGTCGATCTGCCCGGGAGACGCCGTCGATCAGGGTGCCGCCGAGATGGAGAGGAACGCGGGGCGCCGGGGCCTCGGGGAAGTCCTCCACCCGTCCATGACACCATGGCAGGCATGCGGATCATCATCGCGGGGGGCCACGGGAAGATCGCGCTGCGGCTGGCCGCCCGGCTCAAGTCCGGTGCGGTGGGGCTGGTGCGCAACCCGGCCCACGTCGCCGACGTCGAGGCCACCGGCGCCGAGGCCGTGGTGTGCGACCTGGAGAAGGCGAGCGCCGAGGAGGTCGCCCGGATCGTCGAGGGCGCCGACGCCGTCGTGTTCGCCGCAGGAGCGGGGCCCGGCAGCGGCGCGCCGCGCAAGGACACCGTCGACCGCGGCGCCGCCGTGCTGCTCGCCGAGGCCGCCGAACGCACGGGCGCGCGCCGGTTCATCCAGATCTCCTCCATGGGCGCCGGCAAGCCGCCCGCCGGCGGCGACGAGGTGTGGGCCGCCTACATCAGGGCCAAGACGGAGGCCGAGGACGACCTGCGCCGCCGCGACCTCGCCTGGACGATCCTGCGCCCCGGCCGCCTGACCGACGAGCCCGGCACCGGCCTCGTGCGGCTGGCCCCCGAGGTGCCGCCCGGCTCCGTCCCGCGCGACGACGTGGCCGCCGTCATCATGGCGCTGCTCGACAACCCCGGCACCGTCCACCGCACGCTCGAACTCGTCTCCGGCGACACTCCCATCATCGAGCTCGTTGCGACAGAGTGAGAGGCGTGACTGAATATCGCGTACTCGGACGTACCGGTCTCCAAGTCAGCCCCCTCTGCCTCGGGGCGATGATGTTCGGCGGATGGGGGAACCCCGACCCCGACGAGTCCGCCCGCATCATCGACCGGGCACTCGACTCCGGCGTCAACTTCATCGACACCGCCGACGTCTACGCCCGCGGCCAGTCGGAGGAGTACGTCGGCCGCGCCCTCGCCAAGTCCGGCAAGCGTGACCAGGTCGTGCTGGCCACCAAGTGCCACGGCGTCATGGGCGAGGGCCCCAACGAACGCGGCAACTCCCGCCGCTGGATCTTCCAGGCCGTCGAGAACAGCCTGCGCCGCCTCGGCACCGACTGGATCGACCTCTACCAGATCCACCGTCCCGACCCGCACACCGACGTCGAGGAGACCCTCGGCGCCCTGACCGACCTCGTCCGCCAGGGCAAGGTCCGCTACCTCGGCAGCTCCACGTTCCCGGCGCACCAGGTCGTCGAGGCGCAGTGGGCCGCGCGGCGGCGCCCGCTGGAGCGGTTCGTGTGCGAGCAGCCGCCGTACTCCCTGCTCGTCCGCGGGATCGAGGCCGACGTGCTGCCCGTGGCCGAGAAATACGACATGGGCGTCATCGTCTGGAGCCCGCTGGCCGGCGGCTGGCTGACCGGCCGCTACCGCAAGGGCCAGGAGCTGCCGCGCACGCGCCGCGCAGAGCGGCTGCCGCAGCGCTACGACCTGGAGCTGGAGCCCAACCAGCGCAAGCTCGACGCCGTCGAGCAGCTCGCCCGGCTGGCCGAGGAGGCCGGGCTCACCCTGATCCAGCTGGCGATCGCGTTCACCCTGCGGCACCGCGCGGTGACCTCGGCGATCATCGGGCCGCGGACCATGGAACACCTGGAGAGCCAGCTCGGCGCCGACGAGGTGCGGCTGAGCGACGACGTGCTCGACCGCATCGACGAGATCGTCCCGCCGGGCGTCACGCTCAACCCGGCCGACGCCGGCTGGCAGCCGCCCGAGCTCGCCGACGCGAGGCTGCGCCGCCGCCCGTGACTTTGCCGGCCACTGGCTATGCCTTTCGGCACGGACGGCTAGATGTCCCCTGAGTGCGAGGGGGCGCCAGATGTCCGACATGCCGTTCAGGTCGTTCTTCGGGGGAGACCCGTTCCGTGGCTTCGAAGAGCTCACGGGGCGGGTCTTCGGCGGTATGGAGGGCTGGCCGCCGTCGCGGCCCAGCGTCCACCGCGTGGACGTGGGCCGGCTGCTGAGCGCCTCCGCCCGCGAGGTCCTGACCCGCGCGCTCGAAGGGGCCGCGCGCCGCGGGGCCGCCGACCTCGACGTGCTCGACCTGCTCGGCGCGCTGATCGAGGACGACGCCACGCAGGCGATCCTGCGCACGGCCGGCGCGGACGCCGCCCGGCTGCGCGACCGCGTCGACGCCACGGCCGGCCCCCGCGTCGCCGCCGAGCCGCCCTCGACGCTCTCACCGGCGGCCAAGCGCGCCCTGCTGGACGCCCAGCGGCTGTCCCGGGCCCTGCAGTCGTCGTACATCGGGCCCGAGCACCTGCTGCTCGCGCTCGCCGCCAACCCCGACTCCGGCGCCGCCCGCCTCCTGCAGGAGCAGGGCGTCTCCGCGAACGAGCTGCAGCGGGCCATGCTCGCCGGTCCGGCCCGCGGCGGCCCCGCCCCGCGCGACACCGGCACGCCGTCGCTCGACGAGTACGGCCGCGACCTCACCGAGGCGGCCCGGCAGGGCGCCATCGACCCCGTCGTCGGCCGCGCGGACGAGATCGAGCAGGCCATCGAGGTGCTCTCCCGCCGTACCAAGAACAACCCGTGCCTCATCGGCGAGCCCGGCGTCGGCAAGACCGCCATCGTGGAGGGGATCGCCCAGCGCATCGTGAACGGCGCCGTGCCCGACACCCTGAAGGACCGCCGCGTGGTCGCCCTCGACCTGACCGGCATGGTGGCCGGGACGAAGTACCGAGGCGAGTTCGAGGAGCGCGTCAAGAAGGTCGTGGACGAGGTGCGCGCCCACGCCGACGAGGTCATCGTCTTCATCGACGAGGCGCACACCCTCGTCGGCGCCGGCGCGGCCGAGGGCGGCATGGACGCCGCCAACATCCTCAAGCCCGCGCTCGCCCGCGGCGACCTGCACGTCGTCGCCGCCACGACCATCGACGAGTACCGCAAGCACATCGAGAAGGACGCCGCGCTCGAACGCCGCTTCCAGCCGGTCCTCGTCGCCGAGCCGACCGTCGAGGAGACGGTCGAGATCCTCGCCGGGCTGCGCGACGCCTACGAGGCGCACCACCAGGTCCGCATCACCGACGAGGCCTTGGACGCCGCCGCCACCCTGTCGGCCCGCTACATCACCGACCGCTTCCTGCCCGACAAGGCCATCGACCTCATGGACCAGGCCTCCGCGCGGGTGCGGCTGCGCTCGCGCACGCCCGGCGCCGACGTACGCGAGCTGGAGGAACGCCTGCAGGCGCTGCGCCGCGACAAGGACCAGGCGGTCGCCGCCGACGACTTCGACCGGGCCAAGGAGCTGACCACGCAGATCGGCAAGCTCCGGCCGGAGCTGGAGCGGGCCAGGCACGGCGACGAGTCCGTCCCGCAGGTCATGGTCGAGGACATCGCCGAGGTCGTCTCCCGCCGCACCGGCATCCCCGTCACCCAGCTCACCCAGCAGGAACGCGACCGGCTCATGCGCCTGGAGGAGCACCTGCACGAGCGGGTGATCGGCCAGGACGAGGCCGTCAACGCCATCGCCGAGGCCGTACGCCGGGCCAGGGCGGGCCTGTCGGACCCGGACCGGCCGATCGGCAGCTTCCTGTTCCTCGGCCCGACCGGCGTCGGCAAGACGGAGCTGGCCCGCGCCCTGGCCGCCGCCCTGTTCGGCGGCGAGGACCACATGGTGCGCGTCGACATGAGCGAGTTCCAGGAGCGGCACACCGTCTCCCGCCTCATCGGCGCCCCGCCCGGCTACGTCGGCTACGAGGAGGCCGGCCAGCTCACCGAGGCCGTACGCCGCCGCCCGCACGGGGTGGTCCTGCTGGACGAGGTCGAGAAGGCCCACCCCGACGTCATGAACATCCTGCTGCAGCTGCTCGACGACGGCCGCCTGACCGACGGCCAGGGCCGCACGGTCGACTTCGGCAACACCATCGTCATCATGACCAGCAACATCGGCGCCCAGCTCATCCTGGACGCCCCCGCCGACTCGCCCCAGCTGGAGAACCAGCTCATGGATCTCCTGCGGCACTCCGTCCGCCCGGAGCTCCTCAACCGCATCGACGAGACGATCATCTTCAAGCGCCTCGAACCCGGCCAGCTCCGCCAGATCGTGGACCTGCTGCTGGAACGCACCCGTCAGCGGCTGCGCGGCCAGGACGTGACGCTGGAGGTCACGGACGCCGCCAAGGACTGGCTGGCCCGCCGCGGCCACCAGCCCGAGTTCGGCGCCCGCCCGTTGCGCCGCACCGTACAACGCGAACTGGACAACCGCCTGTCGACGCTTCTCCTGACCGGGGAGGTCCAGGAAGGCGGCAAGGTCACCGTGGACGTCCAGAACGACACCCTCCACCTGCGCGCCCACAACCCCGAACCCGCCGCCTGACCGGTCGAGCGCGGCCGGTCGATGGATGGGCCTGGCCGGAGGTGGGGGTGTCGGGGAGGATGAGGACATGTTCTTCGAGCCGCCGCCGCCGGGCGAGCAGATGGCCGGCCCCCCGCCGCGGGCGCGGACGGGGTTGCCGGCGTGGTTCGCGCCGCCCGCCGACGAGATGGGCGTGGTCGTGCAGGCCGGCGTCGTGGCGGCGCGCAGCACGAACGTGGCCGTCGCCGTGCCCGCGGTGCGGGCGTACACGAGCGGCTGCTCGATCGACGTGGAGATCCTGGTACGGCAGGCTGAACTCTCGCCGGATGACGCCTGGGAGCTGCACATGTCGGTCTTCCCGATGGCGCACGTCATGTCGCGCGGCGGTGACCGGTTGCCGGACCGGCTGCTGCGCTTCGGCGTTCGCTACGCCGACGGCACCAAGGCCACCACCGTCGGCATGAGCTGGGATCTCCGTCCCGGGCAGGAGCCCCCACCGGGCCCGCGGCTGAGCTGGTTCCCCAGCGCGGTGGCGGTACGCGTGAACGACGAGGTCCACGTGCACGCGTCCGCGCTGTGGTTGTGGCCGCTGCCGCCCGAGGAGACCTTCGAGCTCGCCATGGAGTGGCCCCTCGGCGGCATCGACCTGACGTTCGCCCCGCTGGACGGTTCGGCCATCGTGGCCGCCGCCCGGCGGGTGGAGCCGTACTGGCCGGGCTAGTCACTCCCGGGCGGCGCGGGCGCGTTCGCGGCACTCCCGCAAGGTGAGCCCGGCCAGCGCCTCGCGTACGGCGGGCACGCACACCGGCGCCATCGACAGGCTTGTCACCCCCAGGCCCACCAGCAGCGGCGCGAGCGCCGGGTCGCCGGCCGCCTCGCCGCACACGCCCACCGGCTTGCCCGCCTCCGTGCCCGCCGCCGCGCACATGGCGATGAGCTCCAGCAGGGCGGGCTGGCGCGGGTCGAGCAGGTCGGCCAGGGCGGGGTGCTGGCGGTCGGCGGCGAAGGTGTACTGGGCCAGGTCGTTCGTGCCGATGCTGAGGAAGTCCACCTCCCGCAGCAACGCCCGCGCCCGCAGCGCCGCCGCCGGGACCTCGATCATCACGCCGACCTTGGCGATGCCCTTGGCGCGGGCGCTCCGCGCGAAAGCGGCCGCCTCCTCCACCGTGGTCACCATCGGCGGCATCACCCACGCCTGCGCGCCCGTCGCCCTCGCCGCCTCGGCGATCGCCTCCAGCTGGGTGTCCAGGACGCCGTCCAGCAGGCGCTCCACCCGCAGCCCCCGCACACCGAGCGCCGGGTTCGGCTCCTCCGGCAGGCCGAGGAACGGCAGCGGCTTGTCGGTGCCGGCGTCCAGCGTGCGCACGATGACGCTCTCCACCCGGCCCAGCACCTCGGCGTAGGCGGCCACCTGCTCCTCGAACGGCGGCGCCTGCTTGCGGTCGAGGAACAGGAACTCCGTGCGGAACAGGCCCACGCCCTCGCCGTCGGGAACGAGGTCCGCGGCCGAGCCGATGTTCAGCAGGAGCTTGACCGGGTGGCCGTCGGCGGTCCTGCCCGGGCCCTGGCTCGCGGCGAGGCGGGCGCGTTCGGCGCGGTCGCGGTCCCGGATCAGCTCGGCCTGCTCGCCGGTCAGGCCGACGGCGACCTCGCCGGTGGCGCCGTCCACGCCGACGAGCGTGCCGTCGGGGACGTCCCCGATGCCGCGGCACGCCACGACGGCGGGCAGGCCGCGGCCGCGGGCCAGGATCGCCGTGTGGCTCGTCGGGCCGCCGCGCTCCGTGACGAGCGCGAGCACGTCGGGGCCCAGGCCCGCCGTGTCGGCGGGCGACAGGTCCTCGGCCACCAGCACGTACGGGTGACCGGGCGCGGGCAGGCCCGGCATCGGCAGGCCGAGCGTGAACGCCACCGCCCGGTGCTTGAGGTCGTCCAGGTCGGCGGCCCGCTCGGCGAGGTAACCGCCGAGCGCCGACAGGGCGTCGCGGTGCTGGGCGAAGGCCGCGTCGAGGGCGTGGGCGGCGTCGAGACCGTCACGGGCCCGGGTCTCGGCGTCCTCGCGCAGCGTCGGGTCGTCGGCGATCATGGCGAGCGCCTCCAGGATCTCCGCCGCCTCGCCCTGCGCGGTCGCGGCCCGCCTCGTGAGGTCCGCGGCCACCGCCTCCAGCGCCGACCCGACGGCGGCCGTCTCGGCACCGGGGTCGGTGACGGGCCTGGGCGCGGGCAGCGCCGGCGGCCCCGCCATCCGGACCACCGGCCCGGCCGCCCGCCCCTGACTCACCCCGAGCCCGGCCAGGGTGTCAGGCATGGGCGGGGTCTTCCGCGTCGAGGTCGCGGGACAGCAGGGCGGCCAGGGTGTCGAGGGCCTCCTCGGCGCCCGGGCCGTCGGCCTCCAGGGTGACCTCCGTGCCGTGGACGGCGCCCAGCGACAGCACGCCCAGCATGCTCTTCGCCGGCACCGTCTTCTCGCCGGCCCGGATCGTCACCGGAACCTCCGCCTTCATCGCCGCCTGCACGAACAGCTTGGCGGGACGGGCGTGCAGGCCGCTGGCCGAGGCCACGGTCACCGTACGCTGTGCCATGTCGAGCGCCTCCTCTACGGCTCGATGGTTACCTTGATGGCCGCGCCCCGGCTGACCAGGTCGATGCCGTCGAGCACCTGCTCCAGCTCCAGCCGATGCGTGATCAGGTCGGACACCGTCACGGCGCCCTCGGCCACCAGCCGCAGCGCCTCGGCGTTGTGCGCCGGGCTGGAGCCGTTCGCGCCGACGATGGTCAGCTCACGGTAGTGCACGAGGTTGGAGTCGAGCGCGATGACCGGATCGTCCTTCGGCAGGCCGCCGAAGAAACTGACGCGCCCCTGCCGGGCCGCCATCCGCACCGCCTGCTCCTGCGCCGCGCCCGACGCCGCCGCCGTGATCACCACGTCGGCGCCCCGGCCGCCGGTGAGCTTGAGCACCTGCTCCACCGGGTCGGAGTCGATGACCGCGTCAGGGCGGACGAGCTCGGCGGCCATCGCCAGCCGCTCGGCGTTGACGTCCACCAGGAGGACGCGGGCCGCGCCGCGGGCCCGGGCCAGGCGGACGTGCAGGCAGCCGATCGGCCCCGCGCCCATGACGACCACGTCGTCCCCCGCGCCGACGCGGGCCAGCGACTGGCCGTTGAGCACGCACGCCAGCGGCTCGGCCACCGACGCCTCGGCGAAGCCGACGCCGTCCGGGATGGCGTTGACGCCGTTCACGGCCAGCACCTTCGCCGGGACGATCATGTACTCGGCGAAGCCGCCGTCGTAGTGGTAGCCCATCGACTCCTGGTTCGGGCAGATCGTCTGCCGGCCGCGCCGGCACTCCTCGCACCGCCCGCACGGGATCGCGGCGATCACCTGGACCCGCGCACCCGTGTCGACGACCTCGCCGGCGATCTCGTGGCCCATCACGCGCGGTGGCACGATGTGGTGGTGGCCGTGCTTGTGGATCTTGGCGTCGGTGCCGCACGTCGAGCAGTTGCGCACCCTGATCTTCAGCTCTCCCGGGCCCGCGACGGGCTCGGGGGCGTCCTCTATGCGGATGTCGCCCGGGGCGTGGAATCTGGCGACCTTCATGTGAGCTCCTTCATGATCTGCGAGACCTGGGTGGCCTCGCGCAGCGTCCTGGCGCGGTCGGGGTCGAGCAGGATCTCGGCCAGCTCCGCCAGCAGCGGAACGTGCCCGTCTCCCTTGGCCGCGATGCCGACGCACAGGGTGACCCGCTCGCCGTCCCAGTCAACGCCGCCGGGGAAGCGCACCACGCAGATCGCGTCGCGCTTGACGTCCTCCTTGGAGGCGGCGGTGCCGTGCGGGATGGCCACCTCCTCGCCGACGTAGGTCGAGATGGTCCGTTCGCGGTCGAGCATGGCCTCGACGTACGGCTCCGCGACCGCCCCGACCTCGACCAGCGCCCGGCCGCAGCGGCGGATGGCCGCGTCGCGGTCGGGGGCGCTCTCGTGCAGCAGCACGGCGCGCGGGTCGAGCAGGTCGTCACGCATCGACCGTGCCGCCGTTCTTGATGGCGTCGACGAGCTTGGTCACCGCCGGGTCGCCCAGGAAGATCTGGAACGCCACCAGCGGCTTGCCCGGGGCGGCGGCCCGCGCCCGGGCGGCCAGGCCGGAGTGGCACAGCACCACGTCGGCGTCGGCCGGGATGGAGTCGACCGGGGTGTGCTCGACGGTGACGCCGGTCCCCTTGAGCTGCTTCTTGAGCGTGGAGGCGAGCATCACGCTGCTGCCCATGCCCGCGTCGCAGGCCACGATGATCTTGTGGATGTCCTTGCTGTCGATGCCGGCCATGGCTCAGGCCTCCCTGGTGACGGGCGCGGTGGTGGATGCGGTGCCGGGCTCGGCGGTGTTCGGCTCGGCGGTGTCGGACTTGACGGACTTGGTGCTGTCTGGCTGGGCGGTGGCAGGCTCGACGGTGGCGGGCTCGACAGTGGCGGGTTCGGTGGTGTCGGGTTCGGTGGCCTCGGGCTCCGCCTTCTCGCCCCGGCCGAAGCCGAGCAGGACCGCGGCGACGATGAACGACACGCCCGTCGCCACGATGATGCCCAGGCCGGAGCCCAGCCAGCCGCCCCTCGGGGTGACCGCGAGGTAGGCGAAGATACTGCCCGGCGACGGGGTGGCCACCAGGCCGGCCCCCGTGACGATGAACGTGAACACCCCGGCCGCGCCGCCCGCGATGACGGCCAGGATGAGGCGGGGCTTCATGAGCACGTACGGGAAGTAGATCTCGTGGATGCCGCCGAAGAAGTGGATGATCATCGCGGCGGGCGTGCTCGGCCGCAGCGTGCGCGGCCCGAACAGCAGGTACGCCAGCAGCAGCCCGAGCCCCGGCCCGGGGTTCGACTCCAGCATGAACAGGATCGACTTGCCCTGCTCGGCGGCCTCGGCCACGCCCAGCGGGCTGAGCACGCCGTGGTTGATGGCGTTGTTCAGGAACAGCACCTTGGCGGGCTCGATGAGCACGGACGCCACCGGCAGCAGGTTGTTGTGGACCAGCCATTCGACCGCGTTGCCCGCGGCGGTGGTGACGGTCTCGACGACCGGGCCGATGGCGAGCATGCCGGCCACGGCCATCGCGCCGCCCACGATGCCGGCGGAGAAGTTGTCCACCAGCATCTCGAAGCCGGCCTTGGTCCGCGCCTCGGTGAACTTGTCCACATATTTCAGGATCAGGGCGGTGAGCGGGCCGATGATCATGGCGCCGAGGAACATGGGCGCGTCCGTGCCCACCACGACGCCCATCACCGCGACGGCGCCGACGACCGCTCCCCGCTGCCCGTGGACCATCCGGCCGCCGGTGTAGGCGATGAGGACGGGCAGCAGCGTCTTGATGATCGGGTCGACCATCTGCGCCAGCGTCTCGTTGGGCAGCCAGCCGGTCGGGATGAAGAGCGCGGTGATCAGGCCCCAGGCGATGAACGCGCCGATGTTCGGCATGATCATGCCGGCCAGATGGCCGCCGATGCGCTGGATGGTGGCCTTGACCCCGGTTCCGGTGACCGGGGGTGTGTAGGTGTCGGCCATGGACGTGCTCCTTCGGGGATGAGCAGAAATCAGCCGCCGGCTCAGGGGAGGTGCGCCGGTGCGGGCAGGGCGGGCGAGGAGAGCGGTCGCGCGAGGTCGGGCGGGCCGACGGCGACACGGCCCGGGTCGATGTCGGACGGTCCCGGCATGCGGCTGCCGGGCAGGCGTACGGCGGCGGAGCCCCAGGCCAGTGCCTGTGCCAGGGCCGCCGGGCCGCGGCCGCCCGCGGCCAGGAAACCCGCCAGCATGGCGTCGCCTGCGCCGACGGAGCTGCGCGGCTCGGTCACGGGCGCCTCGCCGTACCAGAGGCCGTCGTCCTCGACGAGGACGGCGCCGTCGGCGCCCAGGCTGGCCAGCACCGCCCGCGCGCCGGCCGCGCGCAGCTCGGCCGCGGCCGCGGCCACGTCGCCCAGGCACGTGATCGGCATGCCGGTGGCCGCCGACAGCTCCTCCAGGTTGGGCTTGACCAGTGCGGGCGCGGCGCCGAGCGCGTGTTCGAGCGCCGGGCCGCTGCTGTCGACCGCCATGTGGATGCCCGCCCCCGCGAACCTGCGGCACAGCCGCGCGTAGACGTCGGCCGGCACGGCGGGCGGCAGGCTGCCGGAGGCGACCACCCAGTCCGCCTCGTGCGCCGCGGACAGCACGGCCTCGGCGATCGTGTCGAGCTCGCCGGGCGACAGCGCCGTGCCGGGCTCGTTGATCTTGGTGATGGTGCCGTCGGGCTCGGCGAGCGTGACGTTCGACCGGGTACGCCCGTTCACCGGGACGGTCACCATGTCCAGCCCCTCGGCGGCCAGCAGGCCGACGAGCTGCCTGCCCTCGTCGCCGCCGTAGGGCACCACGGCCCGTGAGGCGACCGCGTTGGCGAGCAACGCCCGCGAGACGTTGACGCCCTTGCCGCCGGGGTCGAGGTGGGCGGTGGCGGCGCGGATCACCGCGCCCCGGTCGAGCGCGGAGATCTCGATGGTGCGGTCGAGGCTGGGGTTGAGGGTCAGGGTGAGGATCACGCGCGGATCACCTCCGGGCCCGCCGCCGCCACGTCGGCGGCCAGCCCCGTGTCCAGCCCCGTGTCGGTGATCACCACGTCGATCTCGCTCAGCTGGGCGAACGTGGCCAGGTACGTGTTGCCGAACTTCGTGTGGTCGGCCAGCAGCACGCTGCGTTGCGCCGCCTCGACCATGGCCCGTTTGATGGCCGCCTCGGCCGGGTCGGGCGTGGTCAGGCCCCGGGCCGGCGAGCAGCCGTTGGTCGCCATGAAGGCGACGTCCACGTTGACCGAGGCCAGCGGGCGCAGCGCCCAGTCGTCGACCGTGGCCAGGGTCTTGCCGCGCACCCGCCCGCCCAGCATGATCACGTGCAGGTTGGCGCGGGCGGCCAGGGCCGTCGCCAGCGGCGGGGAGTTGACCACGACGGTCAGCTCCCGGTCGGCGGGCAGCGCCTGGACCAGGCGGCCCGTGGTGGTGCCCGCGTCGATGATCACGGACCCGTCCTCGGGCAGCTCCGCCAGCGCGGCCTTGGCGATGCGCTCCTTCTCGGCGGTCATCACCTCGTCGCGGGCGGCCAGCGCGGGCTCGAAGCCGAGCCGTTCGACGGGGATCGCGCCCCCGTGCACCCGGCGCAGCACGCCCGCCCGCTCCAGCGCGGTCAGGTCGCGGCGGATCGTCTCGGTGGTCACGTCGAGCTCGGCGGCCAGCGTCACCACGTCGACACGGCCCGCGGCCCGCGCCCTCCGCAGGATCTCCTGCTGCCGCTCCTCGGCGTACATGATGTTGATTCACCACCGTTTCGAGTTGGTTTCCTCTGTGTTTATACCCGTTTTCGTTGAGCGGTCAAGAGTGTCGTGCCAAGATCTGGTAGGTATAGGCGGGTGCGAACGACACCCCTGACCGCCGTGCCCCTGCTCGTCGCCGCGCTCGCGACGCCCGCCCACGCCGCCGCGCTCCCCGCGGCTTCCGCGACGGTGCAGCCGCCGCGCGTCCCGGCCGGCACGACCGCGGCCTGGGTGGTGTACGACCGGCACGCCGGCAAGATCGTGGCCACCCGGAACGCGCACCGGAAGTACCGCTCGGCCTCGGTCGTGAAGATCCTCATCGCGATCGACTACCTGGAGCGGCGCGAGAGCGTGCCGCCGGCCGACGCCAAGTCGCTGCAGATCATGCTGCGCTCCAGCGACGACGACGCCGCCTCCGCCTTCTGGGACCGCCTCGGCAAGGGGCAGATCATCGTCAGGACGGCCCGCAAGCTGGGCCTGGCCGACACCACGCCGCCGCCCGCCGCCAAGCCAGGGTTCTGGGGTTACACGTCGCTGAGCGCGTACGACATCGTGCGCACCTACCGTTACCTGCTCGACCGCGCCGAGCCCAGGGTCAGGGACACGATCCTCGGCCACCTGCGCAAGGCCGCCCCGTGCGGGACCGACGGCTTCGACCAGACCTTCGGCATCCCCGACGCGGTGCCGCGGCCGTGGGCGGTCAAGCAGGGTTGGTCCGGGTTCGGCACGACGCCGCCCGTCAAGTGCGGCGGCGACGCCAGGGCCGTGGGGGCGCCCATCTCGTGGATCGCGCAGCGCGCCACCGGGTCGGGCGTGCCCGACTACGGGCGGCCGGTGCTGTACACGTCCGGGCTGGTGGGCAAGGGCGAGCGTTACGTCATGGCGCTGCTCACCGCCCACCCGGCGGGCGGCACGTGGAACGCCTCCGTCAAGCGCATCACCACGCTCACCCGCGACCTCTACCGTCACGTGACCGCCTGACAGCCGGGCCCGCCGCCTGTCGCCGGCGGAGGGCTGCGAGCAGCGGGCGAGCACGCGGGACGAAGCACAGCCTCGGCCGCCCGGGCCGGGCGGCGCCCGCATGCCCTAGCCGACGAAGGAGAACATCCGCACGCCGGGCTCCAGCGGCACGGGCGGGCCGGCGTAGCGGTGGACGCCGATGCCGTAGCCGTACTCGGCGCCCTCCTGGGCCACCTGCTCGAAGCCCTCGTCCTCGAACCAGCCCGAGATCACCGGCACCAGGTCGGGCTCGTGCCGGCCCCTCGTCCAGATCACCGTCGCGCCGGGGGCGCACAACTGGGGGAGCGTGGCGACCGTACGGCGGACGTCGTCGTCGGTGATGTTGCCGAACACCCCGCACGCCAGCACCAGGTCCGCCGGCACCGCCCCCGCGTACGCGTCCGTCATCGCGGCGTCACCGCACACCACCTCGACCCCCTCCGGGGCGTTGCGCCCGGCCTCGGCGACGTTGCGCGCGTCCAGCTCCACCAGGCGCGCCCGGACCTGCCCGCGCCGTGGATGCGCGGCCAGCACCGGCAGCAGGTCGCGCCCCTGCCCGGCACAGAGGCTGACCACGTCGGAGGCTCCCTCGTCGAGCGCCACCCCGATCCACCGCCGCACCGCGCGCAGCCGCCGCTCCAGTGACGAGCCGGGCTCGTCGTAGTGGTCGTGCCAGGAAACCCAGTCGATACGCGTCATGATGACTGATAGTCGTGGGGAATGGACAAGCGATCAACCCCTCTGTCCCGGGTGCTACGGCAGGCAGGCGGCCCCGGCGTCCTCGACGCCCTGACCGAACGGCTGTCCGGCGCCGACCTCACGACGCTGCTGCTGGAGGTGATGCGCCGCCGCTCGCGCCGCCTGTCGCCGGCCGACGTGCTGCGCCGCTACGGTCACGACCGCTTCGTCGCCCCCGCGCCGATCCCGTTCGCCCGGCTCCGGCGCGCCGAGGACGCGGTGCTGTCCGTGCTGCCGGACGACGTCGAGCTGATCACGCCGGCGCCGGTCGCGCCGCTCGGCACCCACGCCGTGCTCGGCCCGGTCGACCAGAACAACGTGGTCAGCACCATCAGGAATAGCGAGGTGGCCGCCGATCCCACCAACGCCCTCGCCCTGGAGGCCGCGGTGCGCCGCCGTGCCGACCCCTCCCGCCCGGTGCGCCTGGCCGCCGTGCAGCGCGTCGTCCGCGCCCAGCAGGTCGAAGGCGCCGCCTCCTACGCCCACTTCACCCTGTTCGCCCTGGTCACCGCCGGGCGCGACACCGGCGACCTGGCGTTCGAGCGCGAGCACGCGGCCGAGCACCTGGCCATCATGACCGCCGCCGTACGCGCCTGCGGGGAGGCCGATCCGCAGGCGCGCGTCACCGTTCTGGACGAGCGTTTCGAGCGCGTGGCGGCGGAGCTCGACGCGGCTCCGGACCCAGGGCGCAGCGGCGGGCGCGGCTACTACAAGGGCCTCTGCTTCAAGGTCTACGGCAAGGGCCTGGAGGTGGGCGACGGCGGCTTCGTCGACTGGACGGCCCGCCTGCTCGGCAACCGCAAGGAACGCCTCATCATCAGCGGCCTCGGCGTCGACCGGCTGAGCTAGAGGCCGTGGCAGGTCACCCCGGCCCGCGCCGGGGAGCACCGCCTGGCGCAGGGCGGCGGCCGATCCTAGGGCAGGGCGGCGCGCTCCTGCTCCAGGCGGACCTTCTTGGGCACGCACAGCCGCCAGGCGTCGAGCACCAGCTCACGCATCTCGGCGGCGTCGATGGCGGCCGGCCGTGCCACGACCCAGTTGAACCGCAGGTCCGACTCGCGTGGCAGCAGAAACTTCTCCGGCTCGGCCGCCACCAGCGCCGCCCGCTCCTCCTTCGGGAAGCCGAAGCCCATCAGCGTCTCGTCGCGCGAGAACGCCACGTAGACGATCCTGCCGACACGGAACTTCACCCGGTCGCGGATGAGGTGCTCCGACGTGCGCGGAAGCGTGAGCGCGAACTGGCGTACGTCCTCGACGGTGACCACACGGCCACGTTACCGGTTGCCCTCGGCGGCCGAGATGTCCGCGAGCGCCGAGCTCGGGTCGCGCTCGACGGCCAGGTCGCCCAGGCTCACGATGCCGATCGCGCGGCCGTCCTCGACCACCGGCAGGCGGCGCACGGCGTGCGAGCGCATGAGCTGCACGGCCTGGTCGATGCTCGTGTCGGGGCCGACGGCCTCGATCGACGGGCTGCACGCCTCACGCACCGGCGTGTCCGGGCCGCGGTCGTCGGCGATGACCCGCACCGTGATGTCGCGGTCGGTCACGATGCCCTGCATGCGACCGTTGTCGTTGACGATGATCGCTCCGGTGTCGTTGTCGCGCATCAGCGCCGCCGCGACGGACACCGGCTGATCGCCCTCGATGCACGCCGGGTGCGACGTCATCACATCTGCGACGGTCTTCGCCATGAGATCCTCCTGGTAGATCGGTCAGCGCACCCTCTACCCGGGTCGATGGGCGAATCACGACGCGGCCCGCATCCGGTGTCAGAGCCGCTTGGCCGCCAGCCTGATCTCGTCGAGCAGCACGACCAGGTCCTGCTCGGTGGTGTCCGGGTGCAGGAAGCAGGCCCGCAGCGCGTCGCGTCCGCTCAGCCGCGTGCCGGTGATGAAGGCGTTGCCGCGCCGCTGCACCGCCACCGGCAGGGCCCGGTTGAGCGCGTCCAGGTCGCCGGATCCCGGCGTGTGACGGAAGGCCGTGATCGAGGTGGTGACCGGCGCCATCAGCTCGAAGTCGCCGGCCTCCGCCACCAGCTCGGCCAGCCGCCGCGCCAGCCACGTCGTGTGGTTCACCAGGCGCGTGATGCCCGACCGGCCCAGGTACGACATGGTGGCCCACGTCTTCAGCGCCCGGAACGGGCGGGTCTGCTCCGGCCCGTACTCGGCGAACCACCCCAGGTCACCGGCGTTCTCGTCCACCAGGTACGACGGCACCAGGCTGAAGGCCGCCCGCGCCGCCGACGGGTCGCGCAGCAGCGCGCAGCCGCAACCCACGGGCACGCCGAGCCACTTGTGCGGGTCGAGGGCCAGCGAGTCGGCCCGCTCCAGCCCCGCGTAGTGCGGCGCCGCGCCGTCGGCCAGGATGCCGAGCGCGCCGTAGGCGCCGTCGACGTGGAACCACAGCCCGTGCTCGTCCGCGACGTCGGCGATCTCGTCCAGCGGGTCCACCGCGCCGGAGTTGACGGTGCCCGCGCTGCCCGCCACGCAGAACGGCCGCAGCCCGGCCGCCAGGTCCTCGGCCACCATGGCCCGCAGCGCCGCCACGTCCATCCGGTACGCCGCGTCCACCGGCACCGTCCGCACGTTGCGCGCGCCCAGGCCGAGCAGCTGGGCCGCCTTGTGCAGGCAGCTGTGGCCCTCCTCGGTGACGTACATGACCATGGCCGGGCGGCCGGACAGACCCTCCTCGCGGGCGTCCCATCCGTCGGCGAGCGCCGCCCGCTGCCGGGCGGTGGCCAGGCAGATCACGGTCGCCATCGACGCCCCGCTGGTCAGCAGCCCCCCGCCGGGCGGGTGCGGGAAGCCCACGAGCCCGGCCAGCCAGCGCACCACCGCCCGCTCCAGGTGCGGCCCGGCGTGGTCGCCGCCCGCGCAGCTCGGGTTGAACGCCGCGGCCAGCGGCTCCACGACGACGCCCGCCGGGTTGGGCGGCGAGTTCACCCAGCCGAAGAACCGCGGGTGCCCGTTGCCCATCGGGTACGGCAGCACGTGCTCACGCGCGTCCTCCAGCAGCGCGTCGAGCGGGCGGCCCTCCTCGGGCAGGTCCTGCCCGGTCAGCCAGGCGAGCTCGTCACCGGGCACCGGCCGCCAGACCGGCCGGTCGGCGACGCCCGCGAGGTGGTCGGCCATGATCTCGGCCGCCTTGGCTCCGGCCAGGCGCAGCTCATCCATCGGGCGTGTCCTTCCATATGTCGTGCTGCCCGACCCCGCCCAGCTCCATGGCCAGGTAGTAGACGCAGTCGGTGGTGCCGTCGTTGGCGAAGGAGTGGCGGCAGTCACCCGGGTAGTACGCCGAGTCGCCGGCCGCCAGGGCGTACGGCCTGCCGTTGATCGTCAGCCGCAGGCTGCCGCGCTCGACGGCGAGGTACTCCCGCGACCCGGGCGCGTGCGGCGCGAACTCGCCCGCGTCCACGCCCGGGCCGATGGTCGTGCGCATGAACTCGAACTCCACGTCGGCCAGCACCGGCGACAACACGCGCCGCTCCCAGCCGGACGGGTCGCGCAGCACCCGCTGCTCGGCGTGACGCAGCACCCGCACCGCCTCGTGCGCGGGCTCGTCCAGCAGCCGGGAGACGGACGTGCCCAGCGCCGTGGCCAGCCGGTCGAGCACGAGCACGGTCGGCGTCTTGGCGCCCCGCTCGACCTCGGAGACCATGCTGCGGCTGATGCCGCTGAGCTCGGCCAGCCGTTCGATGGACAGCCCGCGCGCCCGCCGCTCGCCGCGGATCCGCATGCCCAGCTCGGCCATGGACAGCCCGCTGGACAGCACCCCTTCGCCGTCCATGTCCTCCACTATAGCGGTGAAATGTCCGCTTTAGTGGAGAGCGTCTCCCGGTACGCGGCCAGCACCTGCTTGCGGCGCTTGGCCGGCAGCCGGTCGATGTAGAGGTGACCGTCGAGGTGGTCGGTCTCGTGCTGCAGGCAGCGCGCGAGCAGCCCGGTGCCCTCGACCGTGACCGGCTGACCGGCGGCGTCGAAGCCGCGCACGGTGGCGTGGTCGGGGCGGGGGAGCGGCGCGTACTGGCCGGGGACCGACAGGCAGCCCTCGTCGCCGGTGTCGAGCCGCCGCTCGCCCAGCCCGGGCAGCTCCAGCTCGGGGTTGACCACCACGCCCTGGTGCCGCTCGCCGTCGTCGTCGGGGCAGTCGTAGACGAACACGCGCAGCGGCACGCCGATCTGGTTGGCGGCCAGGCCCACGCCCTCCGCGGCGTACATGCTCGCGAACATGTCGTCGACCAGCGCCGCAAGCTCGTCGTCGAAGCGGGTGACCGGGTCGCACGGGTTGTGCAGCACCGGGTCGCCCACGTGCACGATCGGCCGGACCTCTCCCACGACTCTCCCTCCATGTCGACGCGACAAGTGTACGAGCGGAGGGCGGATGATCCGGCATGTCTCATATATCAAGACATTGTTTCTTATATGGTGAGATGCGGTTAGGGTGGCGTGATCGGAAAGAAGCGAAGGGGTTTGCCGATGGACGCCGTCTACACGCACGGCCACCACGAGTCCGTGCTGCGCTCGCATCGCTGGCGCACCGCGGAGAACTCGGCCGCGTACCTGCTGCCGCACCTGAAACCGCACATGAAGCTGCTCGACGTCGGCAGCGGGCCCGGCACGATCACCGCCGACCTGGCGGCCCGGGTCGGCCACGTCACGGCGTCCGAGGTGAGCGAGGACGCGCTCGGCCTGGCCAGGGCCGAGATCGCCGCCCGCGGGCTGGACAACGTCGACTTCGCCGTGACCGACGTGCACGCGCTGGACTTCCCCGACGACACGTTCTGCGTCGTCCACGCCCACCAGGTGCTCCAGCACGTCGGCGACCCGGTGCGGGCGCTGCGCGAGATGGGCCGGGTGACCAGGCCCGGCGGATACGTGGCCGTGCGCGACAGCGACTACGGGGCCTTCGCGTGGTATCCGCGGCTGCCCGCGCTGGACGAATGGATGGCGCTCTACCAGAGGGTCGCGCGGGGCAACGGCGGCGAGCCGGACGCCGGGCGGCGGCTGCTCTCCTGGGCTCGCGCGGCGGGTTTCACCGACGTCACCGCCACCTCGTCCACCTGGTGCTTCGCCACCCCGCAGGACCGCGCCTGGTGGGGCGGCATGTGGGCCGAGCGCGTGCTGAGCTCCGCCATGGCCGAGCAGGCCCTGGCGACCGGCGCCGCCACGGAGGCGGACCTGCGGCGCATCTCGGAGGGCTGGCTGGAGTGGGCCGCCGCCGAGGACGGCTGGCTCTCCCTCCTGCACGGCGAGATCATCTGCCGGGCCGGCTAGAGAGCCGCGCTCTCGGAGGCCCGTGCCTCCGGAGATCCGTGCCTTCGGGGGGCCGTGCCTTCGGGGAGCCGTGCCTTCGGAGATCCGTGCGGCGCGTCCGGTCAGAGGCCGAGGGTGTGGGCGCGCTGCCACTGCGGGTCGCGGTAGATCACCATGTCCGTGCCGACCATCTCGTCCGGGGCCGACAACATGGTGATCTCACCCACGGCCTGCAACTGCAGCAACAGGTCCCGCACCCGCGGCCCCACCGGCAACCGCCCCGGGGGCAGACCCAGCCCGTCCCTGACCGCGTCGGCGATCTCCGACAGGCGGAACGGGCCGTCGAAGCGCTCCACGACGCCGCGCACCATGGTCATCGTGATCAGGTGCTCGGCCTCGGCGTGCGCGAGCTGCCAGGTGACCTGTTCCCCGCGCCGGCCCGTCCCGGCGCAGGAGGAGCACGGCCGCCGCAGGCCCGGAGCGAGATCCTCCTCGGTCGAGCCGAGGCAGACCGAGCAGAGGCCGTTGTCCGCGGCGTGCACCTCCGCCGTCATCCGCTCGGCCAGCACGGCTCCGCAGGCGCAGGCGTACGCGTCGCCGAGCATCCCGGTCTGAGGGGAGATCACATGATTCGTCATCACTACGACTCTACCGCCGGGCGATCGTGCCGAATCAGGCGCGCAGGTCCGCCAGGCCGTGGAGGCGGCGCAGGGCCTTGCGGGCGGCGGAGGCGACCCGTTCGTCGGGGTGGTGGTCGATGAAGACGCGCAGCACCCCCGCCGTCCACGGATGGTCGCCGAACGCGAGGATGGCGATCGTCCCGGCCTGCTCCTCGGCGTCCATCCCCATGGCGACCGACTCGATCACCTCGCCGGTCTCGCCCCCGAACTCCAGCAGTGCCGCCGCCATGTCCACCAGCACCCAGGCGAGCTCCTCCGGGGCAGGCCGGCGGTCCTCCCGCCCGATCCTGGCGGCGATCACGGCGCCCAGCCGGGGCTCGCCGATCAACCCGGACACTGCCAGCCGCCCCTCGTCGCCGAGGCTGGAGGCCAGCAGCTCCACGCCGACCGCGCGGCTGAGCGGGCTCACCTCGCCGATCACCGAGGCGATCTCGAACGCCGCCGCGGCCCGCTCGCGGCCTTTCAGCCACCCCTCCAGCTCCTCGGCGCGCTCGGTCCGCGGGTAGGAGCGCAGGGCGTGCAGCAGGGTCGCCGCGTCGGCGTCGGCGAAGGAGCCCATGACCGGGATGTCCTGCCCGGTGGTCTCGGCGATGATCAGACGCGCCGCCCACAGGCCGAGCCAGCTCAGCGTGTACGGCTCCTCCTGGCGCACCAGGCCGAGGCCCGTGAGCGTCTCGGGCGCCGCCTCCTTGAGCGGTTCCCGCGACAGGTACATCCTGATCAGTTCGAGCAGCAGCCCTTCGTCGGCGGCGAGCCGTTCGCGGCAGTGCTGCGTCCAGGCGGCCAGCACGGCGGCGTCGTCGCCCTCCGGTTTCAGCTCGGCGGCGAGAGGGGCGGCGCGCACGGCCGCCGCGAGCGTGGCCTCGTCGGGCAACCGGACCGGGGGCTGCAGGGGCAGCGTGTAGTCGTCGTAGGAGCTCACCCGCCCATCCTGTCGCGAGATTTCGGCTAAAGTGCTGCTGAAACCGAAAAGTCGGAAGAAAGGAGGCGCTGTGATGTACCGCTCGTTCCCGGGCGCTCGCCGCGCCCGCTTCTGCTTCTCGGAGGAAGCATGCGTTTCCGTACTGCCGTCAAGGACGACCTAGACCGCCTGCTCGGCTGCGTCGTCGACGAATCGATCAGCTGGGCGCATCCCGGCCGGCTGCTGTCGTACCTGGACAGCGGCAACTACCGTCTCGACCGCATCTGGCTGGCCGAGGACGAGCGGAGCGGCGAGATTCTCGCCCGCGCCGTCTGGTGGGACTTCCCGGACGGCGACCGTCCGCTCGCGCTGGACTGCCTGTACGTCCACCCCTCGGCCGCCGACCGCGTCGAAGTGGCCGCCGAACTTCTGAGACGCGCCCACGCCGCGTACGGCGAGGCGCCCGAGTACCACGTCTTCGTCACGAACGGCTGGCGCGACGCCCCCACGGCCGCCGCCGTGGCCTGGCGGTGGGAGGCCGCCGGGCGCGCCGGGCTCACCGAGGAGCTCGAACGCCTGCGTTACGCCTGGACGGCCGACGACGGGCCAGTCCCCGAGCCGTCGCGGCGGCTGGAGTTCCGTGGCGATGACGACGACGAGGCGTTCGTGGCGGCCTTCCGCCGGGTGGCGGCCGGGACGCTCGACTTCCACACCCGCCAGGCCCTCCTCACCACCGACCCGACGGAACAGGCCAGGCAGGACGTGCGCGACTACCGTTCCATGCCGGGGGACCGGGCGTGGTGGCGGCTGGCGTACGACGGGGACGGGAAGCTGGTCGGCGTGGCCCTGCCGTCCGCCAACGACGGCGGGCCCGTCGTGGGCTACCTCGGGGTCGTGCCGGAGCGGCGCGGCCACGGCTATGTCGACGACCTGCTCGGCGAGATCACCCGCTGCCACGCCGCGCGCGGGGTGCAGCGGATCGTGGCCGACACGGACGCGGGCAACGTGCCGATGGCGCGGGCCTTCGAACGCGCCGGATACCGAAATTTCGCCATCCGTCTGGTTCTGTCGGCTAATCCCGTGAACGCGTGATGCGCGCGGCCCGCCGTACCGGCCAGGGTTGACCCCATGTGGGACATCGACATGTGGGACATCGACAAGCTGGACCTTGACGCCTATCTCACCCGGATCGGCTACGGCGGGCCGCGCACCCCCGACGCGCGTACCCTGCGCGCCGTGCACCTGGCGCACGTGCGCGCCATCCCGTTCGAGAACCTGGACGTGATCCTCGGCAGGGAGATCCTCCTCGACCTGGGCAGCCTGCAGGACAAGCTCGTGACCGGCGGGCGCGGCGGCTACTGCCACGAGCACAACCTGCTGTTCGCCGCCGCGCTGGAACGGCTCGGCTTCACCGTGACGCGCCACCTGGCCCGCATCCGCCTCGGCCGCCGCCACCTGCCCCGCTCGCACGCCACGCTCACCGTCCAGGCGGACGGCCGCACCTGGCTGGCGGACGTCGGTTTCGGCGGGGACGGGCTGGTCGCGCCCATGCCGTTCGAGGACGGCGCGACCCTGGAGTCGGGGCCCTGGCGGTGGCGGCTCGGCCGCGACGACGGCTTCTGGGTCCTGCACACGGGCGAGACGGAGCTGTACGCGTTCCGGCCCGATGAGCCGCACTTCCCGAGCGACTTCGAGGTGGCGAACTTCTACGTCTCCCGCAACCCCCACTCGCCGTTCACCCGCCACGTGCTGGTTCAGCGCACGACGGCCGACGCCCGAATCCGACTCCAGGACCACACCTTCACGACCGCCCCCGACCTGACCCGCCGGCTCACCACCGAGCTCGCCCTCCACCTGCCGCCCGCCGACGTCGAAGCCCTCCTGCCCCACCTCCGCCAGTGACTCCCGCCGATCGGCGCGCGTCGCGTACAGAGCCGGTCGCCAGCCGAAGACGAGCGCGCGACGCTGTCCCGGCCGGGAGACCAGAACAGGCCGCGTCGAGGGTGAAACCGCCTGTATGGATCCGTGCCAAGGCGTCATGACTGCGACCATCGGTGGCCGTCACGCGCAACCTTGGCGTCGAACCGGCGTGGGGGCGCAGGCGTCGCGTCGGGTTGCCGGCGGCGGATCGCGGCGCTCACGGCCGGGTAACGCCGTGGTAGTGCGGCAGGTCGAGCGGCGGCACAGGGAAGCCGCCGGCCGTCGGCTCGTTGGACAGTTCCTCGAACTCGGCGTCCACCTGTGCCTTCTTGGCCGCCTTGCGCCGCTGGTCGACGGTGTCGAACCGCATCCAGATGGCCAGCGCACCGATCACGATCACCGCGCCGAGCGCGATGCCGACCGTCTTGTTGCCCTCGTTGACGACCACGTTGCGGACCGCCGCCACGAGCAGGATCCAGGCCAGGTTGACCGGGATCAGCACCTTCCAGCCCAGCGACATCAGCTGGTCGTAGCGCACGCGCGGCAGCGAGGCCCGCACCCACACGATGAAGCTGAAGGTCAGGACGAACTTGATGAAGAACCACAACACCGGCCACCAGCCGACGTTCGCGCCCTCCCACAACGAGATCGGGAACGGCGCCCGCCAGCCGCCCAGGAAGAGCGTCACGGCGATGCCCGAGGCGGTGAAGGTGTGCAGGTACTCGCCCATCATGATCAGGGCGAACTTCAGCGACGAGGAGTACTCGGTCTGGAAGCCGCCGACCAGCTCGCCCTCACCCTCGGGCAGGTCGAACGGGATGCGGGCGGCCTCACCGAACATGCAGATCACGTAGATGAGGAACGAGGGGATCAGCAGCACCGCGAACCAGGTCTGCTCCTGCGCGGCCACGATCTCCGACGTGGACAGCGTCCCGGCGAACAGGAAGATCGCCACGAACGACAGGCCCATCGCGATCTCGTAGGAGACCACCTGGGCCGCCGACCGCAGACCGCCGAGCAGCGCGTACGGCGAGCGCGACGACCAGCCGGCCAGCACCACGCCGTAGACGGAGACCGCGCCCATCGCGAGCATGAACAGCACCGCGACCGGCAGGTCGACCAGCTGCAGCGGCGTCTGCACGCCGAACAGGTTGACCATCGGCGCGAACGGCACGATCGAGAACCCCAGGAACGCGGGCACCACCATGATCACAGGCGCCAGCAGGTACAACACCCGATCGACGGTCCGCGGGAAGATGTCCTCCTTCAGGCCCATCTTGATCGCGTCGGCCACCGACTGGAGCAACCCGAACCTGCCCGCCCGGTTGGGGCCGTGACGGTGCTGCATCCGCGAGATCAGCTTGCGCTCGAACCAGACCCCGAACACGACTCCGAGTGCCAGGAAGAGGAACAGCATCACGGCCTTGACGATGGTGATCCACAGCGGGTCCTTGCCGAAGTCGGCGAGGGTGGGATCGACCGCGAGAACGCCTGCCATGACGTGTTGCCCCTTCCTCTCCCCGGCACTCGTTCGGTCCGGAGCGGAAAGTCACGCTAACCGGCGAGCCGATCGGTGTATTGAACGAATGCGAACAGCTGCTTCGGTGTCATCTGCGCCATCGCCCGGATCTCCCGGGTGAGGTGCGGCTGGTCGGCGTAACCGCAGGCGACGGCCTCGTGCAGGGTGGCCGATGGCCGCCTCCACGTGTCCACCGTCCGCTCGAACCGGGCGATGCGGGCTACCGTCTTGGGCGACAAGCCCACCACCCGGCGGAATCCGAGCTCGACATAACGACGGCTGACGCCCAGCTCGCCGGCGAGCGACCCGATGGTGGGCGGGCCGGCCGGCTCCTGCAGCCGCCGCCAGGCGTGCATGATCAGGCCGTCGGGGCCGGCGTCGGGGCGCAGCCACGCCGTCAGCCGCTCCTCCAGCAGGCGGAAGCGGTCCGCCCAGCTCGCCGACGCGATCAGCCGGCCGGTCAGCTCCTCGGCACGGTTGCCGAGGAGGTGCTCCAGCCGCACGGTCGTGCCGGCCACCTCGCGTAGGGGCGTCCCTGTCAGCGCCGACATCCCGGCGGGGGTGAGCCCGACCGCGACCCCGTGACGCCACGGCGTGTGGGCCGAGAAGGTCGCGGTGGCACGGGGACCGGTGACGATCGGGCCCATGCCGGTGAAGTCGATGATCAGGGTGGCCGCGTTGAGCGGCAACATCCGGCTGGGGTCGGCGGGCGCTCTCTCCCGGATGCGAAAGCCGGCCCACCCCAGCACGTACGGACGCAGGTGCGGCGGTGACAGGCGGGCGATCATCTCGTACGGCTCCGCCTGTGGCTGCGTGGGCAGCGAATGAATCGCCATCACACCAGCATGCCTGCCCTGGTCTCACCCAGCAGGACGGCGTTGCGTATCGGTGCACCGAGGTGGCCGCGTGACTCCCTGGCCGGAGGTTCTCGACCGCATCGTGGCGGGCGACGACGAGGACCTGGTGATGTTCCTGGACGGGCTGAGCGACCCGGCCGGCGGGCGGTCGCCATCCAGCTCCCCGGCCACCTGCCGCGAGGCCGCGGCCCGGCTTCCCGCCGACCAGCGCGAGCGCGTGGCCGCCGCGTACGGCACGATCGCCGAGGCGGAGCCGGGACCACCGGTCGCCGCCGTCCCGACACGCGAGCAGGTCGTGGTCAACGCGTGCTGCGTGAGGGGACGGCGCGTGCAGGCTGGTCGTCGAGGGAGCCGGCGGAGTCGGGGGAGTCGGCGGAGTCGGGGCGATGGCGCGGCGAATGCGCACGGCCGGCGCGGTTGCCGAGCAGGGTCAGGGCGATGAGCAGGCCTGCCGCGGCGAAGAGCGCCGCGGTGGTGAACGCGGTGTGGTGCGCGGAGGCGAGACCCGGCGCGGTCGGGCCGTCGATGGCTCCACCACTGATGGTGACGGTGGAGCAGATGGCCACGCCGAGCGCGGTGCCGATGGCGAAGGAGGTGTCGCTGAGTCCGGCGGCCACGCCCGAGTCCCGTTCGGCGACGCCGCTCAGAGCACGCGATCTGCGCGCACACGGCGGCGATGCCCATCCCTGTGCCGAACACCACCAGGGCGATGAGCAGAAGGACGACGGAGCCGTCGGCCGAAAGCCGGGTCAGCATCAGGCAGGCCACGCCCAGCAGGAGTGTGCTGAAGGCGGCTACCGGCCGCACCCCGAGTCTGGTCACCACGCGCTGGCCGGCCACCGACGCCACGGTCATCGCGGCGGTCGTCAGGCCGAAGAGCGCCGCCGGCCAGCCCAGCACCTGTTGCACGTGCGCGGTGAGCATGATCAGCATGCCGTCGACGGTCATTCCGGCGATCAGCAGCAGCAGGTTCCCGCCGACCAGCGCCCGCGAACGCAGCAGGCGCAGCGGCAGCAACGGTGCCGCCGAGCGCCGTTCGATCACGACAAACAGCCCGGCCAGCGCCGCCGCGGCCACCAGCGGACCGCCGGCCCAGCCGCTCTCCGGCACCCGGGTGATGACATACACCAGCAGGGCCAGGGCCGACGTGATGGTCAGGGCGCCGGCGAGGTCGAACCCGCGGGTGCGGGCGTGGCTCTCGCTCAGCAGGAAGGGGGCGAGCAGCAGCACCGCCGCCCCCACGGGGACGTTGATCCAGAAGACCCACTGCCAACCGAGCGTGTCGGTGAGGAGCCCGCCGAGCAGCAGGCCCGCGGTGGCGCCGAACCCGCCGAGCCCGCCCCAGACGCCGAGTGCCCTGTTGCGTTCGGGACCCTCAGGGAAGGCGTTGACCAGCATCGACAGCGCGGCTGGGGCGATGATCGCCGCGGAGATGCCCTGCAGGGCGCGGGCGGCCACCAGCGCCTCGAGAGAGGGCGCCAGCCCGCACAACAGCGAGGCCGGCACCCGCAGCGCCACCCCGGCCAGGAATACCTTGCGGCGCCCCAGCAGGTCGGCGACCCGGCCGGAGAGCGGGAGCAGGCAGCTGAAGGCCAGCGCGTAGGCGGTTACCGCCCACTGGATCACGGGGCCGGACGGCTCCAGGTCGCGCTCGATGGCCGGCAGGGCTGACATCAGGCTCGTGCCGTCCAGGATGGTCATGAAGAACGCCGTCCCCAGCAGGGCAAGCACTCGCCAGCGGTTGCTCGTCATGATGCCGGTCCTTCTTCCGTCGTCCGCGCCTGTCGGCCAGGGCGTGGAAACATCCCGTCCACAGACACTTAAGCAGTTGCTTAAGTGTCTGTCCTTGCTCACCCAATAGTCAAGTATTCACTTAAGTGTTCTGGGCCTCGGCATCGATGTCGCCGAGCGTCCCGCCGCGCCTCTGCACAGCAAGCCCAGGCGGCCGGCCACCGCGTGCCCCCACGCGCGGGCGTCCGTCGACGTCGGCCTGCCCGCCGGGAGCCGGCACCCGCTCCCGCCGCCCCGCCCCGGAGAACGTTCGCGCGCCGGACCGGGCGATCTGCTGTGGGTTGACGTGCGGGCGGCCGCGCTCGCAGGTGCGAAAGGCGAGATCTCCGGGCTGGTGGAGATGGCCGCGCAAGCGCTCGTGCCGCACGAAGCGCGACGCCTGTACGAGCCATCTCCCCGCTCGGGTGACCCGTCACCGGCGTGACTTCCGGGGTCAGTCCGGGTGTTCGTGGGTGAGGACGTGGCGGGTGAGTTCCACCCGGCGGTGAACGCCCAGCTTGGCGAAGGCGTGGCGGAGGTGGCTGTCGACCGTGTGCCGCGACAGGAACAGGGCCGTTGCCACCTCCCGGTTGGTCATGCCCTGCGCGACGAGCCGCACCACGCGCAACTCGGCCGGCGTCAACGCCGCCCACCCGGAGGCCCGTGGCGCAGAGACGTCAGCGCCCGCCATCGCGGAGGCGGGCCCGCTCCCACCGTCGCCCCTCCCTTCCCGCCGGTCGTTGTCCGGCCTCTCAGGCTGACCGCCGCCCTGCCCCTCAGGACGAACGCCGTCCGGCCCTTCCCGTCCGCCGCCGCCCGGCACCATCCCCTCGGCCGGGGAAGGGATCCGGGAGATGCCGCACCTTTGATACACCTCGCGGGCTTCGGCGTGCCGGCCCGCCTCCTCCAGCGCCGCCGCGAGCCCGAGCGGGCGCGGCCCCGCGCGGTACAGCTCGATCGCCTCCTCCAGGCGCCCCTCGACGTGCGCGGCCGAGGCCGTGAATGACCTGATGCCGGGATTGCGCCGGGCAAGGTCCCGCACGAACTCACGGACCCCCGGCACCGCCCGCAGCCGCGCCGCCTCCCACGGCTCCAGCACGACCAGGTACGCCAGCGCCCCTGCCCACGCCTGAGCCCGCTGGCGTCGAGCGGGCGTCCCGTCCTCCGTGAACGGGCCGGTCGGTGGGATCGGGTCAGTCGGGCCGGGCGCCGGGCGGGGGTATGTGAGTGGGGTGGCGGCGTCCAGGAGGAGGCGGCGCCAGTGCAGTTCGGCGGGCACCAGGCCGGGCCCGAGTCCGGGCCCGAGTCCGGGCCGGAGTCCGGGCCCGAGGGTGGGTACGTCGCCGGTCAGGTCGCGGGCGCGGTCCACGTACGCACGCGCTGCTTGCAGGTCCCCGCGCAGGAGTGCGACCTGGCCGAGCACGCCGAGGAGGACCGGGGTCAGGGCCGGGGCGGAGAGGCGGCGGGCCACGCGGAGGCCCGTCTCCGCTTCCGCCGCCGCCTCGTCCACCCGTCCGGCCGCCAGCAGCAGGCCGGCCCTGAAGCGGTGGAGCAGCGGCGACGACCAGGCCGTGCCGAGGCGTCCGGACTCCCGTTCGACCACCGCGTACGTCTCCTCCGCCTCCTCGAACCGGTCCAGGGCCGCCAGCGCGGCGCCCAGCCAGAGCCGGGGATGCCGGTGCGCCGCCTCGCCGCCGGCCGCGTCCGCCAGCGCCACCGCCCGCGCGGCGTGCCGCAGCGCGCCCTCGGGATCGCCTCGGAACAGCGCCACCGCCGAACGCGCCTGCAACCCCACCACCTGCGCGAACGCCTCTCCGGAGGCCACCGCCGCGTCCGCCGCCCGGTCGGCCGCGTCGAACGGGCCGGACATCACGAGCGCGTGCGCGCGTACGGCCAGCAGCCGAGCCCGCTCCCGCACCGGCACACCGGGCAGGGCGAGCGCCCGGGCGGTGCGGCGGATGACGCCGCGGTCGTCACCGGCGTGCTTGAGCGCCTCCGCCAGCCCGAGCGCCACCTCTGCCGCCTCGGCCGGCCCGATGGTGACGTCACGCGCGTCGGCCACCTCGCGCGCCTCGGCGAGCCGCCCCGCCGACGCCAGCAGCCGCACCACCCTTGCCGCCAGCCCTGGGCGCTCATCCGCGGCGGGTGTGCCCGGGGCGGCGGGCGCCGCCAGTTCGAGAGCCCGCAGCATGAGGTCGGCGGCGGCCGACGGCGCGACGGCGGTCATGTCCTCGGCGGCGGCCCGCAACTCCCGGATCGCCGCCACGTCGCCCGCCCGCGCCCCGTGCCGCAGGTGCTCGGCCAGCTCGGCCGCCGGCCGGCCCTCGCGCCGCAGCACGGCGGCCGCCTCGCGGTGCAGCGCCGCCCGGACCGCCGCAGGGAGGCCGTCGTAGACCGCCTCCCGGATGAGGTCGTGCCGGAACGTCAGCCGGTCACCGTCCCCGACCAGCGCGCCGGCCCGTACGGCCGCCTCCACGTGCGCGAGCAGGGCGCCGGGCGGCGCGCCGAGCAGCCCGGCGGCCTCGTGCACGGTGAACGGCCGCCGCAGCACCGCGCCCGCCTCCAGCAGCCGCCGCGCCTCGGCGGGCAGGTCGCGCAGCCGCCGTCCGACGGCCGCGCCGAATCCGGCGGGCAGCTCGGACCCCGCGACCTCGGCAATGCCGCGGGTCACGGAGATCCGGCCCTGCGCTCGCAGCCCGTTCAGCACCTCCGCCAGCAGGAACGGGTTGCCGCCGCCGGCCCGCGCGAGCTCCAGCACCGACGGGCCAGGCTCGGCCCCGAGCAGCCGCGCGCAGAACGCGGCCGCCTCGCCGGGATCGAGCGGCGGCAGCGTCACGCGCCGGGCGCCCTCGGCGAGGAGAGCGTCCACCGCGGTCTGCGCGGGGAACGGCCGCCGCCCCAGCAGCCACACCACGGGCGACCCGGCGAGCTCCGGGACGAGGTGCCGTAACGCCAGGCAGGTCAGCTCGTCGGCCCACTGCGCGTCGTCCAGCACGACCACCACCGGCCGCGTCAGGGCGGCCCGCCCGATCATCGCCCCGGCCCGCTCGACGGCCGGGAACCCCGCGGGCACCCCACCGCCCCGCACACCCGGCACCGCGCCACCCCGCCCACCGACCACGCCGCCGTCGTGCTCACCGGGCGCGCTGCCGTCACGCCCCCCGAGCGGGCCGTGCTGATCGGCCGGGTCGTGGTGGCCGGCCGGGCCGCGGTGGGCCGGGTGGCCGGTCCGGCCGGGGGGCTCGGCCGGGGGGTGGTCGATGGGGTCATGGGGCTTGGCCGGGGTGGGGGTGCCGAGTCGGGCGAGGGCTCGGAGGAGGGTGGAGAGGGGGGCGACGCGGTCGAGCTCGGTGGCGCGTGCGTACGCGACCGTCATGCCGCGCGCCCGCGCGAGCCCCGCCGCCTCCTGCAGCAGGAGGCTCTTGCCGATCCCGGCCGGCCCTTCGGCGACCAGGGCTCCGGAGCCTGCCGCCAGCATCTCGGCGACCGCGCTGAGCGCGTGCCGCCTGCCCACCAGGTCCACGTCAGCGATTCTGCCCGTCCGCGAGCCGGGCGCGGACGACGACGTCGTGCAGGGCGTCCCCGGACGTGGCCCGCTCGGGCAGTCGCGACGCCTCCCGCGCCTCCTCCAGCGCGGCCGTCATCCGCGCCACGTCCGGCTCCGGGTCCAGCCCGGCGGGCGCGGCGACGTGCTCGGCCGCCCGCTTGGCCGCGACCAGGTCCGGCAGGTACGCGGGCCCGTACTCGTACAGGCGGGTCAGGTCGGCCTCCAGTTCGCCGGTGCGCATGAGGTGCGTGCCCGTGGCGAGCACGCGGAAGGTGTACAGCAGCGGCTTCAGCTCGCCGCTCCTGCCGAACAGCCGCCACTGCGTGCGCGCGAACCCGAGGTAGTGGTGGGCGTGGTGCCGGGTCACACACCCGGGGGCGAGCGCGACGAGCTCCTCGTGCACCGGCGAGGACGCCACGACCAGCGGCGACAGCAACTGCTCCAGCACGTAGCCGTTGCGCCCCAGCAGCAGCCGGCAGAACTTGGCCACGTCATGGGTGACGAGGTCCACCTCCACGCCGTCGCGCGTCCACGTACGGTCCAGCGTCGCCGGGCCGTCGCGCAGCCCCGCCACCTCCGCGACCGGCAGGACGTGCGCTCCCCGCAGGTCCACGTCGGAATCCGCCGAGGGGAACCCGTACAGATGGGCCCCGCTCACCGTCGCGAAGACCGACGGGTACGGCTGCCCGCCCGGGATCTCCGGCAGCCAGCCCGGCAACGCCGTCACAGGAACTCCTTCCGTACGCCGACCAGGAACTCATCCACCCGCTCGCGGTCCGGCAGCGGCGGCAGGACGCTCGGGGTGGCGGCCAGCTCCGCCGACAGGGCAGCCCGCCAAGCGTCCACCTCCGCCCACGGCACCTCGCCGCGCCGGATGGCGAGCAACCGCTCCCGGTGCTCCCCGACCCGCACCGACGGCTCGCCGTGCCGTACCAGGTGCAGGCCGCTCAGCAGCAGCCGAATCATGTGCATGGCCTGCTTCCACTTCGGCCGTTCCGGATCGAGGCGGCGGAACTGGTCCTCGGCATAGCCCGCGAACGACCGGTGCGCCCGCTGCGACAGGAACGCCTCCCGCAGGCCGAGCAGCCGCCGCCCGGCGGGCGTGACCACCTCCACGAGGGGCGACCACAGGCACTCGAGAACGGTGGGGTTGGCTTCGAGGGCGAGGCGGCAGAAACGCTCGACCTCCCACGAGAACTGCTCCGGCAGCGGCCCGTGCCGGTGCGTGGGCGGTTTGTCCAACCGCCAGAAGGCGGCGGTGGGGGCCGCGAACACGCCACGCCGGTCGGTGTCGGAGGCGTCCGTCTCCAGCGCGTACGCACGGGATCCCACCACCACGGAAAGGATCATGTCTTCGCTCACCCGTCATATCTTGCGCCATGGGGGACCGCCTGTTCTGATCGAGAAGTGAGCGGCTACGACGACACCTACCGGCACAGCATCGAGCGGCCCGAGGCGTTCTGGGGCGAGGCGGCACTCGGGATCTCCTGGGACGAGGCGCCCGCCACCGTGTACGCGGACGGGCGGTGGTTCCCCGACGGACGGCTGAACACCTGCTACAACGCCCTCGACCGGCACGTGGCGGCGGGCCGGGCCGGGCAGGCGGCGCTGATCTACGACAGCCCGGTCACCGGCACCACCCGCGCCTACACCTACGCCGAGCTGCTCGACGAGGTGGCGAGGACGGCAGGCATGCTGCGCGACCTCGGTGTGACGGCCGGCGACACCGTGGTGATCTACATGCCGATGGTGCCCGAGGCCGTGGTCGCCATGCTGGCCTGCGCGCGGCTCGGGGCGGTGCACTCGGTGGTGTTCGGCGGGTTCGCGGCCAGGGAGCTCGCCGTGCGGATCGACCACGCCAGGCCCAAGGTGGTGCTCTCGGCGTCGTGCGGCATCGAGCCGGCGCGGGTGGTGGCGTACAAGCCGCTGCTGGACGCCGCGCTGGAGCAGGCCGGGCACGCGCCCGACCGGTGTGTCATCCTGCAGCGGCCGCAGTGCGCGGCCGAGCTGCGCGACGGACGCGACCTCGACTGGGCGGGGGCGGTGGCCGGCGCCGAGCCGGCCGGCTGCGTGAGCGTGGCCGCCACCGACCCGCTCTACATCCTCTACACCTCCGGCACCACCGGCTCGCCCAAGGGCGTCGTCCGCGACAACGGCGGCCACGCGGTCGCGCTGCACTGGAGCATGTCCCACGTGTACGGCGCCGCGCCCGGCGAGGTGTACTGGGCCGCCTCCGACGTGGGCTGGGTGGTCGGCCACTCCTACATCGTCTACGCCCCGCTCCTCGCGGGCTGCACGACGGTCCTGTACGAGGGCAAGCCCGTCGGCACCCCCGACCCCGGGGCGTTCTGGCGGGTGGTGGCCACGCACGGCGTGCGCACGCTGTTCACCGCGCCGACCGCGATCCGCGCCATCAAAAAAGAGGACCCATCCGGAGATTTCGCGAAAAAGCACGATTTGTCCAGCCTGCGCTACCTCTTCCTCGCCGGCGAGCGCCTCGACCCCGACACCTATCACTGGGCCTCCGACCTGCTCGGCATCCCCGTCATCGACCACTGGTGGCAGACCGAGACCGGCTGGCCGATCGCCGCCAACTGCGTCGGCATCGAGCGGCTGCCCGTCAAGCCCGGTTCCCCGACCAAGGCCGTGCCGGGCTGGGACGTGCGCGTCCTCGACTCCGACGGCGGCGACTGCCCGCCCGGCGTCGAGGGCGCGGTCACCGTCAAGCTGCCGCTGCCGCCCGGCGCGCTGCCCACCCTCTTCCGCGACGAGGCCCGCTTCACCCGCTCCTACCTGGAGCGTTACCCCGGCCACTACCTGACCGGCGACGGCGGCCACCTCGACGAGGACGGCTATCTCTACGTCATGGGCCGCATCGACGACGTGATCAACGTGGCCGGCCACCGGCTGTCGACCGGCGCGATGGAGGAGGTCGTCGCCGCCCACCCCGACGTGGCCGAGTGCGCCGTGATCGGCGTCGCCGACTCGCTCAAGGGTCAGGTCCCGATGGGCTTCGTGGTGCTCAAGGCGGGCGCCGGACGCGACCAGGAGGAGGTCGAGCGCGAGCTCGTCGCCCTCGTGCGCGAACGCATCGGCCCCGTCGCCGCCTTCCGCCGCGCCGTCGTGGTCGCCCGCCTGCCGAAGACCCGCTCCGGCAAGATCCTGCGCGCCACGATGCGCGACATCGCCGACGGCCGCCCGTACGAGGCGCCGTCCACGATCGAGGACCCGGCGGCGCTGCCGGAGATCGCCGACGCCATGAAAGGGACATGAGATCGTCTCGCGAAGGCGCCTCCGCAATCGGGGCTTACAACGCATGATGGGACATCCCCAGTCCCCCGGGAGCAGGCCATGATCGAGACCCCGAGCTACGCCGACGCCCTGAGGATCCTCGGCTGCAAGGACGGCAGGCTCGTCAAGGTCGTCGGGTTCGCCTCGACCGCGGCCCGCACCGGATACGCCCTGGCCGGCAGCGGTCAGCTGGCCACGACGAGCCTGCGCGACATGCGCGAGGCCATCGTGGCCTTCGGCGAGGACGTCGTCCGCCGCATGCCGGAGCCGAGGCGCGGCGTCGACCGGTTCACCCGCACCCAGCGGCTGGCCGCGGCGCACGCCGTCATCGTCGTCTCGGCGTACTTCGAGGCGCTCGGCGAGGCGCGGCTGCCGTTCACGCTGGAGCGGCTCGACCGCGGCGAGACGATCTCCCGGGGCGTGCCCACCCGCGAGAGGTTCGCCCGGCTGGTGGCCGCGCTGCTGCTGGAGCGCCTGCCCACGCCGGAGCCGCACGTGCCGTACGCCGACACCCGCAAGGAGGTCGAACGCGTCTTCCTGCGCATGTCCGAGGCCGTGGCCGGATACGTCGGCGGCCTGTCCGTCTGGGACGAGCTGAGCGCCGACGAGCGGCTCCTGCTGCCCCGCCTGCTCGCCGAGGGACCGCCCGCCCGGGCCCTGCGCACCTACGACGAGGACTACCGGTCGCTGGCGCTCGACAGCCACGAGTTCGGGGTGCGCAGCCTGGTCACCGATCGCCCCCAGCGGGCCACGGCGCTGTCGCGGGTCGCCTGGCTGCTGGCCGAGCTGGCCCCGCCCCGCGTCGGGGACCAGCCGCTGATCCACCGGGTCAGGATGGCCGCCAACGCCCTCGACCAGCCGCTGCTGCTGGCCGGCAAGCTGCCCGAGGACGTCTCGCTGCCGCTGCTCGGCGAGGGCTACCTCAGCCCGCGCTGCCGGGTGGCGGAGCTCACCCGCGAGTCCGCGCCCGCCGACCGCGTCTGGTGGGAGGAGCGGCGGCTGCTGCCCGACCCGGAGGCGTTCCTGGTGGGTCACCTGACCTCGTTGCGGGCCACGCAGGCGCCGCTGCTCGTGCTGGGCGAGCCGGGCTCGGGCAAGACCAAGCTGACCGAGGTGCTCGCCGCGCGCCTGGCCCGCTCGGAGTTCCTGCCCATACGGGTGGAGCTCGGCGGCGTACGCGCCCGCGCCGGCGTCGCCGAGCAGATCGAGCAGGCCGTCGCCGCCGTGCTGGGGGAGAAGGTCGCCTACGCCGACCTCGTGGCGGCCGGCGACGGCGCGATGCCGGTGATCCTGCTGGACGGCTTCGACGAGCTGGTCCAGGGCGGCGTCCACCGCTACGACTACCTGGAGCGGGTACGCGAGTTCCAGGCCGCCGAGGCCGGCCACGGGCGTCCCGTCGCGGTGATCGTGACCAGCCGCACGGTGGTGGCCGACCGCATCCGCTTCCCTCCTGGGCTGCTCGCGCTGCAGCTGCGGCCGTTCGACGACGACCAGGTACGCCAGTGGCTCGACATCTGGGACCAGGCCAACCGCGCCCTGCTCGCCCGCCGCGACCTCAAGCCCCTGACCGCCGAGGCGGCGCTCGTGCACGGCGAGATGGCCCGCCATCCGCTGCTCCTGCTGCTGCTCGCCCTCTACGACGCCGGCGGCAACGCGTTGCACCACGACCACGGCCCCCTGGCCCGCTCCCGCCTGTACGAGGTGCTGCTGCGCGACTACACCGAACGCGAGACCGGTGGCGCCCATCGGGTGGCGATCGACCAGGAGCTCGTCCTGCTCGGCGCGGTGGCGCTGTCCATGCTGGCGCGCGGCAGCCAGGTCATCACCGACGAGGCGCTCAACCGGGATCTGCCCGCCCTGTGCCACGGCGGCGAGGAGGACCCCGGCGAGGACGAGCCGCGCGTCGACTGGGCGCGCCGGGCCACCGAGCGGTTCTTCTTCGTCCGCCGCAACGGCCACGCCTTCCTGCACTCGACGTTCGCCGAATTCCTGGTGGCCTGGCTGACCCTGTACGCCGTACGCGACCTCGACCGGCGCCGCCGCCTGGTCGGCGACGAGCCGCTGGCCCTCGTGCAGGCCGTGGACGACGACCTGCTGTACGCGGTCACGTCCCACTCGTGCCTGGCCGAGCGCGGGCCGACCGTCGGGTTCATCCTGGAGCTGCTGGACGAGGTGCCCTCGGCGGTGCGTGCCCGCTGCGCGGACCAGCTGGCCGGGCTGCTGCGGCGCTCCCTGCACGAGCGGCCGCGGCGGCACTTCACCGGGTTCCGCCCGGTACGGCACACGATGACCCGCCGCCTGGCCGCCTACTCCGCGAACCTCACCCTCCTCATCGTGGCCGCCTCCGAGCAGCCGGTCACCGTCTCGTCGATCCTGCGCGGGCCCGACCATCTGGAGCGGTGGTCGTCGCTGACGTACCTGTGGAAGGGACAGCTCGGGCAGGAGGGCTGGGACGGGCTCGTCACCGCCCTCGCGGCCCGCCGGATCATGGCGGACGGCGTGGAGGACGTCGTGCTCGGGGCGGACGCGGACGCCGGCGCCATGGGAGACGTGGTCGTCGCGGTCGCCACCGGCCACACCCCCCGCCACCGCAGGCTGCTCGACCTGCTGCTGCGGGCGGTGGGGGAGGGTCGGTCACTGCCGTACCGGGAGCGCGCCGGCATCCTGGAGGAGCTGCTGCGCACGGCCGGCGTCCGCACGCCCGCCCTGCACCGGGCGCTCGGCGCGCTGTGGCGCGAGGAGGGTGCCGACCGGGCCGAGCTGCGGCCCCTGCTGGAGGCCCTGCTCGCCGACCCGGCCGACCGGCTCTCGACCTGGGACCAGCTCGTCAAGGCCGGCATCCCGGAATCGGCCCTGTGGGAGATCCACCAGGACGCCCTTCTCCCCGGCGACCCGCGCCGCCTCGACTGACTGCCCCCGGGCCCTCGACTCCACGCGTGCGTGCCGCCCGGGGCGGAGGGCCGGCCGTGGCGCCCGGACGACGGATGTCATGCCGGCTCGGCGGGCAACTCCACTGTGATCGTCAGGCCGCCCTCGTCCCGAGGGCTCGCCGTCACCGTGCCGCCGTGCGCGTCGGCGATCACCCGCACGATCGACAGGCCGAGGCCGCTGCCCCGCTCCGAGCCGAGCCGGTCGCCGTGCAGCCGCCGGAACGGCTCGAAGATCGTCTCGATCTCGTACGGCGGCACCTGCAGCCCGGTGTTGGCCACCAGCAGCTCCACCCGGTCGGCCCGCCGCCGCGTCGTCACCCACACCTCCCCGTCGGGATGGTTGTGCCGGATCCCGTTCTCCACCAGGTTCTGCACCAGCCGCTCGACGAGCACCGCCTCGCCCGCCGTCGGGGCCGGGTCGAGCAGCCGGTGCACGGTCACCTGCCGCCCGGCCGCCTCCTGCGCCGTCTGGTCGAGGACGTGCTCGGCCACGTCCGACAGGTCGAACGGCCGGCGGTCCAGCACGGCCCGCTCGCCCTCCGCCAGTGCCAGCAGCCCGTCGATGAGCCGCTCGTTCCGGGCGTTGACCAGCAGCAGCGACTCGCCCAGCCGCTTGACGTCCTCGGTGGCGTCCTGCCGCCGCACGGCCACGTCGACGAGCGTCCGGTTGATCGTCAGGGGTGTGCGCAGCTCGTGGGAGGCGTTGGCGACGAAGCGCCGCTGCCCGTCGAACGCGCGCGCCAGCCGCTCCAGCATGGTGTCGCAGGTGTCGGCCAGCTCGCCGACCTCGTCCCGGGGGCCCCGGTGGCCGATGCGCTCGGTCAGGTCGTGGCTCTGGGCCACCCTGCGCGCGGTCTCGGTGACCTTCCTGAGCGGGCGCAGCACCAGGCCCGACGACCGCCAGCCGAGCCCGAACGCGGCGGCCGTCCCGGCCGCCACCGCGATCCAGCCGAACGTGCGCACGTCGCCGAGGACGTCGTCCTGGTAGGTGCTCCGCACGCGCATGGCGAAGCCGCGGGCGAGCTCGTACCCGTCGGAATACCGCGGCGCGTAGTACAGGTGGTGGTCGCGCGTGACCCGGACGAAGTCGGGGGTGAGGAGCGAGCCCCGGTATTCGAGACTCGACCGCACGACGAGATAGAGGCCGGCCACGACCAGCCCGGAGAGCACGAAGAACACCGCCGCGCAGGCCAGTGCGGAACGCAGGCGCACACTCATGGGATGCGATACCCCGATCCCGGCACGGTAACGATCACCTGGGGCTCGCCGAGCTTCTTGCGTAACTTCACCATCGTGGTGCGCACCGTGTTCGTGAACGGGTCCGTGTGCTCGTCCCACACCTTCTCCAGCAGCAGCTCCGCCGAGACCACCGCCCCCTGGGCCCGCAGCAGCTCCGCCAGCACGCCGAACTCCTTGCGCGCCAGCGGCACGTACCGGCCGTCGCGGAACACCTGCCGGTGCGCCCGGTCCAGCCGCACCCCCGCCCGCTCCAGCATCGGCGGGTCCGCCGGCCTGGACCGGCGGCCCAGCGCGTGCACCCGGGCCACCAGCTCCTCGAACGCGAACGGCTTGGGCAGGTAGTCGTCCGCACCCAGGGCCAGCCCCGCCACCCGTGAGCGGACGTCGCCCGCCGCGGTCAGCATGAGCACCCTGACCAGCCGGCCGCGCTCGACGACCGCCCGGCACACCTCGTCCCCGTGCGTCCCCGGCAGGTCACGGTCGAGGACGAGCACGTCGTACTCGTGCACGCCCAGGCGCTCGAGCGCCGCGTCGCCGTCGTAGGCGACGTCGACGGCCAGCGCCTCGCCCCTGAGACCCTCGGCGATCGAGTCGGCGAGCATCCGCTCGTCCTCGGCCACGAGAACACGCACCCGTACCCCCAAGACAGACGACAAAGAGCCACCAGTGTGGACCAGATCGCATAACGCGCGCATAACCACTTTCGGTGACGCCGGCGTTATCCGCCACCGGCTGAACTGCCTCCCCACGGCCGGGATCCGCCCGGCCCGCGTCTCAGGGGGACGCATGACAGCCGTCACGACGCGGCCGCACACGGACGGCCCCGTCATCGGGACGCCCACGCGCCATCGGGCGCTCTGGTGGGTGCTGATCCCGGCCGTCGCACTGCGGGTGCTCGTCATGCTGGGCTACGACACCGCCCAGCTCTACTGGTACGACTCCTTCACGTACCTGGACGCCGCCGTCCACCTGCGCCCGCAGGGAACCTTCCACCCGGCGGGATACTCGTGGTTCCTCTGGCTGCTGCGGCCGTTCAGCAGCGTGGAGCTGATCGCGGGCGTCCAGCACGCCCTGGGGGTCGGCGTGGGCGTGATGGTCTACGCGCTGTTGCGCCGCTGGTCGTTGCCCGGCTGGGCGGCGGCAGCGGCCGCCGTGCCGGTGCTGTTCGACCCGGCGTTCCTGCGCCTGGAACACGCCGTGCTGTCCGACCTGCAGGTGATCGTCCTGGTGACGGCGGCCCTGCTGGTGCTCACCTGGCGGCCCGAGGTGTCCGTCCGGGTGGCCGCGGCGGCCGGCGTCCTGCTCGCCCTGGCGGGGCTGACCCGCACCGCGGCGGTTCCGCTGATCGGCGTGGCCGCGCTCTGGCTGCTGGTACGCCGCACGCCGTGGCGCAGGACCGCGGCCCTGCTGCTCGCGGGCGCGCTGCCGCTGGCCGCCTACGCCGGCTGGTACGCCCAGCACCACGGCAGATTCGCCCTGACCGGCTCCGACGGGGTCGCCCTGTGGGCCCGCACCATGACCTTCGCCGACTGCTCGATCGTCAAGCCGCCGCCCGCCGAGGCCGCCCTCTGCCCGAACGGCACCGTCACCGACGCCGCCTCCGAGTACGTCTGGCACCCCCGCTCCTCGCTCAACCTCCTGCCCGGCGACCGTTTCTCCCACAACGGGCCGGCCCGGTCGTTCGCCCTGCGGACGATCGCCGCCCAGCCGCTCGACTACCTGCGCGAGGTCGTCCGGGACACCTCGCTGGCCTTCACCTGGGAGCCGGTCGCCCACCCGAAGCGGGTGCGCGCCCATACGTCGTTCCCGCGCGGCGCGTGGCCGCTGCCCGAGCAGCACGCCCTCGTCGGCGAGGTCAGACGGGAGTACGACCCCGACATTCGCGGCATGCGCTCGGTGGAGCCGTACGCGTCGATCCTGGCCGCCTACCGGTATCCATGGCTGCTCCACGGCCCCCTGCTCGCCGTGCTGCTGGTGGTGGGCGGACTGGGCGCGCTGCGGCGGCGCGGTCCGGCGCTGCTGCCATGGTCGCTGGCGATGGTCCTGCTCGTCGGGCCGGTCGCGGCGCTCGACTTCGACCACCGCTACGTCGTCCCCGCCATCCCGCCGGCCTGCGTGGCCGCGGCACCCGCGCTGCGGCACGTGGCGTCCGCCGTCCGGCGCGCGGCGTCCGCCGTCGCGAGGAAGGTCGCCTCCCGCCGGGCCTGACGCACCGGATCACCCGCGTCCGCCGTACCCGGGTACCGCGGGGGGAGTATCGCCCTGCGGGGAAGGGGCGCACTACCGTGCAGGTGTGAAGACGATGGCCCTGGTTTGCGTCATGGCGGTGGCCGTTTTCTTCTCCACGTTCATGGCCTACGGCAACCAGCCGGCCGCCCGGCCCCTCGACCCGCTCGGGTACGCGCTGCTGACCGCCACCGTGCTCGGGCTGGCGTGGTGGCGCAGACGGCCGGAGGCGGCGCTGGCCGTGTCCGCGGGGGCCGCGGCGGTGATCTTCACGTTGGGGTACGCCATCGCGCTGTGGGCGGTGCCCGCGCTGATCGCGCTGTTCTCGGCGCTCGCCGCCGGGCGGCGGGCGGCCGGGTGGGCGGGCGCGGCGTTCCTGACGGCGGTGCCGGGAGCGGCGGCGCTCGCCCGCGCCGAGACCGACGTCACCATCGCCGCCACCGTCTGGGCGCTGCTCGTCCTGCTCGCCGCCCAACCGGCGGAGGTGTCGCGGGCCAGACGCGCGTACACGGCGGAGGTCGAACGGCGCGCCGCCGAGGCCGAGCGCACCCGCGAGGAGGAGGCGCTGCGGCGGGCGCAGGAGGAGCGGTTGCGGGTGGCCAGAGAGCTGCACGACGTCACCTCCCACACGGTGTCGGTGATCGCCCTGCACGCCGCCGTCGCGGCCGAAGCCGTCGAACGGGCCGGCGGCCCGCCGGAGGCCGCCGCCGCCCTCCAGGTGATCCGTTCCGCCAGCAGACAGGCACTGGCGGAAATGAAGGCCGTCCTCGGCGTCCTGCGCCCGCCCGCCGCTGATCACCCCCTGTCGTCCCCCGGGAGCGAGGCGGACGTGGCGCGGCCGGACGGGCTTTCGGATCGGGATCGGGGGAACCCAAGGGAGGGACGGGATCCGTTGCCCGGGGTCGCGCGGTTGCCCGCACTCCTGCGGACGGCCGGGCTGCCGGTGACCCTGGACGTCCAGGGGGAGCGCCGCGATCTGCCACCCGCCGCCGATCTGACCGTCTACCGTGTCGTGCAGGAGGCTCTGACCAACACCATGCGCCACGCCGGCGCCACCACGGCGGCGGTGACGCTGACGTACGAGAAGGGAGCGGTGACCGTGCGGGTGGACGACGACGGCCGGGGCAGCCGGGCCCCGCGCGGGCACGGCCTGACCGGCATGGCCGAACGCGTCGCCGCCGTCGGCGGCCTGCTGGCCACCGGGAACGGCCCCTCGGGCGGGTTCCGCGTCACCGCCCGGCTGCCCGCGTGATCACGGTCCTGCTCGCCGACGACCAGCCCCTCGTCCGGGCCGGGCTGCGGGCGCTGCTCGACACCGAAGCCGACCTGACCGTGGTCGGCGAGGCCGCCGACGGCGCCGAGGCCGTCCGCCTGGCGGGAGAGCTCCGCCCCGACGTGGTGCTCATGGACGTCCGCATGCCGGAGCTCGACGGCCTCGCGGCCACCCGCGCCCTGACCGCCGCCGGCCTGCGCGTCGTCGTGGTCACCACCTTCGACCTCGACGAGTACGTCTACGAGGCGCTCCGTTCCGGTGCCAGCGGCTTCCTCGTCAAGGACGCGGAACCGGCCGAGATCCGGCACGCGGTCCGGGTCGCCGCCCGAGGCGACGCCCTCCTGTCGCCGGGCGTCACCCGGCGGCTGATCGAGGAGTTCACCGCCCGCCCCGCCGCCCCCGACGACCGCCGGCTGGCCGCGCTGACCGGGCGCGAATGCGAAGTACTGGCGCGCGTCGGACGCGGCCTCACCAACGCGCGGATCGGCGACGAGCTCCTCATGAGCCCCCTCACCGTGAAGACGCACGTCAACCGCATGATGGCCAAGCTGTCGGTCCACGACCGCGCCCAACTCGTCGTGATCGCCTACGAAACCGGCCTCATCCGCCCCGGAGGCTCCGCCTGAGACTTCCCCGGCGGCGGGCCGAGACGTCCCGGGGCGTTCCTGGAGTCCGGTGGGGAGGTCCTGGACGGTGACGGGGTACCGCGGGTGGCGTAGGCGTTCGCCCGCGGTGGGCGGACGACCGGGAGCGGCCCGCGTTCCTACGGTCGCCGCATGATTCGCTTCTGCATCCGCCACCGCCGGCTCGTGGTCGTGCTGTGGCTGGCGTTGTCCGCGGCCCTCATCGCGGCCGCCGCCGCGTGGCCGGGCCCCGCGGACGACGACTTCACCCTCCCGGGATCCGAGAGCCAGCAGGCGGCCGATCTGCTCGGCGGGGCCGCCCCCGTCGAGCCGCCGGGCGCCCTCGTCGTCTCCGCCCCGTCCGGGGTCGACTCCGCCGCGGTACGCGGGCCCGTCACCGGCCTGCTCACCCGCATGGACGCCGTCCCAGGCGTTCGCGTGCTCACCGGTGACCGGCGCGTCTCCGCGGACGGGACGGTCGCCTCCATCCCCCTCGACTACCCGGACGAGGCCGCGATCCGAGAGCTGGGCGAGCTGCGCGACGGCTTCCGGGCGGCCGGTGTGACCGCCGAGCTGTCCGGCGCCGACTTCGCCGACTCCACCCCCGGCGGCCTCACGGAGGGCCTCGGGCTGCTGGCCGCCGCGGTGGTGCTGCTGGTGGCGTTCCGTTCGCTGATCGGGGCCGTGCTCCCGCTCGTCGTGGGCGTGATCGGGGTGGCCTGCGGCGTCGCGCTGCTGTCGGTGCTCGGCCACCTCGTCCCCACGCCCGGTTTCGGCGTCTACCTCACGATCATGCTCGGCCTCGGCGTCGGCATCGACTACGCCCTCCTCATCGTCACCCGCTTCCGCACCGCCCTGGCCGACCCGCCGCCCCCCGCCCAGAAGGGAGAGCCCCGGAACGCCGGGAGCGTCGAGAGGGCCGTTGTGGAGGCCATGCGGACGGCGGGGAGGTCCGTGTTCTTCGCCGGCATCATCGTCATCGTCACCGGGTCCGGCATCCTCTTCCTCGGCCCGTCGCTCGGCGGCGGCATCGCCCTTGCCGCGGGCTGCGGCGTCCTCATGGTGATGCTCGCCGCTCTCACCCTCCTGCCCGCCCTGCTCACGATGATCGGCACGGGGATCGACCGGTTCTCACTGCCACGCCGTGCCGAGCGCACACCGCTGGCGTACCGATGGAGCCGGGTGGTCCAGCGCCGGCCGTGGACGGCGGCGCTGGCGGCGCTGGCGGCGCTCGCCGCGCTCGCCCTGCCCGCGACGCAGTTGCGGGTCGGCTGGTCCGACCCCGGCGACCGTCCCGTCACCGACACCACCCGCCGCGCGCACGACCTGCTCGCCCAGGGGTTCGGCCCCGGCATGGCAGGCCCGCTGATCCTGGCCGTCGCGCCGGCCACCGACGCGCCGGCCCAGGACGGCGAGGCGGCACCCCCAGACGGCGAGACGACCGCCTCGGACGGCGACGCGTGGGCGTACCGAGACAGGGCGGTGGCGTCGGCGGCCGGTGTGCCGGGGGTCGCGCGGGCGTTCCCCGTGGGCGAGCGGGCCGCGATCGTCGTCCCCGGCACCGGGCCGCAGGACGAGCGCACCGAGGACCTCATTCGGCGGCTGCGCGCCGACCTGCCCGAGCGGGTGCTCGTCACCGGCTCCACCGCCGCCGCCCTCGACTACGCCCGCCACTCCGCCGAACGCCTCCCCTGGGTGGTCGGGGCGGTGCTGCTGGCCGCGTTCGCCCTGCTCACCCCCGTCTTCAGGAGTCTCGTCCTGCCGGTCAAGGCGATCGCGGTGAACCTGCTGTCCATCGGCGCCGCCTACGGCGTCATCGTGGCCGTCTTCCAGTTCGACGTGTTGGGCCTGGGCACGGAGGGCCCGATCGACGCATGGGTGCCGATGATGTTGTTCACGGTCACGTTCGGCCTGTCGATGGACTACGAGGTGTTCCTGCTGTCGCGGATCAGGGAGGAGTACCTTCAGGACGGCGACAACGGCCGCGCGGTCGCCGCGGGTCTCGCCAAGACCGCCAGGGTCATCACCGCCGCCGCCACGATCATGTTCTGTGTCTTCGCCGCTTTCGGCGCCTTCGACGACCGCGCGCTGCGCGTCATGGGGGTCGGGTTGGCCGTCGCGGTGCTGGTCGACGCCACAGTGGTGCGCCTGGTCCTGGTGCCCGCCGTCATGGAAGTGCTCGGTGCGCGCAACTGGTGGTTCCCCGGACTGGCCTTGCGGAGGCTGACACTCAGGAGGAATGTTACGTAATATCCGAACATCACGAGCGTTGGGGGCGCCAGGGTGCCAGGACAGAACGTGGGTGTGGTCGTCGATCCGGCGGTGCCGCCGGAGGTTGCCGGACTGCTGCGTGCCAACGCCCCGCTGTTGTCCAGGATCAGAGCCGGATGGGTGCCCCCTGCCGCCGCGGCCGAGCCGCGCCGCCGCGGCCCCTCGGGCGCGGTGTTACTGGCCGCCACCCCCGTCATGATCGCGCTCATGGCCGTGCTGCTCGCCGGCCCGCTGGCACCGGCCGGGTTCATCCTGCTCGGCATGTACGTCTTCGTCGTCCTGGTCAAGATCGCCTCCATGAGCGAGGTCCCCGAGGACGACCGTCCGCACGAGCGCACCGTCTACGAGCAGGCCCGCTGGTACGACGGCCGCTTCCTGCTGCACGACGACTTCGACCATGAGGCCGGGAAGGTGCTGGCCAGGGCCCAGCGCGCGATCGGGTCGGTGCTGCGCTCCCACGTCAACGCCGAGGGCCTGCTCGACGACGCCCGCAACGCCATCATGCTGCCCGCCCAGGAGTGGGAGATCGCCCGGCTGCTGGCCAAGCTGTCGGCGCTGCGCATGGAACACCGCGACCTGCTCATCCGGGGCATCGCGCCCGAGGTGGCCGCCGTCATCGAGCCGCTGGAGCGGGCCCTGGCCGAGAGCGAGTCCGCCGTGGTCGCCCGCGTCGAGGCCCTGGAGCGCTACGCCGGCCACGTCGCCGAGGCCGAGCGCGCCTACCACGCCCGCGCCCAGATCGAGGAGCTGCGCGCCAAGCTGCCGCGCTACGAGGAGCTGCTCGCCGAGTCCGGCGCGGACGCCCAGGCCGTCCCCGAGATCGACCGCCTGTCCGAGGACGCCGACACGCTGGAGCGCACCTTACGACGCAGTGTCCGTTCGGCTCATGAAGCGTTCCGCTATCTCGAAAGCTGACCGACGTGCCCGGACGCCAGGCGAAGCTCATAGTCGATCCGGCGGTGCCCGACGACGCCGCGGCCCTCCTGCGCGACAACCGCAAACTGCTCGTGCGCATCCACGTGGGATGGGCGCCCGCGTACAAGCGCTCCAGGTCCGTGGCCGACGCGACCGTCCGGCTGGCGGCCACCGCGGCGGCCGTGGCGGCCGCGGTGTACGGCCTGGCGCTGTTCCTCGCCGAGCGCTACCCGCCCTTCGCGGTGATCATGACGCTCGCGGCGCTGCTCGTCGTCGGCGTCCTGCTGCGGCCCCGGCCCGACGCGGAGGTCGAGCGGCGGCACACGCTGGAGGCCGACGTGTACGACACCGCCCGCCGCCACGAGGGCCGCTACGTCCTGCGCGAGCAGCTCGACGAGCCCGCCAGGGCCCTGATGTCGCGCGCGCAGGCGGCCATCGACGAGGTCATGAGCTCCGGCGTGAACGCCGACGGCCTGCTGGACGGCGTCCGCAACGCGGTCATGCTGCCCGCCCAGGAATGGGAGATCGCCCGGCTGCTGGCCAAGCTGTCGGAGCTGCGCTCCGAGCACCAGGACATCGTCTCCGAGGGCGTCACCCCCGAGGTGGCGGCCGTGGCCGAGCCGCTCGCCCACGCCCTGGACAGCAGCCAGGAGGCGGTGCTCGCCCGCGTCGAGGCCCTGGAGCGCTACGCCGGCCACGTGGCCGACGCCGAGCGCGCCTACCGCGCCGGGAAGCAGATCGCCCGCCTCAGCGCCAGGCTGCCGCGCTACGAGGAGCTGCTCGCCGAGTCCGGCGCCGACGGCTCGGCCGTGCCGGAGCTGAGCAGTTTGTCCGACGATGCCGACCGTCTTGAGCAGGCATTACGTGACAGTGTCAGTTCAGCGCACGAAGCTTTCCGCCATCTACATGACTGACTTCGCTTAGGATCCGGTTCGTGGCGGATGTCGTGGTAGACCCCGGAGTACCGCCGGACGACGCCCAGCTGCTCAGGGAGAGCCGGCTGGTGCTTCTCAAGATGCGCCGCGGCTGGGCGCCCCAGCCGAGGCGGGTGCTGTCGGGCACCCGCTACCGCGCGGTCGTCGCCTTCGGCGCGGTCGCTCTGTTCGGCCTGATGCTGGGCATCGGCGGCCTGAGCCGCGGCGTCGGCATGTTGCTCCTGCTGCTCGGCCTGCCCCTGATGATCGTGGTGTTCGTGCACAACGACGCCCCCGAGGACGAGCAGGACGAGCACGACCGCCAGGCCTACGAGCACCTGCGCTGGTACGAGGGCCGCTACGTCCTCCTGGAGGACCTCGACGAGTCCTCCCGGCGGCTGCTCGCCCGCGCCCAGCGCGCCATCGCGACCGTGACCGGCTCCCGCGTCAACGCCGACGGCCTGCTCGACGACGTGCGCAACGCGGTCATGCTGCCGGCCCAGGAGTGGGAGATCGCCCGGCTGCTGGCCAAGCTGTCGGACCTGCGGGCCCAGCACCGGGAGACCGTCTCACGCGGGCTCACCCCCGAGGTGGCGGCCGTGGCCGAGCCCCTGGCCAGGGCGCTCGACAGCAGCGAGGCGGCCGTGCTGGCCAGGGTGGAGGCCCTGGAGCGGTACGCGATCAACGTCGCCGAGGCCGAGCGCGCGTACACGGCCCACCACCAGATCCAGGAGCTGCGCGGCCGGCTGCACCGCTACGAGGAGCTGGTCGCCGAGACGGGGGCCGACGTCTCCGCCGTGCCCGAGCTGGACCGCCTCGCGGAGGACGCCGACCGGCTGGAACGGGCGCTGCGGCGGAGCATGAGCTCCGCCCGCGAGGCGTTCGGCTACCTCGACCCGGGGCCCGCGTAGCCCGCGGTCTGCAGCAGCAGGTCGCAGAGGGCGTCGGCGGCGTCCACCCGGCCCAGCTTGCCCGCCGCCTGCCCCATCGTGTGCCGCAGCTCCGGGTCGGCCAGCAGCGGCATGAGCTCCGCCAGCACCATCTCGCCCGTGGGGTGCGGCTCCAGCAGCGCCCGAGCCGCCCCGGCCGCGGCCAGGTAGCGGGCGTTCTTGCGCTGCTCGTCGCCGCCGGTCGGGATCAGCGGGATCAGCACCGACGGCCGGCCGATCGCGGTCAGCTCCGACACCGTGCCGGCGCCGCTGCGCGAGATCACCACGTCGGCCGCGGCGAACAGATCGGCCAGCTCGCTCCCGACGTACGGCACCGGGTGGTAGCGGTCGGCCAGCTCCGGAGGCAGCCCCACGGCCCGCATCTGGTCGATCCACGCGGGCCCGCACTGGTGGACGACCTGGGCGTGCTCCAGCAGCCGCGGCAGGATCTCCGCGATCAGCGTGTTGATCTGCTTGCTGCCCTGCGCGCCGCCCGTCACGTAGATCAGCGGCACCTCGAACGTCAGCCCGAACAGGTCGTAGGCCGCCGCCCGGTTGCCCTGCAGCAGTTCCGGCCTGATCGGGTTGCCCGTCACCACGGCCTTGGCCCGCGCCGCGGCGGGCAGGTGGTCGAGCGACGACTCGTGCGACAGCGCGATCCGGGTCGCGAGCCGCGACAGGATGCGGTTGGCCAGGCCCACCACGGTCGTCTGCTCGTGCATCACCAGCGGACGGCGGATGAGCTTGGCCGCCACCCCGATCGGCACCGCCACGTAGCCCCCGGTCGACAGCACCACGTCGGGCAGGAAGCGGGCCGCGTGCCCGATCGCCTGGAACACCCCGACCGGGATGCGGAACACGTCGGCGATGTTGGTGCCGAGCTCCTTGAGGTTGGGGCGGCGGCGCAGCTTGCCGGTGGTGATCGCCTTGAACGGGATGCCGTGTTCGGCCGTGATCCGCGCCTCCAGGCCGCCGGCCGTGCCGACCCACAGCACGTCGTGCGGCACCTGACGCCGCTGCACGGCGGCCAGCGTGGTCAGGGCCGGGTAGGTGTGACCACCGGTGCCGCCGCCGGTGATCAGCAGTCGCAGGGTTCGTGACATGCGATCAGAGTATGGCCGCACAACGGAAGCCGGTGTGCCCGGTCGAGGAGTCGGGCGTGTTCATCGTGCGCGCCGCGACGCGGTAGCGGTTGCAGTAGGAGTCGTGACACATGTACGACCCGCCGCGGATCACCTTCGCCGTGCCCTGCGCCGGCCCCGCCGGGTTCTCGGCGTACGGCTCCCACGTCGTGTCCCACCAGTCGGCGGTCCACTCCCAGACGTTGCCGGCGACGTTGTAGAGGCCGTAGCCGTTCGGCGGGAACGACTTCACCGGCATCGTGCCCTTGCTCGGCGCGGTCGGGAAGTGGCCCTGCCAGATGTTGCACCGCTGCCGGCCCTTCGGCGCGAGCTCGTCGCCCCACGGGTAGCGCTTGCGCTCCAGGCCGCCCCTGGCCGCCATCTCCCACTCCGCCTCGGTGGGCAGCCGCTTGCCCGCCCACGCCGCGTACGCGTCGGCGTCGTTCCAGGACACGTGGACGACCGGGTGGTTCTGCCGGTCGCCGATCGAGGAGCCGGGGCCTTCCGGCGAGCGCCACGAGGCGCCCTCGACGCCCACCCACCAGGGCGCGTCCGGCACGGTGGCGTCCATCACGCCGCGCGTGGCGAACTGCCGGAACACGAACGACCAGCCGAACCGCTCGGCCTCGGTCACGTACCCGGTCTCCTTGACGAACGTCGCGAACTGCGCGTTCGTCACACACGCCGGATCGATCAGGAACGGTTCGAGACGGACCTCGCGGACCGGCCCCTCGCCGTCCTCGGGACGCCCGTCGGGGTCGTCACCGCCCATCAGGAACGTTCCGCCCGGGATGCGTACCATGCCGCGCGGCGCCGTCCGCCGCGCGGGAGTCGCCACCACCGCCGGGAACGGTCCCGGGGCGGAGTCTCTGCTCGGGCCACAGCAAGCGCTCAAAGATCCCCCAAACGTGTCATGACACCATGGAAGGGTAGTGCCTGCGGCATGCCCACGATCACCCGGCCGACCCGGGTCACGCCCGCTCAGGCGCTGGCCGTGGCCACCACGCTGGCGCTGCCGGCGCTGGCCCAGGGCGTCGTCGTACGCAGGCCCACGATGGTGCGTCTGGCGGCGCTCGCCGACGCGGACGGCCGCGCGGTCCGGCTGCTGCGCCGGCTGCGCGCCGAGCACGGCGACGCGCCCCTGCTGGTGCCGGTGCCGGGGCGCGGCCACGCCGTGCTGCCGCTGGCCTCGCACGACGTGCTGGCCGTCCTGGAGGACCGCGCGTTCACCCCGGCGACCCGGGAGAAGCGCGGCGCGCTCGCCCACTTCCAGCCCGACGGCGTGCTCATCACGCCCGACCACGGGCTGCGCCAGCGGCGGCGGTCGCTGAACGACGAGGTGCTCTCCACCGACCTGCGCCCCTTCGCCCGCGTCGTCGAGGAGGAGGCGGCCACGCTGCCCCGCGAGGGCGTGCTGACCTGGCAGGTCTTCCACGCCGCGCACTGGCGGCTCGTGCGCCGCATCGTGCTCGGCGACGGCGCCCGCGACGACGTCACCCTCGTCCGGCAGCTCGACCGGCTGCGCCGCGACGCCAACTGGTCGTCCCTGCGCGGGCAGCGCACCGACGTGCGCACCGCCTTCCTGCGCCGGCTGCGCGGTCACCTGGCGCGGGCGGAGCCCGGCAGCCTCGCGGCGACGCTGGCCGCCGCGCACGCCCCCGCCGACGTGCACGCCGACGGGCAGGTGCCGCACTGGTTGTTCGCCTTCGACGCCGTCGCCATGGCCGTCTACCGGGCGCTCGCCCTGCTCGCCGGCCATCCGGCCCCGCCCGTCCACGACCTGCTGCGCGCGGCCGTGCTGGAGTCGCTGCGGCTCTGGCCCACCACGATCGCCATTCTGCGCGAGGTCATCGGGCCCAACCCCTGGGGCGCGCCCGAGGGCACGCTGGTGGTGATCTACAGCCCGTACGTCAACCGGGCCGAGCCCGGCTCCTCCTACCGGCCCGAGCTCTGGGTGGACGGCGGCGACACGTGGGCGGGAGTGCCCTTCAGCGCCGGGTTCGCGCGCTGCGCGGGGGAGGAGCTGGTGCTGTTCACCGCCGCGACGCTGCTGGGCGCGATCCTGCGCGAGCGCGAGCTGCGGCCGTCGGTGCGGCTGGAGGGCGCGATGCCCGGCACGCTCGACCACTTCCACCTCCGTTTCGCCGTGAAAGCGGCAGACCGGTAGCGTTTTCCCATGCGACTAGGCGTGCTGGACATCGGTTCGAACACCGTTCATTTACTGGTTGTGGACGCTCACCGCGGCGCCCGCCCGATTCCGGCCTACTCGCACAAGGTCGAGCTGCGACTGACCGAGCACCTCGGCAAGGACAACCAGCTCGGCAGGCCGGGCATCGAACTGCTGGGCGACTTCGTGGCGGAGGCCGTCAGGCTCGCCGAGGACAAGGGTGTGGAGGACCTCGTCGCCTTCGCCACCTCCGCCGTACGGGAGGCCCCGAACGGCGAGGAGGTGCTGGCCGAGATCGACGCCCGCTGCGGCGTGCACATCCAGGTGCTGTCGGGCCGTGACGAGGCCAGGCTGACGTTCCTGGCCGTGCGGCGCTGGTTCGGCTGGTCCTCGGGGCGGATGCTGGCCTTCGACATAGGCGGCGGCTCGCTGGAGATCGCCGCGGGAGTGGACGAGGAGCCCGACATGGCCGTGTCGTTGCCGCTCGGCGCCGGGCGGCTGACGCGCGACTGGTTCACCGGCGACCCGCCGTCCGCCGACGAAGTGCGCAAACTGCGCAGGCACGTACGCACCGAGATCGCCCGCACGGTCGGCGGCGTGGTCAGGTACGGCGTGCCCGACCGGGCCGTCGCCACGTCCAAGACGTTCAAGCAGCTGGCCAGGATCGCCGGGGCGGCGCCGTCGAGCGAGGGCCTGTACGTCTCACGCTCGCTCTCGCGCGAGGCCATGGCCGAGTGGGCGGTGAAACTCACCACCATGAGCTCCGCCGAACGCGGTCAGCTCCCCGGCGTGTCCGAGGGCCGCGCCATGCAGCTGGCGGCCGGAGCCCTGGTCGCCGACGCGGTCATGGACCTGTTCGAGGTCCAGCGGCTCGACGTGTGCCCGTGGGCGCTGCGCGAGGGCGTGATCCTGCGCCGGCTGGATCTCCTGCCCGGACGGCTCGACCCGATGAACGGTGGGGCGGAGTAACCGTGATCTATCCCCATTTATTGGCATAAAAAGCTGGGTGGCGGGCATCTTGCGCTGAATGTTGACAGTGCTCGGCACGATCGCCTCGCTGATGATCGTCGCCATCCTCGTGGTCCTCGCCGTGCTGCTCATCTCGGCCGTCACGATGGCCGCACTGCTCGCTACAGCGGCCACGCTGGTCCGCTGGCACCCGCTGTGGCTCCGGCTGACCCGGCGCCGATCACAGCGCCGATCGCAGCGCCTGTCACAGGGGGAGCCCCGGCTGCCGCTGAAGCTCAGCGGGGACACCGTGCCCGACCGCCTGCGGGCGGACCTGAGCGGGAACGTCCCCCTGGTACGCCGGCGGCTGACGCTCGGGGGCGCCCGCCCGGCCGGACGCGGGAGCGGACAGGGAAGGAGCGGCGCGGGTTCCCACCGCTCCAGGCTCCACCTCCCGGTGACGGCGGAGCGCCGCACGCGTACCGAGGCCTGAACGGAGCGGAGGACGGAGGGATTCGCCCGCGCTCAGTGCCCGAGCCTGGACGGCGGGGAGCGAGGCCTGATCCCCAGCAGGCGGCGGCAGTTCGAGTTCGTCGTGCGTCGCCGCGGGTCTTCGTCGGCGATGCGCGTCATTCGCCTAGGCGATGGATGCTCACCCGAGTACCATGGACGTGCATTCGTAATGATCTTTAGATGATAGCCCATGTTGCTTGGAGTGGTGGCGCATGTCCGGTGCAGAGACCGAGGGCAGGACGGGGGTGCGGGTTCCAGCCGGGGCGCCGGCGCTTGTCGCGCTGCTCAACTCCCGCCCGCACGCGACGCCCGTGTTGCCGGACACGCTGGACGATCCGGAGTCGGCGTGGCGGATTCTCGGGCCGTTCGGTCTGTCCGGCGGGGAGCAGGTGTCGGACGAGCAGCTCGACGCCGTCCGGGCACTGCGCTCCGCCCTCATGACGGTTGTCGAGGGGGCTGACGAGGAGCACACCGCCCGGGGATGGGAGGCGGTTACCGCCACGGTGGAGAGCGTGACCTTCCGGCACGTGTTCTCCGGCGGCGAGGTGGCACTGCGGCAGGTGACAGGCCACCCGCTGGTCGGCCGGATCGCCGCGGTCGTGGCGCGACTCGTTCAGGACGACACCTGGTCGCGTATCCGGGTCTGCGGGAACGAACGGTGCCGGGCCGTGTTCTATGACGCCACCCGCAGTCGTACGCAGCGCTGGCACTCCTACGACCTGTGCGGCAACCGTGCGAACGTGGCCGCGTACCGGGCACGCAAGAGCACGTCGCGAACTGCCGCCAAGCCGGTGTCGTGACGCCCCGACTCAGGCGGCCGCGAGACCCCGGGCGGTTGTCAGCTCCTCGCCGGTGAAGGGCCCGGGGTGGCCGGCCTCACGGCCGTTCGCTGTCGAGAAGGGCGAGAAGCGGTGCCATGGAGCGGTCGCCGGCCACCGCGCCAAGTGATACGGCCTGTTCGGCGGCGGCGAACGCGCCCGGATCGAGGTCGCCCGCCGTGCCACCCAGAACGTCCGCCAGCCGGCGCCTGGTGCGCGCCCCGACGAGCGGGACGATGTCCGGGCCCTGCGCGGCGACCCACGCGACGGCCAGTTGGGCCACGGTGACGCCGTACGCCGTCGCCGTCCGGCGGGGCGCGTCGACGAGCGTGAGGTTGTGGGGCAGGTCGGCCCCCTGGAAGCGGGGCAGCGCGTTGCGGAAGTCCTCGGGGGACAGCCGCCGCTGTCGTGCCTCGGACCAGTGGCCGGAGAGCAGCCCGCGACAGAGGTCCGTAGGCTGTCACGGTGACGCCCAGTTCCCGTGCCGGGAGGATCTCCCGCTCCATGCCGCGGGAGCAGAGGGAGTACTCGATCTGCACGTCGGCGACGGGATGGATGGCGTGGCCCGGCGCAGTGTGCCGGCGCTGACCTCCGACAGGCCGATGGCCCGGACGTAACCCGCCGTGACCAGTTCACCGAGCGCGCCGATCGTCTCCTCGATCGGCACATCCTGGGGGCCCGCCTCGATCACGCGCCCCACGCCCTCGGCGCCGAGCGCGGCGGGGACATCCGGGTAGACGCCGAACCAGCCGGCGGCGAAGAGCACGTCGGCGTTGTTGACGGGGGCGGCTTCGACGGCGATGAGCAGATCGTCGCCGGTCGGGGGGAGTCGTTGCTGAGAGAGACGGTCTCGCCGAGGTCGCCGCCTACGGCCGTGAGGATGAGGTGACTCATGTCGCTGGTTCTCCTGGTCTTGCAAGGCCGTAATGGTCTTTGGTGCTTCGCCGATTACGTGCCTATCACGAGTGATCGAGTTCGTAAAGCTCTATCGGCCATAGACCATGTTTGATTCCAAGACGACTGGTCATATTATTCCGGGCGCGTTGTGTCATGGCCGCCCGCCGGATGCGCCGGCCTCACGGCGGAGGCGCGCTGACCGCCGCCACGCGTGTGCCAGCGGCGTTCCTCGCCGGCATGACGCGCCACGTCCTGCTCCGCCGCCAGCTCCTCCTGGTCGTGCGCGAGCGGACGGCAGTTTGACAGCGATGAGACGACCGGTCATATTGCTCTCGAGAGCGAAGGGACGACTTGCCATGAATGAGCTCATAGATCGTGTGATCGCCGCGCACGGCGGACTGGACCGGTGGAACGCGTTCACGTCCGTCAAGGCGCACCACCTCACCGGTGGTGGGCTGTGGGCGCTGAAGGGACAGGGCGGTGTCATGAAGGACGTGATCACACACGTCGACATCCACCGCCGGTTCGTCCGTCAGTCCCCGTTCGGCGGACCGGGGCTGCGCAGCTCCTTCGCCGCCGACCGCGTCGCCGTCGAGACCGACGCCGGGGACGTGGTCGAGGAGCGGCGTGATCCCCGCGACGCGTTCGCCGGACACGACCTCGACACGCCGTGGGACAGGCTGCACCTGGCCTACTTCACCGGGTACGCGATGTGGACCTACCTGACCGAGCCGTTCTCGTTCGCGATGCCGGGTTTCCAGGCTGAAGAGCTGGAGCCATGGCGGGGAGACGGTCAGACCTGGCGCCGGTTGAAGGTGGTCTTCCCCGACCACATCGCCACCCACAGCAAGGAACAGACGTACTACATCGACGGTGACGGGCTCATCCGACGGCACGACTACGTGACCGAAGTGCTCGGCGCCAACGCCGGCCCGGCGGCGCACTACTCCTCGGAACACCGGGAATTCGATGGGATCATGGTTCCGACCAGGCGCCGCGTCCACCTGATCGGTGAGGACGGCAACGTGATGGAAGAGCCGCTGATCGTGTCCATCGACATGGAAGACGTCACGTTCGAGTGACGGACGGCGCGTCCACGGCTCGGCCGCCCGCGCGCAGCGCTGAGGGCCCGCCTGGCCGAACATCGAGCACGGCCCGCCGGGCCGGGAGCGCGGCACGGCTCCCCGAGCCACCACCACCTGCGACAACCTTGAAGGAGCTTGAAGTGTTCACCGGCATCGTCGAAGAGCTGGGTGAGGTCACCGCCGTCGAGAAGCTCAACGACTCCTCCCGCTTCCGGCTGCGCGGCCCCGTCGTCACCGAAGGCGCCGAACACGGCGATTCGATCGCCGTCAACGGCGTCTGCCTCACCGTCGTCGACCTCGGCGACGGCGAGTTCACCGCCGACGTGATGGCCGAGACCCTGGAACGCTCCAGTCTCGGCGCGTTGCGGCCCGGCTCCCGGGTCAACCTGGAGCGGCCCGTGGCCGTCGGCGACCGCCTCGGCGGTCACATCGTCCAGGGCCATGTGGACGCCACGGGCACGATCGTGGAGCGCAAGATCTCCGACAACTGGGAGGTCGTCAAGATCTCGCTGCCCGCCTCGGTGGCCCGCTACGTCGTCGAAAAGGGTTCGATCACCGTCGACGGCGTAAGCCTCACGGTCGTCGATGCCGGGCCGGACTTCTTCACCGTCAGTCTCATCCCCACCACCCTCGCCCTGACCACGCTGGGCATCAAGGGGCCTGGTGACCCGGTCAACCTCGAAGTCGACGTCATCGCGAAGTACGTCGAGCGGCTCCTCACTCCCGGATCCGAGGCGTTCCCGGCCGATGGTGCGGGCAGCTGATCGGCCGAGGCACTCCGTTCTTCTCCGAGCACTCCAACCCGTCAGGACGAATCCATGAACGCGATCACTGAACAGCGTGCCGTCGTCACGCGCCTGTACACGATGTTCGACACAGGGGACGTCGCAGCCCTTGATGAGGTCCTGTCCGCCGACCTGGTCGACCACAACCCGATCCTCGCCGCGGCCTCTCCCGTCGAGGGCATGCGCATGCTGGTCGCCGCCGTCCGTGACGCCTTCACCGGTACGCGCCACGAGGTGGTCTACTACAGCGAGCCCGGGGGCTGGTCGGTCACCCAATGGCGCATGACAGGTACGCACACCGGCGACTGGTTCGGCACCCCGGCCACGGGCCGCTCCGTCTCCTTCGCCGGCATCGACATCATGCGCGTCGTCAACGGCAGGATCACCGAGATGCGGCACGTCGAGGAGCTCTTCCAGCTGCAGCGCCAGATCACCGGTTGACGGCTGCGCTCCGGCCTCTGATCACGGTCAGGACGGGTGGCGCCGGCCACGCACGCCGCCATATCCGCTCAGTGGTCTCGGATTCGAGCTGATACCGCAGGCGCGGTGTCCGACCGGGAGCCGATCCACCGGAACCGGCGAAGGATCCTGTCACCGCGGTGGCCCACCACAACGGCATTCCTGTGGTGGGCCATTCACCGTGGAGCGGGGGCGACACCGCCACTCGGCCCGGCCGGTCCCAGCCCCGCCCGCCACGGTCGCCGAGGATGCGATCCACCTCTTCGGCGGCCGTCGCGCCATGAGGTACACGCCTGTCAGGGGCCCGGATGCGCTGATCAGCGTGCGGTCGGTGCGCGGGCCTCGCCTACGGAGGCGGCGTTGACCCCGGCTCCGGCGTCCGGCCCTGCGGAGCGGCACCGGTGGCCCCTGATCAGCCGCGGCTGGTGCGTTCGTAGTGACGCATGGCCTTGGCGCGGTTGCCGCAGCCGGCCATGGAGCACCAGCGACGCGTGCCGTTTTTCGACACGTCGTAGAAGTGCAGGACACATTCCGCGTTCGCGCAGTGCCTGATGCGTTCGGGCCGATCGGCGAGCAGCCGGAGAAAGTCCTCGAGCGCCACCCACGCCGGCCCCCAGGACGGCAGATCGACCTGCACGTCGGTGGCCGGGCCGCTCGGTCGCAGCGAACGGCGGATCCGGCCGTGAGCGAGCACGGCGTTCGCCGCCTGGAGCGCATCGTCGGTGAAGGCGGGCACGGTGCGGACGAGGCCGTCCAGGGCCGTCCTCGCCTGCAGCAACCGCGCACGCGTGTCTTCGTCGACGGAAGCGACCATGCCGCCCAAGGCTTGGCGCACCGGGGCGGAGCCGAGCCAGACCGCTAGCCCATCGACGCTGTCCAGCAGGTCATGACGGCCGGCGGCGTCGATCCACCGAGTGTTGAGCAGGTCGATCGAGAGCGGCTCACCGGTGAGAGGCCGGGGGTCCGCTGTGGTGTTCGGCGCCACGGGGCTGGTCCTCCAGGGGCTGTACTGCACTGACGCGTCCATTCTAACCGGTCATCTGGAGATCACAGGTTGACGGCCGCAAACCTAACCCCTAAAGTCACTTTCAATGGTTGCGAGAGCGCCTCGCGGCCTCGACCAAGGACATGTGATGACTTTGAGCACGATCAAGAAGCTGGTGACCGGGCACGTCGGTCTGAATGTCACCGATCTCGACCGCTCGCTCGCCTTCTACCGCCAGGTCTTCGACTTCGAGGTCATGGCCGAAGGCACCGAGAGCGACCGCCGCTGGGCCTTCCTCGGAAGGGACGACCACCTGCTGGTCACCCTGTGGCAGCAGAGCGAGGGCACGTTCAGCGCGAACACCCCGGGCCTGCACCACCTGTCGTTCCAGGTCGACACCATCGAGGAGGTCAATGCGGCAGCGGAAGTGGTGCGCGGCCTGGGCGCCGAGTTCGCCTACGACGGCGTGGTCCCGCACGGCGAGAACGGCGTCTCCGGAGGCATCTACTTCACCGACCCCGACGGCACCCGCCTGGAGATCTACGCGCCCACCGGCGCGGACCCTGCCGCTGCTCCCGTCTCCGGCGCTCCGACCTGCGGATTCTTCTAAAAGATCCGGTTTTTTGAAGAGATCAGCGGCCACGCGGCCGCACGACTGACGGAAGAGAGGATCGCCGTGGCCACCTACCACAGCGGGGAAATCGCGGTACAGGACCGTGCCGAGCTCAGCGACCAGGCGCGCTTCTCCCTCGGCGGTATCGGTGAGGCCATACCGGAGGTGGCCGCGGCGTTCCTCGCCGAGCAGCCGATGATCGTGGTCGGCGGGGGGGACGCCACGGGCCGGGTCTGGGCGAGTCAGCTGACCGGCCCGCCGGGGTTCCTCCGCACGCCCACACCCCGGGTCCTCACCGTCGACGCGCTTCCGCTGCCCGGTGACCCCCTTGCAGACGTCCTGGCCGGACATCGGCGATCCGTCCAGGTGGGCATGATCGCTGTCGAACCCGCCACCCGGCGCCGGATGCGCGTCAACGGCCGCGCCGTCACCGGGCACGGTGGCCTGCGCGTCGACATCGATCAGGTCATCGCGAACTGCCCCAAGTACCTGCAGAAGCGGAACTATCGCTTCCTCGAGTTCGACGCCGAACCGGCTCCCACCCGCACCGTCACCGACGGCGCGGCACTCAGCGTCGCCCAGCAGCAGACCGTTCGCGCGGCGGACACCTTCTTCATCGCCACCACGTCCGACCGTGGAGACGCGGACGCCTCACACCGGGGCGGTAACCCCGGCTTCGTCCAGGTGCTCTCTCCCACCTTGCTCCGCTGGCCCGACTACGTGGGGAACGCCATGTTCCTGACGCTGGGCAACCTGGCTCTCAACCCCGCCGCCGGCATCGTTTTCCCAGGCTGGGAAACGGGTTCCGCCCTGCACCTCACGGGAACGGCCCGCACACTGTGGGATCAGGCGCGGACCGCGCGGATCCCCGGAGCTCAACGCCTGGTGGAGTTCTCGATCGAAGCGGTGCGGGAGATCTCCGCCGCGAGCCCCCTGCGATGGAGCGCCCCCGGCTACTCCCGATTCAACCCGCCGGTGCGCTGAGCGCTCCCGCCTCGACGCGCCGTCCCTCTCGACCCCGTGATGGAGCCACCCAGTGCAGATCACCGTGGACATGAACGTCTGCGAAAGCCACGGACAGTGCGTCTTCGCCGCGCCCGAAGTCTTCTCCTTCGACGACGAGGACTACCTCGTGTACGACGCCGCCCCTCCCGACGCCCTGCGCGACAAGGTGGAGAAGGCCGTGGCGAGCTGTCCCGTCCGCGCCATCACCATCAGCGCCCGGTGAGCGCGACGACCGGGCGGCTGGTGATCGTCGGAGCTTCGCTCGCCGGCCTGCGGGCCGCGCAGGCCCTGCGCGCCGACGGCTTCACCGGCAGCCTCACCATCGTGGGGGAAGAACCCCATTTCCCCTACGACCGGCCGCCGCTGTCCAAACGGACACTGACGGCGGACCTGGTACCGGACAACGCCTTGCCGATGCCGGACGGGCTCGACGCGCGATGGGAGCTCGGCCGGCCGGCCGTCCACCTCGACACACGGAGGAGGACGGTCACCCTCGGCGACGGCACCCGCCTGGCCTACGACGGCGTGCTCATCGCGACCGGCTCGACGGCCCGTGGCTGGCACGACCCGCGCAGGCTTCCGGAAAGAGGCGTCCTCACCCTCCGGACCAGGGACGACGCACTGAGGCTGCGGGCCGAACTCCTCCCGGGGCACAAGCTCGTCGTCGTCGGCGCGGGCTTCCTCGGCGGTGAGATCGCGGCCGCGGCCCGTGCGCGCGGCGTCGACGTCACCCTCGTCGAGGCCGCCGGTCAGCCCCTCGAACGGGCCATCGGAGCGGGCCCCGGCGCGTACGTGGCCGAGCTGCACCGCGGGGCGGGCATCGACCTGCGTACCGGCACCACGGTGGCGGAGTTCCGTGCCACCGGTGGACGTCTCACCGGCGTCCGCCTGTCCGACGACAGCGAGCTGCCCGCGGACGTGGCCGTCCTGGCGCTCGGTGCGGCACCCGCCACCGCCTGGCTGGCCGGCTCCGGCCTCGACATCGGCGACGGCGTGCGCTGTGACATCCACTTGCGCGCCCTGACCGCCGACGGAGCCGTCGTGCCGGGCGTGGTCGCAGCCGGTGATGTCGCCCGTGTACCCCACCGCCTCGCCGGTGGCGCTCCGATCGTCCTCGGCCACTGGTCCAACGCCGTGGAGCAGGGCACCGCGGCCGCGCACACCTTGCTGAAGCCGGACGATCCTCGCCCGTTCACCGGCGTCCCCACCTTCTGGTCCGATCTGCACGACGCCCGGATCCGGTCGGTGGGCCTGCCCGCCTTGGCGGACGAGGTGCGCGTCCACGAGCACGACCTCGCGGGCCGGCATCTGGAGGTCGGCTACCACCGAGCGGGAAAGCTCGTCGGAGCCCTGACCGTCGGCCGTACCGGCAGGCTCACCGCCTACCGGCGCCAGCTGGAACGCGACGCATGCCGCACCCATGAATGACCGCATGAACAGGGAGAAGAACGTGAACGAGGTGACCGTACGGGCCATCGGCGGGCCGACGACCGTCATCGACTACGCGGGCCGGCGGTATGTGGTGGACCCGACCTTCGACGGGCCGGGGAGCTATCGGAACGGTCCGGTCACCGCGACCAAACTGGCCGGCCCGGTCGCCACCCCGGAGGAGCTGGGTCCGGTCGACGTGGTGCTGGTCTCCCACGATCACCACATCGACAATTTTGACGTTTCCGGGCGCGCATACACACGGCAGGCGCCGCGGGTGTTCACGACGGCGGCGGGAGCGGCTCGCCTCGGGTCACCCGCGACGGGGCTCCGGCCGTTCGAACACGCCGAGGTCGGTGACGCGCGCGTCACCGCGGTGCCGGCGCTGCACGGCTCACCGGAGGTGGGTCTGGGCAACGGCCCGGTGGTCGGCTTCGTGCTGGAGGCCGAAGGCCGGCCCACCGTCTACATCAGCGGCGACAACGCCTCGTTGGATGTCGTAGCCGTTGTCGCGGAACGGTTCCCCGCGATCGAGGTCGCGGTCCTGAACGTCGGCGCGGCCAAGATCGCGGTGCGTGGTGACGTGTTCCTCACCTTGACGGCGGATCTGGCCGCCAGGGCGGCGGCCCTGCTCGGCGCTCGCGCGGTCGTCCCGGCGCACCAGGACGGCTGGGCGCACCTCACCCAGGGCGCGGACGACGTGGTACGAGCCTTCGCGGAAGCAGGTTTGCCCGGTGTGCTCGTCGACCTGCGTCCCGGCGATTCCGCGACCTTCTGACGTCTGCTGCGGGCCGGTTCCGGCGGGAGCCACTGCCGGCGGCGCGGTGACCACCGCTTCCGGTTCCCAGGCGTCCGATCCGGCCAGACGTCTCATCCGCCTGAACGAAGCGGCCTGTCAGGTTTGAGCGAATCCGCCGTCGACCGCGAGGTCGATGCCGTTGATGCCGCCGGCGTCGTCCGACGCCAGGAAGGTGACGGCGGCGGCGACCTCGTCCGGCTGGATGTTGCGGCCGGCCGGCATCTGCGCCGCGAGCCGGCCGTAGAACTCGGACACCTTCAGGTCTCCGGCGAGGTTCGCCAGGCCCGGGGTCTCCGTGTAACCGGGGCTGACCGCGTTGACCCGGATGCGCCGGCCGGCGAGCTCCTGGAGCCACGAACGGACGAAATTGCGCCCCGCCGCCTTGGTCGCCGAGTAAACGCTGCGGCCAGGACCGCCCTTCACCCCGTCGGCGGAGGACGTGACGATGATCGAGCCACCGTCGGGGATGAGCGGGAGGGCTTTGGAGACGGTGAGGATCAGCCCCTTGACGTTGATGTCGAGGTGGCGGTCGACGAGGTCCTCGGTGACGGCGTCCAGGCCTTGCGGCTGGGCGATCGAGGCGTTCGCGAAGAGCACGTCGATGCGTCCCCGCGTCTCGCCCACGCGGGCGTAGAGATGGTCGAGGTCGTCGGCCTTGGACACGTCCGCCTGGACGGCGACGACGTCGCCTCCCAGGTCCGCGACGGCCTGGTCGAGCTCGGCCCGGCGCCGGCCGGCGATGACGACCGAGGCGCCTTCCTTGAGGAAACGGCGGGCGGTGGCCAGGCCGATTCCGGTGGACCCTCCGGTGATCACGGCGGTCTTGCCCACGAGCACTCCGGACATGTGTTCTCCCGTCGGTTCCGCCGGCACGCGTGGTGGCGGCGTCGTCGATGTCCGCACGATCTGAGCGGACCGATCGGTCCGGGACCGATCGGTCCCATCATGGACCGGGGCTCGCCGCGAAGTCAAAACGTGTCGGACTGATCGGTCCGCTAGCATGGGCGCAGGAGGTGATCAGAGGTGGCACGTAAGCCGGCGCCCGGCACACGCGAGCGGATTCTCGACACCGCCGCCACGCTGTTCTACGACCACGGCGTGCAGGCGGTGGGGATGCAGCAGATCATCGACCACGCGGAGTGCGGCAAGAACCTGCTCTACCGCGAGTTCTCCAGCAAGACCGAGCTGGTCGCGACGTACCTGGAGCGCGAGCGACAGGCTTTTCTGCGCCGGTGGGAGGAAGCCGGCCGGCGCGCCGGAGACGACCCCTCGGCCCGGTTGATCGCCTTCATGGAGGCGACGGCCCTGAGTGTGCAGTCGCCCGGCTACCGAGGCTGCCCCTTCCGCAACTACCTGGCGGAGGTGGCCGACCACGACGATTTGCCCGGCCGCATCGCGACGGCGTACCTGCTCGACACCCGGGAACGGATCGAGAGCCTCGTCGCCGAGCTGAACGTCGCCGACCCCGTCCTCCTGACGGAGCGGATCTGGCTGATCGTCGAAGGGCTGCACACGGCGGCGGCACATCCGGGCGGCGACCGGGCCGCACAGGTCGCCGTGTCGCTCGTCAAGGAGCTGATCGACCAGGCGGCAGGGGCCTGACCGCGCCGGCGGAAGATCCGACCGCGTACAGGCCCCGGCTGGTCCAGGCCCCTTGGGGGCGGGGCCTAGGTCGCCATGAGGTGCCGGCCTGCCGCACCCGGCGCGTAGCGCAGGTGCTTCTCCAGGCAGACCACGGCACCGTGCTCGCGTCTGTTGGTGAACCGGATGTCGTCGGCGAGCGCCCGCATGATCTGCAGACCGCGCCCGTGCTCGTTGCCCTCCTCGGCCTCGAGCACCTTACGGGGGTCGAAACCGTTGCCCGTGTCGACCACCTTGATGACGCACAGGTGGTCGTGCACCGACGCGCTGACGGTGTAGTCATCGCTGGGGCCCGCGTGTTTGATCACGTTGGAGCACGCCTCGGTGAGCATGAGCTCGATGTCATCGCGGATCTGCGGCTCGACGCCGAGCGAGCGCAACGTGCCGTCCAGCATCTGCCTGATCATCGGGACGCTCGCCGCATCCCTGGGCAGGCGGAGCGCTATCGTAGCCTCCACTGGGCCTCCTCGCCTATCGGATGCGTGTCTGCCTTCTGCCCGTGATGGCCTGTCCCAATCATCTGGTCAAGGCCTGGTGTCAGAAAGCTCCGCATCACGCAGCGTCACGGCTCCAGCAGCCGGGTGGCGACCTCCATCGAGGCCTTGTCGATCTCGTCCTCGCCGAGGTCGTCCATCGGCGTCATCCACTTGCCCGCGTGCAGCGCGAACAACGCCAGCGAGCGGCTGATGCGCTCGGTCGGCGTGGCGCCCGGCTCGTTCATCTCCGCGGTGAGCGCGAGGACGGTCTCGCGCATCCGGGTGACCGTCGGGTGGTCGCGCAGCGCGGTCTGGTTGCGCTCCAGGAAACCGAGCACCTGCGGATGGCGCGACTCCTTGAGGTTGCGGGCGTAGCGGTCGAGCAGCTCCCGCCGCATCTCCGGCGTCTTCGGCCGGCCGCGCGCCCAGTCGAGCAGCTCCCGCACCTCGGCGAGGCGCAACTCGACCAGGCTGGCCACGATGTCGTCCTTGGTCTTGAAGTGATAGTAAAGTGCGGCCTTCGTCACGCCGAGCTCCTCGGCGATCTCCCGGAGCGAGGTCGCTTCATATCCCTGTTCGGTGAAGAGCCTCAGTGCGATCTGCTGGATCCGGGTTCGCGTGTCTTCCCGCACTGTGCACCTGTTCGTCGAGACCGTTAGTGATTCATCCCATTCTATGCTTACCGGTCGGCAGGTAAACGCCCGTGACCACACGGCGGGCGGGCCGGCCGGAAAACCGGAGGCAATGGCATGGGTTTTTCTGGACAATCCCACCATGCATCGCATCAGCCGGCCGCGCCCCGACGACGCCGCGGCCATCCACGAACTCGTCGCGGCCTATGACACCGCGGTCGTCGGCGCCCCCGACCTGACCCTGGACGACGTCGCCGACGAGCTGGCCGCGCCCGGCTTCGACCCCGACAAGGACGGCTGGCTGGCGTACGGCGAGGACGGCCGGCTCGACGGCTGGGCCCGCACGCTCGCCGTCGGCGACAGCGACCTGGTCGAGGCCGAGGTGGTCGTCCGCCCCGGAGCCGAGGGGCCGGCCGGCGACCTGTGGGGGCGCGTGCTCGGCCGCGCCCGCGAGCTGGCCGCCGAGCGCGGCCACGACTGCGTCACCGTCCACATCGACGTCTACGCCACCGACGACGCCAAGCGGGCCATGGCCGCCGAGCACGGCTTCGAGCCCGGCACCAGCTTCCACCGCATGCGCATCGACCACCACGGCGCCGCCCTGCCGCCGGAGCCGCCGGCCGGTCTCACCGTGGACAGCGGCGACGACGAGGACGTGCGGCGCGAGGGCTACCGGGTGCACCAGGAGGGGTTCGCCGACCACTTCGGCTTCGTGCCGACCACGTACGAGCAGTGGCACGCCCGCAGGCAGGCGATGAGCAAGAACGACTGGAGCCAGCTCACGCTGGCCAGGATCGACGGCCGTCCCGCGGGCGTGATCATCGGCAACGACCAGTTCGCCGACGACGAGAAGTGCGGCTACGTGGCCGCGCTGGCCGTGCTGCCGGACTTCCGGGGCAGGGGGCTCGGGCGGTTCCTGCTGCGGCACGCCTTCGCCGCCGACGCGGCCCGGGGCCGCAGGGGCACGATCCTGCACGTCGACTCGGCCAACGCCACCCCCGCGGTCGGCCTGTACGAGTCGGCGGGGATGCGGCGCGTGCTGTCCATCGACGTCTGGCAGCGCCGCATCTGAAACGGCCGAACGTCAGACGCGGTGCCGGGACAGGTGCTCCAGGACCGCCTGGTTGGCCTCCCACCCGTCGGGGAACTTCACCGGCACGCCGAGCTGCACCGGCTCCGCCGACGGGTGGGCGTCCAGCAGCTCGGCGATGCCCGCCCTGGCCACCACCACGCACGCGTGCCGGTGCCGCGAGGCCAGCACGCACAACCGTCCCGACTCCAGGTGGAAGGCCGTGGCGTCGCGGCGGCCCGACAGCGGGTGCAGCACGATCGTCACGTCGTACTCGCGGCCCTGCAGCCGGTTGGCGGTGTCGACGGTGATCTCCGGCGGCAGGCCGGCGGCCCGGATGGCGGCCACCTGGTCGCGGTGGGCCGCGCCGACCGCGATGCGGTCGGCCGTCACCGGCCGCTCGCCCTGCTCGGAGCCCGCCACCGCGCCGCGCTGCAGCAGCCGCTGGGCCAGCAGCGCGACCGCCTGCACGGCCTCGCCGTCGGTCCGCACGGTGTGCCGGTTCGGCAGCTCCAGCAGCGCCCACCCCGACCGGGCCGCCTCCTCCAGCGCCCGGTCGTGCACGGTCCCCATGCCGCCGGCCGTCAGCTCCAGCCACCGGTCACCGGGGCCGGTGCCCGACCGGAACCCGGTGAACGGGTAGAAGGCCTGCGACACCACCGGCGCCGCCGACGCCGGCAGCCGCCACGACACCGGCAGCCGGTGCACCGGCAGGCCGGGATTGTGCCGCAGCAGCACCGACACCGCGCTCTGCAGCGGATCCCACGACAGCCCCGACCACCGGTCGCCGTCGACGATCGAGAACGGATCCAGCTGCCCGGGGTCGCCCACGAACAGCGCCCGCTCGAACAGCCCCGCGATCCGCAGCAGCTTGTCGGAGCGCATCTGGTACGCCTCGTCCACGATCGCCCACGGCCACACCCGCTCGCCGATCCACGCCCATTTGTCGGCCGTGGCGATGACGATGTCGGGGTCGCCGAGGTCCTGGATACGGGTGCCGACCCGGACGGCGGGCAGCTCCAGCATGCGCAGCGGCGGCACGTACCCGCCCGCGGACAGGCGGCCGACGGTCAGATGGGGATGTTTGTCGCAGATCCGCGCCACCAGGTCGTCGACCTGCTCGTTCGTCTGGGCCACGATCATCAGCGGCTCGCCGGTGGCCGCGATGTGGGCGGCCGCGCGCACGACGAGGGTGGACTTGCCCGCGCCGGGCGGGGAGTCGACCACCACGCCGCGATGCCGGGGCAGGTCCGCGAGGACGTTCCTGATGACCTGCTCCGGACTGTCGGTCACGACCACTCCTCCTGCGCGTCCTCGTCGTCGGGGGTGTACTCCTGGGGCGGCCCGCCGTGCGTCCACGGGGTGGCCTCGGACTCGGGCAGCGAGGGGGAGCCCTGGAAGTCGTCGGTCAGCGAGGTGTAGCAGACCCGCTCGCCGACCTCCGGCACGGCCCCTGGAGCGGCCGTCCTGCCGCGGCCCATCCCCTTGGTGATCTTCACGGTGACCAGGCCGTCGTCCGCGGACACCAGCTCCGCCCCCTGCGTGCGGCGCTGCGGAGTGCCGAGCGAGGTGCCGGGCGCCAGGCGTACCGGATCGTCGGTTTTGATCACCACGAGCGGGCGGAGCTTGCGGGAACGGCCCTCGCCCTCGACGTTGTCGGGGACGGTCTCGATCACCTCGCCCGCGAACGCCTCCCCGGTCAGCCGGTACTCGGCCATCACCAGCGGGTCGTCGTAGGCGCGCTGCACGTCGTAGGCGGCCTGGGCGCGTTCCATGCGGGCCAGCTTGGCCGCGGCGGCGACCGCGCCGTCGCGGCGGGCCTGCGGCGGCGTGCCCTCGGCGACGTGCGCCGCCATCCCGCTGAACGAGCCGCGGTCCTGCTCCCACCGCTGCGCCACGCTCGCCCCCTCCGGCAGCCCGGCCAGTAGGTCGACCGCCTGCCACATCAGCCGCCAGGTGGGCTCCAGCTGGGTGCGCAGCGCCTCGGCGACGCGCTCGGGCGACCCGCCCTCGATCGCGGGCGCGAGCACCTCGGCGTCGAAGCCGGGATCGGTCGCGGGCCCGGCGGGCGGCCAGACCAGCGGGTCCTCCGCGTCGTCGCTCGGCCCCGTGGTGATCCAGGACATCAGCGCGGCCAGGTTGGCGTCCTCCAGCGAGCTCTGCCCGCTGGCCCAGTGGCGGCCCAGCTCGTCGGTCGCCGCCAGCATCAGCGACGACCCCGGGTACGCCGCCCGCTCGGCGAAGTACGTCAGCCACCGCCCCAGCAGCGGCACCGACTCCGGCACCGGATAGGGCCCGTCGGTCCGGCGGAACCGCGTCGAGCGGCCGAGCAGCCGGACGAACGCCATGCCGCCCTGGTTCGGCACGATGATCTGCGGCGCGTCGACCGTCCGCTCGTAGGGGTCGGCGTTCCTGCGCTCGACCGTCTCGGTGTCGCCCAGGAACCCCTCGACGTACGGCAGCAGCACCCCGGCCAGCTCCGCGGCCCAGGCGAAGCGCAGGTCGCGGTTGCGCGGCTGGGGCACCACGAGCAGGCGCGGATCGCCGCGGTCGGTGCCGAGCATCGCGGCCAGCGGCGCGGCCGCCTCGCCCGACAGCTTGAGCGGGATGAACACCATCGGCCGCTCCGCCAGATGGCAGTGCCGCACGGTCGCGACGGGCTGCGCGATCCCCTCGTCGAGGGCGCGCAGCCGGGCCAGCGAGGTGAGCAGGCTCATGCCGTCGTCCTCACGTCAGGCACTCCCTGCGCAGGCGCTCGGCGTTGCGGAGCAGGCGGGCGATCTCCTCCTGCCCCTCCGCCGGATCGCGCGTGCCGTCGGCCAGGCCGAGCGCCTCGGCCACCGAGGCGACTCCGCCCAGCTCGTCGCGGACCTGCCGGCCCAGCAGGTCGGAGGCGCCCTCCTGGCGGGCCTCGTCGCGGCAGAAGAAGCACAGGTCGCAGGTCGACAGGCAGTCGGGCGCGTAGCGGGCGGTCGTGCGGCGCAGCGCGTCGGACAGCTCGGCCACCGGACGGGTGGGCCGGCCGTCCTCGTCGGGCCGCAGGTCGAACGTCAGCTCGTCGGGCAGCCCGTCGAGCAGGCGGTCGAGCGTGGTCATCCGGTCGAGCTGGCGGCGCAGCACGGCCAGCTGCTTGCGGACGTCGACCAGCGTCGCGACCGGGCGGTTGGCGAAGTTCTCCGGGCAGACCAGGATCACGTCGTGCGCGACCATCAGCGGGTCGTGCCCCAGCTCCTCCAGCATCGTGCGCAGCGCCAGCACGTAGACCGCGGCCTGCCGCGCCGCCGCGGCCACCGACGACGGGTCGGCCTGTCCGTCGATCACCGGGAACGACTTGATCTCCACGATGCGGAAACGGCCGCCGAGCTGGAACGCCACCACATCGGGCTCCAGGTACGCGGTGTGGCCGGCTATCCGCAGGCTGAGCAGGGGATGGTCGTAGAGCGTGCCGGCGGTGCTCACGGCCTCGCCCGGCCCGGCGGTCTCGGTCGCCGGCGGAGCCGTCGCCCCGGCTCCTGCTTCCGGCGACGGCGCTCCCTCGCCGCCGTCGCGGGCGGCGCGGTCGATCAGCGCCCTGGTGTGCGCGTGGCGCAGGTGGGCGCCGACGTTCTCGACGTCGTGGTAGGCCACCTCGGCGATCGGCAGGCCGAGCAGCTCGCGCAGCATGCGCAGCAGCTCCGCGCACCCGTCGGCCTTGACCAGTGTCTCGAACGCGTTGCCGCGCGTGATCGCGAACGGCGACTGCCCGAACGGGGCGGGGAAGCCCAGGTGGCGGGCGGCGGCGTCCTTGTCGATGCCGGCGCCGTCCATGAGGGCCCGGCGGGAGCAGCCCGGGTTGGCGGCCAGCGCCGCGATCGCGCGGGCGTCGTGCGGCCGCGGCGGCGTCGTGCCCCGCAGCACCTCGAGCCGGCGCACGGGGTCGCCTTCGCGCATCAAGCCGGTCACTTCGCCTTCTCCTTCGTGATCGTGCTCAGCGTAGCGGCGCCGAACAGGCGGGCCGCGTCATCGAGCTGCGCGGCGGCGCGTCGTGCCAGCTCGGCCCGGTCGCGCGTGTCGCGCTCGGCGTGCACCCGCAGCTCGGCTCTGGCCGCGGCGATGACCCGCTCGGGGTCGGGCGGGCCCAGGCCGCCGTCGGTGGCGCCGGGGATGTTCCTCGCCATCCGGATGAGTAACCGCACCGCCCGTTCGTCGCCGCCGCGTTGCCCGGCCACCGCGATGGCGCAGGTGAGGAAATCGACGCGGGGGCTGAGCGGCCCGACCACGCGCCGCTCCAGCGGCCAGGTGCTGAGCGTGAGCAGGCCGCGGGCGGCCGACAGCCGGTCGGTCAGGGCGGCGCACAGGTAGTACGGCCGCCCGAACGGGGAGGACCGGAAGGAGCGCTCCTCGTCCCTGCGCAGGCTGGTGAGCCGGTCGCTGCGCAGCGTGCCGCCGAAGAACGCGTCGCCGACCGCCACGATCAGCCGCGGCTGGGCGGTCGCGCCGAGCAGGCGCAGCCCTTGGTGCACCTGCTCGCGCACGGTGACCAGGGGCAGCGGCTCCCGCTTCGCCGGCGACTGCTCGCCGCTGACGAGCTGGTCCCAGGCACGCTCGGCGCTGCGCAGCTCGGCGCGCAGGACGCGGGCGGTGGCGCCGTCGCGGGCCCGCATCGCCCGGCGTACGGCGGCTCGCAGCCCGTCGATGCGCCGCTCCAGCTCGTCCAGCCGGTCACCCATGGCGGCGAGCGTACCAACAGTCCCACTATTTTCCAGTAATTTCGCAATATCGAGGTATATTTGTAGATCTACGATGTAAAGGCGGGCGCCGCGGCCACCCATGTGCGGTCCTCGGTGAGGAAGCGCTCCAGCCGCAGGCCCTCGGCCTCCAACGCGGCGGCCAGCTCGTCGTCGGTGAGCCGCCTGGAGGAGAACGACTGGGTCCACACCCTCTCGTCGCCCTCGTCGTCCAGGTACGCGTAGCGCATGGTCGCCTGGAAGACCCCCGGCGACACCTCCTCGACGGCCGCCATCGAGATCGAGACGTCGCCGTCGGTGCGGCCCATGCCCGCGTGCCACCGGTCGTGCGCCTCGGCCGGCATCCACTGGACGAGCACGCGGCCGCCGGGCTTGACGTGCCGCGCGCACGTCGCCAGCAGGGCGCGGCGCGTCGGCTCGTGGACGGTGTTCACGAGCTGCGAGGCCAGCATGACGGTGTCGAAGCGGCGCTCCAGCCGCAGGTCCTCGACGCGGCTCAGGACGGTGCGGGCGCCGCGTACGCGGGCGAGCATCTCGGGGGACTCGTCCACGGCCACCACGTCGAAGCCGAGGTCGACGAGCGGGTGGGTCACGCGGCCGACACCCGCGCCCAGCTCCAGGATCGCGCCGCCGGGCGGCGTCACCTGGGCCACGACGCCAGGCTCGTCACCGGCCCGCAGCAGGCTGTAGAAGTCGACCGGGGAACCGTCGGGAGTGATGGGCCCGGGGCCCGTACCGGAGGAACGCATGCCCAGAACCTAACCCGCCGGATCCTCCGCCGCCGCGTGTCCAGGTGACGGGCGGGATAGGAGTGACCGGCGCGCGATCGGGCACATATGTGCGGGTCGAGATCGAGAGATCGGAAGGAGATCCCCCATGGAGCATGCGACAGCGCCGGGCCGGGGCGAGGCGCCGGCCCGCGTCCCCTGCACGCCTCCTGCCGCCGCCGAACTGTTCGAGATCGCCGTCCTGGACACCACCGCCGAGGACGGCCAGGCACGCTGGCACACGATCGGCTGGGGTGTCGACCGGGCGGACGCCCACACCATCGCCGAGTCGTACGTGACGCGCCCGATGTGCCCCTACGCCGCGGCGCAGGTCCGGCACAACGGCCACCTGGTCGGCATCCACCGTCGTCCCACCTGAACCGGCCCACCGCCGAGAGCCCCTCGCGGTGGGTCGGCGGCGCGCTCGGGCGCGCCGCCACGCCGGGGGGCGGGACAAGGCTTCAGCGCTGCATCTGCAGGCTGCGCACCGGGTGGTCGCCCTCGGTCTGCAGCCGGTACTCACGGCCGGACCGCTCGCGGTTGTCGTCGATGATCCGCTCCGAGGGCGCCTTCTCGCCGCCCATGATGGCTTCCTGCATCTTCTCGAACCGCTCGTGGGCCTCCTGCACGTAGCCGGTGCCGAGCGTCGTGTAGTCGATCTGGGTGGCGATGAGCTCGCGGACGTAGGCCTTGTTCGGCTCGAACGTCACCGGCGCGGGCAGCTCCGGCGCGAGCACCTGCTCGGGGTCGCGGCCGTCGTGCTTCTTGAACAGCTCGGCGGCCAGCCGCAGGTGCTCCAGCTCCATGTTGAGGTGCAGCTCCCAGATGTTCTTCACCTTGGGATCACTCTCGGTCTCCATGAACGAGTGGTACAGGTAGCACTCGTTGTACTCGTGGTTGAGCAGCATCTCCCACCAGCTCTCGCCCGGGTCCACGAGGGACTCGTAGTGGGTGACGTGCTCCTCCTCGACCAGGCCGATCTCCTGGTAGAGCTGGCGCGCGATGGGCTCCATGTACATGGGCCCGACGTTCATGTAGAAGTTCATGGTCTGCTGCTCGGCGGCCATGATGGTCAGCGCGTGCAGCTTGCTGATCGGCGCGGTGTTGTTGCGGTCGTACGGCTGGCGCACGTTGTCCATGGGGTCGCGGTGGTGCAGGTACGTCGGCCGCCCCGGCATGACCTCGGTGAGCTGGTCGACGATCTTCTCCGCCTTGCGGTGCTCGATCATCTCGTACAGGTTGGCGTACCGGTAGAGGTGGTCGAAGTCCTCCAGAACGCCGAACTGGTAGGCCTGCTGCAGGTACGGGTCCGGCTCCATGCGGGCGACCCAGGCGGTCAGGTCGACGGCCACCTGCTCGTAGGCGAGCGTGGTCTCCAGCACCGAGGCCAGGCCGGGCAGCAGCCAGTTGACGGTCTTCTGCTGCTGGGCCTCGATGTAGCGCACCCGGGCGAGCTGCTGCTTCAGCTCGGTGTCCGGGCAGTGCCGGGCGAGGTGGTGGCTGAACATGATCGCCTCGACCTCGATGCCGTTCATGGTGATGATCCGGCAGCGGGTGTACGGGTCGGCGTGGTCGGGGTCGATGGGTGTGACGTTCAGCTCGCGCCAGTTGCGCAGCTGCTTGTCCAGCGGGATGCCCCGCTCGCGGAGTGGGTTGAAGGTCATGAATGCGCTCCTTCGCGCTGCTTGTGTGTGCGACGGCGTGCCCTACCCGAGGCTTCCCGGGTCAGTCTCTGGACCCTCTCGCCCGAATGTCCGGACTTGGTAAGGGTCTTGACCGCCGGCCTGTACGCGAGCGTGTGCCGTCGTCTTTCGGGTAGGCCACGCCCGTACCCGATGGAGGGAGCTGACATGACCGCTCAGAGGACGGCGCCGGAGACGATGGGGGAGACCGACGTCATCGACCTGCTCCAGGCCCAGCACGCCATGATCAGGGACCTGTTCGACGAGGTCGAGCAGGCGTCGGCCAAGGACCGCGCCGAGGCGTTCACCCGGCTCGTCCGGCTGCTGGCGGTGCACGAGACGGCCGAGGAGGAGATCGTCCACCCGTACGCCCGCCGCAAGATCGACGGCGGCGACGCGGTGATCGACGACCGTCTCGCCGAGGAGAACGAGGCCAAGGAGCTGCTGAGCCGGATGGACCAGGCCGGTCCCGCCGCCCCCGACTTCATGGAGAACCTCCTGATGCTGCGCGCAGCCGTGGAGGCGCACGCCCGCAGCGAGGAGCGCTACGAGTTCCTGCAGCTGCGCGCCCACACCAGCGAGGCCGAGCGGCGCTCGATGGCCGCCGGGGTCAAGGCGGCCGAGGCCATGGCGCCCACCCATCCGCACCCCGGCACCGAGTCGGCCACCAAGAACCTGCTCGTCGGCACGCCGGTCGCGATGATGGACCGGGTCCGCGACGTGATCCGCCAGACCATGGGCAAGAAACCCTGACGTGGCGGACCGGAACGGCATCGCACTGCCCGGCACGATCCTGGGCGTCGGCCTTGGCGGTTTCGTCGACGGCATCCTGCTCCATCAGGTCCTGCAGTGGCACCACATGCTGAGCAGCACCGACACCGACAACGCCGGCATCCGCTTCTACTCGCCCGACACCGTGCCGGGCCTGCGCATGAACACGCTGTGGGACGGCCTGTTCCACACCGTCACCTGGCTGGCCGTGCTCACCGGGCTCGGCCTGCTCTACGCCCGCGTCACCGGCTCGCGCGGCCGGGTGTGGCGCTCGCGTGCGCTGTGGGGGTGGGCCCTCGTCGGATGGGGGCTGTTCAACCTCGTGGAGGGCGTGGTCGACCACCACCTGCTGGGCATCCACCACGTCCGCACGGGGCCGTACCAGCTCTGGTGGGACCTGGGCTTCCTGCTGCTCGGCGCGATTCTGGTCGCCGCCGGCTGGGCGCTGCAGCGTTCGGCCGGTCCGGTCGACCTGTGCCGTGACCGCGAACCGGCGCCGTGACGCACCACGCTCACGCCTCCGCCGCGGTGCCACCGGTCCTGCTCACGACGCTCCTGGCGGCGGCCGGCTACCTCCTGCTGGCGGTCCGCCTGCGGCGGGACCCGCGGGGGTGGCGCGGCCGCCGTACGGCGTCGTTCGCGGCCGGCGCGGTGCTGGTGGCCGCCGCGGCGGCGGGACCCGTCGCCGCGGCCGCCGCACATGACTTCCGCGCCCACATGCTGCAACACCTGCTCATCGGCATGCTGGCGCCGCTGCTGCTGGTGCTCGGCGCGCCGATGACGCTGCTGCTGCGCTCACTGCCCGCGGCCCGCGCCCGCCGCCTCGGGGCGCTGCTGCGCGGCCGCCCCCTGCACGTCCTCGCCAACCCCGTCACCGCTCTGGTGCTGAGCGTCGGCGGCATGGTCGTCCTGTACTGCACGCCGCTCTACCGGCACACGGCCGGCAACGCCTGGCTGCACGAGGCGGTCCACGCGCATTTCCTGCTGTCCGGCTGCCTGTTCGCGTGGGTGATCGCCGGGCCCGACCCCGCCCCCCGCCGCCCGTCGGTGCCGGCGCGGCTGGTGGTGCTCGGCGTGGCGATCGCGGTGCACGCCGTTCTGTCACAGCTCATGTACGCCGGCCTCCTGGTCGACCTGCCCGTACCGGACGAGCAGCGGCGGGGCGCGGCCGAGATCATGTACTACGGAGGGGACCTCGCCGAGCTGCTGCTCGCCGTGGCCCTGGCCACCGGCTGGCGGCCCCGCCGGGCGCCCGCGCACCCTACGGCCAGGGCGATGGTTACCGGAAAGCCGGTTCGTCATAGGATTTTCGGTTAACGAGAGTTTGCAGGCTCCCCGGCGCTCCGGCACGACGGGCCCGCGACCGGGGATGGAGGCGAAGGCCGTGAGTGTGACCGATGACCGTCCGTCCCGGTGGACTTTCCTGACCCACCATGCCCGCGTGCTGGTGGAGATCGCCCGAGATCCCGAGATCCGCCTGCGCGACATCGCCGCCAGCATCGGCATCACCGAGCGCGCGGTGCAGGGCATCGTCCGCGACCTGTACGAGGCCGGCTACCTCCACCGCGACAAGGTCGGCCGGCGCAACCGCTACAGCCTCAACCTCGACCGCGCGTTCCGCTACCCGACCGAGGCCGGGTTGCCGGTCCGGGTGCTGATCGAGCTCTTCGCCCAGCACGACATGAACCGCAGCGAGGAAGGCTGACCGCGCCGCCTCAGCGCCGCCTCAGCGCCGCTCAGCGCCTCCTCAGCCGGTCTCTGAGCCGGCGGGCAGGCGCAGGGCGATCATCGCCACGTCGTCGTCGGCCTTGCGCGGCAGGAAGCTCAGCAGGTCGTCGCAGAACCTGTCCAGCGGCGCCCGGCACAACGCCGCGGCCCGCTCGCGCAGCCGGTCGAAGCCCTTGTCGAGGTGCTCGCCCGGGCGTTCGACCAGGCCGTCGGTGTAGAGCAGCAGCGTGCTCTCGGGGGGCAGCGGCTCCCGCGCCGACGTGCACGGTCTGTCGTACGGGATGCCGAGCAGCGGGTTGGCCGCGCCCTCCAGGAAACACGTCCTGCCCTCGGCGGTGACCAGCAGCGGCGGCGGGTGCCCGCTGACCGAGTAGTTGAGCGCGTGCCCGCCGGCGCGGCGCTCGACCCGGGCCAGCACGCACGTGGCCGTCTCCTCGGCGTAGAGGGTCTTCATCGCGGCGTTCAGCCGGGCCAGGATGTGGCCGGGCGGCTCCTGACGGTCGACGACCAGGGCCCTGAGCATGTTGCGCAGCTGGCCCATCGCGACGGCGGCCCGCAGGTCGTGGCCCGCGACGTCGCCGATGGCCAGCACGGTGGCCCCGTCGGGCAGCACGAACGAGTCGTACCAGTCGCCGCCCACCTCCGCGGCGGTCGGGCTGGCCCGGTAGCGGGCGGTGATCTGCAGGCCGGGCACGCGCGGCGGCTCCGCCAGCAGGCTGTGCTGCAGCGCCAGCGCGATGCGGTGGGTGCGCTGGAAGCGCATCGCGCTGTTCAGCCGGTCGTGCATCTGGTCGATCATCTCGCGCAGCAGGGCCAGGTCGCTCTGGCCGATCGGCGGCCGGTCGCCGCAGATGGACGCGGTCACCACGGCGGCGACCGCCCCGTCCACCACGACGGGCACGACCGCGACGCAGTGACCCCGGGTGGTCTCCAGCCACACCCGCGTCCCCCTGGGCACGAGATCCGCCGGAGGCTCTCCCGGAGGGAACGTCTTGCGGAACGGCCGCCGGCGGCGGATGGCGCGCGCCAGCCTGCCGTCCGGCGGATGGCGTTCCTCGCTGAACGGCGGCAGCCGCGGCAGGCCGTCGCGCACGGCGGTCGCCACGCGTTCCAGCAGGAAGTCGCCGCCGCGCGAGAGGTCCTCGGACAGGTCGATCACCCAGTGGAAGCCGCAGCCGTCGGCGAGCTCCGGCACGATGACGTTCGCGAGCGCGTTCAGCATCTCGTCCACGCTCGTCAGGTCGGACGTCGCCGCGGCGGCGGAGTCGAGCAGCCGCCTGCGGCGCTGCCCCTGCCACTGGTCCTCGATGTCGCTGGCCGTGCCGACCCACTCCACCAGGTGGCCGTCCTCCCGCACCGGGACGCCGCGCGCCAGGAAATGGCGGTAGCCGCCGTCCTCCGTGCGCAGGCGGTAGACGCGTTCCCACGGCGTTTCCGGGTCGTTGATCGTGCGTGCCCAGGACTCGATCGTGAGCGGGCGGTCGTCGGGGTGGAGGGCGTCCAGCCAGCCCGCACCGCGGTACTCCTCCCACGTCTGGCCGGTCACCCGCTCCCACCCGGGGCTCGGGACGATCACCTTGCCCTCGGGGTCGGTCACCCAGATGGCGTCCGCGCTGACGCGCATCAGGCTGTGGTAGCGGCGCAGGATGCGGCGCCGCTCGTCGGCGACCTCCTGCAGCCGCCGCGCCACCTCGACCTGCTCGGTCACCTCCATGAACACGGCCAGCACACCGTGCGCGCCGCCGTCGAAGGAGATCCGGGACAGGCTGAAGGTGAAGTACCGCTCGCCGCCGGTCGGGCCGGTCAGCGTGTCGGGGACGGGCGCGCCCGTGCGGACCACCGGCGCGCCCGTCGTGTACACCGCGTCGAACAGGAGCAGGTGCTCGCGCTCGGCGAGCCCGGGGAACGCCGTCCTGAGCGGCGACCCGATGACGCAGTCGCCGAACAGCGTCCGGTACGTCGCGTTCGTGTACACCAGCCGGTGGTCGGGGCCCCTGGTCACCGCGATGGCCACCGGCGCCGGGTCGAGCACCTCGAACGCCAGCCCGCTGATGCCCTCGTCGTGGACGTCGTGCATGGCGGCTTCCCCCGAGTTGCGGCCTTTCGCCGGGACGGGAAATCCCCGTGCAACGAGTCTCGCACGCAGAGTCGCCGCAGGTCACAGCGGGGTTACCCGCCGTGCTCGACGATCCACTCCGAGACGGCGGCGGCGATGGCGGCGGGCTGATCCTCCGGGGTGTGGTGGCCGGCGACGGCGTCGTGCTCGGCGATCTCCAGGGACGCCATGGTGGCCGCGCACCAGGCGATCGTCTCCGGTGTCCACATCGTGCCCGGCCCGGGGCGGAAGCCGATCAGCAGCTTGGGGACCTCCGGGCTTGCCGCCGCCCACCGGCCGAACTCCTCCATCCTGGCCACGACGTCGGCGGGCTGCCCGCCCAGCGGCAGCGACCGGGCCCAGCGCAGCAGCGGAACCCGGCTCTCTCGCGTCGGGTACGGCCGCAGGTACGCCGCCACGTCCTGCTCGGCGAGCGGCGTCGCCATGGTGGCGGGCAGCCCCTGACGGAGGTGGTCCTCGCCGTCGAGGATCATCGTCTCGCTCACGCCCTCCGTCTTGATCGCCCGGAACGTCTCCCGGCCGCCCTCGGGGAGCTCCTCCCAGCTCATCGGCTTGACGACGGCCTCGGTGAAGGCGATCCCGCGCACCCGGCCCGGGTGGCGGGCGGCCCAGTCGAAGGCCAGGGCGCCGCCCCAGTCGTGCCCGACGAGCACCACGTCCTCCAGGCCGAGGGCGTCGAACCAGGCGTCGAGGTAGCGCGCGTGGTCGGCGAACGAGTAGCCGATCGCGGGTTTGCCGGACGCGCCCATGCCGATCAGGTCGGGGGCCAGGCGGCGGCCGTGCGCGACGGCGGGCATGACCTCGCGCCACAGGTGGGAGGAGGTGGGGTTGCCGTGCAGGAAGACGACGGGAGCGCCGGAGCCGAGCTCCCGGTGGGCCATGGTGGAGCCGAGCACGTGCCGGATGTGCATGAAGGTCCTCAGTTAGTTGGCTGACTTAGTTGGGTGACCATAGCGGGCGGGGCGGTCGGCTGTCTATAGTCAGTCAGGTGACTGACTCAAAGCGGGCGGGGAAGCGGGAGCGGCTGGCGGGGGCCGCCGTACGGGTGCTCCACGAGCAGGGGGTCGAGAAGACGACGCTCGCCGACATCGCGCGCGCGGCCGACGTCCCGGTGGGCAACGTCTACTACTACTTCAAGACCAAGGACCAGCTCATCGAGGCCGCCATCGACTCCCACGCCCGCGAGCTGGAGTCGCTCATCGTCGCCCTGGAGCCGCTGGCCACCCCCCAGGAACGGCTGAAGGCGCTGCTGCGCGGCTGGGTGGAGCAGCGCGACCTCACCGCCCGGCACGGCTGCCCCACCGGCAGCCTCGCCTCCGAGCTCGACAAACGCGGCGACGGCCTCGACCGGGCCGTCGCCGGCGTCATGGCGCGGCTGCTCGACTGGGCGGAGGGCCAGTTCGCGGCCATGGGACGCGACGACGCGCGTGAGCTCGCCGTCGCCCTGCTGGCGGCGTACCAGGGCGCGGCGCTGCTGACCAACACCTTCCGCGACCCCGGCCTCATGGAGGCGGAGGGACGCCGCCTCGAACGCTGGATCGACACCCTCGCCTGAGCCGACGGAAAACCGGTGGAGCCGTACGCGGCGCCGGGCTAACGTGAGGACACGAAGGCCCAGGACAGCGGCGCACCGGCATCGCCGGAGAGCGTTCCGCGCATCGGGGCCATTCCTGGCAAGGTCTTACCAGACCCGAGGTTCGACTCCTCTTGGGGCGGCCCCCGGGCGATCGCACACGACGGCGAGGCCCTGCGGACTCCCGCCCGCCCCCGGGCGGCCCGGGGAGGTCCCCGCCGCGCCGCCGGCGGTCCCCGGGGGCCGTCTTCTTCCCGCCCCGACGGAGGTACGCAGTGGCACACGTGACCGTGATGGAGTGGCAGCGCGTCCTGATGTACGTGGACGGGCGGCTGCGCCGCGTCCTGGAGCCGGGCCGGCACCGTCACCGCGCCCGGCGCACGACCCTGCTCACCGTCGACCTGCGGCCCCGGCTGCTCAACGTGCCCGGCCAGGAGGTCCTCACCTCCGACGGCGTCAGCGTCCGGGTCACCGTGACGGCGCGGTGGAAGATCGCCGACGTCGTCGCCTTCACCGGCGCCGCCGCCGCGCCCGAGCAGTTCCTGTACGCGACCCTCCAGGACGCCGTCCGTGAGCGGGTCTCCGGCCTGACGCTGGAGGCGGCGCTCGCCGACCGGTCCGCGCTGTCCGACGGGCTGACGGAGCCGGTCCAGGCGGCGGTCACGGAGCTCGGCATCGAGGTCTCCGACGTCCGCGTACGCGACCTCATGCTGCCCGGCGAGCTGCGGCGGGCCGCCATGGACGCCGTGGTCGCGCGCGAGCGCGGCAAGGCGGCGCTGGAGGAGGCGCGGGCCGAGGCGGCGGCGCTGCGCTCGCTGGCCAACACCGCGCGCCTGATCGAGGAGCACCCTGCCCTGCTGCGGCTGCGTACGCTCCAGGTCGCCGCCGACCGCCAGACCACGCTCGTCCTCGACCCGCGCGCGGGCGAGGGCTGACCCGGCCCGGGTGCCTGCGAACCCCCGGGCCGGGCGTCTTCACGGGGCGTCTCCTGCAGGCGTCCTTTACGGAGCGATGCCGACGCCGCCGCGCCGGGCCCACGCCCGCTCCTGCGCCGCCGTCAGCGCCGGCCAGTGGCGGGCGCCCGGACGCGGCAGCACCCGCGAGGCGTAGTCACCCGGGACGAACGCGGGATCGAAGAAGCAGCCCGTGCCGTAGGCCGCGTCGAACGTCGGGCAGGACGCCGCCACCGACGCGGGCGTGGGCTTGTCACCGGTGCGCACCCACGACGACAACGCCGACATCACGGCGGCGTACTCCGCGGTGCTCAGCTCGCTGTGCTCGCTCTCCCGGGTGAACGTCTGCACCAGCCGGCCGCCGGCGCCCGCGCCCCGCAGGCTGGCCCGGTAGGCCGACTCGTGCTCGACGAACGCCGTGGGGTCGTCGATCGCGTGCATGGTCAGCACCGGGATCGGCACCGCGCCCGTGACGTCGCTGTCGAACGACAGGTCCCGCACCGCCGACGGGTCGGCCGAGAACCGCTCGACCCCGGCGTTCAGCGCCTCGTCGTCGTGCGAGCCGGTGTAGCGGATGGTCTGGTTGCCGAACGGGTTCCGGCCGCCGAGCCGGTTGTGCACGATGTCGCGGAAGGTGAAGGTGGCGAAGCGCAGGTGGGACTCGAGGGTCCGCTCGGGGATCTTCGTCACCGCGAGGATGTCGTCCAGGTTGCGCTGCTGCTCCGCCGTACGCTCCGCGGGCGGCAGGTCGTAGCCGGTGCACTCGCGCAGCCGCGCGCGCAGGCCGGTCGTCGTCATCGTCGAGTCCTCGCGCAGGCCCATCCAGAGCGGATACCGCGGCTCCGACGGGCGCGGGTGGTTGCGGCAGTAGTACTGGTAGACCACCCGCAGGTCCACCCGGTAGTCGTAGCCGCGGGTGGCGCCCGCCAGCACGCCGTTGGTGAGCAGCACCCCGTCGTAGCGCCGGCCGTAGATCTCGGCGACCTTGGCGGCGACGTTCCCGCCCCAGGACTGGCCGTGCGCGAACGTCAGCTTCGGCTCGCCGAACGTCTTCACGAACAGCCGCCGCAGGTTCTCGGTGTCCTCGGCGGCCATCCGGGTGCCGTAGCCGCCGCGGCGGTAGGCCGAGCCGGCCCAGGCGTACCCCTCGCGGACCATCACCGACCAGCGGGCCAGGTCTTCGGGGCTGCGCTCGGGGTCGGAGGACTCGGTGAGGTCCGGGCCGCCGTGGGCGTGCACGACCAGGGAGCCGTTCCAGTCGCGCGGGACGGCGATCGTGTAGTAGGCGCCGTTCGCGTCCTGCCCGCCGTAGCAGGTGGCCTGGTCGGCCAGCTCGGCCGGGCAGGGCGCGACCTCGGGGCCCGTCGCCGCGCTCGCGGACGCGGCGGGCGCCATCAGCATGGGCGCGATGAGCGCGGACGCCATGATCACGGAGCCCGCCGCGGCGCGCCGGCGGAACGGGGATCTGAGGGGAGTGCGGGGGATGCGGCCAGGGGCCTGGCTGATGTCCACGGAAGTGGTCCTCCTTCGTCACGCCGCGCCTCACTGCGACGCGGCCCCCCGATCGTAGGAAGGAAGATCTGTTAAGCGAATGTTTCGTCGATTCTGTTCATCATTCGTGGCCGGAACACGCCGTGGGGGCCGCCGACACGATCGGCGGCCCCCACTACCCGGTTACGTCCCGCGAGGAGAACGGGTCAGCCCCAGCTCACACACCTGACCGTGTGCTCCCTCCGCGCGACAGCCCCATACCCGACATACGGTGATGAAACGGGGCGTAGTTCGCGGGATCGCGAGCCCGGATCCCGGGTAGGGGGAGGGGTTCGGAAGGGAGGATGCCATGCGCCACAACGGTCTGCGGACGGCGGTCCTGCTCGGCGCCCTGTCCGCCTTGATCATCCTGGTCGGCTGGTGGCTCGGGGGCGGCGCGGGGATCCAGATCGCCGTGCTCGTCGCGCTCGTGAGCAACGCCGTCGCGTACTTCTTCTCCGACAAGATCGCGCTGTCGTCCATGCGCGCCCAGCCGGTCGGCCCGGGGGAGTGGCCGGCCCTGCACCGGATGGTGAGCGAGCTGTCGGCGCAGGCGGGGCAGCCCATGCCGCGGCTGTACGTCGCACCGACCATGCAGCCCAACGCCTTCGCCACCGGGCGCGACCCGCGGCACGCCGCGGTCTGCGTCACGTACGGGATCAGCCGGCTGCTCGACGAGCGCGAGCTGCGCGCGGTCATCGGGCACGAGCTGTCGCACGTCTACAACCGCGACATCCTGATCTCGTCCGTGGCGGGCGCCCTGGCCACGATGATCACGTATCTGGCGTACATGGTGGGGTTCTTCGGCGGCGGTGGCAGTGACGACGACGGGCCCGGCGTCCTCGGCGCGCTGCTGATGATGCTGCTCGGGCCGGTGGCCGCCGCGCTGATCCAGATGGCGATCTCGCGGGCGCGGGAGTACCAGGCCGACGAGTCGGGCGCCCGGCTGACGGGAGACCCGCTGGGGCTGGCGAGCGCGCTGCGGAAGATCGACGCGGGCACCCGACAGCTCCCGCTGCCGGAGAACGGCCGGCTCTCCTCGACGTCGCACCTCATGATCGCCAATCCGTTCCGGGGCGGCGGCCTCGGGCGGCTGTTCTCCACGCACCCGCCCATCGCCGACCGGATCGCGCGCCTGCAGGAGCTGGCCGCCCACCCCCGCTGACATCAGGGCCCGAACATCGGCCGCGGCGGGCGACCGGAGGAGGGCGCCCGCTCATCCGCCTCTCGTGCGCCCCTGACTGATCCCCCCGGGAGAACCGAGGAAAATCGGAGGGAAAAATTTCTGGGAGTGTGTCCTTCTCGGTCCGTCCCGTTCGTGGACAGGGCGACGGCGACCCCGCCGCACGACGACAGAGGAGAACGACCATGAAGTACATGCTGCTCATCAACGCCCCCGCCGCGGAGACCCCGGAGTGCGACGTGCCCTCGTTCGAGGACTGGGCCGCCTACGACAAGGCCGTCCGTGAGGCGGGCGTCTTCGTCGCCGGTGAGTCGCTGGCCGACCTGACCACCGCCACCGCGGTCCGCGTCGACTCCTCGGGCGGCCGGACGGTCACCGACGGGCCGTTCGCCGAGACGCGCGAGGTCCTCGGCGGCTTCTACGTCATCGACGTGCCCGACCTCGACGTCGCGCTCGACTGGGCGGCCCGCTGCCCGGGAGCCCGCGCCGGCTCCGTCGTGATCCGTCCGGTCGCCGAGTTCGACGTCTGAGCCGTGGACCGGCCCGCCCCCGATCCCGCCGCCGCGGCTCCGGTCGGCTCCTCCGTGGAGGCGATCTTCCGCGAGGAACGCGGCCGGCTGCTCGCCGCGCTGGTACGCCGCTTCGGCGACCTCGACCTGGCCGAGGAGGTCACCTCGGAGGCGATCGAGGCGGCCCTGGTCCACTGGCCGGCGAGCGGCGTCCCGCGGAAGCCCGGCGCCTGGCTGATGACCACGGCCAGGCGCCGGGCCGTCGACCGGCTGCGCCGCGACCGCGCGTACGCCGCCCGCCTGGCCCTGCTGCAGGTGGAGGCCGAGCGCGCGGCGGGCGCGCCGCCCGCCGATCCCGGCGGCGAGCTGCCCGACGAGCGGCTGCAGCTGTTCTTCACCTGCGCCCACCCCGCGCTGCCCGCCGAGGACCGCGTCGCGCTGACCCTGCGCTGCCTGGCCGGGCTGAACACCCCGGAGGTCGCCCGTGCCTTCCTGCTTCCGCAGGCCACCATGGCCAAGCGGATCGTCCGCGCCAAGAACAAGATCCGCCAGGCGCGCATCCCGTTCCGCGTGCCGGATCCGCACGAGCTGCCCGAGCGGCTGCCGGGCGTGCTCCAGGTGATCTACTCGATCTTCACCGAGGGGTACGCCGCCAGCTCCGGCCCCGACCTCCAGCGGCTCGACCTGGCCGAGGAGGCGATCCGGCTGGCCCGCATCCTGCGCCGCCTGCTGCCGGGCGAACGCGAGGTCGCCGGCCTGCTCGCGCTGATGTTGCTGATCCACGCCCGGCGCGCCGCCAGGACGGGCCCCGGCGGCGGGCTCGTCCTCCTCGACGAGCAGGACCGCGGCCGCTGGGACCGCACGATGATCGAGGAGGGCCAGGCCCTGGTGGTCGCCGCGCTCACCGGCGGCCCGCCCGGCTTCTACGGTGTGCAGGCCGCGATCGCCGCCCTGCACGACGAGGCCGCCGACGTCGCGACCACCGACTGGCCGCAGATCGTGGCGCTGTACGACGTGCTGCTGCGCATCGACCCCTCCCCGGTCATCGCGCTCAACCGGGCGGTCGCCGTGGCGCTGCGCGACGGCCCGGAGCAGGGGCTCGCGCTGCTCGGCGAGCTGGCCGGCGAGCCGCGGCTGCGCGGCTACCCGCCGTACGCGACCGCGCGGGCGGAGCTGCTGTGGCGGCTGGGCCGCGCGGGCGAGGCCGCGGCGGCCTACCGGGAGGCGCTCGCCCTGGCCGGCACCGAGCCGGAACGGGCCCACCTCCGACGCCGGCTGCGCGAGTGCGAGACCGCCGGCTGAGACCCCGGCAGCCCCCTCATCCTGAAATATCGCGCTATATGCGCGTGCCATTTCGCCCCGAAAGGAGGGAAATGCCCTTTTCTATTTCTGGGTCTCAGTGAATAACGGCTGTCTCAAGCGTTGGAGATCTTCTATGGTGGGGCGCTGACCATGGCAAGGAGATGTTCACGTAATGAGATTTCTCGAACGAACCCCCCGCAAGACCGGCGTCGTCGCGGCCGTCGCACTGGCCGGCGGCTTACTGACCGCCGTCCCCGCCAACGCGGCCACGACGGCCACGACGGAGCGGGCCGGCGTCGCGGTGTCCCAGAGCGCCGCCGCGGCCCGCCCCGCCAACGGCCGCATCATCTACGACCGCTACAGCGGCGGCCTGGGCCGGCTGACGATCAAGAACGGCACCGCGAAGGACGGCGTGGTCACCCTGGTCAGGGGGAAGACCAAGGCGATCAGCATCTACGTGCGAGCCCGCTCCACCGCGAGCATCAAGGACGTCAGGGACGGCACGTACCGGATCTACTTCACCACCGGCTACCGCTTCAGCACCTCCAAGGGCCGCTTCACCCGCAGCGCCGTCTACCAGCGCTTCGACCGGCGGCTGACGTACGTCACGACCGCCACCGCGGCGCGGGTCTGGACCCTCACCCTCAACGTGGTCAGGGGCGGCAACGCCACCACCAGCCCCATCAACCCGAAGGACTTCCCCTGACGGGTGGTCCCGGGGCTTCCCGGCCAGGAGATCACCGCCGTAATCTCGTGGGGTGACCAGGGCCGCGGCCGTTCGCCTGGACGAGCCACCCGGCGGGCGAGGCCGGCGGTGTAACGCCGACCGGCTTTTCGGAGGAGGGCGATGACGACCCCGACGATGCCGGCGGTCGACACGGGCCCACACGTCCCAGGGCGGGCGCTGGCGTTCGCGTGCGCGCCGTTCGCGGCGGTGACCGCGCTCGCCCTGGTGGTGGCCGGGCCGGGCGAGGTCGGCGCGCGGCTCGGCGTGGCGGCGATCCTCGCCGCCACGCTCCTGCTGCCGGGCCTGGCGCTCACCGTGCCGGCCGTGCTGGCCCGGCGGGTGGACGGCCCGCGCCCGCTGCTGGTCGCCGCCGGGCTGACCGCGCTGACCACCTTCGGCCTCATCGGGACGCCCGACCTCGGGTTCTTCGGCGGCCTGGAGCGCAACTGGCAGGGCAGGCTGATCGACCTGGCCATGGTGACGCTGCTGTTCGCGCTGGCCGGCCCCGTCCTGCGCGAGCGCTCCGGCCTGACCGTGCGCACGGCGCCCGGCTCGGCGCGGCCGGTGGCGGTCACCGCCGTCGTCACCGTCCTGCTCTACACACTGCTCAACTGGGCGAACGGCGTCGCGACGGCTGGCCCGACGTTCGAGAACCTGCTGTTCCAGCTCACGTTGCCCGGCACCACCGAGGAGCTGTTGTGGCGGGGAGCGCTGCTCGCGCTGCTCGACCACGTCTTCGGCCGCCCCTGGCGGGTGTTCGGCGCGCCGATGGGGTGGGGCGGCGTCATCGTGACGGCGGTGTTCGCGATCGGCCACGGCGTGCACGTCGGCGACGGCGGGATCGCGCTCGACCCGGTCGCGATCGCCGCCGTCGCCGTGATCGGGTCGATCCTGTGCTGGATCAGGGCCCGCTCCGGCGCGTTGTGGCCGGCGATCGTCACGCACATCGCGATCAACACGGCCATCGTCGCCGTGGCGGCCCTGCCCGGCTGAAATCCCGTTCCCCGCCGGGGCCCGCCGGATAAGGTCTGCGCAGGAAGGAGGCGGTGAGCGGGATGGATGAGCGCGTACGTCACCTGCTGGGAGCGGTCGCCGGACTGGCCGCGCTCGTGCCCCTCTGCTCCCTCGCCGAAGCCGCCGCCCGAGCCCTGCGCACGGGCAACGCCGCCTTCGCGCCCGCGCCCGCCGGGCTCGGCTACCTCGCCGCGGTCGCCGTCCTCGTCACGCTGCTGACCGCCTGGCCCGCCGCCGCGCTCGCCTGCGGCGTGCCGCTCGCCGCCACGGGCACGCTGTTCGCCCTCGACCTCGACGCCGCCATGGGCCTGGCCGGCACCCTGCCGGGCGCGGAGGTCGGCGAGCCGCCCGGCACCCTGGCGGGGGTCACCGGCCTGTACGCGCTGCTCGGCGTGCTGCTCCTGCTCTCGCCGCTGAGGCGGGCCCTGCGGCGGCCCAGCTGATCAGCGCCGTGATCAGCGCCGTGATGAGCGCGGCAGCTCGTCCAGCATGCTCAGCAGGTCCCACTCCGTCTCGCACACCCGCCGCCCGATCGCGGCCAGCTCGACCGACCGCGCGCCGCCGCGCAGGTGCCGCATCGCCTGCATGACGCAGATGACGCCCCACTTGAGCACCCCGAACGTCTCCCACCAGCGCAGCGCCTCCCGCTCGACCAGCTGCCCGCCGGAGCGCTCGTACCCCTCGATCAGCTCGTCGTAGCCGCCGAAGCCGCCCACCGGCAGCGGCGAGCCGAACCGCCACGCCTTCACGCACAGCCAGCCGAGGTCCTCCAGCGGGTCGCCGGCGTGGGCCAGCTCCCAGTCGAGCACCGCCCTGATCCCCTCGGGACCGATGATGAGGTTGCCGTTGCGGAAGTCGCCGTGCACGACCGTCCGGCGACCGCCGGGCGGCCGGGTCGCGGCCAGCCGGCGCAGCGCCAGCTCGAACACCGGATGCGGCTGGCCCAGCTGGTCCAGCACGTCGCGCCAGCGCAGCAGCGGATCCTGCCCGCCGTCGTCGGGCACCGAAGACAGCGGCATCCGGTGGATCGCGGCCAGCGCCTGCCCGCACTGCCGGGCCAGCCGCGGCCGGGCCGCCGCGTACGCGTCGTCGCGCAGGATCTTGCGCGGGATCGTCTCGCCGGGCACGCGCGTCATGAGGATGTACGTCTCCCCGCAGGCCACGATCCGCGGCACCGGCACCCCGGCGCCCGCCGCGGCCCGCATCAGCCGCGCCTCGGCCGCCAGCCCCCACCCGGCCGCCCCGCCGCCCTCGGGAGGCGCGCCGGGGGAGTCCAGCCGCAGGATCAGCTCGTGCCGTCCCCCGCCGGGGGTGACGGCGTCCAGGGCCCAGGTCTCGCGGGAGGCGCCGCCGGGCAGCCGCGTGCTGGACGCGATCGCCGCCCCGTCGCCGAGCGCCTTACGCACGATCGCGAGCAGATCGGTCATCGAAGGCCGAACTCCCAGCCGCCGCCCGCCGCGTACGCACCCAGGATGCGCCGCCCGACCGCGTCGATGTGCACCTCGTCGGGACCGTCGTAGATGCGGCCGGCCCTGGCGTGCCGGTACATCCGCTCCAACGGCGTGTCGGGGGTCAGCCCCGCGGCGCCGTACACCTGGATGGCGCGGTCGATGACGTTGTGCAGCATCCGCGCACCCACCACCTTGATCGCCCCGATCTCGACCCTGGCCTGCGAGCCCGCGTCGATCGTCTCGGCGGCGTGCAGGGTGAGCAGGCGCGCGGACTGGATCTCGGTGTAGGAGTCGAAGACGTGCTGCCGCATGAGCTGCTTGGCCGCCAGCGGCTCGCCGAACGCCTGCCGTTCGTGCAGCCTGCGGCACATCAGGTCGAAGGCCCGCTGCGCCTGCCCCAGCCAGCGCATGCAGTGGAAGACGCGCCCGGGGCCGAGCCGCCTCTGCGCGATGACGAACCCCTGGCCGCGCGCCCCGAGCAGGTTGGAGGCGGGCACCCGGACGTCCTCGTAGCGCACCTCGCAGTGCGCCCCGCCGAGGCCCAGCACCGGCGTGTCGCGGACGATCGTGTAGCCCGGCGTGTCCGTCGGCACCAGGATCATGGAGAACGCCAGGTGCCGGGGCGCGTCCTGCTCGGTCCGGCACATCACCGTCGTGTACGCCGCCCGCGAGGCCCCGGTCGTGAACCACTTGTGCCCGTTGATCACCCACTCGTCGCCGTCGAGCACGGCCGACGTGGTGATCTGCGTCGGGTCGCTGCTGGAGACGCCCGGCTCGGTCATCGCGAAACTCGGCGAGATGTCGCCGCGCACCAGCGGCGCCAGGAAGCGCTCGCGCTGCTCGGGGGAGGCGTGCTCGTGCAGCATCAGCGAGTCCTGCAGCGTGTACGTCCCCAGCGCCAGCTGCCCGTACTCGCTGCGCCCCTGCACCTCGTTGACGTAGACGTAGTCGAGGAACGGCAGCCCGCCCCCGCCCAGCTCACGCGGGTGGCCGAGGGCCCACAGGCCCTCCTTCTTCGCCTGCGCGCGCAGCTCGCCCAGCAGCGCCGCGGCCTCGGGCCCGCCCGCGTGCAGCACCGGTTCCGCGGGCTCGACCCGCTCGGTCATGAACGCGTACACCGCGTCACGGATCGGGCGTACGCTCTCGGGCACGGCGAAGCTCATGAAACGATCTCAATATGGATCCGGGGCCGGGTCAACGGGTTCACGGCAGCCAGCTGACCCTGCCGTGCAGGAAGGCGTACCCGACGAAGGCCACGGCGTCGATGAGGGTGTGGGCGACGATCAGCGGCATCGCGCGGCCCCACCGCCGGTACGCCCACCCGAACACCAGCCCCATCACCACGTTTCCCACGAACCCGCCGAACCCCTGATACAGGTGGTACGACCCGCGCAGCAGCGACGACACCACGATGGCCTTCCACGGCCCCCAGCCGGCCTGGCCGAGCCGGTGCAGCAGGTAGCCGGCGACGATCACTTCCTCCAGCACCCCGTTCTGCGCCGCCGCGAGCAGCAGCACCGGCACCTGCCACCACACCTCGGGCAGCGCGCCGGGCACCACGGTCAGGTTCACCCCGAGCGCCCAGACCGCGAGGTAGAACGCCAGCCCCGAGCCCCCGATGGCCGCCGCCAGCACCGCGCCGCGGGCCAGGTCGGAGCCCGGCCGCCGGAAGTCGGTCCCGATCGTGCGCATCGACTCGCCCGAGCGCGCCAGCAGGTACGCCACCAGCCCGACCGGCGCCACCGCGATCGCGATCTGGACGAGCTGCAGCGTCAGGTCCAGCCACGGCCTGCCGGGCGCCATCGACCCGACGAGCACGGCCTGCTGACCCTGCAGCTCACGCGGCGCGGTCAGCGCCCCGATCAGCCGGACGAACGCCAGCAGCCCACTGGCGCCGAGTGAGACCGACAACACGACGAAGAGCTCGGCGTGGATGAGCCTGGGACTGAGCACAGGTGACGGGGCGAGGGGCGAGGCGGTGTGCATGGCCGCAGACTAGCCGTTACATGATCTAACCCAGATAAATCCTGAAATCTCGATCAGCGGCGGAACGCGAACGGTGTCCCGTCGAACGTGCCCGACACGGCCGGACGCCCGTGCGGGGTGAACGCCGTCCACGACAGCTCGACCCGATGGGCCCGCGAGACCTCGAGTGAGGCGACGGCGCGACCGTCCGGCGTGAGCGTGATCCGCCCGCTCACCGCCACCCCGGGCACGAAGACGGCCCGGTCCAGCGTGATGACCCCGTCCCCGAGGGCGACCTGGCCGCCCCGCAACCCGGGCTGCTCCGTCATGAGTGCGTGGACCAGGTTGTCCGGGTTGCGCCGCGCCACGGCGTCGGCCGCGGTGGCGAACGCCGCCGCGAGCACCCGCCGCCGCCCCGCGTCCAGCCCCGGCACGGGCGCCGGTGCCACCTCGCCCAGTGACCGCGGGAACGCCCCGGTCGCCCGGTAGTTCTCCGCGTCGCACCGCACGTCCGGCACCCGGTGGCGGGTCACGAACGACCGCAGCACCGCGCGCACGCACTCTCCGGCCGCGCCGGCGCCCCAGGCGAGACTGTGCGTGCCGAAGGGGACCCGCACGAAGGTCGCGCCGGGGAAGACGCGCATCGCCCGCGCCACCTCCGCCGGCGTGTGCGTGTCGAAGTCGCCGCCGACCACCAGGACCGGCACGTCCGGCAGGTCCGCGCCGGTCGGCAGCACCGGGCTGGGACGTGGCGTCGGCCAGCGCACGCAGAACTCCAGGGTGGCCCGCACGTCGAGACCCAGGTCGGCCGGCGTGTACGGGGCCAGCGGCCGTTCCCGCTCGTGGTGCGCGGCGAGCTGCTCCAGCCGCTCGTCCGGACCCGCCTCCCGGTCGAACGGGAAGCCTCCGTCACCGCACCGGTAGGCCAGGTAACCGGCCCACTGCGCACCCTCGATCGGCTGGCTCGGAGCGCCGGACAACGCGCGGGTCAGCCGTCGCAGCGGCTCGGGATCGCCGGCGAGGTAGGCGGTGGCCGCGGCGTTCAGCTCCCGGCCGAACACCGGCTCGCTCACGCGTTCCACGGCCCTGAGCGTGATCAGCGGCACCTCTGGGTCGGGATGCCCGCGCAGGTGCGCGACCAGCCGCGCGTAGGTGCGGCCCGGCGTGCCGGGCAGCGCGCGGCAGGCCCGCGACCGCTCGCAGACGACGTCGAGGAGGTCCGGCCGGGAGCGCAGCGGCCACTGCGCGTAGCCGTCCCCCGACGTGATCACCGTGCTGTCCAGGAACGCCGCGGCCAGGCCCTCCGGGTGGCGGGCGGCGTACGCCTGGGCGTAGACGGTGCCGTACGAGTTGCCGTAGAAGGTGACCGGGCCGGCGCCGAGCGCCCGGCGTACCGCGTCCATGTCGTGGACCGCCTGGTCGGCGGTGAAGAAGCGGGCGCGCGGTCCCAGGTGGGCCGCGCAGGCGGCGATGGTGTCCGGTTCGGCGAGGTTGAGACCCGGGCAGAGCAGCGGGGACGACTCGCCCAGGCCGCGCGGGTCGACGACGAGGAGGTTGCGGTGGTCGAGCGCCGGGCCGAGCGCCTGCTGGACGCGTGGCACGCCGGGCAGCGCGGGCAGCGGGCCGCCGGGGTTGGCGAGGATGGTGCCGGTCGCGGCCTTCGCGGCGGGGATCCAGGCGAAGGCGACCTCGATGCGTTCGGAGGCGGGGTCGTCCCAGTCGAGCGGGACCGGCAGCGTGCCGTCGCACCGCGTCTCGGCGCGGGCGCACTCATGTAAGGCATCGGACGCATGGGGGACCGCGGGCATGAGCGCCGCGGCGAGGGCGAGGCTCAGGAGGGCTTTGATGGTCACCCTGCCACCCTCACCCGCGAAATCCGGCGAATCCTCCGACCCCTGGACGATTCCGTCTTGGGATCAGGCTCCTACTCTGCTAATGAGGTGCTTGTGACGCGCACCGAACCGCATGACGTCCCCACCGCCGCCGAGCTCGTGGCCGCCGTACGCGACTTCCTCCAGAGCGACGTGCTGCCGGCCGTCGAGGGCCGGGTCCGCTACCACACCCGGGTGGCGGTGAACGTGCTCGGCATGGTCGAGCGGGAGCTGGAGCTCGGCCCGGCGCAGGCCGCGGAGCACGCCGCCCGCCTGGCCGAGCTGGGCGTGGCCGACGACGCCGAGCTGGCCGCCGCCATCCGCGACGGCCGCGTGCCCGACGACGGCCCGCTCCTCGCCGTGCTGGAGCAGGCCGTACGCGCCAAGCTGGAGGTCGCCAATCCCGGTCACCTCACCCGCGACTGACGGCCCGCCCCCGCCGTGGGAGGGCGGGCCGGCGGGGTCAGTGCGAGCCGGCCAGGTCCAGGTCCTTGACGTCGGGGTCGCCCTCGTCGGCGAAATAGTCGCCGCGCCTGGTCGCGTCCTCGCCGTCGGCCACCTTGGCGGCGCGGAAGATCAGCGTGCCGATCACCGCCACCACCAGGTTGACGGCCAGCGCCAGGAACCCGGCGTAGATCGTCATCGTGGTGTCGAAGCCGAGGTTCTGCAGGCCGAACGCCGAGCCGCCGAAGTGCTGCTTGCCGTTGGCCGGGTTGGGGATGAGGTAGAGCATCCACATGCCCGCCGCCAGGCCGGCCGCCCAGCCCGCGATCAGGCCGCCCTTGTGGAACCAGCGCGTGTACAGGCCCAGCGCCACCGAAGGCAGCGTCTGCAGGATGATCACGCCGCCGATGAGCTGCAGGTCGATCGAGAACTGCGGGTCCAGCAGCAGGATGCAGAGCACCGCGCCCACCTTGACCACCAGCGACACCAGCTTGGAGACGTTGGCCTCCTGGGCGTCGGTGGCGTCCTTGTTGATGTATTCGCGGTAGATGTTGCGGGTGAACAGGTTCGCCGCCGCGATCGACATGATGGCGGCCGGGACGAGCGCGCCGATGCCGACGGCGGCGTAGGCGACGCCGGCGAACCAGTCGGGGAACATCTGGTCGAACAGCACCGGCACGATCGTGTTCGTGTCGGCCTTGCCGTCCGTCGTCACCGGCTTGGTCCCGGCGGCGATCGCCATGAAGCCGAGCAGGGCGATGAGGCCCAGCAGGAAGCTGTAGGCGGGCAGGGCCGACATGTTCCGCTTGATGACGTTGCGGTTCTTGGAGGCCAGCACGCCGGTGAGGCTGTGCGGGTAGAGGAACAGCGCCAGCGCCGAGCCGAACGCCAGCGTGATGTACTGGAGCTGGTTGGCCGCGGTGAGGGCGATGCCGTCGTTCGGGTTCGGCGTCGCGTCGAACTTGGCCTTGGCCGCGTCGAAGATCGAGTCCCAGCCGCCCAGCTGCGCCGGGATGTAGATGACCGCCGCCAGGATCACGATGTAGATCAGCGAGTCCTTCACGAACGCGATCAGGGCCGGCGCGCGCAGGCCCGACTGGTAGGTGTACGCCGCCAGGATCGCGAAGGCGATGATGATCGGCAGGTGCCCGGTGATGCCCATCGCCTTGAGCACCGCCTCGATCCCGACGAGCTGCAGCGCGATGTACGGCATCGTCGCCACGAGCCCGGTGATCGCGATGACCAGGGCCAGCGTCGGGGACCCGAAGCGGGCCCGGACGAAGTCGGCCGGCGTGACGAACCCGTGCACGTGCGACACCGACCACATGCGCGCCAGCACGAGGAAGACCAGCGGATACACCACGACCGTGTACGGCAGCGCGTAGAAGCCCAGGGCTCCGGAGCTGAAGACGAGGGCGGGCACCGCGACGAAGGTGTAGGCGGTGTACAGGTCGCCGCCGACCAGGAACCAGGTGATCCAGGAGCCGAAGCTCCGCCCGCCCAGGCCCCATTCGTTCAGGCTGGCCAGGTCGTTCGGGCGGCGCCAGCGGGCGGCCACGAAGCCCATGCCGCTGACGATCAGGAACAGGACGACGAAGACGACCAGCTCGGTCGTGTGCGCGCTCACTTCGTCATCCTGTAGACGAGCGTGGTGGTGGCGACGCCGACCACGATGAAGGCGATCTGGAGCCAGTAGAAGAGCGGGAAGCCCAGCAGGCGGGGCTCGTCGGCGTTGTACAGGAACGTCAGCAGCGGCAGCACGATCGGCAGGACCAGCAGCCAGTTCCACGGGCTGCGGTCGGTACGCGGCTGCCCGGGTTCCCCGGTAGTCATCGACCCTCCGATGAGTGGATCAGGAGCCGGATGTCACCGTCTCCTGACGTGTAGTCAATGGAGGGAGGTTAGCTTTACGGGGTTATTAACCCCAATGTCGTGCATATTACGGTTTGGCCTAAAATATGAGGCTTATCTCGATATGTGAGACGCATTCCTGAAGGCCGCACGATCCGCAACCTGCACCTTAACCACAGCGAGGCGGCCGCGGTCAGCGCGTGATCGCCGAATGGTCGCTCAGCCGCGCCGAACGGCGAACCCGCCGGGAAAGATGACAGGAGATGTCGGCTTTCCCTGGCACGATCGGCCGCATGATTGTTGTGGTGGCGGGAGCGACCCGCGGAACCGGACGAGGCATCGCGGTCGCGCTGGGCGAGGCCGGCGCGACCGTCTACTGCACGGGCAGGAGCACGCGCGAGGCGCGCTCGGAGCTGAACCGGCCGGAGACCATCGAGGAGACCGCCGAGCTGGTCACCGCGGCCGGCGGCACCGGCATCGCCGTGCGGACGGACCACCTCGACCCGGCCCAGGTGGCCGAGCTGGCCGACCGCGTCAGGAGCGAGCAGGGCCGGCTCGACGTGCTGGTCAACGACGTGTGGGGCGGCGACCCCCTGTGGGAGTGGGACACCCCCGTCTGGGAACACGACCTCGCCAAGGGCCTCAGGCTGCTCCGGCTGGCCGTCGACACCCACATCATCACCAGCCGCCACCTCTTCCCTCTCCTCGTCGAGCACGAGGGCGGCCTGGTCGTCGAGGTCACCGACGGCACCAAGGAGTTCAACGAGACGCGTTACCGGGACAACGTCTACTACGACCTGGCCAAGACCTCGGTCAACCGGCTGGCGTTCGCCTGGTCGCACGAGCTGCGCCCGCACGGCGGCACGGCCGTCGCGGTCACTCCGGGCTTCCTGCGCTCGGAGGCGATGCTCGACAACTTCGGCGTCACGGAGGACAACTGGCGCGCGGCCGAAGCGGATCCGACCTGGATGGTCTCCGAGACGCCGCTCTACACCGGCCGCGGCGTGGCCGCCCTCGCCCGCGACCCCGACCGGCGGCGGTGGACGGGCGGCTCCGTCACCAGCGGCGACCTCGCCGCCGCGTACGGCGTCACCGACGCCGACGGCAGCCGCCCGCAGGTCTGGCGGTACATCACCGAAGTGCGGGAGAAGGGCGGCGAGGCCGGCTGGGAGGATTACCGCTGATCCCGGCCGCCGTCCCGGAGGCCTACGGCTGATCCCGGACGCGGCCGGAGGCCTATGGCTGATCCCCATAGAGCGCGGCCATCCGGGCGGCGGCCCGCGCGGCCATCGCCCGCAGCTCCGGCGGGCCGAGCACCTCCGCCTCCGGCCCGAACCGCAGCACCTGCGCGTACGCCACCTCCACCGACTCCACCGCCAGCCGCACGGTCCCGTCGGGCCGCAGCGAGGCCAGGGCGTCGGCGAGCGCGGCCGGGTCGGCGATGTGCCGCAGCATGCGCACCCCGCGCTCGCTCAGCCGCAGCGTGACGACGTCCCGCAGCAGCGAACGGGTGAACGCCGCCGACCGCTCCTTCCAGTACGCCGCCAGGTCGAAGCCCGGATCCCGCTCGAACGGCTCGTCCAGCAGCGCGACCTCGCCGAACCGGTGCACCCGGAAGATCAGGAACCGCTCCTTCAGCCGGGCCGCCAGGTACCAGGCCCCCGCCTTCAGCACCAGCCCGTACGGCTCCAGCACCCGCTCGGCGTCCTTGTACACGGCCGCCACCCGCCGGTCGTTCCACACCGCCCTGGCCAGCGGCGCCAGCGCGGGCGGCGGCGGGTCGTCGCCCGCGAACCAGCCCGGCGCGTCCAGGTGGAAGCGCTGCGCCGCGACGGCCGGCGCGTCGCGCAGCCGGGGGGATAGCGCGGCGGCGGCCTTCAGCCGGGCCGTGGCCGCCACCTCCTCCAGCCCCATTTCGCGCAGCGCGGCCGGCACCCCCGACAGGAACAGCGCCTCCGCCTCGGCCCGGTCGAGCCCGGTCAGGCGGGTGCGATAGCCGTCCAGCAGCCGGTAGCCGCCGCCCCGGCCCCGGTCGGCGTACACCGGCACACCCGCCGCCGACAGCGCGACCACGTCACGGTGCACCGTGCGCTCGGAGACCTCCAGCTCCCCGGCCAGCTCCGCCGCCGTCATCCCACCCCTGGTCTGCAGCAGCAGGACCAGCGACATCAGCCGCGAGGCGCGCACAGCGGAAGCACCACCGCGGACGGGCGGCCGGGGGAGTGGAACACCTCGACGTCGGCGGGCACCATCCGCCCGCCGCTCGGCAGCGGGTCGCCCGTGCCGGGATTGCGGGCGATGGTCGGGTACGCCCCCGCCGCCACGTGCACCCGGATCCGATGGTCGCGCCGGAACCGGTGCCCGATCGGCCACAGATCGACCTCGACCCGCCGGACGCCGTCCGCCCCGTCCTCGGGGCCGAGCCGGCGCACCCCCTCGCACACGTTCAGCGACCGCCCGTCCGGGTGCACGTCGCACACCCGTACCACCACGTCCACGTACGGCGTGCCGGCGCGGACGAACAGCTCCGCGCGGACCGGCCCGATCGCCTCCACGTCCGCGTCGAGCGCCGGGGAGCTGTAGACCAGCACGTCACGGCGCTGCTCCAGCCGCCGCTGATCGCGCGGCCGGGAGTCGGCCAGCAGCACCGGCCCGCCGATCACCGGTGTCGGATGCGACGGGTGGTAGCGGAAGCGGTCGGGCCCCGACTCGCGCGGCGCCTCCACCCCGAGCCCGAACCCGTGCTGCAGGTGCCAGCGCTGCTCCCACATGCCCGGCACCGGCCAGTCGGGGTAGTCGCGCCACTCCCCGGCGCCCGTCACGTAGATCCGCACCGGGTCGGGCCGCAGCCCGGAGAAGTCGCCGAGCAGATGCGCGCGGAACCAGGCCGACGCCTCGGCCATCGACGGCTTCCCGTGCCGCGAGTCGACGTGGTACCAGGGCCCGATCGTCAGGTACGGCCGACGCCCCGCCGCCCGCAGCGCCGCGTAGTCCTTCAGCTGCCACGGCAGGAACACGTCGTACCAGCCGCCCAGCATGGTGACCGCCGCGTCGACCTCACCCACCTTCGCGGAGAAGTCCCTCTTCTCCCAGTACGGCGCGGCGGGGTCGGCGTGATGCGTCAGCAGGTCGCGGTAGAAACGCAGCGGCCGCCCGGCCGAGGCCACGTCCAGCTCGGCCACCGGCCGCCCCGACAGGACCGCGCGGCGGGTCAGCCGGGGCGCGGTGAAGCCCGCCGCGACGCCGAACCGGCGCGACATGCCGTCGGTCAGGGTGGTCCAGCTCAGCGCCGACTCCAGCGCGAACGCGCCGCCCACGTACGCGGCGTCCCGGAACTGCGAGGCGGTGACCTGCAACGCCATGGCCTTCAGATCGGGCCCGGCGTACGGCGCGATCGCCCACTGCGCGTAGCCCAGGTAGGACGGGCCGAACATGGCGAACGAGCCGCCGTACCAGGGCTGCTTGCGCAGCCACGCCACGGTCGCCAGGCCGTCGTCGTGCTCGTCGCCGAGCGGGTCGAGCAGGCCGCCGGAGCCGAATCCGCCGCGGCAGCTCTGCAGCACGACGTGGAAGCCCTGCCGGGCGAAGCCGCGGCCGTAGTACCAGCCGAACATCCCGCGCCGCCCGTACGGCGAGCGCACCAGGATGACGGGCGCCGGCCCGCCGTGGCCGGGGGCGTAGTGGTCGGCCAGCAGCGTCACGCCGTCGGGCATCGGCACGCGAAGATTCCGCTCCAGCCGCACACGTCTCATGTACCAACCAGTAACAGATCCGGCCCGCCCGACGGAACCCGGGGGCGCTCAGCCGAGCCGGACCGCGATGTCGCTGACCTGATGGGCCGCTGGGAACGTTCCGACCGCCACGGCGCCACCGGTGAGCAGGTCGATCCGGTAGAAGCGGTACGCGCCGCCGGACCTGATGGTCGCGTACGCCGTGTTCGCCACCGTCACGCCCCCGCGCAGCCGGCTGTGCACGTCGAACCCGGCGTCGGCCGCCGCGTTCACGCCGAGCTTCCCGGTCGGCGCCAGGTTGCCGGCGTTGGCGGGCGACTGCGCGGACACCTGGTCGGTCATGGTGTCCAGGTCGAACAGGGTCGTCGCGGTGCCCGCGGACAGGTCGTTGTTGGTGTAGGCGGCGCCGGTCACGCCGGTCGCGGTCTTCCCACTGGTGGCGGGCGGTACGGCCGGGTTCGTCAACGCCCCGTCACGGACCGTCACGCCGCTCGCCGGAGCGCCGGCCGGGTCGTCGATGTTGTGGCGCAGGTTCTGCCCGGTGTCGCTGATGACGCGCAGCCGGTTGGCCGCCGGGTTGAAGTCGACGCCGAACCGCCGCCCGGACAGCGGGACGGTGAGCTGTGAGACCTTGGTCGCTCGCGCCCTGCCGTCCAGGGTGTAGACGCCGCCGCGGTCGCCGACGGCGTAGAGTTTGCGGTCCTGCACCCGGTGGTCGATGCCGACGACCCTGCGGTCGCCCCGCAGGCCGCTGATCCGGCCGACCCGGTCGACGGCCCGCGGGGCGCCGGCGTCGAAGACGACGAGCTCGCCCCGGGTGGTCAGCCCGGTGACCCGCGGCCCGCTGCCAGGTCTGCGGGCCCGGGACGTCGCAACGGTGCTGGGCCTCGGCGGGCGCGGCCAGGATCGCGCCCGCGCCGAGCACGGCGGCGGCGAGCGCCAGTTGCTTGCGCATGAGATCTCCTCGTGTTGGGGGTGTCGTCTTGTCCCCTTTCTTCGCCTGCCGGACAGGCGCGGATGCGTACGGACGAACCCGGCCCGACGACGGCCCGCCACACGGAAGAGCCCGCCCCGCCGCGAAGGGCGGGACGGGCTCCTGCCGTTACGGGGCCGTGCGGTCGGGCCGTTCGGAGACGCGCACGGCGTTCACCAGCGTCGCGCCCTGCCGGCTCGCGAAGCGCACGTTGAGCTGCCCGTCGGTCACCTCCACCGTGTACTGCCTGGTCACCGCGGTGTACGTGCCCGCCTCCAGGGCCAGGTCGAGCGCCGGGATCGCCAGTTGCCCCTCGACCAGCACGTCGAACACCCGCTTGCCCATCCGGGTGTTCTCGATCTCGGCGAAGTCCAGCTCCACCGTGTAGACGCCGTCCGGGACGCCGTCGAAGCGGTACTCCAGCATGTCCTCCCGCGCCGTCCGGAACAGCCCCTGGTCGGGGGTGCCGGAGATGGTCCTCGACGTGCTCCGCGCCCGGCTGGACGTGCTGACGTAGCCGTGACCGCCCTGGGTGTAGCGCCGGTCGGGCGTCCAGGTGTCACCGGCGCTGTCCAGGAAGCTCCGCGAGGCGCCCACGTCCACGGCCACCTGGTGCTCGGGCACCACGACCGTCACCGCCACCTCGATGGCCGGCTGCCGGCCGCTGGCCGACTCGACCACCAGCGTGCCCTCGCGGAACGTCCCCGGCGCGACCCCGTCGCTGGCCACCTCGACCTCCAGGGTCACCGACTCGCCCCGGTCCAGCTCGCCGCCGGCCGGCGTGACGGAGAACCACGGCCCGCCCGTCACCGTGTACGGCGTCGGCGCGCCCAGGTTCGTCAGCTCCAGCGTCCGGGTACGGCTCTGCCCGGCCGGCATGACGACCGTCAGCTCCGCCGCCGACGCGCTCACCCGGCCGGTGACCAGCGCCGTGTCGATCCGCGTCACCGACGCCGGGGCCACCGTGACCGCCTGCGTGAAGGTGCCGTAGTGCTCCTTGGACACCACGACCTCGTAGTCGCCGGCCGGCACCTGCCCGTAGAAGGCGCCGTCCTCGCCGGTCGTGAACGTGGCAGCGTCGCCGATCAGCACCGCCGCCCCGGCGATGGGGTCGCCGTCGTTGGCGTCGGTGACCGTGCCGGTGACCAGGCCGTGCCTGCTCGCGGTGAACGTCAGGCTCTGCCCGCTGGACAGCGCCGCCTCCTCGTAGGAGTACAGCAGGGCGTCGTCGCCGGTCGCGTTCTCGACGCCGACGGTGGCGCTGGAGCCCTGGTCGCGCTCGCTCTCGATGTCCTTGTACCGGAACCCGATCGAGCCGTCCTCGCCCAGCAGCGCCGCGAACGACACCCGCTGGCCGGTCTCGTTGTAGAAGGTGACGTCGCGCCACTCGACCACGAACGTCCGGCGCGGCGCCGTGCCCGTCACCGCCGTGTAGATCCCGGCCTGCGCATCCACCAGGTCGTCCCAGTACGGGTAGACCGCGTTGTTCGGGATGCCGGTGCTCGGCAGCCGCCCGTTGCCGCCGGTCGTCACCCGCCCCTCGGCGAACGTGAGGTATCCGTTCGTGCCGATCCAGGCCCGGTCGTGCCCGGTGCCGTAGAACGGGACCCGGAACGGCAGCGTGATCTGCTGGGCCTCGTCGTCGCCGGTCAGCGTCAGCCGCTCGGTGCCCGCGACGTACTCCTGCCGGCCGCTCACGCACGTGTAGCCGAAGTCGTCGCCGCGCAGCGGCAGCTCGATGTCCCGCACGACGTCCCCGCCCACCGTGACCTCCGCCGTGGCGCCGCTGGAGCAGCGCGAGACCGGCGTGACCTCCAGCTCGTACGCGCCGTGCGGCAGCCGCAGGCTGTAGCGGCCGGCGGCGTCGGTCACCGCGCTCACCGGCGTCCCGGCCGCGGCGACCGTCGCGCCCTGCTCCGGCGTGCCCGCCGTCGTCACCGTGCCGGACACCGTGCCCGCCGCCTGCGCGGTCATGGGAACGTCGGCGCTCGCCTCCTGGTCGGCCGCGATCGTGATCTCCGCGGTGGCGCTGTCGTAGCCGAACTTCTCCGCGGTCAGCCGGTAGGCGCCCGGCAGCAGGCGCGGCAGGGCGTACGCGCCGTCCGCGCCCGTCACGACCCTGCGGGTCAGCGGGCCGGTCACCGTGACGGTCACCCCGGAGACGGGCTCACCGCCCGCGCTCACCGTGCCGGACAGCCGCCCCAGGCCCTCGTCCGGAGCGGCCCGCACGGCGGCGTAGGTGTCCAGCCGGCCCTCGCCCCAGATGTTGTTGTCCTGCGCGGTGCCGCCGCAGCCGGTGTCCGCGACGTCGATCGCCGTGCTGTCCAGCAGCGGACGGGTGGCCGCCACCGCGCCCTCCAGGCCCGGCGAGCCCGACCAGATCAGCGCCACCGTGGCCGCCACGTGCGGCGAGGCCATCGACGTGCCGGTGTAGCTGGCGTAGGTGTTCCCGGGGGTCGAGGAGCGCACGTTGACGCCGGGGGCGGCGATGTTCGGCTTCGTCTCGCCGTTCTCGCCCTCGCCCTTGCTGGAACGGGCGTACAGCGCGTTGTTCACGTCGAAACCGCCGGCGCTGTAGGAGATCTCGTACTGGCCGGGGGAGCCGCTGGTGTCGCAGGCCGGTCCCTCGTTGCCGTTGGAGAAGGCCGGGAAGATGCCCGCCGCGACCCACGCCTCGACGGTCGGCTTGTACCACGGGTCGAACCCGTCGCCGCCCCAGGAGTTGTTGACGATGTGCGGCGCGAGATCCGGGCGGGGATTCCCGCCGTTCAGGTCGGTGGGGGCCAGGACCCACTGCCCGGCCGCCAGCAGCGAGGCGTCCGTGCAGGTGTTGACCTCGCAGCCCTTGGCGGCGATCCACGTCGCGCCCGGCGCCACGCCGATGCCGTTGGCGCCGGTCATCGTGCCCATGGTGTGCGTGCCGTGACCGTTGTTGTCGCACGGCACCCCGGGCGAGCAGACGCCCGCCGGGTCGAACCAGTTGTAGTCGTGCGTGTACGACCCGTCCGGGTTCCTGCCCCGGTACGACGCCGCCAGGTCGGGATGGTCGAACTGCACGCCGGTGTCGATGTTGGCGACCACGATGCCCTCGCCGCGGTTGCCCAGCTCGTCCCAGACGCGCGGGGCGTCGACGCGGTCGATGTTCCACTCCACCGCGTTCACCCTGGGCTCGGCGGGGCCGGCGTCGGGCTTGGGCACCGACAGCGTGCGCACCGGCTCGATGCCCTCGACCTCCGGCAGCGCGGCGATCTCGGCGGCGAGCTTCTCGCCGGCCGTCACCCGCACCGCGTTGACGATCCAGAACGGCGTGTAGTCGGCGTCGCGGGAGTCGAGCAGCTTGCGCACACCGGCCTGGGAGGTGCGCGCGTGCTCGGTCTTGGCTTCGAAGACCTGCTCGGCCTTGGCGTCCTTGGTGACGGCCCGGCGGGCGCCGCTCAGGTCGGCGTCCCCTTTCATCCGGACCCAGAAGGTGGCTTTGTCGTCCTGGTCCAGCTGCGCCTGGACAGCGGCGTCGATCTTGGCCGGATCGGGCGCCGCCTGTGCTACCGCCTGGGGTAACAACAGTGCGGCGGTGACGATCCCGGTCAGGATCGCGCGCCGGCGGAGGGTGTGGGGCACGGGCTCTCCTTCACGGCAGAGGGAGGCAGGTGATCTTTACGCCTCTGCCGAGAAGAGTGAAGAGAACGTGTCAGCAAAGCAATAGCAAACGTAAAACGTTACTTTACTCAAGGAAATGAAATCTGGTCAGCTGAAATGTCGCCACATAGGCCAGATTGTCGCCCAGGGCTGGCGCAGTTCGCGGCACAGGTGCACCGGCATGCCCTGCTCCTCGTTCTCCAGGCCGACGCCGTTGTCCACCCGTGCCCGCTCCGCGCACGAGCCGAACAGCGCCCGCCCGCGCGGCCCGACGTTCACCAGGATCGCGGTGACGCCGCCGGCCGGGGGAGGGCCGTGGTGCCAGAGCTCGTTGTGGCCGGAGTAGACGCGTGGCACCCCGGCCAGGCGCAGCGCGCCGTGCTCGCCGTAGCTGCCCGTCAGGACCACCGCGCGGTCCCGCTCGGCGGGCGGCAGCGAGTCGCGCACCCCGGTGACCGCCGCCGTGAAGGCCGGCCAGCCGACCGACTCCCGAGCCACCTCGTTGATCGCCGGCACCGGCGTCCCGGCCAGCGCGGCCACCGGCACCAGCGGCAGCGCGAGCACTGCCGACCCCGCCGCGCCGACCGCCAGGAACGCGCCCGCGAGCCGGGTACGGGCCGCCGCCACGACGCCGACGCACCCCGCCGCGAACAGCAGCAAGATCAGCCCGCCCGTGTAGTCGAACCGGCCTCCGGTCACCAGCGTCACCACCGCCGCGACCGGGTACGCCACGGCCAGGGCCCGAACCCGCCGATCACGCCACAGCCGGACGAACCCGAACGCCGCGATCACCGGCACGACAGGCCCGAACAACACCAGCTGCATCGGAACGAAGAGCATCCGCATCTCGGCGCCCTCGTCCGCGCTCAGCGCCGCCGCCATCGCCAGCTGCGGCCAGTCGTTGGCCACCTGGTAGACCAGGTTCGGGGCCGCGATCACCGCCGCGAGCAGCGCCCCGGCCCACAACCACGGGCTCGCCAGCGTCCGCCGCGGCCCCACGGCCGCCAGCCCCACCGCGAGCCCCAGCACCAGCAGCGCGATCAGGTGCTTGTTGTACGTGGCCAGCCCCACGACCGCGCCCGCCGCGAGCCACCAGCGCGGCTGATCCCGTGACAGCGCCCTGAGCATGAACAGGATCGCCGCCGCCCACAACGGCAGGTCGAAGCTGACCGTCAGCAGCGTGTGCCCCGAGATCAGCGTGTACGCCCCCGTCGCCGTGCCCGCCGCCGCCATGACCTGCGCCGCCCGGCCCCCGCCCAGCTCCCGCGCGATCAGCGCCACCAGCGCCACCAGCAGCGCGGCCGCCAGCGCCGGGAACACCCTGATCCCCGTGACCGTGTCGCCGAACAGCGCGATCCCCGCACCGGCCAGCATCGGCGTCATCGGCGGCTGGTCGGCGTACCCCCAGGCCGGATGCTCCGACAACACGCGGAAGTACAGCTCGTCACGGTGGTATCCGTAGCCGGGGCTCAGCGCCAGCAGGATCGCGAACAGCAGCACGGCGATCGCGGCGACGGGCCGCCAGGCCCAGGGCGGTCCCATGGACGCCGAGGCTAATTTCTCTCCCGGTCCCTTGTCACTGCCCGGTACCCGGTCTGTTTCAGGATCGTCATGAAGTACGCCGTGATCCGCTCGGCGTCGTCGTCGGAGTCCTGCGCGACGCTGAACACCGCGCCGCGCAGGATCTCCTGTACCGCGTCGAGATCGGCGTCCTGGGGCAGGCGCCCGGCGTCGCGGGCCCGGCGCAGGATCTCGTCCACCGCCGCCGCCCCTTGCCCGCCCTTGAGCGGCCGGTACGTCGCCATCAGCTCCGGATAGTCGTCGACGCTGCCCCACAGGCGGCGCAGCAGCCGGCGGTGCCGCGGCGACACCAGGTAGGCCGCCCAGTCAGCGATCATGTCCTCGACGTCGCGCCAGCCGGTGAAGCCGGGGTTGTACGCGTGGGCGTTCCACTCCAGGGCCCGCACCAGCAGCGCCGTCTTGTCGGCGAACCTGCGGTAGACCGTCGCCCTGGTCACCCCGGCCCGCCGGGCGACCTGCTCGATGCTGAGCTGCTGCGCGCCCAGCTCGATGAGCAGATCGAGCGCGGCGGCGAGGATCGCGGCGTCGGCCTCCTGGCTGCGCGGGCGGCCGGCCGGGCGTGGTGCTCGCGTCGCCCCGGTCATGCCTCCGCCCCCTGCTCGTCGTCGTACCGCCGCCGCGAGTCTATTCGCCTACTCCCAGGTGACAGGAAGGGCGTGGACCCCGTAGATGGGCGTGTCCGTACGCAGCGGCACCTGCTCCGGCTCGACGGCCAGCCGCAGCGACGGGAGCCTGGCCAGCAGCGCGGGGAACGCCGCCCTCATCTCGGCCCGGGCGAGTTGCTGGCCCAGGCACTGGTGCACGCCGTGGCCGAAGCCCACGTGTCCGCCGGCCGGGCGCAGCGGGTCGAACCGGTCGGGATCGGGGAAGCGCGCGGGGTCACGGTTGGCCGACGTGATCGAGAGGGTCACCGTCTCCCCGGCGCGCACCGGCTCGCCGCCCAGCTCGACGTCCTCCAGCGCGGTCCGGACGAGGAAGGGGGTGATCGCGAGGTAGCGCAGCAGCTCCTCCACCAGCTGATCGGTGTGCCCCGGGTCCGCGCGGACCACGGCGAGCTCGTCCGGACGGCACAGCAGCAGGAACGCGCCCAGGGCGATCATGTTGGCGGTGGTGTCCAGCCCGGCGCCGAGCAGCATGAAGCCGATGTTGGCCAGCTCCTCGTCGGTGAGGTCGCTCCTGGTCAGCCCGCTGAGCACGTCGTCGCCCGGCCTGGCCCGCCTGGCCGCCACCAGCTCCCGCATGTGGGCGACCATCGCCGTCACCGCCGCCATCATCTCCTCCTGCGGGCGGTCGCCCCGCGTGAGCGTGACGGCGTGGGCCAGGAACCGGCCCCGTTCGTCCTCCGGCACGCCGAGCAGCTCGCAGATCACGACCGCCGGGATCGGCGCCGCGAACGACTCGACCAGGTCGGCGGGCGGGCCCTGCCGCTCCATGGCGTCCAGGTGTGCGCGGGTGATCTGCTCGATGCGCTCGGTGAGCAGCCGCATCCTGCGCACGGTGAACTCGCCGGTGAGCAGACGGCGGTAGCGGGTGTGCTCGGGCGGATCGGTCGACAGGAACATCCCGGGCGGCGCGGGCCGCCGGGGCCCCGCGGGCCCGAAGGGCATGTGCTGCAGCTCGGCCCGGGCGCTGAAGCGCGGGTCCGCCATCACCGCGCGCACCAGTGCGTAACCGGTCACCAGCCAGCCCTGGTGGCCGTCGGTGTAGCTGAGGCGGGTGATCTCGCGCAGCCCGGCGAGCCCGGCGGGCGGATCGAACGGCGTGGGCCGGTCGCGGGGCAGCCTGAACGCCGCGGTCTCGGCCACCTCGAGGCTTCCTTCCGAAGAGGTCATATTTCAATACAGTACAGCTCTGTATTGAAATACGTCCATGGGGGTGGCGGGTCGCGTTGCGCGATCATGGTGGGGCGGTTAGTGTGGAACGCATGCGAAATCACGCTCAGCTCCAGTGGTGGCGCCGCTCCTAGGCGGCGCGGGTTTCGCATTCTCGACGGACTGGCCGCCCCGGATGGCGGCCTTTCTCGTGTCCGCCCCGGGGCTCGATCATTTGACGTGGTAAGGGGCAGGAAATGGCGACGAGCGGATATACCACCGCCGGGGGCATCGGCGTCGAACGCGAGTCACGCGAGGTCGACGAAGCCGCCCTGGAAGAGATCGTCACGGCTCTCGGCGAGCGGCGCGGCGGCGCCTTCTCCTCGGGCATGGACTACCCGGGCCGCTACAGCCGATGGGCCTTCGGCTACGTCGACCCGTGCCTGGAGCTGGTCGCCAAGGGCCGCACCATCGCGGCGACGGCCCTCAACGAGCGCGGCCGGATCGTGCTGCCCGCCGTCGCCTCCTGCCTCCTGGCCGCGGGCAAGCCGCTCACCGAGCCCACGGCCGACCGCGTCGAGGTGCACGTGCCCGAGTCGGAGGACCTGCTGCCGGAGGAGATGCGCAGCCGCCGGCCTACCGTGTTCACCGCGATCCGCGAGGTCATCGCCGCCTTCAAGGGCGACGACCCCCACCTCGGCCTCTACGGCGCCTTCGGCTACGACCTGGCCTTCCAGTTCGAGCCCATCCGGCAGGAGCTCCTGCGCCCCGGCGACCAGCGCGACCTCGTGCTCCACCTGCCCGACCGGCTGGTGGTGATCGACCGGCAGCGCGAGACCAGCCTCGAGTTCCGCTACGAGTTCACCGTCGACGGCGTCAGCACGCGCGGCCTGGAGCGTACCGGCGAGACCCTGCCCCGGGCGGCCACCGGCGAGCTGCCGAAGAACCCGGAGAGAGGCGAATACGCCAAGGTCGTCGCCGCGGCCAAGGAGAAGTTCAAGCGCGGCGACCTGTTCGAGGTCGTGCCCGGCCAGGTCTTCCACGCCCCCTGCGCCGACCCGTCCGCCTTCTACCGCAGCCTGCGCAGGAGCAACCCGGCCCCGTACGAGTTCATCATCAGCCTCGGCGAAGGCGAGCACCTGGTCGGCGCCTCACCCGAGATGTACGTCCGGGTCAGCGGCGACCGCGTCGAGACCTGCCCCATCTCCGGCACCATCGCCCGCGGCAGCAACCCGGTCGAGGACGCCGAGGCCATCCGCACCCTCCTGTCCAGCGTGAAGGAGGAGTCGGAGCTGACCATGTGCACCGACGTCGACCGCAACGACAAGTCGCGCATCTGCGTCCCCGGCACGGTCAAGGTCATCGGCCGCCGCCAGATCGAGCTCTACTCCCGGCTCATCCACACCGTCGACCACATCGAGGGCCGGCTGCGCCCCGAGTTCGACGCGCTCGACGCCTTCCTCACCCACATGTGGGCCGTCACCGTCACCGGCGCCCCCAAGACGTGGGCCATGCAGTTCATCGAGGACCACGAGGCCACCACCCGCCGCTGGTACGGCGGCGCCATCGGCTTCATCGGCTTCGACGGCTCCATGAACACCGGCCTGACCCTGCGTACCGCGCAGGTCAAGAACGGCGTGGCGACCGTCAGGGCCGGCGCGACGCTGCTGTTCGACTCCGACCCCGAGGCCGAGGAGCGCGAGACCGAGCTCAAGGCCAGCGCCCTGCTCGGTGCCCTCGCGGCGGTCGGCCGGCCCGACTCCGTGCCGGTGGCCGAGCCCCGCGAGCAGCCCGGCCTGGGCCTGAAGGTGCTCCTGGTCGACCACGAGGACTCCTTCGTCAACACCCTGGCCGACTACTTCCGCCAGGAGGGCGCCGACGTCGTGACGCTGCGCCACGGCTTCCCCGTCCACATGCTCGACAAGATCGCGCCCGACCTCGTGGTGCTCTCGCCCGGCCCCGGCTGGCCGACCGACTTCGGCATCTCCGCCCTGCTCGACCAGATCTACGCCCGCGACCTGCCGGTGTTCGGCGTCTGCCTGGGCCTGCAGGCCATGGTCGAGCACGCCGGTGGCACGCTCGAGCTGCTCGACTACCCCGAGCACGGCAAGCGCGGCCGGGTCGCGCGGCTCGGCGACAGCGCGCTGCTCGACGGGCTGCCGCCGGAGTTCACCGCGGCCCGCTACCACTCGCTGCACGCCAAGCGGCCCGGCGTGGTCGGCTTCACCCCGACCGCCCTCACCCCCGACGGCAACGTCATGGCCATCGAGGACGTCCGGCGCCGCCGCTACGCCGTGCAGTTCCACCCGGAGTCGATCCTGACCCAGGAGGGCGGCGCCGGAGCGAAGATCATCGCGAACGTGCTGCGTCTGTCCCGCAGGTAGGTAAAACGCGGGCGGGGGCGTGCGGAGCTCCCCTAGAGTCTCCGCATGCTCCCCGTAGACCTGCCCGGCACGGTGCGTGACGCGCTGCTCGCCCCGCTCGTCGACCACCACTGTCACGGGGTGCGGCGCGACGACCTGAGCCGGGCGCAGTTCGAGCTGCTCATCGGCGACGGCGCCGCCTCTGCGCCGCCCGGCACCACCCGCTTCGACACCCCGTTCGGCGTGGCCGTACGGCGCTGGTGCGCGCCCGTGCTCGACCTCGATCCGCACGCGCCGCCCGCCGTCTACCTCGCCCGCCGGGCCGAGCTCGGCGCCGTTGAGGTCAACCGGCGCCTGCTCGGCGAGGCGGGGGTGGTGGCGTTCCTCATCGACACCGCCGCCGACGACGTCGAGACGCTGACCGCCGCCGAGATGGGCCGCCACGGCGGGGCCGCCGCCGACGAGCTCGTCCGCATCGAACGCATCGAACGCGACGTGGCCGAGACCGCCCAGATCGCCGTCGACTACCTCGACGGCCTCGGCGACGAGCTCACCGCGCGGGCCGCCCGGGCGGTCGGGCTCAAGACCGTCATCGGCGCCCTGCACGGCCTCGACTTCGACCCCGCGAGGCCCACCAGGGGAGCGGTCATCGCGGCCGCCAACCGGCGCCTGGCCGACCCCAAGGAGCCGCTCACCGACCCCGTCCTGCTGCGCCACCTGCTGTGGTGCGCGATCGACGTGGCCAGGGAACGTGGGCTGCCGGTCCAGTTCGACACCGGCTTCGGCGGGCGGGCGCCGGCCGAGCCGCACCGCGCCGACCCCGCCCGGCTGGGCGCGTTCGCCCGGCAGCTGCAACCGCTCGGCGTGCCGATCATCCTGCTGCACTGCTACCCGTACCACCGCCAGGCCGCCTACCTCGCCGGCGCGCTGCCCCACGTGTACGTCGACGTCGGCCTCGCCCTGCCCCACACCGCCGCCGCCTCGGCCCGGGTCATGGACGAGCTGCTGGAGCTGGCGCCGTTCCACAAACAGCTGTTCAGCTCGGGCTGCCGGGGCCTGGCCGAGACCGCCTACCTCGCCGCCCTGTCCTACCGCCGCGCCCTGGCGGCCGCCCTCGGCTCCCGGCTCGCCCAGGGCGAATGGAGCGCCGCGGACGCCGCCCGCGTCGCCCACATGATCGGCTCCGCCAACGCCCGCCGCGTCTACCGCCTGTGACCTGGCCCGCGCCGCCGCCCGCCTGCCCCGGTACGCTGGTGTGTGCGCCGGGCGCCTGAGTCGCGCTCATGGCCGTGACCTGGTTTGCTTGGGCCGTCACACTGCCGATCCGAGCGGGGGCTCCCCAATGCGCACTGTCGAACCCGAGGTCTTCATCGTCGCCCGTCCGGCGCTCGACTACGACGAGCTGGCCCGCTACCTCCGCGAGGTCGGGGGAGAGAGCTGGCTCGAGCGGCTCGACCGCGGTGACCTCGACGCGCAGAACCTCGCCGAGTTCGCCGGCCGGCTCTGCTACCGCTCCTTCGAGCCCGGCCTCAACCCCAACGTGGTCAGGATCAGGGACAACCAGGACGACTACCTGCGTAACATCCTCGCCAGCGCGCACGGCTCGGTGCTGGAGCACATCAGCTTCAGCTTCGTGCTCCACAACGTGAGCCGCGTGCTGACGCACGAACTGGTCCGTCACCGCCCAGGGGTGGCCATTTCGCAGGAGTCGATGCGTTTCGTCCGGCTGGAGGAGCTGCCGTTCTGGTTCCCCGAGTGGGCGCAGGCCGACGACGAGCTGATGAAGCGCGCCTCCGCCGTGCTGGAGCAGCTGGAGCAGTTCCAGCTGTGGATGGCCGAGCACTTCGGGCTTGACGAGGAGGGCGTGAACTTCTCCGAGAAGAAGCACCGCACGTCGTTCATGCGCAGGTTCGCCCCCGAGGGCGTGGCGACCGGGCTCGTGTGGACCGCCAACGTGCGCACGCTGCGGCACACGATCGAGGCCCGCACCGCCGCCGGCGCCGAAGAGGAGATCCGGATGCTCTTCCAGCGCATCGGCGAGCTCATGCGCGTCGAGGCGCCCGCCCTCTTCGGCGACTACGTCGTCGAGGACGGCGCCTGGATCCCGGGCTGGCGCAAGGTCTGACGGTCTCGGCGCGCCGGTCTCGGGCGCCGGTCTCGGGCGCTGGTCGTAGGCGCCGGTCGCAGGCGCTGCTCCTGGGCGCTTCCCCAGGCGCTTTCCTAAGCGAGGGCGGGCAGGACGTAGACCTCGGCGCCCGGGGGAAGGGCGCAGTCGAGGCCGCCGACGCCGCGGGCGTTCTCGCCGCACACGATCATGCTGATGTGGCGGCGGATGCGGCCGTATTCGTCGCGCAGCCGCTCCTCCAGCAGAGGGTGCGTACGGCGGAGCGTGTCGAGGGCCGAGCCCAGGGTGGGCGGGGAGTCGCGGTCGGCGCTCACGGCGAAGACCTTGACCTCGGTGTGCCCGCTCACCCACCGCCGCAGCACGCTCGGCAGCACGAAGACCACCATCGTGACCGGTCCCGTCATCGAACACCTCCGTGGAACCCTGGCCCTCGACAGGCCAGGAAGGAATCGGACACCTGCGGAGCAGCACGGCGAACGCTGACGCCGCCCGAGCCCATCACCGACAGTGCCGCCGAACGCGCGAGCCGCACACCGGCCCACATCGTCGCCGCGGTCAGGCACGCAGGCCCCACCGCGGGCCCAGCCGGGTACCTCGGCCGGCGCGGTCGGACCAGCCGGGAACACCGGCCCTCGGCGTGGCACACCGGCCTCCGCCGTCGGATCCGGACCGGCAGCCGTACGGCAGAGAGCCCGGCCCACGGGCATTCCCCTGCCCCGGAGGAGGAGCCCTGTGGGCAGGGCTGAGGGTGGCGTGGGACGGACTCCCCCGAGGAGCCCGAGGAGGAAGGCAACGGCTAGAGGACCGCCGCGCGGACCGTGAGGACGTCGGGCAGGTGGCGGGCGACCTGGGACCAGGTGTCGCCGTCGTCGCGCGAGCAGTAGACCTCGCCGTCGCGCGTGCCGAAGAACACCCCCGCCTCCGAGGCGGTCATCGCGTCGCGCAGCACCGTCGCGTAGACCGGCTCGTCGGGCAGGCCCTTGGCGAGCGGCTGCCACGTCTCGCCCTCGTCGTCGCTGCGGTGCACGCGGTAGCGGTGGCCCACCGGCGTGCGGTCCATGTCGGCGTGGAGCGGCAGCACGTAGACGGTGCCGGGCCGCGACGGGTGGACGACGATCGGGAAGCCGAAGTCGGACGGCAGGCTCGAGCCGATGTCCTTCCAGGTGCCGCCGAAGTCGTCGCTGCGGTAGACGCCGAAGTGGTGCTGCAGGTAGAGACGGCCGGGCCGGGACGGGTGCAGGCACACCTTGTGCACGCACTGCCCGAACTCGGGGTACTGCTGCCCCTCCGGCATGAACGGGGCCCGGATGTTCTGGTTGGCCGCCTCCCACGACACGCCGCCGTCGAAGGAGCGGTAGAAGCCCGCGGCCGAGACCGCGATGCCGATGGTGCGCGGGTCGGTGGGGTGGGGGACGATCGTGTGCAGGCACAGGCCGCCGCCGCCCGGCTCCCACCGCTCGCGGTGCGGGTGCTCCCACAGGCCCTCGACGAGCTCGTAGGTGACGCCGCCGTCCTCGGAGCGGAACAGGGCGGCCGGCTCGACGCCCGCCCACACCACGTCGGGCTCCGACGGTGAGGGCGTGATCTGCCAGACCCGCGTGAGCGTCGTCTCGGTCTTCTCGGGGAAGGCGATCGGCGGGCGCTCCGCCTCCTGCCAGGTCTGGCCGAGGTCGTCCGAATACATGACCGACGGACCGAAGTGGCCGTATTCGATGCCGGCCAGGAGCCGGGGGGTGGCGCCGCGGGTGTCGATCGCCACCGAGGGCACCGCGACCGTGGAGAACTGGATCGGCTGGATCTCGAAGGGGCCGCCGCCCGTCGAGCGGGCCAGGAACAGGCCCTTTCTGGTGCCGATCGCGAGCACTGCGTCACTCATAGCACGCTCCCATGTTCGGTTGCGGCCATCGTGCCACGCGCCACCGACAGTAACCGAGGACTGGGCGATTCCGCACCGCCCGGAGAACGAGGCGGCATGACCTGTGAGGTAATCGCGGCTCTTCCCCGCGGGCCGATAGCGTGCCCGGCATGAGTGCTGTCGCCGTGGAAGAGGAGTCGTTCGGTGCGTTGCTGCGGTCGTGGCGGCAACGGCGGCGGGTGAGCCAGCTGGACCTGGGCATCGAGGCGGGAGTGTCGGCCCGCCACATCAGTTTCCTGGAGACCGGCCGCGCCCGGCCGAGCCGCGAGATGGTGGTGAAGCTGGCCGAGGAGCTGGAGGTGCCGCTGCGGCACCGCAACAGGTTGCTGGTGGTCGCCGGGTTCGCCCCCGTCTATCCCGAACACGAGGTACGCGAGATGCGCGTCGTCCGCGAGGCGCTCGACAAGATCCTGGCCGGGCACGAGCCCTACCCGGCGCTCGTGGTGGACGCGGCGTGGAACCTGGTGGCGGCCAACGGGGCGGCGGCCATGTTCATGGAGGGCGTGCCGGCCGAGCTGCTGGAGGAGCCGGTCAACGTGATGCGCCTGTCGCTGCACCCGGAGGCGATGGGCGGAAGGCTGCTCAACCTGGCCGAGGTGCGCGCCCACCTGCTGCACCAGCTGCGCCGCCAGGCCGAGGTGTCGGGCGACGGGCGGCTGGCCGAGCTGCACGACGAGCTGGCCTCGTACACCTACCCCGGGGTGGACCTGAACGTGGCGCACGTGCCCGGCCCCGGCGACATCCTGGTGCCGCTGCGGATCGCGGCCGGCGACCGGGTGCTGTCCATGTTCACGACGATCGCGACGTTCGGCGCTCCGGTGGACGTGACGGTCTCCGAGCTGGCGATCGAGACCTTCTGGCCGAACGACGAGGAGACCGCCCAGGCGTTCCGCAGGAACTAGCGGCGACCCCCTCGTGCGAAGGCGGGCTACACGGCGCGCTCGTCAGGGACGACGTCGCGGTGGATGCGCGACAGCGGCACGCCGTCCGACTGCAGCCGGCGTACGGTCTCGTTGACCATGGAGGTCGGGCCGCACACGTACACGTCGTGTTCGGCCCACGAGTGGAAGCGCTGGGTCACCTCCGGCAGATGGCCGCGCATGCCGTCGTAGGAGGGCTCGTCCGACACCACCGGCAGCACCCGCAGCCAGGGGAACGACGACTCCATCCTGATCAGGTCGGGCAGGTCGTACAGCTCGTCGGCGGTGCGGGCGCCGTACAGCAGGTGGATGTTGGGCCGGCGGCCGGAGTCGATGATCCCCTCGATGATCGCCTTCAGCGGGGCCAGCCCGGTGCCGCCGGCCACGCACAGAACGTCGCGCTCGCTGTTCTCGCGCGGCGCCATCGTGCCCATCGGCGGCCCGAGCATGACCGTGTCGCCGATGCGGGTGTGCCGGGCCAGCGCCGTGGAGACCCAGCCCCCCGGTACGGCGCGTACGTGCAGCCTGATCGTGTTGTCCGGGCGCGGCGCGTTCGCGATGGAGAACGTCCGCCAGACCCGGGGCCAGCGCGCGGTCTGCACGTTGACGTACTGCCCCGGCGTGTACGGCAGCTGCTGCGTCGGCCGCAGCGTGAGGACGGCGATGTCGCGGTGGCGCGGCTCGTGGTCGACGACCTCGGCCAGCCACCAGGCGGGGGAGACCCCGGCGTCCTGCTCGGCCGAGCGGATCATGGCGTCGGCCGCCGCCGCGAACGCCGACACCCAGGCGGCCTCGATCTCGTCCGTCCACACGTCGGCGGCGAAGCGGCGGATCGTGGCGAGCAGCGCGTTGCCGACGGCCGTGTAGTGGTCGGCGACCACGCCGTACTTGCGGTGGTCCCGGCCGAGCTGCCCGAGATAGGCCGCCATGCCGTCCGGACTGTCCACGCTCCACACGATGCGCGTCAGCGCGCTGAACAACCGGTCGCGCTGGATGTCCATCGCCGGCGGGAACATGCCACGCAGATGCGGACTCTCAGCGAACAACCGGCCGTAGAAGTAGGCCGTGGCCTTGGCGGCCTGCGGCTCGACGACGGAGAAACTCTCCTTTACCAGGCGCGGATTCAACGACATATTTCCAATCCCACCCCTTGACCGGAAACGCGTTCCGGTCTTGTCGTTCCACCTCCCTGACGGCTCCGGGTCGTGAGCGCCGGGCCCCACCCCGGCATATGCCCTGCGCTCGAAAGTGAGTGTTACACCACTGATGGCGTGTCACAACCGTTTCACCCCAATAAGGTGCGAAGCCGAACTATCCGTAGTGGTGCTGTGATTATCCGCAGCCGCCCTTCGGTCATTTATCGCCGGAAAATGTGAATGACCATCGCATTGGTCGAAACATGGGCCGACAAGCGGAAATGTCGCGTGAAAGCGGTTTCCATCACTCGCTTGCCCGGCGATTGATCCTGCATCCCCGGCGGGTCGCCTGGGGCGCGACTCTTCGCCCTCGCCGCGCACGGACGCCTCCTGGTGGCTCGCCGGCGCCCTCGGCCGCCCCACGGGGCGCCTCGGTCCGCACTCGCCTGATCGCCGGCACCGCCGCCCGCCTTCCCCGAGCGGGATCTTCGCGCTCAGGGGGAGAAAGGGACGAAAGCCGGAAGTAGTGCCCTGCGGGAGCCAAGGGATCTTTGGGAGGGGTGACCATCGGGAAAGAGAGTGCGCCATGATGGGGCGTGTGCCCGCCGCCCCGGTCCGGCCGGTGACGGCGCGAACTCCACCATGCCCCCTGGAGACCGCATGTCCCGACCCCTGATCGGAATCACCGCCTACTTCGAAGCCGCCCGCTGGGGAGACTGGGTCCGCGAGGCCGTGCTCTCTCCGCCCTCCTACGCCAAGGCGGTCTCGCGTGCCGGGGGCGCGCCCGTGGTCCTGCCACCGCTCGGCTCGCACGCCGTCGACGACTACGTACGCGGCCTGCGGGGCGTCGTCCTGGCCGGCGGCGTCGAGGTCGGGGCCGACACCTACAACGGCGAGCCCGACGAGCGGGTGCCCGAGCCCCAGGCCCACCGCGACCGGTTCGAGCTGGCCCTGGCCAGGGCCGCCGTCCGCGCCGACGTGCCGATCCTGGCCATCGCCCGCGGCATGCACGTCCTCAACGTCGCCCAGGGCGGCACGCTCATCCCGTGGCTGCCCGAGGTGCTCGGCGACGACCGCCACGCCGAGCCCGGCGGCGGCCACACCATCCAGGTCAGCGTCTCCAGCAAGCTCGGCAAGGCCGTCGGCGACAAGGTCGAGGTCGCCACGCCGCACCACCAGTCCGTACGCCGCCTCGGCAGCGGCCTGCTGGCCGTGGCCTGGGCCGACGACCAGATCGTCGAGGGCGTCGAGCTGCAGGGCCACCGCTTCGGCGTGGGCGTCCAGTGGCACCCCGAGCGCGGTGACGACAATCGGCTCTTCGATGCGTTCGTCGAGGCGGCCCGATAGGCTTCGATCATGCCGCTGCACCCCCAGGCGCGCGATCACCTCGCCCGGTATCCGTCGGATCTCAACGCCGACCTGGCCACGCTCGACCTGGCCGCCATCCGGGAGATGCGCGCGCGCGACGCCCTGGCGCTCCACCGTGGCCCGCTGACCAAGCTGCCGCTCGTCCGCGACGAGCTGGCCGAGGGCGTCCCGGTCCGCATCTACCGCGCCGACCCCGGCGACGGGCCGCTGCCCGTCGTGGTCTACTTCCACGGCGGCGGCTGGGTCTTCGGCAGCGTCCAGCGCAACGACGCCGCCGGGCGCGACCTAGCCATCCGCACCGGAGCGGTCGTCGTGTCGGTCGACTACCGCCTGGCCCCCGAAGACCCGTTCCCGGCCGCCGCCGACGACGCCTGGACGGTCGTGCGCGACATCTTCGCCCGGCCCGCCTTCTACCAGAGCAACGGCAGCGTGGCCGTGATCGGCGACAGCGCCGGCGGAAACCTGGCCGCCGTGGCCGCCTGGCAGGCCCGCGACGCCGGGCTGCGCCTGGCCCACCAGGTGCTCGTCTACCCGGTGCTCGACGTGGCGATGGACACGCCGAGCTACGCCGAGTTCGCCAAGGGCTACGGCCTCGACGCCGAGGAGATGGCCTGGTTCGCCCGCCAGTACGCCCCCGGCGCCGACCCGGCCGACCCGCGCCTGTCGCCGCTGCGCCTGCCCGACGCGTCCGGCCTGGCCCCGGCCACCGTCGTGACGGCGGAATACGACGTGCTGCGCGACGAGGGCGAGCGCTACGCCCACCGGCTGGCCGAGGAGGGGGTGCCTGCCGAGCTGCGCAGGTTCGACGGCGCGGTGCACAGTTTCTTCGTCCTGCCCGGCCTGTTCGACCAGGCGACCGAGGCCCGCGACTACGTCGCCCGCCGGCTGCGGGAGGCCTGGTGACGGGCCCGTACGCCAAGCTCAGGACCGACACCCCGGCCGAGGGCGTGCTGCGGGTGACGATCAGCGAGCCGGGCCGGCTCAACGCCGTCGACGCCACCGCCCACCGCGAGCTGAGCGAGGTCTGGCGCGACGCCGACCGCGACGACTCCGTCCGGGCGATCCTCGTCACGGGGGAGGGGCGGGCGTTCTCGGCCGGCGGCGACCTGTCGATGATCGAGGAGATGACCCGCGACCACGCCACCCGGCTGCGCGTGTTCGCCGAGGCGCGCGACCTCGTCTACAACGTGCTCAACTGCTCCAAGCCGATCGTCTCCGCCATCCAGGGCCCGGCCGTCGGCGCGGGCCTGGCCGTCGCGCTGCTCGCCGACATCTCCGTCGCCGGGCGCACCGCCCGCATCATCGACGGCCACACCCGCCTCGGGGTGGCGGCGGGCGACCACGCCGCGATCGTCTGGCCGCTGCTGTGCGGCCTGGCCAAGGCGAAATACCACCTGCTGCTGTGCGAGCCCGTCACGGGCGAGGAGGCCGAGCGCATGGGGCTGGTCAGCCTGTGCGTCGACGACGACGAGGTGCCCGCCAAGGCGATGGAGATCGCCGTCAGGCTGGCCGCGGGCGCGCAGGAGGCCATCCGGCTGACGAAATACTCGCTGAACAACTGGCTGCGCCTGGCCGGCCCGTCGTTCGACGCCTCCCTGGCGATGGAGTTCCTCGGCTTCACCGGCCCTGACGTGGCCGAAGGCGTGCGCGCGCTGCGCGAGAAGCGGCCGCCGTCGTTCGGCTGAGCGGCGCGTGTGCTTCCCCCGCACCCGGGTAGGCGAGCCCTCATGACGGTGGATCCGCTGAGACGGCCGAGGAGGAGGTCAGCCACCCGAACGCCCGGGGGCACGAGAGGGCTCATGAGCCCGCCGCGACACCCGGGACAACACCCGCCAGGGAGTTGAGCAGGGAGCTTCCCGGCGATGGTACGGCCACCCGATCCAGGCGCCGATCGGGCGGCCGGACCCCCATCCGGTGCGGTCAGCGGGGACGACGTGCGGTGAAGACGAAGGCCGGGGGAGTGTTGCGCCAGACCGTACGCCCGTGCACGACCTCCTCGAACCGCTCGGCCAGCAGCGCGCGGAAACGCCGCGCCGAGCTGAGCGGGATGGCGTGGATGTAGGAGAACGTCGTGAACGCCGCCCCCGGCGTCATGGACGTCGTCACCGCCGTCAGCAGATCCCGCTGCAACCCGTCGGGGAACGCCGCCCAAGGCAGCCCGCTCACCACCACGTCGGCCGAGCGCAGCCCGCGCTCACCGAGCAACTGGCTCAGTTTCGCCGCGTCAGCGTGCGCGACGTCAACGGCGGGAAAACGCTCGGACAGCAGGCGCGCCATCTTGTCGTTGAGCTCAACGGCCAGGTGGTGGCCCCGCCCGCCCAGCCGCCGCTGGATCTCGGAGGTGAACGAGCCCGTGCCGGGCCCGAGCTCGACCACGACGGGCTCGCCGCGTTCGGGGATCGGCGCGCAGACGGCCGCGGCCAGGCGGCGGGAGCTGGGAGCGACCGCGCCGATGGTGCCGGGGGAGCGCAGGAACTGTCCGAGGAAAACTGCGGTGTCGTTCGACATGACCCGAACGTAGAGCAAGATCGGGGTAGATCGCTCCACCCTCCGGGCGGATGTCCGGCCACTTGGAGGAGGCGGGGTCCTCCGCGCGGGGGATCAGCCGGTCACGCCCGGCGGATACCTTGTGTCCATGCGTTGGCGTGGTGTGCCGCTGGACGTCCTGCTCGCGGCCTCGGGAATGAGCCTCGACCTGCTGACCACGGCGAACGCGGGCGACACCTCATTCCTGCCCGCCGAGGCGAACATCCCGATGGCGCTGCTGGTCGGCCTGCCCATGGGTCTCGTACGCCGCTGGCCGGTCCCGGTCACCCTCTACCTCGCCGCCTTTCTCGCCCTCACCGACCAGATCGGCTCGTTCACCTCCAACACCGCGCAGATCCTCGTGTGCGTGGCGCTCGGCGTGGCCGGATTCCGCTCGAAGGCGCGGGCCACCGCGCTCGCCGTCGTCGCCACGATCGTCGCGACCGCGCTCAACGTCGCCGACCCCGGCGCCGCGCCCACCGGCAACATGTGGGTGTACTCCGTGCTGCTGCCCGTCTTCCCCGCCGTGCTGGGCGCGTACCTGCGCAGCTCCGCCGAACGCCTCGACGAGCGCGATGTCACCCCCGACGCGCTGCTGGCGGCCGGCGGCGTGGCCATCACCGTGCTCAGCACGTGGACCACCTGGCACTCCGGCAGCCTGCCCGTCTGGGTGGTCGGCCTGCTCGCCGTCGTCGGCGGCCTGTCGCTGGGCATCGCCCGCCGGTTGCCCGGCCTGGTCTTCCTGCTGCAGGGCGTGCTGCTGGTCTGCGCCGACACCTATCTGGACGACGCCGTCAACACGTGCGTGATCCTGACGCTCATCGCGATCGGCGTGTTCGCCATGCGGGTGCAGTCGTGGCCGTGGACGGTCGCGGCGTACCTGACCGGCTGCCTGCTGAGCGCCATCGCCGTGGTCGGCGACGACACCCAGATCACCGCCTTCCGCGTCGGCGTGCTGATGTCGCTGGTCGCCACGCCCATCGCGATCGGCCGCTACCTCGGCGTGCGCAGGGCCGCGGTGGCCGCGGAGCGGCTGCGCGCCGAGGAGGCCGCGCGCGCCGCCGTCGCCCAGGTGCGGGCCGACCAGCTCGCCGAACGCGAACGCATCGCCCGCGACGTGCACGACATCGTCGCCCACCACGTCGGCGCGATGGTGCTGCGCGCCGGCGCCGCCCGCTACACCGCCCCCGACGGCCCCGTCGCCGACGCGCTCAACGACATCCGCGAGACCGGCCACCAGGTCCTGCAGGACCTGCGTGACCTGCTCGACCTGCTGCGCGACCCCGATCGTCAGCCCGACCTGCCGGCCAACCCCGCCGACGTCGTACGCGAGTCCGCCGAGCGCATGGCCTCCGCCGGCCTCGTCGTGGACCTCGACCTCGACCCGGCCGCCGACCAGGCCCCGCTCATCGCCCGCGCCTCCGCGGCCCGCATCGTCCAGGAAGGACTCACGAACGTGCTCAAACACGCAGGCCCCGGCACCCGGGTCCGCGTCTCCGTCGTCCCCACGCAGGAGGGGCTGGAGGTCGAGATCCGCAACGGCCGCCCGCCCACGGCCGTCGAACGGCTGCCCTCCTCCGGGCGCGGTCTGGCCGGGATGCGGGAGCGGGTGCGCGCCCTCGGCGGCACCCTCAGCGCCGGCCCCGACGGCGAGGGCGGCTGGCTGCTGGCCGCCCACCTGCCCAGCCGCCTGCCCTCGGGGAGCGCCGCGTGATCCGGGTGCTCGTGGCCGACGACCAGGCGCTCGTCCGCGCGGGCGTGCGCATGCTGCTGCAGGCCACCGGCGACATGGAGGTCGTGGCCGAGGCCGAGGACGGCGCCGAGGCCGTGCGCCTGGCCGAGCGCCACCTGCCCGACGTGATCCTCATGGACCTGCGCATGCCGCGGGTCGACGGCCTGGAGGCGATCAGGCGGGTGCTCGCCGCCCGGCCCGGCGTCAGGATCGTGGTGCTGACCACGTTCGCCGAGGACGGCAACGTCTACGCCGCGCTGCGCGCCGGCGCCGTGGGCTTCCTGGTCAAGGACGACGACCCCGAGCGCATGGTCGACGCCGTCCGCAGGGCCGCGGCCGGCGAGCAGTTGCTCGCCCCGTCGGTGCTGCGCCGCGTCGTGGAGCGCTTCCTCGACGCGGAGGAGCAGGCCGCCGCCCCGTCGGCGCCCCCGGGGCTGACCGAGCGCGAGCTGGAGGTGCTCGCCCTGGTCGGCACGGGCCTGTCCAACGCGGAGATCGCCGAGGAGCTGCACGTCGGCGTCACCACGGTCAAGACCCACATCGCCGCGGCCATGGAGAAGCTGGGCCTGCGCAACCGCATCCAGGCCGCCGTCGTCGCCCACCGCACCGGCCTCGTCGACGCCTCCTTCCGCCCCGTACGCCCCAGACGCGGCGGCTGATCGGGGCGGGTCCGCCCGGAGGTGTAGCGGCGGGTCATCCCCCAGGCTGACGACCGGCCGGGGTCCGCGCGGCGACCATGTGGTCCTTGACAGTCCCCGAAAGGATCATCATGCGAGAAACCGCCGCCGCCCCCCGCACCGAGCCGGGCGGCCAGGTCTCCTCCGGGCTGCTCTACGGCCTGCGCGTCGCCGTCACCGCCCACGCGGCTGCGCTGCTGGTGGCCGCCTCGTTCGCCGGCCAGTCGGTGGAGTCCGACTCGATGCTCGAGAGCCACCTCATGGCCGGCATGGTCGTGCATCTGCTGGCCCTCGTCCAGACCGTGCTGGCGGTGCTCGTCTGGCGTCCCGGACGCGGGGCGGGCTGGCCGGCGCTGGCCAGCGTCGCGCTGTTCCTCATCGGCGGCGCCCAGCACGTCACCTGGATGTGGCTCGGCGCGCACGTGCCCAACGGGGTGGCGCTGTTCGGTCTCATCACCGCGGTGCTGATCTGGGCGTGGTCACCGGCGGCCGCCCGCCGCCGCTAAGGTCGGAGGCGTGTATGTGAAGATCTGCGGCCTGAGCGAGCCGGAACACGTCGCCGCCGCCGTCGAGGCCGGAGCCGACGCCGTCGGGGTCGTCATGACCCGCAGCCCGCGCCGCGTCACGCCCGAGCGGGCCGCCGAGCTGGCCGCCCTCGTGCCCGCACACGTCCTCACCGTCGGCGTGTTCCGCGGGGAGGACCCCGCGGCCGTGCGCGCGGCGGCGCTGGCCTCCGGGGTGCGAGGCGTCCAGTTGCACGGCCGCCACCCCCACGGCGACTTCACCGCGCTCAAGGACCTCGGCGTCCGCCTCGTGCGGGCCGTGGACGCCCAGGCCGACCTGGGCTGCGGGGCCTACGACGAAGACCTGCTCATCGTCGACGCCCCCCACGCCGGCTCCGGTCAGCCGTGGGACTGGTCCGCCGTGCGCGGCCGCCCCTCGGGGCAGTGGATGCTGGCGGGCGGCCTCGACCCGGCCAACGTGGCCGAGGCCATCGCCGCCGCCGATCCCTGGGGCGTCGACGTCTCCAGCGGGGTGGAGACGTCCCCGGGAGTGAAGGACTCCACCCTGATCAAGGCGTTCCTGAGGGCCGTACGCGCAGCCGCCCCGCGTGGATGAGCCCGCCCGGGCCGTCGGCCTCGCCCGCGCCGTCGGCTTCCTGCACGACTTCGCCCGTCGCAAGGCCCCTCGCGTGGTGCCGGCGCCCGGCGGTTTCGCGGTGCTCGACGACCGCTTCCCCGGCTCGTACGACGACAACAAGCTCATGGTGCGGACAGCGGCCGACGACACCGAGCTCAGGGGCCGGACGGCGGGCGACGATGCGGCCGGGCGGTTGCTCGCCGCAGCCGATGAGGTGCCGGCCGAGCGCGCGCACCGGCTGGTGTGCGTTCACGAAGACCGCCGTGGCACGGCGCTCGCTCCCGCCTTCGCCGCCGCCGGCTACGCACACGAGACGAACCTGGTCATGGCCTTCCGCGGCGACGCCCCCCAGGATCCGCCGCGAGCCGAGCGGCTCGGCCTCGACGAGCTGGTGCCGGTGCTGCGCCGGGACTGGCGCCGTACGCTGCCGCAGGCCCCCGCCGACGTGATCGACGAGCTGGCCCGGCGGGCCGAGGCACGGCTGCGGGGCGCCGGCACGGTCGGCTTCCACGCGATCCGCACCGCCGAGGGTGAGATCGCCGCCCGCGCCGACCTGTACGTCCACAGCGGCGTCGCCCAGATCGAGAACCTCTTCACCACCGAGCGGCACCGCAGCAGGGGATACGCGCGGGCCCTGATGGCGGCCATGCTCGCGGCGGCCGCCGGAGCCGAACTGATCTTCCTGGTGGCCGATTCCGCCGGCTGGCCCCGCCGCTTCTACGCCCGTCTCGGTTTCGAGGAGAAAGGCCGCACGCACGACTTCCTCCGCACCTGACCCACCCCGGTCAGAAAACCGGACACCACCTGCGGAAACGGATGGAACAGATGTGCCCATCCGAGACCGCTGAGACCGAGTTCCACGCAGTAGGGTCTGCTGCGTGAGTGAAACTTCCGCCGAGGACCGTATCTGGACGGTCCCCAACCTGCTGAGCTTCCTGCGCCTGCTTGGTGTGCCCGTGTTCCTCTGGCTCGTGCTCGGGCCCAGGGAGGACGGCTGGGCCATCGGCGTGCTCGCGGTGGCGGGTTTCACCGACTGGCTCGACGGGAAGATCGCCCGCGCGTTCAACCAGACCAGCCGCCTGGGCCGGCTCATCGACCCGGCCGCCGACAAGCTCTACGTCTTCTCCACGATCTTCGCGCTGCTGGTGCGCGAGATCATCCCCTGGTGGCTCGTCGCCGCCATCCTCCTGCGCGAGGCCTTCGTCGGATGTTCCATCCTCGTACTCCGCAAATACGGATATAGGGCACTTCAGGTGCATTTTTTGGGCAAGGCGGCCATGTTCAACCTCATGTACGCCTTCCCGCTCCTCTTCCTTGGCTCCCATGCTGGGTGGTATGCCGATATAGCCCAGATCGTCGGGTGGGCATTCGCGCTCTGGGGAACGGGCCTGTACTGGTGGGCGGGGGTGCTGTATGTGGTACAGGTGCGACAACTCGTAACCGCGGCCAAGAAGGAGTGATCGGGTGAAGGCGGTCGTCATGGCGGGCGGGGAGGGCACTCGGCTGCGTCCGATGACCGCCAACCAGCCCAAGCCCCTGCTCCCCGTGGCCAACCGCCCGATCATGGAACACGTGTTACGCCTGCTCAAGCGGCACGGCGTGACCGAGACCGTGGTGACGCTGCAGTTCCTCGCCGCCCTCGTGCGCAACTACTTCGGCGACGGCGACGAGCTCGGCATGCATCTCCAGTACGCCACCGAGGACGTCCCCCTCGGCACCGCGGGAAGCGTCAAGAACGCCGCCGCCCGGCTCCGCGACGACCGATTCCTCGTCATCTCCGGCGACGCCCTGACGGATATTGATTTGTCCGACATGATCCGTTTTCATCGGGAAAATGGGGCGCTGGTGACGATCGGCCTGAAACGCGTCCCCAACCCGCTCGAATTCGGGATCATCATCGTCGACGACTCCGGCCGCGTGCAGCGCTTCCTGGAGAAGCCCACGTGGGGCCAGGTCTTCTCCGACACCGTCAACACCGGCATCTACGTCATGGAGCCCGAGGTCCTCGACGCCGTCGCCGAGGGCGTGCCGGTCGACTGGTCCGCCGACGTCTTCCCCGCCCTGCTCGCCGGCGGCGCCGCCATCTATGGCTACGTGGCCGACGGCTACTGGGAGGACGTCGGCACCCACGAGAGCTACCTCAAGGCCCAGGCCGACGCCCTGTCGGGCAAGGTCCAGCTCGACATCGGCGGCTTCGAGGTCTCCCCGGGCGTCTGGGTGGCCGACTCGGCCTCGGTCGACCCCGACGCCGTGCTCAAGGGCCCGCTGCTCGTCGGCGACTACGCCAAGGTGGAGGCGGGCGCCGAGCTGCGCGAGTACACCGTGCTCGGCAACAACGCGGTCGTCCGCGAGGGCGCCTTCCTGCACCGCGCGGTCGTCCACGACAACGTCTACCTCGGCCCCGGCGCCCACCTGCGCGGCTGCGTCATCGGCAAGAGTACCGACGTGATGGCCGGCGCCCGCATCGAGGAGAACGCCGTCATCGGCGACGAGTGCGTCATCGAGGCCGAAGCGTACGTCTCCAGCGGCGTCAAGGTCTACCCGTTCAAGACCATCGAGGCCGGCGCGGTCGTCAACACCAGCGTCATCTGGGAGTCGCGCGGCCAGCGCAACCTGTTCGGCCCGCGCGGCGTCAGCGGCCTGGTCAACGTCGAGATCACCACCGAGCTCTGCGTCCGCCTGGCCAGCGCGTACGCCACCACCCTGCGCAAGGGCGCCCACGTCGTCACCTCCCGCGACTGCTCGCTGGCCGCCAGGGCGCTGAAGCGGGCCGTCAACGCCGCGCTGACCGCCAGCGCCATCAACGTGCTCGACCTCGAGGCCGCCCCGATGCCCGTCACCCGCTTCCACACCGCCAGGGAGTCGGCGGCCGGCGGCATCGCCCTGCGCACCACCCCGGGCGACCCGCAGAGCGTGGACATCGTCATCATGGACGGCCGCGGCGCCGACCTGCCGCCGGCCGCCCAGCGCAAGCTGGAGCGGGTCTTCTCCCGCCAGGAGTTCCGCCGCGCCTTCCCCGGCGAGATCGCCGAGCTCACCTACCCGTCCAGGGCCGTCGAGGACTACACCCACGAGCTGCTCACCCACGTCGGCGTGAGCGGCGTACGCGACATGAAGGTGGTCGTCGACTGCGCCGGCGGCACCTCCTCGCTCGTGCTGCCCACGTTGCTCGGGCGGGTCGGCGTCGAGGTGCTCACCGTCAACGCGCGCCTCGACGACGTCTCGCCCACCGAGACGCTGGCCGGCCGCCGCCGCGACCTGCAACGCCTGTCGGAGCTGGTCAGCTCCTCGCGGGCGGCGTTCGGCGTGCGGTTCGACCCGGTCGGCGAGCGCATCGCCCTCGTCGACGAGAAGGGCCAGCTGATCAGCGAGGAACGCGCCCTGCTCGTCGTGCTCGACCTGGTCGCCGCCGAACGCCAGGGCGGCCGGGTGGCCCTGCCGGTCACCACGACCCGGGTCGCCGAGCAGGTCTGCCGCTTCCACGGCGTCCAGGTGCAGTGGACCACCACCTCGCTCGACGCCCTCACCTCGGCGGCCGCCGGCCCGGACATGATCTTCGCCGCCGACGGGCGCGGCGGCTTCGTGGTCCCGGAGTTCAGCCCCGCCATCGACGGGCTGGCCGCGTTCATGCGGCTGCTCGGCCTGGTCGCCCGCACCCGGTTGTCGCTCAGCCAGATCGACGCGCGGATCCCGGAGGTCAAGCTGCTCAAACGCGCCGTGCCGACGCCGTGGGCGGCCAAGGGCGCCGTCATGCGCTCGGTCATGGAGGCCGCCGAGGCCGAGCCCGACGGCTGCCGCATCGACACCACCGACGGCGTCCGGGTGGCCCGTGACGACGGCAGCTGGGTGCTCGTGCTGCCCGCCGCCGCCGAGCCGGTCACCGACCTGTGGGCCGAGGCGTGGGACGTGGACGCCGCCCAGACCCTGCTCGAGCGCTGGGCCCGCATCGTCGAGCAGGCCGCCACCTGATCCCGGAAAAATCCATGCCCGCGACGTGCGCGCGGAGTGCCGCAAGATCGTAATGTTGAAACGCGCGGCGGCATGGACCACGGGGCGGGCGCAGCGGTAACTTTGTCTGCGTCCGACACCCGAGTCCAGCGCCCCGCCTTGACCTTTGCCGCTGATCAGCGTAAGTTGCGGCATTCGCAAACGTGAAAGAGCGAAGGCAGGCGCGCCCGAAAGCACCGTGTCTTCGCGGTAGGAGGCCGAGCCGATCGATGCCGAGCGTCTACTGCACGCAGTGCGGGCACGCCAACCCCGAGGATGCCCGTTTCTGTTCCCGCTGTGGGTCACCGCTGACCAGACCCGAGGTCTCCGGGGACACCACGTCGACGATCTCCGTCGCGGGAATCGAGGCGTACGAGGCTGAGACAGGCGACATGCTCCTGGCCGAGCGGGCGCTCGTCGAGCAGCTCCCGCCCGGCGCGGCGTTGCTCACGGTGACCAGGGGCCCCAACCAGGGCAGCCGTTTCAGGCTGGACAAAGACCTGACCACGACCGGGCGCCACCCGGAGAGCGACATCTTCCTCGACGACATCACGGTCTCCCGCCGCCACGTCGAGTTCTACCGGCACCGCGGGGGCCAGTTCTCCGTGCGCGACGTGGGCAGCCTCAACGGCACCTACGTCAACCGCGAGCGGATCGAGGAGGTTCCGCTGCACTCCGGAGACGAGGTGCAGATCGGCAAGTTCCGCCTTCTTTTCCTGATGCGCGGCAACCCAGGCGCATGAGCGGGCGGAGTGAGCGACCCATGGAGACGTCCCCAGCGGGGGAGCCGTTGCGGGAGGCGGCATGAGCTCACAGGCCGCACGCTCGCACATGAGCATCGGGGAGGTGCTCGCCCTGCTGCAGGGCGAGTTCCCCGATGTCACCGTCTCCAAGATCCGGTTCCTCGAGGGTGAGGGCCTGATCGAGCCCGAGCGCAGCCCGTCCGGCTTCCGCAAGTTCACCCACCTGCACGTCGAGCAGCTCCGCTTCATCCTCACCGAGCAGCGCGACAACTACCTGCCGCTGCGGGTGATCAAGGACAAGATGGCCGAGAGCTTCGGCCGCCCCCGCGTGCTGCAGGACAAGCAGGAGGTCAGGCTCAGCCGGGCCGAGCTGCTGGAGGCTGCCGGCATCGACGAGGAGACCCTCGAGGAGCTCGAAGACTACGGCCTGCTCGCCCCGGTGGCCCGCCGCTACGACGAGGAGGCCCTCACCGTGGCCCGCACCGTCGGCTCGTTGTCCCGCTTCGGCCTGCACGCCCGCCACCTGCGCGCGGTCAAGGCGGCGGCCGAGCGCGAGTGCGGCCTGGTCGAGCAGACCGTCGCCCCCATACTCAAGCGGCGCGCCCCCGGCGCCATCGGCGAGGCCGACGAGGCGGCGAGGGAGCTGTCCACGCTCCTGCTCGATCTGCACGCGTCCCTTGTGCGCACGGGAGTCCGGTCGGTCCTCGGAGGTTGAGGCCGGGGCGAGCTGGGAGGCGGGGGCACATTCCGGGCCCTGCGGGTGTTACGTTGAAACGAAGAGCCATTCAGCCAGAAGCGATGTTCGAAGAGCTGTGCCGGGTGACCGGTCAGGATTACGGAGCAGCCCGTGTTGCAGATGGAGGTCGTGGGCGTAAGAGTTGAGATGCCCACAAATCAGCCGATCGTCTTGCTCAAGGAGGCACACGGGGAACGGTTCCTGCCCATCTGGATCGGCATGACCGAAGCCACGGCCATCGCCCTCGCCCAGGCGGAGGAGCCGCCGCCGCGGCCACTCACTCATGACCTGTTCCGCGACGTGCTGAGCGCCCTCGGCGTCGGCCTGCGGGCGGTCAACATCGTCGCGCTGCGCGACGGCATCTTCTTCGCCGATCTCGTCTTCTCCAACGGCGTGGAGGTCAGCGCCCGGCCGTCCGACTCCATCGCGCTCGCCCTGCGCACGGGGGCGCGCATCTTCGCCAGCGAGGAGGTCGTGCAGGAGGCGGGCGTGATCATCCCCGACGACCAGGAGGACGAGGTGGAGAAGTTCAGGGAGTTCCTTGACACGATCACTCCCGAGGACTTCGGCCGGGCGGGGTAGGTATTTCAGTGCATTTACGCTTCACGACGCGCCGAGCCGGATCGTTGACTGAGCATGGTCACGGTCCTACGGTGCAAGTGAAACCCGTGGCCGCACTTTACCAACCCCCAGATCAGGCCACGGGATGAGAGAAAGCCGGAGGTCCGCGTGGCGGTCAGCAGCGGCGAGGGTAAGACGGCCGGCCAGGAAGATCCGGTGCGGCGCGAGAGTGCGCGGCAGCGTGCCGGGGAGCAGGGCCTGCTCTTCGACGAGCAGCCGGCGACGCTGCCGGACGACATCGGATACCGCGGGCCGACGGCCTGCGCGGCGGCCGGCATCACTTACAGGCAGCTCGACTACTGGGCGCGCACGGGCCTGGTCGAGCCCACGATAAGGGCCGCACAGGGCTCGGGCTCGCAGCGCCTCTACAGCTTCCGCGACATCCTGGTGCTCAAGGTCGTCAAGCGGCTCCTCGACACGGGAGTGTCGCTGCAGCAGATCCGCACGGCCGTGCAGCACCTGCGTGACCGCGGCGTCGCCGACCTCGCGCAGATCACCCTCATGAGCGACGGCGTCAGCGTCTACGAGTGCACCTCCGCAGACGAGGTGATCGACCTGCTCCAGGGCGGCCAGGGCGTGTTCGGCATCGCGCTCGGCCGGGTCTGGCGAGAGGTCGAGGGCTCCCTCGCGGAGCTGCCGGGGGAACGCGCGGCGGTCGAGGACACCGTCCCGGCCGACCACCCCGCTGACGAACTCGCCCGCCGGCGCCGCGCGCGCCGCATCGGCTGATCCGGGCTCCCGCGACAGGCCGGCGAACCCGGCCGATCCTCACCATCCCGGCGCACCGTAGTAATCTAGGACGGGTAAGGCTGACGACCCCGTGCGGGAGAGTCCCCGGGCACTGATCCCGGGGCGCCGAAGGAGCAACCCTCCCCGGAATCTCTCAGGCATCCGGTACCGCTGGGCGAGGCAACTCTGGAAAGCAGGCGCGTTCGCCAGACGCGCCTCACCGACGGTGCAAGCCCCACCGGGGTGAAGCTCTCAGGTCCCGTTGACAGAGGGGGAGATCCGGCACTCGCCCGCGCCCTGGCGCCGGTCTCCATAGCCTCGGGAGGCACCTCCATGACCGACCTGACCGCACCGCCCTTCTCGTCCCGGCACATCGGGCCCTCGGAGTCCGAGCAGCAGCGCATGCTCGAGGCCGTCGGCTTCGAGTCCGTGGCGGACCTGGTGGCGGTGGCCGTGCCCGAGGCCATCAGGGCCAAGGACAGCCTCAAGCTGCCCGCCGCGATCGGCGAGGCCGAGGCCATCGCCGAGCTGCGCGCCCTGGCCGGGCGCAACCGCGTGCTCACCTCCATGATCGGCCTGGGCTACTACGACACCGTCACGCCCGCCGTCATCCGGCGCAACCTGCTGGAGAACCCGGGCTGGTACACCGCGTACACGCCGTACCAGCCGGAGATCTCGCAGGGCCGTCTCGAGGCGCTGCTGAACTTCCAGACGGTCGTCTCCGACCTCACCGGCCTGCCGGTGGCCGGCGCGTCGCTGCTCGACGAGGGCACGGCCGCCGCCGAGGCCATGACGCTGGCCCGCCGGGCGGGCAAGTCGAAGAGCTCGGTGTTCGTGATCGACGCCGACGCGCTGCCGCAGACCAAGGCCGTGCTGGCCACCCGCGCCGAGCCGCTCGGCATCACCCTCGTGGAGCACGCGCTGGACGGCGAGCTGCCCGAGTGCTTCGGCGTGCTCGTCCAGTATCCGGGCGCCTCCGGGCGGGTGCGCGACTTCCGCGCCGTGGCCGTCGCCGCGCACGAGGCGGGCGCGCTCGTCGTGGCCGCCGCCGACCTGCTGGCCCTGACGCTCGTGGCCGCCCCAGGGGAGCTGGGCGCCGACATCGCGATCGGCTCCTCGCAGCGGTTCGGCGTGCCGTTCGGGTTCGGCGGGCCGCACGCCGCCTACATGTCCGTACGCGAGGGGCTGCAGCGGCAGCTGCCGGGCCGCCTGGTCGGCGTGTCGGTGGACGCCGACGGCGGCCCCGCCTACCGGCTGGCCCTGCAGACCCGCGAGCAGCACATCCGCCGCGAGAAGGCCACCAGCAACATCTGCACCGCCCAGGTCCTGCTCGCCGTCATCGCCAGCATGTACGCCGTCTACCACGGCCCCGAGGGCCTGCGCCGCATCGCCCACCGGGTGCACCGGTACGCCGTCGTCCTGGCCGACGGGCTGCGCCGGGCCGGGGTCGAGGTCGTGCACGACGAGTTCTTCGACACCGTGCTGGCCCGCGTGCCCGGCCGGGCCGCCGAGGTCGTGGCCGCCGCCGCCGAGCGGGGCGTCAACCTCTGGCAGGCCGGCGCCGACCACGTCTCCGTCTCCTGCGACGAGAAGACCGGCGCCGCCGAGATCGCCAAGGTGTGGGCCGCCTTCGGCGCGCCCGCCGCCGGTGTGGACATCGAGGGCGCCGCCGACGCGCTGCCTCACACGCTGCTGCGCGAGAGCGACTACCTCACGCACCCCGTCTTCCACCAGTACCGCTCCGAGACGGCGATGCTGCGCTACCTGCGCAAGCTCCAGGACAAGGACATCGCCCTCGACCGCTCCATGATCCCGCTCGGCTCCTGCACGATGAAGCTGAACGCGACCACCGAGATGGAGCCCATCACCTGGCCGGAGTTCGCCGCGATCCACCCGTACGCGCCGGAGGAGCAGTCCGAGGGCTATCGCGAGCTGATCGGCACGCTGGAGAGCTGGCTGGCCGAGGTGACCGGCTACGACGCCGTCTCCATCCAGCCGAACGCCGGCTCCCAGGGCGAGTTCGCCGGCCTGCTGGCCATCCGCGCCTACCACCGCGCGGGCGGCCAGGGTGAGCGCGACGTCTGCCTCATCCCGTCCTCCGCCCACGGCACGAACGCCGCCAGCGCCGTCATGGCCGGCATGCGGGTCGTCGTCGTGGCCTGCGACGACAACGGCAACGTCGACCTAGCCGACCTCGACGCCAAGATCGCCAAGCACCGTGACGCCCTCGCGGCGATCATGGTGACGTACCCGTCGACGCACGGCGTGTACGAGGAGACCATCACCGAGATCTGCGAGAAGGTGCACGAGGCCGGTGGCCAGGTGTACGTCGACGGCGCCAACCTCAACGCCCTGGTCGGCCTGGCCAAGCCGGGCGCGTTCGGCGCCGACGTGTCCCACCTCAACCTGCACAAGACCTTCTGCATCCCGCACGGCGGCGGCGGCCCCGGCGTCGGCCCGGTCGCGGTGCGCGCGCACCTGGCCGACTACCTGCCCGGCCACCCGCTGCGTGACGGCGCCCCGGTCGGTCCGGTCTCGGCGGCCCCGTACGGATCGGCGGGCATCCTGCCGATCTCGTGGGCGTACGCCAGGATGATGGGCGGCGAGGGCCTCAAGGCGGCCACCGAGCAGGCCATCCTGTCGGCGAACTACCTGGCCAGGCGCCTGGCCCCGCACTACCCGGTGCTCTACACCGGCCGCGGCGGCCTGGTGGCGCACGAGTGCATCGTCGACCTGCGGCAGATCACCAAGGAGACGGGCGTCACCGTGGACGACGTGGCCAAGCGGCTCATCGACTACGGGTTCCACGCGCCGACCATGTCGTTCCCGGTGGCCGGCACGCTCATGATCGAGCCGACCGAGAGCGAGGACCTCGGCGAGCTCGACCGGTTCGTCGACGCCATGATCGCCATCCGCGGCGAGATCGCCAAGGTGGCCTCCGGCGACTACGACAAGAGCGACAACCCGCTGCGCAACGCCCCGCACACGGCCGCGGCGGTCACCGCTGACGAGTGGCCGCACCCGTACACCCGCAGCGAGGCGGCCTACCCGGTGCCCTCGCTGCGCGACGGGAAGTACTGGGTGCCGGTGCGCCGCATCGACCAGGCCTACGGCGACCGCAACCTGGTCTGCTCCTGCCCGCCCCTCGAGGCGTACGAGGACTGAGCCCGCGCGCCGAAGGACCGGCCGGGGCCGACCGATCCGGCCAGTCCTTCGGCGGCAAGTGGGCAGACATGATCGCCGGAAATCGTTAGGCTCGGGGCGACCGTCGCCCCGAGGAGCCTCCTTGACGTCATCAGAGCTGCAGACCTCGCCCCTCGACACCGCCCGCCTGCTCGCCGAACGCGGAGACCTCGAGGGCGCCGCCGCCATCCTGTCCGAGCTCGCCGCCGACCACGAGGAGCCCGACCGGGCGCAGGCCGCCGTCGGGCTGGCCGTGGTGCTGGAGCAACGCGGCGAGGTCGAGGCCGCCAGGGCCGCCGCCCGCACCGCGCTGGCCACCGGGCATCCCGAGTTCGCCGCCCAGGCCGCCTGCCACCTCGCCCAGGGCTTCGAACGCGAGGGGCGCGACGACCAGGCCAGGGCCGCCTGGCAGGCCGTGCTGGGCGTCGGCACGGCCGCGTACGTGCCGCTGGCCCACCTCGCGCTGGCCCGGCTGGCCGTGCGGGCGCAGAACCTGGAGGAGGCCGAGCGGGAGTTCCGCGCCGCCATGGAGACGAGCATGGAGGCGGGTGACGAGGGGGTCGGCGCTCACGCGGCGCAGCAGCTCGCGGACCTGATGATGGAGCACGGCGAGCCGGGGGCGGCCGCCGAGGTGCTGCTGGACGCCCTGGAGTTCGCGCCCGCGGACGAGATGCCGGGGCTGCGCGTCCAGCTCGGCATCGCGCATCTGGAGCTGGCCTGCGCCGAGTTCGCCGAGAGCCTGGAGGACGGCGCCGACCCGCGCACGGGCGCCCTGGCGATCGAGCTGCTGGCGCGCACGCTTCCGCTGCGCGGGCGCGCCGACGACGCCGACCGGGTCTGGACGTACGGGCTGGAGCACGAGGACGAGACGCTGGCCGCGGAGGTGCGGCTGCGTTACCAGCGCGACGCCTGACCGGTCTCAGGGGCGGCGGATGATCGCCACCGCGGCGGCCACGTTGATGACCACGATCGCCAGCCACACGATCAACAGGCCGACCCCTCCTGCCTGCGCCGCCCCGATGGCCGTCAGCGGGATGCCGAGGCCCATCGAGCCCAGCGCGAGCGGGATCAGCTGCGAGGCCGGCGGCTTCCTGCGCGGGGCGGCCCCGTGGTGGTCGAGCTCCGCGCGTACGCGGGCGGTGATCGTCGCGTCGATGCGGTCGACGAACGAGTCGATGAGCGCGGGCTCGTAGTCGGGGCCGAGGTCGCGGCGCGCGTCGAGAGTGGCCTGCAGCTCGTCCCGGAGCGGGCGTGTGTCTGGCATGAGTGCATCATCCAGCCTGGGAGCCTCGCCGTCATCAGACCTGAGAGCCAACTTGGCATCCTCCCCAGGTACGGTGCTGGCATGCAGGTGATGACGCCGCGGGGGCCGGCGCTGGTCGAGATCGACGAGGCCGCGCGGCCGCGGCTGCTGCTGGTGCTGACCCACGGGTCGGCCGGCGGCGTCGACGCTCCCGACCTGCTGGCCGTCCGCGACGCCGCGCTCGCCGTGGGCGCCAGCGTGGCCAGGGTGACACAGGCGTTCCGGGTGGCGGGGGCGCGGGCGCCCGGCTCGCCGGCCCGGCAGGACGAGGCGTGGGAGGCCGTCCTGGACGAGCTGCGTACGCGCCTGCCCGGTCTGCCCGTCGTGCAGGGCGGGCGGAGCAACGGGGCGCGGGTCGCCTGCCGTACGGCGAAGGCGGTCGGCGCGGCGGCGGTCGTGGCGCTGGCCTTCCCGCTGCACCCGCCGGGGAAGCCGGATCGCTCCCGGGCCGGCGAGCTGCGCGGCGCCGGAGTGGACGTGCTGGTCGTCAACGGGGACCGTGACCCGTTCGGCGTGCCCGACGCCGAGGACGCCGCGCGCCTGGTGGTGCTGCCGGGGGAGGGGCACGACCTGAAGCGTGACCCCGCCCGGGTGGGTGAGATCGTGGCGGAGTGGATCACCCGCTACGCGTAGCCGGGATCGCCTCCGGGTGAGTCAGACCGCGCCGGCCACGGGCCGGTGCGGCGCGATGACGATGCCGCTGGGCAGCAGCTCACCGGTGTCCTCGAACAGGACGACGCCGTTGCAGAGAAGGCTCCACCCCTGCTCGGGGTGGCAGGCGAGGGTGCGTGCCGCCTCACGGTCCGGTGCCTCGGCGTCCGGACAGGGTGGGTCGTGCGGGCACATCATCGTGCCTCCGGATATCTCGTGGGTGCTCCCGGTGACCTGGGGTGGGAGCCTGGCTCGGGTTGTTCCTGGCAAGTGTGCGACGCGTGCCACGCGTTCGGACATAGCCCCTTTTGACTGTTACAGGAGGATCCCCGGAACGTGTGACCTTTGACACAGCGTGCCTTATGCAGGATAACGGGCCAAGCGCGACACGCGCATCACGTTTGCAATCCCTTGAGCAAAGCGTCGAGTCCGCGCTCGAAGTCCATATCGGCTCTTTCGTCCCGCCTGACCCACTGGTCGACCGCGGGGTCGGCCCAGCCGGACTGCTGCACCTCGACGGCCACGCTGCCGAACACGAACGCCCGCAGCGCGCGTACGGCCTCGGCGGCGTTGTCCAGGCCCGCCTCGGCCAGTTGCTCGGTCTGCTCCCTGACGGCCACGGCGGTGGCTCCCTTGGGCGGCTTGGTCAGCGCCAGCGCGAGCACGCCGGGATGCTCGCGCAGCAGCTCACGGCCCGCCCTGCACCACGCCTTGGCCGTCTGCTGCCAGGTGGGGCCCGGCTCGACGTGGACGGCCGTGACGTGCTCGGCCAGGGCGTCCATCAGCGCCTCCTTGCCCCGGGGGAGGTGGTGGTAGATCGCCATGGCCTCCACCTCCAGGGCGTCGCCCAGGCGGCGCATGGTGAGCCGGCGCAGGCCCTGGCTGTCGGCGATGTGGAGCGCGGCCTCGATGATGCGCTCGCGGGAGAGGGGGACGGACGGTCGTTTGGCGGGCATGGTGATCATCTTACTATGTAAAGGCGGTCGCTCCAGGGCGATTTCCGCCCGTGTCGCGCGACGGCGTACTCTTGCCGGTGAACGAGTGAACGTACAGCGTGAAGGGGCCGGTTCGATGGCGTTTTTCCGTCCGCGGGTGAGCCGGGAGGCAGAGGTCCGCTACCACGCGGACCAGGAGATCTCCAAGGGGTTCCCCGAGCTGCTCGACAAGGCCCGCGAGGCCGAGGCGACGCTGCGTGAGCTGCGTGCGGCCGGGGCCGACGACCTCGAGCTGATGGCCGCCGGCATCGCCTTCGACAAGGCGCTGACCGAGGCGCTGCGGGCGGCGGAGGCGGGCCAGCGGGCCACGTTCGGCGTGAAGTCCTACGACGACCGCATCGCGCGCCGCAAGGCCAAGGCCACGCCGGCCGGGGCCATGTGGACCTCCGAGGTCGAGCGGCTGCGCACGCTGCGCGAGGAGAACCGGATGTGGGGCATCCCGAGGATCCCGCGCCCGGTCCCCGCCACCCGCTAGCGTCCCAGCACGCGAAAGAGCCCCGGCCGGGGAGGCCGGGGCTCTTCGGTGTCTCAGCTGGCCCAGTCGAGCAGCGGGCGCGTGTTGCTCGGGTGGCGCAGCTTGGAGAGCGACTCCTTCTCCAGCTGGCGGATCCGCTCCCGGGTCAGGCCCAGGTGCTTGCCGATCTCGTCGAGGGTGTGCGGCTTGCCGTCCACCAGGCCGAAGCGCAGAGCCATGATCTTCGACTCGCGCGGCGAGAGGTTGTCGAGCACGCCCCGCAGCTGGTCGCCCAGCAGCTGGCGGTCGACGATCTCCGACGCCTCCGGCGAGTCGACGTCCTCGATGAGGTCGCCGATCGTGGTCTCGCCGTCCTCGCCGATCGTGGCGTTCAGCGAGATCGGCTGGCGGCTCGTGCGCAGCAGCTCCTCGATCTGGTCGGGGGTCTTGTCGAGCTCGACGGCCAGCTCCTCGGGCGTGGGCTCACGGCCCAGGCGCTGGTGCATGTCACGCTCGATCCGCGACAGCTTCGACAGCATCTCCAGTACGTGCACGGGCAGCCGGATGGTGCGCGCCGAGTCGGCGAAGCCGCGCTGGATGGCCTGCCTGATCCACCACATGGCGTACGTGGAGAACTTGAAGCCCTTGGTGTAGTCGAACTTCTCCACCGCCCTGATCAGTCCCAGGTTGCCTTCCTGGACGACGTCCAGCAGGGACATGCCGCGGTCGGTGTACTTCTTGGCCACCGAGACCACCAGGCGGAGGTTGGCCTCCAGCATGTGGTCCTTGGCCTCCTTGCCGTCCTCCACGACCATGTACAGGTCGTCCTTGAGGGAGTCCGGCAGGTCGGGGTGGGTCTCCAGCTTGTACTCGGCGTACAGGCCTGCCTCGATCCGGCGGGCCAGCTCGACCTCCTGCGCCGCGGTGAGCAGCGTGCGGCGGCCGATGGACTTCAGGTAGGTGTGCACCGAGTCGCCCATGACGGACTGGGTGTCGTCGAGGTCCATCTGCTCGTTGTCGACGTCCTCGGTGAGCGCCACGTCGTCGGGGACGTCCTCGAGGTGCTCGGGCTTGGGCTCCGATGGGGTGACGCCCCTGGCGGCGTCGGCGGTTTTTGCCTCCGCGGCCTTGCGGCCGGTAGTCTTCGAGCGCGAGGTCTTCTTGGTCGTCGCCGTATTCTTCTGGCTGGTCTTCCTGGGGGCAGTGCTGGCGGACGCCTCGTTCTCGGCGGCCAGGCTCACGCCGGCCTCTGACAGTTCCCGCAGGATGGTGCGGCCTTCAGAGGGGCTGATGCCGGTCTTCGCGAACGCGTCACGCAGCTCCGCCAGAGAAAGGTGACCCTGGGCTCGCCCTCGTTCAAGGAGCTGGTCGAGAGTTGCTGGTGGGGTCGCCACGGCGGTTCTGGGCATGAGGACACCTCCTCCGTACGGAGTCGAAGCGATCAGGCTTGTTGTGGTGGGGCGGCTTCGTTGCTCGCACGGCGCACCAGTAGCAATAACGCCAATCGCCGTCATTTGTTCCCGTGCGCACGTTGCAGGGTAAAAAAAGGGACAGAACGCCCACTATGCCAACCGTGCGCGGCCCGGACTTATTCCGCGAGCTGCTCCTCGTCCAAGGTGATCACCGGCATCGGCATGGGCTCGGCGTGCTCCATGCGCTCGTCGGTCCAGTGTTCGAGGACCTCGCCGGGGTTGGGGTTGACCTGCGTCGAGACGACGATGTCGTCCTCGGACGGCCCTGCGGACGGGGTCGTCGAGCCCTGCGGGGCCTTCTCCACCACGGCCCGGGTCTCCCTCGCCACCTGGTCGAGCTTGCCCGCCGAAGCGGCCGCCGCGACTGAGGCTCCCCCGACGACGATCACGCCGACGATGGCCGCGGATGCCCACATCTTGCGGGTCTCGTCCATAAAAGGCTCCCTCCTTCTCCCTCTATGACGCAGCCGCAACTCGTCAGGTTCCTGCCCTCAGGCGCATCAGGTCGGTTTTGCCGTTGGGCAGCAGAGGCAGCCGGGGAACCAGCCGCAGGCCACGGGGCGCCGCATGCGGGGGAAGCCTATCGCGGCAATATGCCCGCAATTGCGAAAGCGTGGGGGGCGTGTCGGGCGTGACGGGGACCACGACGGCGGTGACCGCCTCGCCCCATTCGGGGTCGGGCGTGCCGATCACGGCCACGTCGGCCACCTCGGGGTGGGTGGCGAGGACGGCGGTCACGGCGCCGGCCACGACCTTCTCGCCGCCGGTGTTGATGACGTCGTCGGCCCGGCCCAGCACGCGCAGCCGGCCGCCGTGGAGCTCGCCCAGGTCGGAGGTGACGAACCAGCCGCCGTCCAGCGGCATGGGCGGGTCGGCGAAGCGGTAGCCGGAGAACAGCACCGCCCCGGAGATCCTGATCAGGCCGTCGTCGCCGATTTTGAGATCTACGCCGTAAAGGGGCAGGCCGTCGTACACGCAGCCGCCGCACGTCTCGCTCATCCCGTACGTCGTGACGATCCGTGCGCCGAGGTCGCGGGCCTGATCGAGCAGCCCCGCACGGGGCGCGGCGCCGCCGAGCAGGATCGTCCTGAACACCGACAGGTCGGCTCCGAGCTCGACCAGCCGGTGGAGCTGGGTCGGCACGAGCGAGACGTGGTCGGCGCCCGAGGACAGCACCGCGTGCGGGTCGAAGCCGGAGTGGATGATCGGCTCGCTCCCTGACAGCAGGGCCCGGACGAGGACCTGCAGGCCGGAGACGTGGGCGACGGGCAGGCAGCACAGCCAGCGATCGCCCTTCGAGGCCTCGACGCGGCGCAGCGAGGCCGCCGCGGAGGTCCGCAGCGCCGTGGCCGACAGCATCACGCCCTTGGGGGCGCCGGTGCTGCCGCTGGTGGCGATGACGACCGCGACGTCATCGGGGACGCCGGCGCCGCCGTCGAGCGCCTCGCCGTCGGCGTGAGTGGGGCGCAGCGAGGCGATCGCTCCGATGGAGTGGCCGGGTGACAGCGGGAGCACGGCCGGGCCGTCGCCGTCGAGCGCATCGCGGATCGCCGTGAAGAGGGCGGGGCCCGGAGGCCGCACGAGGGCGTGCAGCGGGCGGTCCGGATGCGACGGGTTCCTCCACATGCTCGTAAGGTTAGTGGCGACAGTTTCGAACACAGGCGCAGGGAGGGTCGTGACGCGTTCTCCCGTGGTCTTCCGCATCCCGATGCGTACGCGGTTCCGGGGGCAGACCGTCAGGGAAGGGGTGCTGCTGCACGGCCCGGCGGGGTGGGGCGAGTTCTCGCCGTTCCCCGAGTACGGCCCGCGCGAGTGCGCCCGCTGGCTGGCGTGCGCCCGTGAGGCGGCGTTCGAGGGCTGGCCGGAGCCGGTGCGCGACCGCGTGCCGGTCAACGCGACCGTACCCGCGGTCGACCCCGAGCAGGCCTACGACATCGTGCGCCGCTCCGGGTGCGGCACGGCCAAGGTGAAGGTGGCCGAGCGCGGCCAGACGTTCGACGACGACGTGGCCCGGGTGGAGGCCGTACGCGACGCGCTGGGCCCCTCGGGCAAGCTGCGCGTCGACGTCAACGGCGCCTGGGAGGTCGACGAGGCCGTGCGGCGGCTCAAACGGCTCGACCGCTTCGACCTGGAATACGCCGAGCAGCCGTGCGCAACGCTGGAGGAGCTGGCGGCGGTGCGCCGGGCGTGCGACGTGCCGATCGCGGCCGACGAGTCCATCCGCAGGGCGGAGGATCCGCTGCGGGTGCGGGCGGCCGAGGCCGCCGACATCGCCGTGGTCAAGGTGCAGCCGCTCGGCGGGGTGCGCGACGCGCTGCGGGTGGTGGAGGCGTGCGGGTTGCCCGCGGTCGTCTCCAGCGCCGTGGAGACGTCCGTGGGGCTGGCCGCAGGGGTGGCGCTGGCGGCGGCGCTGCCGTCGCTGCCGTACGCGTGCGGGCTCGGCACGATGTCCCTGCTTGCGGGCGACGTCGTGGAGGACTCGCTGGTGCCGGTGAACGGCGAGCTGGCGGTCCGCCGTCCCCCGGTGAATTTTCAGCATTTGTCGGCATTTGAGATCGAATCTCCCCAGTGGCTTCGCCGGATGCAGGAGGCGTCACGTTGAACCCCGCCACCGCGCTCGCCACGGTGCTGATCGACGAGCTGGTGCGCTGCGGCCTGACCGACGTGGTGCTGGCGCCCGGCTCCCGCTCCGCCCCGCTGGCCATGGCGCTGCACGCCGAGTCGCGGGTGCGGCTGCACGTCCGCATCGACGAGCGCTCGGCGTCCTTCCTGGCGCTGGGGCTGGCCAGGCGCTCCGAGCGGCCGGTCGCGCTGATCTGCTCCTCCGGCACCGCCGCCGCCAACTTCCACCCGGCCGTGATCGAGGCCGCCGAGTCCGGCGTGCCGCTGCTCGTGCTGACCGCCGACCGGCCGCCCGAACTGCGCGGCACCGGCGCCAACCAGACGATCGACCAGCTCAAGCTGTACGGCGCCGCGGCCCGCTGGTTCGCCGAGGTCGGCGTGCCGGAGGACCGGCCCGGCCAGGTGGCCTACTGGCGGTCGCTGGCCTGCCGCGCCTACCAGCGCGCCGCCGGCCCGTACGACCCCGGCCCGGTCCACCTCAACCTGGCCTTCAGGGAGCCGCTCATACCGGACGGCGACCCGAGCTGGAGCGAGCCGCTCGAAGGCGCGGCGGGCGGGCCCTGGGTGCGCGCCCGGGTCGCGCCGCCGCCCGTGGCCCTGCACCTGCCGCCCACCCGGCGCGGCGTGCTCGTGGTCGGCGACGGCGCCGCCAACGTGCGCCGTTACGTCGCGGCGGCCGGCATGGCCGGCTGGCCGGTGCTGTCGGAGCCGAACGGCGGCGGGCGCTACGGCGACCACGCCATCTCCACCTACCACCACCTGCTCGGCACGCCGGAGTTCGCCGGCGCCTACCGGCCCGACGTGGTCGTCACGCTGGGCCGCCCCGGGCTGTCGAAGCCGCTGCTGGCCTGGCTGCGGCAGGCCGGGGAGCACATCGTGGTGGCGCCCGGCCTCGACCGCTGGCCCGACCCGACCCGCTCGGCCACGCAGGTGGCGCAGGCCGTGGAGATCCCGGTCGCCGCGGGCGACGACAGCTGGCTGAACGCCTGGCGGCAGGCCGACCGGGCGGCCAGAGGAGCGGTGGACGAGGTGCTCGACCTGTCGGGCACCAGCGAGCCGCGCATCGCCCGCGACCTGGCGGACGCCCTGCCGAACGGCTCGCTGCTGTTCTGCGGCTCCTCGATGCCGATCCGCGACCTCGACCAGGCCATGCGGCCCCGGCGCGGCCTGCGGCTCATGGCCAACCGGGGGGCCTCCGGCATCGACGGGCTGGTGTCCACCGCGATGGGGGCGGCGCTGGCCCACAACGGCCCGTCGTACGCGCTGATGGGCGACCTGTCGTTCCTGCACGACCAGAACGGGCTCGTGCTCGGGCCCCGCGAGCCGCGGCCCGACCTGTGCCTCGTGGTGGTCAACAACGACGGAGGCGGCATCTTCTCGCTGCTGCCTCAGGCGGCCGTGCGCGACCCGTTCGAGCGGGTCTTCGGCACGCCGCACGGCGTGGAGCTCGGATACGTCGCCGCGGCGACGGGCACGCCGTACACGCTGGTGGGCGACGTCAGCGAGCTGCCCAAGGCGCTGCGCGGCGAGGGGCCGCGGGTGGTGGAGGTGCGTACGGACCGCGAGGAGAACGCGCTCGTGCACGCCCGCCTCACCGAGGCCGCGCAGCAGGCCGTGCGCGCGTTCCTGGCGGGCTGAGGGTCAGCCGCCCAGGGCGTCGAGCAGGCGGTTGAGCGGGCTGTCGAGACCGTGACGGTCGGCCAGGCGGACGAGCGCCTCCGGGTCGCGTGGCTTGGCCGGCAGCGTCAGGTCGGCGGCGGGCAGCGGCGCGTCGGGGGCCACCGCGACGACGGCGGGGGCGGCCCGCAGGTAGTCGCGGGCGGCGGCCAGGCGGGTGCGGCTGCCGGCCGGGAAGCCGTCGGCCGAGCCCGCGTCGAGGGCGTCGAGCAGCGCATCCAGCGTGCCGAAGCGGGTGATCAGGGCGGCGGCCGTCTTGTCGCCGACGCCGGGCACGCCGGGCAGGCCGTCGCTGGGGTCGCCGCGCAGCGTGGCGAAGTCGGCGTACGAACGGCCGGGGATGCCGTACTTGGCGGTCACGAACGCCTCGTCGACGATCTGCAGGTTGCGGATGCCGCGCGCGGTGTAGAGCACGCGCACCGGCCGCGAGTCGTCGACGAGCTGGAACAGGTCGCGGTCGCCGGTGACGATGTCGACCGCGCCGGAGGCCTGATGGGTGAGCGTGCCGATCACGTCGTCGGCCTCGTAGCCGGGCGACTCCAGGCGGGCGATGCCGACGGCGTCGAGCACCTCCTGGATCACCGCGATCTGCGGCACGAGCGCGTCGGGCACCTCCTCGGCGTCGCCCTCGGCCACCCGGTGCGCCTTGTACGTCGGGATCGCCGCGACCCGGAACGCCGGCCGCCAGTCGGCGTCCATGGTGGCCACGAGCTCGGCGGGGGAGTGGGTGCGCACGAGGGTGGCGATCATGTCGATGAGGCCGCGTACCGCGTTGACGGGGGAGCCGTCCGGAGCCTTGATCGACTCCGGGACGCCGTAGAAGGCGCGGAAGTAGAGGGACGGGGTGTCCAGAAGCATCAGCACTAGCCCAGTATGCCCACCCCGAGCAGGCACGCGTCGTCTTCCGGGTTGGGTCCGCCGATGTCGGCGAGCAGGCGGTCGAGCCCGCCGTCGAGATCCTCGCCCCGGATCCGGCGGGCGGCGGCCAGGGCCAGCGCGAGACCGGCCTCGATGTCGCGGGTGCGCCGCTCGACCAGCCCGTCGGTGAACATCAGCAGCACGTCGCCGGGCAGCAACCGCGTCGTGGCCAGCTCGTACGGCCGCCCGGAGACGGCGCCGAGCAACACGCCGCGCGGCTGGCCGAGATGGGCGGCCGCGCCGTCGCGCACCAGGATGGGCGCCAGGTTGCCGGCCTGCGCCCAGGCGAACACCCGGGTCTCCGGGTCGAGGTGGCCGATGACCGCCGTGGCGGTGGTGTCGGTGAGCTGGTGCAGGACGAGCTCGTTCAGCCAGTCGAGCAGCCGGTTGGCGGCCTGCCCGGTCATGGCCAGGCCCACCAGGGCGTGGCGCAGCTGGGCCATGCGCGCGATCGCGGGCAGGCCGTGGCCGGAGACGTCGCCGATGGCCAGCAGCAGGCGGCCGTCGGCGGCCTGGGCGGCTTCGAACCAGTCGCCGCCGAGGTTCGCGGTCTTCTCCGCGGGCACGTAGCGCACCGCGATGCCGGTGTTCGGCAGATCGAGGCAGCCGGCGGGCGCGGGCAGGATGGCCTCGCGCAGGGCGAGCATGACGTGGCGTTCCTCGGCGGCCTGCTCGCGGGCCTCCAGGAGCTGGCGGCGCGACTCCGAGACCATGCGCTCGGCGCGGCGGCGGCCGGTGATGTCCTGGATGACGCCGTGCATGCCGACCGGGCCCCCCGGGCCGGCCAGCGGCTCCAGCACCACCCGTAGGTCGCGCAGGTCTCCGGGGCCGCGCCGGATGCGGAACTCCGCGTGCACCTGCTCCTCGCCCTGCAGCACCGACCAGAGCAGCCGGTCGAGCGTGGCGGCGTCGCCGGGCTCGACGTGCCCGGCCAGGTCGGGCAGGGCGATCGGGCCCTGGCCCGGGTCGCGGCCGAAGATGGCGTACACCTGCTCCGACCAGGTGGTCTCGCCGGTGTGCAGGTGCCACTCCGCCCAGCCCATGTTGCCGAGCCGTTGGGCGTGGGCCAGCCGTACGGCGAGCATCTCGGCGTCGGTCTCGGCCCCGAGCAGCCCCGCCGCGCCAATGACGTCGACCATGTCTCACTCTCAAAGCGCAGTGGAACTGGACAATTGGCCCCACACTACGTGGTCGATGATGTGCGGAGCGTGGTGCTGGACGGCCGTGTTGTAAGTCCTTTTCGCGGATTTTAGGCGGCGCGATTACGAGTAGATTGAGCCTGTGACGTCCTCAGACCTGTATCCCGTGTCCCGTCTGGCCGCCGTGCAGGAGGCCACCGCCAAGGCCGGCCTCGACGCCCTGCTGCTGACGCCCGGTCCCGACCTTCGCTACGTCAGCGGTTACGACGCCAAGCAGCTGGAGCGGCTGACGTGCCTCGTGGTGCCCGCCTCCGGCGAGGCGTACATGATGGTGCCCCGGCTGGAGCTGCCCGCCGCGCAGGCCTCGCCGGCCTCCCGCCTGGGGCTGGAGTTCGTGGCGTGGGACGAGACCGACGACCCGTACGCGATCGCCGCGGCGCGGCTGGGCCGGGCGGCCAAGGTGGGCCTGGCCGACCGTATGTGGGCGATGGCGTCGCTGCGCTTCCGCGACGCGCTGCCGGGCGCCGAGCAGGTGCTGGCCGGCAGCGTGCTGCGCGAGCTGCGCATGCGCAAGTCGCCCGCCGAGGTGGCCGCGCTGCGCCAGGCGGGGGAGGCGATCGACTCCGTGCACCGGCAGGTGCCGGAATTCCTGCGGGCCGGGCGCACCGAGCGGGAGGTGGCCCGCGACATCGCCGAGGCGATCCTGGCCTCCGGGCACGCCGCCGCCGACTTCGTGATCGTCGCCTCCGGGCCCAACGGCGCGAGCCCGCACCACGACGTCTCCGACCGCGTCATCCAGGCCGGTGAGCCGGTCGTGGTCGACATCGGCGGCCACCTGCCCAACGGCTACTGCTCCGACTCCACGCGCACCTACAGCGTGGGCGAGCCGCCCGCGGAGTTCACCGCGTACTACGAGGTGCTGCACCGCGCCCAGGAGGCCTCCTGCGCGGCCGTGCGGCCGGGGGTGTCGTGCGAGTCGATCGACGCCGCCGCGCGCGACGTCATCGCCGCGGCCGGATACGGCGAGTACTTCATCCACCGCACCGGCCACGGCATCGGCATCGAGGGGCACGAGGACCCGTACATCGTGGCGGGCAACGGCGAGCCGCTGGAGGCCGGGTTCGCGTTCTCGGTGGAGCCGGGCATCTACCTGGCCGGCCGGCACGGCGCCCGCATCGAGGACATCGTCGTGTGCACCGAGGACGGCGTCGAGCGCCTCAACAACACCACGCGCGAGCTGGTGGTCATCTGACGGGATAGCCGTTCTGGAAGGCGAGCCGGGCGTCGGCGCGGCCGGCGATGCGCCGGTGAGCAGGTCGTCCAACTCCATGAACACCTGCCAGGCCGGGGCAGCGCCGACTCCAGGGCCGGCTTCACGGGCCGGCTTCACGAGCCGGCCGGCCGGTCGACGACCAGCCGCTCCAGGCCGGGCTCGCGCTTCGCCTTCCACACCTTGTCGGCCAGGCTGACCAGGTGGTCCTCCAACGTTGTGCCCGGCGCGGTCCATGAAGCGTGGGTGCGGGCGAAGCGGGCCGGCCGCTCCGGGACGCCCCGGGCCGGCAGGAGGCGGTGGCCGGCGCGTTCGTGCGCCGAGCGGGGCCGGTCAGCTCGCCCGGGTGCGGGCACTTGCCGATGTCGTGGGTGGCGGCGCCGTGGCGCACGGCGTCGCCGTCCACGGCGACCTCCGGATGGCGGGCCGTCAGCCAGGTGAGGATCTCGCAGGCGGCGTCGTGGACGGCGCGCAGGTGGGCCGCCGGGCGGGGCGGGGCGTCCAGGTCGCGCAGCAGCCCGGCCGCCTCGGGCGGGAGCGGGCGCAGGGGCGGGTCGCTGAGGGCGCGCTGGAGGGCTGTCACGCCGCCACCCTGGGCGCCGTGGCAGAGTCGCTGTCATGTTCGCGGAGATCAGGTACGCCACCCGGCCCGGGTCCGGGCGGCCCAACGAGGACCTGGTGGTGGCCGGGCCGTCCTGGATCGTCGTGCTCGACGGGGCCACGGCGGCCGGCGGGGTCGAGTCCGGGTGCGTCCACGACGTCGCGTGGCTGGTGGGGCGGCTCGGGGGCGAGCTGGCGGCCGCGCTGTCGGTCGGTGACGGCGGGTCGCCGGCGGCGATCCTGGAGGCGGCCATCGAACGCACGGCGCGGGCCCACGCCGGCACCTGCGACCTGGGCAACCCCGACTCGCCGTCCGCGACCGTGGCCATGGTGCGCGTTCGTTCCGGGCGGCTGGAGTACCTCGTGCTGGGCGACTCGCCGGTGGTGCTGGCGTTCGCGGACGGCGGGCTGCGGGTGGTGGCCGACGACCGGCTGGAACGGCTGCCGGGCGGGCGGCCGTACAGCGTGGAGCTGGTACGCCGGATGCGCAACGCGCCCGGCGGGTTCTGGGTGGCGGCGGCCCGCCCGGAGGCCGCCCGCGAGGCGGTCACCGGCGAGGTGGACGCCGGCGCGCTGCGCGGGGCCGGAGTCTTCACCGACGGGGTGTCCCGGCTGGTCGAGTGGTACGGGTGGAGCTGGGCGTCCGTCCTGGCGTTGCTGGCGGAGCGCGGGCCGGCGGCGGTGATCGGCGCCGTGCGCGAGCTGGAGACGGCCAGGGGACCGGTGCAGGGCAAGCCGCACGACGACGCCACGGCCGTCTGGGGCCGCCTCGGCGCGGAGCTGTCGGTCACGGGGAGCGAAACGGACTGATCAGTCACGCTGCTGATACCTTGATCGATAGTACGTGATCATGAAACAATTCCCGCCACAGGTGTATATCCGTTTATGGGGGGTCGTTCGCCCATGATCCGCGAGCAGATCGAGCGGCCCTAGATGCCGGACGACGAGCTGGGCGAGGCGTACGCGCTCGGGCGGACGTGCGCGCTGGCCGCCGAGTGCGGCAGGGACCTGCGGCGCTGCGCCCAGATGTACGGCGGGCTGTTCCCCGCGGCGGCCTTCCGCAGCGACTTCTTCACCGCCCTCACGCTGGCCTCCGCTTTCAGCGCCCCCTGGGCCGCCGCCGACCGGCTGAAGATCCTCAACCGGACCGCCCTGTGGGTCGCCGCCCTCGACCGGCTGGTCGACCACACGGCCACCACCCGGGAGCAGGTCGACCGGCTGACCCGCGAGTGCCTGTCGGTCGCGGACGGGGCGGTGCCGCGCTCGGCGATCACCCGCTTCCTCGCCGACCTGCGCGACGAGCTGGCCACCGTCAAGGCCTTCCACGACCTGCGGGGGCTCTGGCGTGACCAGCTCGCCCGGACGCTGGCGGGCATGGCCAGGGCGTGGGTGTGGCGCGACTCGGGCGCCCTGCCGACGCTGGACCGCTTCCTGGAGAACGCGGACAGCCGGGGATCGTGCTTCGTGGACGTCTCGCACTGGATCTACACCGCCGACGACTGGGCCAGGGCCCACCTGGACGAGCTGCGCGCCGTCAGCGGCCACGTGCAGCGCTACCTGCTCCTGCTCGGCGACGTGGCCTCCTATCGCAGGGACGTCAGCTGGGGCGACCTGAACGTGCTGGCGCTGGGTGTGAGCCGCGGCGAGGTGACCGCGGAGATGGAGCGGCTGGCCCGCGAGGCGGACGCCCTCGTCGGGCAGATCCGCGAGCACAGCCCTCGGACGGCCGCCTACCTGCAGCGGCAGATGGGGTTCAGTGCCGGGTTCACCGGAATTTCGGGGTTGCGGTGGTCCTAGCTTGACAGGCTCTCTTGACTTTTAACTTCTTGGTACGTTCAGCTGCCACGCTTAAAGCGACAAATAGGGACATTTCATTCTTGTAAAGAACTGCGGCTTGAGTGGGAAATGTGGCGTTGCTAGGGTGTCTCGGTGCCAGGCAAGTGGATCTCGACGCGCCTTGACACATACCACTGACCACGGCACCTCAGGGGTGGGGTTGTACATGCGCGGAAATGTACAGGCGGTGCTGAATGGAATTCGGTCGTCATGACCGTTGGCGGCTGCCGACCGCCGTCAAAGTCCTGATCGCGGGAGGGTTCGGCGCCGGCAAGACCACCATGGTGGGCGCGGTCTCCGAGACCCGTCCCCTGCGCACGGAGGAGGCTCTGACCCAGGCCGGCGCCCAGGTCGACGACCTGTCCGGAGTCGAGCGGAAGCTCGCCACCACCGTGGCCATGGACTTCGGCCGCATCACGCTGCGCAACGACTACATGCTGTACCTGTTCGGCACCCCGGGCCAGGAGCGCTTCTGGTTCGTCTGGGACGAGCTGGCGCTGGGCGCGCTCGGCGCCGTCGTGCTGGCCGACACCCGCCGCCTGGAAGACTGCTTCCCGTCGGTCGACTACTTCGAGAAGCGTGACCAGCCGTTCATCGTGGCGCTCAACTGCTTCGAGGGCAGCGACCCGTTCACGGTCGGGCAGGTGCGCTCGGCGCTCGGCCTGGAGCCCGGCATCCCCGTCGTGCGCTGCGACGCCCGGCGCCGCGACTCGGGCAGAGAGGTGCTCATCACGCTGATGGAGCACGCGATGCGCAGGGGCGTCGCCCCGGTCGGGACCATGTCATGACCATGACCGGCTACCTTTGACCGATGGAGGAGATCGACCGCCGGATCGTCACGCTGCTGGCCCGCGACGGCCGCATGAGCTTCACCGACCTGGCCAGGGAGACCGGGCTGTCGGTGTCGGCCGTCCACCAGCGCGTACGCCGCCTGGAGAAGCGCGGAGTCGTCCGCGGCTACGCCGCGATCATCGACCACGACGCGGTGGGGCTGCCACTGACCGCGTTCGTGTCCATCAAGCCGATCGACCCCGCGGCGCCCGACGACGCCCCGGAACGGCTGGCGCACCTGTCGGCGATCGAGGCCTGCCACAGCGTGGCCGGCGACGAGAGCTACATCCTCAAGGTGCGCGTGGCCTCGCCGGTGGCCCTGGAGGACCTGCTGCAGCAGATCAGGGCCTCCGCCAACGTCTCGACCCGCACCACCGTCGTGCTGAGCACCCCGTACGAGCACCGCGCCCCTGAGCTGGCTCCCTCCGAGGAGGCCGGCGAGCCGGAGGCCCGGCAGGACGGCATCGCCTGACCGGGCCCCGAGGGTGATCACATTCGGCGTCACGATCCGTAAGGGCGCGGAGCGGGTCCACGCGGCCGAGTCGACCTGTAGACCAGGACGCCGGATGAGGGCGACGTGGGAGCCGTCGCGGCCGTGCCGTTCCACGTCCTGTGGAACGGCGAACCCAGCGGCCGTGGCGGGGTACGCCGACGCCGACCGGCGGCCGCGTTCCTCGTGGGCGTGGCCTGGGCGCCTAGGCTCCTCACGCGGGGACCGGCGAGCCGAGCACGTCCTCCCGCACGGCGTCCAGTGCGACACTGAGGGCCCCGGCGAGGACGGGATTGCCGCCGACGGCGGACAGCCGGACCGGCGGCCGCGGGATGGTGAGCGCGTGCAGCTCCTCCTCGACCAGCCGGCGCAGCAGCTCCCCGCCCGCCAGCGGGACGCCGCCGGTCAGCACGATCAGCGCGGGATCGACGACCGAGGTGATCGCGGCCAGCCCCACGGCCAGCCGGGCGGCCACGTCCCGCAACCCCGCCAGCGACCTGCCCTCGGCCTCCCGTGCGGCGTTGGCGACCGCCTGGCGGAAGTCCGCGCCCGGCACGCCGTACGAGCGCAGCACCTCCAGCACCGCGGCCCCGCCGGTCAGCGCCTGCAGGCCGTGGCGGCCGTAACGGCCGGTCTCGCGGGCCGTCGGCGCGCCAGGGGCGGGCAGGTAGCCGACCTCGCCCGCGCCGCCGGTCGCGCCCCGGTGCATCCGCCCGCCCAGCACGATCGCCGAGCCGATGCCCTGGTCGGCCCAGAGCAGCACGAAGTCCGCCCGGCCGCGGGCGGCGCCGTGCGCCCGCTCGGCCACGGCGGCGAGGTTGACGTCGTTCTCCACGTCCACCGGGACGCCGAGCCCCGTGCTCAGCGCCGGGACCAGGCCGGGGATCTGCCAGCCGGGCACGTCCTCGGCGGCGGCGTACCCCAGGGCGCCGGTGGAGGGGTCGATCGCGGCCTGCACGCCGATCACGACGCGGCGCAGGCGGTCCGGCGGGCGGGCGCCGCGCAGGGCCGCGGCGAGCCGGTCGACCAGCGTGCCCCGCGGCGGATGCGGCGTGACCAGCGTGTGCTCGCCGACGACCGTGCCGGTGATGTCGGCCACCCGGGCCTGGATGCGGCCGGGGGTGACGTCGAGCGCGCCGGCGTAGGCCGCCGCCGGGTTGATCCGGTAGACCTCCGCCGTACGGCCGGGCAGGCCCTCCCGTACGCCGTCGAGCACCACCAGCCCGACGGACCGCAGCCGGAGCAGCAGCTGGGACGCCGTCGGCTTGGACAGCCCCGTGAGCGCGCCGATCTCGGGACGGGTCAGGGGGCCGCGTTCGAGCAGGGCCCGCAGGGCGGCGCGATCATTGATGGCGCGTAGCAGACTGGGGGTCCCCGGAACCGGTCCGGTCACGGCGTCTCCGTCGGGTCAGTATTAGGAAACTTTCCTAATACGGGAGACGACCATAAAAAGATCCGTGCGGGCCGGTCAAGGGGTGCGAGCGCTCGTCCGGAAAGGGGAAAGTGATGGGAGTGCCGCGACGGGCATGCTAATGTCATCGTTTGTCGTAACAACAAGCAGAATGGCCCGGAGTGTCCCATTAACCACATTAATGGTCAGGTGGCGGCTCGTCAAACCGAGCTCGCCCGAGAGCAGGAGTATGTCACCCGCCTCTACGAGCGGCTCGACACGTTGCGCGAGCGCACCCAGAGTCAGCTCAAGGAGGTGCTGGCCGCCGGCGCCGTCGGCACGATGCAGAACAGGTCCGAACGCGACACGTTCGCCGAGATGTACGCCACCCGCCTCGCCCGGCTGTGGGCGGTCGAGCGCGGCCTGGTCTTCGGCAGGCTCGACCACACCGACGAGGGCCGCCTCTACATCGGCAAGCTCGGCCTCACCGACGACGACCAGCAGCGCCTGCTCATCGACTGGCGGGCGCCGGTGGCGCAGCCCTTCTACCGCGCCACGCCGGCCGCTCCGATGGGCGTGACCAGGCGCCGGCACCTGCAGACCAAGGGCCGCAGCGTCGTGGGCGTCGACGACGACCTGCTCGACCTCGACGCACTCACCGACGACGACCGCGCCACGCTCAACGGCGAGGCCGCGCTGCTGGCCGCGCTCGACGAGCGCCGCACCGGCCGCATGCGCGACATCGTCGCCACCATCCAGGCCGAGCAGGACCGCGTCATCCGCAGCGACCTGAACGGCGTGCTCGTGGTGCAGGGCGGCCCCGGCACCGGCAAGACCGTCGTGGCCCTGCACCGGGCGGCGTACCTGCTCTACACCCACCGGGAGCGGCTGGAGCGCCGCGGCGTGCTCATCCTCGGCCCCAACCTCACGTTCCTGCGCTACATCGAGCAGGTGCTGCCCTCGCTCGGCGAGACCGACGTGCTGCTGTCCACCGTCGGCGAGCTCTACCCGGGCGTGACGGCCACCGCCCGCGAACGCCCCGAGGTGGCCGCGCTCAAGGGCGACCTGCGGATGACCGAGGTGATCGCCAAGGCCGTCCGTGACCGGCAGCGGGTGCCGCGCAAGCCGATCGAGCTGCCCCTCGGCCGCGTCACGCTCACCATCGACCGCGCCATGCTGGACGCCGCGAAGAACAAGGCCACCCGGTTGCGCCGGCCGCACAACCAGGCCCGCGCCGTGTTCGTGCGCTCGCTGCTGAACGCGCTGGCCAGGCAGCAGGCCCGCAAGATAGGCAAGGGGCTGCTCGACGAGGACGACCTCGCCGACCTGCGCGAGGACCTGCGTACCGAGCCGGTCGTCAAGGCGGCGCTCAACCGGCTGTGGCCGTACCTGACGCCCCAGCGTCTCCTGCTCGGTCTGTACGGCTCCCAGGAGCGCCTCGACCACGCGGCCGCCGCGCTGACCCCCGGCGAGCGCGCCCTGCTGCGCCGCGACGGCGGCCCGTGGACCGACTCGGACGTGCCGCTGCTCGACGAGGCCGCCGATCTGCTCGGCGAGATCGACGAGCAGGTGCTGCGCGCCACCGCGCTCCAGGCCGAGGAGGAGCTGGCCGCCGCCCGGCAGGCCGAGGAGCACGAGCGTGAGGCCGAGCTCGCCTACGCCCGCGAGGTCCTGGAGCTGACCGGGCTGTCCGACGTCATGGAGGCCGAACGGCTGGCCGAGCGCCAGCGCGGCGAGGGCCCCCGCCTGACGACCGCCGAGCGCGCCGCCGCCGACCGCACCTGGGCGTACGGGCACGTGATCGTGGACGAGGCCCAGGAGCTGTCGCCCATGGCGTGGCGGGCGGTCATGCGGCGCTGCCCCACCCGGTCGATGACGATCGTCGGCGACATCGCGCAGACCGGCTCGGCGGCCGGGGCCCGCTCGTGGGGCGAGGTCCTCGACCCGTACGTCGCCGGGCGCTGGCGGCAGGAGCGGCTGACGGTCAACTACCGCACGCCGGTCGAGCTCATGGAGGTGGCCGCCCGCGTCCTGGCCACCGTCGACCCCGCGCTGGAGGCGCCCACGTCGGTGCGCGAGTCCGGCGCGCGGCCCTGGTCGGCGCCGCTGGCGGCGCTGCCCGAGATCGTCAAGGCCGAGGTCGGCGAGGGCGGCAAGGTCGCCGTCGTGGTGCCCGACGCGCTGCTGCCCGACCTGGGTGAGCAGGTCGCCGGCGCGGTGCCCGGCGCCGTGGTCGTACGACCGGGCGCGGGCCGGGCCGGGGGAGCGGAGGCCCTCGACGCGCCGGTCGCCGTCCTCGGCGTGGCCGACGCCAAGGGCCTGGAGTTCGACTCGGTGGTCGTGGCCGAGCCGGGCCTCATCGCCGCCCAGTCGCCGCGCGGACCGAGCGACCTGTACGTCGCCCTCACGCGCGCGACACAGCGGCTCGGGGTGGTCCACGAGGGGCCGCTGTCGGACGCTCTGCGGGACTTGCCAAGCCGTTCGACGCTGTCCGCAAATGGGGTTTGACCGGGTTTAAAGCCACCGGCCGAACATGTCCTACCTGCGAAAACTTGATGTTTCTGCTGATCGGGACACGGTTGACATCTGAGGTGGAGTCGGTAGTTTGCTGCGCAGTCCAGCACGGGACTTGGCCGGTTGGCCGTCTCTGACATCGCCGGATCCTGCGTCCGTGACGGAGCGTGACTTCGTCCACACAGCCAGGTGCAGGGCCGTCGGTCCGTCGAGTCGGGGCACCCCAACCGGGCGGGGGGTTGGACCCGGGACGGGCCCGGGAGCCCAGTAGACAACGGAATTCCGCGCTCGCCGCCGACGAGACGGGTCCGGTCCGAAGGGTTTCCGGGCCCTCTTCCCGTTCTCGTGCGCAGGACCCGCCTGTGCGCCGGGTGGTCCCGTCAGCAGCGGGATCACCCTGCCGCCTGTTCCCGTCCGATCATCCGGCGCGGGCGCCGACCTGAGCGCCGCCGCGGGGCGGTAGCGTTTTCGCAAGCAGGCTTTGCGAAGTGGCGAGGAGACCCCGGAGTGGTTCAGGACAGCACGAGCCTTCCCCCCGCGGCCGGGCCGGACCCGGCGGGCGACACTCCCGCACCCCCGGCCGGCGCCCAGGACGACGCGCCGTCTCCCGTGTCCCGCGACACCGGCCAGGGCGGTACCTCGGCCGGCGCGGGGGAGCGCGAGTCGCGGTGGGTGCTGCCCGGCAGGATCGCGGCGGCCGTCGCCGGAGGGCTGGCGCTCTTCACCGCCTTCCCGCCGCTCGACTGGTGGCCGTGCGCCCCGCTCGGCATCGGCCTCATCGCGGCCTGCCTGTACGGCACCCGCCCGAAGCGGGCCGCCTGGCTCGGCTACTTGGCCGCCGCCGTCTTCCTCTTCCCCACCCTCGCGTGGGTGCGCTCGATCGGTGACGACGTCTGGTTCATGCTGGTCGGCATCGAGAGCGTCTTCTACGCCGCCATGGCGTCCCTGGCCGCGCTCGTGTTCCGGCTGCGGGCCTGGCCCCTGTGGTTCGGCTGCCTGTGGGTCGCCATGGAGTGGGCCAGGAGTCTCGTGCCGATCGGCGGCTTCCCGTGGGCGCGGGCGGCCTTCAGCCAGGGCGAGTCGATGTTCACCCCGTACGCCGCGCTCGGCGGCGTGCCGCTGGTGTCGTTCGCCGTCGCCCTGAGCGGCGGGCTGCTGGCCATGGCCGTTCTGTCCCGGGGCCGGGCCGTGCGCAGGGCCGTGCCGCTGGCGCTCGCCCTGGCCGTGCCCGTGCTGGGGCTCGCCGTCCCCAGACACGGCGACGAGGGCCGCAGCGTCAACATCGGCATCGTGCAGGGCAACGTCCCCGGCCGCGGCATGTACGCGCTCGGCGACGAGCCGGCCGTCGTGCTGAAGAACCACGCCAACGAGACCAAGCGCCTGGCCCAGGCCGTACGCGAGGGCAGGCTGCCCAAGCCCGACCTGGTCGTGCTGCCGGAGAACTCCACCGACATCGACCCCTACCGCGACCCGGTCGCCCGCGCCATCATCCAGGACTCCGTGAGCGACGTCGGCGTGCCCACGCTCGTCGGCGCCGTCGTGGCGATCGGCGAGGAGAACCGCGCCACCCGCAGCCTGGTGTGGGACCCGGTGACCGGGCCGGGCGCCTACTACGACAAGCAGCACCTCGTGCCGTTCGGGGAGTACACCCCGTTCAAGGACATCGTGCTGGCGCTGTCGGAGCGGGCCAACCTGGTGGGCCGGCAGTCGGTGCCGGGGAACCGGCCGGGCGACCTGAAGCTGGGCCCGGTCACGATCGGCGCGGTCAACTGCTACGAGGTCGCCTACGACGACACCGTGCGCGGCACCGTGCGCGCCGGCGGCACCCCGCTGGTGGTGCAGACCAACAACGCCAGCTACGCGCTGTCCAACCTGCCGTCCCAGCAGCTGGCCATGTCGAAACTGCGCGCCGTCGAGCACAACCGGGCCGTGGTGACCGCCGCCACGACGGGGATCTCGGCGTACGTCACGCCTGACGGTAAGGTCTCCTGGCAGACCGAGGAGCTGGTCGCGGACATGAACGTGGTGACGGTTCCGGTGCGCACGAAGGAAACGATCGCCACGAAGGTGGGCGCCCTTCCCGAATGGGCATTGATGGTGATGGGAGCGGCGGCGGTGGGAGCCGCCGTGTGGCGTGGCAGGCGGCGAGGCGACCGGATATGAGGAACGACGGATGATGGAGACTCTCGGCCGGGTGCTCGTCGTCGTGCCCACCTACAACGAGCGTGACAATCTGCCGGCGATCGTCGAGCGGGTGCGGGCCGCGGTGCCCGACGCCCACGTGCTGATCGCCGACGACAACAGCCCCGACGGCACCGGCGAGGTGGCCGACCGGCTCGCCGGCGACGACGACCAGGTGCACGTCCTGCACCGGCCCGGCAAGCAGGGGCTCGGCGCCGCCTACATCGCCGGCTTCCGCTGGGGCCTCGGCGAGGGCTTCGACGTGCTGGTGGAGATGGACGCCGACGGCTCCCACCAGCCCGAGGAGCTGCCCAAGCTGCTGCAGGCGGTGGCGGAGGGCGCCGACCTGGCGATCGGCTCCCGCTACGTGCCCGGCGGCCGGGTCGTCAACTGGCCGCAGCGGCGCGAGCTGCTGTCCAAGGGCGCCAACATCTACACCCGCGTCATGCTCGGCCTGCCGGTGCGCGACGCGACCGCCGGCTTCCGCGCCTACCGCGCCGCCACCCTGGAGAAGGTCGGCCTGGCCGGGGTCGAGTCGCAGGGCTACTGCTTCCAGGTCGACCTCACGCTGCGGACGTCCCGTCACGGGCTGCGGGTGGTGGAGGTGCCGATCACTTTCGTGGAGCGGACGGTCGGCAAGAGCAAGATGAGCGGCAAGGTCATGTCCGAGGCGTTGTGGCGGATCGGCCTGTGGGGCGTCACCGGCCTGCCCGGGCGTATCAAAGGCGCCAACCGCCACTGACCGACGGCCTCGCCGCCGGAACGCATCGGGGCGTCCGCGCGTTGTTCTCCATGACACGCGCGTGCGGAAACGAGGAAATGATGCGGCTGCTGCTCTTCCTGGCCTTCCTGGTCGTCCCCGTCCTGGAGGTCTGGCTGCTCATCCAGATCGGCTCGGTGATCGGCGGGCCGCTCACCGTCGCCCTGCTCATCGCCGACAGCCTCCTGGGCGCCTGGATCGTGCGGCGCGAGGGCCGCAGGGCCTGGCGCGCCCTGCAGAGCGCGCTGCAGACCGGGCGCATGCCCGACCGCGAGCTGGCCGACGGCGGGCTCGTGCTGGTGGGCGGCGCGCTGCTGCTGACGCCGGGCTTCTTCACCGACATCTTCGGGTTCCTGTGCGTGCTGCCGTTCACCCGGCCGACGATGCGCCGCCTGGGCGCGTGGTTCTTCCAGCGCCGCGTCAAGCGCATGGCGGCCGCCTCCCCGTACGCCGGGATGTTCCCGCCGTCCGCGGGCTTTCCGCCGTCCACCGGCTCCCCGGACGCGGGCGCGCCGCAGGGCGGGCGCGTGGTGCACGGTGAAGTGATCCGCGAGGACCGCGACTCCTGACGTCTTTCCTCCGGTTTCTCGCGCCCCGTGTACGTATGGGGCCGGTGTCCGCGGGCATGCGATCCGGGATCTACGACTCCCGGGAGGACGCATGCCACAGATCGACAGGATCGCCGAGCCTTGGGGGACGCGGACGCCGTACGGGCCGGGCGAGACCTGGCCGGTGCGCGTCGACTCCTTCCTCGAACCGGGGCTCGCCGAGCATGACGTGGATCGCTGGGTGCCGAGCGCGACCATCCTGCACAGCAACGGCGACGCTCTCGACATCGCCGTCAAGGACGGCCGCATCGCCGGGGTCCGCGGGCGCGCCGGGGACCGTGTCAACCGCGGCCGTCTCGGCCCGAAGGATCTGTACGGGTGGCAGGCCGGTCAGTCCCCCGACCGGTTGCGCCGCCCGCTGGTCCGCGAGCACGGCCGCCTGGTAGAGACGGACTGGGACACCGCGATGGACCGTGTGGCCGGCCGCGCCAGGGAACTCCTGGCCGAGCAGGGGCCCAGCGCCATCGGCTTCTACACCACCGGCCAGCTGTTCCTGGAGGAGTACTACACGCTGGCCCTCATCGCCCACGGCGGCATCGGCACCAACCACGTCGACGGCAACACCCGGTTGTGCACGGCCACGGCGGCGGCCGCGCTGAAGGAGTCCTTCGGCTGTGACGGGCAGCCCGGCTCGTACACCGACGTCGACCACGCCGACGTCATCGCCCTGTACGGCCACAACATGGCCGAGACCCAGAGCGTGCTGTGGAGCCGGGTCCTCGACCGGCTCGCGGGCCCGAACCCGCCCAGGCTCGTCTGCGTGGACCCCCGTGAGACCGCCGTGGCCCGCGCGGCGGCGGTGCACCTGGCCAACCGGCCCGGCACCAACGTGCCTCTGATGAACGGCCTGCTGCACGAGATCATCGCCAACGGCTGGATCGACGAGCGCTACATCCGCGAGCACCCGGTCGGCTTCGAGGAACTGCGCGAGCGGGTGCGCGACTTCCCGGCCGAGGAGGCCGCCCGCCTCTGCGACGTGCCGGTGGACGACCTGCGGGAGGCCGCCCGGCTCATCGGCACCGCCGACCGGCTGCTGTCCACCGTCCTGCAGGGCTTCTACCAGTCCCACCAGGCCACGGCCGCCGCCGTCCAGGTCAACAACATCCACCTCGTACGCGGCATGCTCGGCCGTCCCGGCTGCGGGGTGCTGCAGATGAACGGCCAGCCGACCGCCCAGAACACCCGCGAGTGCGGCGCCGACGGCGACCTGCCGGGCTTCAGGAACTGGTCGAACGACGACCACGTACGCGACCTGGCCCGCGTCTGGAACGTCGACCCGATGGTCATCCCGCACTACGCGCCGCCCACGCACGTCATGCAGATGCTCCGCTACGCCGAGGAGGGCTCGCTGCGGTTCCTGTACGTGACCGGCACCAACCCGGCCGTGTCGCTGCCCGAGCTGGCCCGCGTGCGGTCGATCCTGGAGCAGGAGCGGTTGTTCCTCGTCGTCCAGGACATCTTCCCGTCGGAGACCGCGCTCATGGCCGACGTGGTGCTCCCCGCCGCGACGTGGGGCGAGAAGACCGGCACGCTGACGAACGCCGACCGCACGGTCCACCTGTCGGACAAGGCCGTCGATCCGCCCGGCGAGGCCCGTCCGGACCTCGACATCCTCCTCGATCTCGCCCGCCGCCTGGAGCTGACGGACAAGGACGGCGCGCCGCTGGTGAGGTGGCACGACGCCGAGGGCGCGTTCGAGGCGTGGAAGGAGTGCTCGCGGGGCCGGCCGTGCGACTACAGCGGGCTGACGTACGAACTGCTCCGCGGCGGCGGTGTGCAGTGGCCGTGCGACGCGCGGAACCCGGGCGGCACCGAGCGCCTGTACGCGGACGGCCGGTTCCGCAGCGCGCCCGGCGACTGCGAGGACTTCGGGCACGACCTCGTCACCGGCGCACCCCTGTCGGACACCGAGTACCGCGCGCTCAACCCCGGCAGCAGGGCGATCATCAAGGCCGCCGAGTACCTGCCTGCCCACGAGGAGCCCGGCGGTGAGCACCCCTTCTGGCTCATCACCGGCCGCACCGTCTACCACTTCCACACCCGGACGAAGACCGCGCGCGTGCCCCAGCTCCAGCGGGCGGCCCCGGAGCCGTGGGCCGAGCTGTCGCCCGCGGACGCGCGCCGCCTCGGCCTCGCGGAGGGCGACCTGGTGGAGGTGGCGACGTCGCGCGGCGCCGTGCGGGCGCGGCTGCGGGTGACCGGCATGCGCGACGGAGTGGTGTTCCTGCCCTTCCACTACGGCTACTGGGACCGGCCCGGCGGGCACCGGCCCGAGGACGAGCGGTCCGGCAGGGCGGCCAACGAACTGACGGCCACCGACTGGGACCCGGTCTCCAAGCAGCCGCTCCTCAAGACCGCCGCGGCCCGGGTCACGCTGGTGGAGCCGGGCGCCGGCGGGCCGTCCGCGGCGCCGACGACCGCGGCCGCCCGGCCCGCCGGCGCCGGCGTGCCGGCCACGACCGGGGGCCCGCAGGCGCTGGCGGGGGAGTCGGGACAGGAACCGGGAGCCGGCCGCGTGTCGGGCCGAGTGCGGGAAGGAGGCGCGGCGTGAAGCTCGACCTGGTGGTGCGCGAACTCCATCGCTCCGAGAACGAGCTGCGGCAGGCGCTGCTGCGGATGTCGGAGCGGCACAAGGCCGACCACGAGACGTATCACGTCGCCCGCGACCTCGCCCGCTGGTGCGCCGACCACGTACGCGACCTCGCCGAGATCGGCCGCGCCTACGGGCTCGACCTCGACCCGTCGCCCTCCGGCGACCACGGGCCGATGGACCGGCTGCGGGAGAAAGCCGCGGAGTGGCTGGGCCGCCGCCCCGAGCCCGCGCTGCTCCTGCTGGCCGACCTGCGGCACCTGTACAGGGTGGCGTCCGGGGTGTCGCTGGACTGGGAGCTGCTGGCGCAGGCCGCGCAGGGCGCCCGGCAGGCCGAACTGCTCGCGCTCGCCCAGCGCTGCCATCCGCAGACGCTGCGCCAGGTGCGGTGGGCCAACGCGCGGCTGAAGGAGTCGGCGACGCAGGCCCTGGTCAGCTGAGAGGTCAGCTTCGTCAGCTGAGAGGTCAGCTGAGAGGCCTGAGAGAAAAGCAGAACCCCCGGGCGGGCTGCCCGGGGGTTTCACCGTGAGAGGAAATCAGGCGCTCTTGCGACGCTGGGCCCGCAGGACTGCGAGCCGCTCGTTGAGCACCTCCTCGAGGTCTTCGATGGACCGCCGCTCCAGGAGCATGTCCCAGTGCGTCCGCGGGGGCTTGGTCTTCTTCGACTCCGGCTGCTCGCCGTCCACGCGAACCGCGGTGGCGCCGCACATGCGGCACTCCCACGTCGCGGGGATCTCAGCCTCAGCGGCAAGCGGAACCTCGAAGCGATGGCCCTTGGGACAGGTGTAAGACACCTCCTGGCGTGGGGCCAGATCCGTGTTACGGTCGTTCTCGTAGCTGGTTGCCCCGAGCCGGGTGCCACGAAGCGCGCGCTCGCCCATGTTTAAATGCCTCCTACAGGGCCCCCTTGCGTGGGGGGTCTGTCTCCCACGGTGGTTAACGCTTGGTACCGTGATGGGATTCCCATCCGTGAGGTGATCCAATCTCGCTTCGGGCCTCGGTTCTTCACGAGATCACTGATGGGCCGCCCGTACAGGGGTTACGCGGCCGACGGGCCCGGCGATCCGCGGAAGCGGGCCACGACGGCCGCCATCCAGAGGCCGGCGACCATGATGAGGGCGCCGTGGGCCACGCGCAGCGGGTACGGCCCGAAGAACTGCGGGACGAACAGCACGAAGGCCACCGCGAGCGCCGTCCCGCTCCACTTCGGCAGCACGTCGGAGCGCCACACGGCGACCGCCGCCATGACGGTCCCGGCGGCCAGCAGCAGCAGCCCGGCGGCGAACATGGGCATCGCGACGGGCCCGTACCTGAACTGCTCGGCCAGCTCCATCAGCGCGGGCGTGCCGTCGCGCAGGGAGCGCTGGGCGATGACGTTCAGGCCGAAGTCCTCGGCGCCGTAGTACGGCAGCGTCAGGCCCGCGCCCGCCCAGGTCACCGCCGCCGCCCGCAGCGACAGGCGGTCGCCGAGCAGCTGGTGCAGCCCGAGCACGGCCAGGCCGAGCAGCACGAACCCGGCCATGGCGGCGGCGTGCCCGGCCACCCAGCCGGTGGAGGCCATCGCCATGGCGTCGTCGCCTGAGGGGCGGATCGCCGGATAGAGGAAGAAGAGCACACCGCCGACGGCGAAGGCCGCGGCGGTGAGTAAGGGTGCGGGTCGGGTGGCCATTCGGCGCTCCTTGAAGAGGTCATCGCTCCAATACGAGAGCAATGCTCTCCGGTTCGCACGCTCCTGTCAAGAGCGGTGCTCTCGCCATGGATCGGTGACCGTGTTCTTCCGGGCGACTCTGGGCGGCAGGGCGTCTCGCGGTCAGACGCGGTCGGGCACCTCGTTGCCCGCCGCCCGGATGGCCTTGGGCAGGTTCGTCAGGGCCAGCAGCACGAAACCGACGACGAAGAAGATGACCATCGACACGATGGCGATGCGGTAGCTGTTGGTCAGCTGGAGCGCGATCGTGACCGTCAGCGAGCCGATGAACGCCGACCCCTTGTCGCTGATCTGCAGCAGGCTGAAGTACTCGGCCTCCCGCCCCTTCGGGATCACCAGCGAGAACAGCGACCGCGACAGCGCCTGCGTGCCGCCCAGCACGATCGCGATCGCGAACGCCATCAGGTAGAACTGCAGCGCCTGCCCCTCGGCCACGAACAGGCCCATGGCCACGATCACCGTCCACAGCACCAGGCTGGCCAGCACCGTCCGCTTGGTGCCGTACGTACGGGCCAGCCGGCCGAGCAGCAGCGCGCCGAAGAACGCGACGAACTGCACCATGAGGATCGCGGTGATCTGCACGGTCTGGTCCAGCTTGAGCGCCTCGGAGGCGAAGGCCGCGCTGTTGCCGATGACCGTCTGCACGCCGTCGTTGTAGACCAGGTACGCCACCAGGAACAGCAGCGTCAGCGGATACCGGCGCAGCCCGGACAGCGTCCGCCACAGCTGGCGGAAGCTGCCGCCGACCGAGGCCAGCGCCGTGGTCTCGTGCCGGGGCACGGGCCGGTTGCGCAGCCGCAGCAGCGGCACGATCGTGAACGTGGCCCACCACAGGCCCGCCGACATCATGCAGATGCGCACCGCCATGCCCTCGTCCAGGCCGAGGCTCTCGTGCTGCAGGAACAGCACGAGGTTGAGCGCCAGCAGCAGGCCGCCGCCGAGGTAGCCGATGGCCCACCCGCGCGAGGAGACCGCGTCGCGCTCCTGCGCGCTGGAGATCTGCGGCAGGAACGAGTCGTACACCACGATCGAGGAGCCGTAGGCCAGGTTGGCCAGCACGAACAGCACGCCGCCCAGCATGTAGCGGTCGCCCTCGACGAAGAACAGCCCCATCGTGGCCAGCGCGCCGAGGTAGGCGAACCCGCCGAGCATCTCCCGCTTGCGGCCGGTGTGGTCGGCCAGCGCCCCCACGATGGGCAGCCACAGGATCTGCAGGAACACCGCGACCGTCGTGATCAGGCCGAAGAACGCGGCCGGCCGGATGTCGGCGCCGAAGACGTCGACGTACCCGAGGCCGGGGTTGGCGGCGGCCAGCTGGTCGAAGGTGTCCACGCACGTGGCGGAGGCCACCGACGGGAAGTCCTGCGCGCAGGCCGCCGTCTTGGCCACCGGGATCAGGTACGGGCCCAGGAAGACCGAGATGACCGTGGTGTAGAAGGCGGAGTTGGCCCAGTCGTAGACGTACCAGCCGCGCTGCTCGCGCCGGCGCGCCGTGGGTGAGTCGTCAAGAGCCGCTGGGGGTGCGGGTTCGGGCATCGTTGGTGTCGCTCTCTGCGGCCGGGGAGGCGGCCGCCCGGTGGGGGTCTACGGAGAAGGGTGTCGTGCCCTCAGGCGACCTGGCGGCCGGGATGCCACACGCCGCGCCGTCGCAGCACGTCGCGCAGGCCGGTGAGGTCGTCGGTCATGATGCCGTCGACCCCGAGGTCGAGCAGGCGCTCCATCCGCGCGCTGTCGTTGATGGTCCACACGTGCACCTGCATGCCGATGGCGTGGGCGGTGCGGACCAGGGCGCGCGTGGTGACGCGCAGCCCGCGGAAGCCGATCGGCACCTGCGCGCAGGGCACCCCGGCGCGCGACAGGCTTGCCAGCAGGCGGCCGTAGCCGGAGGTGGTCGCGGCGGCGCGCAGCGCGGCGACGCCGCGCGGCCCGAGCGCCGAGCACACCTCACGGCCCAGCGCCGCCCTGGCCAGCGCCAGGCGCTCGTCGGAGAACGAGGTCAGGCAGATGCGGTCGTAGGCGTCGGTGCGGCGCACCGCCTCGGCCAGCGGCGCGATGGCGGCCGCCTCCTTGACGTCGATGTTGAAGCGCGCCTCCGGCCAGGTGCCGAGGAGGTCCTCCAGCAGCGGGATCTCGTGCACCCCGCCGATGCGGGCGTGCCTGACCTCCCGGTAGGGAAGCTCGGAGATGCGGCCGCGCCGGTCGGTCACCCGGTCGAGCGTGTGGTCGTGGAAGGCCAGCAGCACGCCGTCGGCGGTGGCGTGCGCGTCGGTCTCCAGATAGACGTACCCGAGCTCGACCGCCCGCTCGAAGGCGGCCATGGAGTTCTCCGCTCCTTCCAGCGCCCCTCCGCGGTGGGCGAAGGCCAGCGGAGCCGGATGGTCGAGGAAGGCGAATCGGCGGATCGGCACGACAGGAAGTATGCCCTTCCCGGGTGAACGGTGAGGTTACGAATCGGGGAGATTCTGCCATTCCTGACGCCGCGCCTCCGCCAGCGCGATGGCCGCCGCCACGGCGACGTTGAACGAGCCCACCCGGCCGACCTGCGGGATGTAGCAGGCGCCGTCGACGGCGTCGAGCAGGGCGGGGGAGCAGCCATGGTCCTCGCTGCCGACCACCAGGCACACGTCGCGCGCCAGGCCGGCCCGGTGCAGCGGCACGGCCTCGGCGGTCAGCTCGATGGCCAGCACCGCGTAGCCGTCCTCCCTGGCGGCCTTGACGGCCTCGGTGGCCGGCATCGGCTCGTGCCAGGTGACCAGCCGCTCGGTGCCGAGCGCGGTCTTGCCCGCCTTGGGGTTGGTGGGCGGGGTGGCGTTGCCGGCCAGCCAGATCTGGTCGACGCCGAACGCGGCGGCGCTGCGGAAGATCGAGCCGATGTTGAACGGGCCGGTGACCGACTCGATGATCAGGCTGAGGCGGTTGCCGGTGTTCCTGCGCCAGGTGCGGTTGAGCCGCTTGACGTCGGTGGGGCGCAGCTGCCTTCTCATCGGGTCACCTTCAGGATGCGGTAGGCGGCCCGGCTGGCCTCGCGGGAGGCCAGCCAGCCCTGCTCGCCGAGCCAGCGCTGCAGGGAGTCGGAGCCGAGGTGTTTCTGGACGACCAGGTAGGCCACGCCGTCGGGCGTCAGCCGGGTGAGCCACCTGGTGAGCATGTCGTGCAGGGCCTGCTTCCCGATACGGATCGCAGGATTAGACCAGATGGCCCGAAATTTCACGTCATCCGGCACTTCATCGACATGTACCGATCTTACTTTGTCAAGGCGGGCGGCCTGGGCGTTCCGCTCGGTCAGCTCCAGGGCCCGCCGGTTCACGTCGACGGCCCACACCGTCGCCCCCGGCGCCCGCGACGCCATCGTCAGCGCGATGGGACCGTAGCCGCAGCCCAGGTCGAGCAGGTCGCCCTCCTGCGGCGGCGCCGGGACGGTCTCCAGCAGCGCGCGGGTGCCGACGTCGACGCGCTCGGGGGAGAACACGCCGCTGTCGGTCTCCAGCCGCAGATGCAGGTCGGGCAGCACCAGATCGACCGTGCCCGGCCTGCTCGCGGTCTTCGGCTGCTCGGAGAAGTAGTGGGCCACGTCGCCAAACGTTACGGGATCCGCGAACCGAAGAGCACCGCGGCGCCCGCCACCACCAGCCCCGCCATGATCGCGGCCACGATGAACCACTGGGTGATCTCCTGGCTGACCAGCCGGTAGCCGAGGGAGGTGCCGATCTGCTCGTAGACCTCGCGCAGCTCGCTGCCGGACTCGGCGGTGTAGGCCCGGCCGCTGGTGCCGTCGGACAACGACTGCAGGGTCTGCTTGTTGACCGGCACGTTCACCGGGCGGCCGTCGATGTTGACGGTGCCCTCCTGGGTGCCGTACGCGATGGTGGAGACGGGGACGCGGGCCTGCTGGGCCGCCTCGATGGCCTCGGTGACCGTGCGGCCGGAGGTGTTGTCGCCGTCGGACAGCAGCACGATCGCGGACGGCGGCGGGTCGGTCGCGGCCTGCTGGTCGAACGAGCGGACCGACTCCAGCGCGTTGAAGACCGCCTCGCCGATCGCGGTGCCGGGGCGGGTGCTGAGGTTGCCGATCGCGGTGACCACGGCCTCGTGGTCGGTGGTGGGGGCGATGATCACGTTGGCCGAGCGGGCGAAGGAGACCACGCCCACGTTGAACCGGTCGGGCAGTTCCTTGGCGAACGCCTGCGCGGCGGCCTTGGCGGCGCTGATGCGGTCGGGCTGGACGTCGTCGGCCTCCATGGACAGCGACACGTCCAGGGCGATCATGATGGTGGCGCGGTCGCGCGGCACGCGCACCTGGTCGGCGGGCTTGGCGGCGCCGATGACCAGCAGCGCCATCATGACGAGGAACAACCCGGGCGCCACGTGCCGGCGCCAGCCGGGCCCTGCGGGGGCGACGAGGTCGAGCAGGGCCAGGTTGGTGAAGCGCACGGTGTAGCGGCGGCGGGCGAACATCGCGATGATGTAGCCGGCCACCAGGAGCAGCAGCAGGACGAACAACCACAGCCAGCCGGGCGCGAGGAACGTCACGGCGTCGCCTCCGCCCCGTGGCTGGTCGTCGTCTTGCTCACGTCGGTCACGTCGGTCTCCTGGGGGACAGGTGGCTCATGCGGCGCTGGCGCAGGATGAACTGCGCGACGTCGAACACCCAGTCGCGGTCGGTGCGCAGGACGAGGTGCGCGACGCCGGCCCTGCGCAGGGCCCGTTGAGTGCCCTCGCGCTGCAGGGCCGCGGCCTCCGCGTACGCTTGCCGCACTTTGGGCGAAAGGTGCACTTCGCGTACGTTCCCGGTCTCGGGGTCGGCGAACGCGACGCGGCCCACGTCCGGCAGTTCGAGCTCGCGCGGGTCGATGATCTCGATGGCCAGCACCTGGTGGCGGGCCGACAGCCGCCTGATGGGGCGCTCCCAGGGGCGTTCGGTGTCGGGGTCGAGGTCGGGGCGGGCGTCGAGGAAGTCGGAGACGACCACCCGCATGCCCCGCCGCCTGCGTGCGGCCGACAGGATCTCGATGCCCTCGGCCAGGTCGGGCGGGTCGTCCACGATCCGGCCGCGCGGGGCGTCCATGAGGGAGTGCAGCAGCCCGTAGAGCGCGGGGCGGCCGGTGCGTGCGGGCATACGGTGAACGTACTCGTCGTGGATGACGAACGCGCCGAACCTGTCGCCGAGGCGGCTGGACAGGAAGCCGATCGCGCCGACGGCGGCCACCACCAGGTCGCGTTTGTCGGTGTCGGCGGTGCCGAAGTCCATGCTGGGGGACAGGTCGACGAGCGCCCAGGTCTCCAGCTCGCGGTCGGCGACGAGGTCGCGGACGTGCGGGATGGTCGTGCGGGCGGTGACCGCCCAGTCCATGCGGCGCACGTCGTCCTCGCCGGGCACGTAGACCCTGCTGTCGCCGGCCTCGGTGCCCGCGCCGGGCAGCAGCCCCTGGTGGGCGCCGTGGAGCAGGCCGTCCAGCCGGCGGGTGACGGTGAGCTCCAGGCGCCGCAGCGCCTGCTCCGCGGTGTTCATCGGCCGGCCCGTGGTGGTCAGCTCATTGATGGTCAACGGTTCTGGTTCCAGACCACGAGGGGCGGGGGCACGGCCTGCAGGATCTGGCGGACGACCTGCTCGGGATCGACGCCGTCGGCCAGGGCGTCGAAGGTGAGCATGAGCCGGTGGCCCATGACGTCCACGGCGACGTCGCGGATGTCGTCGGGCAGCAGGTAGTCGCGGCCGCGCAGCAGCGCCAGGGCGCGCCCCGCCGAGACCAGTCCCAGGGTGGCGCGCGGGCTGACGCCGATCTCGATGGTGTCGCTCAGGTCGGCCAGGCCGTACTCGGCGGGGGCGCGGGTGGCCATGACGAGGCGGACCACGTAGTCGGCGACGAGCTGGTGCACCGAGACCTCCTCGGCGGCCTGCTGCAGGGCCAGCAACCGCTGCGGGTCGAGCACCCGCTCGGGGACCGGCGGGGTGACGCTCATCCGCTGCAGGATCTGCAGCTCCTCCTGCGCGGTCGGGTGCCGCACGCGCACCCGGAACAGGAACCGGTCGCGCTGCACCTCGGGCAGCGGATAGACGCCCTCGGACTCGATGGGGTTCTGGGTGGCCAGCACGATGAACGGCTTGGGCAGCGGGTGGGTGACGCCCGCCAGGGTGACCTGGCGCTCGGCCATCACCTCCAGCAACGCCGACTGGACCTTGGCCGGGGCGCGGTTGATCTCGTCGGCCAGCAGGAAGTTGACGAACACGGGGCCGAGCTCGACGTCGAACTTCTCGTTGGACGGGTGGTAGACGCGGGTGCCGATGATGTCGCTCGGCACGAGGTCGGGTGTGAACTGGATCCGGGCGAACGTGCCGCCCACGACGGTGGCCAGGGTGGCGGCGGCGAGGGTCTTGGCGACGCCCGGCACGCCTTCGAGCAGGCAGTGCCCGCGCGCCAGCAGGGCCACGATGAGCCTTTCGACCATGTGGTCCTGGCCGACGATGACACGCCGGACCTCGTCGAGACTCTGACGCAGCAGGGCCGCGTCGTTTCCGCCTGGCAACTCTTCGGCGACGCTCATAGAGGCCATTCCACCAAACGCGCCGCAAACGTGCACGACGCCACGTCTGTGCTTTCATGGCAAACGTGGCAAGTCCCCTGCAGTACGGCGACCCTCCCCGGCTGGGGCCGTTCGTGGTCCAGGCGCGCCTGCAGACGGCGCCGGCCGGTTTCGTCTACCTGGGCCAGGCCCAGGACGGCCGGCCCGTGTCCCTTGCCGTGCTCACCCGCGGCGCCGCGTTCGACGCCGCGGCGCGCGAGCGGTTCCTGGCCGCGGTCAAGGAGGCGGGTGGGCGCGACCGGTCGGGAGTGCGCGGCTGGCTGGGGCGGCCGGCGCGGGGGCGCGGCGCGGTGATCGACGGCGCACCCGAGGTGCTGGCCTTCGACGGTGGGCGGGCGCCGTGGGTGGCGGTGCCGTACGCGCCGGGCCGGCCGGGGGCCGAGCGGTTCCTGGAGCCCGTCATGGTGGGCGGGACGTTCATCGGGGAGCCGCACGGGCCGGACTTCGTGCCGTTCTGGGTGACCGACCGGGCGCCGGCGCTGCCGGGCGTGCGGCGGCGGCCGCCGCTGACCGAGACGCGCAGGCGGGTGCTGATGGCCGCGCTGGCGGTGATCCTGCTGCTGCTCCTGGTGGTGGCGATCCTGCTGCTCATGGTGCTCGGCCGCGGCGACAGCGAGCCGCAGCCCCGGCAGTTGCCGCCGACGGTGTTCGTGCCGACGCCGCCGCCGACTCCGGAGACCCCCGAGCCGGAGCCGTCGCCGTCGCCGTCGGAGTCGCCGAGCCAGAGCGCGCCCGGCACGCCGGGGACGCCGGGTGACGAGCCGGGCGGCGGCGAATCGGACCTGTGACGCCGGGTGACGAGCCGGGCGGCGAATCGGACCTGTGACGCCGGGTGACGAGCCGGGCGGCGAATCGGACCTGTGACGCCGGCTTGAGCCTGACGTAGCGTGAGGTTCTAGCGTCGGGCGGCATGGAGCTCATCGTTCACGACACCCTGACAGCGACGGCCGCGCTGCTGGCCCGGCCTCTCGACGAGCGGCCCGGCGCGCTGCGGGAGATGCTCGCTCCCATGAGCGAGGTCCTCCCGATGCCCGGCGACATCCTCCACATGCACCATCAGGGCGGCGGGTTCCGGGTCGACGCCGACGACCCGCGCTATCCGGCCGCCGTCCAGCGCATGATCGAGTCCGACGTGCTCGGCCAGGTGCGGCGCGAACTGGAGCGCGCCTCCGCACGGCTGAGCGGGGCGGCGCAGCCGGAGCGGCTGCAGGTGATGTTCGTGCTCGGCGACCCGGGCAACGAGCACCTGATGACGACCGCGGGCGGCTACTACGGCATGGGCGGCCTGCCGGGCCTGCTCTACCTGCTGGCCTGGCCGTCGGACGAGGTGATCGGCCGGATCGGGCACCTGGCGGTGCACGAGCTCCACCACAACGTCCGCTACCAGACCGTCGAGTGGAACCCGGCCACGGTGACGGTCGGCGAGCACATCGTGGCCGAGGGGCTGGCCGAGGCGTTCGTCCGGGAGCTGTCGGGGCCGCAGGCCATGGGGCCGTGGTCGTCGATGGTGCGGGGAGAGGCGTTCGAGCGGGCGTATGCGCGGATCATGGCGGACTTCGACCTGGAGGGGATGGCCAACACGCCGGCGTACGTGCTGGGGGACGGCCCGATGCGAAACTTCGGGCAGGAGCCGCGCGGCATCCCCGACATGGCCGGGTACGCCGTGGGGCTGCACCTGGTCGACCGGGCCCTGGCCGCCACCGGGCTGAGCGCGGCCGAGGCCACGGTGGTGCCGGCGGGCGAGCTGATGCGGCGCGCCGGGCTGCGGCCGTAGGCCGGGCGTTCATTCTCATATTCGGGATTGCATGTCGATGGAAATTCGCTGAGGGAGTAATGCGCCCTTAGAGAAATGCGCCGCCAGCGAAAAGATTGCAGAATGCGCGGCGCGTGGGTCTAGCGTTTTTCGTGGATATACCCGCGAAGAAAGGCGACCGGCATGACGGAGACCCAGCGCGCCGCGGCCTGGCCTGACCAGCTGAGTCAGCGCCTGCTGAAGGAGCGCATCGTCGTCCTCGGGCAAGAGGTCGACGATGACATTTGCAACCGGCTCTGCGGCGAGCTGCTTTTGCTCGCGGCCGAAGACCCCAAGCGCGACATAACTCTTTACATCAATTCTCCGGGCGGCTCGGTGTCGGCCGGGATGGCGCTCTACGACATGATGCAGTTCATTCCGTGCGACGTGGCGACGGTGGCGATGGGCTTCGCCGCCTCCATGGGCCAGGTGCTGCTGTCGGCGGGCGCGAAGGGCAAGCGTTACGCCCTGCCCAACGCCCGCGTCGTGATGCACCAGCCGCTGGGCGGCATCGGCGGCTCGGCCAGCGACATCCAGATCCAGGCCGACAACATGCTCTACACCAAGCGCCGGATGGCCGAGATCATCGCCCACCACACGGGCCAGCCCCTCGAGCGCATCCAGGCCGACTCCGACCGCGACCGCTGGTTCACCGCCCAGGAGGCGCTCGAGTACGGCATCGTCGACCACATCGCCGAAGGGATGAACTGACATGAGCGGCTACATCCTGCCGTCGTTCACCGAGCGCACCTCCTACGGCGTGCGCGAGCTGAACCCCTACACCAAGCTGTTCGAAGACCGGGTCGTCTTCCTCGGCACCCCGATCGACGACGGCGTGGCCAACGCCGTGATGGCCCAGCTGCTCACGCTGGAGTCGCTCGACCCCGACCGGGACATCAACATCTACATCAACTCGCCCGGCGGGTCGTTCACGGCGATGGCGGCGATCTACGACACGATGCAGTTCGTCCGGCCGGAGATCCACACGGTCTGCATCGGCGAGGCGGCCTCGGCGGCGGCGGTGCTGCTCGCGGCCGGCGCGCCCGGCAAGCGGGCGGCGCTGCCGCACGCGCGGGTGCTGCTGCACCAGCCGCACACCGAGGGCGGGCGCGGGCAGGGCAGCGACCTGGAGATCCACGCCAGGGAGATCCTGCGGATGCGTGACCAGCAGGAGGAGATCCTGTCGCGGCACACCGGGCGGGGCGTGCTGGAGATCAGGAAGGACATCGAGCGCGACCGCATCCTCACGGCCGAGCAGGCCCGCACGTACGGGCTGATCGACGACGTCTACGCCTCCAGGAAGCGCACCCTCGCCGCTCGCCGCTGATTCCGGCGGCGGGTCCCCAGGGGAGCCCCGTGTCCTGGTCAGGGCACGGGGCTCCCCTTTCTGGTGCCTGGTGCCGATGGCAAAATATGGGCGGATTGTGGGGATCGAGTCAGCTTTGCCTTGATTTTGAGGGATTCCGCCAGTAAGCATGGAATCCATGCAAGAAGGCGGCCAGATCGACGAGCTGGACCGGGCGATCGTCGCGGCTCTGCAGCTGAACGGGCGGGCCCCGTGGAGCCTCATCGCCCGGCTCGTCGGCGCGAGCGAGTCCACCGTCGTCCGCCGGGCCGGCCTGCTCGGCGACAGCGGGCTGCTGAAGGTCATCGGCGTGGCCGACGTCCTGCGCTGCGGGCTCGGCGTGCCGGTGCTGAGCCGGCTGCGCTGCCGGCCCGGCACCACGTACGACGTCGCCGCCGCGATCGCCGGCCGGCCGCAGGCCAGGTTCGTCACGGTGGTGTCGGGCAGCGCCGACTGCGTGGCCGAGTTCGTGGTGCCCTCCCACACCGACATCGGGCGGATCATGGTGGCCGACGTGCCGGGCGGCGACCGCGTCACCGGGAGCGAGACGCACGCGGTCATGCGGACGTTCGTCTCCAACCACGACTGGAACCCCGGCGTCCTCGACGAGCGGGCCACCGCCGAGCTGCGCGACGCGGCCGAGCCACCGTTCGAGGACTGCCTCGGCGAGGGCACGCCGGAGCGGCTCGACGCGCTGGAGCTGGCGATCATCCAGGCGCTCGGCGAGGACGGCCGCATGCCGTACAAGACGCTGGCCCGGGCCGTGGGCAGCAGCGAGTCGACCGCCAAACGGCGGGTCGAGTCGCTGGTGCGCCGCGGCTGCCTGCGCTTCCGCACACTGGCCGAGCCGGAGGTGCTCGGGTACGCGGTGGAGTTCATGCTCTGGCTGGAGGTCGAGCCCGGCCTGCTGGAGCGGGCGGGGCAGCAGCTCGCCGCGCATCCCTCGACCCGCTACCTGTCGGCCACCACCGGCCGCTTCAACCTGGTCGCGCAGGTGGCGCTGCGCCACTACGGCGGCCTGTTCCGCTACCTGACCGGCGACGTCGGCTCCCTGCCCGGCCTGCGCGCCGCCGACGTGACCCTCCAGCTGACCACGCTCAAACGCGCGTGGGCGCCCACCCCCGCCGCACGGACGGAGAACCCCGCATCATGACCGAACAGCAGCCCTGGCAGTGGGACGAGCAGACCTGGCGCGGCCACGTCGAGCGGGTCCGCGCCGGGCGCAGCCTGCGCCCCCGCACCTGGCCCGGCGGCGCCCGCGTCGCCGTCGCGCTGTCGTTCGACTCCGACCACGAGACGATCCCGCTGCGCGACGGCGAGACCAGCCCCGGCAAACTCGCCCAGGGCGAGTACGGCTCCCGCGTCGGCGCCCCGCGCGTACTGCGCCTGCTGGAGCGCTTCGGCGTCCCGGCCTCGTTCTTCATGCCGGCCGTCTCCGCGCTGCTGCACCCGGAGGAGGTGCGCGGTTACGTCGCCGCCGGCCACGAGGTCGCGATGCACGGCTGGATCCACGAGCGCAACATGCTGCTGGAGCCGGCGCAGGAGCGGGAGCTCGCCCTGCGCGCCGCCGACACGCTGGAGCGGCTGGCCGGCACACGCCCGGTGGGCATCCGCACCCCGTCGTGGGACTTCTCCGACCACACCCTCGCCATCACCCGCGAGCTGGGCCTGACCTACGACTCCTCGCTGATGGCCGACGACGAGCCGTACGAGCTGCTGGCCGGCGGCGAGCCGACCGGCATCGTGGAGATCCCCGTGGAGTGGATCAGGGACGACGCGCCCTACCTGATGATGGAGCGCTACGGCTCGCTGCGGCCGTACACGCCGCCGCGCGAGGTGGCCGGGATCTGGCGCGACGAGTTCGACGCCGCCCACGCCGAAGGCGGGCTGTTCCAGCTCACCATGCACCCCCACATCATCGGCCACCGCTCCCGCATGGCCGCGCTCACGGAGTTGCTGGAGCACATCGACGCCCACGAGGGCGTCTGGTACGCCACCCATGCCCAGATCGCCGACTACGTCCTGGAGCACGCATGACGGTCGCCTCCCCCGCCCCCACCAAACTGACCCCCGCACAGCGCAAGGCGATCGTCGCCGGCGCGATCGGCAACACCGTCGAATGGGTCGACTGGGCCATCTACACCACGTTCGCCTCGATCTTCTCCCGCCAGTTCTTCCCCTCCGGCGACTCCACCGCGAGCCTGCTGTCCACCCTTGCCGTCTTCGCCGTCGGGTTCCTCATGCGGCCCATCGGCGGCGCCATCCTCGGCGCGTACGGCGACCGGCACGGCCGCAAGAAGGGCCTGACGCTGACGATCTCGCTGATGGCGGGGGCCTCGTTCGCCATCGCGATCTGCCCCGGCTACGAGACCATCGGCATCGCCGCGCCGATCGTCCTGGTGCTGGCCCGCCTGGTCCAGGGCTTCTCGGCAGGCGGCGAGTTCGGCACCTCCTCCGCGTTCCTCGTCGAGTCGGCGGCGCGCGGGCGGCGGGCGTTCGCCGGTTCCTGGCAGCAGGTCTCGGTGGGCGGCGGCGTGCTGATCGCCTCCGCGCTCGGCACGGTGCTCACCTCGACGCTGGACGAGGCGGCGCTGCAGAGCTGGGGCTGGCGGATCGCGTTCCTCCTCGGCGGCCTGCTCGGGCTGGTCGGTCTCTGGCTGCGGGTCTCGGTGCCGGAGACGGAGGCGTTCGCCAAGGTTCGGTCGTCCGGCCGCACCCGCGCCAACCCGCTGGTCTCGATGGTCAGGGACCATCCGCGGGCGGCGCTGCGGGTGGCGGGCGTGACGATCGCCGGGACGCTGCTGTACTACATCTGGGTCAGCTATATGCCGACATATGCCCATGTGGCCACCGGGATTCCGCTGAACCAGGCGCTGCTGGCCAACACGATCGCGGTGCTGGTGTTCCTGATCCTGCTGCCGTTCGGCGGGCTGCTGTCGGACCTGGTCGGGCGTAAGCCCACCATGCTCGCCTTCGCGGTGGGCTTCCTGGTGCTGGCCTGGCCGGCGTTCCAGTTCCTGGACGGCGGGTTCGGCTCGCTGCTGGCCATCGAGCTCGTCGGCATGGTGTTCCTCGTGGGCTACTCCGCCAACTGCGCGGTGATCATGGCCGAGCAGTTCCCCGCCGAGGTCCGCACGACCGGGATCGGGCTGCCGTACGCGCTGGCCGTCGCGATCTTCGGCGGCACCGCCCCGTACGTCACCACCTGGCTGAGCTCCAGCGGCCACGGCGACAAGGTGTGGCTCTACGTGGCCGCCGCCGCGCTCGTCGGCGTGGCCGTCTACGCCACCATGCCCGAGACCCGGGGAAAGGAGCTGACATGACCCGCCACGTCCTGGTCACCGGCGCGGCGAGCGGCATCGGCGCCGCCGTCTGCGAGCTGTTCGCGACCGGCGACCGCGTCACCGCCGTGGACCTGCGGCCGCAACCCCTGGCCGAGGTCGCCGCCCGCACCGGCGCCGGGCGGATCGTCGCCGACCTGGCCGACGCGGAGCAGGCCGCGGGCCTGGTGGAACGGGCCTGGCGCGAGCACGGCCCGGTGGACGTCGTCGTGAACGCGGCCGGCATCTACCCGGCGACGCCGTTCCTGGAGATGACCGCCGCCCAGTGGGATCGCGTGCAGCACGTCAACGTCCGCGCCCCCATGCTGGTCACCGCCGCCTTCGGCCGGGCCTGCGCGACCGAGGGGCGCTCCGGCGCGGTGGTGAACATCGCCTCGGGAGCCGCCCTGCGCGCCCGCCCCGGCGCCGCCCACTACTGCGCGTCGAAGGCCGCGCTGGAGATGCTCACCAAGGCCGCGGCCGTCGAGCTCGGCCCGCTCGGCGTGCGCGTCAACGCGGTCAGCCCCGGCTTCGTCACCGTCGACAGCCCCGCCAACCCCGTCACCGAGGAGTACGCCGCCGCCGTCTCGGCCAACCCGCTCGGCCGGCGCGGGCTGCCGGCCGACGTCGCCGGGGCCGTGCGCTGGCTGGCCGGCGAGGAGGCCGGGTGGGTGACGGGCACCGTGCTGCGGGTCGACGGCGGGGCGTCGGCGGGCACCACCGCGCTGCCCCTGCACTGGAACGGAACGAGCGAGGTACAACGCGCATGAACGCCCCCTACACGATCGTCGGCGGCGGCGCCATCGGCGGGACCATCGCCTTCCACCTGGCGCGGGCCGGACACGAGGTGCTCCTCGTCGACGCCGACGCCGCCCACGTGGCGGCGGTCCGCCGCGACGGCCTCGTGCTGCGGCGGGCCGGGGGCGACGAACGCGTCCGCCTGCGCGCGGCCACCCCCGAGGAGGTGGACGGGCCGCTGCACAGCGTGCTCCTGTGCGTGAAGGCGCAGGCCACGGCGGAGGCGGCGGCCTGGATCGCCCCCCGGCTCGACCCCGGCGGCCACGTCGTGTCGGTGCAGAACGGGCTCAACGAGCAGCTCATCGCCGAGTACGTCGGCGCCGGACGCGTCGTGGGCTCGTTCGTGAACATCTTCGCCGACGTGGTCGAGCCGGGCGTCGTGCGCGACGGCGGGCTGGGGGCGTTCGTGATCGGCGAGCTTGACGGGCGCTCCAGCGAGCGGGTGGACCGGCTGGTCGCCGACCTGGCCGGGGCCGGCGCGAAGGCCACCGGCAACGTCCACGGCCATCTGTGGGCCAAGCTCGGGTTCGGGGCCATGCTGAGCGCGACCGCGCTGGCCGACGCGCCGATGGCCGACCTGATCGACCGGCACCGGCCGCTCATGCACGCTCTGGTGGCCGAGGTGTTCGCGGTGGCGGGCGCGCTCGGCCTGCGGCTGGAGCCGTTCGACGCCTTCGACGCCGCCGCGTACGCGCCGGGTGCGCCCGAGCGGGCGCGGGAGGAGGCCACCGACCGGCTCACGGCGTGGCTGCGTACCCAGCCGAAGGACCGCAGCGGCATCTGGCGCGACATCGCCGTGCGGCGCCGCCCGGTCGAGGTGCACGAGCACTACCGGCCCGTCCTGGCGCGGGCCGAGGCGGACGGGACGCCGGTGCCGCTGCTGCGCGGCCTGCTCGCCCGGCTGGCCGACGTGGAGGCGGGACGGGCTCCGATGAGCGAGGACCACCTCGCCGAGCTGGGGAAGTCCGAGTGATCCGCCCAGTGTCCAGCCACTAAAACCCGACTTATACACTCTTGGGGTTTATTGGGGGATTTCGGGGGAGTGGCGCGTGCCGCTGGAGCAGTTTCTGGTGTTGCTGGCAGCGGCGGCCGCAGCGGGTTGGGTCGACGCCGTCGTGGGCGGCGGCGGTCTCCTGCAGCTTCCCGCCCTCCTGGTGACCGGCATGCCGACGGTCGAGGCGATGGCCACCAACAAGTTCTCCTCGGTGTTCGGCACCGCCTCCGCCGCCGTCGCGTACTCGCGCTCCGCCAAGGTCGACCGGCAGGTGGCGCTGCCCGGCGCCGCCCTCGCCGCGCTGAGCGCCGGGCTGGGCGCGTGGGCTGCGGCGGCCATCTCCGCCGAGGTGCTGCGCCCGGCCGTCATGGTGGTGCTGGTCGCCGTGGCCGTGTTCGTGACGCTGCGGCCGTCGATGGGCGCCGTGCCGGAGCCGCGGCTGCGGACCGGGCCGCGGGTGGCGGCCGCCGTGGCCACGGCCGGCGTGGGGATCGCCTTCTACGACGGCATCATGGGGCCGGGCACGGGGACGTTCCTCATCATCGCCTTCACCACCATCCTCGGGCTCGACTTCGTCGCCGCCTCGGCCTCCGCCAAGATCATCAACGTCGGGACGAACCTCGGCGCGCTGGCGGTGTTCGGGGCGCAGGGGCACGTGCACTGGGCGCTCGGCCTCGGCATGGCGGTCTGCAACGTGGCCGGCGCCCAGTTCGGCGCCCGCATGGCGCTCAGGCGCGGGGCGGCGTTCGTCCGGATCGTGCTGCTGGTCGTGGTCGTGGCGATGGTGATCAGGCTCGGCTGGCAGCAGTTCGGCTGAGCCGCCGCCGGCGGGGCGATAATGGAGGGGTGCGTGCCAGCCGTCTGCTCTCGCTGCTGCTGCTCCTGCAGACACGCGGGCGTATGACCGCGCCCGAGATCGCGCGTGAGCTGGAGGTGTCGGTCCGCACGGTCTACCGCGACGTGGAGGCGCTGTCGGCGGCCGGCGTCCCGGTCTACGCCGACCGGGGCCCGGCGGGCGGCTACCGGCTGCTCGACGGCTACCGCACCCGCCTCAACGGGCTCACCGCCGAAGAGGCCTCCTCGCTGTTCCTGGCCGGGCTGCCCGGCCCCGCCGCCGAGCTGGGGCTGGCCGAGGTCGCGGCCAACGCCGAGCTGAAGCTGCTGGCCGCGCTGCCTCCCGAGCCGCGCTCCCACGCCTCCCGGATGCGCGAGCGGTTCCTGCTCGACGTGCCCGGCTGGTACCGCTCGGCCGACGACGTGCCCCACCTCGGCGAGGCGTCCGAGGCGGTGTGGGACCAGCGGCCGCTGCGCATGACGTACCGGCGCTGGGGGAGCCAGGAGGTCGAGCGGGTGGTCCACCCGTACGGGCTGGTGCTCAAGGGCGGGTCCTGGTACATGGTGGCCGCGCCGCCCGGCGGCTCGCCGCGCACGTACCGGGTGGCGCGGATCCTGACCGTGGAGACGCTGCCCGGGCGGTTCACCCGGCCTGAGGGGTTCGACCTGGGCGAGTTCTGGCGGGCGTACGCCAAGGAGTTCCGCGAGCGGATGTACACCGCCGAGGCCGTCATCAAGCTCGCGCCCGGCCTGGAGAGCCTGCTGGCGTACACCATGGGGCAGGACGTCGTCGGCGCGGCACTGGCCGCGGCCGGCGAGCCCGACCCCGAGGGCTGGACCACGCTCACCGTGCCCGTCGAGTCGATCACCCACGCGCGCTGGCTGCTGCTGCGCCTGGGCGCCGGCGTCGAGGTGCTGGAGCCGCCGGAGCTGCGCGCGCTCATGTGCGAGGCGGTCGAGGAGCTGGCCAAGCTGTACGGCTGAATAACCAGACGCGATCCGTCGAGGCGTTCTGCCAGCATGTACGGCATGTATCTTCTCGCGTTCGCGGGCGCGTGCGTCCTGGTGGCCATGGTGCCCGGGGTCAGCACGGCCATCATCCTGCGCCAGACCCTGCGCGCCGGCCGCGGCTCCGGCCTTGCCGCCACCCTGGGCAACGAGACCGGCATCCTGCTGTGGGGCCTGGCAGCCGCGTTCGGCCTGTCGGCGCTGCTCGTGGCCTCCCAGGTGGCCTACGACGTCATGCGCGTGACCGGGGCCGTCGTCCTGGTCGTCATGGGGGCCCAGGCGCTGTGGCAGGCCCGCGAGGGGGCGCCGCCCGCGCCCGAGGGCAAGGCGGTGCCCGGGTGGCGCGGCCCGTACCTGGCCGGTCTCGGCACGTGCCTGGCCAACCCCAAGGCGGCGGTCTTCGCGATGGCGTTCCTGCCGCAGTTCGTCCCCGCCGGGCAGAACGTGCCGCTGACGCTCGTGACGCTGGCCGTCGTCTGGGTGGTGGTCGACCTGCTCTGGTACGGCGCCCTCATCTGGGCCGTGGCCAAGGCCCGCGACCTGCTGGGCCGGCCCGCGGTCCGGCGGCGGCTGGAGCAGCTGTCCGGCGTGCTGCTGATCGGCCTCGGCGTGCGGATGGCGGTGGAGTCGCGATGAGGATCTGGCACGCCGAGAAGGGCGCGGGCGAGCCGGTGGTGCTGCTGCACTCGACGGCCGCAGACTCCGGCATGTGGCAGGCGCAGGTGGACGCGCTGTCCGAGCGGTTCCGGGTGATCACGGTGGACTTCCGCGGGTACGGGCGCACGCCCTACCGCGCGGACGGGCCGTACGGTGACGCCGGCGACGTGGCCAAGGTGCTGGCCGCGCTGGAGATAACACGGGCGGCCATGGTCGGCGCGTCCGGCGGGGCCCGGGTGGCGCTGGAGCTCGCCTCGGCCGGGCTGGCCGGGCGGCTGGTGCTGCTCAACCCCGTCGCCGACCTGGAGCCCACGCCGGACCTGCGGGCGTACTGGGCGGAGGAACGGCGGCTGCTGGAGCAGGGCGACGTCCAGGGGGCCGCGGAGCTGAACGCCCGCACCCTGCTCGGGCCCGAGGCGACCGGCGACGCGCGGCGGCGGCTGGTGGCGATGCAGCGGCACGCGTTCGAGGTGCAGCTGGCCGCCGACCCGGAGCCCGAGCAGACCGAGGGCGAGCTGTCGCTGCCCGGCATCGACGTGCCCGCACTGGTGGTGGCGGGCGGCCACGACCTGCCGTACTTCCGGGAGAGCGCCCGGCACGTGGCCGCCGAGCTGCCCCGCTCGCGGCTGCTGGAGCTGGAGTGGGCCGGGCACCTGCCCGCCCTCGAACGTCCCGAGGAGATCAACGCACTGCTGCTGGATTACCTTTAGTGCATGACGAACGACCTGGCGGCCCTCATGAAGCAGGCGCAGGACGACGATCCGCTGCGTGCCCTGCACGCCACGACCGCGCTGCGCCGCGAGATCGAGCGCCTGGAGGCGGTGCAGGTGCGGCGCGCCAGGGTGGCGGGGCTGGCCTGGTCGCAGATCGCCGACGCGGTCGGCGTGAGCAAGCAGGCCGTGCACAAGAAGTACGGCCGCCAGTGACGCTCTGCCGGTCCGCTGATCGGCGGACCGGCGCCTGATCCGCGCCGCCCGGTGCTCAGTAGGCGACCTGGACGGTGGCGATGCCGAGGGTGCTGGTCATCGGCAGCAGACCGGCCTCGAAGACCGCGCCCAGGAACGGCGCGACCAGCTGCCCGAGGCGGGCCGCCCGTTCCTCGCCGAGGCGCCGCCAGGGCTCGGCGGCCAGTTGGTCGGTCATCCGCTCCACCTGGTCGCGCAGCGCCCGGCCCTCGTCGGTGGCGGTGCCGTCCGGGTGGACCAGCCCGCGGGCGGCGAGACGTTCCGCGGCCTCGTTCCACTCCTGTTCGCTCCAGCCGCGGCCGGCGAAGTTCGGCGCCGGCGCGGCGCCGATCGCGGCGAACGACACCAGGGCCTCGCACCCGTCCAGCTCGGCGGCGGCCAGTGCCGCCAGATGGCCGTCGCCGCGGTGCTCGCGCAGCACGGTGACGGCGTGCCAGAGCGCCATGTGGGGCTCGCCGGGCCAGGGCAGGTCGAGGTTGGCCGCCGCCAGCGGGCGCCCCGCCGCCTGGACGCTCTGCGCCGCCCTCATGGCGAGCTCGGCCGCCTCGGCCATGGCGTCACCGGCGACCGCGTCGCCGAGCAGCGCGCGGTAGGTGCGGTCGACCGCCTCGACGCGGGCCCGCAGCACCTTGTCGGGGGCGGCGACGTCCCAGACGGCGGGCACGTGCTCGGCCACCATGCGGGGGCTGAAGCTGTAGTACGCCGCCGTGGCCAGGTGGGTGCCCGTCCTGCCGAGAGGCGCGGTGCGGTAGGCGAAATAGGCGGGCCAGCGTGACTCCACGTCGTAGCCCAGCGCCGCCGCCTCCTCGAACGCCTGCGGGGCGAAGTAGAGCACGGCGTGGAGGGGCTCAAGCTGGTGCCACATGCGGCGGGCAAGTGCGGGCGATGCGCTCACGGCTTTCCTCACTGTCTAGATAAGCTATGCCAGTGACGATAGAGGCGTGGCGCATCACTGGTCAATCGCAAATAGACAGTTATGTCGGCAGATGGGCGGGGCTCGCCGTCCTCCTCGTGAACGCCCTGCACGTCACGCAGGCGCGCGGCCGTCCCGTCGAGCACCCCGCCGACCGCCGCGCCGCCCTGGAAGCCGCCTTCACCCGCCACGACTGGACCCCCGTCCCCGCGGTGGGGGAGGGCCGTGTGCGATTGACGGAGGAAAGTGCCGATCGTCTTGCCGGTGTGGCCGCGGAGCTTCACCCGGCCTTCGGCGGCGACGTGGCGGCGCTGAACCGGGCGCTGGTCCGCCACGGCGCGGTGCCGAGCCTGCACGGCGACCCGCCGGTGCTGGCCTTCCACCGGCCCGGGACGGACCTCGTCGACGCCTGGGCGGCCGACGCGTGCACGGCCCTCGCCATGGTGATCGGGGTGGGGCAGGGACGGCGGTTGCGCTCGTGCGAGGCGGACGGTTGCGAGCTGGTGTTCTTCGACGTCACGCGGAACGCCTCCCGCCGGTTCTGCGGGCTTTCCTGCCAGAACCGCGCGAAGGCCACCGCCTACCGCGCCCGCCGCCGTACGTGACGAGGGGTGCGTGAACGGGCGTGACGGGGCACACCTGGTGCATGCGACAGATCGACGAAGCCCCGTCGTGGTACGACCGCCGCCTCGCCAACGGGCACACCGGCTGAACCCGTGGATCACGGGAGTGGCCTGGTGCCCGGACGGCTGGTCTCGTGGCTGCTCCTGCTGCTCGCCGCCGCGGCCGGTGCCGTGGACGCGTTCTGCCTGATGAGACTGGGCGGCGTGTTCGCCGGCGTCATCACCGGCAACCTGGTGCACGTCGGCAGGGCCGTGGCGACGCGCGACGGCGAGCTCGCGCTCGCGGCCGCCGTCGCCGTGGTGGGCTACGCCGCCGGTGTCGCGGCGGCCAACGTCGGCCTGCGTTGCGGACGGCCGCACCGCGGCAGCGGATGGGGCCGCAGGGCCGGAGCCGTCGCGGCGGGGGAGTGCCTCCTGCTGGCCGGCGTGGCGGTGACGTGGGCCGTCACCGGCGGCCGGCCGGGCGAGGACGTGGTGGTGGTGCTCCTCGTGCTCAGCTCACTGGCGATGGGGGTGCAGAGCGCCCTGTCTCTCGGGTCGGGCATGCTGGCGGCGTCGACCACGTTCCTCACCGGCACCCTGACCGGGGTCGTGGGCGCGTTCACCGGCACCCCGTCGGAACGAGCAGGCGTGGCGGGCGGCCTCGCCCGCCTGACGGCGCTCCTGTGCGGTGCCGCCGCCGGGGCGCTCCTCCTCCACCTCGCGCCGTTGTACGCGCCCTCCTTCCCCGTGGTGCTGCTCGGAGCGGTGGCCGCCACCGTCCTGACGTTCACCCTCCGCCGCGAGAGCTGACCGGCGGCGCGGGGCGGTCAGGGGTTGATCTCGTAGACGGCGGTGGTGCCGCTGATCTCGTTGCCGACGACGAGGAGCGGGGTGCGGGTCGGGCTGTCGTGGGCGTCGATGAAGAGCACGCCCTCGGGACCGACGTCACCCGCGGTGCCGGCCTCGACGTCGCCGGTGAAGTCGCGGGTGTTGACGTACCCGGCCTCGCGGGGGTCGCGCGGGTCGGACAGGTCGAACACGGCGACGCCGCCGACCCGCTCCAGGCCCACGAAGGCGTACGGGCGGCCGCGTACGGTGCCGACCGTGACGCCCTCAGGCTCGGGGCCCTTGTTGTCGCTGCGCGAGTCGAAGGAGTCGTTCTCCTCGTTGTCGAAGTTGAACTGCCCGGGCAGCTCGCGCGCGATCAGCTGCTCCAGCCGGCTGCCGGAGTCCCACACCAGCGAGCCGTCGGTGGCCCGCACCGAGATCGAGCGGCCGCCGAAGACCCGCAGCTCGGTGTACCTGCCCTGCGCGTCCTTGGGCGAGTCGGCCAGCACGGTGAGCCGGCCCAGCTCGGAGTCCTGCTTGAGCCGCGCCGCGTCCGGGAACGCCGCAGGCGACAGCTCGGCGTCCTTGACCCGTACCTCGTCGGCGTGGCACTCCCATTCCCGGCTGTCGCCCTCGTTGGCCGTCACCAGGTACGTCCGGCCGCGGCTGCGGAAGTGGTCGACGGCGTCCGGCATGTACGCGCCCTTGACGGGATGTGGACGAATGTCGATCTTGTCGTCCTTGTCGGAGGCGTCGAACGCGTTGGCCGGCTTGGCGTGGTCCTTCAGCCCGAGCGGCACGATGTCGCGCACGGCGGCCCGGTCGAGGTCCACGACGGCCAGGGCGTTGTTCTCCTGCAGGGTGACCCAGGCGGTGCCCTTCTCGGTGGTGATGTACTCGGGCTCCAGGTCCTGGGCGACGCTCACGCCGGGGCCGCTGATCCGCACGCCCTCGGCGCGCAGCTGCTGCTCCTTGCCGTTCCAGGCCGTGAAGCGGGCGGTGCGGACGGCGCCGGTGCGTACGTCGACGACGCTGACCGAGCCCTCGGGGTCGTTCACGGCGCCGGCGCAGTACGAGGCGGCTTCGCCCTCGTTGGCGACGACGACCTTCCTGCCGTCCTCGGTGAAGGTCAGCATGTCCGGCAGCGCGCCGACGGTGACCTGGCGCAGCTTTTCGCCGGTGGACGCCCGGAAGAAGGCGACGCTGCCCGCGGCCGTCTTGTCCGCGGCCTGCTGGGCGACCGCCACCAGCCCGTCGTGCACGGCCACGCTGTTGGCGCCGGGCGTGGCGAGGGTGGCGACCTTGCGCGGGCTGCGCGGGTCGCGCAGGTCGAGTACGTCCACCGTGCCCCGCTCCGCGTTGACCACGAAGACCCGCCGGGTCTTGGCGTCGTACGCGGTGATCTCCGCCGCGCCGGCCCCGACCGCGCCGGCGGAGTACCGGCCGAGCAGGGACAGCTCCAGGCCGGAGGGCCTGACCTGGGCGGATGCGGCAGCGGCCGGGAATGCCGACAGGACGGACAGGCTCGCCGCCGCCAGGGAGAGTGCAGTGGTGGTACGCATGGGGCGCAGTGTCCTGAGGTGGGATGACCCGTCGTCGCCTTCCGGATGACCGGAACCTGAACCCTCCGTGACCAGGTGGCCCGCCGCGTACCGGGTCTTCGCCCGGGTAGCCGTCCGGTCATGAGGTTCGGGAACTGGGACGTGCGGCCGCTCGGCGGCTGGGTGGGGTGCCTGCTGATGATCGCCGTGTCGATCCTGCTGTCCGTGGTGCTGACCGTCGTCATCAACCTGCTGCTGTAGGGGCGGGGGCGCCCGCCGCGCCCCCGCCCCGGCGCGTCACTTCAGCGGTGCTCGCCGCAGGTCCCAGTAGCCGGTCGTCGGCCGCATGCCGAACGACTTGTTGAGCCGGAGCACGGACTCGTTCGTCTCGTGATTGTGCGTCACCACGGACCGGCCGCCGGCGCGGCGGACGCGCAGGAACGCCTCCGTCTTCAGCGCGCGGGCGATGCCCCGCCGCCGGTACGAGGCGTCGACCCCGGTGAACATCGTGTACCAGACGCCCCCCTCGATCCGGGGCGCGACGACCGTGATGCCGAGGGCGCGCGGCGCGCTCTCGTCCGGCTCCTCCTGCTCGGCCAGCAGCAGGATGGCGTCGGGCGGGAAATAGTGGCGCCCCTGCTCGGGATCGGCGCTCTGGTCGCTCGGCAGGCCGGGCATGCACCGCAGGGCGCACTCCAGCACGGTCTCCGGCTCCGTCACCATGTCGGCCCGGCGGATCCTCACCCCGGCCGAGCGGGCCGCCTCGCGGGCCCGCGTCTCGAGCGTGCCGTCCTCGGCGGCGAGGTCGAAGCTCCATCCCAGGTTGTCGCCCTGCACCGCGAAACCCCGCCGTTCGGCGAAACGCCGGCCGTCGGCCCGGTCGTCACGGAGATGACAGGACGCGGGGAGTGACTCGTGCGCGAGCCGCTCGTCCAGCAGGTCCGCCAGCGCGCCGCCCACTCCTCGCCCGCGGTACGGCTCGGCGACCGCCACGAGCGTGATGACAAGACCGGGGAACACGGGGTCGCTCGACAGGAGCGCCGCGCCGGCGATCCTGCCGTCCCGTTCCGCCACGAACGCGTGGCCCTGCTCGCCGGCCTCGGCGGCGGTCAACTGGAGGGTCACGTGGTGCGGGACGCCTGAGGCGCTCGTCAGCATGAGCAGGTCGGCCGCCGGACCGATGTCGTCTCGGCGCACAGGACGAAAGGCAAAATCCGAAAAAACAGACATAGGGCGCATTTTGGCACGGAGCGGATTCCCTGCCCGGCAGGAGGTCCCACCCGTACGGCCGCCCCGCGAAGGGCGCCGCCCGGGTTTCACGAGCGGCGGCCAGACGCAGGCGCTCATGGCCTTTGCGTGACGAGGAAGGGCGTTGTCTCAAGGGCGCTCGGCCAGCCATGCGGTCCTGGTGGTGCGGACGGTGAGGTCGTCGCGCCGCAGGACGCCGACGGGCCCGTCGCTGTCGATGAGGGTGTCGAGTGTGGCCGGGTCGTCGGCGCTCACCTGGTCGTCGAGGTGGGACCGGATGCGCCGCAGGGACCGGGCGTAGCGCGCGGTGGACGCGTGATCCCGCACGTCATCAGGGCGCACCGCGGCCCGGCGGAGATCCTGGGCGTCTTCCACCACGACGGCCGGCGTACCCACCTCCGGCCCTCGTCGCGAAGGGGCGCGCCGGTCCCGGACCGGGCGCTCATCGTGGCACCCGGTGCGTCCGGGTGGGTGTCCCCGTGGTCAGACGCCGGTGGCCTTGGCGTAGTCGGTCATGCGGCCCGAGAAGTCGTGGATGACGACCTGCTCGTCGCCCACCACCCAGGCGTCGTGTCCCGGCGGGCAGTCGAAGACGTCGCCGGGGCCCACCTCGGATTCGGCGCCGTCCTCCATGCGGATGCGCATGCGTCCCGTGGCGACGAACGCGTAGTGGTGCACCTGGCAGGAGTCCGTGCCGCTGATCTCCCGGAGCGACTCCGACCAGCGCCAGCCGGGCTCGTACGTGGCCACCGCGAACGTCAGGCCGCTGAGGTTGCACAGCTCCAGGTGACCCCTCGGGAAGTCGCGGCGTTCGTCCGGCTTGTCGATGCTCTTGACCTCGATCATGACGTGCCCCCTTCCGTCAGTTCCAGTCTTGCACCGGCCCCCTGCTCCGACAAACCCGCCTGACCTGTGCCTATACCGCTATTTCCGGCGTTCGATGGCGTACGTGGACTGCACGACGCCCGCCCCGAACGTCCGGGTGGACACGTGCACGAGCGGAACGTCGCCGCCCACCGGCCCGAACAGCGGCAGCCCGGACCCGATCAGCACCGGAACGGTCGTGATCGTCATCCTGTCGATCAGCCCCTCCCGCAGGAAGGTGCGGATGACCTGGCCGCCGTCGACGTACACGCCCTTGACGCCGCGTTCGGTGAGGCCCTTCAGGCACGAGTCGAGGTCGCGGTAGACGGTGACGCGCGGGTCGGCGCCCTCCTCCAGGGTGGTGCTGAGCACCGCGCAGTGCCGGCCCTCGTGCGGCCACGTCTCGAAGGAGAGCCCCGCCTCGTACGTGCCGCGCCCGGTCACGACCGCGTCGATGCCGGCGATGAACGCGTCGTAGCCGAGGTCGTCGCCGGCCGCCTCGCCCCGGCTGACGAGCCACTCGAGGTCGCCGTCCTCCCGCGCGATGAACCCGTCGAGGCTGACGCCGATGAACACGGAGCAGGTGAAGGGTACGGACATGCGTGCCTCCGATTAATAAATGTTGATTCGTTTACTAATCTACCGAGCGCCGACCGGATGTGTGAACGCCGATTCGCTCACCCCGCAGGACGGTCGCGATCGTGAGCCGCGCAGGCGACCGCGCCGGCACGTACGCACCAAGCACCGCGACCCCCGCCGGCGCGAGCGGCACGAGCGACGGCGCGACCTCGATCATGAATGCGGGCATCTCGATCACGAACGCGGGCATCACGATGTCGGCCTCCCGTGCCATGGCCGCCGACGACCAGGAGCTGGCGGGCTTCCGGCTCATCCTCACCGCCCGTGGGATCGATGTGGCCGGCGAGGCCGTCGACGGGGCCGAGGCCGTGGCGGTGGCGGTGGCCCGCCGGCTCGCCCCTGACGTCGTGCTGACGGACATCCGCACGCCCGTCATGGACGGCCTGGAGGCGGCGTGCCGGGTGCCGGCCCACGATCCGCACTGCCGCGTGATCATGCCGACCACCTTCGACCTCGACCGGTACGTCTACCCCGCCCTCAGCCTCGGCGCCAGCGGCTTCCTGCTCAAGGACGTCACCCCCGAGCACCTGGCCGCCGCCGTGCGCCTGGTCGGCACCGGCGACGCGTTGCTCGCCCCCTCGATCACCCGCCGCCTCGTCGAACGCTACGCCGCCGCCCGCCGCCGTCGACTGAGACCTGGCCGCCCTGACGCCGCGCGAGCGCGAGGCCCTCACGCTGCTCGGCCAGGGTCTGTGCAACGCCGAGCCGGCCGCCGCCCTGCGCCTGAGCGAGTGTTGCCGTCGCGTTCGCACTTTGTCGAGCGGAGCTCGCTGACGAGCCGACGCCGGGTCTCCGTGGACATCGGCGGCATGGACTCCCCGGGGGACATCTCGTTCACCGTGCACGGCACCACCCAGCGGCTGACCGCCTTCTGAACAAACGGCGGATCAACCCCATGCACGCCGTGCACAGCGGAACGGCGCGCCGCTGTGCGACGCGCCGTTCCCGTGTCCGTTCTCCTACGACAGGTTGTACGTCCAGCCGGGCAGCCCGGGCATCGGGCCCGGGAGCGGCCGGGCGCGCAGCGGGCTCACCTCGGCGGGCGGTACGGCCTCGCATCGCGCGCCCTTGGCGGGCACGGTGAGCGAGGTCAGGTACGCGTCGATGGCCTCCGTCGGGCAGGGACCGCGGCCGTAGATGCCGTGCCCCCAGCCCTCGTACGTGAGCAGCCTGGCCTCGTGCCCGATCTGCCGCGCCGCGTTGACCGCCCACGGGTAGCCGGTGGCGGGGTCGTGCAGGGCGTTGCCGAGCAGCAGCGTGGGCGTGCCCGACACGCGCAGGCGGTGCTGCGGGTTCGGGATGGGGGCGGGCGTGCCGAGGCAGGCCGCCGTGATCGGGTGAGCCGCCGCGCTGACCAGCATGTCCGGGGCGATCCTGGCCGACCGCTCCAGCAGCCGCGCCCACTCGCGGTGGTCGCGGACGGGCAGCAGCCAGTCCTGGCAGAAGATCCGGGTGGAGTCGTTGATCACCTGCTCCTGCCGGCCGGCGGCCGGCGGCGTCACGATCGCCCGCGCCGTGCCCTCACCGCTCTCCAGAGCCGCCAGCAGCTCGGCCAGCTGCTGGTACGCCGGCCCGTAGAACGCGCCGAACGCCTGAGAGACGAGAGTCATCTTGGTGAGCGTGAGGCCGGGCTCGCCGGGGAACTCCAGCTCGCCCCGGTCGGCCCGGGCCAGCAGCTCCTTCCACACCGCCCGCACGTCGCGTCCGTGCAGCGCGCACGAGGCGGTCGCCTCGCACCAGGAGACGAACTCGTCGAAGGAGTCCTGCGCGGTCCACGCCTCGGTGTCGAGGAAGGCCTTCGTGCCGAGGCTGTGGTCCATGTTGCTGTCGAGCATGAGGGCGCGCACCCGGCCGGGGTAGCGCTCGGCGTACAGCTGGCCGATGAGGGCGCCGTACGAGATGCCGTAGTAGGTGAGCTTGTCGTCGCCGAGGGCGGCGCGCAGGGCGTCGAGGTCGCGGACGACGCTGCCGGTGTCGACGTGGTCGTACAGCGCGCCCGTGCGCTCCCGGCAGTCCTGCCGGTAGCGCTCGTTGTGGGCCAGCAGCGCGTCGAAGTCGGCCTGGCTGTCGATGGACAGCGTGTCGGGGGCCTGCCTGGCGAGCTCCAGGGAGCACAGGATCGGATGGCTGCGGGCCACGCCGCGCGGGTCGAAGCCCACGATGTCGAAGCGGCTGGTGAGCTCCGGCGTGAAGCCCATTCCGCCGAGCACGGCGCTCACGCCGGACCCGCCGGGGCCGCCCGGGTTGATCACGAGGGAGCCGACGCGGGCCTCGGGGTCGGTAGCCTTGCGGCGAGCGACGGCGAGTTCGAACGTCTCGCCGTCCGGTTCGTCCCAGTCCACGGGAACGGTGAGCGTGCCGCACTCGGCCGTGGCGTCCTCGGGGCACGGGGCCCACGCGATGGTCGTGGTCGTTGCGGCGGCCGGGACCGCGGGGAGGAGGGACAGGGAGAGGGAGCCTAAGAGGCTGAGGATCAGTGCTGTTCTTCGCATATCACGCCCAATCATCGGGAAAATCCGATCATTGAGCAGAACGTCTTACAGGTCCATCCGACTCAAGGATGAACCGCGAGTCATCCTTGAGATGTGTGGTGTGACAGATCTTTCGGCAGGCGGAAAATCTGACGCCGCACGGACGATGGGTAGGATGCGCGCATGAGCAGCGAGCGGCCAGAAACCACCCCTGAGGAAATCTCCCGCGACGTGTCGGAGAACTTCGGCTGGACGCTCGGGGTGCTGCTGCGCGCGTACCACGGCTCGGTGGTCTCCGCGATCGGCGACTTCCCGCACGGGCCGCGGGGCTACCAGACGCTCGCCGCCGTCGTGGGTGGCGACCACCCGACCCAGCTGGCCCTGGCCGCCCATCTCGGCATCGACAGGACCGTCCTGACGTATCTGATCGACGACCTGGTGGGGGCGGGCTTCGTGGAGCGGCGGCTCAACCCGGCCGACCGCCGCCGGCGCCGCATCGTGGCCACGCCTGAGGGCGAGCGCGCGTTCCGGGAGTTGGAAGGGCGCGTCCACGACGCCGAGGACGCCCTGCTCGGCGCGCTGACCTCCGCCGAACGGGCGACGTTCCGGAGGTTGCTCACGCGGGTGGCCTGCGACGTGCGCGACATCGAGCCCGCCGACGACCCGTGCTCCGTGGCCGAGGAGATGCTGTCCGACGGCACTCGCCGCTGACCGTGGAATGACCGGGCCGGAATAACCGGACAGAACCTGCTGTTCTGCCGATCGTCTGGCATTGGATATTCTTCGGGACAACATATCTGCCTTGTGGGGGCAGAGGAGGAGCGCGCATGCCTGACTACGGCCACGACCTGCTGTTCGGGTCGTTCATCACCCCGGCGAACGCCACGCCGCACGAGGTCGTCGCCCTGGCGCAGGAGTCGGAGGCCGCGGGGCTGGACCTCGTGACCTTCCAGGACCACCCCTACCAGGCGGCCTTCCTCGACACCTGGACGCTGCTGTCGTACGTCGCCGCGCGGACGGAGCGCATCCGCCTGTCGGGCAATGTCATCAACCTGCCGCTCCGCCCGCCGGCCGTGCTCGCCCGCGCCGCGGCCAGCCTCGACCTGCTCAGCGGGGGCCGGTTCGAGCTGGGCCTCGGGGCCGGCGGGTTCTGGGACGCCATCGAGGCCATGGGCGGCCGGCGGCTGACCCCCGGCCAGGCCGTGGACGCGCTGAGCGAGGCGATCGACATCATCCGTGGCGTGTGGGACCCGTCCGACACGTCGCGCTTCCGGGTGGACGGCACGTACTACCAGGTCGCCGGGGCCAAACGCGGTCCGGCGCCCGCCCATGACATCGGCATCTGGCTGGGGGCGTACAAGCCGAAGATGCTCCGGCTCACCGGGGCCAAGGCCGACGGGTGGCTGCCGTCGCTGTCGTACATGGAGAGCCTCGACGCGATCACCGCGGCCAACGCGATCATCGACGAGGCCGCGGACGGGGCCGGGCGGGAGCCCGCGGCGGTCCGCCGCCTGCTCAACGTGTCCGGGCGCTTCGGGGCCGCCGGAGACGGGCTGCTGACCGGGCCGCCGGAGCAGTGGGCCGAGCAGCTCGCGGTGCTGACCCTCGAGTACGGCTTCTCGTCGTACATCCTGATGGGCGACGACCCGGCCATGATCCGGACCTTCGGCGGCGAGGTCGCCCCGCTCGTCCGCGACCTGGTGGCCAAGGAGCGCGCCGCGCGCGGGACGGTGCGTTGATCATGGACTACGGTCACCCCCTACGCTTCGGAGTCCTGCTCACCCCCGGCGAGCACGTCGGCGCCAAGGCGCTGGAGGACCTCGTCGACCTGGCCGAGCTGAGTGAGGAGCTCGGCTACGACCTCGTCACGTTCTCCGGCGGGCCCGCGCAGGCCGACCCCTGGACGCTCGCGAGCTGGGCCGCCGGCCGGACGAGCCGCGTCCGGCTGCTCGCCGCCCCCGCGCGGGACGGCAACCCCGCCGTCGTGGCGCGCGCCGCGGCCAGTCTCGACCTCCTCGCGGCCGGCCGGGTCGACCTGGCCCTCGCCCCCGCGCACACGCCGGACGCCGACGCCGTGGGGGAGGCGATCGACGTCATCCGGGGGATCTGGTCGGCCTCCGAACGGTCGCCGCTGTACGTCGAGGGGAAGCACCACCGGGTGGCGGGCGCGGATCGCGGGCCGGCTCCGTCCCGGACCGTCCCGCTGTGGATCGACGGCGCCGACCCCGCCCTCCTGCGCCTGACCGGCCGGCAGGCCGACGGCTGGGCGGCCCCGCTCGCCCTCGGAGCCCCACCGGCCCACCCCGGCGGCCACGCGGAGGACGGCACCGCGGCCGGCCCGGCGCCGGACGGGTCTGTGCCGGATGGCGTGTGGTTCGGGGAGCTGGTGGCGGCGCAGCGCGTGATCGACGCGGCGGCGGCCGAGGCGGGACGCGACCCCCGCGAGATCCGCCGCCTGGCCCGGATCGCCGGCCGCTTCACAGCGGACCGCGGCGGCTTCCTGACCGGCCCGCCCGAGAAGTGGGTCGCCGACCTTCTCCCGCTCGTCCTCGACGCCGGTTTCGCCACGTTCGTCCTCGCGGCCGGTGACCCCGAGACCGTGCGGCGCTTCGCCGCCGAGGTCGCACCGGTCCTGCGCACGGCCGTCGACCGCGAACGCCGGGCCCGCGGCGTCGCGGAGTCCGCGCCGGCGCGCAGCGCGTTCGTACGGAGCAAGCGCCGCGAGGACATCGACTACGACGCCGTCCCCGCCTCCCTGGCCGCCACGGCCGTCGAGCCCGGGGACGCCGCGTACGCGCGCGTGCGCTCCACCTACCTGCGCGGCGGCTCGCCCGGCCTGGTCCTGCGGCCCGGCACGCCGGCCGAGGTCGGCGACGCCATCCGCTTCGCCCGCACGCAGCCGGTGAAGCTGTCGATCCGCAGCGCCGGCCACGGCATCAGCGGCCGTTCCACCAACAACGGCGGCATCGTCATCGACGTCTCCCGCCTCAACGCCATCGAGGTCCTCGACAAGGAGACCCGCCGCGTGCGCATCGAGCCGGGCGCGCGCTGGAGCGACGTCGCCGCCGCGCTCGCCCCGCACGGGTGGGCGCTCAGCTCCGGCGACTACGGCGGCGTCGGCGTCGGCGGCCTGGCCACCGCGGGCGGCATCGGCTGGCTCGTCCGCGAGCACGGCCTCACCATCGACCACCTGCGCGCGGTCGAGATGGTGCTCGCCGACGGCTCCCAGGTGCGCGCCGACGAGCAGGAGAACCCCGAGCTGTTCTGGGGCGTACGCGGCGCGGGGGCCAACTTCGGCATCGTCACGTCGTTCGAGTTCGAGGTCGACGAGGTGGGTGACGTGGGATTCGCCCAGTTCGTCCTGGACGCCACCGACACGGCGGGCTTCCTGGAACGCTGGGGAGCCGCCATGGAGGCCGCGCCGCGCGACGTGACCAGCGCGGTCATCCTCGGCCGGCCCCGCCCGGGCCGGCCGCTCATCGCCCAGATGATGGCGGTCGTCGACTCCGACGACGCCGACACGATCGTCAGCCGGTTGCAGCCCCTCGCCGCGACCGCGCCCCTGCTCGACTACTCGATCCAGGTGCTGCCGTACGCGGCGGTCATGCACGTCCCGCCGGGCACGCACGACGCCCAGGGGGAGCCGGTGACCCGCGCCGCGCTCGCCGACCACCTCACACCCGAGCTGTCCGCGGCGGCGGCGCGGCTGGTCCGCAGCGGGCTGACGTACTTCTTCCACATCCGGTCGGTGGGCGGCGCCGCGTCGGACGTCGCCCCTGACGCGACCGCCTACGCGGGCCGCTCGGCCAACTTCCAGCTCGTCGCGTTCGGCCTCAGCCGCAGGGACCTGGATCCCGCCTGGGACGCCCTGCTGCCGCACTTCTCCGGCCAGTACATCAACTTCGAGACCGACCGGCGCCCGGAACGCGTGCACGAGGCCTATCCCGGCGACACCCTGCGGCGGCTGCGCGCACTCAAGCGCCGCTACGACCCCGCCAAGGTCTTCCGCGACAACTTCGCCGTCGACCCGGCCGAGGAGGACGTCACACCCGGCGCAGCAGCAGGGTGACGAACCCGAGCACACCCCGGTAGCCGCGCAGCCACATGTCGCGGTGGCCGCGGGCGGCGGCCAGGGCGGCGTCGCCGTCCGGTCCAGGGTGGTCAAGCGCCCAGGAGGTGAGGGTGCCGGTCCACGACCACTCGTACGCGTCCCACTCGCCGGGGGTGCTGGTGTGGCCGTGGACGGCGGCGAAACCGGCCTGCTCCATGGACTCCACCGTGCCGGCGAGGTCGGTGAAGTCCTCCGGCTTGGCGTCCAGCAGGCGAAGGGCCTCCGGCGTGGGCGGGCGTTCCCAGAAGCCCTCGCCGACCAGGGCGAGGCCGCGCGGGCTGAGGTGGCCGCGGACGGCCGCGAGCGCCGGCGCCAGCCCGCCGAACGCGTGCGTCGCCCCCACGCACAGCACCAGGTCGTACGACTGCCCGGCGGCGAAGTCGGCGGCGGGCGTGCGGTGCAGCCGGAGCCGGTCGGAGACGCCGCGGCGGTCCGCTTCGCGGGCGGCCGCGGCGAGCGCCATCTCCGAGACGTCCACCCCGTCGGCCGTCGCGTCGGGATAACGGGCCAGCGCCCTGGTCAGCCAGGCGCCCTCGCCGCAGCCGAGGTCGAGGATGCGCGCCCCGCGCGGCGGCTTCGCCCGGGCGAGCAGGCGTTCCACGGCGGTCTCACTGAGGGGAGCGGCGATGGGGTGGTCGCCGTGAGCGATGTGACTGATCGACTCTCGTTCCATCCTCGCGACTATTCAGGACCGCACAGAACCCAGCAATCGGATTTCCACCTCATGAGCGACCCGCCGTCCCTCCTCCTGTCAGGAGGGCGTCGATCGCGGCGTCACCGGTCGGCGGGGTCAGGCGGGTGGGGGCGCCGGCGGCCACGAGGGCGGCCACCGTGCCGAGGTAGTCGCCGTCGGCGGCGCGGTTGTGGCGCAGGCCCCACAGGGCGCAGTCGAGCGGGGTCGGGCCCTCCTCGTCGAAGGCGCGGTCGTCGAGGTCCGCCCCGCGTTCGATGAGCAACCGCACGGTCGGCGCCCGGCCGTGCATGGCGGCCTGGTCCAGGGGGGTGAAGTTGCTCCAGCCCCGGGTGTCCACCGCCATGCCGGCGTCCAGCAGCGCCCGCACCACCTCCGTGCGGCCCAGCTGCGCGAACTGCCCGAGCAGCCAGCCGGAGCCGCCGCCCGGCACACCGAGGACCGGCGGGGGAGCGGCCGGCAGGCGCGCGGACTCGCCGCGCGCCACCGCCAGCACCGCCGCGTCCACCGCGTCGAGGTCCGCCCGCGCGCCGCGCTCGGCCAGCAGCTCGTACGCCGCCAGGTGTCCGCACCGGGCGGCCAGCGCGAGCGGGCGGCGGCCGACGTCCCAGCGGTCCCACGGCAGGTTCACGTCGGCGCCGGCGTCCAGCAGCATCGTCAGCACGGGCGTGCCGCGACCCCGGGCGATCGCGTGGTGCAGCGCGCGGCACGCGTTCACGTCGGCCCCGTGGCCGAGGAACCAGCGCAGGCCCGCCGTGTCCTCGAAGTCCAGCTTGCGGACGATCAGGCGTTCGAAGCCCGGCCGGTGGAGCAGGTCGAGGAACGCGCCGCCGGAGTGCTCGCAGGCGCGGTAGAAGGCGTCCTCGTCCGGCGGCGCGCCGCGGTCGAGCAGCAGGCGGACGAGAGCCAGGTCGCCGCGCGCCACGGCGTCGAACAGCGCGCTCCGCCTGCCCTCACCGTTCCACTCGACGGTGTGGCAGGCGGGGTCGGCTCCGGCGTCGAGCAGCACGCGTACGCACGCGCGGATGCGCTCGGCGGGGCCGGTGCCGTGCCGTAGCAGCGCGAGCAGCGGCGGCAGCCCGCCGACCGGCGCCGTCGCCGCCTCGGGCTCGGCGGCCAGCAGCGCCGCGAGCGCGTCGGCGTCGGCCAGGGCGAGCGCCCGTTCGACTCCCTCCAGCCCCGTCGCGCGTACGTACGCCACCAGCTTCGGCCAGCTGGGGAAGCCGTGGTCGCGGGCGAGGTCGAACTGCGCCCGGCTCAGCTGCACGCCACGGGCGCGGGCGAGCGCCTTGGCCTGCTTGCGCAGGTGCTGCAGGGAAGGGCGCTGGGGAAGGTCAGGCACGGCGAACCTCCGTCTGCCCGTGTCCGCGTCTGCGGGCCGAGGTCCGTCGACCAGGTGTGCGGTGCTGCCGGTGGGATCGTCCCTGCCCCGCGGACTGGATGCGCCCGGCTGCGCACCCGCGAGTCTACCGGAGGGCCGCCCGGCGTGTGAGCGCGTATGTGCCAGGCCTGTGGGCGGAATAGGGGTGCGAATACTGAGGCCTGGACCCTTCTGGGGTGGATTGTGCGAGAGTATGGTGTGGACTGTGACGACGTTCAGGATCAGCGAGGCCGCGGCGCTGCTCGGGGTCAGCGCCGACACCGTGCGCCGGTGGGTCGACTCCGGGCGGCTCGCGGCCGAGCGTGACGAGCACGGCCATCGGCGGGTGCGGGGCGCCGACCTGGCCGCGTTCGCCCGATCCCAGGTGGAGTCGCCGGAGAGCGGGCGGTCCTCGGCCCGCAACCGGCTGCGCGGCATCGTCACCGACGTGCTGAAGGACGCGGTGATGGCGCAGGTGGAGATCGCGGCGGGGCCGTACCGCGTGGTGTCGCTGATGAGCCGGCAGGCCGCCGACGAGCTGGGGCTGGCGCCGGGCGTCATGGCCGAGGCCGTGATCAAGTCCACCAATGTCGTGGTCGAGGTCCCCGGCCGCGAGCGCGCGGGGAACGCCTCGTGAGACGCGTCCTGCTGACGGCCCTCGCGGCGGCGCTCGCCCTCGCGGGGTGCGGGGCGGAGGCGTCCGGCGGCGGGAAGGTGACGGTGTTCGCGGCGGCGTCGCTGACCGAGAGCTTCACCCGGCTCGGTGCGGAGTTCGAGGCCGCGCACCCCGGCACGGCGGTGACGTTCAACTTCGGGTCGAGCGCGACCCTCGCCCAGCAGATCGTGCAGGGTGCTCCGGCCGACGTGTTCGCCGCGGCCAGCCCCGCCACGATGCGGACCGTCACCGACGCCTCTCTGGCCGGTGCGCCGGTCACGTTCGCGCGCAACAAGCTGGAGATCGCCGTCCCCGCCGGCAACCCGGCCAAGGTCCGGACGCCGGCCGATCTGGCCGACCCGGGGGTGAAGGTCGCGCTCTGCGCCGAGCAGGTGCCGTGCGGGGTCGCCGCCGCCCAGGCGCTCAAGGCCGCCGGCATACGGGTCACGCCCGTGACGCTGGAGCAGGACGTCAAGGCCACGCTCACCAAGGTCCGCCTCGGCGAGGTCGACGCGGCGCTCGTCTACCGCACCGACGTGCTGGCGGCGGCCGGCGAGGTGCGCGGCATCCCGTTCCCCGAGGCCGACCGGGCGGTCAACGACTACCCGATCGCGGTGCTCGACGACGCACCCGCGGGTGACCTCGCCAAGCAGTTCGTCCAGCTCGTGCGCTCGCCGCAGGGCAAGGACGTGCTGGCCGAGGCCGGATTCGAGGCCCCATGACGACGACGTCCCGCGGCGGCGGGCGTGTCGTCGCCGGGCGGTTGCCGTGGGTGCTCGTGGTGCCCGCGCTCCTCGGGCTGGCCTTCCTCGTGCTGCCGCTGGCCGGGCTGCTGATCCGGGCCCCCTGGCCGACGCTGCTCCAGCGGCTGAGCGAGCCGCAGATCCTGGAGGCGCTGCGTCTGTCGCTGGTGACGGCCACCATCGCGACCGCCGTGTGCCTGCTGCTCGGCGTGCCGCTCGCCTGGCTGCTCGCCCGGGTCGACCTGCCCGGCAAGCGGGTGGTGCGGGCGCTCGTCACCGTGCCGCTCGTGCTGCCCCCGGTCGTGGGCGGCGTGGCGCTGCTGCTCGTCCTCGGCCGGCGCGGGCTCGTCGGCCAGTGGCTGGAGTCGGCGTTCGGCGTCACGCTGCCGTTCACCACCGCCGGCGTGGTCATCGCGGAGGCGTTCGTCGCGATGCCGTTCCTCGTCATCAGTGTGGAGGGCGCGCTGCGCGCGGCCGACCAGCGCTACGAGGAGGCCGCGGCCACCCTGGGCGCCTCCCGCTGGACGGTCTTCCGCCGCGTCACCCTGCCGCTCGTCGCCCCCGGCATCGTGGCCGGGGCGGTGCTGTGCTGGGCGCGGGCGCTCGGCGAGTTCGGGGCCACGATCACGTTCGCCGGGAACTTCCCCGGCACCACCCGCACCATGCCGCTGGCCGTCTACCTCGCCCTGGAGACCGAGCCGGAGGCCGCCATCGTGCTCAGTCTCGTCCTGCTCGCCGTCTCCGTGGTCATCCTGGCGAGCCTGCGCGACCGGTGGGTGAACGCCGCATGACCGCGCCCGGCCTGAGCGCCCGGCTCGTCGTCACCCGGCCCGCGTTCCGGCTCGACGTCTCCTTCGACGCCGCCCCCGGTGAGGTCGTCGCGCTGCTCGGCCCCAACGGCGCGGGCAAGACCACCGCCCTGCGCGCCCTCGCGGGACTCACCGGCCTGGCCGCGGAGGGGCACATCACCCTCGACGGCCGCCCCCTGCACACCGAACCCCCCGACCGGCGGCCCATCGGCATGGTGTTCCAGGACTACCTGCTCTTCCCCCACCTGTCCGCGCTCGACAACGTCGCCTTCGGGCCGCGCTGCCGCGGCGCCTCCAAGGCCGAGGCCCGCCGCGTCGCGGCCGACCTGCTCGAACGCGTCGGCCTCGCCGCCCACGCCGGCGCCAAACCGCGCCGGCTGTCCGGCGGCCAGGCGCAGCGGGTCGCGCTCGCCCGGGCGCTGGCCGTACGGCCGCGGCTGCTGCTGCTCGACGAGCCGCTCGCCGCGCTCGACGCGCACACCCGGCTGGAGATCCGCTCCCAGCTGCGCCGCCACCTGACCGGGTTCGACGGTGCCACCGTGCTCGTGACGCACGACCCGCTCGACGCCATGGTGCTCGCCGACCGGCTGGTGGTGGTGGAGGACGGCGCCGTCGTCCAGCAGGGCGGGCCCGCCGAGGTGGCCAGGCGCCCCCGTACGGACTACGTGGCGCGGCTGGTCGGGCTCAACCTGTACCGGGGGAGCGGCGACGGGGCCCGCGTCAAGGTGGGCGAGCTGCTCTTCAGCACGATCGAGCAGGTCGACGGGCCGGCGTTCGTGGCGTTCTCGCCGGCCGCCGTCGCGCTCTACCGCACCCGGCCCGACGGCAGCCCGCGCAACCTGTGGCAGGCCGCCGTCGAGGGCGTCGAACGCCACGGCGACAACGTCCGCGTCCACCTCGGCGGGCCCATCGCCGCGTTCGTCGACATCACGCCCGCCGCACTCGCCGACCTCGACCTGAGCCCCGGCCGGCAGGTGTGGGCCGCGGTGAAGGCCACCGAGACCCACGCCTACCCGGCCTAGCCTCGGGCCGGGGCCTGCTCGCGTGGCGCGGGCAGGCCGAGCTCCTCGGTCGGCACACGGTACGTCTCCCGCGCCGTGGCCACCGCGACGGCGCTGATCGCGCAGAGCACGGCGGTGAAGACGCCCACGCCGACCCAGCCCCGCAGGCCCAGCCAGCCCTCCGGCGAGACGATGCCCGCGGCCGAGGCCACCGCGAACCCGGCCACCGCGAAGCCGATCTGGGTGCCGATCGCCATGCCCGACAGGCGCACCTTCGTGCTGAACATCTCGCCGTACAGCGCCGGCCAGATGCCGTTGGAGGCGCTGTAGACGACGCCGAGCGTCAGGATGCCGACCACGAAGACCAGCGCGTAGTTGCGCGAGTTGATCGCCGCCAGGTACGCGAAGATCATGATCGGGCTGCCGATCGCGCCGACGAGGAAGACGGGCTTGCGGCCGATCCGGTCCGACAGCCGGGCCCACAGCGGGATCGCGACCAGCGCGACGGCGTTCGCGGCGATGCTCACCCAGAGCATCGTGGCGTTGTCGAGGCCGATCTCGTCGCTGGTCGCGTAGTTGAGCGCCCACACGGTGAAGATCGTGCTGACGGTGGCGATGAGCGCCGCGCACACCACGCGCACCACACTGCGCCAGTGGTCGCGGAACAGCACCGCCAGCGGCATCCGCGGCACGGTGCCCTGGGCGAGCTCCGCCTCGAAGGCCGGGGTCTCCTCCAGCCGCCTGCGGATGATCCAGCCGACCACCGCGACGGCCACACTCAGCCAGAACGGCACCCGCCAGCCCCAGCTGAGCAGTTGCTCCTCCGGCAGCGCCGCCACCGGGATGAACACGAACGTGGCCAGGATCTGGCCGAACTGCGTGCCGTTCAGCGTGAAGCTGGTGAAGTAGCCGCGTCGGTCGCTCGGGGAGTGCTCCAGGGTCATCGAGTTGGCGCTGGCCTGCTCGCCCGCCGCCGACAGACCCTGCAGGATGCGCAGCAGCACCAGCAGCGCCGGCGCGAGGTTGCCGATCTGGTCGCGGGTGGGCAGGCAGCCGATGAGGAACGTGGAGACGCCCATCAGCACCAGCGTGAACACCATGATCTTCTTGCGGCCGAACCGGTCGCCCACGTGACCCAGGATGAACGCGCCGACGGGCCGGGCGGCGTAGGCGACGCCGAAGCTGGCCAGCGACTGCAGGGTGGCGGTGGCCGGGTCGGAGTCGTCGAAGAAGACCCTGCTGAAGATCAGCGCGGCGGCACTGCCGTAGATGAAGAAGTCGTAGTACTCGAGAGCGCTGCCGATCCAGGCGGCGACGGCGGCCTTGCGGGGGGTGCCCCGGCTCAGGGGGGTGTCCGGTGAGCTGTCGGTCACGGTTGCTCTCCTCGGTGAGCGCGGTCCGGCGGCCCCCGACGCGCCGATTACCCGCGTTTTACGTACTAGATAGTTAATTAATGTCGCGGCAATGCTGCAGGGCCGCGCGGCGGCTGTCAAGGGACCGGTCGCCGTACGGTGTCGCGAGCGGTCATTACTATGGGCGAATGACCTCGCAGCCGGCCACCCAGCCTGCCACCCAGCCGGCCGACAGGCCGCGCCGGCGTGACGCCGAGCGCACCCGCGCGGAGATCCTCGCGGTCGCGCAGAGCGAGTTCGCCCGCCACGGCTACGCCGGGGCGCGGGTCGACGAGATCGCCGAGCTCATGCGCACGACCAAGCGCATGATCTACTACTACTTCGGCAGCAAGGAGCGCCTCTACGTCGCGGTGCTGGAGAAGGCGTACTCCGAGGTGCGCGCCGTCGAGCGCACGGTCGACGTCGAGCACCTGGCGCCGGTCGAGGCGATCCGCACGCTGGCCGAGCTGACGTTCGACCACCACGACGCCCACCGCGACTTCATCAAGCTCGTCGCCATCGAGAACATCCACCAGGGCGAGCACATCCGCACGTCCGAGGTGCTGGCCAACCTCGGGGCGCCGGTGCTCGACCTCATCTCGCGCATCCTGGAGGCGGGGCGGGCCTCCGGCGACTTCGTCACCGAGGCCGACGCCATCGACGTGCACATGATGATCAGCGCGTTCTGCTTCTTCCGGGTGTCCAACCAGCACACGTTCGGGGCGCTGTTCGGACGCGACATGACCGCCCCCGAGCATCGTGAACGGTTGCGCCGCATGGTCGGTGAGATGACCGTGGCCTACCTCCGGGGCGCCGGCAGCAGCGCCTGACGCTCACGTCAGGGCATTGAGGGCACGGTCCACGTCGTCGGTCGTCGTGTAGACGTGGAAGCCGGCTCGGACCTTGCCCGCCCGCACGGCCGCCCTGATCCCGGCCGCCTCCAGGCGTTCGCCAGGGGCGTCGACCGAGACGATGGCGGTGTCCGAGGGTTCCAGGCCGAGGCCCGTCCTGAAGCGGTTGGCGAGAGTCACGTCGTGCTCGTGGATCCGTTCCACGCCGATCTCGTTGAGCAGTTCGAGGGCGGGGGCCGCGCCGACGTACGAGAACCAGGCGGGCGACAGGTCGAACGCGCGCGCGTCGTCGGCGAGGCGCAGCGGCGGGCCGTAGTAGGAGCCGCCCTCGTCGGCGCCGCCGTACCAGTTGGCGGCCAGCGGGCGCATCCGCTCGCGCAGGCCCGGCGACAGGTAGCCGAACGCCGCGCCGCGCGGCGCCATCAGCCACTTGTACGCGGCGCAGGCCAGCGCGTCCACGCCCGCCACGTCCACGGGCAGCCAGCCGCACGCCTGCGAGCCGTCGGCGATCACCAGCGCGTCGTGGGCGCGGGCGGCGGCGACGATGTCGGCGAGCGGGGCGACGTACCCGGTGGCGGACTGCACCAGGCTGAACGCGACGGCGGCGGTGTCACGGGTGATCGCGTCGGCGAGGCGGTCGGCCGGCACCGTCCGGACCCGGGCGCTGACCATCCACGGGAACAGGTTGCTGGTGAACTCCTCCTCCGGCGCCACGACCTCGGCGCCCGCCGGCAGGGCGGTGGCCACGACGGACATGATCTGGGAGACCGACGAGCTGATCATCACGTCGGCGGGGGAGGCCCCGACCAGGCGGGCGAACGCGGAACGGGAGCGCCCGACGGAGGCGTCCCACGGTTTCCAGTCGCTGCTTCCGTGCCGCCACTGGGTCAGGGCGGTCTGCAACTCGTCGAACGCGCGGCGCGGGGGGATGCCGTAGGAAGGGGTGTTCAGCCAGCCCGGGTCCGCGTCCCAGAGCTTGACGGCCGTGGCGATGTCCATGCGCTCAGCCTAGGCAGCTCACCGCCGGACCGCGAGATCCCCTCGGCCGGTTCGGGTGGGGCCCGCGGTGGCGGGCCGAGCGTTGCCGGAGCGCGGCCCAGCCGCCGCGGCCGAGCCAGGCGGCCGCGCAGGCCGTCCGCGGCGCCCCGCTCCCAGAAGGTGTCCAGGTCAGCGCCCAGCTCCACCGCACCTGGGAACGCCCGCCACCATGGACCTTCCGGGTCCTCGGGCGTTTCGCCGACGGCACGGACGGTCCCGCGCCCGTCCCGGCGCGCCGGCCGGGTCAGCAGTGACGCGCCGCCGTCGCTGAGCGACGGGTTCCGGAGGCGTGCGGGCGGGCAGGCGTACCTCGTCTCGGGGAAGAAAGGCCTGATGAGCCCATGATCGGAAAGCTGATGGAGCTGGGCGGCTTCGGGATGGAGGCCGCTGTCACGCTCACCCGCAACGGGCTGCTGCGCCCGCTGCCGCCCGGCGTGCTGGCCCGCGTGGTGGAGGCGTACCGGACCTTCGACGTGTCGCTCGCGGCGGGTGTGGCGGCGGCCGCTGCCCGCTGGCCGGAGCGGCCCGCCGTGCTGGACGAGGACGGGACGCTGACGTTCGCCGAGCTGGACGCCCGCGCCGCGGCGCTGGCCGCCGGGCTGCGCTCCCGCTACGGAGCGGGGCCGGGCACAACGGTGGCGGTCATGTGGCCCAACCACCGCGGCTTCGTCACGGCCGCCGCGGCCGTGTCCCGACTCGGCGCCGACCTGCTGCTGCTCAACACCGGGCTGGCCGGGCCGCAGCTGCGGGACATCCTGCGCCGCGAGGGCGTCCACGTGCTCATCGCGGACCCGGGCCTCGCGCGGGTCCAGTTCGGCGGACCGCGCGTCAGCGACCTCGACGACCTGGTGAGCGAGGGCGGGCCGCCCGCGCCGAGGCCCCGCCGGCCGGGGCGGCTGGTGCTGCTCACCTCCGGCACGACCGGCGTGCCCAAGGGCGCCCCGCGCAGGCTCTCGCTGGGGGCGGTGGCGGAGCCGTTCGTGTCGATGCTGGCCACCGTGCCCGTGCGCGGCGGGGAGCCGATGCTCGTCGCGCCGCCGCTGTTCCACGGGCTCGGCATCCTGTGGTACGCGGTCGCGCTCGTGCTCGGCTGCCCGGTCGTGCTCATACGCCGCTTCGACCCGCAGGGCGTGCTCGACGCGCTCGAACGCACCGGCGCGGGCAGCATGGTCGCCGTGCCGGTGATGCTGCAGCGGCTGCTCGCCCTCCCGCCCCGGCGGCTGCCGCACCTGCGCGTGGTGCTCTGCGGCGGCTCGGCGCTGCGGCCGGACCTCGCCACCGCGTTCATGGACGCCTACGGCGACGTCCTCTACAACCTGTACGGCTCCACCGAGGCCGGCTGGGCGGCCCTGGCCACGCCCGCCGACCTGCGGGCCGCCCCTGAGACGGTGGGCCGCCCGCCGCGCGGAGCGACCGTGCGCGTCGAAGGGCCTGAGGGGCGCGAGCAGCCGGCCGGCGAGGTGGGACGGGTTCTGGTCGGCGGCGGCCTGACGTTCGGGACGGCCCCGCGCGGGGAGGACGGCCTGCTGGCCACCGGCGACCTCGGCCACCGGGACGAGCACGGCCTGCTGTTCATCGACGGCCGCGACGACGACATGATCGTCTCCGGGGGCGAGAACGTGTTCCCGCAGGAGGTCGAGAACCTGCTCGCCCGCCGCCCCGGCGTCGCCGACGTGGCGGTGCTCGGCGTGCCGGACGAGGAGTTCGGGCAGCGACTGGCCGCGTACGTGGTGGCCGGGCAAGGGGTCACGCTGTCGGCGGACGAGCTGAAGCAGGCCGTCAAGGAGGAACTGGCCGGGTTCAAGGTGCCGCGCGACGTGGTGTTCGTGCCGTCCCTGCCCAGGAACCAGACCGGCAAGGTGGATCGGTCCCGGCTCCTGGCGGACTCACGATCGTGACAGGTGGTCACGCGGTGCCGTGCGGGTTGTCGATGACGTAGCGCCATCGGCCGTCCGGGCCGCGGCGGACGACGTCGGTGGCGGTGCCGCCCAGGTCGACCGCGCTGCCGTCGCGCGCGGTGCCGCGCATCGACCAGTCGACGATGAGCAGGGCGATGTCCCCGGCCACGTACGCGTGCCGCGGGCGGGCCTCGATCGGCAGGCCGAAGCCCTGCAGGTGACGGTTGGCGGCGGCCAGGCCGGGACCGCTGACGGGGTGGCCCGGCACCGGCACGAGGACGGCGCCGTCCTCGTAGACGTGGTCCAACGCGTCGGGATCGCCGGAGTTCATCGCCGCGACGAACTGCACGGCGGGATTGCCGGGGTCGCCGGTGAGCACCAGGCGAGGCTGAGCATCGTCATGAAGGGTCATGACCACATGATCATATCACATGCCGATGGTTCATGATCACCGCGCGTGAGCAGATCTACGCCGTAAAGGCGGTAGCCGTGGGATCGTAACCCCTGGGTGGGCGCCGCCCTGGCTGCGACGGGCCCATCGGGCCACTCTGGCTGGACGGCCTGCACAGCGCAGGCGGTTTTCCCGTGAGCGCCTATCGAAAGAGAGCCACCATGCCGTTCGCCAACTTCAAGGTCCCGGCCGGAACCCTCGACGACAAGCGGAAGCAGACGATCGTCACCCGTGCCACCGAGTTGTACGTCGAGATCTACGGCGAGCGCGCCCGGGCCAACACCATGGTCCTGGTCGAGGAGGTCGCCGACGGCGGCTGGGGCATCGGCGGGGACGTCCTGACCCAGGCGATGCTCCAGCGGCACGCCGGAGACTGACGACCCGCTCATCGCGGGTCCTCCTGAGCGGACGAGCAACAATCGCAGGGCGGCGCGGAGGTGGTCGGGACGGCGCAGCAGGTGTCGCCGCGCCAGGCTTCGCGGCCTTCCCTGACCGCGACGCCGGCGATCACCAGGGCCGCGAGCGGGTCGGCCCAGGCCCAGCCGAACACGCTGTTCAGGGCCAGCCCGGCGAGCAGCACCGCCGACAGGTACGTGCACAGCAGGGTCTGCTTGGAGTCGGCCACCGCGCTGGCCGAGCCGAGCTCGCGGCCGGCGCGGCGTTGCGCGTACGACAGGAACGGCATGACCGCCAGGGACAGCGCGGCCAGGATGAGGCCGGGGGTGGAGGGTTCGGCCTCGCCGGCGCCGAGCAGCGCCCGGACGGCGTCGAAGGCGACGTAGGCGGCCAGGGCGAAGAAGGACACCGCGATGATCCGCAGCGCGGTCCTCTCGCGGCGTTCGTGGTCGGTCGCGGAGAACTGCCAGGCGACCGCGGCGGCCGAGGCCACCTCGACGACCGAGTCGAGGCCGAAGCCGATCAGCGCGGCGGAGGAGGCGATGGTGCCGGCGGTGATGGCCACCACCGCCTCGATCACGTTGTACACGATGGTGGCGGCGACCAGCAGCCGGATGCGGTGCCGCAGCACGGCACGCCGCCCCGGACTCGACGCGAGCATCGGATCATGATTCATCGCCATATAGCGATGATAGCTGGATCGTGGCATACGTCGACAAGAGGGTCCGTGCGGTGGCGGGGGGATCGGCGGGTCGTTAGGGTGCAAGCGGTTCCATCAAGGTCAGCGCGCCGGCGGCGCGCCCGCACGATCGTGAAGCGAGACTCCATGCCTTCGGTGCTTGTCCTCAACGGCCCCAACCTCAACCTGCTCGGCACGCGCAAGCCGGAGATCTACGGCTCGGCCACCCTGGCCGACGTCGAACGCCTGTGCCGCGGCACGGCCGAGAAGCTGGGGCTGGACGTGGAGTTCCGGCAGTCCAACCACGAGGGGCAGCTGATCGACTGGATCCAGGAGGAGGGGCCGCGGGTCAAGGCGGGGGAGTCGATCGGCGCGGTGCTCAACGCGGGCGCGTTCACCCACACCTCGGTCGCGCTGCACGACGCGATCGAGTCCGTCGAGCTGCCGGTCATCGAGGTGCACATCTCGAACGTCCACCGGCGCGAGCCGTTCCGTCACCATTCGTACATCTCGCCCGTGGCGACCGGGATCATCGTGGGCCTGGGCATCGCCGGGTACGGCCTGGCCATCACGGCGCTCCACGGGCGCGCGGCGAACGGCTGAGGCCGGGGTCAGCGGGTCCAGGAGTCGGCGGTGTCGGCCAGTGCGCCGAGGGCGGCCTCGACGCGTTCCTTGTCACCCGTGGTGAGGTAGTCGATCTGGAGGCCGGTGTAGGCGGCGTTGAGCAGGGTGGCGTTGCGCAGCGCCACGTCGCCGGGCACGCCGTGGGCGCGCAGCACCTCGGCCACGTAGTCGGCGCGCTCGCCCAGCATCCTGGGCACGTACGGCCCGGTGAGGCGGCCGGCGGCGGACAGGCCCTCGATCTCGTGCAGCAGCCGCACCATGGGCAGGTCCTCGGTGATGTGCCAGGCCCAGGAGGCGCGGACGACGTCGCCGAGGCCGCCGCCGGTCTCGCCCGGCCGGGGCAGGGCGGCCAGGCGTTCCTGCTGCCGCCGGTCGAGATGGGCGAGGACGGCGCTGATGAGCTCGTCCTTGCCGGCGAAGTGGTGGGTGAGCACGTACGTGCTGTGGCCCAGAGCCTTGGCGAGGGGACGCAGGGACAGGCCGGCGATGCCGTGCTCGGTGAGGTAGGCGAGGATCGCGTCGAGCAGCTCGGTGCGGCGCTGCGGATCGCGGGGCCTGGCCACGTCGTCACCTTCCCTGTCGGACTGCGGGGCGGTCAGCCTATTCGCATGACGACTGTTTGCGCCATTCACATGACGGTCGTTATGCTCGCGGCTGGCGAAAGGAGCGACCGTCCGATGACGTTCATGACGGAGAGGTACGCGACCGTCCGCGGGCTGCGCCTGGCCTGGCTGGACGCGGGCGCCGGTGACGTGGTCGTGCTGGCGCTGCACGGGCACTTCGGGCGGGCGCGCATGTTCGCGCACCTGGCCGGCGCGCTGGGCCCGCGTTACCGGGTGATCGCGCTGGAGCAGCGCGGGCACGGGCACTCGGGCCGCGACGGCGACTTCGGCCCGGACGCGTACGTGGCCGACGCCGCCGCGTTCCTGCGTGATCTCGGGGCCGGGCCCGTGGTGGTGCTCGGGCACTCCATGGGCGGGGTGGTCGCGTTCCGGCTGGCCGCCCGGCACCCGGAGCTGGTCAGGGCGCTGGTCGTGGAGGAGGGCGGGGCGGTCAACCGGCCGCCGGACGTGCCGGACCCCGTGCTGGACGTGAGCGACTGGCCGCGCCGCGCCCCCACGCTGGACGCGCTGCGCCGGGCCATCGAGGCGCGCGGGATCCCCGACGCCGGCTACTTCCTGGACAGCGCCGTCGAGCGCCCCGACGGATGGGGGCTGCTGTTCGACCTCGACGACATGATGGCCTCGCAGCGGGCGCTCGTCGGCGACTGGTGGGCCGACTGGCTCGGCTCCGCCTGCCCGGCGCTGCTCGTCCACGGCCTGGACAGTTTCGTGCTGCCCACCGTGCTGGCCAGGCGGATGGCCGCACGCCGGCCGGGCGCCGTGCTGCGCGAGTTCCCCGGTTGCGGCCACTGGGTGCACGACGACGATCCCGCCGGGTTCGCCCGTGCCGTCCGCGAGTTCCTGGACGGGCTGTGAGCTCAGCCCAGGTCGGCGATCATCTGCTCCTCCACCTCGTCCAGGTGCGCGGCGGCGGCGCGCTGGGCGGCCTCGACGTCCCGGGCGGCCATGGCGTCGAGGATCTCCAGGTGACGCCGGGTGGAGCCGGCGACGCGGCGCCGCCCGGTCGCGCCGAGCGCTCGCAGCCACTGGACGAACGGCTCGGCGGATGAACGTGCTTTGACCAGGCGGGCGTTGCCGGTGGCGGCGACGATCTCGTTGTGCAGGCGGCTGTCGCTGGCGAAGAACGGCTCGTAGTCGCCGCGTTCGGCGCGCCGCAGCGCCTCGACGGCCTCGTCGCGCAGGTCGGCGATCCGATCCTGGGGCATCGTCTTCGCCGCGATCCCGGTGGCGACCCACTCGATGCCCTTGCGCAGCTGGCAGACCTCGCGGGCGTCGGTGACGCCCGGCCGGGCGACGAAGGTGCCCGAGCGGGGGCGGGTGACGATGAGCTGGTCGTGTTCGAGGCGGGCGAGCGCCTCGCGGACGGGGGTGCGGGAGACGCCGAACTCCGTCGCGATCGCCTGCGGGTCGAGCCGGGAGCCGGGGACGTAGGTCCCGCCGGTGATCCGGTGGCAGAGGATCCGGTAGAGCTGGTCCGCGATCGACTCCACGACAAGGGCCGAGCCCTTCGGCAGAGGCGCCACTTCGTCTCCCTTTGCGCGATATATGAGTTAAGCGATCAGCTTAACCGCGCACACCGGGGCGATCCGGGTCCAAGGCGATGATTTCCACCAGCCGGCCGTCCCTCGGCTGAGGTCCTTCGGGAGGGGTACGGGGCTGCGGTGCTCTGCGTCGTTCGGCTGAGGTCCTTCAGGGAGGGGTGTGGGGCTGCGGTGCTCTGCGTCGTTCGGCTGAGGTCCTTCAGCAGGGGCGTGGGGCTGCGGTCTCTGCGTACTGCGTTGGACGCGGCTGGGGCAACGGACCAGACCGCTCCCCGGAGCATCCCTCCCGAGGGCCACCGGCCACCCGGCTCACCCGGAGCATCCCAGCCGACCGAAGCGCGAGGCGCACCGCATCCGCCGTGGGTCAGAGGGTGAGGTCGGACTCGATGTGGGTGACCGCCGTCATGGCGCCGTACGCGAGCAGGTGGACCGTGCAGTGGTCGCTGAGGCGGCGGTCGGTGGCCCGCCAGGCGGCGACCTCCGCGTCCGTGATGGTCTCCGGGGCCAGCCCGGCCAGGATCGCGAGGCGCGCCCCCGCCCGTTCCGCCACCGGCAAGCCCTGCAGCGCGTCGTCCAGCGGGCCGCCCGGCGGCGTGTCGTCCGGGGAGGCGTCCGCGGTCAGGCGGCGGCCGCGGTGGTCGGCGAGCACACGTTCGGCGGTCTCGGACGCCGCGGGGGAGAGGAGGCCGGCGCCCTGGGCGGCGGTGGCCGTCAGGGCGGCGTACGCGGTGCCGATCGGCAGCCCGGCGGCCCACGCCGGCTCCTTCCCGGCGGGCAGACCCGCCAGCAGCGGGAGCGTGGTGCCGGGCGGCAGCGCTTGGCGCAGGCCGTGCAGCACCGGGGCGCCCTCGAACGCGGGCTCGTCACCCGGGTCCATGGTGCCCGGCGTCAGCCCCGGGGGCAGCATGGCGGCGGCCACCCGGTCCACGAAGTGCGTGAACAGCAGCGTGCCGACGTGCTCGGCGACCGGCCCGCCCGGGAACGGCTCAGGCTCCCCGCCCGCCACGCCGGTCGAGGACGCCCAGCTCAGCAGCGCCGCCAGCCGGTCGTCGGCCGGGCGTTCCCAGCGCGCGACCGCGTCGGCGAGCTCCGCCTCGCCCAGCAGCCGCAGCACCGACAGGTACGCCTCGACGTCGTACGCCAGCCCGTTGGCCCGCGCCGCCCCCAGGGCCACCACCGTCCGGTCCACCGGCGGCACGTCCCCGGCCAGCTGGGCCTCGCGCATCAGCGACCAGCCCGCCGCCATCAGCTGCGGCGCCGGGGACATCATCATCACCGCCGGTCCGATGCTGCTGAACTCGGCGTCGACCTGCGCGTACACCTCGGCCAGCACGCCGTCGGCGCGGTCGGGGGAGACCGGGGTGATGTGACGGATGAGAGACGACATGTCAGATGCCCTTCTGAAGTGGTCAGGGGACATCGACTATCGCCGCCGCGACCAGGCCGCGTCGTCGTACGGGCGGAGTCATTCGGTGCTACTCCCCCGGAAGCAGGGAGGTCCTTCGACAAGGCCGAGCCCTGCCCGCGGACGGCCGGCCGGAAGCGGGCGGTGTGGTGCCGTACGCCACGAGGGTGAGACCGTCGGCGGGCAGGCCCGTGGAGTGGGAGTCGATGCGGCAGGCCGTCCGCGCCGCGCGCCGGCGGCCACGTCGGTTTCGTGGGCGTCAACCGTCGCGCTCAGCGGCGACGAGCTCTTCTCCGCCCAGGTCAGCCTGCTCGGCGGCCCGGCCCCGGTGCGCCGGCCTGCCCGAGCTGATCGACCTGATCCGGAAGTGGAAGATCGACCCCGGCAGGGTCTTCGACCTCACCCTGCCGCTGGAGCAGGCCGCCGAGGGCTACCGGGCCATGGACGCACGCCGCGCCATCAAGGCTCTCCCGCGCCCGGGGGAGTGGTGAGGACCCGCCAGCCGTGGGCGGGCACCAGGGCCGGATCGCCGTCGTCGCCCGCGGCCCAGGGGCCGTCGTCCGGCAGCGGGAAACGGTACGGGTTGTCGTCCAGATTGAGGAGGGTGTGCAGGGCCGGCCCGCCGGCGCTGGTGTGCAGGGCGGCGGTGCGGTTGTCGAGGTGGGTGACCCGCGTGCGCGCCCTGGCCAGCCACGGGTGCCGCCGCCGCAGCGCGATCAGCCGCCGGTGCAGCTCGAGAACCTCCCGCCCCGAGCCGTCCAGCTCGGCGGGGGACGCCGGGAAGGCGGGGCGCACGGCGTCGTCGCCGCCCTCGCGTTCCTCCTTGACCCCGCGCAGGCCCAGCTCGTCGCCGTAGTAGACGCTCGGCACGCCGCCCACGGTGAACAGCACCGCCAGGGCGTGGCCGAGATGACGCGGGTCGTCCAGACGGGTGGCCAGGCGGGTGACGTCGTGGTTGCCGGCGAAGGTCAGCGGGGCGAAGGTGGCGAGCAGGTCGTCGTGCCGGCCCAGGGCGTGCGCCAGCTCGTACAGGTTGCGGTCGTTGAGCGAGCTCCAGATGGCCTTCCACAGCTCGTACTGGGTGACGGAGTCGAGGCCGGAGCGGGTGACGTAATCGGCGTAGTCGCCGTGGATGACCTCGCCGACGAACCACGCCTCGGGGTGGCGGGCCCGCACCTCCGGCAGCACCGCGCTCCAGAACTCGGGCGGCACGGCGTAGGCCGCGTCGAGCCGCCAGCCGGACGCGCCCCTGCTCAGCCAGTGGTCCATGACCGAGACGACGTGCCGCCGCACGGCCTCCTGCCCGTGGTCGAGCGCGACCAGGCGACCATGCCCCTCGAAGGTGTCGTACGCGCCGTCCGGTCCCTTCCTGAGCCACCCGTGGTCCCCGGCGAACGAGCGGCCGACGTGGTTGAACACGCCGTCGAGGACGATCCGCAGGCCGTGCTCGCGGGCCCGGGCGACCAGGGAGTCGAAGTCGGCGTCGTCGCCCAGACGCGGATCGAGGACGTAGTGGTCGACGGTGTCGTAGCCGTGCGTCTCGGCGGCGAAGACCGGGCCCAGCATGAGGGCGGTGCAGCCCAGCTCGGCGGCGTGGCCGAGCCACGCCTCGAGGTGGCGCAGCCGATGGCGTACGGGACCGCCGGCCGCGCTGGGCGCCCCGGTGAACCCGAGTGGGTAGACGTGCCAGAACACCGTCCGCTCAGCCCATGACGCCATGGGATCACGGTAGTGGGTCGCCTCCGGGCCCGCGGGCGGGGGCCTGGCCGGCCAGGCCCCCGCCGAGCGTGGTCAGACCCCGGCGGCCTGCTCCAGCGCCTTGATGTCGATCTTCTGCATGCCCATCATCGCCTGCGCGGCCCGCTGGGCGGTGGCCGGGTCGGGGTGGGTCAGCAGCTCGGACAGGCGGCGGGGGATGATCTGCCACGACAGGCCCCAGCGGTCCTTCAGCCAGCCGCACTGCGAGTCCTCGCCGCCCTCGGTCAGCCTGGCCCACAGCTCGTCGACCTCCTCCTGCGTCTCGCAGTCGACGTACAGGGAGACCGCCTCGGTGAACCGGTACGCGGGACCGCCGTTGAGCGCCAGGAACCGCTGGCCGGTCAGCTCGAACGTGACCATCATGGCCGGCTCGCCGTCGCCGCGGCGCTGGACCTCGACGATGCGGGAGTCCGCGAACAGCGAGGTGTAGAAGGAGGCGGCCTCCTCGGCCTGGTCGTCGAACCACAGGAACGTGGTGATCTTCTGCATGGCGTGTCCCTCCATGGGGCGTCGCTCGTGATGTTCTCGCCAACGCGTCGAACGCCCGGGCGCGGAATCGACACCGTGCCGGAGAAATTTTCCGGGTCAGCCGAGAACGGCTCCGATCGCGGTCATGATCGGGATGGACAGGCCGGTGGTCAGCAGGATCGTCCCGCGTGCCATGCGCCGGCCGGTGTCGTAGGTGACGGCGTACACGTAGATGTTCTGGGCCGTGGGCAGGGCGGCGAACAGGGTCGCGGCCAGCAACGGGGTGCCGTCGAGGCCGAGCAGGAAGCGGGCGGTCACGTACGCGACGGCGGGCTGGGCGAACGCCTTGAGCGCGGCGGCCAGGGCGATGTCCTTGCCGACGCCGGCCTCCTCGGGGGCGGCGGGGGCGCTGCGGGAGCCGTACAGGCTCAGGCCGTAGGCCAGCAGCGCGACAGGCACGGCCGCGCCGCCGAGCAGCTCGATCGGGCGCATGACCGTGACCGGCAGCGAGACCCCGGTGAGCGCGAACGCCAGGCCCAGCAGGGAGGCGACGGTGAGCGGGTTGCGCAGCGGCAGCAGCAGCACCGCCCGCGCCGAGCGGGAGCCCTTGTCCAGGATGAGGAAGGCGCCCGGGGTCAGCACCAGGAGCTGGAAGAGCAGGATGGGCGCGACGAGGGCGGCGTCGCCGAGCACGTACAGCGAGATGGGCACGCCCAGGTTGCCGGCGTTGACGTAGGAGGAGGCGAGCGCGCCGATCGTGGCCTGCCGGGTGCCGCGCCGCCAGGCCAGCTTCGCCACCAGCACGAACACGAGCTGGGTGCAGATCACCGCGATGACCTCGGTCAGCAGCACGGGGGAGAGCAGCGCCGCCAGGTCGGCGCGCGAGACGGTGGCGAACATCAGCGCCGGGGTGGCCACGAAGAACGCGAGGCGCGACAGCACCAGCTCGTCGCTGGCCCTCAGCACCTTGACGGCGCCGATGACGTAGCCGAGCACGGCGACCGACACCAGGGCGGCGAACGCCGCGACAACCCCCGACAACCCCATACCTCCCGAACTGGACGTTTCTGGAGGTTATCGGAGCGCATCCGGAAAGGCCCATCCCGGTACGACTAGGAAATGCGGGACAGTCGGGGCTTGTGGGACGGTTGCCTGAAGCGGGGCATATCACCCGAGAGTGACGGGTAAGGCACACATCGTAGTGGCGCTGACCTGCCAGAGCACCTTCCGGGGAGGAGCGCCGGCGGCACCACAGGGGGATCTCCGGTGAGCATCGACGAATCACGCGCGGACGAGCCGCTCACATCCGCGGCGGCGCCGCTCAGGGCCGGCCGCAAGGGACGGTTGCTGGCGAACTGGCTGTCGACCACGGACCACAAGGTGATCGGCTACCTGTACCTGATCACCTCGTTCCTGTTCTTCGTCATCGCCGGCATCATGGCCCTGATCATCCGGGCCGAGCTGGTCCACCCGAACCTGCAGCTGGTGAACGCCGAGCAGTACAACGCGCTGTTCACCATGCACGGCACGATCATGATGCTGCTGTTCGCCACCCCGCTGTTCGCCGGCTTCGCCAACGTCATCATGCCGCTGCAGATCGGCGCGCCCGACGTGGCCTTCCCCCGGCTGAACGCGGTGTCGTACTGGTTGTTCCTGTTCGGCGGGCTGATCACCGTCTCCGGCTTCCTGACGCCACAGGGAGCGGCGAGCTTCGGCTGGTTCGCGTACACGCCGCTGTCGGACGCGATCTTCACGCCGAGCATCGGCGGGGACCTGTGGGTGATGGGCCTGTCGCTGGCGGGCGTCGGCACGATCCTCGGCTCGGTCAACTTCATCACGACGATCATCTGCATGCGGGCGCCCGGTCTCACCATGTTCCGCATGTCGATCTTCACCTGGAACGTCCTGCTGACCAGCACGCTCGTGCTGATGGCGTTCCCGGTGCTGGCCGCCGCGCTGCTGGCGCTGGAGGCCGACCGCAAGCTCGGCACCCACGTCTACGACCCGGCCAACGGCGGCCCGATGCTCTGGCAGCACCTGTTCTGGTTCTTCGGCCACCCCGAGGTGTACATCATCGCGCTGCCGTTCTTCGGGATCATCACCGAGGTGATCCCGGTCTTCAGCCGCAAACCCATCTTCGGGTACGTCGGCCTGGTCGGCGCCACCATCGCCATCGCCGGCCTGTCGATGACGGTGTGGGCGCACCACATGTTCGGCACCGGGCTGGTGCTGCTGCCGTTCTTCTCCTTCTTCACCTTCCTCATCGCGGTGCCCACCGGGGTGAAGTTCTTCAACTGGACCGGCACCATGTGGCGGGGGCACCTGACGTTCCAGACGCCGATGTTGTTCGCGGTCGGATTCCTGATCACGTTCCTGCTGGGCGGGTTGACGGGCGTGATCCTGGGCTCGCCGCCGCTCGACTTCCACCTCACCGACACCTATTTCGTGGTGGCCCACTTCCACTACGTGGTGTTCGGCACGGTGGTGTTCGCCATGTTCGCCGGGTTCTACTTCTGGTGGCCGAAAATGACCGGCCGGATGCTGAACGAGGGGCTCGGCAAGCTGCAGTTCTGGATGTTGTTCATCGGCTTCCACACCACGTTCCTCGTCCAGCACTGGCTGGGCGTGGCCGGCATGCCGCGCCGCTACGCCGACTACAGCGCCGTCGACGGCTTCACCGACCTGCACCTGATCTCCTCGATCGGGGCGTTCATCCTGGGCGCCTCGACGCTGCCGTTCTTCTTCAACGTCTGGTACAGCGCGCGGCGCGGCAAGAAGGTCACCGTGGACGACCCCTGGGGATTCGGCAACTCGCTGGAGTGGGCCACGAGCTGCCCGCCGCCCCGGCACAACTTCACCAGCCTGCCGCGCATCCGTTCCGAACGGCCCGCCTTCGACCTGCACCACCCGCATACCGGCGGGGCCGCGGGAACGGAGTGACGGCCGTGGGGCTCTCGCGTCAGGAGAAGCAGATCCTGGCCGCGATCGAACGGGAGCTGCGGCGCGGCGGATCACGGCTGGCCCGGCGCCTGGAGGAGTTCACCGCAAGGGCCGAGCGGGAGGGGCCGCAACGGTTCGCCGCCCAGGCCAGCAGGCGCGAGCTACTGGCGGTGCTGTGCGCGGTGCTCCTGACGTCGGCCGCCCTGACCCTGGTGGTGCTCCTCGCCGGCGACGCCCCCGCCTGAGCCGGTGCGGGCGCGACCTCGGCCCACCGTGAGGCTCCCCTAGGGTGAGCCGCATGACCGTGCTGCGCTCGATCGCCCTGTTCGTCCTGGCCGCCGTCGCGGAGATCGGCGGCGCGTGGCTGATCTGGCAGGGCTGGCGCGAGCAGCGCGGCCTGCTGTGGATCGGCGCCGGAGTGCTGGCCCTGGCCGCGTACGGGTTCGTCGCCACCTTCCAGTCCGACCCGCACTTCGGGCGCATCCTGGCCGCGTACGGCGGCGTCTTCGTCGCCGGCTCGCTGGCCTGGGGCATGGTCGTGGACGGCTTCCGCCCCGACCGCTGGGACGTCGCCGGCGCGCTGATCTGCCTGGTGGGCGTGGCAGTGATCATGTACGCCCCGCGCGGCTAGTCAGCCGAGCGTGACCTCGGCGTCGCCGGTGTAGGACACCCGGCGGTACCACTCGTTGCCCAGCAGCTGCGCGCGGGCCGGCTCGGGCAGCGAGGTCAGCAGGGTCATCGAGGCGCCGCGGCCGACCTCCGACTCGTGCGCGTGCATGGCCGCCCACTTGCGCTCGGCCCACGCCGCCACGTCGAGATGGGCGCCGATCTGGTCGTCCGGGACACCGGGCAGCGCCTGGCCGGCCGGCGGGTCGTCGCCGAACACCGCCCGCCAGTGCGAGACCACGACCGAACGCGGGATCGTCGCCAGGTAGACCGCGCGCGGCCGCCACGGCTCGCCCGCCTCCGGGTAGAGCTGGTCGTACCCGGCCGCCTCGGCGGCCGCCAGCGTGAGCCGGTGCGCGTGCACGTGGTCCGGGTGGCCGTAGGAGCCGTAGCCGTCGTAGGTCAGCACGACGTCGGGCCGTACGTCCCTGATGTGGGCCACCAGGCGGCCGATCGTCTCCTCCAGCGGGACGTCGAGGAATCTCGGCCGGCCGGGCGCGGACTCGGGCTTGCGCGCGTCGGCGTAGCCGAGCAGGCGCGGCTCGCCTGCTCCGAGGATGGCGAGGGAGCGCTCCAGCTCGGCGGCGCGTACCGTGCCCTCGGCCCAGGTGCAGGTGACCACGGCGGTCCTGGCGCCCTCGTCGGCGTAGCGGGCGAGGGCGCCGCCCGTCCAGACGGCCTCGTCGTCGGGATGGGCGTGTACGCACAGAAGGCCGAAGTCCGCCATGATCTCCCCGTTTGCTCCCGGTAGATGGCCGATCATCGTAGCGAAGCGCGCGCGGGCGCAGCATGCCGTGAGAAGATCGAGATCATGATTGGACTGCCTGGCACAGGCCGTCGAGGCGCTCCCGCCTGCCCGACGGCCACCGACCCGTCCTCGACGCCCACCATGAGGGCGGGTACGGTCACGTGCTGAGCATGCCGCGAACCGACACCCCCGGCGCGGCGACGGCCGTCCTGGACGCCTTACCGGTGTCTTCGCCGGAGCGGCCGCCACCCAGCGCCGTCCAGGCCTCAGCCCAGCCCTCAGACCAGCCCCCAGACCAGCCCCCAGATCAGCCCTCAGCCCAGCACCCCAGCATGTCGCCGAGGAACACCGTGACAGAACCTTCCCCCCAGCCCCCGGCCCAGCCCCGCCCGGACGACACCGCCCCAGCCCCGGAGAGCGTAGGGGAGATCGCCGGGCTGCGGCCGCGCAGGCGTCCCGGCGACGGGGGAGAGGTGTCCGGCCCCGACGTCGACCTGGTCGACGGCCTCACCCCCGCGGCCAGGCAGGTCGTGCGGGCCTGGCTGCTCGACCGGCCGTCGGCCGCCGCGCGGCAGGCCCGCCTGCAGGTGCTGGCGGCGTTCCTGCGCTGGCTGAACGCGAGTGAACCGGCCCTCGACCCGCTCGCGGCCACCGGCGCCCACCTGGACGCCTACTGCGACGCCGCGCTGACCGGCACCCTGACCGTGGGCGTGCGCAGGCCGGGCAAGCCCTTGTCCGGCGCGACGGTCAACCGCAGGCGCGCCGTGTTGTCGTCCTTCTACGCCTTCGCCTGGCGGACCGGCGCCGTGTCCCACGCCGTCCACCCGGCCGGTGAGCCGCGGCCGCTCACCCGCGACGACCGGCGGCTGCTGCGCCGGGGCGTGGCCCGGCTGGCCGCCGGCGGGCGCGCCACCGAGGCCGTGGCCGTGGCGCTGCTGGAGGCCACCGGCGCTCCCGTGGCGGCGCTGGCCGACCTGACCGTGCAGGACCTGCGCGGCATCGCCGACGACGGCGGGCCCGTTCTCCTCACCGTGCGGGACGGCCACGGGGACCTGGTCGCCTTTCCCGTCCCGGAGCCGGTCCGGCCCCTGCTGCGGGAGCTGTCCGGCACGCGTGCGCTGGGGGAGCCGCTCATCGGCCCCGCCGACACGCGGTGGGTGGCCGCGGCGCTCGTCGAGGCCGCCCTGGCCGGTGGCATGCCACGCGCCCGCGCCGAGGTGCTGCACCCGGGCGTGATGCGCGCCCGCACGGTCACCGACCTCCTGCGTGGCCCCTCTTCCTGAGCCCTCGTGGTGGCCGCCGCTGCCCGGCGTCCCGCGCACGGGACGGTCGCCTGTCCTGGCCGTCGCGCCGCTGGGCGCCGGTCGGACCGGCCCGTACGGTCAGACAGGCCCGGCCACCTCCACGATCTCGGGATCGTCCAGCAGGTGTGCCAGCTCGGGGGCGATCACGCGCAGCCGGGCGAGCGCGTGGTGGGTCTGGCTCTTGACGGTGCCGACCGAGCAGCCGAGAACGTCGGCGGTCTGCGCCTCGGTGAGGTCCTCCCAGAAGCGCAGCACGATCACGGCGCGCTGCCGGGGCGCGAGCCTGGCCAGCGCCTGGCGCAGCACGATGCGGTCGAGCGCTGACTCGTCGCCTCCCGTGGCCCGGTCGGGCACCACGGCGCTGGGCAGCTCGGAACGCTCCCGCCGCCACGAGCTGTACTGGTTGACCAGCGCCTTGCGGGTGTACGCCTCGGGGTTGCCGGACCGCGACAGCTTGGCCCAGTGCCCCACGACCTTGACCAGGACGGTCTGCAGCAGGCCCTCGGCGAGGTGGGCGTCTCCCGTGAGCAAGTACGCCGTCCGCATCAGCGCCTGCTGGCGGGCGAGCACGAACTCGCGGAAGCCGTCGTGACGATCCAAGGTGATGATCTCCTCTCGCCCGTACCCAACGCTGCCCGGCGGGCGAAAGGTTGTAGTCTCCCCGGCGCTCCTCGCGGGTGGCGGTGACGGGGACAGGAACGCCACGCGCCCGGCGCATACCGTGGAGCCCAGGGCACGAGCGAGCGAGCTGGGCGACCACCTGCGTTCCCGGCGCGACCGGGTCCGTCCCGAGGATGTCGGCCTGCCCTCCGTCGGGCCGCGGCGGGTGGCCGGACTGCGGCGCGAGGAGGTCGCGCTGCTAGCCGGCATCAGCACCGCGTACTACCTGCGGCTTGAGCAGGGCCGCGACCGCCACCCCTTGGCCCAGGTGGTCGACAGCCTGGCCCGCGCCGGCTGGTGCATCCCGACGAGACCGCGTACCCGCGGCGGTTCGCCACGGTCCCGGGGGCCGGTCAGCGGGGGTGGACGGCGAGGGCGGTGGCCCGGCGCATGGCGTCGCGGACCTGCTCCGGCGGGTCGCCGTGGCGCAGGCTCGTCAGGGCGGCGGCGCCGACCGCGCCCACCACCGCGCCGACCAGGGCGGCGGCCTCGATCGGGTCGAGTTCGTCCGGGTACGCCCGCAGCAGCGCCTCGGTGAGGTCGGCGTGGGCGGCGAGGAAACGCTGCAGCAGCCGGGCCTGGGCGGCCGGGGACGAGGTGAGCAGGCCGGCCCGCAGCCCCGCCAGCCCGCTGGCCAGGTCGGTGTTCCAGGTGTTGACGATCATCTCCTCGATCGCCCGGCCCAGCACGTCGGCGGCGCTCTCGCCGGGGCCGCGGCCGGCGATCACGTCGGCGCCGAGGTCGACGCGCACCTGCGTGTTGGCCAGCAGCACGTCCTCCTTGGTGGGGAAGTGCAGGAAGAACGTGCGGGTGGACACGTCGGCCGCCGTGGCGATCTCGGCTACGGTGGTCTCGTCGTAGCCCTGCTGTTCGAACAGTCTCATCGCCTCGGCGACGAGTGCCTCGCGCGTGCGCTGCTTCTTGCGTTCCCGGCGCCCCGGCTCCTCGCCCACGGCGCCACATGCTACAGCAGATGCATCACTGCACCGGCTGCATCGGTGGGCGGGAAGGAAACCGTAAGGGCGCCGTAAGAGGGCTCGGCGACGCTGAAGGCACATGAGGCACCGCACAACCTGAAGGGAACGACCCCCATGCGCAAGCTGAAGCTCCAGGTCCAGACCACCATCGACGGTTACCTGGCCGGCCCGGACGGTCGGATGGACTGGCTGACGATGCCGTGGACCGACGACATGAACGCCCACGTCGACGCCCTGACGGACTCGGTGGACTGCATCGTGCTGGGCCGCAGGCTCGCCGAGGGGTTCATCCCGGCGTGGGAGTCCCGCCCGGAGGGGGAGGACCAGAAGTCGATCGACTGGATGAACGACACCCCCAAGGTCGTGATCTCCCGCAGCCTCACTGAGTCCCCGTGGAAGAACGCCGTCGTCGAGGGGGGTGACTTGACGGAGACCGTCAACCGGCTCAAGAGCGGCCCCGGCGGTGACCTCATCACGTACGGCGGCGCGACCCTCGTCTCCGGCCTCATCGCCGGGGGCCTGATCGACGAGCTCCACCTCTTCGTCAACCCGGTCTCCGTGGGCGGCGGCCTGCCCGTCTTCCCCGACAGCCGGCAGCGCTTCCGCCTGGTCGCCGCCCGCCCGTTCGACTGCGGGATCACCGCCCTGCACTACGAGCCCGAGCGCTCCTGACCCACGCCTCCGGCGGCGAGTGCCCTGAGCCGGGCGGCATGCCCGGGGACGTGCTCCTCGGCGCGAAGCCGGATCAGCTCGCTCCACGTGATCCGCTGGTCGGGGTGCGCCCGGCCGTCGCGACCCACCAGGCGGATCCGTACGGGCGTGGCGGCGGCCTCGTCGGGCATCGCCTCGACCAGGGCGCGAAGGCCGGCCGCGTGGCGGCGTACCAGGTCCACGCGTTCGGCGTGGGTGGTCGAGCCGGTCAGGGACGCGATGGCGGCCTCGTCCATCGCGTCGCGGTTGTCGACGGTGACCGGACGGCCGGACAGCACGTCGCGTGCCGCGGCGGCGAGCAGGCGGTCGCTGAGCGCGACGTGGCTCAGCGTCCAGTCGACGGCGGACCTCACGTCCGCGGTGAGCGGGGTGGCGCCGATCGCTTCGGCCACGGCGAGCAGGCCGTCGTAGGCGGTGCGGAGCGCGGTCGTGTTCATGGTCTCTCCCTGGGCGCGCACGCGGGTACGGATGAGCAGGGCCACCAGGCAGAGCACGGCCACCGCGCAGGTGAACGACTGAACGGCGCGCCATCGGCTTGCGCGACACGTCATGCGTTGTTCCCTCCCCATGTTCGATATTTCCGAACATAACACATGTTCGGGATATGCGAACATAGGGGTATGCTGGGCGGCATGGCCAGCCGTACCGCGACAGAGCTCGTCCACCCCGGCCGTGACCAGTTGCGGTTCTCCGCCGTGCTGGCCGCCCTGGGCGACCCGATCCGGCTGGCCATCGTCGCCCGGCTCGCCGACGTCTGGCCCGACGGCGAACTGGCGTGCACGACGTTCGCGCTGCCGGTCAGCAAGTCGACCCAGAGCGGCCACTTCAAGGTCCTGCGCGAGGCCGGCGTCATCCGCCAGCGCGACGAGGGGACGCGGCGGCTGAACCGGCTGCGCCGCGACGACCTCGACGCCCGCTTCCCCGGCCTGCTCGACCTCGCGATCCCGCAGGGGCGCGAGGTCGTCGCCGAGTGGCCGGCCGAGAGCTGCGCGCCGGCCTCGGCAGGCGGCCGCCGGCGGGCGCGGCGCTAGCGGGGACGGCGCCGGCGGGCGCGGCGCCACGGTGCTAGCGGGGGCGGTGCGCCACTGTCAGCAGGTGGCCGCTGACGCCGAGCAGCGACGGCACCGACTCCACGGACCGCTGCGCGTCCAGCAGCAGCGCCCGGCGCTCGGGATCGTCGAGCCAGTCGCCGACGTCGCCCATCAGCCAGAACGCGCCCTCCAGCCCGTACTGCGCCACCTCGGGCAACCCGGCGTCGGCGAACTCGCCCGGCACCTCCTCGGGATGGTGGAAGTAGGCGGTGAAGCCGCGCCGTGGAGAGAACATGATCCCGTCCGCGGCGGCCGCGTGCGCCGCCCGGCGCTCGTCGTCCCGCAGGTAGCTGCCCCGGCCGACGGTTTCGTGGATGCCCGCGTAGCGGTTGATGGTCGCGGCCGCCACCAGACCGCCCGGCCGTACGACGCGCCGCGCCTCCGCCAGGGCCCGCACCCGGTCGGCCCGCTCGGCCAGGTGGTAGAGCGGCCCCAGCAGCAGCACCGCGTCCACGCTCGCGTCGGCCGCCGGCAGCGACCGCGCGTCGCCCTGCCGGGCCCGCACCCCGGCCAGCGCCGCCGCCCGCTCCACATGCAGAGGTACGGGGTCCAGCAGCTCCACGTCGTAGCCGTCGGCGCTCAGCCACTCGGCGTGCACCCCCGTGCCGCCGCCGACGTCGAGCACGCGGGCCGGTGGCGGCGGCAGCCTGCGGCGCAGCACGTCCTGCGCGCGCCAGAACTCCAGCCGGCCGTGACCCTCGCGCAACCGGTCGTGCTCTCTGTCCTGCTCGTAGTAGGCGAGCAGCTCCCGTGTCACGTGCATGCTCGATCTTGCTGAACCGCGCGCAGGGCGGACAAGTGGTTTGCCGGCCGCCGGCACCGCTTCGGCGTCCGGCGCCTTGATCCGGTGATCGATCCGTCGACGGTGATCGCGGGTCACGGCCAGGTCTGCCGGAGGTACCCGGACGTAGGGGCTGCCTCCCCGGCGGGTATCGTAATTGCGAAGTTTCGTAATTGCATTGATAAAGCGAGTACAAGGGGTGACATGACCACTGCAGTGGCGGCCGCGATCCGGGAGCGGGCACGGTCGGTCTGGCGGTCGCTGGGAGAAGCCCGCCGTGACAACGACGCTCACGCCGTGCTCCTGGCCGCGGACGACTGGGACGAGGTCCAGCGCCTCGCCCGCGCCCATGGCGTCAACCTCGGCGACATCACCGACGGCAAGGACGACCTGAGCGCGTGATGTCCGTCCCGCTCTACGAGGCCAAGGCCGAGCTGTTCCGGCTGCTCGGTCACCCCGTGCGCATCCGGGTGCTGGAGTTGCTGCAGGTCCGCTCCATGCAGGTGCGCGAGCTGCTGGCCGAGATCGAGGTGGAGGCCACCGGCCTGTCCCAGCATCTCGCCGTCCTGCGCCGCTCCGGCATGGTGACCGCCCAGCGCGAGGGCTCCACCGTCGTGTACGCGCTGGCCGGCGGCGGCGTCGCCGAGCTGCTGCGGGCCGCGCGCGAGCTGCTCACCCAGAAACTGTCCGGGCAGAACGAGCTGCTGGGCGAGCTGCTGGCCGAGAAGCTGGACAGCGGCGCCAGGTGAGCGCCCTGATGGCGGCGGGCCTGGCCCGGCTGCGAGCCGTGCTGCCCGCGCGCGACGACCTGGCCGCCATGGGACGCCGCCCGCGCCGCGACCTGCTGGCCGGGCTCACCGTCGCGATCGTCGCGTTGCCGCTGGCGCTCGGCTTCGGCATCTCCTCCGGCCTGGGCGCCGAGGCCGGGCTGGCCACCGCCGTGGTCGCCGGGGCGCTCGCCGCCGTGTTCGGCGGCTCGGGCCTGCAGGTGTCCGGCCCCACCGGGGCGATGACCGTGGTGCTGGTGCCGATCGTGCACGAACACGGTGCCTCCGGCGTCCTGACGGTGGGGCTGCTGGCCGGGGTGATGCTGGTCGGGCTGGCGCTGGCCCGGGCCGGCCGATACATGGCGCTGGTGCCGGCGCCCGTGGTCGAGGGCTTCACCCTCGGCATCGCCTGCGTGATCGGCCTGCAGCAGATCCCGGCCGCGCTCGGCGTGCCCACCCCGGAGGGCGACCAGGTGGTGGCGGTGGCCTGGCAGGCGGTGCTCGACTTCCTGGCCGAGCCGCAGTGGCAGGCCGTGGCCATCGCGGCCGGCGTGGCCGTGCTCATGCTGGCCGGCGGCAGGTGGCGGCCCACCGTGCCGTTCTCGCTGATCGCCGTCGTCGCCGCGACCCTGACCGCCGAGCTGGCCAGGCTGGACGCGGCCAGGATCGGCCGGCTGCCCGCCGGCCTGCCCGCGCCCTCACTGGCCTTCCTGGACGTCTCCGCCCTCGGCTCCCTGCTGGCCCCGGCCGTCGCGGTCGCCGCCCTGGCCGCGCTGGAGTCGCTGCTGTCGGCCGCGGTCGCCGACGGCATGAGCGTCAGCCACCGCCACGACCCCGACCGGGAGCTGTTCGGGCAGGGGCTGGCCAACCTGGCGGCGCCGCTGTTCGGCGGCGTCCCGGCCACCGGCGCGATCGCGCGTACGGCGGTCAACGTGCGCTCCGGCGCGCAGTCGCGGCTGGCCGCGCTGGCGCACGCGGCGATCCTTACCGTGATCGTGTTCACCGCCGCGGGCCTGGTCGCCAGGATCCCGCTGGCCGCGCTCGCCGGTGTGCTGCTCGCGACCGCGATCCGGATGGTCGAGGTCGGCTCGGTCAAGGCCATGGTGCGCTCCACCCGGGGCGACGCCGTGGTGCTGGTGCTCACCGCCGTCGCCACCCTGGCGCTCGACCTGGTCCAGGCCGTCATCCTCGGGCTGATCGCCGCCGGCGCGCTCGCGTTGCGGGCCATCGCGCGCAACGTCCGGCTGGACACCGTGCCGCTCCGCCCTGACCTGCCGCAGGACCATACCGAGGCCGAGCACGAGCTGCTCGCCGAGCACATCGTCGCCTACCGGCTGGACGGGCCGCTGTTCTTCGCCGCCGCCCACCGCTTCCTGCTGGAGCTGTCGGAGGTCGCCCATGTCGCCGTGGTCATCCTGCGCATGTCGCGCGTGACGACCATCGACGCCAGCGGCGCCCTGGTGCTCGGCGACGCCATCGACCGGCTGCAACGCCGCGGCATCACCGTGTACGTCTCCGGCATCCGCGACGGCCACCACCAGCCGCTGCGGGCACTCGGCGTGATCGCCCGCCTGGACGCGGCCGGCCAGGTGTTCGCCACCACCCCGGAGGCCATCGCCGCCGCCCGCGAGCGGCTGCACCACACCGGCCTGCTGCCGGCCGGGGAGCCGTGAGCGGCCTCACACGTCGCCGAGAAACCCGGGGCCCGGCAGCCCGGACCGGTCGCGGAAGCTCGCGTTGAGCCCGAGCAGCTCCCGCATCGGGACGGGGCTGCGGGTGGCGCCCCCCAGGTCGGCCATGGCCTCCTCCGACCACAGGAAGGGGTAGAAGGCGACGCCCTGGTCGTGGGCCAGGGCGGAGACCTCGTCGCGCCAGCCCGGCCAGCGCAGCCCGTCGTAGAAGAGGTCGAGCCGGCCTGACAGCAGCCAGGTCAGCCACGTGCCGTAGCCCATCTCCATGGCCTCCCACTCCAGGGAGTCGGGGGCGAAGTAAAGCATCTGGCCCGGCACGCCCGGGCGTCCCGCCGCCGCCGGGTCGGGCCCGTTCAGCACGAAGACCCCGCCGAGCACGTCGTGGGCCACGACCAGCCCGTCCGGCGGACGCCACGCCGGGTCGAACGCCTCGGGGAAGCCGTTCACCCGCGCCAGCCCCGGCAGCGCGCCCGCCGTCGTGCCGCCGAAGACCCGCAGCCACCCGCCGTCGAGCACGAGCCCGCCGCAGTGCAGAGCCATCGCGCCGAGCGCCGATCCGGCGCCCACCTGCAGCTGCAGCAGGCAGGCGCGGCCCTGGCCGGGGTCGCCGGGAAGGACCTCCAGCGGTACGGAGGTCCTGGCGAACTCCTCCTGTAACACCGGCCAGGCCGGCTCTGCCACGTCGATCAGTTCACCGAGCTCTCGCATCCGGACATCCTCCCAGCCGATCAGGCCGGCCACGACGGGCACCGCCACGTCGTGCCGTCCCATGCGACGGGGAACGGCACCGCGTTGGGCAGCGGAGCCCCCACGTTCTGTGCCTCCGCCTGGCGCGGGCACGGCGGCCGTGCGTGGCCGGTCATGCCGCGACTCTACGGCGGCGTCACAGCCCCAGGAGCTCCGACGACACCTTCCAGAGGCGGGCGGCGGCGTCGGGATCGACGGCGTGCGGCTGCACGCCGGTCGCCACGTGGGGGCCCGCGGCCACGGCGGCCTCGGCGCAGTCCTCGAAGTAGCGGCCGGACACGCCCTCGACCAGCGGTGAGGCGGCCAGCAGGACGGACGTGGCCGCGCCCTGCTCGGGCGTCCGCCACTCGTACTCGTCGAAAACGGCCTGCATCTCCGGCGTGAGGTGGGCATGGCGCTGGAGCCCCGTACGGATGCCTCCCGGGTTGAGCGAGTTGGCCGTGATGCCGTCGTCCGCCCAGCGCACGGCGGCTTCGACGGCGAAGAGCACGTTCGCGGACTTGGACTGGGCGTAGGCCGCCCACGCCTCGTACGGGCGGCGTTCGAAATGGAGGTCGTCGAAGACGACCGGCGCCCTGCGGTGGGCGTTGGAGCTCACCGACACCACCCGCGCGCCCTCGGCGGCGGCCAGCGCGCCGTGCAGCCCGAGCGCCAGCCGGAAGTGGCCGAGGTGGTTGGTCGCGAACTGCAGCTCCCACCCCTCACGGGTACGGCGCAGGTCCGGCACCGCCATGATGCCGGCGTTGTTCACCAGGATGTGCAGGGTGCCCTGCCACGAACGGGTGAAGGCATCCACCGAGGAGGGGTCGGTCAGCTCCAGCGGGGCCACGGTGAGGTCCGCGCGGCCGGTCGCCGCGGTGATGCGGGCGGCCGTCTCGCGCCCCGCCTCCAGATCGCGCACGGCGAGCGTGACCTGCGCGCCGGCGGCGGCCAGCGCGCGGGCCGTCTCGACGCCGATGCCGGAGGCGGCCCCGGTGACGACGGCGCGCCTGCCGGACAGGTCCACCCCGGCGAGAACCTCGTCGGTGGTCGACTTCGGGCCGAAAGGAGTGGTGACAAGGGACATGGTGCGATCCTCTGCTGGAACCGTGCCCGGACACGCGGGCACGATAAGATAAGCGGAGCAAGCTCCGGAATGCGCTCCAGATTATCCGGAGCATGCTCCGCTTGCAAGCAGAGAAGGAGACCGTGCATGTCCGACACCCCTCCGCGCGCCCGGCGGGCCGACGCGCAGAGGAACCGCGAGCGTGTGCTGGCGGCAGCCGTACGCGCCTTCTCCGAGCACGGTCCCGAGGCGAGCGTCAACCTCGTCGCGAAGGAGGCCGGGGTCGGGATCGGCACGCTCTACCGTCACTTCCCGACGCGTGAGGCGCTGATCGAGGCGGCCTACCGCAACGAGCTGACCGCCGTGTGCGACGCGGTCACCGGCGTGCTGGAGGCTCATCCGCCGCTGGAGGCCATGCGGGTGTGGATGGATCGGTTCCTCGACTACATGACCACCAAGATCGGCATGGCCGACGCGCTGCGCGCGGTGATCGCCTCCGGCGGCGACCCGTACGCGCAGAGCCGCACGCTCCTCGACGAGGCCATCGGCCGGCTGCTGACCGCCGCACGGGAGGCCGGGGAGATCCGTGCGGACGCGGACGCGGACGACGTGCTCATCACCCTGAGCGGGATCGCGCTCGCGGCGGGCGCGCCGGAGCAGCGGGAGCAGGCGCGGCGGCTCGCCGGCCTGCTGATCGACGGTCTCCGCTACCGGCCCGGCCGAGGATGACCTGGCGACGGAAGGGCCGGTCGGGACGGCGGCGCGTACCGTGATCGCAGCTCGGTCAGTGCCTGGTGCCCACTCCGGAGAACGGCTCGCGGTGGCGTGCCGCCGTTCTCGGGCCCGGGTGGGCGTCGGTGACGTGCTCCAGGCCGGCGCCCGGTGACCGGCAGGCGCGGGTTGACGGCCTTCTCGGGAGCTTGCGTGTCGCTCCCGCTCGGGCCCGGGTGGCGCCGGTCGGGCGCCGTTCCGGCCCAGGCCGGTCAGGCCGCCGGGATGGCGGCCTCGCAGGACACTCGCATGACAAAAAGGGTCAGGTCTGTCCCGGCCGGTCACCGGCTCTTCGGCGTCGCCCGCCAGGGCCTGGGCAGGCTCGGCCCTGGGCTGCGACACATCCGCCGCCGAGCGGGGCCGGGGCAGGACCGGCCCCCGCGGCGACGCGTTCCCCCGCCCGATGAAGGGACGCTGTTGGCGAATTGGGTTTCGTGCCCTGGGGTGCCGTTAGTCGACATGTCACGGGCCGCATAGGGGCATGGAACGTCCGCCGCTTGGTATGGATGAGTCCATTCACCAGCTCAGCAACTTCGGACGTCCGGCCGGAACCGTCAGCCGGTCCTGCAGCATCCGCACGCCCAGCGGGACCAGGGCCACGCAGAGCAGGCCGGTGACCAGCACGTCGGGGATGGAAGAGCCCTTCAGCACGCCCATCCACGTGCCTCCTGCCAGCAGCAACATCGCGGCGCGGGCGGTGCCGAAGACGCCTGAGCGCCAGGCGGCGACGGCCAGGAGGAGCGAGCCCGCGTACTGGCCGACCGAGGCCCAGACCGGTACTCGCCACGGTCCGTAGGAGATATCGACGTATTCCTTCATGATCGCGTTCGTCGCCTGGTCCAGTCCGAGGACCTCGGTGAGCTGGAAGGCGGTCTGGTCGGCACCGGCGAAGTACAGGCGGGCGAAGAGCCCGGCGACCAGCAGGGTGGCGCCCCAGAAGGCGAGGCCGCCGCCAACCCGCTGAGCCAGGGCGACGAAAGCGGGGAAGAGCACCAGCGCCCCCAGCGCGAAGATCGCGTAGGCGAGGGTGAGCAGGGCGGGATCCGAGGCGTAGGCGAAGAGCTGGCCGTAGGCGGCGAACGGCTGCGCCTCGGCCCAGGCCTGCTGCTGAGGGGTGAGAGCGGTGATCGTGCTCAGGTAGCGCAGCAGGTATCCGGCGCACAGGACGACCGGGCCCAGGACGAGCGTCGCGCCACCGATCCACCGTCCAGGAAAGTAGGTGTTCACGACGGTGAGCTTGTCAGGGGCGAGCCGGGTGACTCATCTGCCGATCGTCACCCGGCACCCCCTACGAAAGTTAACGCGGCTAACGGCACCCCGGCCTACGCAGCGAGCGCTGCGAAGTGTGAGGTCCTCGTCGGGGCGAGGGGCACGCCCATCAGCCACGCGTCGATCCGCGTAAGGTTGATCGCTGCGGCGGTGAGCAGATGCTGGAGATGGGTCTTGGCGGTCCCGCGGTAACGGGACCGCCGCAGGCTGAAGCCTTTGACGCCTTGGGCGATGGTGCCCTCGATGCCTTGCCTGTGGGCGTAGCGTTGCTGCCATTCGTCGGTGCTCTGCCTGACCCGCGCGCGTTGCAAGGCTTCGTGCTCTTCCCGTGGGCGCAGGGTGATGCGCCGGCCTTTGGCCCCGCGGGTGCACAGGTCGCGGCTGGGACAGTCCTTGCAGTCACGCATCGAAAAGCGCAGCCGGATGACCGGAGTTCCGCCCTGGTCGACCTCGTTGACCCAGGGCAAGCTGGTGGCCCCGGCGGGACAGATCATGACGCGGTTGTCCCAGTCGATGGTGAAGTCACTGACGGCAAAGCCGTTGCCCTCGGCGCTCTGCCAGGCGTTATCGGGCATCATCGGTCCCAGCAGCTCGATGCCGCGGCGACCTGCTCGCGCGAGGTTGTGGGCGCTCATGTAGCCCCGGTCAGCCAGGTGCACCGCCGGCGTCAGTTCACGCGTGGCCAGTGCCTCGTGGACTTGTTCGGTGGCTTCGTAGTCGCTGCCGGGCGATGAGGCGGTGATCACGTTGGTGATCAGATGTGGAGCGTCGGTGTCGCACGTCTCGGTGAGGTGCACCTTGTAGCCGTCCCAGTGGGAGTCGCGCTTGGTTCCGGTTCGGGCGTCGCCGTCGTAGGGCGATATCTGGCGGATCGTGCCTGGCGGCTGCTCGTCAGGGGCCCGCCAGCGCAGGTGATCGTGGATGGTGACGTACTGCTGGATCCACACGTGGCGTAAGTTCTGCACCGCGGCGATGTCGCGCAGCCATGCAGGTGCGCTCTCCGAGTAGACCGCGCGCAGCACACCGTACCCATCAGCTCCGATCTCGTGGCCGAGCTGGATGCGCTCGGCCTTGTTCTTCGGCAGCCGAAAGTCCTCGATGCGCGCCTCGTACCGGTCGAACCATCCGGGTTCGGCCTGGGTCAGCAGCCAATCCGGCGCTGCCACGGCCAGCGCGTTCAGAGCGGCTCGTGCTGTTTCGTGCACCTGCTCCAGCCGGTTCATCGTGCGCGTGGCCATGAGCACGTGAGTGGAGTCGGTGCGCTGTCGGCCGCCGGCTCGTAGCAGCCCGGCGGTGTCGGCACGCTCCAGGATCGTGTCGAACAGGCCCTGTTCAAGCGATCCCGTGATCAGGCGATCACGGAACTCGCTGAGCACCGAGTAGTCAAAGCCGGCGTCGGTCAGCTCCAACCCGAGTGCGTACTTCCAGTCGATGCGCGCGCACGGCCTCGGCCGCCTGCCGGTCGGATAATCCCTCTCCGAACTGCAGGATCGACACCAACGCCAGACGGGCAGGGGACAGTGCCGGGCGACCGCGGGTGGAGAAGGCTGCCGCGAAGTCCGCGTCCTCAAATAGGACGCCCAGCGCATCCCGTGTTCGAATCGCCAGGCTGCCGTTCGGGAAGGCCGCCCGGGCCACCGCCAGAGTGGCGGCCGGGATCTGGTCTGAACCAGTCGAACGCAGCGACACCCACGACTCCATCCGTGAGCAGGAACAACGATAGCGGCCCCATGATCGCGGATGTGATCATGAGGCCGCTGCTTTTTGATCTACTTCGCCAACGGTGTCATGAAGGACAGCGGGGGGCGACGGGACGGTGACGCAGGTGCCTCGTCGCCGGGTGTGAAGGCGGCGGGACCGCCCTGACGGGCGGTCCGTCGCCGGGGTGGTGTCAGTCGAAGGTGATGACACGGCGGTTGCCGCCGGCGCCGCTCGCCATGGCGTCGAGCGCCGCGGGGGCCTCGTCCAGGGTGATCGGCGTGACCGGCGGGAGGATGCCGTGCTGCGCGGAGAAGGCCAGCGTGTCGCGGGTGTCGTGCGGCGAGCCCGACGGCGAGGCCATCACGTGCAGCCGGTTGAGCACCATCGGCTGGGCCTGCAGGGTGAGCGGCGTGTTGTCGTAGCCGCAGAGCACGAGCGTCCCGTCGGGCGCGAGCCCGCCGAGCACGGCCGCGGCAGCCGCGTTGGACGGGGCGGCGTTCAGGATGACGTCCGCGCCGCCGTCCCACGCCTTGAGCGCCGCGGCGGCGTCGGTCTCGCCGCCGGCGATGTACAGCTCGGCGCCGAGCTCCTTGGCGCTCGCCTCGCCGCGCGCCGAGCGGCCGACCACCGCCACGCGCGCGCCCATGGCGAGCGCGTACCGGATGGCGAGCGCGCCGACGCCGCCGGCCCCGACGACCGCCACCCGCGAGCTCGGCGTGGCCCCCGCCCTGCGCAGGCCGTTGAACGCGGTCAGCCCCGCGCACATCAGCGGCGCCGCGGCCACCGGGTCGAGCCCGGCCGGCAGCGGCGTCACGAAGCCGGCCTTGAGCAGCGCGTACTCGGCGTAGCCGCCGTCCTTGACAATGCCGGTGATGCGCTTGGACGGGCAGAGGATCTGGTCGCCGGAGACGCAGTAGTCACAGTGCCCGCACGAGTCGTACAAGAACTGGCCGCCCACCGCGTCGCCCACGGACAGGCCCGACACGCCGCTGCCCACTGCGGCCACCGTGCCGGTGATCTCATGGCCGGGGATCACCGGGAATCGCGCGAACGGGAAATGCCCACGGATCAGGTTGAGGTCCGTGAAACAGACGCCGCAGGCCGTCACCTTCACCACGACCTCGTCGGGACCCGGCTCAGGGACGTCCCGTTCGGTCAGAGTCAGCGGGGCGCCCACGGCGGTGGCGAGTGCTGCACGCATATCGATTCCTCCTCGGCCAAAGCTGATCGGAGAGACTCCGGTCACCGTTCTTCTGGGATGTCAGGGGTCATGCCCCGCAGATCCGCCTCATCCAGCGTGCCGCACCCGTACCGCGCCGAAGACGATCAGCCATGGGTGGTCAACCCCAGCTTGGGACCCTGCCGAACGCGGGCCCACGGGTGTGCCGCCACACCTGCGCCGGATCGAGCTCCCGCAACCGCGGGACGATCGAGGGGTCGTCCGGGACGAACCAGAGCAGCCGCTGGGCGGCGTCGACCGTGATGATGTTGTTGCAGATGACATGGAGGACACCGAGGACCGGATTGACGATCCGCTTGTCCTCCTCGTGGCGGACCCTCACCTCCCGCGCCTGCCACAACCCCGCGAACTCGGGACTGGCGCGCAGCAGGTGACGGACCAGGTCGCCGCTGACCCGGTCGGAGGGCCCGCGCCGGCCCACCGCGGCCCGCAGGTCGGAGACCAGCAACCGGGAGTGGTAGTCGTGCTCGTCCGCGGGATAGAGCACGCGGGTGTCAGGGTCGGTGAACCAGTGGTAGATGAAGCTGGACTCGATCCCGCTCAGCCCCGACTGCGGCCCGACCAGCACCTGCGCGGCGTGGTTCTGCACCACGACCTGGTGCATATCGGTGATCACCATGGCGGGGGTGTCGTCGAGCCGCTCCATGAGCTGGCGCAGCGCCGCCTGCGTCTGCAGCGGCTCCGAGCCGAACGGCGGCGTCCGCCCCGCCAGGTAGAACAGGTGGTCGGTCTCGTCGCCGTCGAGCCGCAGCGTGCGGGCCAGCGCGTGCAGGACCGGATCGGACGGGTTCTGCCCGCGGCCCTGCTCCAGCTCGGAGTAGTAGTCGACGGAGATGCTGGCCAGCCGCGCCACCTCGTCGCGGCGCAGGCCGGGGACCCGCCGCCTTGAGCCTGGCGGCAGGCCGACGTCGTCGGGGCGAAGCCGGCCTCGGCGCGACTTCAGGAACGCCCCCAGTTCAGCGAGATCCACCGTGTCCCCCGTCGTCCCCCGTCGTTCTGCTTTCCCTCGGGGCCCCACTGTAGTCATGCCCGCGAAGGCGTCGAGATCGTTCCGCGCGCGATGTCCGCCGGCCGCCCATGGATGTAGCGTACGGCTTGATGATCAGCTTCGAGCTCAGCGTGGAGGACCTCGCGGACACCCGCTTCGCGATCTCGCCGCTCCACGAGACGATCTTCAGCCTGCGGGTCCTGCGCGACCCCGGCCTCCACGCACTGCACCTGCCGTGGCGCAGGTCGGCGCTCGCCCGGCTCGACCCGGCCGACGCCGCCCTGCTGGTGTCCGTGGTGGGGGAGAAGCTCGCGCTGCCCGACTTCCTCACACCCCGGCCCGCCGTCTTCGCGCCGTCCTTCGACGAGGAGCTCGCGATCGTCCGGCGTACGGCCCCGCACGTCGTCCGCCACGACCTGGAGGCCGCGCTCGTGGCCGGGCCGCTCCCCGAGGACGACGCCGCCGCCGGCCGGCTCCGCGACGCCGTCTGCGACGCGCTGGCGCGCTTCTGGGAGCCGTTCGTCGCGCCGCTGTGGCAGCGGATGCGGCTGCTGCTGGAGGCCGACATGACCTACCGCGCCCGGCAGCTCGCGTTGGGCGGCGCGCGGCTGCTGTTCGCCGACATGCATCCCAACCTGCGCTGGCACGAGGGGGTGCTGCACATCGACAAGATGATCGGCAGGCATCACGTCGTCGTCTCCGGGCGCGGGCTGCTGCTGATCCCTTCGGTGTTCGCCCACAAGCCGGCCCCGCCGGTCAGCGCGGGGGAGCCGCCGTCGCTCGTCTACCCCAGTCGCGGGGTGGCCACGCTGTGGGAGGCGGCGCCGTCCGCCGGCCCGTCCGCGCTGACCGCGCTGCTCGGCGCGCCCAGGGCGCGGCTGCTGCGACTGCTCGAGGAGCCGCTGCCCACGGTGGAGCTGGCCCGCCGCGTGCGGGTCACCCCGAGCGCCGTCTCCCAGCACCTGCGCGTCCTGTACGCCGCCGGCCTGGTCACCCGCGCCCGCGACGGCCGTCAGGTCCTCTACCGCCGCAGCGCCCTCGGCGACGAGCTGGCGGCTCCCCGCCGATGAGTCACTCGGTCTCCGACAGGCGCGCGGTCTGGGCCTTGAGCACGGCGATCGTGTTGACGACGTAGTCGGCGATCGCGGTGAGCTCGCGCTCGTCGTACTTCGTCATGAGGGCGCTCATCTCGCGGCCGAGATCGGCGAAGATGGCGCCGAGGTCGGGGGCCCCGCTGGTCTCGGCGCAGACGAGCACGCGACGGCGGTCGCCGGGGTCGGGCACCCGCCGTACGTAACCTGCCCGCTCCAGCCGGTCGACCAGCGCGGTGATCGCGCTCGCGCCCAGCCGCAGCTCCGCCGCGAGCGCCCCGGCGGGCAGCGGGCCGTTCCTGGTGATGATGCTCAGAGCCTTGTGGTCGGCGGCGTTGAGGCCGAGCCGCCGCGCGACCGCCTCGTGGAAGAGCACCACCGCCGTGCTCAGCTCCCGGCCCAGCTCCGCACCGTCCATCAGCCCTCCGGTATTTCGATGAAGTGAATATTTCACTGTATTGAAGTAGTCTCCGTCGCATGAGTCTACGTACCGGCTTACTCCTCAGCCGCGAGTCGGCGCGCTGGGGGCTGCGTTTCCACGGACGGCACGCCGGCATGATCGTCGGGCTGTCCATGATCCCCACGGTGCAGCGGTTCGTCGCGGTGGCCTGGGGAGACGAGCTGCCCGCGGCCGCCGGCGTCGCGGGCGAGGTGCTCACCGGCGCGGTCCGCGCGCTGCTGCTCTTCCTGATCTGCCGCCTGGCCCTCGTCCGCGACCCCGAGGTCGCCGGGCTCGGCGAACGCCGGCAGCGGGTCGCGTGGTTCGTCGATCACCGGCGGGCCGACTTCCTGATCCAGTTCGCCGTCCTCGGCGCCGCCTTCGCGCTCTTCGACCTCGTGCCCGGCCTGGCCATCCAGGCGCTGGCCCCGGAAGACGCGCGCGAGTGGGTGACGGCCGTCGTGGTCGCGATCAAGAACCCGACCGTGATCGCCTTCACCTTCGTCTGGATGGCCGGTGTCGCCCGCCACATGATGCTGGCCGCCCCGGAGCCCGTCCACGCCCGCTGACCGGCGCTCAGCTCGCCCTTGTGGCCGAAGCGTTGATCTCCAGAGCGCGCAGCAGGGTGAGCAGCGTCTGGTTGAGCGGCGTCGGAACGCCGTGCGCGGAGCCGAGGCGGACGACCGCACCCGTGATCACCTCGTGTTCGGTCGTCCGTCCTGCGACGCGGTCGTACAACATGGACGTCCCGGCGTCGGGGGACAGGCTGTCATAGAACGCCATCGCCCACGCCACGTCCTCGCCGGACAACGTCGCTCCGGCCGCCGCCCCCACCGCCGCGGTCTCCGTGAGCAGGCCCTCGACGAGCGCGCGGACCTCCGGCTCGCGCAGCACGCCGATCCGGCGCAGGGTCAGCGCGGTGACCGGGTTGGCGCCCACGTTGATGAGCAGCTTGCGCCAGGCGGCGGTGGTGAAGTCGGGCACCGTGCGCACCGACAGCGCCGAGCCCGCCAGCAACGCGGCGAACCGTTCGGCGTCCGGGTCCGGCGGCAGCTCCACGAGGTTCTTCTCGCGGTGCAGCACGTGGCCGCGGGCGATCGACTCCGCGTTGACATAGACCAGTGCGGGCAGCACGGGGGTGTCCGGCGGCAGCAGCGGCGCCAGCCGTTCGCGCTGGTCGACGCCGTTCTGCAGGACGACCACGACGGTGTCCGGGCCGGTGAGCGCGCGCAGCCAGGCCGCCGCGCCCGGGGTGTCCTGGGCCTTCGTGGCCACGAGCACCCAGTCGGCGGGCCTGGCCGTGCCCGGCTCGCCGACCACGTCGAGCGGCGGCCGGTGCAGCTCGCCGTCGCGCTCCACGACCACCTGCTCGGGCCGGGTGCGTACGCACAGCTGCACGTGGCCGCCGTTCTCGGCCGCGGCGGCCGCGACGACGACGCCGATGGCCCCCGCCCCGATGACCGCGATCTCCGGTCGTGCCATGTCACCGCCCTCCCGGGTTCGCCGCGCGTCCCGACACGTCTGGGGATCCTTGCCGCAGCAGCCTAGACAGCGGCCCCGGCACGAAGAAGGGGTTCACAACCCCAGGCTCAGACATCGGCCAGCGCCTCCAACCGGCGCATGGCCGCCTGGGAGGCGGGATCGGCGGCCGGGAAGAGCACGTGCAGGAACCGGTCCCGGTCCTCGGGGAAGGTCACCACCTCCACCTCCAGGCTGATGCGGCCGGCGACCGGGTGCACGATCGCCTTGCGCTCGCGGACCACGCTCGTGGCCACGTGGCAGTTGTCCCAGATCCGGGTGAAAACCGCGCTCTTATCCCTCAGCTCGCGCAGGAGCTCGGCCGTGCGCGGGTCGTCCGGATACCTGCCGACGTCCATGCGGAGCATCCCCACCAGTCCCGCCACGGCGTTCTCCCAGTCCTCGTGGCTGCGGCGCGCCTCCTCCGACAGCAGCGCCCAGCGCACCGCGTTCCGCTCGCGCGCCGGCAGCGCGTAGAAGTCGGTGAGCAGCACGCGCGCGGTGCGGTTGGCCGCCAGGACGTCCATCCGCCGGCCCGTGAGCACGGCGGGCACCGTCCCGAACGACTCCATGAGACGCAGCATCCCCGGGCGTACGTGCTGGACCCCCGAACCGCTCTGCCGCGCCGGACCCGCGTGCCCCCACGCCAGGTCCCACAGGTGCTCCCTGGCCGGGGGATCCAGCTGCAGCACGTCGGCGAGCGCGTTCAGCACGCTCTCCGACGGCGCGATCTTCCGCCCCTGTTCGAGCCGGGTGTAGTAGTCGACGCTCATCCCGACTCGCTGTGCCACCTCTTCGCGGCGGAGCCCCGGCACCCGCCGCCGGGCGGCCGGGATGCCCTCCCCGTCAGGCACCACCGTTGCTCGCCGCGTGCGCAGGAATTCCCCCAGCGTGACCGCTTTCACCGTATTTCACCTGCCTTGTCGTCCCCGTTCGTCCCAAAGAGTAGCTCTGCGGGTCCTATGAACGATGGGCGCATCCTCGTCCTCCTATGACGTTGATCTCTCTGCTTGGCTGGAGATCCGGGTGCACGGGGCACCCGTCGCCCGGCTGCCTCGCCGTGCCCTGCGGGGGTTCGCACGGGAGGCCAGCGCCGGGGACCTGAGACTGGAGAGACATGCACTCCTTCGATTACGTGGTGGTGGGGGCGGGGAGCGCCGGTTGTGTGGTCGCCGCGCGACTGTCGCAAGACCCGCGGACCAGGGTCCTCCTCGTGGAGGCCGGCACGCCGGACGGTCCCGAGTCGATGGCCGTCCCGCCCGCCTGGCCCACGCTGATCGGCAGCTCGGCCGACTGGGGATTCGTCACCGTGCCGCAGTCCGGCACGATGGACGTCGTCCACCCCTATCCCAGGGGCAAGGTGTTCGGGGGAAGCAGCAGTATCAACGCCATGGCGTTCCTGCGCGGTCACCGCAGCAGCTACGACGCCTGGGCGGCGAACGGCGCGACCGGCTGGGCGTACGACGACCTGCTGCCCTACTTCAAGCGCTCCGAGCGGGCAGCCGGGCGCGATCCGCGCCACCGGGGCGCCGACGGCCCGATGACGGTGGCGCCACCCAGGAACGGCCACCCCCTCGCGTACGACTACCTCGAGGCCGCCGTCGAGGCCGGTTACGCCACCTCCCCCGACCTGAACGGCGAGCACCAGGAGGGCGTGGCCTGGCTGGAGACGAACATCGTCGACGGGCGGCGCTTCTCCGTGGCCGAGGGCTACCTGCGCCCGATCCTCACCCGGCCGAACCTCACTGTGATCTCCAGCGCGCTGGTCCACCGGGTCGTCGTGAGGGACGGCCGGTGCACCGGGATCGAGTACTCGATCAACGGCGATCTCCGCAGCGCGCGGGCCGAACGCGAGGTCATCCTCAGCGCCGGCTCGATCGGGTCGGCGCAGCTGCTCATGCTCTCCGGCATCGGCCCCGCCGCCCACCTGCGCGAGCACGGCCTCGACGTCCTGGCCGACCTGCCGGGGGTCGGCGGCAATCTCCAGGACCACCCGCTGGCCGGGATCACCTACTCCGCGACCAAGCCCGTCCCGCCGACGGCCAACCAGCACAGCGACCTCATCGCCATGGTGCGCACCCGCCCGGAGCTGATGTCCCCCGACCTCCAACTGATCTTCCTGGACATCATGTACCACCCGCCGACACTGATCGGCCCCGAGCACGGGTACACGATCGGGTTCAGCCTCATGCAGCCGCACAGCAGGGGCAGCGTCCGGCTCACCGGCGCCGACCCCGCTGCCGCCCCGCTGATCGACCCCAACTTCCTCGGCGACGAGCGGGACGTCGAGACGATGGTGACCGGGCTGCGGATGGCGCGGGAGGTCGGCGAGGCCGAGGCGCTGGCCGGGTGGCGGGGCAAGGAGGAGCTGCCCAGCGCCGCCGTCCAGGACGACGCCGGGCTCGCGGCCTACGTGCGCAGCGTGACGGGGCCGTACTTCCACCCGGTCGGGACGTGCCGTATCGGCGACGACCTGTTCGGCGTCGTGGACACCAGGTTGCGTGTCCACGGCATCGACGGCCTGCGGGTGGTGGACGCCTCGGTGATGCCGTCGATCGTCGCGGCGAACCCGAACGCGACCGTCATCGCGATCGCCGAACGCGCCGCCGACCTCATCACCGCCTGACGCGCCCGTCCTGGACGCGCCGCCGGGGGAAGCCCTTCACTCTCCGCCTCGGCCCCTCGGGCGTGCGCCGGGCCGCGCGGTGTCCGACACGGGACGTCGCGCGGCCTCAGGGCGGGCGGGCCGCTCCGAACGGGCGGTCCGGTCCGGCGGGGGAGAAGGCGCCCCATCGGCTGCGGCCCGGGAGCCGGCACCACCGGCCGAGGCCCGGAAGTCCGCTTCGCCTGATGAGGCCCGGGAGTCCGCTTCGCCGGACGGGCCCCGGGAGCCCGCTTCGCCGGACGAGGGCCGGGGGCGAGGCGGGCGCGGGTTCCGGCTTGTGGAGGTGGCCGTGTGCCAGCGGGCCAGCCGCCCGCCCCGGCCCACCTCGCGCAGACGATCCTCCACGGCCGTGCGGGTGGCGCCGGTGGTGACGATCAGCGCCTGGTCGCCCTGGAGCAGCCGGGTGCCGCCGTCCGGCACGAACGTCCGGCCTTCCCGTACGACGAGCGTGACCACGGCGGGGCTCGGCAGGCGCAGCTCGAAGATCTCCACGCCGTGCAGCCGCGAGCCGGGCGGCACGGACACGGTGAGCAGTTCGGCGCCGACCGTGTCCAGCGGCGCGGACTCGATGTCCACCTCCTGCGGCTGGTCGGCCCGCGCCACCCCCAGCAACCGCCCGACGGCGGGCAGCGTCGGCCCCTGCACCAGCGTGAAGACGACCACCAGGACGAACACGAGGTTCAGCAGCGTGCCGCTGCCCGGCACGGCCGCCACGATGGGGAACGTGGCCAGCACGATCGGCACCGCCCCGCGCAGCCCCGCCCACGAGATGAACGCCTGGTCGCGCAGCGGCACGCGGAACGGCGCCAGGCACGCCACCACCGACAGCGGCCGGGCCACCAGCAGCAGCACCAGCCCGGCCAGCAGCGCCGGCACCACGGCCGAGCCGAGCTCGCTCGGGTCGACGAGCAGCCCCAGCATGACGAACAGGCCGATCTGCGCCAGCCACGCCAGCCCCTCGGCGAACGACCGGGTGGCGGCCCGGTGCGGCAGCACCGCGTTGCCCAGCACGATCCCCGCCAGGTACGCGGCCAGGAACCCCGAGGCGTTCGCGGCGCCGGCCGCGGCGAAGGCGAGGATGCCCAGCCCCAGCGTCGTCAGCGGGTACAAGCCGCTGGCCGGCAGGGCCACGTACCGCAGGGCGGCCACCCCGATCCGGCCGACGAGCAGCCCGACGACGGCTCCCACGGCCAGCTGGTAGCCCACCTGCCCGGCCACGTCCGCCGGATCGGGCAGCCCGGCCGTGGTGCTGAAGACCAGCACGAGGATGACGGTGGGCGCGTCGTTGAACCCCGACTCGGCCTCCACGATGCCGGCCAGCCGCCGCGGCAGCGGCAGCGCCCGCAGCACGGCGAACACCGCGGCGGCGTCCGTGGAGGACACGATGGCGCCCAGCAGCAGCGCCAGCCGCCACTCCATGCCCAGCAGCAGGTGCGCGCCCGCCGCGGTGACCACGACGCTGACCGCCACGCCGAAGGTGGCCAGCAGCGCCGACGGGGCCAGCATCCGGCGCAGGTCGCTCCACCGGGTGCTCAGCCCGCCCTCGATCAGGATGATCGCCAGCGCGGCGGTGCCCAGCGTCTGGGCGGCCTGGGCGTTGTCGAAGTCGATGCCGAGGACGTCCTCGCCGAGCAGCAGGCCGAGGGCCAGGAACAGCAGCAGGCTCGGCAGCCCGAGCCGCGTGGCGGTGCGCGCGGCGGCGATCGAGGCCAGCAGGACCACGCCCCCGGCGAGCAGGACGCCGTACAACTGCTGCAAAGTCACGCGTGTTCTCCCGGCCCCTTCTGCCTGGGCCCCTTCTGTTCGTTCTGGTGGGGATCCCCCCGCCAGTCTCAGGGACCACACCCCACCTCCGCCATCGGTGCTGCCACCCATTCAGGCCGGTGCCGGACATGTAGAGACGGCGTGCGGTATGGGGGATGACTCGGATGGACAGTACCCGCTGGTCACGGGCAGGGTGGAGGGTATGAATGCTGCAGCGACCAGGTACTCCGCACCCCGCCATGACGCGGGCGGGCGTCCGACGGCCTCGGCGCTGTTCCGGCGGATCACCCTCATCAACGGGCTGGTGTTCACCACCGGGCTGACGGTGCTGGCGCTGTCGCCGGCCACGGTGTCCTCGCCGGTGCTGCTGACCGAGCTGCCGATCCTCGCCGCCGGGCTCGCCCTGATGCTGGCCGCGAACGCGTACCTGCTGCGCCGCAGCCTGGCGCCGCTGAGCGCGCTGACCACGCTGATGGAGCGGGTGGACCTGCTGCGTCCCAAGACCCGCATCGCGCAGGGCGGGACGGGCGACCTCGGAGCGGTGATCGCCACCTTCAACGCCATGCTCGACCGGCTGGAGGCGGAGCGCAGCGCCAGCGCCGCCCACGCGCTGGCCGTCCAGGAGGCCGAACGGCAGCGCATCGCGCGCGAGCTGCACGACGAGATCGGCCAGAGCCTCACCGTGGTCCTGCTCGGGCTCAAGCGCACCCTCGACCGCGCCCCCGCCGAGCTGCGCGAGGAGCTGCGCACCGCTCAGGAGACCGTCCGCGCCAGCCTCGACGAGGTACGCCGCATCGCCCGGCGGCTGCGGCCCGGCGTGCTGGAGGACCTCGGCCTGATGGCCGCCATGAACCAGCTGGCCGGCGAGTTCACCGACGTCAGCGGCGTACCCGTGAGGCGCCGCTTCGACCCGGGGCTGCCCGGCCTCGGCGGCGAGGCCGAGCTGGTGATCTACCGCATCGCCCAGGAAGGACTGACCAACATCGCCCGCCACGCCCGAGCCTCCGCCGCCGAGCTGTCCCTGACGGCCGGCGACGGCACCGTGCTGCTGCGCATCGCCGACAACGGCCGCGGCGGCCCCATCGAGGAGGGCACCGGCATCCGCGGCATGCGCGAACGCGCCATGCTCATCGGCGCCGACCTCACCGTCGACGCCCGCCCAGGCGGCGGCACCGAAGTGCGGCTGACCGTTCCCCTTCCCACCGGAAAGGTGTCGTCGTGACCGCCGCGACCCGCATCCTGCTCGCCGACGACCACGCCCTGGTGCGCCACGGCCTGCGGATGATCCTCGACGCCGAGCCCGACCTGACCGTGGTCGCCGAGGCCGGCGACGGCGCCGAGGCGATCGAGCTGGCCACCCACGCCGGCGCCGACGTCGACCTTGCCATCCTCGACATCGCCATGCCACGCCTGACCGGCATCCAGGCCGCCCGCGAGATCTCCCGCCGCGCGCCCGGCATCCGGCTGCTCATGCTCTCGATGTACGACAACGAGCAGTACTTCTTCGAATCGCTCAAGGCCGGCGCCTGCGGGTACGTGCTCAAGTCGGTGGCCGACCGCGACCTGCTGGAGGCGTGCCGGGCCGCCATGCGCGGCGAGCCGTTCTTCTACCCGGGGGCGATCACCGCGCTCATCCGCGACTACCTGCAGCGTCACCGGCAGGGCGAGACGATCCCCGACTCCGTGCTGACGCCGCGCGAGGAGGAGATCGTCAAGCTCATCGCCGAGGGCCACTCCAGCAAGGAGATCGCCGACATGCTGGTGATCAGCGTCAAGACCGTCGACCGGCACCGCGCCAACATCCTGGCCAAGCTCGGCCTGCGCGACCGGCTGGAGCTGACCCGCCACGCCATCCGGGCCGGACTGATCGAGCCCTGACTATCCGGCCGCGGTGCGCAGCGCGCGATAGAGCAGCCGGCCGTCGCCCAGGTGGTGGCGCAGCAGCTTCTCCAGGCCGCCGATCGGGATCAGGTTCTGCGGCGCACGGGGGTCCTTGTAGTCGACGCCGGCCAGCGGCGGCAGGGCGAGGGTGACCGCGTCGGCCAGCCGTACCGCCTCGGCCGGGTCGAGGTCGGCGCCGGCCTCGCAGCGCGCCACGCCCGCCCACGGCGCGGACGACTGGACGGGCAGGCGTACGTACCAGGCGTGCCGCCGCCAGCTCGTGCCCATGAGGAACACGGGTGTGCGCTGCCCGGCGGCGAGCGCGCCGACCACCGCGGACTGCGCCGGCGGCAGGTACGCCGTGTGGTGCGTCTTGATGTAGCCCACCGTGCGCGGCAGGTGCGTACGCCCCCGCAGCGGCCCGTCCACCAGCAGCAGGTCGTCGCCGTGCGAGCGGTGCCGCACCGCCAGGTCCACCTCCAACTGGGTGACCTGCCGCTGCAGCGCCAGCGACAGCTCCTCGAAGCTCGCGTCGGCGGCCCGGCCGGGCTGGTAGGTGGCGTGCGTGGTCTTGACCTCGGGCGCGTGCGGCGAGGCCGAGATCAGCGTCCGGTTGACCTGGACGTCCACCAGGTCGGCGCCGCCGGGCCCGCACCGGACGATCCCGGCCGCGTACGAGGCGGCGATGCCGGGCACGGGCATCGGCGCGTCCGGGTCGTGCACCCACACCCGCGCGTCGATCCTGCGCACGCCGTCGGCCACCAGCAGCGTGCCGGGGGCCGACGCGCCGGGGCCGGGCGTGACGGGCTTCCAGTCGCCGGCCGGCCGCTCGATGTCGAGGACCAGCTCGGCGCTGGTGGAGCCCATCTCGGCGAGGTTCTCGACGGCGAGGGCGGCCGCGTAGCCGGGATCCCACGGGTCGACGGTGAAGCCCGTCATGGAGCGATGGCCGCCTTCCGCACGTGGGAGCCGTTGCCGTCGCGCCTGACCTCGAAGCGCACCGGCACGCGGTCGGCCAGGGCGGGCACGTGCGTGACGACGCCGATCATGCGCTCCTGGCCGGCGGCGAGGCGTTCGAGGGTGGTGGCCACGGTGTCGAGGGTCGCCGGGTCGAGCGTGCCGAAGCCCTCGTCCAGGAAGATCGAGTCGAGACCGCGGGCGACGGCGCCGGACAGCGCCAGCGCCAGGGCCAGGGCGGCCTGGAACGTCTCGCCGCCGGACAGCGTGCGGGCGCTGCGCCGCATGCCGGCCTCGCCGTAGTCGATGACCTCGATGTCGCCGGTCTTGTCGGCCAGGGCCAGCTCGTACTGGCCGTCGGACAGCTCGCGCAGCGTGTCGGAGGCCGAGGCGACCAGCACGGCGAGGGCCTCGGCGCACAGCCAGCGCTCGAAGGCGTTGGCCCGCAGCCGCAGGGCCAGCTCGTGGGCGACCTTGGCCTCGTGCTCCTTGGCGGCGACCTGGCGTTCGAGGTCGGCGGCGCGCCTGCGCTCCTCGCGCAGGCGTTCGAGGGCGGCGTCGGCGCGGGCGACGGCGGTGGCGACGGCGGCGCCGAGCTGGTCGGGCGAGGCGTCGGGAGGTGCGACCACGCCGTGCTCGGCCAGCCGCTCGGTCAGCCGGCGGCGGTGGGCGGCGAGCAGGTCGCGCGCCCGGGTGAGCCGCTCCTCGCGCTCGGTGAGCGCGGCCTGGGCGGCCCGCGCGGCGCGGTCGCGCCAGCCCAGCAGGTCGGTCCAGGCGCGGTGCAGGTCGTCGCGGTCGAGGGGTGGCGGCGGGTCGTCCTGGTGGCCGGAGACGAGCAGCCGGTCGCGGGCGGCCTCCAGGTCGCGCCAGGCGGTCTCGGCCTGGCGTTCGGCCTGCGCGGCGGCGGCCCGCGCCTTGTCGAGGCGGGCGCGGCCGGCCCGCAGCGCCTGGCGGGCCTCGCCGGCGACCTCCTCGGCCTTGGCGATGGCGGCCAGCGTGCCTTCGAGCGCGGCCCGGTCGGCGGAGGCGGGCAGCGCGGCCAGCTCCGACTCCAGCCGGTCGGCCTGCGCCGCCAGCATGGACGCCGACGTCTCGGCGCGGGCGTGCGCGGACCTGGCGCGCTCCGCCCGCTCGCGGGCGCCCGCCAGGGCCCGGTCGGCGGTGCGCATGTCGGCGGGCGCGTCGTGACGGGGCAGCTCGGCGACCGGGTGCCGGCAGACCGGGCACGGCTCCCCGACGGCCAGCCGGGCGACCAGGTGGGCGGCGGCGTGGGCGTCGCGCAGGCGTTCGCGCTGGGCCTCGGCGGCGGCCAGCGCCTGCTCGGCCGTCTCCCGCGCGGTGGCCAGCTCGCCGAGCGACGCCGCCGCGGCGCCTGCCTCGGCGCGGGCGCGGGCGGCTTCGGCAGCCAGGCGTTCGCGGGCGTCCAGCGCGGCCAGCGCCGCGCGCGGCGCGCCCTGGTCGCCCAGCGCGGTCAGCTCCTCGTACGCCTCGTGGTCGTCGGCCTCCAGGGTCTCGACCTCGGCGGCCAGCCGTTCGGCCGCCTCGGTGGCGGCGCGGCCGGCCGAGGCCAGCGTGGGCACCGCGGCGGGCATGCGCAGCGACGCCAGCACCGACCGGCGCTCGGCGACGGCGGCCCGCTCCTGCTCGGCGCGGCGGATGTCGTCCTCGCGGGAGCGCAGCAGGCCGAGGTCGGAGCCGATGGTGTCGGACAGCCGGCGCAGCGCCGCGAGCCGGTCGGCCAGCTCCCGCTCGGCCTCGTCGGTGGCGCCGGACAGCTTGGCGAGCTGGTCGCGGGCGAACGAGGCGGCCTGCTTGGCGGCCTCCTCCTCGCGGGCCGCGCTCTGCCGGATGCGCTCGTAGACGTCGGCGTCGAGCAGCTGCACCAGCAGGTCCTGCCGCTCGCGCGGCGCGGCGTGCAGGAACTCGGCGAAGCGGCCCTGCGGCAGCACCACGCACTGGGTGAAGAACCGGTACTCAAGCCCCGTCACCCGCTGCGCCTCCGGGGTGACGTTCTCACCCTCGGCGATCGGCCGCACCACCGCGTCGAAGACCTGGTCGAGCGGCGCGGCCGGGTCGAGCTCGTCGAGCCTGGCCTCCTTGGTGCGCACCGCCCCCTTGGCGTCGCGCACCATCGAGCGGGCCACGCCGTAGCGGCGGCCGTCGCTGTCGAACACCATCGCCACCTTTCCTGCCGCGACCGAGGGGGCCAGGGCGTGGGCGACGGCGTTCTCCCGGCCCCAGCGCGGCACGGTGCCGTACAGCGCGAAGCAGATCGCGTCGATGATGGTGCTCTTGCCGGCGCCGGTGGGTCCGACGAGGGCGAAATACTCCGTGTCGGAGAAGTCGACGGTCACCGGCTCGCGGAAGCTGCCGAAGTGGTCCAGGTGCAGCAGGAGGGGGCGCATCAGCCGGTCACCTCGTCGTAGAGCCGGTCGAACAGGGTGGCCACCTGCTCGTCGTGGCGGCCGGTGGCGTTCAGGTACTCGCGGAACAGCTCGCGCGGGCTGCGGTCGGGGGAGCCGGCCTTGCGGGTGGCGGGAACGGGCCTGAACCGCTCGTCCAGGACGACGTCCACGGCGCCCGACAGCACGCCGCGCACGTCGTCGGCCAGGCCGACGCGGGGTTTCTCCTCCACGATCACCTTGAGCCAGTCGTCGCCCGGCTCGATGGCCTCCAGCTCCTCCAGCGTGCCGCGTACGGTGCGCAGCCGGCGGGCCGAGGCGAACGCCAGCTCCTCCACCACGGCCGGCCGGCCCGGCGTGACCTCGACCAGCAGCGCACCCGGCGTGTTGCCCTCCTCGCCGAAGTCGACGGCCAGCGGCGAGCCGCTGTACCAGATCGGGCAAGGGCCGGGAATCTGCTGGCGGCGGTGCAGGTGGCCGAGGGCGGCGTACTGGGTGACGGGCGGGAACGCGGTCGGCTCGAAGTAGTAGGAGAAGATCGACTGCGCCTCGCGCTCGCCCCCGCCGAACGCGCCGCCCGGCAGCGTGCCGTGGGTGGTGACCAGGTTGACGGTGTCGGCGTGGAAGCCCGCGGTGAGCGCGCCGATCAGCTCGCCGACGCGGGAGGCGTAGTCGCGGTTGTGATCGGCGGCGGTGCCGGTGAGCACCTCGGCGGCGCGTACGACGTACCGGTGCGACAGGAACGGCAGCACCGCGAGGCGCACCGGCTCGCCCGAGCGCGCGGTGAAGGCGAGAGTGCCGCCCGCGTCGGGGCGCCGGAACGTGCCGAGCACGTGCAGCCCCAGCTTGCCCAGCACGGGCCGGTAGACCTCAAGCAGCTGCGGGTTGTCGTGGTTGCCGGCCAGCACCACGACGTCGCGGCCGTCGCCGCGCAGCGCCATGAGCGCGTTGAGCACCAGCGACTGCGCCTCCGGCGTCGGCGCCGAGGTGTCGAACAGGTCGCCGGCCACGATGACGGCGTCGACGTCGTGCGTGCGTGCCGCGCCGACGAGCTCGCGCAGCACCTCGCGGTGCTCGTCGAGGCGGGGACGGCCCTTGAGCACCTTGCCCACGTGCCAGTCCGCGGTGTGCAGGATCTTCACGAGACCACCTGGGGGTTAGAAGGGCGGGATGTCGTCTTCGACGCCGGGCAGGCCCTGGAACGGGTCGCCTCCCGTGGCCGTCGTGCGGGCCGACGGTCGCGCCGCGGCCTCGGAGGGCCGGGTCGCCCAGGCGGGGAACGGGAAGACCACCGCCAGCGGCACCGGGATCTCCGGCTGGGCGACGAACATGGTGCCCGGTTTGGCGATCGTGGCGCGTTCGCGGACGGCCGTAGGCAGCCAGCCGTACTCCGAGCGGGCGGCCTCGGCCGGGTCGAGGCGGCCGGCGACGCGGACGGCGCTGTTGGAGACGATGCGCCGCTCCACCTCCGAGGCGGTCTGCTGGGCGCCGATGAGGATGACGCCGAGCGAGCGGCCCCGCTCGGCGACGTCGAGCAGGATCTCCTTGATGGGGGAGTCGCCCTCGCGCGGGGCGTACTTGTTGAGCTCGTCCAGCACCACGAACAGCAGCGGCCGGGCGGTGCCGGAGGACTCCTTGCGGTGGAACTCGCCGCGCAGCACCACGCCGACCACGAACCGCTGCGCCCGCTCGGGCAGGTTGTGCAGGTCGACGATCGACACCTGCGCGTCGGACGTGCGCACCTGGTGGTTGCGGAAGAACGGCAGGTCGCCGCGGACGATCGGGGACAGCGGGCGCACGGCGCTGCGCAGCCGGCGCAGGAAGGCGTTGACCGTGCCGAGGGGCGTCTGCGCGCCCGTCCACTCGCGCCGGGCCTCCTCCTCCTGCAGCTCGTCGGACAGCAGCTCCACCAGGTCGCCGAACGTCCGGCAGGACGTGCCGCGCACCCTGACCGCGCCGCCGTCGCCCACCGGCTCGGCCCACGCCTTCAGCCGCGCGGCGACCTGGCCGACCAGCAGGGAGTAGCCGGCCCGCTCGTCGTCGGCGTCGGCGAAGACGAACCGCAGCAGCTCCTCCTCGCAGAACTCCACCAGCGTCCAGTAGAAGGCGCTGACCCCCTGCGTGCGGGAGGCGACGTGCGGCACGCCGTTGGGGTCGCCGGGGCGCGGTGGCGCGAACACGTGGACGCTGCCGAACGCCTTGGCGGGCAGCCCCAGCCGGCCGTAGACGTCTCTGGCCCGCTCGTCCAGCCGGAGGTTGTCGTGGTCGAGGAAGAGCAGGTCCTCGCCCTTGACGGAGAAGATCAGCGCCTTGGTGTTGGCCGCCTCGCCCGCCAGCACCCCCGAGTTGAAGATCGAGAACAGCAGGAACGTGGCGAAGGAGGTCTTCGTGGCCACGCCGGAGACGCCGGAGATCGACACGTGGGCGCCGCGGGTGCCGTCGAGGAAGTCGAAGTTCACGTAGAGCGGCTGTCCGTCGCGGCCCATCCCGAGGGGGATGCGGCGGTCCATCACGTCGAAGTAGAGCGCCTGGTCGCGGTCGTCCGAGCCGGCGAGGTAGACCTTGGCGCCGGGCAGCGGTGGCACGAACACCTCCGGCTCGACCCGCGTCACCCGCACCTCGGCGACCTCGACCACGGCCGCCGGCAGCGCGCCGTCGGCGATCAGGAAGACGTCGGAGTCGTACGCGGCGCCCTCGTGGCGTGCCTCCACGGTCGTCACCACCCCCGCCACCAGCACGGGGCCGTAGCCGGGCACGTCGCGTCTGGTCACCACCACGTCGTCGAGCTGGACGACCTTGCCCGGCTCCAGGCCGACCCAGAACGACAGCGGCGAGGCCGCCTGGGTGCCGAGCACCCGCCCGACCGCCTCACCGGCCCGCCTGCCCGTCGGAGGGCCCGCCGCCTGATGATCCGCCGCCTGATGATCCGCCGCCCCGTTGACCGTCACTCATCCCTCCGCCCTCACAAAACCCGTCCTAAGGGAGAGTAGTGGGACCTGGGGGTGCGCCTGCGGCTCATCCGGTCACGCGTCCCGAGCGGGGCCGGTGGCGGACTTTGTCCTTTGCTCATCTCGACCCTTCCTTGGCCAAGGAATGGTCATGCGTCTCTAGTGGTTCGGGGATATAAGTCCTTATTGCACCTTTATGGGGCCCTACGTCCCTTATACGCACCTTATGGTGTGGTACCTCCGAGGGGTGCCGAGGACGCCGAACGGGGAAGACGGGGGAGGAACCCGGATTGTCACCACTGCCACGGCCACGCTCCATCCGGGCGCGGTACACGGTAGTAGCGGCCGTGTTCTCAATGGTCATTCTGACGCTGCTCGGTGTGACACTCGATCTCACGATCCGCTACAAGGTCCAGGCCGACTCCTTCGACCAGGCCGAACGGGTGGCCAGCCAGTGGAGCGCGGCGGCACGCAACGGCATCGTCCCGCACCGCATGCCCGCCTACCCTCCGGTCGATCTCGTCCAGATCGTCGACTCTCACATGCGGGTCGTCGACTCCAGCAAGGCCGCGTCCGACACCGTGCCGCTCAGCACGCTGCGCCCCCCGCCCGACGACCGGTTCCAGCGGCGCATCGAGTGCGGCGAGGATCACCACTGCGTGATGCTGATGGCCATCCGGCTGACCCCCGAGGCGGACGCGGGGGTGGTGTTCGCCGGGCTGCCGGAGCCGTCCGTGCTGTCCACGCACCGCCTGGAGCACATCATCGTCGGCGGGATCCTGCTGCTGGTGTCCGTGGCGGCGTGGACCACGTGGGCGCTGGTCGGGCGTACGCTGCGGCCCGTCGAGGCCATCCGGGCGCGGATCTCCGAGATCACCGTGAGCGACCTGAGCCTGCGGGTGCCCGTCCCTCCCGGCAGGGACGAGCTCGCGCAGCTCAGCGTCACCGCCAACCAGACCCTCGCCCGCCTGGAGAGCGCCGTACGGCAGCAGCGCGAGTTCGCCTCCACGACCTCCCACGAGCTGCGCTCGCCGCTCGCCGGGCTGCGCACGCAGCTGGAGGAGGCGCTGACGTACCCCGACGAGGTCGATCCCCGCGAGACGATCCGCACCGCGCTGACGTCCGCCGACCGGCTGGAGGCGATCGTCAACGACCTGCTGGTCCTCGCCCGGCTGCGGGTCACCGACGCGCCGCCCGAGCCGATCGACCTCGGTGATCTCGTCTCCGCCGAGGTCAAGCTCCAGCCGCACCGCCTGCCGATGAACGTCCGCGCCACCACCGGCCTGATGATCAGCGGCTCGCGGATGCAGCTCATCCGTGTCCTGGACAACCTGATGGTCAACGCGCAGCGGCACGCGGAGTCGTCCGTCGAGATCACCGTCGAGCAGGACGGTGACCAGGCCGTCGTCGCGGTCACCGACGACGGCCCCGGAGTCGCCCCGGCCAACCGTGAGCGCATCTTCGAGCGGTTCGTCCGGCTCGACGACTCCCGCCGCCGTGATCCCGGCGGCAGCGGGCTGGGCCTGGCCATCTCCCGCGACATCGCCCGCGCCCACCACGGCACCCTGCGCGTGGAGGACTCACCGAAGGGCGCCCGGTTCGTCCTGCGCCTGCCGCTCGCGGACCGGCCGGACGGACCCGTGCACCTCCATCCCGCGCGGGGCGAGCTCGCCCCCGCCCGCAAGGGGGACGGCGGCACGATCGGGGACTGACTCGTCGTCAGCGCTTGCCGTGCGGCCGGTACGCCTTCGGCAGCGTGAAACCGCGCTCGGCCATGACCTTCCGCAGCAGGTCAGGGTAGTTCGTGATGACGCCGTCCACGCCGGCGTCGATCATCGCGTTCATCGTGGCCTCGTCGTCGGCGGTCCACGGGATGACCTTGAGGCCCAGGCGGTGCGCCTCGTCCACGAGCTCCTTGGTCACGTACGGCCGGTACTCCGGGTCGCCGACGCCGCTGCCCTCGGGCGAGCCGGGCAGTGGGGAGAAGGCGCCGGCGCCGAACGACTTGACGGCCTTCAGCGGGTCGCCGCCGAAGTCGTCCAGGTCGATCCCGCCGAGCCACACCTCCATGCCGGGCGCCCCCTGGTAGTCGGGGTTGGTCAGCGCCACCAGCGGCAGCCGCGGCTCGACCTCGCGCATCCGCATCAGGGCGCCCCAGTCGAAGCTCTGGATGGTGACCTGCCGCAGCATCCCCGCCGCGCGGATCTCCTTCGCCGCCACCTGGACGAACTGCTCACGCGGCGCGGTCTCCTGCGGCGCGCCCGCCTCGACCTTGGTCTCGACGTTCAGCTTCACCTGGTGGGCGCGATAGCGCTTGACCAGGTCGAAGACCTCGCGCAGCAGCGGCATCCGCGCGCCGGGCGCGGCCTGCTGGCCGGGGAACTCCGGCAGCGGCCGCGAGCCGCAGTCGAGGGTCCTGATCTGCCGGAGGTTCAGCGTCTTGACGAGCTTGCCCGCGTACGGGTACTCCGGGTCGCCGGCGAAGGCCGGGCCGGTGTCCTGGCACTTGCGGCCGTCGATCCGCCGGTCGTGGGTGACGACCGCCTGGCCGTCCTCGGGGCCGCCGCCACCACGCCGCCCAGCGCCGCGACCACCGCGACCTTCCACCATGTACGCATATGTCCCCCTTTTGTTGGGCACCCTCTGTCGGTTGCTGGTCAATCCAGCAGAGTGAACTAGTGGGACGAACGGTACATATCGGGCGGTTGATCGCTGGGGGAAGCACGTGTGAGTTTCAGGGCGCGGGCAGCCGTACGGCGATCATGGCGATGTCGTCCTTCATGGACAGCGGCATCCGGACGAGCAGCTCGTCGCAGAAGTCGCCGACGGGCGCACGGGCCAGGGCGGCGGCGTGGCGGCGCAGCCGGTCGAGACCCCTGGCGAGGTTCTCGCCGGGCACCTCCACCAGGCCGTCGGTGTAGAGCAGCAGGGTGCCGCCCGGCGGCAGCTCCGCGACCGCGCTGGTACGGGGCTGGTCGTAGCCGATGCCGAGCAGCGGATTGCGCGCGCCCCTCAGGAAACGCGCCGTGCCGTCGCCGGTGACCAGCAGCGGCGGCGGATGTCCGGCCACCGAGTACTCCAGCTCCCACGCGCCGTCGTCGGCCTTCAGCCGGGCCAGGACGCACGTCGCGGTGCCGTCGGAGTACAGGGACTCGGTGGCGATGTTGAGGCGGCGCAGGATGTCGCCGGGCGGCTCACGGCGGTCCATGGCGAGCCCTCTGAGCATGTTGCGCAGCTGGCTCATGGTCACCGCCGCCGCCAGGTCGTGCCCGACGACGTCGCCGATGGTGAGGATGGCCGCGCCGTCGGGCAGCATGAAGGAGTCGTACCAGTCGCCGCCGATCTCCACCGCACTGGCGCTCGCCCGGTAACGGGCGGTGATCTCCAGCCCCGGCACGTCGGGGGGATCGGGCAGCAGGCAGTCCTGCAGGGCGAGCGCCACCCGCTGCGTCCGCTGGAAGCGCATGGCGTTGCTCAGGTGGGCGTGCGCGTGGTCGAGCATCCGCCGCAGCAGCTCGACGTCCGCCTCGGTGATCGGCTCCTTGTCGCCGCAGATCACCGCGTCCAGCACGGCCGCCACGGCACCGTCCACGATCACCGGGACCAGCGCGACGCTGTTGGCCCCGACCCGCCTGAACCACTCCTCCGCGCCGGGTGGCGCCAGATCGGGTGGCGGCTCGCCCTGAGGGAAGACCCGGTGTACCGGACGGCGGGTCATGACCGCCTCCACGAACCCGCAGTGCGGCGGGAAGGACACCGTCCCCGGCTGCGGCTCCGGCCGGAGGTCCTTGCGCACGATGCTCACGAACCTCTCGGCGACCAGCGGCTGCTGCCGGGTTTCGAGGTCGGGCACCAGGTAGATCCCGCAGCCGTCCAGGACGGTGGGCACGATCACGTTGGTGAGCATGCGCAGCACCTCGTCCAGGCCGGCGATGTCCGCCGTCGCCGCGGCGGCCTGCTCCAGCAGCCTGCCGCGCCGGGCCTCCTGCCACTCCTGCTCGATGTCGGAGCAGGTGCCGACCCACTCGACCGGCGGATCACGCTCGTCCACGGGTACGGCGCGGGCGCGGACGTGCCGGTAGAGGCCGTCCACGGACCGCACCCGGAAGACGTGCTCCCATTGGCCGAGCCTCGCGGCCTGCCGCCACGACCTGCGGACCGCCTGACGGTCCCCGGGATGGACGGCCCGCAGCCAGCCGTCGCCGTGGTAGTCCTTCCAGCTCTGGCCGGTCACGTCCTCCCAGCACCGGCTGGGTTCGATCACCCGGCCGAGTGGCGCCATCACCCACACGATCTGCGCGTCGTCCTGGATGAGGCCCCGGTAGTGCTGCAGGAACCTGTGCCGTTCCGCGACGGAGTCGTCCGGCGCCGCGTTCTCCACGGCGACCACCAGCACGCCGTCGCCACCGGCGGCCAGCGACATCTTCGACAGATGGAGTGACAGCCGCCGCCGGCCCGCCGGGTCGAGAGCGACGTCTCGGAGCCACAGTGGCCGTCCGCCGTCCAGTACCTGGTCGAGCAGCGCGGCGTGCTCGCGGCGCAGCCGCCGCAGCAGCTCCTGGAGGGGCAGCCCGGGCAGGCCGACCGCGCCCTGGAAGGCGACGTCGGCGTAGATCACCCGGTGGTCGCGGCCCCTGGTCACCGCCACCCCGACCGGGGCGGGCTCGTGGGTGTCCGGGGCCGGGCCCGCGTCGCTGGTCTCCGGCTTCATCTCCATGTCACATGGCCTCTGCTGGGAAGCTCCCTTTTGGCCCATTAAAGGACGGTATGTCGCGCGCTATGTCGTCGCTATGGCGGGGGCCACTGCTTGGCGTGTTGTTGACGCCTCGATGGGGCAAACGTGTCTGGCAGGCGATGTCCCGGCAGGGCGGCGGCAAAGCGGGCCGCGCTCACCGGGTCCCGGCGCGCAGCGCCGCCCGGGCGCGTTCCAGCATCTCGCGGGCCTGGGGGAGATCGGGCAGGCGGCCGGCGATCGTCCGCAGGCCGGCCGACAAGGCGCCCGCAGGGACGCCGCGTGAGGTCAGCACGCCCGTCATCCAGCCGGTGAAGGACGTGAACAGCTCCGGGTCGGCGACGTAGAGCGCGGCCCGCAGGAACTCGACGATGTGCGCGACGTCCTCGGCGGTGCGGTTCCGCTGCTCGCTGGTGTAGCCGGCCATCTCGGGGACGCGCCGGGCCAGGTCGGCCATGACGTTCCGTACGAGGTCCGGCGCCCGCTCGGTGAGGACGGTGTACTCGTGCCCGGGCAGATGCGGCGGCCCGGCCTCCGGCCGGTGCGGCCGCAACCCCTGGGCCAGCAGGTCGGCGGCGGCGCGGGCGTCGGGCGCCCAGGCGTCGGCCCCGAGCAGGCGGGCGTAGCGGCCGTCCGGGCCGAACGCGGCGCCCCCGGCCAGCACGGGCGCGCCGGTCGACTGGCACGCGGTGATCGCGGTGTGCGCGGCGGGCAGGCGGACGGCCAGCGAGCTGGACAGCGCCACCGCGTCGGGCGCGATCCTGTGCAGGTGCGCGATCAGGTGCGGCGTCGGCACCTGCGCGCCCAGGTAGTCCACCCGCCACCCCCGCAACCGCAGCACCTCGGCCAGCAACCGCGCCGGGAACGCATGCCACTCCCCGTCCACACAGGCCACCACGACCCGCCCCCGCCCTCCGGACGAGCCGATGTGCGTTCCGGCGGAAGGGTGGTGGGCCAGGATGGCGAGGACGCGGTCGTTGACGGCGGTCGCGGTGTGCTCCTGGGCGACCGTGATGCGGTTGGCGGCCCATTCGCGGCCGGCGCGCGCCTGCACGGGCGCGACGACGTCCAGCAGCACGCTCTCCATGGGCACGCCGGCGTCCAGCGCGGCCAGCACCACGTCGGCCGCCGCGTACTCGTCGCCGGCGATCGCCGCCGCCCACAACGCCTCGACGCGCTCCTCGATCCTCATGTCCGCTCCCCCCGGGGCGCGCTGATCGCGACGATCGCCATGTCGTCGTGCTCGCCGCCGCCCACCCACTGCGAGGCCAGCATCTGGACGCGTTCGGCCACGGCGTCGGCCGGCATCCCGGCGCAGTGGCGCAGCTTCTCGCACAGCCGCTCCTCGCCGAAGAGCTCGTCGCCGCACGGGCCGCCCTTGGCCTCGATGATGCCGTCGCTGTAGAGCAGGCACGTCTCGCCGGGGTCGAGCAGCACCTCCTGCGTCGAGCTGGTGATCGAGCCGATCAGGCCGATCAGCGTGCCCGCCGCCTCGACGGCCTCCACCCGCCCGTCGTTGCGCAGGATCAGCGGCGCCGGATGCCCGGCGCTGGTGATCCGCAACGCGACCCGCGGACCGCTGGGCGCCACGGACGCCAGCACGAGCGTGACGAACCGCGTCGGGTTCTCCCGGGCGAGCAGCACGTCGTTCAGCCGCTCCAGCACCCGGTGGTGGTCGTCGGCCATCGGCAGCAGGGCGTGCAGGGTGTTGCGGATCTTCCCGGTGAGCACGGCGGCCTCCAGGCCCTTGCCGGCCACGTCGCCGAGCACCACCAGCGCCTCCCGCCCGGAGCCCGCGGCGGGGTGCACGTCGTAGAAGTCGCCGCCGACCAGTTCGGCCACCCCGGCCGGACGGTAGCGGGCCGCCACCTCGGCCCCGTTCACCCGCAGCTCGACGGGCGGCAGCAGCTCGGCCATCAAGGTCTCGGTGATGGCGGCCTGCTCGGTGTACAGGCGGGCGACGGAGATCGCCGCGCCCGCCCAGGCGGCGAACAGCCGCGCGAACACCTCCTCACGCGGCGCGAACCCCTGCTGCCGGCGCCGCCGCAGCAGCACCAGCGCGCCCGCCGGCAGCCCGTGCCCGGGCAGCGCCATGACCACGGCCGACCCGATCGCGCCGAACTCCTCACGCAGCACCCAGCCGGGCGCCCGCGCCGGGTCGATCCAGCGCGCGGGCACCGGCGGGAACGCCCGCAGAGCCCCGTCCAGCCCCGGCACCGTACGCACGTCGACGCCGAGGTCCTCGCGGACGATCCTGCCGTGCGGGTCGCAGGCGGTGACCCGGTGCCGCCGGCCCGCCATCGGCATGATCACCAGCGCCGCGTCGGCGAGGTGCCGCGCCGCCAGGCGCGCCGCGGCCTCCAGGCAGCGGTCGAGGTTCAGCGACGAGGTCAGCTCGCGGGAGGCCTCGACGAGGAACCCGGTCCACTGCCGTTCGGTCCGCAGCGCCTCGGCGGCCCGCCGGTGGCCGGTGACGTCGAGCAGCCACCACACGACCCGATCGGCGTCGGCGTGCAGCGGATGCGCCTCGAACACCCGATCGCCCACCGGCCCGTGCGCCGGCCCGGCCCCGGGCCTGGCGCGGCCGCTCGCGACGGCGCGGTGGGCCTGCGCCAGCCATGCCGGGGCGGCGCGCGCCAGCGGCACCCCGGGGGACGCGCCGGTGAGCAGTTCCTGGGCGGCGTCGTTCAGCCGCTCGACGACGCCCGCGGCGGTGACGTCGAGCATCGGGTACGGCGCGTCTTTGCCCACCACCCCGACCTACCCTGTCCCGAACCCCCGTTTCCCCCTTTTACCGCTTTTTCCGGTGCTCAGAGCCGGTCGCTGACTCCGCGGATCAGCATCCCGAACGACCATGTCGCCAGGCGGTCCGGCAGGGCGGCGGCGGCGCGCAGCGCGGGTTCGCTCTGGAACAGGGTCCGCGGCCCGGCGGTGGCGACACCCCGGGTGGCCGCCTCGGAGGCCAGCGCCGCCTGCCACCTGCGGCTGCGCTCGTATTCCCGCAGCGCCGGACCCGGATCCGACCGGGCGAGGCCGCGCAGCAGCGTGGCGACGTCCTCCAGCGCCTGGCCGGCGCCCTGCGCCAGGATCGGGGGCATCGCGTGCGCCGCGTCGCCGATCAGGGCGCACCGGCCGCGCCGCATCCGCAGCGGGGCGTGGTGCCGGCGGTGCGGGAAGAGTTCCAGGTCCTGCTCCGACAGCGCCGCCAGCAGGTCGGGGACGGGGGAGGCCCACGCCGCGTACCGGCTCCGGAGGGCGGCGAGCGCGCGGCCGGGGTGCTGGTGCTCGGCGCCTGGCCGTGAGCGCAGGTCGATGAGCCACTGCAGCAGGCCGTCGCCGGCCGGGCTCAGTCCGACCAGACCCTGGCGGCCGATGAACAGCAGGCCGCGATGGCCGAGGTCGAAGGGCGCGCGGATCAGGCCCTGCCAGGTGGCCGCGCCGGTGGGGCGGGCGTGCGCGCCGTCGCCGGAGCCGAAGAGCGCCGCGCGCACCCGGGAGTTCACGCCGTCGGCGCCGATGAGCAGGTCGCCGATGTGCTCCGCGCCGTCCTCGGTCCCGGCGCGCACGGACCGGCCGTCGTCGTGCAGGCGGGTGAGGGCGGCGCCGTACCGCACGGTGCCCTCCGGGAGGCCCTCGGCGAGCCGGGCCAGCAGCGACCGGCGGGGGACGACCAGCACCGGGGCGCCGAAACGGGCCTCCAGCCGGCCGGTGTCGACCACCATCAGCCGCCGCCCCCGCGCGCTGCTGACGTGCAGCGCCTCGATGCGCCGCCCCAATCCGTCGAGCCGCACGCCGAGATCCGCCAGTACGGCCGTGCCGTTGCTCCAGAGTGTCAGCGCGCAGCCGCTGTCGCGCGGCGCCGGCGCCCGTTCGAGCACGGTGACCTCGTGCCCGGCGTCGAGTAAGCCCCGGGCCGCGGCCAGGCCCGCGATCCCGGCTCCTGCGATGAGAACACGCATCCACATTCCTCTACTTCGAGTAGTACTACGGCAAGTAGAGCATCTGGTGGGCTCCGGTCCAAGACTCGCCCCTCCGTAATGTGCGCGTTATCACACCGTCACATTTGGCCCCTGGTGCATCCGGGTGTGATGTACGACACTCGCTCTAGAACTGTGTTTTAGAACACAGTTCTAGAAGTCTCATGCCGTCACGGGGATCACCACAGCGGAGGAGAAACATGGTCAAGGCCGTCAGCCGCGAACGCCGCAGACTCGGATCCCCACCCCCCGACGGCATCAGCCCCACCGATCCCAACCCCTTCGGATGGGGACCCTTCATCGTGCTGTTCATCGTCGGCATGGTGGACCGCATCGAGGCCAACCTGATGTCCGGCGTGCTGCCCCTGGTGCAGGCCGAGTGGGGGTTCAGCGACACCGCGGCCGGATCCATCCCGACCGCCTCGGCCCTGGCCGCCGCCGCCGTCGCGCTCCCGGCCGGCTATCTCGCCGACCGCTACAGCCGTACCCGGATCATCGCGATCGTGGTGTTCTGCTGGGCACTGGCCACCCTCGGCTCCGGCCTGGCCGCCGGGTTCGCCATCTTCTATCTGATGCGCGTGCTGCTGGCCGCGGCCGAGAACATCGACAACCCCGCCGTCGGCAGCCTGCTCGCCGACTTCTACCCCGCCGCGACCCGCATGCAGGTGTACGGCTGGACCCGCATGACCACCTACCTCGGCGGCGTCGGCACCCTGCTGGGCGGCGTCATCGGCCAGGCGTTCGGCTGGCGGGCGGCGTTCCTGCTGATGGCGATCCCGGGCGCGCTGACCGCCTTCCTGGTGTGGCGGCTGCGCGAGCCGGAACGCGGGGTGATCGACAGGATGATGGCCACCGCCGCGGCCGGGAAGCAGGAGCCGGCGCAGGCCCCGCCACCCGGCGGGATGGTGCCGCCGCAGCCCGGCCCGATCGACGCCGACCCCGCCCCGGAGCCCGGCACCGCCGTGAAGCCGCCGTTCTGGCCGCAGGTACGCGAGGTCCTCGCCATCCGCACCCTGATCATGGTGTCCCTCGGCGTGATGATCCTCACGCTCGGGCTCGGCGGGGTCTACTACTGGCTGCCGTCCCTCCTCGTTCGCACCTTCGGCCTGGGCGCCGGAGCGGCCAGCAGCCTCACCGGCGCGACCACCATCATCGCCGTGGTGACCGGCACCGTGGCCGGCGCCCGCATCGCCAAGCGGCTGCACGGCCGGGTCAAGGGCGGCCGCCTGCTGGTCGGCGGCACCGGCATCGCCGTCGGGTCGGCGCTGCTCGGCTGCGCCCTGCTCATGAACTCGCCGTACACCATGGTGCCCCTCGTGTTCCTGGCCGCGGCGATCTCGTCCACCGCGATCCCGACGTGCACGGCCTCCATCGCCGACGTGGTCGGCGCCAAGTCGCGCGGTGTCGGCTTCGCCGTCCTGCAGTTCCTGCTCACCCTCGGCGCCGCGTTCGGCCCGCTCATCGTCGGCATCTCCTCCGACGCCACCGGCTCGCTCATCACCGCCATGTACGTGCTGATCGTGCCCATGGTGCTCGGCGGTCTGGTGGTGCTGGCCTCCCGCGGCTTCTACGAGAAGGAGGCGGCCCGCGTGCTGGAGCAGGCCCGCGACTCCTAGAACCCGGGGAAGACCCGGCGCAGGTCGTCCACGGTGACGCCGTCACCCGTGAGGCTCACCGTGGACGGCGTGTGGTCGGGGGAGTGGCGGCCGTAGACCAGGCGCACGAACCACTCGGCGGGCGCGGTGAGCACGGCGTCCGGCTCGGCCGGGACGTCGCCGATCCGCACCGCCTCGCCGACCTCCAGCCCGAACGACCGGTCGGGCGACGTGGTGCGCACGGCCACGGACGCCCGCCGCCCGCCCAGCCCCTCCGGCTTGGCGGCGAACCCCAGCATGCCGCCGACCTGGTCGAGCAGCAGCTCGGCGGCTCCCGGGGCCAGCGTCGCCGCCGGGTCGAAGGCCACCTTGACGTCCCAGGCGTGGTTGGCGAACTCGCTCAGCCGCATCCCCGTCAGCGAGGCCAGGCTCACCGGCTCGGTGGGGAACCACAGCTCGATCCGCAGCTCCTCACGCGCCCGCGCGTCGAACTCCGCGAAGCGGCGCAGCAGCGCCTCGTTGGCGGTGCCGAACGCCCGCGCCCGTTCGGCGGGCGGCATGGCGTCCCAGCGGGCCCAGACGCCGCGGATGGCGTCCATGCCGGGGGAGCCGGTGCCGTTCGCCGCGCCGTCGATCGCGGCCAGCATGATCTCGGCTCCGCTGCCCAGGTGGCTCAGCACCTGAGACACGTCCCACTCGGAGGCGCCCGACGGCCGGATCAGGTCGTCGGGGCCGAACCCCTTCGCCATCGAGGCCAGCTCGTCGAACTCGGCGCGAAGTTCGCGGATCGTCTGTTCTGCCCGGTCGGTCATGGTGATCTCCTGTCCAGCGATCGAGCCGCCGTGATCTCGGCGCGCCGACGGCAGGCTACTTCCCCGCCCGCCCGTCGCTCCACCCCGCCTCCGGGTTTCAGCTCGCCGCCCGGAGCACGCGCAGGTCGGTCTCCGCCTGCGCGCGCATGAGCGGCACGGCCGCGCGGGCGGGCTCGGGCAGCCCGGCGAGCACCAGCTCGACCTCGCGCGGGTCGCCCACCAGGTCGAAGAAGCCGATCAGCAGGTGGGCGGCGTCCATCGGCGAGGTGGCGATGACCTGGCGCGAGAACTCCGCCCAGTCCTCGGCCGGCATGTGGGCGCGCAGCGCCGCGAACAGCAGCGGCTCCTCGTGCTCCAGGTGGCGGTGGACCAGGTCGCGGACGGCCGACGCGGCTTCCGCCAGCTTGGCGCGGTCGCCGTCGTCCTGCGCCGGGGCGGCGGCCAGGGCGTCGAGGGACGCGTCCAGCTGCTCGTGCTCCTCGGACAGCCCGGCGAGCCCGGCCGCGACCTGCGCGTCGGCGGCCGCGAGCCGCGGCCACAGCAGGTCGTCCTCGCTCTCGTGGTGGTGATGCAGCTGGGCCACCAGGAAGTCGCGCAGCACGGCGACCGCGGGGAGCGGGACGCCGGGGCGCCGCGCGGCGTCCGCGAGCAAGGACGTGGCCTCGCGGTGGAAGTCGTGGGTGAGCCGCGTCTCGATGATCGACATGGGCTCGGTGCGGGCGTTGCTCATGGTGGTTCCCCCGAATCACAGATAATGACCAGGCGTACATTAGCGGCATGACCTCTGCTCCGGACGCGACACCCCCCGGCGAGCCGGCCCGCAGCCGCAGGCGCGATCCGGACGCCCACCGGGTGGCGATCCTCGAGGCCGCCCGCGAGGCCTTCGCCGAGCGCGGCTACGCCCGCGCCACCATCCGCGACATTGCCCGCCGGGCGGGGGTCACCCACGGGCTCGTCATGCGCCACTTCACGTCCAAGGAACGCCTGTTCCTGTGCGCCGTGCCCGGCACCCGCGACATCGACGAGGTCGTCGCGGGCGACCCCGCGTTCCTGCCCGAGCGGGTGGCCGGGGCGTTCGTCGCGCGCATGGAGACGAACGCCGCCGACGACCCGTTCGTGGCCCTGGTCCGCAGCGCCGCCTCCGACGAGCGGGCCGCGATCGACCTCTACACCGCGATGCAGCGGCGCAGTGTCGCGGCATACCGGACGGTGCTGGACGGCGACGACGTGGACGTCCGCGTGGACCTGATGGCCACGCAGCTGATCGGCGTGGCCTTCAACCGCTACATCGTCAGGGCCGGCCCGCTCGCCTCGATGACCGCCGCCGAACTGACCACCCACCTGTCCCGCGTCCTGCGCCGCATCATGTTCGACTGACCGCCGGTACCCCCCGGGCAAACACGGGCCACTGGCGTGCGCTTTCGGAGGATCGTGCACCGAGGAAGCGGGAGATCGATGAGCACGGTGGCGCCGCGTAAGGCGAAATCGAGCGGCGTTCCCGGTGTCCGCCGGTGAAGACGGCTCAGATCAGACGTGCCGATTTCCAGATGCGTACGAACACGTCGAGCTGCGCCGGGTTGTAGAGATCGCGCAACGCTTCGACGATGGTGCCGGCTGCCGCTCGCTCGACGGTCCGTGGCGGCGCCGGGTGCTTGTCGACCAGCGCGAGCATCTGCGGAGCGATGCGTCGGGCGAGCCGTTCGCGTGTCTCCTCGTCGGCATCAGGCGGGAGCGCGTCGAACTCGCGGGTCGCGTCGTCCGGCTCGTAGTCCTGCAAGAGAGCTTGCCAGTGCGGTGAGTTGTCGTCGTCGATCACGTGGGAGATCACGGCGAACAACGACCGGTCCGCCGGTGACAGCCGGGCGGCGGTCGCCGGAACCGACAGGTCGAAAGGGAGATCGGTCGGCACGGGTCGACGTCGCAGCCTGGCGATCTCCTCCCGCGCCTCCTCCAGCCGCGTGATCGTAGCGGCGAGTTCCGCATCCACTGCGCGCAGGGCCGCTTCGAGATGCTCGGAGTCGTCGTCCATCGCCGCGATGGTCGCGAGTGTGAAGCCGAGCCCGGTGAGACGGCGGATCTGCAGCAGCCGCACCAGATGCTCGGTGCGATAGACCTTGTAGCCGTTCGGCAGCCGTTCCGGTTCGTCGAGCAGGCCGATCTCGTGATAGTGCCGCACGGCTCGCAGGGTCGTCCCGGCGAGCCGCGCGATCTCCCGCGTGCTCCAGCCCATGCGGCCCCTCCCGTCCGCGCCTCGCGACCGTCGGGCTTGAGTATGCCGCAACGGCACGGTGTCTCCTGAAGGCCGGCCGCGTACGGCGGCGTCGAGATGAGGAGAAGGAACAGGAATGCGAGCGTTCTTGAGATCCGAGCGACGGCGGATGTGGATCCTCTGGCCCGTGCCGGCAGCTGCCGCATGGCTGGCGGCCGTGGCCTGGGTGGCCGGCCAGGTCGGGTGGGAAGGGGTGGCCGTCGGCCTCGTGCTGTCCGCCCTCGTCGCTGTCCCGATCGTGGGCGCGTTCCTCTGGCTCGACCGCTGGGAGCGCGAGCGTCCGCGCCGCCTGGTCTCGGCGTTCGCGTGGGGTGCCTCGTTCGCGGCCTTCTGCTCGATCTGGTCGCAAGAAGGGCTGCAAGCGCTCGCCGACACCACCATGGGTGCCGACTTCGGCGCATGGTTCCGCCCGCTGGTGATCACCCCGGTCACCGAGGAGGTCCTCAAGGGCCTGTTCCTGGTGTGGCTGCTGATCTGTCGCCGCGAGCAGATCACCGGTCTGCTCGACGGTGTCGTCTACGCCGGACTCGTCGGCGCGGGGTTCTCGTTCACGGAGAACATCCTCTACTTCGGCCGCATCATCACGACCTTCGCCGCGTCGGACGCGTTCGACGCCATCGCCCTGCTCGGGGCCAGTTTCTTCCTGCGCGTGGTGATGGTGCCGTTCTTCCACCCGCTCATGGTCGCCGTGTTCGGACTCGGCATCGCCGCAGCCGCGAACAAGCGCGGCCGAGGCGCACGCGTGGGACTCGCCCTTGCCGGGCTGCTCGTCGCGATCGTCCTGCACGGCGCATGGGATTGGGCGGGGCTCGCCGGGAGCGATCCGTTGCTGATCTTCAAGATCTACGGAGCCGTGATGGTGCCGGTGTTCCTTGCGATGCTGGTCGTGGCGCTCGTCCTACGCAACCGCGAGGGGAAGATGATCGTCGCGGCCCTGCCGGCTCTCGCACGCGACGGACACATCGCTCCGGAGGAGGTGGCGCTCCTCGCGAACCTCGCGGAACGCCGCCGCTGGCGGCGAGACGTACGTCGCCGCTCGGGCCGAACCGCCGCGCGTGCCACGGGCCGCTACCAAGCCGAAGCGAGCGCGCTCAGCATCCGGACGATCCGCGCACAGACCACTGCCGACCGGGACGGGGTCGACGAGCGAGCACGGGCAACGGCCGCCGCCAGGGCGGACATGCTCGACGCGCTCGCGGGATCCGTCCGGTGAACGGCTCTGTCCCATCCGGCGGTGACGCAGGCCGAGAGGACGCGGTGACGGAGCCGGTCGGGACGGCCGGCGTCGCCCTCGCGTGGGCGGCGATGGGAGCCGGTGAGGCGGCCGGGCCGGGCGTCACCGGCGGCCGGCGACGGGATGGTGCTCCCGCAGGAACTCGAGCAGGATCCGGTTGAACTCCGCAGGGTTGTCCTGGTTGGCGTTGTGGGCGGCGCGGGGGATGACCTCGTAGCGGCAGTTCGGGTCCCTCGCCGCCCATTTCGGCGCCGTTGTCGCGATGTTCCCCGTCGTGTCGTGCTCGCCGTGGGTGAGCAGCAGCGGCTGCTCGATGGTGTAGCCGGGCCGCGGCCGTACGGCTCCGGCGACCGCCCGCCACACCTCGAGGAACTCGCGCCGGGACAGCCGCCCGATCGCCTCGTACGCGTAGGCGCGGGCCCGCGGCGTCTCGGCCGTCCTGGCGGCCATCCGGCGCCGCAGATCCCCGAACGGCCACGCCGCGAACCACCAGGGCGAGCTCTTCAGCGCCCACGCCTCCCAGCGGGCGACGGGCATGGTCGTGCACGTCGACCCGATGACGACCAGGGCGCCGACCCGCTCGGGCCGGCTCAGGACCGCCTCCTGGGCGACATAGCCGCCGAGCGACTGGCCGATGAGGCAGACCGGCCGGCTGACGCCTGCCTCGTCGAGCAGCGCCAGCAGGTCGCCCGCCAGGTCGGCGATGGTCAGCGGGGTCTCACCGAGCGGCTTCGACTCGCCGTGACCCCGCAGGTCCCAGGCGAGGGTCCGGTAACCGGCCTCGGTCAGGACGGGCACCTGGGGATCGAACATGCGGTGGTCCATCGTGGCGCCGTGGGTGAGCGCCACGACGGGGCCGTTCTCCGGCCCGTTCCACCAGTACCGCAGGCGCGACCCGCCCCGCTCCGAGACTCCCGCCACAAGGCCTCCTGACCGGATGACTGATGATGAAAATCAGTCAACCACAAATTACTGATCTACATTGTAAAGGCGCTGGGCCTCACGGATTCCTCGAAACGGTCGTGACCGGCCATCCGGCGAGGTCGGCGAGCAGTTGGCGGTCGTGCGTGGCGACGACGACGGCCGCGGGTGTGGTCCGCAGGGCGTCGGTGAGCTCGTCGACGAGCAGGGCGGACAGGTGGTTGGTGGGTTCGTCGAGGATGAGCAAGTCAGGCCGCTGAGCCAGGCACAGGGCGAGGTGCAGGCGGCGTCGCTGCCCGTGCGACATGCGCCCGACGGGGGTGCGCAGGGCCTCGGCGTCGAGCAGGCCCATGGCGGTGAGGGATTCGGCGTCTTCGGGGGCGTGCCCGCGGTAGACCTCGTGCGCCTGCAGTCCGGCCGGCCACGGCGGCACCTCCTGGGAGAGATGGGCGATCGTGGCGCCGGCGGAGCGGCGTACGGTCCCGCCGGTCGGCGTGAGCTCGCCGGCCAGGAGGGCGAGCAGCGTGGACTTGCCGGCGCCGTTGGGCCCGGTGACGAGCAGCCGGTCGCCGCCGTCGAGGTCGAGGGTGATCGGGTTGTGCAGGCGTCCGGTGACCGTGACCTCGTCGCAGCGCACGATCGGCGTCCCGGGACGGGTCCGCAACTGCGGCCAGCGCAGGGCCGGCGGGGGAGGGGGCACGGTCACGCGGTGCTCGTCCAGCTGCTGCTGCCGCCGCTTGAGGTTCTGGACGACCGCGGGCGCGTGCGACTGGCGTTGGTGCTTGCCGGTGCCCTTGTCGGGTCGCCATCCGGTGCTGAGCCGATCGCGGGCCTCGTGCACGGCCTGGGTGAGCCTGGTGTGCTCGCCCTGCTGGGCCTCGTGGTCCTGGGCCCAGCGTTCACGTTCGCGGCGGCGGCCCTCGTGCCAGCCGGAGTAGCCTCCGGCGTAGCGGCGAGGACGGTCGTCGCGGCTGGGGTCGAGATCGAGGAACTCGTCGGCGACCTCGCGCAGCAGCGCGCGGTCGTGGGTGACGATCGCCAGGCCGCCCGCGCGGGAGCACAGGTGGGCGGCCAGGAAGTCGAGGCCGTCGGCGTCGAGGTGGTTGGTGGGTTCGTCGAGCAGCAGGAGATCGTGCCCGCCGCCGAGGACGCACGCCAGGCGTACGCGGTAGCGCTCGCCGACGGAGAGCGTGGCGAGCTCCCTGTCGCGGTCGGTGCAGGCGCGCAGTCCGTCGAGGGCCAGGTCGATGCGGCGTTCGGCGTCCCAGGCGTCCAGGCGCATGGCGGCGTCGAGGGCGGTGGCGTAGAGGGTGTCGGCGTCCGCGTCGCCGTTCTCGAGCCCGCTGGTGGCCCGGTCCAGGGCGTGCAGGGCCAGGTGCGCGGGGCGCAGGGACTCGGCGACGAGGGTGGCGACGGTCTCGCCGTCGTGGGCGGGCAGGGTCTGGTGGACCACGCCGATGGTGCCCGCGCGTTCGACGTGTCCGTCGTCGGGGGCGAGGTCGCCGGCCAGGACGCGCAGCAGGGTGCTCTTCCCGCGGCCGTTCTCGCCCACGATGGCCGTGCGCGAGCGGTGGGAGATGGTGGCGTCGGCGTCGGCCAGCACGAGACGTCCGCCGAGGACGACGCGGATGCCGCGGGCGCGGATGTGCGCGCCCGCGCCGGCGGGCAGGCGGCCGGTCAGGGTGAGGTCGGTGAGAAGTTCACGGGTCGAGGGAGTGGTTTCCACGGTGCGCTCCGCAGCTCGTTCCGGAGCCGGGCAGCACGAAGCTGCCGCCCGGCGATGATCAGCCGGGACGGCGGGCACGTGACAAGGAGTGCTCGGTGCCGCGCCGTCAGGCGCGGCTGCGAGGCCTCATGAAAAAGACGCATCGACCATACATGCGCATGAATGTATCAGCCTGCCGCGAAGGGCGCGTACCGCGAGGGCGTCACGTAGCGGACCAGAACCGGTCCAGTTCGTCGCAGATGAAATCGGTCTGCTCCTGGAACACCCAGTGGCCGCACTGTTCGATGACCCCGCCCCGCGCGTTCGTCGCGATGGCGTTGGCGCTGTCGATGCAGTGGGAGCCGAACGACGTGCGGCCGCCCCACGCCAGCATCGGCACCGTCAGCTTCTCGGCGGTGAGCTCCTTCGTCTGCTCGGCCATCTGCGGGATGTAGCCGTAGAGGTTGAGGCTGGCGCGCAGGTTGCCGGGCTGGCGCATCTGGATGGCGTACGCCTGGATCTCGGATTCGGGCACCGCGGTCGGGTCGTAGGCGAAGTCGCGGAAGAAGTGGCGCAGGTACTGCTCTTCGCGTCCCTCGACCAGGAAGCGGGTGATGTCCATGTTCATGTGCATGCCGAGGTGCCAGTACGCGACGCGCGGGTCGACGTAGCCGGGGTAGTCGAGGCCGAAGAAGGGCGTCTCGATCGTGGCGAGCGACAGGGCGCGGCCGGCGGCCAGGTAGGCGAGCGCGACGGCGGGCGGACCGCCGAGATCGTGGCCGAGGATGTGGAACCGCTCCACGTTCTCGGCTTCGAGCAGGCCGAGCATGTCGGCCGCGATCGTCTTGGGCTCGTATCCGCTGAACGGTTTGTCGCTGTCGGCGAAGCCCCTGAGGTCGGGGGCGATGAAGCGGTAGCGGTGGGCGAGCCGTTCGATGAGGATCAGGTATTCGCGGTGGGTTTCCGGCCAGCCGTGCAGGCACAGGACGACCGGGCCCGATCCGGCGGTGACGTAATGGAGCCGGACTCCGTTGGTCTCGGCACGATGGTGTGCGACGTCCATCCGATTCCCCCTGCACCGAGCTGCTGCCCCCGCCTCTACCCGTCCGTGCCGGGGCGAATCGGGAGCCGGTCGTAGGGGACCGCGTGGCTGGTGTGGCCGTGGACGCCGGTGGTCGTCGTCGCGGTGAACAGGGAGTTGAGCAGGGACTCCTCGACGGCGTCCATGACGGCGGCGAAGACGGGGTCGAGCCGGTCGTCGGGCAGCGGCGGGCGTCGTGGCGGCGCGGTGGTGAAGGCGATCGCGTAGTCGCCGCTCCCGTGGGCGTACGACGCTCCGACACGTCCCATGGCGAAGATCGCCCGGCGGGCGAGGCGGCCGAGCCGGCGGGCGTCGAGCGGGGCGTCGGTGGCGACCACGATCATGCACGAGTTTCCTGGCGGCTCCTCGTGCCGTACGCCCGGCAGGACCTCCTCCACCGGCATCGGCGTGCCCTGGACGGTGAGCACGCCGCCGAAGTTCGCCTGGACGAGCGCCCCGACCGTCACGGGGACGCCGTCGGCGACGAGCCGCCGCGACGAGGTGCCGATCCCGGCCTTGTAGCCCAGGGCTGTCGTGCCGGTGCCGGCTCCCACGCAGCCTTCCGCGGGGAGCCCGCCGCAGGCGCCTTCGAGGGCGTCGAGGACGTGCTGCTCGGTGATGGGCCGGCGCCGGATGTCGGACAGGAACCCGTCGTTGGTCTCTCCCACGAGCGGGTTGAACGACAGCCCGTCCGGGCGGAGCCTCATCAGGTACGTCAGCACCGCGTCGGCCGCCCGGAACACCGAGAGCGTGGCCGTCAGCACGATGGGCGACTCCAGCACGCCGAGCTCGTCGACCTGGGTCGAGCCGACGAGCTTGCCGTACCCGTTGCCGGTGTGGACCGCCGCCGGCAGCCCGAGCCGCGGGGGGACGACGGCGGTGACCCCGGTGTGCAGATCGGCGCCGTCGTCGACGGTGGCGTGCCCGACCAGCACGCCGTCGACGTCGGTGATCGCGTTGAGCGGCCCGGTGGGCAGCGCCCCGGCGACGACGCCCAGCGAGCGGGCCCGGAGGCGTCCCTGCGGGGCTGCGTCGGTCATGGCGTTCCTCGTTGCTGTCGGTGGTGCGGCGCCACGACGATAGCGGTCAGCTCCAGACGCCGGGCACCTGGCGTGGCGCCTTGTCGCCGAGCTGGTCCCGATCGATCACGTCGCCTTCGAGGGGCAGCAGGATGGTGACCTGGCGGCCCCACCCGGAGTAGCGGGTGTCGGACTCGACGCGGAGGGAGCCGTCGCTGGAGGGCAGGACGGCCTTGGCGGCGACCCGCTCGACCAGGCCGTCGCCGCTGAACCAGAGGGTGTAGGAGACGTTGGCGGCCTTCGACGGCTTACCGAAGCGGGAGGCGAACGAACGCGACACCTTGGCCAGCTTGTCCGCCCTGATGGTGCCCTTGAGCACTCCGTCGCTGGAGGAGGTGCGGGAGATCAGCAGGGCCTTGAGCGTGCCGGGCTCCAGGACTTCGAGCAGCATGTTGCTGGCCGGCAGGTCGGTGTCGCGGTAGCGCACCCAGCTCGTGTCCTGGGGCAGGGCCTCGTCGACGACGGGCCCGGAGACGTAGTCGTCGCCGGCGGAGGAGATCGTCCTGACGGGCGTCTGCTGGAGTTCGGCGTCGTCGCCGAGGCCGAGCTTCTTGGCGCTGCTGATCGCCGTCTTGCTGTACCGCAGGGTCTGGGACAGGTCGGAGGCGATCTCGCCTCGGGGGCCGAACCCGATGGTGCCGTCCATGCCGGAGGTGAGGGAGACGCCGTGGCCGTAGTCCGCCTTGACGGTGGCGACGATGTCGACGGCCTGGCCGCGTACCAGCGCGGTCTTGAGTGCCTTGACCGGGTCGATCTCGGGTGCTGCCTGCGCGGGGGTGGCGTTGAGCTGCACCAGGCCCGCGACCACGGCGACACCGACGATGGTTCGCTTCATGGGATTCCTTGGATGGTCTGGAAAGACGCGAACAATCTTGTGCATCTAAGATCAACAGTCAAGCCGAACCATGAAAGCCGGTATTTCCCTATAAGGCCCTCGACTTGGCCATCTCCTGACCGGCGGCTCAACGGAGCCGGCAACCTTCGCTGCTACAGTCTGTTACATATTGTCGCAATGTGTGATGGTGGGGAGCTCCAGTGAAGATCTCCTGTGTCGGCGGCGGACCGGCCGGTCTGTACTTCTCGATCCTGATGAAAGGGGCGGACCCGTCCCATGACATCACCGTGTACGAGCGGAATCCGGCCGGCTCCACGTACGGCTGGGGCGTGACCTACTGGGCCGAGCTGCTCGACGCCCTCTACGACAGCGACCCGGAGTCCGCGTGCGCCATCAGGGACGCCTCCGTCCGCTGGGAGACGTGGGGGATGCACCTGCAGGACCGCGCGGTCGTGACGGTGGAGGGCTGGGACGACGGCTTCGGCATCGGCCGGCACGAGCTGCTCCGTATCCTCACCGAGCGCGCTTACTCCCTCGGTGTGCGCATCGAGTTCGAGCACGAGATCACCGACGAGACGGAGCTGGCCGGCTCGGATCTCGTCGTCGCCGGTGACGGCGTCAACAGTGTGCTGCGCGAGCGGCACGCCGGCCACTTCCGCCCGCGCTTCGCGGCCGGGCGCAACGTCTACACCTGGCTCGGCACCACCAAGGTCTTCGAGTCCTTCCTCTTCGCCTTCGTGCCGACGGAGCACGGCTGGATCTGGTGTTACGGCTATCCGTTCAGCACCACCCACAGCACCTGCGTCGTCGAGTGCCCGCCGGAGACCTGGAGGGGGCTCGGTCTGCACGAGATGAACGACGCCGACTGCCTGGGCCTGCTGGAGAAGCTGTTCGCCGACGTCCTGGACGGGCATCCGCTGATGAGCGGGGGGCAGGGCGGCGCGCGCTGGGTGCACTTCCGCACCCTGACCAACCGGGCCTGGTACCGCGACAACATGGTCCTGGCCGGGGACGCCGCGCACACCACGCACTACTCCATCGGCGCCGGCACCGCCCTGGCCCTGGCCGACGCCGCCTGCCTGGCCGGTGCGCTGATGGAGGACCCGCGCGTCCCGGTGAGCCTGCGCCGCTACGCCCGTACACGCCGATCCGCGGTCCGCGTCAGCCAGAAGGCGGCCCGCTACAGCGCCCGCTGGTACGAGAACCTGCCGCGCTACATCGACCTGCCACCGCGGCAGCTCGTCATGCTGCTCGGCCAGCGCCACTCCCCGCTGGTCGCCCACCTGCCGCCGCACCTGTACTGCCGCGTCGGCCGGCTGATCGACACCCTGGCGTCACTGGGCAGGCGCGGGTAGGCCGGAGCGGTCACCGGCTCATGATGGCGATCTCGTCCGGCAGTGCGTCCAGGAGGAGCAGGAAGCCGGCTGTCCCGACGATCCAGCTCAGTGTCGTGCGGCATCCGGAGGAGCGCTTGTCCTGCCACCGGTCGAACCGTGCGCGCATCCGGTCGGCCAGGGCGGCCCAGCCGACGAAGAGCAGGATGCCGGGGATCACCATGACGGTCACGTAGCACCCTCACGCCCGGCGAAGTGTGCGCCGACACCGCCGCGCGACCGCTGCGCTCACTGCTGTCCCAAGTGATCGTTCGACCAGGGGTGATATCGACTCCTCTATCGGTGCGCGGGTGATCTCGCTATTGGACGCCACGTGATCGGCTCTGCTCTGCTGGGCGGTGCCACAAGCCGTACCGGAAAGAAGGTGACCTCCGCATGCCCATCGAGCAGCCGAGCCCGTCCCGCCGCGCCGTGCTGGCCGGCGCCCTGTTCCTGCCCCTCGCGGGAGGGCGGGCGGAGGCGCGGGCCGCGAGCGCTCCCGACTACTACGAGCGGGCGGCCCGGCTGGCCGGCGAGGACCCGGTCCTGCGGAACCTCATCAGGGCGCTGTCTCCCGGGGCCGAGGTGCCGCAGGTGAAGGCGCCCAAGCCGCTGAGGACCTTCGACAACGTGGCGGTGGTCAGCACCTCCCTGGTGTCGGCCACCGCGATCGTCACCTCCCGGGGGGTGATCCTCATCGACGCGCTGAACTCGGCGGACGAAGCCGAGCAGATCCTCGTCCCCCAGCTGCGCTCGGTCGGGGTGAACCCCTCGGCGATCAAGTATGTGGTCGTCTCCCACGGGCACCGCGACCACTTCGGCGGCGCCGGGTACCTGGCCCGCCGGTTCGGCGCCCGGGTCATGATGCACAAGGCCGACCGGGCCCTCGCCGGCGGCGCTCTCACCCCGGACCTCGACATCGCCGACGGCCGGAGACTGACCCTCGGCGACACCACCGTGACCTTCCACCACACGCCCGGCCACACCCCGGGCACCGTCTCGATGATCTTCCCCGTGCGCTGGAAGGGACGGCCGCACACGGCGATGTTGTGGGGCGGGACGAACCCGCCGGCCGCGACCGAGGACAAGCGCACGTACGTGGCCTCCGTCCTCGCCTTCGCCGCCCACATGCGGCGGGCGCGCGTGGACGTCGAGCTGAACAACCACCTGATGTCGGACCACGGCCTGCAACGCCTGGAGGAACTGCGCCGCGGCGGCGCGTCGAACCCGTTCGTCGTCGGCGAGCCGCGCGCGCAGCGCTTCATGCAGGTCATGGAGGCCATGCTGCGCGGCCGGATCGTCACCGACGGCAAGGCCGGCTGACGCTGAGCCCGCGCCGGCTCATCGTGGCCGATGGACCGTGATGAGCCGGGTCGGCCAGAGCGCGCTCGTGCCAGGCCCGGCCGCGGCAGCGGGGAGCGTTCTCCCACTCGGCGAGGTCCTCAGGAGTGGTGGTGCGGGCCCGTAGTCGATCAGTACCGCACGGTGACGCGGCCGGCGGGCGCGTCGACGGTGATCTCGCCCCCGTACGGAACGACCAGCTGGGGATCGGTGTGACCGATGTCCACGTTGAGGACGAGCGGAATGTCCGGGTTGTATTCGGCGAACGCCCGGAGCACGGCCGCACGCTGCGCCTCGGCGTACGCGGCCTTCCGCTCCGGCGGGAGCGGTGAGTCCAGCGACCACGCCTTGGGCCGCCCCACGACGGCCGCGGCGAACCGGCCGAGCAGGCCGCGCTCGCCCATGCACATCAGCACGGTGTAGACGTAGCCCGCGTCGGGGAGCTCCTCGGTGGTCTCCAGGAACAGCACGCACCCGTCGTAGGCGGCGGGCTCGCGGATGTGGGTGCCGACGCGCAGGTTCCAGTCGACCAGCTCCAGACAGCCGCCCCAGGACGGGCCGGTCACCGCGCGGCTCGGGCCGTGCCACCGCCAGCCGTCGCCGGGGAACATGTCGGGCTCGTGCTCCAGCAGCGCGGGGTTCTTCCAGTCCTGGTCGACGTCGCCGTAGAAGTCCGCGGGGCGCAGCTCGTGGACGTCATGGGTGAACAACGCGGCCCGCACCGCCTGCTCGGCCTGCGGGTTCATCCGGCCGCCGCGGCCGAACACCGTCATGACGGTGCCGCCGTAGTAGGACACGATGCCCAGATTCCACAGGTAGTTGCAGAGGTTGGTGTTGTCGCTGATGCCGAAGAACGGCTTCGGATTCGCCCGGAGCACGTCGGGGTCGAGGTGACGCAGCACCTTGATCTGGTCGTCGCCGCCGATGGAGGTGAGCACGGCCCTGATCTCGGGGTCGGCGAAGGCGGCGTTGACGTCGGCGGCCCGCGCGGCCGGCGACGCCCCGAGCTCGCGGGTGGTCGGGTACTCGACCGGCACGAGCCCGAAGTCGTCCCGCAGGCGGGCCAGACCCAGCTCGTACGGCTCCGGGAAGATCGCGGGCGCCGCCGCGCCGGGGGACAGGACGGCGACCTTGTCGCCGGGCTCGGGCTTGGCCGGGTATGCGGGCATGCCGAGCAAGCTACCCGAGCGTCTCATCGGCCGGGAACACCTTTTCGACAACGGTAGGTCCCGGGCGTCGATTCTTCCGTCAGATGCGCCAGTGCGCGACGCGGCCCGCTCGGGATTAGATGCTGCCGACCCCTTTCCATCGGCACCGACCCCCCGCCAGCCCCCCTCGCATGGAACGGATACGTCATGCCGCAACGTCCGGCTCTTCTGGCCGCCCTCGCAACCTTAGCCGCCGGCGCTGTCGTGGCTCTGCCCGCGCACGCCGCGACCCCGCCCGCACTCCCGATCAAGGCCGTCCTGCCGGCCGGCGTCAACATCGCCGGGCCGGGATTCGTCCCCGTCACGCTGCTGAGCGCGGACGGCGTGGACGCCACCGCGGTCGACCCGGCCACCGTCCGGCTGGGCGACGGCGCGCCGGTGGCCCGCGACGACGGCGGATACCTCACCTCCACGGCCGACACCGACCACGACGGGCGGGCCGACCTCGTCGTGCACGCCGACAAGGAGGAGCTGGCCCGGGCCGGGCTCGGCCCCGGCACCGACGCGCTCACCGTGACCGGGTCCCTGGGTGACGGCCGGGGCTTCACGACCTCGGCCGCGGTCACGCCCGAGGTCGTCCTGGAGGTCAAGTTCACCGAAGCGCTCCGGGTCCGCGGCACGGGCCAGAGCCTGCGCAGCGCCCGCGGCGAGGACCTCGACCCCGTCCAGGCCGTCCTCGACCGCCACGGCGCCCGCTCCGTCACGCCGCTGCTGCCCGGCGCCGCGGTGGCGAAGCTGGACGACACGAGCGCCAGGGCCAGGACGCGCGGCGAGGCGGTGCCCGACATGGCCTCCTGGTACACCGTGGTGCTGCCCGCCGACGTGGACGTGGAGCAGGCGGTCGCCGACCTGCGCGCGCTCCCCGAGGTGGCCTTCGCCTACCCGGCCCCCGACCTCGCCCCGCCGCCGTCGTCGGTAGCGGCGTCGGTATCGGCGTCGGCGACTCCCGACTTCAGCGAGCAGCAGGGCTACCTGCGGCCCGCGCCGCAGGGCATCGACGCCGACTTCTCCCACCAGGACCCGCGCGCCCGCGGCGCCGGCATCAAGATCGTCGACCTGGAGTACGACTGGAACGTCTCCCACGAGGACCTGCGGCTCGACGCGTCCAGCGACCTCGGCGGCTCGGTGTTCCCGCGCTACACGGGCTTCGCCGACGAGCACGGCACGGCGGTCTTCGGCGAGCTGGTCGGCCAGGACAACGGCTACGGCGTGACCGGCAGCGTGCCCGAGGCCACGATGTACGGCATCTCGCCCACGCAGGCGCTGCCCTCCGGCGGCACCCGGTGGAGCCCGGGGGCGGCGCTGGCGTACCTGGCCGGGCTCGGCGCGCTCGCGCCCGGCGACGCGGTGCTGCTGGAGCAGCAGACGTCGGGCCCGCTCGGCGGCAGCAACTACGCCCCGCTGGAGTGGATCCCGTCGGTCTTCGACGCGATCAAGCTGCTCGACGGGCTCGGCGTCACCGTGGTGGAGACCGGCGGCAACGGCAACCAGAACGTCGACTCCGACCTGTACCTGCAGAACGGCATCAAGTGGTTCGACCGCAGCGTCCAGGACTCCGGCGCGATCATGGTCGGCGCCGGCAGCAGCACCGCACGTGAGCGGCTGAACTTCTCCAACTACGGCTCCAGGTTCGACCTGCAGGGCTGGGGACACAACATCGTCACCTCCGGCGGCAACGGCAACCTGCAGGGCGGCACCGACCCGGCCAACGTGAACGCCCGCTACACCAGGACGTTCGGCGGCACCTCGGGCGCCGGGCCGATCGTCACCGGCGCGGTCGTGGCCGTCCAGTCGTACCTGAAGGCCACCGGGCAGGAGCCGTGGACGGCGGCGGAGATCGCCGACCTGCTCAAGCGCACCGGCACCCCGCAGGGCTCGGCGTCCGCGGGCGAGCACATCGGCCCGCTGCCCGATGTGCGGGCGGCGCTGAAGGCGATCGAGGTCGACCCGCCCACGACCGAGGCGGCGCTGACCCAGCGGCCGCCCCGCCAGGGTGAGACGTACGTCAACCCGTTCGTGACGCTCACGGCGGACGACGGCTGGGGCTCCGGCGTGACCCGGACCCAGTACCGGCTGGACGGCGGGAAGTGGAGGACCTACGGCGAGCCGTTCCGGGTGCTGCGCAAGGGCACGCACACGCTCGACTTCCGCTCCGTGGACGCCAACGGCAACCAGGAGCAGACGCGGACGCTGACGTTCGAGAACAGGGTCACGGAGCCCTGATCCGTCCGTGGCAGGGCCGGTGTCACGCCGGCCCTGCCAGCCGGGCCAGTTTCAGCGCCATGTGCAGCGACAGCCGTTCGCTGCCGTTCCTCAGGTCGGTGCCGGCGAGCTGCTCGACCCGCTGCAGCCGGTAGTACACCGAGGCGCGGTGCAGGTTCATCCGTACGGCGGTGGCGTGCGCGTTGCCCGCCAGGTCGAGGTACGTCTCCAGGGTCTCCAGCAGCGGCCGGTTCGACGGGTCCGCGATCAGCTTCTCCAGGCCGGGATGGATGCCGGCGTTGCTCAGCACCTCGCCGGACAGCTGCGACAGCAGGCGGTAGATGCCGAGCTGCGACCAGCTGGCCACCGGCCCGACCGCGGGCAGCCGCACGGCGACCTGGGCGGCCAGTGCCGCCTCGTCGTAGGACAGGCGCACCTCCGGCAGCTCGGCGCGCGGCCGGCCCACGCCCACCACCGCGCCGGCCACGCAGTGCAGGCCCCGGATGGTCGTCTGCAGGGCGTCGTTGAGGTGCTCGGCGACGGCCAGGGCGGCGCCGTCGCGGTCGTGGACCAGCAGCACGCCGTGGTCGTAGCGCACCAGGTGCACGGCCTCCTTGGGGCCGCAGCGGCGGCGGCTGGCGATGAGGGCCTGCTCCAGGGCGATGCGGGCCAGGTCGTCGAGCCGTACGTGGGGGCGCAGGATCAGCCGCGCGACCACCGCGGCCGTCGGGACGTCGCCGCCGGCGAGCAGGCCGCCCTCCAGCAGCGTCATCGCGCCGTGCCGGCGGGCGTCGCGCTCGTCGGCGAGCAGCAGCCGGATCGCCTCCGTCTCCCGCTGCGAGGCCAGCTCGCCGGCGAGGTTCTCGCGGTACAGGGCCAGCGCCAGGTCGTCGGTGGTGGTGGAGACCGCGGCGATCTCGTCGGCGGTCATCGACTGGTCGGCGTCGATGACCCAGACGTAGCCGAGCAGCATGTCGCCGTGGCGGATCGGCACGCAGATCCTGGGCAGCATCTGCAGCTCGTCGCAGGCCGGGGTGCGGATCGCGCCCTTGGCCTGCGTGATGCCGACCTTCCTGAAGAACGCGATGACCTCGGGTGTGGTCTGGCGGCGCAGGATCGACATCCGGCGCACCTCGTCCATCGGCTCGAGTTGCTCGCTGTAGGCGACGACCCGCTGGCGGTGGTCCTCGATCAGCGCGGGACGGCCGACGCGGCTCGCCAGCGAGTCCACGATCGTTTGCAGCTCCGACAGCATCGCACCGCTTTCGACGGACGTAGGAAGGTTCTCCGGGTATGTGCCGGATCATGCGTTCCGTCAAACAGTTGGAGCGTGGAATCTCGACATACGTCGGGACGGCCGGCGGCGCGGTTTCGGCATCTGCACAGTGACGCGGGCGTCGGCGGACCGTAGGGTTCGGCGTCGGCAGGTTCGTTGAGGAAGGTGTTGTTTGTGCTCTTAAACCGCGGCCGCCGTCCATCCCGACGAATGTCGAGCAAGACCCTGGCGGTGCTCGGCACTCTCGTACTCGTCCTATCGCTGAACATGACGCAGGCCAGCCAGGCCACCACCGCCGCTGCGTGGAGCCCGCCCGCGATGCAGCCGATCGACCCGCAGCGGGTGCAGGACCAGGAGGACATGACCTGGGCCGACTACAAGCCGATCCCCGGGGTCAGCTGGGCCACCGACGGCGCGGTCCCCACCGACCGGGCGCTGCGGGTGGCGCTGGTCGCGGTCGACTTCCCCGACCAGCCGTTCGTGATCACCAAGCCGAAGCAGTCCGACCCGTTCGGCAACCCGCAGATCGACCCGGTCAGCCGGGACGACGTCCCGCAGTTCTACGCCGACTTCTTCAACAAGCCGAGCCCGGTGAACAACTTCCAGACCATCAACGGGTACTGGATGGAGCAGAGCGGCGGCAAGATCGGCGTCTCCTCGATCACGTCGTTCGGGCCGTACCGGATGCCGAAGAACTCCTCGCAGTACGGACTCAACGACATCGGCCAGCCGAACCAGGAGGGTTGCCCCGGCACCACCACGGTCACCGGCGCCCAGAACGGCGTGACCACCCTCGCGGTGGCCTCGACGAAGTTCTTCAAGGTCGGCGACCTCATCACGATCGCGGGGGTCTCGCCCGCCGGGCAGCGGGTCGTCACCGGCATCCCCGACGGCACGCACCTCGTCCTCGACGGCGCGGTGACGGTCGCCGACAAGGCCGCCATCAACAACTGCGCCGGCACCCGCCTGGAGACCGACGCCGACCGGCTCTGGCACGAGGACGCCGACTGCACCCGTAACTGCGGCTTCGACGTGGTGCTGCGCATCTACGGCGGCTACGACGAGACCTCGGTGTGGCAGGAGTTCGGGGAGATGAAGTTCAACTCGCCGGACGACGTGCCGCGCGAGATCTGGGGCAACCCGAACCCGGAGCAGCCCAACGCCGTGCGCAGCCGGTACGTGCCCTGGACGTCCTGGCTGGCGGGCTCGCAGCTGTGGGGCCAGTCGACGGTCCGGCAGGGAGAGAGCTCGGGCACGATCACGCACGAGCTGGCCCACTTCTTCTTCAGCATCGGCGACAACAACAACAACCCGTACATCCAGCCCTACCACCGGGCGGGTTCCGGCACGTGGGACATGATGGACCGCGGCTCGTTCAACGGTCCGGGCGGCCCGCACAACCGCTGGCAGGTGCCCGCGCAGCAGGGCGCCTCGATGGGCGCCGAGCTGACGCTGCGCAGCAAGATCGGGATGGGCTTCGTCCCGTACTCCTCGGTGCTGCGGCTCAACCGCGACGGGCTGGCGAAGTCGGGCCTGGCCGTCGTGGACGTGGTCGCCCGGGCGGTGAACGCGGGCGAGCTGCCCAAGGGCACCCGGGCGGGCGTCCAGGTGCTGCTGGACGGCGCCGCGCCGGTCGACCGTTCGCCGGCGTGTGACGTCGGCACCGACCCGCTGTGCGACGGCGGCGGCCCCGCAGGCGAGTGGAAGAACTACACGCTGGAGACGGTGCAGCGGATCGGGTACGGCTCGTTCCAGCCGGACAACGGCGTGCTGATCGCCAAGAACAAGACCTTCGAGCCGGGCGAGGACGGCGAGGAGGGCTCCACCTGCGGTTACAACTGCTTCACGTGGGTGGTGGACGCGCATCCCGAGGACATCGACATGGTCGACTACGTGCGGCCCGACGGCACCAAGGTGATGCGCACGATCGGCGACTACCGGCAGCTCAACGACGCGCTGTTCCACGCCGGCACGAACTCGGGCTCCAAGAACGAGTACGTCGACGCCGCCAACGGCCTGCGCTTCTACATCCTCGACAACTACGAGGACGACAAGGGCCTGCTGCACTACGTCATCGGCGTGCAGAACCCGGAGGGCGCCGGGCCGCAGCAGCGCGGTGTGGCGCTGACGAAGGGCAAGCCCGTGGGCGGGGCCCCGGCGCACGCGACCAACTGCTCGTTCCGGCTGACCAACACCGGCAAGGACGCGGCGACCGATCCGGCGCTGCACCCGCAGGACGAGCGGGCGCACCTGAAGAACGACGTCTACCGGCTGTCGGCCTCGGCCGCGGGGGAGGGCTGGCAGGCTCAGCTGCCGAACGACCTCGCCACGGCGGCGTTCGGGGAGTCGGTGGAGGTGCCGGTGTTCGTGACCCGCACGCCGGACAGCGCCCACGCGGGGACGGTCACGCTGACCGCGGCCTCGGTGAGCGACCCGGCCAAGACGGCCACGGCCACCTGCAAGGTGAAGACGAAGGACACCGGCCGCTGACCTGGTGATCCCGCACGCCGGCCCTGACCCCCATCGGCGGGTCAGGGCCGGCGTCGTCTTCTGGATCTACAATGTAAAGGCGCCCTCTGCGGGCTACCCGTCCACGACATCACCGAAGGACGGGCTCCGCCCGTCGCCTGCGGACCCGCGCCGCTACTTCATGATGGCCGTCAGCCGGGAGAGGTGCTCGACCGCGGGGTTCGAGACGCCGACGACCTCGGCGAGGCGCGGCCCGCGTCCGGCGACGCTCTCCAGGACCGCTTCGAAGGGACCGCTGAGGTGCGGGGATGAGGTGGCTCCGGCGGTGACCCGCACATCGCCCGGGGGGCCGGAAATTTCGTACATGTCGTCTGGGCTGCCGGCGAGACGGACGGTCACCTGGGGCACCTCACCGGACCTCGCGGCGGCACTGGCGGAGACCAGCAGGCCGTAGAGGGCGACGAGTCGCTGGATCGCGGCGCTCTGCGGCCGGCCGGCCCGCAGGGTCGCGGACATGTCGCGCTCGTGCATCCACGCGTCCCAGAGGATGTGGAGGGAGAGCACGGACCAGTGCCATCGTCCGCCGAGGGGGCTGGTCACCGTGGCGGAGGCGCCGGCGTCGATGAGACGGCCCAGGCTGTCGTGTTCGGCCTCGGTGAGCGTGACCAGCGCGTCGATCGTCTGTTCCGGTGACCGGCCGGCGGAGTCGCGCAGCCATTCCCCGGGGGTCGAGGTCGGGTCGAACTCGCGGAAGCCGCCGAAGCGGCTGTGCACCAGCCGGCCGGTGAGGCAGGCGACGTGGAACTCGGCGACGTCGACGAGGTGACGGGCGACTTCGTGGACGGTCCACTCGGCGCATCGGGTGGGGGCCGTCCAGTCGGCGGGGGAGAGCTCGGCGAGCCGGCCGGCGAGTCTGGTGCGGTGTGTGTACAGGGCTTCGCGTACCGCTTCGGGGTCTCGGCTCAGGCCGGATCTCTCCGTCAGCGTCAGTCGGCTCGGTTCGGCGCTCACGAGTTCACCCCTCGGGAGTTCTTGTGGTCGTGGTCGGTGGTGAAGGGCGGGTGTGCCCTGCGTGTGGGAACAGCGTGCCCTTCGCCGGGGCTCTTCGGAACCGTGGAGAGGGGGCCTGATGGGCCCCTTCTGGTGTAACCGCGGTGGGGTGGGTAGTGCATCCGCGAGGATGCGCAACGATCACTGATGACAGGGGAAGCCCTCGGCCGGGATGAGGCCGGGGGCTTCTCTGTTCATGCCGGCGTGCGGATGGCGGCGAGTTGGGTGGCTTGGGCGACGAGGCGGTCTTCGCTGTCCCAGAGGTACGTGGTTTCGTCCATGCGGGCGTTGGTGATGTCCGAGGCGTGCATGCTGAAGCGGAGTGGGCCGGGTGCGGGGATGCGGCGGATGTAGGCGCTGAACTGGATGGTGAGTGTGCGGCCGGGCAGGCCGAGGTCGTAGGTGACGGACGGGACGAGGTCGAGGGCGACGAGGAGTGAGAGCGGGTCCCAGTCGGTGCCGTCGGCGAGGCGTTGCCAGCCTGCGATGAATCCGCGGTGTGACGGCGTGTCGGACAGGGGGTCGAGGCGTTGCTCGATGACTTCCATGAGTGGCACGGGGGTGGTTCCGCCGGGTTCTCGTGGTGGGGTGCGTGGGCATCGGTGTTCGGCGTGCAGGTGGACGGGTTCGAGGCCTGACCAGGTGGGGCCGTCGTGGGTCAGGTGCTCGAGGGCGATGAGCGCTTCGACGTGGAGGGTGTCGTTCTGGGTGAGGCGGGCCCGGGTCTGGGTGGTGCCGTGGCCGGTTCGCAGGTGGTCGATGTGGATGTCGGCGGGGCCTGGCGTGGGTGCGGTGAGGAAGGCCGCGGTGACGGTGGCGGGGTGTGGGTGGTGGGGGCCCGCGCTGTGGCAGGCGGCGCGGGTCATGGTGGCGAGCAGGTAGCCGCCGTGGGGTTTGCCGGCGACGGTCCATTGTGGGTCCAGAGCGGTTTCGTAGGCGTGGCCGCGGAGGGTGACGGCGGTGGCTTCGTGAAATGTCCCCATACATGTTCCCCCGTTGGTGCTCGCGGGCCGGGTGCTGGTGTCGTCCCGCGTTCTCCATGGTGGCTTGGGGTGGCCGTGTCAGGAGATGAAGAGATTAGTTGGCGCTTATCGCGATGGGTGATGGAGCTTCGTCACCTGGCGGCTTTTGTGGCGGTCGCCGAGGAGGGTGGGTTAACCCGGGCGGGGGAGCGGCTGTATGTGGTGCAGTCGGCGGTGTCGGCCGCTGTGCGGAGCCTGGAGCGGGAGCTGGGTGTGGCGTTGTTCGAGCGGACGACGCATGTGGTGATGCTGACCGAGACGGGGCGGGTGTTGCTGCCGGTGGCGCGGCGGGCGCTGGTGGCCGCCGAGTCGATACGCGGGGTCGTCGATGAGTTGAAAGGTGGGTCGCGCGGGACGGTGCGGCTGGGTGCGTTGCAGTCGCAGCGTCCGGCGTGGGCGAGTGTGCCGCGGTTGCTGGCCGGGTTCTTGGGAGGAGTATCCGGAGGTGACGGTGGAGTTGCGGTGCGGGGCGAGTGCGTTGCACGCGCGGGAGGGGCGGCTGGATCTGGCGTTCGTGTCCCTTCCGGAGGCGGTGGCGCCGGGGTTGGGGCTGGTGCCGATCGGGGGGCAGACGATGCGGTTGGCGTGTCCTGCGGGGCATCGGCTGGCGGGGCGTGGGCGGGTGGATCTGCGCGAGTTGCGGGGGGGAGAGAGAGACGTTCGCTGATTGTCCTGCGGATTGGGGCAGCAGGATCGCGGTGGATCGTGAGTTGAGCCGGTCGGCTTCGGCTCTGTTCGAGGCGATCCGGGGGCGTGCCTCGGGTCGTTGACGGCTGCCGCCGCCGAGGAGCTGACCCGCGTCGAATCCGGGACCCCGCGCACCCTGCGCCGACCCCGGTCCTTCCGGAGGGGGAGGAGCGGGGTCCCAGATCGCCGCCGCGGCAACGGTTCCGAGGGAGGAGGAAACCGGGCGGCCGCGCGAGCACGCTGGAGCCATGAGGATGAGCAGATGGCTGGTCGCGGCGATGGTGCCGGTGTTGCTGGCGTCGACGGCGTCGGCCGTCCGGGGCGAGGAGCGGCTGAGCTGGCGCGCGTGCGAGGGGCAGGGCGTTCCCGCCGGGATGGAGTGCGCGGCGGTGGAGGTGCCCGTGGACTGGGCCGAGCCTGACGGGCGGAAGATCCCGCTGGAGCTGGCACGGCTGCCCGCCACGGAGCCGGACCGCCGGATCGGCAGCGTGCTGGGCGTTCCGGGCGGGCCGGGCAGGAAGGGGATCGAGGACCTGAAACACGCCGCGGGCGATCTCACCGAACTGCGCGGACGGTTCGACCTGGTCGCCTACAACCCGCGTAACACCGTCTGGCAGGATCGGCTGCCCCCGTCGTGCCTGCGGCCCGGGACGTCGCCGGACGAGCCCCGCAGCCGCAGGCAGTACGAGGCGCTGGCCGCGAAGATGACCAGGGCGTTCGAGGCGTGCCGGGCCGAGGACGGCACCGGGTTGTTCGCGCACCTGGATTCGCTGTCGGTGGCCAGGGACATGGACGCGGTCCGCCGGGCGCTGGGCGAGGAGCGGCTGAGCTTCATGGCCAACTCCTACGGAGGGGTACCCGCGGCCGCGTACGCCCGGCTGTTCCCGCACCGCATCCGGGCCCTGTACGTCGACGGGGTGGTCAACCAGACCGTCGGCTGGCCGCGGCAGAGGTCGCTGGCCCTGTCGCGCGCCGAGCAGGTGTTCGGCAGGTTCACGGCGTGGTGCTCGGCGACCCCGGCCTGTGCCCTGCACGGTGAGGACGCCGGAGCGGTCTGGCGCGAGCTCACCCGGGAAGCCGACCGCCGGCCGATCCCGGTCACCTCACCGGAGTTCGGGAAGGGCGAGCTGACCGGATCGCGGCTGAAGACCTTCGGTTTCGCCGGATTCGGGGACCCGGGGCCGGGGAACACCCGCTGGCTCGCCTTCGCCGACGCGGTAAACCGGGCCCGGCAGGGGGACGGGTCCGGTTTCGCCGATGTGGTGCTCGGCAATGTGCGTGTCTGGGCCATGCCGGGGGCGCTCGCGATGACGTGCGCGGACGAGCGCGGGTACACCGGCTACGCGGAGCTCACGCAGGCCCGTCGCGAGGCCGGGAAGATCTCGGCGAACCTGGCGAGTGTGTCGTTCGACGCGCTGGGCTGCGCGGGCTGGCCGCTGAAGGTGGCCAACCCGTCACGGCCGCTGCCTGTTCGTGGGCTGCCGCCGGTGTTGGGGGTCGGCAGCACGTGGGGGGATCAGGCGCTCACGGAAAGCTTCACCAGGATGATCCCGGGTTCGGTCACGGTCGGCTATGACGGGCCTGGGCACGTCATGTATCTGTCGGGCAAGCAGTGTCCGATCAGGCACGCCACCCGATACCTGATCGAGCTGAAGCTCCCCGGGCCGGGCACCGTCTGCCCCGCCGAATGAGCGGCTCACTCGTTTCCCGGCTCCTCATCAAGGGGTGCCAGTAAGAATTTCGGGCGGTTGCCGAGAGGTCGCACCCCACAACTGCGGGACACGCAACGGCGAGAGCCACAGCGCTGCCCCACTGCCGGGAGCACTGCTCTACTGGGAACGTGGTGCTTCCCGCAGCCGATCCCACCCCGAGTGGGCGGTTCGCCGTAGCCTCGGGAGTTCCGGGTGATCGCGGTCACTGGCCGTCCAGGGCCGGTCGGCCGCCTTCCTGGCCGCTGCGGGCGCCCGGTGCGGGGTCGGCGTCCCCGTTCGCTTCGCTGCTGCCCGGCTCGATGATCCCGCTGGCGCGGCGGCCGGCGGTCGAACCGGCCCTGAGCTGCGGGTCCTCCGGTTGCGGGCGGTCGAAGGTGGGGCGGGCCTCCTTCCAGTGGCCGCGGGTGAAGTCGGGCACCTTGACCGGGCGCAGGCGGCCGGACCTCAGCGACTCGTGGCTGAGCGGAACCACCGAGCACCACGCAGCCGAGTCGTAGACGTCGATGTCGGGCGTCATACCGAGCCGCATCAACTGGACGAGGCGGAAGATGGAGACGAAGTCGCCGCCGCCGTGCCCGCCGTATTGGTCGGCCAGCCCTTCCAGCAACGGCCATAACCAGTGGTCGTGCTGCTGGCGGATGGCGGTGTAGGCGCTGCCGGTCCGCCACGTGTGGTCGTTGTGGCCGAGCGATTCGAGGTAGACCCGGGCGTTGTCGAGCTCGATCGACCCCCGCGTGCCGGTGAGCGTGGTCTCCCTGGTGTACGGGTGGGGGGAGTTCACGTCGTGCTCGACCCGGATGAACCGGCCGCCGGCGGTGGTGACGAAGCAGGTGTGCCGGTCGCCCGAGATGTACGGCCTGTCCTGCCAGGACGAGTGGTCCGGGGCCACCCGCGGGTCCTCCTCGCGGAACAGGGCCAGCGCTTTGGGTACGGAGGCCACGGCGACCAGCTCGTCGAAGCGGTCCCCGCGGTTGATGCCCATGGCGGCCGAGACGGGCCCCAGGCCGTGCATCGGGTAGTGCAGGGCGTTCATCCGGGTCTGCCAGCGCCGCCGCCAGTGCTCGGGGTGGTAGGCGCCGCCGAACAGGTACGGCCAGCGCAGATCGTGGATGTAGCCGCCGGAGCCGTGCTGCAGGTCGCCGAAGAGCCCCGCCTGGACCATGTTGAACATCTGCAGCTCGGGACGGAAGTAGTTGACGTTCTCCAGGAGCATGCAGTGCTTGCGGGTCCGCTCGGACGTGCGCACCAGGCTCCAGATCTCGTCCAGATGCGGGGAGATCGGCAGCTCGACGGCGACGTGCTTGCCGTGCTCCATGGCCGCCATGGCCTGCGGGTAGTGCCATTCCCACGGGGTGGCGATGTAGATCAGGTCGATGTCGTCGCGCTGGACGAGCTTGAGGAAGTCCTGCTCGCCCGCGGAGTAGCCGACCGGCTCGACGTCCTGGAAGCCCTGCTGCATGATGCGGGCGATGGTGCGGCTGACCCGTTCCGGACGGATGTCGCACACGGCGGTGACGGTGGAGACGGCGCCCCAGCGCACGTCCTGGCTCCCGCCCCGGTTGCCGAGGCCGATGAGCCCGACCCGGACGTTCTCGAAACCCTCGAACGGCACGTTCACCATGCTGCGCTCGCCCTGGGCGCGCGGCGGTTCCCAGGCGGTCGAGGCGTCGGCGGTGCCGACGCCGGCGACACCCGTGGCGGCGCCGAGCGAGATGCCGGACCTCAGCAGGTCGCGGCGTGAGGGGACGTAGCGGTGCGAAGGGGCCACAGCGATCACTCCTGCTCGTGGACGGTGATGGTGCATGGCGCTTTCCCCCCGGTAATGGGCAGTATCGATCATCCGCTGCCGGGGGGCAAGAGAGGCGCCGCGGCTCCACCTGCTCCCCGTCGAACAGCCGCGTGCCGCCGCCCAGCAGCAGGGGCGCGATGTGCAGCCAGATCTCGTCGAGCAGGCGCGGGCGACGTTCGCGTCCATGTCCAGGACGTGCTCGTCGCCCGCGGTCTGCCTGGCGCGACGGATGGCGGCCTCCAGGCCGTCGAAGGCGAACGTCCCGCCGTTGTCGCTGAGCAGGTCCTCCCTGGGGTGGTGGGTGGCCACGAAGCCGGGCACGCCGGGCTACGGGATGCCGCCCCACGGGCGCAGGCCGAGGTCGTACCCATCGGCTCTTCCGGGCGGTAGAACTTCAGCAAGATCGCAAAGGTGAGGCGGGTGGCGCCGCGCTTGCCGGCGAGGAGGTCGCGCTCTTCGTCCAGGATCGTCCAGTGCTCGACCGACTCGTCGATATGCGTCGGGGTTGCCGCCCAGCATTGACCGGGCGAGTCACAACAAGATCAACGCCGTTTGGGGCTCATGACACGTTTCTTACCGGCTCGTCATCGAGGGTGCGCGTCAGGCGGATCGCCTCCTCCCGGTAGCCCAGAGCCGCGTAGAAGTGGCGGGCGGTCGTGTTGGCGGCGCCCGTCTCCAGTGTCAGGTGGCGCACGCCCTGCCGGCGGGCCCAGGTCTCGGCCGCGGCCATCAGCTGCCGGCCGACCCCGCCGCGTGCCGCGTGCGGGGCGACCGCCAGTTCGCCGACGTAGGCGTCGACCGTTCCGGTGAAGTGCTTCTGGGTGTTGACGGAGACCACGCCGACGACGCCGTCGTCGGTCTCGGCGACGAACACGGCGCCGCGCTGTTCCCGCGCCGAGGCGAGGGATCCGGCGAGCCACTGCCTGGCCGCCTCCACGACCGCCTCAGGGTCCCGCCATTCCGCCACGCCTTCGGTCAGCCGGTGGGCGAGTGCCATGACGGCGTGGCGGTCCTCTTCACGAATGGGCCGGATCCGCACGAACTGCTGCTCGACGCTCATGGCACTCAGCATGCCAACTCGACGTACGAGGAAAAAGCCCCTGAGGGCGGGTGCGGGTTCGCCGAGCATCCGGTAGGGAGGGGAGCCGAGATGCTCGACGTCCTGGTCAGGCCTGGTTGCCGGCCGGGGTCCGGGTCGGAGCGAACCACCCCTGGATCCAGTTGGGGTAGGCGAGCGGCGACCGGCTGACCTCGTCGAGTTCGGCGAGGTCCTGCTCGGTGAGGGTCAGGTCGACGGCGGCGATGTTGTCGGTGAGCTGTTCCAGCTTGCGGGCGCCGACGATGACGCTGGTGACGGCGCGCTGGGCGAGCAGCCAGGCGATGGCGACCCGTGCGGGGCTCACGTCGTGCCGCGCGGCGACGGCCCGCAGCACGTCGAGCACCTGGAAGCCCTTCTCCTCGTCGAAAGGCACGAAGTCGAAGCCGTTCAGGGCTCGGCGGGAGTCCGGTTCGGTGGTGGCTCCGCCGCGGTCGAACTTGCCCGTGAGGAAGCCGCCGGCGAGCGGTTGCCACACCGTCAGGCTCAGCCCCGCGTCCTCGGCCATGGGCACCAGGTCACGCTCGGCGTCACGAGACAGCAGCGAGTAGTACGCCTGATTGGCGACGAACTTCGCCTGGTCGTGCAGCGCGGAGACGCCCAACGCCTTGCTGATCTGCCAGGCGGAAAGGTTGGAGGAGCCGATGTAGCGGACCTTGCCCTGCCGCACCGCGTCGTCGAGCGCGCTCAGCGTCTCCTCGATCGGCGTCAGGTGGTCGTGGTTGTGGATCTGGTAGAGGTCGATGTAGTCGGTGTTCAGCCGGCGCAGGCTGTCCTCCAGGGCCCGCATCACGTGCAGGCGGGAAAGCCCCTGGTCGTTGGGCCCGGGCCCGACCGGAGCGATCAGCTTGGTGGCGAGCACCACGTCCCGGCGGCGCTGCCCGATCGCGCGGCCGAGAAGTTCCTCGCTCTCGCCGTCGGCGTAGACGTCGGCGGTGTCGATGAAGTTGATCCCGGCGTCGAGTGCCGTGCCGACGAGGCGATCCACTTCCTCCTGCCCGAGTGCGCCATGAGTGCGGTACACCGGGTGTTCCTTGCCGCCGAACGTCATCGTGCCCAGGGAGATCTCCGAGACCCAGACTCCTGTACGTCCCAGCAGACGATATTTCACCAGCTATTCCTTCCAACAGATCCGTCCGGTCCGCCGGCAGGCGACCGGGCAACTTTTCGATCGCCACGTCTGGACATCGTGTCCGGAAATTACGCTACACGATGTCCAGACGCGCTGTAGTGTGAGGGACGTTGCCGAGACGCCTAGGATCCGGACATGCCTTCGATCACTCGACGACGCACCGCGAATGTCGGCCGGCCCACCTCGGCCGAGGCGGAGATCCTGGCCGCGACCCAGCGTCTCCTGATCGACGGTGCGAATTTCACCGAGCTCGGCGTGCAGCAGATCTCCACCGAGGCCGGCGTCGCCCGCTCGACCTTCTACAACCACTTCCGCGACAAGGTCGACCTGCTCATGCGCCTGGCCACCGAGCTCATGAGCTCCTCCTTCGACGTCACCTCGGCCTGGCATCCGTCGGAGGGCGTCGAAGCTCTCGCGGAGGTCTTCTCGCAGGTGGTGCGGGTCTATCGCCAACACGCCGCCGTGCGGCGGGCGCTCGCCGAGGTCGCCGCCTACGACGCGACGGTGCGTGACTTCTGGGGCAGAGAACTCACCCAGTTCACGGACTGGACGCTCACGCTGCTCCGCGCCGAGCAGGACGCGGGCCGCACCCCCGCCGACCTCGACCTGGAGAGCGCCGCCCGGGTGATCGTCATGGGTGGCGAACGGGCTCTCGTCGACCACGTCACCGCCGGCGACCCCGGTCGTGACGCCGCGTTCGCCCGCGAGCTGGCGCTGACCTGGTGGCACGGCGTCTATCGGCGACCGGCGGACGACGGTGGCCCGGGTTAGGCCGGCCCGTTCGCCTCGCCAGGAGATCAGCCGAAGAACTCGATGAGCGCGTTCGCGACGTCGTCGGGTCGTTCCTCGGACAGGTAGTGGCCGGCGCCGGCCAGCTGCACGAACCGGATGTCGTCGGCCCGGTCCGAGAGCGCGAGCGGCAGCGCCTCGTAGTAGAGACCTCCCAGCGCCAGCACCGGCACGGAGAGCTTGCCGTAGGTCTGCATGTCGGCGATGTCCTGCGCGAACGCCTGGTACCAGCCGTTGGCCGCCCGGATCGCGCCCGGCTGATCGTAGGCGGCGGCGTAGACGGCCCGGCTCTGCTCGCTGATCGCGTCCGGGTCCTTGGCCATGTTCTGCACGCACCAGTCGATGAGCAGCCGGGACCGGCCCTCCAGCAGCCGTTCGGGCAGGTCGCGGACCTGGTTGAAGGCGAACCACCACAGGTGCGGCTGGTCCGGCCGGGGCAGCACGCCGAAGGAGTAGAAGAACGTGTCCGGGTGCGGCACGTCGAGCAGGGCGACCTTGGTGGTGAGCTCGGGGTGGTTGGCGGCGAAGCTGAAGGCCACCATCGCCCCGATGTCCATGCCGGCCACGTCGACGCGGTCGTGGCCGAGATGGCGGACCAGCTCCGCCACGTCGCGGGCCATGGTCTTTTTGTCGTATCCGCCCTCGGGTTTGGCGGAGTCGCCCATGCCGCGCAGGTCGACGGCGATCACCCGGCGCCGCCGCGCCAGGACGGGCATGATCTTGTGAAACTCCCACCAGGTCATCGGCCATCCCGGCAGGAGCAGGAGTGGTTCTCCCGCGCCGCCGGCGACGTAGTGCAGCCTGGTCCCGTTGACGTCGGCGTAGCCGTCGCGAAACCCGTCGAGCATCGTTCCCCCAGAATATTTGAATGTCCGCTCTCAAACGCCGATCGCAGAGTAGCAAGAGTGTGAGCGCGCATTCACCTACGGGGGGAGGTCAAACGTTTCCGCGGGCACAGCCCGAAGCGGCGATGACGGACGTGGCCATCCCGTCCAGGGTGAGCTTGAGCATCGGCGCGATGGTTCCGCCGAAGTCGGCTCGTGCGTGCGCCGCCTCCGCATGCCGCGGATCCCCGCCCTGGTGTGACCGGCGAGCGTCTCCCGTCCCCGTCCGGCTCCGTGCCGCCACTCCCCGAGCGCGGCGGCGTTCACGTCGGTGTCCAGGGCGACGGGGACGTTCAGCGCGGTGCGCAGCGGGGAGACGACGTCGGTGCAGGCCCAGCCGGGTTTCGGCGTGGCCAGGATGTGGCCGTACGTCGGTGAGCCCGTTCGCAGATCGACAGGGCCGAAGCTGCCCATGCCGAGCGCGGTGAGCGTCCGGTGGTCCTGGAAGAACCGCTCCTGAGAGCCGCCGACGAGTTGCAGTACCGGCCCAACATCGTCTCCGTGGGCATGCGTACGGGCACCTCCCGGACGATCGGCTTCGTCTCCGACACCGTCGCGACCTCACGACTGGCCGGTGACATGATCAACAGAGCGCTCGAGGCCGCCCGCGACCGCGGCTTCATGCTGTTCATCGGTGAGACCGAAGGCGACGCCGCACTCGAACGCCTCCTGCTTCAGGCCATGCATGACCGCCAGGTGGACGGGCTCATCCTGGCCTCGATGTTCACCAGGACCATCAAGGTGCCCAAAGGCGTCACGGCCGCGCCCGCCGTGCTGCTCAACGCGCTGCCCAAGCAGCCTTCCCCCTGCCCGCGGTCCTGCCCGACGAGGTCGAGGCCGGCCGCTGCGCGGCCCGCGTGCTGCTGGACGCCGGCCACCGCGACGGCATCTACTTGATCGGCGCCGGTCCCGGCCTGCGCGACGTGCCCTCGGAGAGCGTCGCGGCGGTGGAGCGGCTCGTCGGGATCAGACAGGCGCTCGGCGAGGCGGGAGTCAAGGTGGCGGGCGCTCGTACCTGCCCCGACTGGCAGCCGGAGTACGGCCTCGCGGCGACGCGGGACCTCCTGCGAACCGCCAAGCCGCGTGCGCTGATCTGCTTCAACGACCGGATCGCGATGGGCGCCTACCAGGCGCTCGACGACTTCGGGCTCAAGGTGCCCGCGGATGTCTCCGTCGTCTCCTTCGACGACCATCCCATCGCCTCGTGGATGCGGCCGAAGCTGACCACCGTGGCGTTGCCCCACTACGAGCTGGGCCGCGGGGCTGTGGACGTGCTGTTCACCGAGATGGACCGCGATCGCTCGGACACCGACGGGGTGGGCGAGGTGCATCGGGTCGCGATGCCCGTTCGCGGCCGTGCGTCCGTCGCACCGTCCTGCGCCGTGGAGCCCGGCTGAACGTGGCGGTGGCGGGTCAGATCCGGCGGGAGACGCCCTGCCAGTACGGCTCGCGCAGCAGGCGCTTGTACAGCTTGCCGGTCGGGGTGCGCGGCAGCTCCGGCACGAAGTCGATCGAGCGGGGCACCTTGTAGCCGGCCAGCAGGCCGCGGCAGAAGGTCATCAGCTCGGCGGGCAGGCCGTCGGTGGCCCGCACGCCGTCCACCAGTTCGACGGCGGCTTTGACCTGTTCGCCGAACTCGTCGTCCGGGATGCCGAAGACCGCGACGTCCCGGACGGCCGGATGCGTGATCAGCACGTTCTCGATCTCGGCCGGGTAGATGTTCACGCCACCGCTGATGATCATGTCGATGGTGCGGTCGCAGAGGAACAGGTAGCCGTCTTCGTCGAAGTAGCCGATGTCGCCCGTGGTGAACAGGCCGGCCCGGTGGATGGAGGCGGTCTTGTCCGGGTCGCCCCAGTACTCGACGTCGTCGCCGTTGGCGTAGCGGAACCAGATCTGGCCCTGCTGCCCGGGTTTGACCGGGTCGCCGTCGGAATCGAGGATGTGGATCTCCGTGGCGGGCTGCGGGCGTCCGACGCTGCCGGGCTTGGCCAGCCACTCTTGTGAGTCGATGATCGTGTTGACGCCCGCTTCCGTGGAGCCGTAGTACTCGTTGACGACCGGGCCGATCCACTCGATGATCTGGCGCTTGACCTCGGGCGAGCAGGGGGCGGCGCCGTGCCAGATCGCGACGAGGCTCTCGCCGGAGAAGGACCGCCGGGTGGCGGCGTCCAGGCGCAGCAGGCGGACGAACTGGGTGGGCACGAGGTGCACGTTGGTGATCGCGTGCCGGTCGATCAGGCGCAACGTCTCGGCGGGGTCGAACGAGCGGCGCATGACGACGGAGCTGCCGCCGAGCAGCGCCAGGAAGGAGAACATCCACTGGGCGGAGTGGTAGACGGGGCCGGCCAGCAGCGTGCGGGCCTCTCCGGGCAGGGAGAACGTCGTCGCGAAGTGGCCGGAGGCCAGGCTGAGGGCCTCGACGGGGGTTCCTGCCGTGGGCCGTTTGCGGCTGACGCCCTTCGGCCGGCCGGTGGTGCCGGAGGTGTAGAACATCGGGCCGCCCATCACCTGCTCCTCCGGCTCGCCGTCCGGGGCGGCGGCGAGGAACCCCTCGTAGGAGGTGAAGCCCGGCATGCCGGTGCCGAAGGAGATCAGCGTGGGCAGGTCGAGCCCGTCCACGGCCGGGCCCGCCTGCGCGGCGAAGGCCGGGTCGGAGAACAGGGCCCGCACGCCGGCGTCCCTGAGGACGTAGCGGAGCTCGTCGGCGGTCCAGTGCCAGTTGACCAGGACGTAGCGCAGGCCGATGTGGCTGGCGGCGGCCATGACCTCGAAGTACTCGCGGCGGTTGGCGGAGTGGACGGCGATGGTGTCGCCGGCGCCGAGCCCGGCGTCGAGCAGCGCGCGGGCCAGGCGGTCGACGCGCTCGTTCAGCTCGCGCCAGGTGGTGACGCCGTCCTCGTCGGTCAGTGCGGGTGCCTCGGGCCGGGTCTCGGCGAACGGGCGCAGCAGTCGGGCCATCCCTGGTCTCCGCTCTCGGGTCGCTGTGGGGGTGTCGTTCGTGGTCAGCCGATGCGCAGGGGCAGGGTGCGGGGGCCGCGGACCTGGCCGGGCGCCCAGGTGACCGCGCCGGGGTCGGCGAGGGTGAAGGAGGGGATGCGCTCCATCCACACCTCCAGGGCCACCCGCAGCTCCATGCGGGCCAGGTGGGAGCCGACGCAGCGGTGGATGCCCAGGCCGAAGGCGGCGTGCCGGTTGACCTCGCGGTCGATGACCACCTCGCCGGCGCGGTCGAACTGCGCGGGGTCGCGGTTGGCCGCGGGGAACGGCAGCAGCACCCAGTCGTCGGCCTTCATGTCCACGCCGTTCCAGTGCATGTCCTGTTTGACCAGCCGGGCCATGGTGACCGGCGCGTAGGCGCGCAGGAACTCCTCCATCGCGGTCGGCAGCAGCTCCGGCTCGGCGGCCAGGCGTTCGCGGTCGGCGGGGGTCTTGGCCAGGTGCCACAGGGAGGCGCCGATGGCGCTCCACGTCGTGTCGATGCCCGCGATGAGCAGCAGGTTGATCGTGCCGAGCACGTGGCCGGGCTCGAGCCTGCGCCCGTGGAGCTCGGCGTCGAGCAGGTGGGACGTCAGGTCGTCGCGCGGGTGGGCGATGTGGTCGTGGATCTGCTCCAGCAGGTACTCCGACAGCCTGGTGATGCGCTGCAGGCGTACCTCGGCCGGGGCGTTGATGTCCTCCAGGGTGTTCTCGACGAACGCGCCGAACTTCTCGCTGTCCTCCTGCGGGAAGCCGAGCAGGTCGGCGATGACCCGCATCGGGATCTGCTTGGCGTACTCGCGGGCCGCGTCCACGACGTCGCGCCCGTCGAAGGCGTCGATGAGGGCGTGGCAGTACGCCCTGGTGCCGGGCTCCTGCCGGGCGACGGCGTTCTTGGTGAAGGCGGGCAGCAGCAGCTTGCGGGCGTCGTGGTGGAACGGCGGGTCGGAGGAGATCGGCGGCGCGCCGCCGACCGGGGCCAGGTCGGCGGGCGGCCGGATGTTGCTGACGATGATCGCGCGGGAGGTGAAGTGCTCGGTGTCGTAGGCGATGGCGGCGACGTCGTCGTAGCGGGTGGGCAGCCACGCGCCGCCGAACCGGTCGGTGTGGGCGATCGGGCAGCGCTGCCGCAGCTCGTCCTGGATCGGGTACGGGTCCGCGGCCCACTCGGGGTCGACGTGGGAGAAGTCGGTCGTCCAGTCGGAGACGGGATCGGTGACGATCTCGCTCTGGTGGCCGCTGAGGAACCGTTGCCTGCGGGTGCGCTGGAGGTCGTCGCCGAAGCGGTCGTCCACGGTCATGGTGCGGCTCCTTGAGGGCGATCACCGCTGCGCGCCCGGTTGACCGGCATCGCGGGCGGGACACCCGTGATGCGTTTCCTGCAGGTATCGAAAATCCATTTATTTGTTCTGTCAAGGGTGAGCGGACGGGTCTTCCCAGCTCGCGGACACCGTGATCTAATCCTTCTAGAATGAGAATCTAGAATCTTCCGAGGTGAGGGCATGCCGCACCGGATCTATGTCGACGGCGAGTGGGTGCAGGCGAGCGGCGGCGAGGTCATCCCCGTGGTCAATCCCACCACCGAGGACGTCATCGCCGAGGTTCCGCGCTGCGACGCCAAGGACGTCGCGCGGGCCGTGGAGGCGGCGGCGGCCGCGCTGCCCGCCTGGTCCGCGCGCCCGGCCGCCGAACGGGCCGCGCTCTGCGCCGCCGTCGCCGCCGCGCTGGACAAGCGCGCCGAGCAGCTCACGGACACCATCGTCGACGAGCTGGGCATGCCCCTGCGGCTGACGCGGCTCATCCAGGTGGGCGCGCCCATCAGGACGTTCGCCTCGATGCCGGAGGTCGCCTCGAGCGTCGAGTTCGAGGAGCGGCTGGGCGGCGCGGTGGTCCACCGGGACCCGATCGGCGTCGTCGGCGCCATCACCCCGTGGAACTATCCGCTGCACCAGATCGCGGCCAAGGTCGCTCCCGCCCTGACCGCCGGCTGCACGGTGGTGCTCAAGCCGAGCGAGGTCACCCCGCTCAACGCGTTCGCGCTGGCCGAGGTGATGCACGAGGTGGGGTTCCCGCCGGGCGTGTTCAACCTGGTGTGCGGCGTCGGGCCGGAGGCGGGCGAGGCGCTGGCGGCGCATCCGCTGGTCGACATGGTGTCGTTCACCGGCTCCACCCGCGCCGGGCGGCGGGTCGCCGAGCTGGCCGCCGCGACGGTGAAGCGCACCGCGCTGGAGCTGGGCGGCAAGTCGCCGAACGTGCTGCTCGACGACCTGGACGACACGGCCTTCGAGGACGCCGTGCGCAAGGGCGTGGCGGCGTGCTACCTGAACTCCGGCCAGACCTGCTCGGCGCTGACCAGGCTGCTCATCCCGCGCGGGCGGCTGGCGCGGGCCGAGCGGATCGCGGCCGAGGAGGCCGAGACGTACACGCCGGGCGACCCGCGCGACGCGGCCACCCGGCTGGGGCCGCTGGTCTCGGCCGTGCAGCGCGAACGCGTCCGCGAGCACCTGCGCGCCGCCGCCGCGGACGGCGCCACCACCCTCACCGGCGGCCCCGGCGCGCCGGACGGGCTGGAGCGCGGCTTCTACGTACGGCCCACCGTGCTGAGCGGCGTCGCCCCCGAGTCGCGGATCGCCCAGGAGGAGATCTTCGGGCCGGTCCTGGTCATCCTGCCGTACGCCGACGAGGACGAGGCGGTCCGCATCGCCAACGGCACCGCCTACGGGCTGGCCGCCGGCGTGCGCGGCGCCGACGCCGAGCGCGCCCACCGGGTGGCGCGGCGCATCAGGGCCGGGCAGATCCGCGTCAACGACGGCGCGCACAACGGCCTGGCCCCGTTCGGCGGGTTCAAACAGTCCGGGTACGGCCGCGAGTACGGCCGGTTCGGCCTGGAGGAGTTCCTCACCACCACGACCGTCCAGCTCTAGGCCCGGGAGGCGCGATGCGAGGCGTCGTCCTGCGGGAAGTGGGCAAGCCCGTCGAGGTGAGCGACGAGCTGACCCTGCGGCCGCCGGGCCCCGGCCAGGTGCGGGTACGGTTGCGCGCCGCCGGCGTGTGTCACTCCGACCTGTCGATGTGCGACGGCACCCTGCCCGCGCAACTGCCCCTGGTGCCCGGCCACGAAGGCGCGGGAGAGGTGGTCGAGCTGGGCCCGGGCGTGAGCGGCCCGCCGGTCGGCACGCACGTGATCCTGTCCTGGATCCCGCCGTGCGGGAGTTGTTTCTTCTGCCTGGGCGGGCAGCCGAACCTGTGCACAGCGGCCCGCGCCTCCACGGCGGCGCCCACGCTGGGCCTCGGTGACGGGCCGGCGCACGCGGCGCTCGGCGTGGGCTGTTTCGCCGAGGAGACCGTGGTGGACGCTCGGGCCGCCGTCCCGATCCCGGACGACGTGCCGTTCGACGTGGCCGCCGTCGTCGGGTGCGCGGTGCTGACCGGCGTCGGCGCGGTGATCAACACCGCGCGGGTGCGTCCCGGGTCCTCGGTGGCGGTGATCGGCTGCGGCGGCGTCGGGATCAACGTCATCCAGGGCGCCGCGCTGGCCGGAGCCGCGACCGTGCTGGCCGTGGACCGCCTGTCCGCGAAACTGGAGGCCGCCCGGCGCTTCGGCGCCACCCACACGGCCACTGCGGACGGGCTGGCCGAGGCGGTCAAGGAGCTGACCGAGGGGCGCGGGTTCGACTACGCCTTCGAGGTCGTCGGCCGCTCGGCGACCATCAGGCAGGCCTGGGACGCCGCCCGGCGCGGCGGCGCCACCGTCGTGGTCGGCGCGGGAAGCTTCACCGAGCAGGTGACCTTCACCGCCGGGGAACTGTTCGCCGGCGAGCGGCGGCTGCTCGGCTGCGTGTACGGCTCCGGCGACGTACGCACCGACTTCGTCCGCATGCTGCGGTTGTGGCGGGCCGGGCGGCTCGACCTGGACGGGCTGATCAGCAGGCGCATCACCCTCGACGGCGTCGGCGAGGCGTTCACGGCCATGACGTCGGGCCGGGTGATCCGCTCGCTGATCATGTTCTGACATCCGAGAAAGCAGGTGCACATGGCGCTGCCGAGCGGCGAGTACGCGACGGAGTTCGAGGGGCGCGCCGCCCTCGTCACCGGCGGCGCGTCGGGGATCGGCCTGGCCGTCGCCCGCCGCCTGGCCGCCGGGGGCGCGGCCGTCGCGGTCGCGGACTTCGACAAGGCGGGGGCCGAGCGGGCCGTGCGTGACCTGACCGCGGCAGGGGCGCGAGCGCTCGCGGTGCCGGTCGACGTGACCGACGCCGAGTCCGTGAGCGCCGCGGTCGAGGCCACGGTGGACGGGCTGGGCGGGCTGCACCTGGCCGTCAACAACGCCGGAGTGTCCGGCGCCGGCGGGCACGTCGGCGACCACGACCTCGCGGACTGGCGGCGGGTGATCGCCACGAACCTGGACGGCGTCTTCTACTGCCTGCACCACGAGCTGCCGGCGATCCTGGCCTGCGGCGGCGGCGCGGTCGTCAACATGTCCTCCGCCCTGGGCGTCAACGGCTTCCCCGGCCAGGCCGCCTACGTCGCCGCCAAGCACGGCGTCGTCGGGCTGACGAAGACGGCCGCGCTGGAGTACGCGCCGCGGGGCGTGCGGATCAACGCGGTCGGGCCGGGATTCATCGAGACGCCGCTGCTGGACGGCGTGGGCGAGGACGCCAAGCAGGTGCTGGCGAGCCTGCACGCCGCCGGGCGCCTCGGCCGCGCCGAGGAGGTGGCGGAGCTGGTGGCGTTCCTTCTGTCGCCGCGCGCGTCGTTCGTCCACGGCGGGTACCACCTCGTCGACGGCGCCTACTCGGCGCGCTAGGAGAGTCATGAGAGCGCTGTGTTTCCGCGGCGACGGCGGCGGGCCGGAAGTGGTCACCGTCCCCGATCCGGAGCCGGGCCCCGGGCAGGTGCTGGTCAAGGTCGCCGCGGCCGGGGTCTGCCACTCCGACCTCGCCGTGATGAGCGTGCCCGGCGAGGCGCTGCCCTTCCCGCTGCCGCTGGTCCTCGGCCACGAGGGCGCCGGCACGGTCGCCGCGCTGGGCGCGGGCGTCACCCGATGGCAGGTGGGCGACGCGGTCGCCGTCTACGGCGCGTGGGGCTGCGGCCTCTGCGCCGCGTGCGCCGAGGGCAGGGAGAACTACTGCCCGCGGGCCGCCGGGCTGGGCATCTTCCCGCCGGGGCTGGGCGCGGCGGGGGCGATCGCCGAGTACCTGCTCGTGGACGACGCCCGCCACCTCGTGCCGCTCGGCGATCTGGACCCGGTGCGGGCCGTGCCGCTCACCGACGCGGGGCTGACGCCGTACCACGCGATCAAACGCACGCTGCCGAAGCTGAGGCCCGGCGGCACCGCCGTCGTCATCGGCGTCGGCGGGCTCGGCCACGTCGGCGTGCAGCTCCTGCGCGCCCTGAGCCCCGCCACGGTCGTCGCGCTCGACGTCTCCGAGGACAAGCTGGCGCTGGCCCGCGAGGTCGGCGCCCACGAGACGCTCCTGCCGGACGAGCACGCCGCGGCGGCCGTCCGGGCGCTGACGGACGGGCTGGGAGCCCGCGCGGTCTTCGACTTCGTGGGCGCCCCCGCGACCGTCGCCCTCGCCGGGGCGGTGGCCGGCCTGGACGGCGACATCGTGATCGCCGGGCTGGGCGGGGGGCGGCTTCCCGTCGGTTTCGGCGCGCTCCCGTACGGGACGACGGTCACCACCACCTACTGGGGCACCCGCGCCGAGCTCATCGAGGTGCTCGACCTCGCCCGGACGGGCGCCGTCGAGGTCCACGTCGAGACCTACACCCTGGACCGGGCGCCTGACGCGTACGCGCGGCTGCACGACGGCAAGGTGCACGGCCGCGCCGTCATCCTGCCGAACGGCTGACCATTCTTGAAACGGGATTCCAAAATGTACTAGCGTGCCGGGAAAGGCGTGAACCGCTACTGGAGAGGGGCCTTCATGCCTCTTGATCCGCAGATCCGCGCCATGCCAGAGCGCGCCGCCCCCTTGAGCGGGCTGCCGCCCGCCGTCGTGCGCGACGGTGTCCGGGTGCGCGACCTCCTCCACCGGAGCCGGGTGTCCCGCTCCGCCGATCGTGCCCGTGAGAAGGTCGTCGGGGCCGTCCGCGCGGCGCGCGGCGTCGTGGCGGAGATGACCGCGTGACCCGGGCCGCGGAACCGATCACCGACGGCGACGACGTCATCCGGCGGGCCCTCCTCGACGCCGAGCTCCCGTCGCTGCTCGCCGCGCTCGCCGCCGCCACCGGGGATCCGGCGCTGCTGCCGGAGCGGCTGCGCCCGTCCCCGGCCAAGAGGCTGCTGCCGCAGGGCGGCTACACGCCGCGGGAACAGGACGAGGCGCGCTCGCTGGCGTTCGCCGCGCTCACCGCCGCCCGCGACGGACTGCTCCCGCTCGGGCAGGACCCGGCGGACGGCGAGGCCACGATGCGGGCCGTGCGGTTCCTGGCCGGCGGCGACGCCGACCGCTACCTGCCGCTGCTGCTCGACGAGCTCGCCGCCCCGGACGACCCGGCGGCACCCCGGTGGCACAAGGACGACCTGGCCCCCGACCGGCCGTTCCACGTCGTCATCGTGGGAGCGGGCATGTCGGGCCTGCTCGCCGGCCACCGGCTGGGCCAGGCCGGCGTCCCGTACACGATCGTGGAGAAGAACGACGACGTCGGGGGCACCTGGCTGGAGAACGCCTACCCCGGCTGCCGCGTCGACGTCAGCAGCCACCTGTACGGCTACTCGTTCGTCGAGCACGACGCATGGCCGTCGTACTTCTCGACCCGCGACGTGCTGCTGGAGTACTTCCGGCGCTTCGCCGACAGCGCCGGCGTCCGCGAGCACATCCGATTCGGCACGGAGGTGCTGTCCGCCGACTTCGACGACGACACCCGCACGTGGGCGGTACGCGTGCGGACCCCTGACGGCGGCACCGACGTGCTCGCCGCCCACGCCGTCGTCTCCGCGGTGGGCCAGCTCAACCGGCCCCGCTACCCGGACATCGACGGCAGGGACGACTTCGCCGGGCCGAGCTTCCACTCGGCGCGCTGGGACCACGACGTCGACCTGACCGGCAAACGCGTCGCCGTGATCGGCACGGGGGCCAGCGCGTTCCAGTTCGTGCCCGAGATCGCCCGCACCGCCGCAAGCCTGGTCGTCTTCCAGCGCACCGCGCCATGGCTCGCGCCGACGCCCCACTACCACGACCCCGTCGCCGACGGCCTGCGCTGGTTGTTCCGGCACGTGCCCGGCTACGCGCAGTGGTACCGCTTCTGGCTGTTCACCGCCAACGTCGAAGGCGGCCTGCCCAGCGTGTACGTCGACCCCGCCTGGCCCGCGGGCCGGCGCGCGGTCTCGGCGGTCAACGACGAACGCCGCGCCCTGCTCACCGCGTACCTGGAGCACCTGTTCGCCGACCGGCCGGACCTGCTGCGCGCCGCCGTCCCCGACTACCCGCCCGGCGCCAAACGCATGCTGCGCGACAACGGCGTGTGGGCCGCCGCCCTCAAACGCGACAACGTCACACTCGTCACCGACCCGATCAGCCGCATCACCGAACACGGGATCGTCACCGCGGAGCGGACCTACGACGCCGACGTCATCGTTTACGCCACCGGGTTCGCCGCCTCCGACTTCCTCGTGCCGATGACGGTGACCGGCCGCGAAGGCGCGGACCTGCACAAGCGCTGGAACGGCGACGCCCGCGCCTACCTCGGCATGACCGTGCCCGGCTTCCCCAACCTGTTCCTGATGTACGGGCCGAACACCAACATCGTGATCAACGGCAGCATCATCTTCTTCTCCGAATGCGAGGCGCACTACATCCTGGAATGCCTGCGCCTGCTGCTGCGCGACGGACACGGGGCGCTGGAGTGCCGTGAGGACGTGCACGACACGTACAACGAGCTGATCGACGCCGCCAACCGGGAACGGGCCTGGGGGGCGTCCACAGTGAACAGCTGGTACAAGAACGCCCTCGGCCGGGTCTCGCAGAACTGGCCGTTCACCCTCATGGAGTACTGGGAGAGAACCCGCCGACCCGATCCGGACGACTACCGCGTGCTGTGACCGGCGCCGCTCAGCGGGGCGCGTCCATGCGCTGCGTGCCGACGACCGACAGCAGCCGCAGCGCCTCCTCCGACGGAGAGCCGGGATCGGCGGTGTAGATGACGACCCGCTGGTCGCGGTCGGTGATGTCGAGGACGTCGCAGTTGACGGTGACCGGGCCGACCAGCGGGTTCTGGAAGGTCTTGCGCAGGGTGAGTTCGGCGGACACGTCGTGAGAGGACCAGAGCCGGGCGAACTCCGCGCTTCCGTCGACAAGCTCGGCCACCAGAGCGGCCACCTCGGGGTCGTCGGGGTAGCGGGCGGCGGCGGCGCGCAGATCCCGGGCCGCGAGGCGGGCGAAGTCGTCCGCGTCCGAGACCCCGAACAACCTCCGCCCCTGCGGGTGCGGCCCGAGGAACGCCCGGCGCACCAGGTTGCGGTCGCGCCGCGACAAGGCCGAGAAGTCCTCCATGAGGGCGGCCGCCAGATCGTTCCAGGCGATCACCTCGTACGTCGCGGAGATCACGAAGGCGGCGGACTGCGGCAGCCGCCGCAGCAGGTCGAGGATGCTCTGCCGCACCTCACGGGAGGGCCCGGGCGGAGGGCCGGGCGGGGCGCCGGCGAGGTGGTGCAGGTGGTCGCGTTCGGCGTCCGACAGGCGCAGCGCCCGCGCCAGCCCGGCCAGCACCTCCCGCGACGGGCGCGGGGCGCGGGCCTGCTCCAGCCGCGTGTAGTACTCGGTCGAGATAAAGGCCAGCTGCGCCGCCTCCTCACGCCGCAACCCGGGCGTGCGCCGGCGCGACCCCGCGGGAAGACCCACGTCGGCGGGCGTGATCCGCTCCCGCCTGCTGCGCAGGAAGGCCGCCAGCTCTCGTCTGTCCACCCTTCCAGTATGCGCGGGCGCCCGCCGAGCCCAGCCAGGTACCGCCGATGCCTGGATGAGCGGCCCGGAGTCCCGCAGGCTCGAAGACATGGACAACACCTTCACCACTCAGGGCCTGCTGGCAGACAAGGTCGCCTTCATCACCGGTGCGGGGCGCGGGATCGGCGCCGCCGCGGCGCGGCTGTTCGCCCGGGAGGGCGCCCGGGTGCTGCTCGCGGCCCGCACCGAGGAGGAGCTGAAAGCGGTGACCGAGGAGGTGCGGGCGGCCGGCGGCGTCGCGGACCACGTGGTGTGCGACCTGGCCGACGCGACCAGCGTGCGCGCCGCCGTCGACCGCGTCGTGGACCTGTACGGCCGGCTCGACGTCGCCTTCAACAACGGCGCGACCATCACGCCGCCCGGCCCGATGGACCAGGTCAGCGAGGCCGTCTTCGACCACGTCTACGCCGTGAACCTCAGGGGCCCGTGGCTGGCCATGGTCGCCGAGGTCGCCGCCATCCGCGCCACCGCGGGGACGGGGGCCATCGTCAACAACTCGTCCGTCGGCAGCCTGATGGGCAACCCCGAGCTGCCCGTCTACGGGGCGATGAAGCGGGCGGTCAACAGCCTCACCGAGTCGGCCGCCATCACGTACGGGCCCGAGGGCATCCGCGTCAACGCGATCGCCCCCGGCAACACGGCCACCGAGATGATCCGCACGTGGGAAACGCATTCGCCCGGTCTCAGCGAGCGGCTCGCGGCGCACACCCCGCTGCGCCGCGCGGCCGACCCCGACGAGATCGCCCAGGCCGCCGCCTGGCTGCTGTCCGACCGGGCGTCGTACGTGACCGGCGCGGTCCTGCGCGTCGACGGCGGCGCCCGCGCCTGAACCGCGTGCCGCACGCCTCTGCGATGATCAGGCGGCACGGAGGGAGTCGTCATGGGACATGTGCTGGTGACCGGGGCCACCGGGGGAATCGGGACGGCGCTGGTCGGCGCGCTCACAGCGGCAGGGCATCAGGTGACCGCCGTCGGGCGCGACGTCGGGCGGCTGGGCGTACGGGGGATCGAGGCCGATCTGGCCGACCCCGAGACGCTGGCCGGCGCCGGGGAATGGGGAGAGGTGCAGGCGCTGGTGCATTGCGCGGGCATTTCCCCCGTCGAGGCCGTCGCCGACGCCGGCCCTGAGACGTGGCGGCGGACGATGGCGGTGAACGTGGCCTCCGCCGCCGAGCTGGTACGGCTGACGCTGCCCGCGTTGCGGCGGTCCAGAGGCCATGTGATCTTCGTCAACGCCTCGGCCGGGTTGACCGGCGTCCCCCGCTGGTCGGCGTTCGTGGCCAGCAAGGCGGCGCTGCGGGAGCTGGCCGATTCCCTGCGCGAGGAGGAGGCCGCCCACGGGATCCGCGTCACCACCGTCTATCCCGGGGCGACCGCGACGGATCTGCTGGGCGAGGTCAGGAGTGCCTTCGGGCGTCCGTACGATCCCGAGGCGTGCATCCGGCCGCGGACGCTGGCCGAGATGATCGTCTGGGTGCTGAGCGCCCCCGCCGACTCCTACCCCTGCGAGCTGTCCGTGCTGCCGTCGCCTCGTTGAGCCGTCAGGACCAGGCGATCTCACCGGTACGGCCGACGAAGCGACCGGAGCCGGCGCCGGGTTCCTCGATGGCCAGGCCGACGATGGCGTCGGTGCCCTCGGTGACGGTCTGCGGGCCGCTGAACCCGTTGAGGGCGGTCGCCGTGTAGCCGGGATCGGCGGCGTTGACGCGGATGTCCGGCAGGCCTTTGGCGTACTGGGTGGTCAGCATCGTGAGCGCCGCCTTGGAGGCGGTGTAGAGCGGCGCGACCACCGACGACTCGGCCCGCGACGGGTCATGGGTGTAGGCGAGCGAGCCCATGCCGCTGCTGACGTTGATGATGACCGGATCCGATGATCGGCGCAGCAGCGGCAGGAACGCCGTGGTCGTCCGCACCACACCGGCGACGTTGACGTCGAAGACGCTGAGGGCGTCGGCGCCCGTCAGCGTGCCGGGATCGCCGAGGGGGCCGTGGACGCCGGCGTTGTTGACGAGGACGTCGATCCGGCCCTCGTGCTCGGCGACCTCTGCGGCCGCGGCCGCGACGGACGCGTCATCGGTCACGTCGATCTGCACGAACCGCGCGCCGAGCTCGGCGGCGGCCTTCGTACCCTGCTCGGGATCGCGGGCGCCGACCAGCACGGTGTGGCCGAGGCCGACGAGGCGGCGGGCGGTCTCACGGCCGAGCCCCTTGTTCGCCCCGGTGATGAAAGTAATCGTCATGTGGCCATTGTCGGTTTCGCCTGAGGCGTTCGGCCAGGGACGCCTTGACGGTAGGAGCAGCAGTACCATCATCGACGTCGCGTTCTGACGGAAGATGGATGCCATGACGACGAAACCTGGGGCCGGGCTCGGCGCGATGATCCGTACGTGGCGGGATCGGCTGCCCCCGTCGGCTGCGGCGCTGCCGGTGGGCCGGTCACGCCGCGCGACCGGGCTGCGCCGCGAGGAGCTCGCCGAACTCGCCGGCGTGTCGGTCGACTACATCGTGCGCCTGGAGCAGGGACGCGCCACGACGCCCTCGGCGCAGGTGGTCGCGTCCCTCGCGCGGGCCCTGCAGCTGACCGTCGCCGAACGGGACCACCTGTACCGGCTGGCCAACCTCATCCCGCCGGCGGACGGCGCGATCTCCGACCACATCCCCCCGGGCGTTCACCGCGTGCTGTCCCGGCTTGGAGACGTCGCGGTCGCCGTGTTCGCGGCGGACTGGCAGCTGATCTGGTGGAACCGCAGCTGGGCCGCCCTGCTGGGCGATCCGTCGTCGGCGCCGCCGCGGCTGCGGAATTTCGCCCGTGAGAGGTTCCCGGTGGGCGCAGAGCCTCGCCTGGCGCAATGGCCGGTGATCGAACGGGACGGGGAGGTCGCCGACGTCGCCGTCGTGTCCGACCTGCGCCGCGCCACCGGCCGCTTCCCTCAGGACGCGCGCCTGGCGGCGCTGATCCGCGAACTGAACACAGGCAACGAACGGTTCGCCGAGCTGTGGGCGATGGGCACGGTGGCCGCTCATCGTGAGGACCACAAGACGATCGAGCACCCCTCGGTCGGGCCGGTCATGGTGGACTGCGACGTGCTGACGGACGGCGACTCCGAGTTCAAGATCGTGATCATGACTCCGGAGCCCGGCAGCGAGGACGAGACCAAGCTGCGGCTCGCCGTGGTCGCCGGCCCGCTGGTCACCACGAGCGGCTAGCCGCTCACGCGGCCCGGGCGGTCCAGGCCCGCGGCGAGCTCGCCGATCGCCGCGTCGAACTGGCGGCTCAGCGCCGTCATGTCCGGCGGCTGGTCGGGGTCGGCCGGCTGCTGGAGCCATCGGTCGAGGACCACGCGGAGCGAGGTCAGGACGGCGGCCGCGCAGACGACCGGATAGATCGAGTCGCGGGGCGACGCGACGGGCAGGCCGACGCGTTCGGCGATCGCCTCGGCCAGAGCCCTCTCCTGGGCCGCGAGCACGGCCAGCTGCTGGGGCACCAGCGTGGGCGTGGAGCGGATCAGCCGCAGCGCCCGGATGTGGTCGCGGCCGGCCGTGTCGCTCTCGTTCATGACGACCATCACCGCCTCGCGGAACGCCCGCAGCACCGTCTCCGTCCGCGGCCTGGCTCTGAACTGGCTGATGAGCTCCTGCGCGGCCGATGACACGGACGCCACGACCGCTTCTTCCTTGCTGGAGAAGTAGTTGAAGAAAGTGCGCAGCGCGATGTCGGCCTCTTCGGCGATCTGCTCGACGGTGACGTTCTCCACGCCGTGGCGCAGGGACAGGCGCAGGGCGGCCTCCCGGAGCGCGGCCCGGGTGGCCTGCTTCTTGCGTTCGCGGCGGCCGGCGACCGGTTCGGCAGGGCCGGCCGTCCCGCCGTCCGATGTGGGACGAACCAACCCGACCTCCTCCTTCACACCAAGGTTCCCCATTATGAGGTGTGCCCGTGTGCGCAGGCGTGCGGCGTCAGGTGGCGCTGCCCGGCACCCAGTTCCGTACGGCGGGGGCGTAGCCGGCGGGCTTGTCGGCGACCTTCAGGCCGGGGTTGATCAACCAGCTCTGGTAGGCGGGTGTGAACATGCGGTAGACCGACGGAGGCGGCACCGCGCTCGCCTCGTCGAGCTTGGCGCGCAGGCCGGCCGGCAGCTCGAAGCCGAGTGCCGCCATGTTCGCGTCGAGCTGCTCCGCGCTGCTCGCCCCGGCGATCGCCGAGGCGACACCGGGCTGGGTGGCGACCCAGTTGAGCGCTACCTGCGCCATGCTCACGCCGAGTTCGCCGGCGACGCTTTCCAGCGCCGCCAGCAGCCGCCAGTCCCGGTCCGTCCAGGAGCCACCCGACGGGTCGTCGCCGGCGAGCCGGCCCTCCCCGGCCAGGCCCTGGTCGGAGGCCCGGTACTTGCCGGTCAGGAAGCCGCCGGCGAGCGGGCTCCACGCGGTGATGCCGAGCCCCAGACTGCGCCCCATGTCGACGTGTTCGAGCTCGATCGTCCGGTTGACGAGGGAGTAGGGCAGTTGCAGGCTGACCACCGGGACGAGCGCGTTGGCCTCGGCGAAGGTCTGGGCGCGGGCCGCGTACCAGGCCGGCACGTCCGACAGGCCCGCGTAGCGGATCTTCCCGGCCCTGGTGAGGTCGTCGAAGGTCCGCATGACCTCCTCGACGGGCGTGATGCGGTCCCAGGTGTGCAGCAGGTACAGGTCGATGTAGTCGGTACGCAGGCGGCGCAGTGACGCCTCCACCGCCCGGATCATGTGCTTGCGGCCGTTGCCTCCCGCGTTCGGGTCCGCGGGGTCGACGCTGTTGGTGAACTTGGTGGTGAGCACCACCCGGTCGCGCACCCCGGCCTCCGCGATGAGGTTGCCGAGGATGGTCTCGCTCTCTCCGGCGGTGTAGAAGTCGGCGGTGTCGAGGAGGTTCCCGCCCGCTTCGAGGTAGCGGCGGAAGATGGGGCGGGCCTCCTGCTCGGTCTTGCCGTACGCGGCGTGGAAGCCGCCGGTGCCGAAGTTCATCGTGCCGAGCGCGAGCCGGCTGACGCGCAGCCCCGAACGTCCGAGCAGGTAGTAGTGGTCCACGGGCATGAGGGTGTTACTCCGTTCGCAGGCGTGCCGTACTGTGCGGACCACAGCTTGCGCGGCGAAAAATGGACTTACAAGTCCAGACCTGAGACGTCAGGACGACGGTGGGCGGCCGGCTCGGAGGTGGGCGAGGCCCATGTCGAGGGCGGCCTCCAGGTGCGTGGTGCGGCCGGTGGACAGCTGGATCAGCACACCCCCCTGAATGCACGCGAGCAGCGCGGCCGCCGCCCGGTCGGGGTCGAGGCCCGGGTCGATCTGGCCCGCGGCCTGCATGTGCCGTACGCCGGCGGCGATCTCCGCCTGCCAGTGGTTCATCAGCTCGGTGACCACGGCCTGGGCGCCGGGCGTGTTGCCGCGCACCTGCGACATGACGGAGTTGAGCGGGCACTGGCTGCCCTGGCTGCGGTAGCGCTCGACGACCCGGTCGCGCCACTGCTCCCAGGCGTCCCACGACGTGAGGTCGCCGAGCTGGGGCTGCTGGTCCTCCAGCACACGGTCGGCCTCGAGGCGGGCCACGGCCAGCAGCAGCTCCTCCCGGCCGCCGGGGAAGTAGTGGAAGAGCTGGCTCTTGCTCGTCGATGTCCTGGCCAGGATGTCGTCGAGCGTCGTGTCGGCCACACCGTGCTCGCGGATGTGCGTGGCCGCGCCTTCGAGGATGCGTTGCCGCGTCGCGGCACCCTTGCGCGTCAGCGGACGCATGACCCCTCCAGATTGGACGTGACAGTCCAGCCTACGGCTTCCTGCACGGATGGATGCGCTGGTGCCGGGACCGGCTGGAACCCGAGCCGGAGGGCCGCGGCCCCCTTCGGCGCCGATCGTGTGCGACGGCGACAGGTGGCAGCCGGGCCCGGCTGGTCCGGCGCCTGCCCGGCGGCCGTTCGCCGTTCCTGTCCCGGCCCGTCGAGGTCACCCGCTCGCCGCGGGCGGCTGAGCGGTCACGCCAGCAGGTCGGCGAGCCGGTCGACCTGTTCGATGTCGCCGGACCAGCAGCTCAGCATCACCTCGTGGGCGCCCAGGTCCCGATGGGCGGCGACCATCGCCCGGATCTCCGCGGGCGTGGTCGCCATCGCCTGCAGCGTCTGCTCGGCCAGGTCCGGCGCGAACGCGTAATAGCGCAGCAGCGCCGCCCGCGCCTGCGCCACCGTGGACTCAGGACCCAGGGCGACGTTCACCTGAGCGACGAGCAGCGGCTCGCCCGGGCGGCCCACGTCCCGCCACTGCTGCCTGACCAGCTCGAACAGTGCCCCCGCGGAGCGCGGCGGAGCCGGGCACGCGTAACCGGCGCCCCAATGGGCGACCCGCGCCAGAGCCCGCGGCACGAACCCGCCGAACAGCAGCTCGGGGCCGCCCTCGCTCACCGGCGCCGGACCGATCGGCGCGATCCCCTGGGCCACCGGTTCGCCGGCCCACACCCGGCACATGGTCGCCAGCTGCTCGTCCATCCGCCGCCCGCGGGTGGCGTGGTCGGCGCCCACCGCGCGGAAGTCGTCCTCCCGCGCGCCGGCCCCCAGGCCGAGGGTGAACCGGCCACCGGACAACACGTCGAGCGTCGCGCTCTGCTTCGCCAGCAGCACCGGGTCGCGCAGGGGCGCGAGCACCACCTCCGACTGCACCCGGATCCGCCCGGTCACCGCCGCCATCGCGGCGAGCATGACCATGGGCTCCGGATTGTCGTACACGATCCGGTCCGCCACGCCGATCCTGCCGTACGGACCTTCGTCCGCACGTCGAGCCCACGCGACCAGCGCGGCCGGGTCGGTGAAGGGCACCGCGAGTCCGAGCGTCATGGCCGCTCACCCGCCGTGACGCCGGACCGGACAACGATGGCGGCCCCGGCCGGCCACGCCGTGGCGCGCCGGCGGAAACCGGAGGTGTCGGTGTGGTTCGGCATGGGGGGAAGCCTAGGAGCAGGACGTCGACGAATGATCGACGTCCGCACCGGATCGCCTCTGCGGAACGTATACGTCCCCGCTCGGCACCGGGACGCGGCGTACCCCGGCCACTTCGGTAGTGTCGCCCTCGGGGGACTGACGCGGACACAACGGGGGGTGCCGCACCATGTCGCTTTTCGGACGGGAAACCGAGCTGCAAACCCTGGCCGAGCTCATCGACCGGCCGGGAGAACGCAGCGGCGTCCTCATCCACGGGGAGCCCGGCATCGGCAAGACCGCGCTGGCCGAGACCGCCGTATCGGCGGCGACGGCCGCCGGCTTCCGCGTGCTGACGACGACCGGCGTGGAAGCCGAGCAGAACCTCGCCTACGCCGGCCTGCATCAGCTGCTGTACCCGATCCGGGCGACCGCGGCCGCGCTCCCCGCCGCACAGCGCACCGCCCTGCACACCGCCCTGGGCCTCCCCGACCCGGCGAGGCCGGGCGCCGACCTCGCCGATCCGGGCGAGCCGAGCGCCTACCTCGTCGGGCTGGCCACGCTGAGCCTGCTGGCCGACACGGCCGCTGACCGGCCGCTGCTGGTCGTCGCCGAAGACGTGCAGTGGCTGGATCGCGCCGGCGTGGACGTCCTCGCCTTCGTGGCGCGCCGTATCGAGTCCGAGCCTGTCATACTGATCGCCACCCTCCGGGAGGACGAGCGCTCACCCCTGCGGGACGCGGGGCTGACACCGATGCACGTCGGGCGGCTCTCCGACGAGGTCGCGGCCGAGGTCCTCGGCTCGGTCGCCCCCGGCCTCGCCCCGGAGGCGCGGGCGCGGCTGCTGGAGGAGGCGGCGGGGAACCCGCTGGCGCTGACCGAACTCCCCGCCGCCGTGGGGGACCTCGCCGGGCCCGGCCCGGTGCTGCCGCTGAGCGATCGGCTGGAGCGCACGTTCACCTCCCGGATCTCCGCGCTGCCGGCGCCGGCCCGTACGGCGCTGCTGGTCGCGGCGCTGAACCAGAGCGACTCGGTGGCCGAGACGCTCGCAGCCGCCGGTCTGCTCCTGGGCCAGGCCGCCGAGCCGGAGATCCTCGCACCGGCCGTCGAGGCACGGCTGATCGAGCTGGGCGCCGGCACGGTGACGTTCCGCCACCCCCTGATCCGCGCGGCCGTCCCGGCCGCTGCGACGCTCGCCGAGCGCCGGCAGGCCCACCTCGCCCTCGCCGGCACGCTGCGCGAACAGCCGGACCGGCGGGCCTGGCACCGGGCCGCCGCGACCGGCGGCGCCGACGAGAGCGTGGCGGCCGAGCTGGAGTGCGCCGCCGACCGTGCCCTGCGCAGAGGCGGGGTCGCCGCGGCGGTCGCGGCGCTGGAGCAGGCGGCCCGGCTGAGCGAAGGCCAGGGCCCGCGGGCGGGCAGGCTGCTGCGAGCGGCCGAGCTCGCGGTCGAGTCAGGCCGCCGCGACACAGCCGAACGCCTGGTGCGCGACGCCCAGGCCCTCGACCTCACCCCGCGCCGGCGCGCCACCGCCGCCTGGCTGCTCAGCGGCTTCGAGGACGGCGTGCGCGAGGACGTCTCCCGCGTGCCGGAACTCGCCGAGCTGGCCGCCTCGGTCGCCGCGGAAGGACACGCCGAGCCGGCCACGCGGATCCTGTGGGGCGCCGCCATGCGCTGCTTCTGGTCCGAACCCGGCCCCGCCACCCGCCGGGCGCTGCTGGCCGTGGCCGACCGGCTGCCCCTGCCCGGCGGCGATCCGCGCATGGTCGCGATCAGCGCGTACGTCGCGCCGTTCGAGCGGGGCGCCGCCGTGCTCGACGGGCTCCGTACGCTGGCCGGGGCCGCCGGAGCGGACCCCGAGGTCGATCGTTACCTGGGCAGCGCGGCCCTGCAGGTGGGGGCGTTCGACCTGGCCGTCCGCTTCTCCGTGGCGGCCGCGCCCGGCCTGCGCGCCCAGGGCCGGCTCGGGCTCCTGCCCCGGGCGCTGGCCGTCCAGGCGTGCAGCGGGGCCAGGCTCGGCGACCTGGCCACGGCCGTGCCCGCCGCGGCGGAGGCCGCCAGGCTCGCCCAGGAGACCGGCCAGCCGTTCATGTACGGGCTGGCCAGGGCCGTCCAGGCGGAGATCGCCGCGTTGCGGGGCGACCACGAGGAGGCGCAGAGGCTCGCCGGCGAGGCGGAACGCCTCGCGCTCGCGCCGTGCGCCCGGCCGGTCCTGGCCACCGTCCAGCTCGCGCGCGGCCTGGCGGCCCTGAGCGAAGGGCGCTTCGACGACGCGTTCGCCGGGCTGAGCCGGCTGCTCGATCCCGCCGACCCGGCCTACCAGCTGGCCCTGCGCGCCTACTGCGTCGCGGAGCTCACCGAGGCCGCCGTACGCGCCGGGCGGACCGACGCCATGCGCCGCATCCTGCGCGAGCTGGAGCCGCTGGCCGCGTCGACGCCGTCGCCGGCATTGCACATCGGGCTGCGCTACGCGCGGGCCGTGCTCGCCCCGAACGAGAAGGCCGAGGCCCTGTTCACGGCCGCGCTGCGGGCCGACCTGACCGGGTGGCCCGCCGAGCGCGGGCGGCTGCACCTGGCGTTCGGCGAATGGTTGCGGCGCCGGCGCCGGGTGGTGGAGTCGCGGGCGCACCTGCGTACGGCCAGGGAGACCTTCGACGCGCTCGGCCTGGCCGCGTGGAGCGAGCGCGCCCGCCGCGAGCTGCGCGGCGCGGGGGAGTCGAGCCCGAACCGGGGCCCCGACGCGCGGGAGAAGCTCACCCCGCACGAGCTGGGCATCGCGCAACTGGCCGCCGAGGGGCTGACGAACCGGGAGATCGGCCAGCGGCTCTACCTGTCGCACCGGACCGTCGGCACCCACCTGCACCGGATCTTCCCCAAACTCGGGGCGAGCTCCCGGGCCGATCTCGCCCGCATGTTGCGGACGCTGGGGGAGTGACTGCTCCCGCGGCGGCCGGATGACCCCGCAGGCGTACGTCATGGGGGCGAGTGACGTACACGGACAGCGTCACGTGACGGTCGCGGCGGCCGGCCGCGCGAGCCTAGCGTTGCCGGATGTAGCGGACCCACACGTCGGGTCCACCTCTCCTGAAGGGACGCATCCCGATCGTGATCGGACAACCGGCCGGTGTCTCGGCCCGGTTCACCATCCTCGGGCCGCCCGGTCTTCATTGCGGGGACACGCGGCTGGATCTCGGATCGCCGCAACAGCAGGCCGTCCTGATGCTGCTGCTGGCCCACGGCGGCGGCTTCGTGGGGATCGGTGAGCTGATCGACGGAGTGTGGGGCGAGCGCGCGCCGGTCAGCTGCGAACCGGTGATCCGCACGTACGTCTCCCGCATCCGGCGGCTGTTGGCGGAGCACGGCCTGGACTCGGCGATCTCCTCGCGGTCCGGCGGTTACATGCTCGACCCGTCGTCGTTCGCGCTGGACGCCGGCGAGTTCGACGAGCTGGTGGAGACCGCCCGGCGCGAACGCGCGGACGGCCGCCTCATGGTGGCGGCGAAACGCCTGGAGCAGGCGCTCTGCCTGTGGACGGGCACCGCGCTGGCCGGCGTGCCCGGCGAGGCCGCCGAACGCGAGCGGCACCGGCTGGAGCGGCTGAAGCTGACCGCCACGCAGGAGCTGCTGCGGCTCCAGCTGGACATGGGCGAGCACGCCGAAGTGGCGGCCGAGGTCCCGCCGCTCATCGAGCTGAACCGTCTGGAGGAGCCGCTCTACGAGATCTACCTGCTCGCCCTGTACCGCGGCGGCAGGCGGGCGGAGGCGCTGGAGGCCTACCGGATGGTCCGCGACCTGCTGGACAAGGAGCTGGGCGTCGGCCCCGGGCCGAAGCTGCGGGCGATCCACGAGAGGATCCTGCGGGCCGACGCCGACCACGACGAGTTCGCGACTCCGTGGACCGGCGGAGGCGCACGTCCGGACCGGCACTTCGTCGGCAGGGCCGCGGAGCGGGCCACGTTCCTGGAGCTGCTGCGCGACGACCGCGGCGGCGGGTCTCCGCTGCTGTTCGTCCGCGGCCCCACCGGGATCGGCAAGTCGGCGCTGCTGCGCGCGTTCGCCGCCGACGCCACCGCCGCCGGCCGGCGGGTGTGGCACCTCGACGGCTCGGCCCACGACGCGCGCGAGCGCTTCCGGCGATGCCCCCGGGAGCTCTCCGGTGCCGAAGGCCCGGTCCTGCTCGTCGACGCCTTCGAACGGCTGGACGACCTCGAACCGTGGCTGCGCGACGAGTGCCTGCGTCAGCTGCCCGGTGGCTCGGTCGTCGTGCTGGAGGGCACGAACGGGCCCAGCCCCGGCTGGCTCACCGATCCGGCCTGGTCGGGCACGATCGTGATCCGGCACCTCGACGCCCTCACCGCCGCGGAGTCTGCGCAGCTGCTCGAAGCCCGCGGCGTCGACCCCGGCCTGCGGACGTCCCTGGTGGACTTCGCGGCAGGCAACCCGTTCGCCCTGTCGCTCGCCGCGGAGGTCAGCAGGGACACGCCGGCCATGCCGTCGCGGTATGTCGTGGACACCGTGCTCGCGCGGCTGACCGGCGACGTGCCGACGCCCGCGCATCGCTGGGCCCTGCACGTGTGCGCGCACGCGCGCCACACCACCGAGGACCTCCTCAGGGCGGTGGTGCCGGGCGGCCCGGCGGCGGAGCTGTTCGACTGGCTCCGTGCGCAGGCCTACGTCGAGCCGGCCGTCCACGGCCTGGAGATCAACGGTGTGCTGCGCGAAGCCCTCGACCACCACCTGAGGTGGCGTGACCCGGTCGGCTACGAGCAGATGCACCTGCGGATCCGCCGCTACGTCATGGGACGGCTCCTGCGCGACGCCCGCGAACCCCGGGCGAGCGTCGCGGTGATGCGGACGATCGGTCACCTGCGCCGGCGCGGCGGTGTCGTGAACCGGTACGTCTCGCAGGCCGGCGACGCGGGCGTGCGGGAATCGCCGGTCACCCCCGCCGACCACGAGGAGCTCGTCACCATGGCCCGCGACCACCACGGCGAGTGCACGGCGGCGTCCGTCCGGTTCTGGCTGGGCCGCCGGCCGGGAGCGTTCTCCGTGCTGCGGTGCCGCACGACCGGGGCGCTGCGCGCCTTCATGAGCCGGCTCACCCTGGGCGAGCCGCAGCGGGAGGAGCTGGAGGCGGACCCCGTCGTCGCCGGCATCTGGGAGGACGTGAGCCGGCGCATGGCCGTGCCCCAGGGCCTGCACATCGCGGTCGCGCGGCACCTGATCCGCCCCGCCGTCGAGGCCGGACCGTCCCCGATCACGGACCTCTTCCAGGCCCGGCTGTTGCGCGACTGGCTGCACGAACCGGGCACGGCTGCCTCGTACCTGGTCGTGGCGAACGGGCCGCTGTGGCGGCCGTTGATGCGATATCTGGGCCACCACGAGCTGGAATGCGCCCACCCCCCGTACGCGATCTTCGGCCACGACTGGCTCGCCGAACCGCCGGAGGAGTGGCGCGAGCGCCATCTGGACGAGGAACTGTGGGGGTGAGGTCAGGGCCCGCCGGCCCGGGGGCCGGCGGGCCCTGACCTCAGAAGGGCGTGTCTGCGCCTGGGCCGGCGCTGACGAGCGGGGTGGACGGAGCGGGTCGCCTCGGCCGTGGCCAACGGGATCTCGTCGAGCCGGGGCGGGCGCGCGACGTCGTCGACACGTAGCCGATGGGACGGTCTGGATCCAGGGCTTCAGTGGCGACATCGTGGTCTTGCCCGACCCTGTGAGGGATGCCTATTTTTGTGAAAGTTGATCTGCGGAGCTGGTCGGGGGTGCTGTGGGGCGGCGTGAGCAACCGCTGGATCCGTCCGAGGGGCCCATCGCACGTTTCGCGTTCGAGCTACGCAAGCTCCGTCAGGAAGCCGGCGGCCCGACCTACCGGGCGATGGCCGCCAGGGTGCACTATGCGGCCGCGACGCTGGCGCAGGCGGCCGCCGGCCACAAGATGCCGTCCCTGCCGGTCACCCTCGCCTACGTCCAGGCCTGCGGCGGGGACCCGGAGGACTGGGAGCAGCGCTGGCACGAAGCCGGCCGGGAGCACACGGCCGACCGGGCCGGGGCGCGGGCGCCCTATCGCGGGCTCGCCCGGTTCGAGGACACCGATCACGATCTCTTCTTCGGGCGTGACGCGCTCGTGGAGCGACTCTGCGCGCTCGTCGGGCGGCATCGGGTGGTGCTGCTGCTCGGCCCGTCCGGCAGCGGCAAGTCCTCGCTGCTGCGCGCCGGGCTGCTGGCCCGCCTGAGGGAGCTGGGATCGGTGAGCGTGCTGACGCCGGGACGGCATCCAGCCGTACCGGATGACGACGCGATCCTCGTGGACCAGTTCGAGGAGGTCTTCACCCTGGAAGGCAGGCCGGACGAACGCGCCGCGTTCATCGACGCGCTGCTGACCCGCGCCGCCGCGGGCGCACGGGTCGTCATCGCCGTACGCGCCGACTTCGCCGGCCACTGCGCCGGCCACCGGGCGCTGGCCGAGGCGGTGAAGGACGCCACCGTCCTGATGACCCCGATGAGCCGGGCGGAGCTGCGCGAGGCGATCGTCAGACCGGCCGCCGCCGCGGGGCTGATCGTGGAGCGGCAGCTGACCGCCCGCATCGTCGAGGAGATCGACGGCGAACCCGGCGGCCTGCCGTTGATGTCCCACGTGCTGCTCGAAACCTGGCGCCGCCGCCATGGCAGAGCGCTGACGACGGCCGCCTATGAGGCGGCCGGCGGCATCCACGGGGCGATCGCCCGTACCTCGGAGGAGCTCTACGCCGGTTTGTCGGAGGACCAGCGGCGCCGGTTACGGCGCCTCATGCTGCGCCTGGTCACCCCTGGCCAGGACGCCCCCGAGACCCGCCGCCCGGCCGAACGGGCCGAGCTGGTGACGCAGGCCGAGGACGAGCTGCTGCTGGAGCGGCTGGCCGGTGCCCGGCTCATCACGGTGGAGCAGGACCGGGCCGAGGTGGCGCACGAGGCGTTGCTGACCGCCTGGCCCCGGCTGCGCGGCTGGATCGAGGAAGACCGCGAGCGGATGCGGCTGCAGCGGCACCTCACGGAGGCGGCCAACGCCTGGCTGGAGCTCGACCGCGACCCCGGCACCCTGTATCGCGGGACGCGGCTGTCCGTCGCACGCGAGCACCTCGCCGGACGCGGCGATCTCACGCCGCTGGAACACGAGTTCCTGGCCGCCGGAATCGCGGCTCACGACCGCGCACGGCGCCGCAGGAGACGGCGCACCGCGGCCGTGTCGGTGCTGCTGGTCCTGGCCCTGGTGACGGGAACGCTGGCCTGGCAGCAGAGCCAGATCGGCCAGCGGCGCCAGCGCGAGGCCGACGCCCGCCAGGCCGTCGGCGTCGCCGAGAGCCTGCGCGAGTTCGACCCGGTCACGGCGATGCGGCTCAGCCTCGCCGCCTGGCAGCTGGCCGACCTCCCGGAGACCCGCTCGGCCCTGCTCACCGCGAGCGGCCAGCGGCAGCAGGACACCTTCGTCCCCGTCAGCGAACGACACGCCAGGCATCACCTGAGCCTCGACGGCCGCACGCTGACCAGTGTCGGCACGTCCGAGATCTCCGTCTGGGACGTGGGGACCCGCCGTAGGACCGCCTCCCTGCGGGGCTCCGGCTTGCACGAGACGGGCACGTTCAAAGGCGACGGGCAGAGGCTGCCCATCGTGGGACCGGCGGGCGAGGTGAGGCTGTGGGACCTGCCCACCGCCCGCCAGGACGACAAGGCCCTGGGCGTCGTCACCGACGGGACCGAGTTGAGCACGAGCGGGCGCAGCCTCATCGGCTATCGCGCCATCGGCTCCCGGTACGAGATCCAGGTGTGGGACACGGCCGACCGGCGCACCCTGTTCCAGGTGCGCACCCCGCGGGACGCCGCCGCGGGGGTCCGCGCACGACCGACCGTATGGGGCCTCGGGGCCCCGATGGAGCTCAGCAGCAACGACGGCCGCTACATGACGGACGGGCTCGTCCCGGACGCGACGCTCAGCGCGGACGACCGTCTGCTCGCGCTGTGCGTTCCCGGCGAGCGGCTGCAGCTGTGGGACGTCCGTGCGGGCCGCCGGTTGACCGCGCCCTGGGCGCCCGAGGTCACCCTCCGGCAGTGTCAGTACGAGCACGTGCGCTTCACACCCGACGGCCGGGGGCTGGCGGTCATCGCCGAGTCCGAGGTGCGCGTCTGGGACATCGGCTCCGGGGCGGAGCTGAGACACATCCGCCACCCGGACGTGCGGGACATCGGGTTCAGCGCCGACGGCGTGTTCGTCGTCACCGCCGACGACTCCGAGATCAGGCTGTGGCGATCCGCCGCCCCTGGCACTCCTGACCTGCCCGCGTTCCGGCACGTCCTTGCCGGTGAGCAGGCCACCGACCTGAGGGTCGATCCGCACGCGAACTGGATCCGCTACCTTTCAGGCCCCGCGGGTCTCCAGAGCACGAGCGTCAGAACGCTCCATCCGGGCAGGGCCACCACCGCGGAATGGCACGACTCCGTCGCCGTGGCTGCTGTCTTCGGCCCCGGCGGCGCAAGCCTCGCGCGCGCCTACCACCGGAACGATCCGGACGACGTCCGCGTCCAGATGTGGCGTCCGGACAGCGGGCGACGCCCTGTCGAGTTGCCGCGGAGCCCTTGCCCGCCGGAACCGGATCCTTTCTGGGGCTGTGCCCCGTTGCTGGCGTTCAGCCCGGACGGGCGAAAGCTCGCGTACATGATGGTGGGAGGCGACGACGATCAGCCACCACCGCGGCTCGTCCTCTGGGACACCGTCGAGCAGCGCGTGACGGACACGTTCGCCGTCCCCGACGACGGCTCGCCCGCCGGGGCGGTGATCTTCGGCTCCACCTCCGCGTCCTTGCTGGTCCTCGCGGGATTGTCGTCGGGCGCCACGCGACTGTGGGATCTGCGGCGGCGGACCAGCGTCGAGGTCGACGGTGGCGTCACCGGATACGGACCCGCGTTCCACCCGCGGCACGGCGTCCTGGTCACCACCCATGGGCATGTCGTCCACCTGCCGTCCGGCTCGCCGGTCAAGGGCTCCGGCAGCCCAGGGGAGAACAGCGTGCTGGCCTTCAGCCCCGACGGCGGCCACCTCGCCGCGGGCGACGACTCAGGACGGGTCGCCATGTGGGACGGCCGGCTCACCCGGCGGCTCGGCGTACTGACCCCACCGGACGCGGCCGCCTCGCCCGGAGCGGGAGTCACCGCGCTGGCGTTCTCGCCCGATGGCCGCGTGCTCGCCGTCGCCAGAGGCAGGGAGTCGGTGCAGCTCTGGGACACCGTCGCGCGCCGGCCGATCGGGTCGAGCCTGCCGACGGCCGGCGACTACATCCTCGCGCTGGCCTTCAGCCCCGATGGCCGCACCGTGTACGCCTCGGGACAACGCGTGCCGCTGCAGACGTACGAGATCAGCCCGGACAGTGCGGCGGCCCGCGTCTGCGAACGCGCCGGCGGCGGGCTGTCGCCCCAGGAGTGGGAGACCTACTTCCCGCACTACGACCACCGGCCGACCTGCCCGCGGGAGCCGGTCACGGGTGTACGGCGCGGATCTCCGTGACGGTGAACTCGTCGACGACGTGCCGGTTCTGCACCAGGAACCCGACGACGCCCGCCACCGCCTCCGCGGCCACCGCCGCTCGCACCTGGCCGCTCAGGAGGTAGACGAGCGGCGTCGACGGCTGGGTGAGGGCGAAGCTGCGGTCATGGCGGTGGATGTCCTGCAGGGCCCTGATCGGGATCGGCCGCGCGGTGGTGAACCACGCCGCGACGTCCCACAGCGGCAGGGACAGATCGGGCTCGGCGGAGGCGTGGTAGCAGCTGACGCAGCCGTCACCGGCGTGCTCACCGTGCGGGCACGTCCACTGGGCGACGTCGGCCTGCCGGTGGTCGCGGGCGTTCAACATCGCGGACTCGACGACGCGGCGGCGCGGCGGTCGTGGCGAATCGGGCGGGAAGGAATCGCTGCTGATGATCGAACCCCTTCGTGCCTACGTCACATGCCTGAGGTCAGTCTCGCACGGGCCGGCGCCGGTTGAGCGTTCCCCCGCCCTGCGTCCTCGGCCCTACTCTGCCAGTTGCGGGTACAGGGCCTCCAGGTCCGCGGACAACGCGGCCTTCACGTGCCGCGAGACGTCGTCGGCCAGCACCTCATGGGCTCCCTGCTCGATGCCGTCGAGCGCGAGCGCGGCGACCTCGTGGGCGTCCGCCTTGGGCGCGTCGACGCCCACGGCCATGTCCGTGTCGACGTAGCCGACGTGCAGCCCGGTGACGGCGATGCCGCGCGGGCGCAGCCGCAGGCGCAGTGCGTTGGTCTGCGACCACAGGGCGGCCTTGGAGGCGCTGTAGGAGGTGCCGTCGGTGAACCAGGACAGGGCGGAATGCATGGTGAGGATGTGGCCGCCGCCGTTGCGCTCGATGATCGGCACGAAGGCGCGCGTGGCGAGCAGGGGCCCGTAGAAGTTGATCTCGAACTCCTGCCGCACGTCGTCGATCGAGGGGCCGAGGTACTCGCCGCGGATCGCCGCGCCCGCGTTGTTGATCAGGATGGTCACGTCCTGCGCCTGGGCGGCCGCCGCGGCCACGGAGGCGGCGTCGGTGGCCTCCAACGCCACGGGGACGGCGTCGGGGTGCGTCACCGCGCGCGGGTCGCGGGCCGTCGCGTAGACCTTCGCGGCGCCGCGCTCGTAGAGCCGCTCCACCAGGGCTTTCCCGATGCCGCGGCTGCCGCCGCTGACGAACGCCACCGAGCCTTTGATGCTGGTCATGAGACACCTTCCCACGCAAGGAAACCGATCGGTTTCCAGCTCACTGTAAACCGATCGGTTTCCAGATGGCAAGCGGAGCGGTTAGCCTTGGCACATGACGGATACGACGCAGGCGGCTCCAGCCTCGACCCGTGATCGCCTGCTCGACACCGCGGCAGAGCTCTTCTACCGAGACGGCGTAGGCGTGGGCGTCGAGGTGCTGTGCCGCGCGGCAGGGGTGTCCAAACGCTCGATGTACCAGCTGTTCGGCAGCAAGGACGAGGTGGTCGCGGCGAGCCTGGAGCGCAGGCTGCCCGTCTCGGAGGCGTTCCTGCTGCCGCCCGCCGACGACGACCGCCCGCCGCGGGCGCGGATCCTGCACGTGTTCGAACGCCTGGAGGTGATGACGGCGGAAGCGGACTTCCGGGGGTGCCCCTTCGTGGCGGCGGCCGTGGAGGTCAAGTCGCCCGAGCATCCGGCGAGCCTGGTCGCCCGCCGGGCCAAGAACGCGCTGACCGCGTTCTTCCAGGGGGAGGCCGAACGCGGCGGGGCCGGGGACGCCGCCCTGCTGGCCCGCCAGCTGACCGTGGTGTTCGACGGTTGCGGGGCGCGCGCCGTTGTACAGGCGCAGCCGCTCGACGGACTCGCCGTCGTGACGGCCGCCGCCCTGCTCGACGGCGCGGGCATGCGTTCCTGACGGGCCTCACCCTCGTCGGCTACACCGCGGCCCCCGGCGCGCCGAGCGCCGACTCCCTCCGCCTCCTGTCCGCCTGGGCCGCCACCCAGGACCACGACCACTCCACAGCTGACCCCCCACGCCGCACGTCCGCGTCATTCCCGCGCTGCCTCGACCGCGTAGTCCCACAGACGGTCGGCGGCGACCGGGTCGACGGACCAGGCCGCGACGCCGCCGGTCGCGTCGGGGCCGCCCGGCACCACGTCGGCCTCCTGGTTGTCCGGGCGGAAGAACCGGCCGGTCACGCCGTCCAGCAGCGGGGACGCCGCGAGCATCACCGAGGTGGAGGCGCCCTGCTCCGGGGTCTTGAAACGGTCCGGGGTCAGCAGGTTTCCCTCGTCGTCCATCGCGCCCATCGCGCGCATGGTGGCATCGTCGAGGTGCCGCTGCAGATTGGTGTGGATGCTGCCCGGGTCGAGCGCGTTCGCGGTGACGCCGTCGGCGGCCCAACGCCGGGCGATGCCGACCGCGAGCAGCACGTCGGCCGTCTTCGACTGCGCGTACGCCACCCAGCGGTCGTACGGGCGGCGCTCGAAGTGCGGGTCGTCGAAGTCGAACGGCGAGCGCAGCTGAGCGCCCGAGCTCACCATGACCACCCGCGCGTCGCCGGCCTGGCGGAGGTTGTCGCGCAGGCCGGCGATCAGCGCGAAATGCCCGAGGAAGTTCGTCGCCAGCTGCAGCTCCCAGCCGTTGGCGGCGACCTCGCGGGTGGGCAGCGCCATGATCCCGGCGTTCGCCACGATCGCGTGCACCGGCCCGGTCCACCCGGCCACGAACGCGCGCACCGAGCGGAGGTCGCTCAGGTCCATGGCCCGCTGGCCGGCGGCGGGGTTGCGGGTCGCCACGGTCACCTCGGCCCCCGCGTCCCGTAGAGCGCGGGCGGTCTCCAGGCCGATCCCGGAGGCGCCGCCGGTGACGATGATCCGGCGTCCGGTGAGGTCGACGCCGGCGAGGATCTCGGCGGCCGTCGTCTTGGCATCGAAAGGTGTGCTGATACGTGTCACGACAGTCACGGTAACCACCACGGGCTGGACGTGGAATGGCCTTGAGTCCGACTTACTTGCGCCGTCGTCCAGAAAGCCGAGACGTACGGAACGCTCGGAAGGTGGTCCTGGCCGGACCTAGTCACCGGAAGGCCAGCTGCGGCCGCTCGTGCGCATGACTTCCGGCGTTTCATCTCATGGGACGCCCGGAAGCCCAGTGATCGGAAAAGGGGATCGACGTGAGCGCCATCAGCACCTCCGAGCCGCGACCGTGCACCTACCTGCTGGACGCCATGGCAGGCGAGCTCGAACTGATCAACCACGGCGACACCGGCCGGCGGATGACGGAGGCGGCGGATGCCGCGGCGACCCGGCTGGTCCGCGCGATCAACGCCGCGCTCGCCCGGAGCGAGGAGGCCGAGAAACGCGCCCGGTGCCTGCTGGAGGAGCAATGCCGGCTCGGCGCGGATGCCGCGCACGCGCTGCGTACGCCGGTCGCCGCCCTGCGCGCGGAGCTGGAGGAGGCCGTGCTGAACCGGGGCCACGTCGATCTGGACGAGCTGCTGAGCCGCACCCTCAGCGCCGTGGGACGGCTCCAGGAGGTCATCGAGCAGTTGCAGCTGCTCGCCGGTCCGTCCGTCGCCGTGCTCGAAGCCGGCGGGTACGGCGAGCGGCTCAGGCGGTTCGCGCCGAGGTGAGCGTCCGGATGCGGCCCATGGCTTGACCTGCGCACATGCGATACTGGCAGCATGAAGCAGCCGGATGAGCTGCGCGAGTTCCTGCGTTCCCGCAGGGCCCGGGTGACGCCGCGGGACGTGGGGCTGCCGTGGCGCGCCAACGGCCGCCGGGTCGCGGGGCTGCGCCGCGAGGAGCTCGCCCTGGCGGCCGGGGTCAGCGTCGACTACTACACGAGGATGGAGCAGGGGCGCGTCGGCAACGTCTCCGACCAGGTGCTGGAGGCGGTGGCCGGTGTCCTGCGGCTCACCTCCGAGGAGCTGCGTCATCTGCGCGAGCTCGTCAACGGCCGCCGTGACACGCCGGCGCATTCGCCGGGCCCCTCACCGATCCGGCCGCGGGCCGCGCTGCGGGACATGCTCACGATGCTCGACCCCGTGCCGGCGCTGTTGATGACCGAGGTCCTGGACATCGTGGCGATCAACCGGATGGGCGCCGTCCTCATGGCCGACTTCGGCGCCATGCCCCTCGCCGAACGCAACGAGATCCGCTGGTTGTTCCTCGATCCGCGGGCCCGCGACGTCTTCGCCGACTGGGAGGACATCGCGATCGAAACCACGGCCTGGCTCAGAGGCGCGCTGGGCAGGGCCGGCAGCAGCCCCCGACCGCGTCAGCTGGTCGACGAGCTGACCGCCCGGTCCGCCGAGTTCGTCCGCTTCTGGGCCGAGCACCGCGTGACGTACTGCACGTACGGGGTCAAGCGTCTCCGCCATCCGGCGGTGGGCACGATGGCGCTCAACTGGGAGTCGTTCGCACCCACCGCCGACCCCGACCTGTTCCTCGTGCTGTACACCGCTCCGACCGGCTCCCCGGCGGAGGAGAAACTCGCGGCGCTGGCGGCATCGGCCCTGACGCGATGAGGGCGGCGGAGCCTACCGAGGCCGGACGTTGTGGTTGCCGGCGAACAGGTTGCCAGGGTCGTACTGCCGCTTGACCGCCGCCAGCCGCCGGTAGGTCTCCGTCGGATAGATCGCGGCGACGTCCTCCTCGGCGGCGGAGGCGAGGAAGTTCGCGTACGCGCCGTTGACGTGCGGTGCGAGTCGCCGCCAGATCGCCGCCAGGGCGGGACCCGCGGCCTCGACGACCGGCTCCGGACCCACGATGGTGGTGACGACCATCAACTCCGCCTGGCGATACGCGTAGGCGGTGGCGTCGCCGGGGACCCGGGACACCGCGCCGCCGACGCTGCGCACGGAGATGGCCGGCGGCCGCCCTGAGGTCCCTACCTCGGCGAGGACCCCGAGGGCCTCGGCCACCGACTCCTTCCCGACGAACGCGCTTCGGGTGACGAGCCGGATGCCGGGCGGCGGGATCATGCCGTCGACCAGGGTGTCCGCATAGGGCGTCAGCGCGACATCGTCGTCGATCACTGTGCCGAGCCGCCGGATCGGGTCGATCGCCTTGGCCGCGAGCCCCGGGTCGTCGCCGTCGAAGGAGACGCAGATCTCGACCGGCGCTTCGGCGCCGCCGGCGAACGGATTGGCCACGTTCGCGATGGAGGTGAGCTCTTCGGGGGCGGTGCGGAGGTGGTCCGCCCATCCCTGGAGCACGGTGGCCGCCTCCGCCGCCGGGAAGGTGATCCTGCCGTAGAAGACGTCCGTCGTCGGGTGCGCCGCGAACTCGAAGGCGGTCACGATCCCGAAGTTGCCGCCGCCGCCGCGGATCGCCCAGAACAGCTCCGGGTTCTCCGCCGCGCTCGCCCGCACGACCTCTGCGCCGGCCGTGACCAGCTCGGCGGCGACCACGTTGTCCAGGGCCAGGCCGTACTTCCTGACCTTCCAGCCGATGCCGCCGGTCAACGTCAGCCCGCCGACGCCGACGCTCTTGGTGTCGCCCGAGGAGATCGCCAGGCCGTGCGGGGCCAGGGCGGCCGCGACCTGACCCCAGGTGGCGCCGCCGCCGATCCGCACGAGGTGACGTTCCCCGTCGACGATCTCCACGTTCGCGAGTCCGCCGAGGTCGATCACGATGCCGCCGTCGTTGGTGCCGAAGCCGGGAAAGGCGTGGCCGCCGCCGCGTACGGACAGCGGCAGCCCCGCGCCGGCGGCGAACCTGACGCCGGCTCGCACGTCGCCGACGCTCTTGGGCCGCAGGACGTAGGCCGGGCTGCCGGAAGCCAGCACCGAGCGGCCGGCCGCCTCGTACTCCGCTGCGCCCGGTTCGATGATGTCGCCGCCGAAGTCACGGCGAAGGGTTTCAAGCGCTGAACTCATGACGTTCCTTTGTCGTGTGCCGCAGTGAACGACCACAAGATGCCGACGGCCCGGTCCTTGTGACAGCGCGCCCGTGTGACGTACGCCACAGGCAGGCGGCTCCGGCGGCGCACGGCTGTCACAAAACGGCGGGGCCCGGGGTCTGATGGGTGACACAGTCGGAAAGTGAAGAGGAGCCACCCATGGCCGGCACGTCGACCGCGCCCGAAGATCGCGGCGGGGACATGAGCCAGGACGACCGCCCGGACGCTGCGACCAAGGCGTTCCTCGCCCACCGCAACCTGCTCTTCACCGTCGCCTACGAGCTGCTCGGCTCGGCCGCCGACGCCGAGGACGTCCTGCAGGAGACCTGGCTGCGGTGGGCGGGGGTCGACCTCGGTGCCGTACGGGATCAGCGTGCCTACCTGGTCCGGATCACCACCCGGCAGGCGCTGAGCCGGCTGCGCACCCTCGGCCGGCGCAAGGAGTCCTACGTCGGCCCCTGGTTGCCCGAGCCGCTGCTCACCACGCCCGACGTGGCCGAGGACGTCGAGCTCGCCGAGAGCGTCTCGATGGCGATGCTGCTGGTGCTGGAGACGCTGCAGCCGACCGAGCGGGCGGTGTTCGTGCTGCGCGAGGTGTTCGGCCTGGACTACGACGAGATCGCCGAAGCCGTCGGCAAGAACCCGGCCGCGGTCCGCCAGATCGCCCACCGGGCCCGGGCGCACGTCGCCGCCCGCCGGCCGCGCGGGGCCGTCTCCCAGGCCGAGTCCCGCGACGCGCTCAAGGCGTTCCAGCGGGCGGTGGAAACGGGCGATCTGCAACGCCTGCTCGACGTGCTCGCGCCGGATGTCGTCCTCCTGACCGACGGTGGCGGAATCAAGCGGGCCGCGCTGGAGCCCGTCATGGGAGCCGACCGGGTGATCGAGTGGCTCGGCAGGATCTCCCGCACGGTGTCGATGGAGCCGGCACAGGCCAACGGGCACCCGGCGCTGATCGTCCGGCTCGACGGCGAGATCGAGACCGTCATCGCGGTGCGCGTCGACGACGGCGTCATCACCGGGCTCTACGCCGTGCGCAATCCCGAGAAGCTGTCGCACATGAAGCGGGAGACCGCCCTGCGCCGGTGAATCCGTCTCAGCCGGTGGCCATCTCGAACCACACCGTCTTGCGGCCGCACCCCGGGCTCCGGTCGACGTCCCACCGGTCGGTCAGATCGTCGACCATCTTGAGCCCGCGGCCGCACGCGGCCAGGGAACCGCCCGGGAGCGGCGCCAGCGTGGTGAGCGGGCCGTGGTCGGTGATCTCGCCCCGCAGGCCGCCCGGCGTCCGCCCGAGGCTGAAGGTGACGGGCGGCAGGGCGTGGCTGAGGGCGTTGGTGACGAGTTCGCTGACGACGAGCGTGGCGTCGTCGATCGTCGCCGGCATCACGTGCCACTCGGCCAGTGTGGTGCGGGTGAGCCTCCGTGCCAGGGCGACGGACCGGGGTTCGGACGGAAGGATCCAGCACTGGTCGAGCTGGCTGGGTGTGCATGCCGGGTGCGCGGACATTTCGGTCTCCGAGGATGGTCGGGTACTCACCGAAGTGCAACGCGGGAAGGAGGCCGGATCCAGGGCTTCACCTGGCCCGTTCGTGACTAGGTCTGGCCAGGACCACCCTCGGAGGCCTCAAGGATATTCGGAGCATTTCGGGCATTGTCCCTAAAGTTCCTTCCCTTTGATGGCATCGACCCGTGCGAGAGGCCAAACACTTGGGCGGCAGGTGCTCTGGAGCGAGGAATGTGGCGTAAGGCGCCGAGCCTGGGAGGGTATCGGGCTGTATCGGAGACAGCGGCGTGCTACGGGGGCGACATGAAAGCGTTCGTGATGAAGGAGATCGGCCACGTCGGTCTCGTGGACAAGCCGCTCCCGCGACCGGGTCCCCTCGACGCCGTCGTACGGACCACCAACGCCCTGATCTGCACGTCCGACTCCCACACCGTCAAGGGCGGCATCGGCCCCCGCGAGAACCTGACGCTCGGTCACGAGGCGGTCGGCGTGGTGCACGAGACAGGCGACCAGGTCAGGGGCTTCCAGCCCGGCGACCGGGTGCTCGTGGGCGCCATCACCCCCGACTGGGGCGACCTCGCCTCCCAGAACGGGCACCCGTCGCAGTCCGGCGGGCCGCTCGGCGGGTTCAAGTTCGCCAACATCAAGGACGGCGTCTTCGCCGAGTACTTCCACGTGAACGAGGCCGACGCCAACCTGGCGAAGATCCCCGACGAGGTCCCCGACGAGATGGCGGTCTACTGCGCCGACATGCTCTCGACGGGGTTCATGGGCGCGGAGAAGGGCGACATCCCGATCGGCGGGACGGTCGCCGTCCTCGCGCAGGGCCCGGTGGGCCTCATGGCGACCGCCGGCGCCCGGCTGCGCGGCGCCGGCCGGATCATCGGGATCGAGTCGGTCCCGAGCAGACAGAAGCTCGCCCGCTTCTACGGTGCCGACGAGATCGTCGACTTCACCACCGAGGACGTCGTCGAGCGCGTTCTCGCCCTGACCGACGGTCAGGGCGTGGACACCGCCATCGAGGCCCTGGGCGCCGACGCGACCTTCCAGACCGCCATCAAGATCACCAAGCCCGGCGGCACGGTCTCCAACACCGGCTACTACGGGGAGGGCGAATTCGTTCGCATCCCCCGCGTCGAGTGGGGGGTCGGCATGGCCGACAAGACGATCGCGACCGGCCTGTGCCCGGGCGGCCGGCTGCGCATGGAGCGGCTGCTGCGCGTCCTCGCGGGCAAGCGGCTCGACCCCACCCCGATGACGACCCACACCTTCCACTTCGACGAGATGGAGCGCGCCTTCGAGGTGTCGGACAAGAAACTCGAGGACGTCGTGAAGGTGCTGATCAGGTTCTGAGAGGCCGGCATGCTTGAGCTCGACCCGCCGTTCCGTCCGGTCCGCCGGCTCGACGGCTACCTGCCGCTGGAGGATCTCGGCATCATCGGCGACGGCGCGACGGCCGCGCTGGTCGGCCTGGACGGTTCGATCCCGTGGCTGTGCCTGCCCCGCTTCGACAGCGAGCCCGTGCTGTGCGGCCTGCTCGACCACGCCGGCGGCGGGCACTTCACCCTGACCGTCGAGGACCTGAGGGAGGCCAGGCAGCGCTACGAGCCCGACACCGCGGTGCTGGTCACCGAACTGCGCGGCGCGACCGGCGTGGTCAGGATCACCGACGCGCTGGTCCTGCGGGCGGGCGCCGACCTGACCGACGACTCGGGCGGCGGCCGGTCGGAGCTCGTCCGCTCCGCCGTCGTCCTGAACGGCGCCGTACGGCTGCGGGCGGAGCTGGCGCCGCGCGGCGGCGGGCAGTCCCGCGTCCTCGGCAGCGGCCTGGAAATACGTGCCTTCCGCCATCCCGACCTGCGCCTGCACCTGCGCTCCAACCGTCCGCTGACCGGGCTGCGCACCCAGCACGACCTGGTCGAGGGAGACCGGCTCGACCTGGTGCTCTCATGGGGTCGCATCCACCGCCATCACCGGTTCGACCCCGAGGCGATGCTGCGGGACACCGCCGACGCCTGGCGCCGCTGGATGCGCTCCTGCACGTACACCGGCCCGCACGAAGCGCTGGTCCGGCGCTCGGTGATCACGCTGAAACTGCTGGACGACTGGGTCAACGGCTCCGTGGTCGCGGCCCCCACCTCCTCGCTGCCCGCCCCGATCGGAGGTGTCCGCAACTGGGACTACCGCTACACCTGGATCAGGGACGCCGCCTTCGCCGTGTTCGCTCTGCGCCGGGTCGGCTTCGACGAAGAGGCCGACGCCTTCCTCGGCTGGGTCCTCGACGCCTTCGAACAGAGCGGTCTCCCGCGCATCATGTACACCCTCCGCGGCAACCCCGTACCCGAGGAGGTCCAGGACGGGGAGCTGGAAGGCTACCGGCGCTCCGCTCCGGTGCGGTGGGGCAACGGGGCGGCCGACCAGCGCCAGCACGACGTCTACGGCGAGGTGCTCGACTGCGCCGACCAGTGGCTGCTCCCCGGCCGCGAGCTGCAGCCCACGCTGTGGCACGGCCTGACGGAGCTCGCCGAGGCGGCCGCGCACACGTGGCGGCAGCCGGATCAGGGCATCTGGGAGATCCGCGGCGAAGGCCGGGTCTTCACCTACTCGGCCGGGATGTGCCAGGTGGCCCTGGACCGGGCCGCGGCGATCGGTGAGCGGCTCGGGCTGTCCGGGCCGATCGCGACGTGGCGCGCCACCGCCGAGACGTTGCGCGGGCTCATCCTCGACCAGTCCTGGGACGAGAAGGCGCAGTGCCTGAGCGAGCACCTCGACGGCGGCGGCAGTCTCGACGCCAGCCTGCTCGCACTGCCGCTGCGGAAGGTCATCCCGGCCGACCACCCGCGGATGGCGGCCACCACCGCGGCCATCGCCGAACGCCTGTCCGCCGGTGACGGCCTGCTCTACCGGTACCTGCACGACCGCTCGCCCGACGGCCTGCCCGGGGACGAGGGCGCCTTCCTGCTGTGCAGCTTCTGGCTGGTCGACAACCTGATCCTGCAAGGCCACCTCGAACGGGCCGAGGAACTGTACGCCTCGCTGTGCGCCCGCGCGAGCCCGCTCGGCCTGCTGCCGGAGCAGATCGAGCCGTCGACGGGCACGTTCATGGGCAATTTCCCGCAGGCGTTCAGCCACATCGGGATCATCGCGAGCGGCGTCAACCTCGCACGAGCGAAGGCGGGTATCACGACATGATCAACAGACTCGTGGTCTTCGGCGCCACGGGCGACCTCAACGCCCGCTACCTCCTGCCGGCACTGGCCGCCCTGCGAGCGGGCGGACACCTCGACGACCGGTTCGAGCTGACGTGCGCCGACAGGGGGGAGCGCAGCGGCGAGGAGTTCCGGGGCTGGGCGGCCGCGCAGCTGGAACGGCACTGCCCGGCCGAGCCGGCCGACGTCAGGAAGGCGATCGCGGACTCCGTCCGTTATCGGCAGGCGGACGCCACCGATGCCGCCGACGTCGCGTCGCTCGTCGCCGGTGACGGGCCCGTCGCCGTCTACCTCGCCCTCCCACCGGCGATCTTCCCCAGAACGGTCACCGCCCTGCACCAGGCGGGCCTGCCGCCGGGTAGCCGGCTCGTGCTGGAGAAGCCGTTCGGCGAAGACCTGGACAGCGCGGTGGAACTGAACCGGCTGCTGTCCGGCGTGCTGCCGGAGCAGGCGGTGTTCCGCGTCGACCACTTCCTGGCCATGACGACCGTCCAGAACGTGCTCGGCAGCCGGCTGGCCAACCGCGTGCTGGAGCCCATCTGGAACAGCGCGCACATCTCCGAGGTGGAGATCGTCTGGAACGAGACGCTCGCCCTGGAGGGCAGGGCGGGCTACTACGACGGCGTCGGCGCGCTCAAGGACATGGTGCAGAACCACCTGCTCCAGGTCCTGTGCCTGGTCGCCATGGAACCACCGCTCAGCCTCGGCGAACGCGATCTGCGCGACCGGAAGATCGACGTGCTGCGCTCCGTGCGGCCCTTCACGGACGACGATGTCGTACGCCGTACCCGCCGGGCCCGGTATCTGGCCGGCCGGATCGGCGGGCGCGAGGTCCCCTCCTACGTCGAGGAGGACGGCGTGGACCCCCGGCGCCGGACCGAGACGTTCGCGGAGGTGGAGCTGGAACTCGAAAGCTGGCGTTGGTCCGGCACGACCTTCCGGCTCCGCAGCGGCAAGGCGCTCGCGGACGATCGCAAAGAGGTCGCCGTACGCTTCCGGCCCGTGCCCCACCTGCCGTTCGAGCAGAACGGGGAGGCCGCGCCCAACGTGCTGAGCTTCGGGCTCGAACCCGAGAGCATGACCTTGGCCCTGACCGGCACCGGCTCCGGCGCGCGCACCCTCGCACCGCTCACGCTCACCGCGCGGATGGAGCCGCCCGGCCTCCCGCCCTACGGCCGGCTTCTCCTGGACGTGCTGCACGGGAACGCCGCGCTGTCCATCAGGGGCGACGAGGCCGAAGAGGCGTGGCGCGTGCTCGCCCCGGTCATCTCGGCCTGGGCCGGAGACGTCGTTCCGCTGCAGGAATACCCCGCGGGCTCCGACGGGCCCGCTGGTCCCGGCCGCTCAGGGACGTAGCGGCTGTCGTCACCCTCCGGCCAGGATGTCGGCCGCCGCGCTGATGCCTTCCGTGCTGCCCATGACGACCACCAGATCGCCGGGGGCGAAGACGAAGTCCGGGGCCGGGCTGATGAAGAGCGAGCCCGCGCGTGCCACCGCGACGACGGAGGCACCGGTACGGGTCCGCACCCGCGCTTCCCCCATGGGTCGGCCGGCGTACGGTGAGCCGTCCCCGATCGTGAGCTTCACGCTGACCGGTTCCTCGGCCGTGCCATGAGGGTCGCCGAGCCCTCGGTCCTCGCATGGGGAGCCGAGCAACCGCCCGACCGCGTTCGCCTCGTCGCCGTCCAGCTCGACGGTCTCACCGGCGAGGTCGGCATCGTCCGGGTCGTAGATCACCAGATCTCGGCGGCCGTCGCGGTGGCAGACCACGCCCAGCCGTTGTCCGGACCGCGTGGTGCAGTCGTGCCGCGTTCCGATCCGGGGCAAAGCCGTTCGTCGGATCTCCATGGTGCCAACCCCCGTTCGCGGGATACGTACCCACCGCCAACGACGTCATCTGGCACAGATGACCGAGTGCGACGGAAGGTTTCCCGGGCACCCTGCCCGGTCGGTCGGTCGGTCGCCCCGCCGCGCGAAGCCGAGGCCTCGTGGATGTGGAGCCCGCCAAGTGATGAGCCGCCTCGGTCTCCGGGTACGGCACGGACCAAAGGCCGGTAATGATGGAACAACGTCCGTGTATGACCGGATTGTGCCGTTCGATGATGGTGATATGAGAGCACACCAGATCGTGGTCGGCGCCGACGGCACCGCGGAATCGGAGGCCGCTCTGCTGTGGGCGGCGGCCGAGGCCGCCGAGGCACGGGGGCGGCTCGTCATCGTGCACGCGTGGGGAGGCCACCTCGGCCACAGAGCGCCGTACGCCCCGTACTCGCCGCACGCCGACCTCGCCTTCGAGCAGGAGTGCGCGGCCGCGGCGCTGGATCGCGCGGCCGCGTTCGTGCGGGACCGCCACCCCGGCGTCCCCGTCGAGCCCCGGCTCGCCCAAGGCCGGCCGGAGTCCGTCCTCCCGCAACACGCGCAGGGGGCCGACCTGCTGGTGCTCGGCTCCGCGGCGCGGCGGGACGACGGCGGGCTGGGCGCGGTCGTGCGGTCGTGCCTGGCCGGGCCGCCCTGCCCGGTCGTCGTGGTGCCCGCGACGGACCTGGCCGCACCTCGCACTTTCGCGGAGCTGGCCCGGGTCCGGTGACACGAACGCCGCTGCCTGTCCTGGGCCGTGCGGGCGGCGGCGGCGGACGTGGCGTGCGGCTGCTCACCGGCTCGGGGATGGCAGGGTCCTTCGGCCTGCGCGTGACCGACCTCCGGCCCTGCACCGCACAGGTGCGGGCGAGATGGGATGGAGACGCGGACGAAGGAGGACGCCATGATCATCGTAGGAGTCGACGGCTCGGTGACCGCAAGGGCCGCGGTGGAGTGGGCGGCCAACGACGCCTTCCGCATGCGGTTGCCGCTGCGGATCGTGCATGCCGTGGACCGCACGCCGTACCAAATCAGCAAATTTCCGGATCGGCCCGATGCGCTGCTGATCGAAGGGGCGAGGACCCTGCGCGAGGCGGAGGCGCTCGTCCACGAGCGCCGGCCGACGGTCGAGGTCACGACCCGGCAGGTGGAGGGCACGCCCGCCGCGGTGCTGCAGGAGCAGGCGAAGGAGGCCACCGAGTTGGTCATCGGCAGCCGCGGCCTGGGCGGGTTCGCCGGCGCGCTGCTGGGCTCGGTCAGCGCCCACGTCGCCGGACACGCCCGCTGCCCCGTCGTGGTGGTGCTCGGCGGGCACCGTCCGGTGTACGGGGAGGTCGTGGTCGGGGTGGACGACTCGCCGGAGTGCGAGCCGGCGCTGGCCTACGCCTTCGAGCAGGCCGCCCTGCGCGGCGCCACGCTGAGGGCCGTGCACGCCTGGCAGCTTCTGGTGCCCGCCTTCGCCATGGACGCCCCGTACGACGTGGACGAGCTCCGCACCGCCCAGCACAAGGTGGTCGGCGACAGGCTGGAGGCCGCCCACGCGCGGTACCCGCAGGTGACAGTGGTCGAGAGCGACGTCTCGGCAACGCCGGTGGACGCCCTCGTCGAGGCGTCGGGGCGGGCGGACCTGCTGGTGGTGGGATCGCACGGGCGTGGCGCGCTGGGCTCGATGCTGCTCGGCTCGGTCAGCCGCGGCTTGCTGCACCACGCGCACTGCCCGGTGGCCGTGGTCCGGACCTAGAGCGACCTGGAGCCCGTACGGGCCCGTGCGGTCACCGCTCTCCGGCGGCCGCACGGGCCGAGACCCGCCGACGAGTGCGTGTGAACGAACCCACGCCGGCCGAGGGGATCGGGACGAGCGCGACGAAGTCGACCGTGATGTGCCGCCCGATCGGCGACAGAAGGCTTCCGGTACGCAGGTGCAAAAGGGTGAAGCCGACACCGGTCACCCCCGCCATCGGTCCCGAGCACGGATGCGACTGCGTGCCGCGAACCGTAAGAGTTGACGAGTTCACCCGCGCTGTGCCATTCTGATGGCGGCACCGAGGTTGACATCTATCTTATGAGTAGACACCCGTTTCTCATTTACGTTATGCTGCTCCCTCGCGCTGCCTCTTGACGCCCTGGATTCTTCCGGGGCGTTCGGCGTGCGCGCAGTTCGATTCCATCCGTGCTCTCCGGAAGGACATCTGTTGGCAGCCTCGCGCAACGCCTCCGCCGTACCCGCTGGTCCCCGTCGCGTCTCCTTTTCGCGCATCCAGGAGCCTCTCGAA